>NZ_JBIALC010000027.1:0-1048 GCF_042873195.1 Micromonospora arida | reverse complement strand
CTAGGGCCTGTGTCGAAGTCGGTGCCAGGGCTTGAGTTGTTGGGTGAGGATCTTCGCGTGTCGGTGTTCGAGATGTAGCGAGGTCTCCGGTATCTGGTTCAGCGACCAAGCAGAACCCGAACACCGGAGACCTCGTGGACACCCTAGCGGTGGCGAGGCGGCATGACCTGACCGACGCAGAGTGGGTGGCGCTGGAGCCGCTGCTGCCTGTGGGGCGTAGGCCAGGTCGACCGTCGACATGGACGAAACGGCAGCTCATTGATGGGATCAGGTGGCGGACACGGGTCGGTGCGCCGTGGCGGGACGTCCCGGAGTACTACGGATCCTGGGCCGCGGCGTATGGGCTGTTCCGGCGTTGGCAGCGTGATGGGACCTGGGCGAAGATCCTGACCGTGTTGCAGGCCGTGGCTGATGCGGCCGGACGTGTGGTCTGGGACGTGTCGGTGGACTCGACGGTCGCCCGAGCGCATCAGCACGCTGCCGGGGCGCGTAAAAGGGGGATCTGCAGACCGAGCCGCCGGGCGGGGTCACGGTCGAGCCGACCGATCACGCGCTCGGCCGGTCGCGGGGCGGGTTGACCACGAAGCTGCATTTGGCCTGCGAGCAGGGGCAGAAGCCGTTGTCGATCGTGTTGACCGCCGGGCAGCGCGGGGACAGCCCGCAGTTCATTCCGGTGCTCGACGGGATCCGAGTGCCCCGTCTCGACGCCGGCCGACCCCGGACCCGCCCGGACCGGGTCCTGGCCGACAAGGCGTACACGTCGAAGGCTAACCGCCGCTACCTGCGCCGACGCGGCATTGCCGCGACGATTCCCTCGAAAGCCGACCAAGACGCCAACCGGCGCAAGCTGGGGTCCAAGGGCGGCCGACCCCCGGCCTTCGACCCCGAACGGTACAAGCAGCGTCATGCCGTGGAGTGCGGAATCAACCGGCTCAAGGGCAACCGGGCCGTAGCCACCCGCTTCGACAAACTCGCCGTCCGCTACGAAGCCACCGTTCACATCGCCGCGATCAACGAGTGGCTGTAACCGACTTCGACACAGGCCCTA
>NZ_JBIALC010000026.1:0-1325 GCF_042873195.1 Micromonospora arida | reverse complement strand
ACTGTGCTGTCCCGAGACATGTGTCAAGGGGAAGTCCCGATAGATGTGTCAGGTGTTGTTGATCAGGTTGTTCGGGTGAGGCTGATGTAGGTCCGGTCGGTGTTGGGGTGGAAGTGGCCGAGGGGTTGGCCGTCGCGGTTGTAGATGGTGATTCGGTTTTGGTCGCGGATGGCGCTGACGGTGGTGCCGGCGTGGGTGGTGCCGACGCTGGTGCGGTGTCCGGCGACGGAGATGGCGCCGGTGCTGCTGACGAGGCAGCGGTGCAGGGTGGCGTCGGTCTGCAGGGGGAGGTCGGCCGGTCCGCCGAGGCTGGGGGCGTTTGTCCATGCCTGGGCGGGGGTGGTGCGTCGCGGTAGGGCGCTGTGGCGTCGTTGGGTGTTGTAGTAGCGGCGGTAGGCGTCCAGCAGGTGTTGCAGCTCGGCGTGGGTGTTGGGGGCGGGTTGGGTGCTCAGCCATTTCTTGAGGGTTTGGTGGTGGCGTTCGACTTTGCCGCAGGTCTGTGGGTGGTAGGGGCTGGAGTTGATCGGCCGGACGCTGTGGTCCAGGAGGCACTGGACGAACGTGGAGATCGATCCGGGTCGGGTCAGTCGGCTGGTGAACGCGGTGCCGTTGTCGGACAACACGATCGCCGGGGCGCCGTACTCGGTGAACGCCTGCCTGATCGCGGTGACCGCGCCTTCGGCAGTCTCCGCGATCGTCGTGTGACAGCCGACGAGGGTTCGGGTGCAGTCGTCCAGGACGTCGAAGACCACGGCGAGGCTGCCGTCGGCGAGCCGAACGTTCGTGGCGTCGATCTGGTAGCAGTCGCGGGGGCGGGCGTAGACGAACCGGCGAAACGAGCTGCGCGGTCGTTTCGCCGGGTTCCGTTCGAGCAGGTCATGGCGGGCCAGGACCCGGTTGACCGTCGACCTTGACGGCACTCGCCACGGCGCACCGGTAGCGGCATGCACCTCTATCAGGGCGTCGCGGATGAAGTCAGCCCCATTGTCCAGGCCGAGTTCGGCGCGCAGCTTGCAGATCCAGGCGTCCAGGTCCGGTGGCGTCACCCGCGGACTGCGGTGCGGCCGCCGGGACCGCTCATGCCACTCGCCCACGTCCCGGATCCGTGCCTGATGCCGGTACACGGTACGAACCGACACACTATGCACACGCGCGAACTCGGCCGCGTTGATCCGCACCCCAGCAGCCAGCTGCGCATCGAGCAAGTTCATGACATGCCGCCGAGAAGCCATGCCAGGCACCATCTACCAGCGCACCCAAGATCCCTACCAACTGACACATGTATCGGGACTTCACCACTGACAGATGTCATGGGACTGAATAGT
>NZ_JBIALC010000025.1:0-1367 GCF_042873195.1 Micromonospora arida | reverse complement strand
TCCCACTTCCACGAATTCGCCGGCAGCTTGTAACTGCCGAAGTACGCCCCGAACCCACCACTGGCATTGGCCAACGACGTGAACAACTCGATCGAGTCGTCCCTGTAGTGGTAGAGCATCGCGGCGTCGTCGCGCCCGTCACCGTTGAAGTCCCCCGACAGCTGCACCACGTTCGGGTCCGCGACCGGAGTAGGCTCCGGGCTGCCCCCGGCGAGCGCCTGGAGCTGGGTGAGGCTTCCGTTGAACACGTCCTGGTCGCCCGGCAGGGAGCCACTGTCCGAGTACTGCCACAGCGTGAACTGGTTCCAGCCCGCGGGCAGCGGCTTGTACGTCGAGCTGTAGTTGGCGATGAAGAGCGGATTGGCGCCGAACGTCGCGTTGTTGCCGGTGCACGGATTCCACCACTTGGTGTTCGTGTAGATCATCGTTCGCTGGCCGGTGCGCGCGTAGACCCGGTCCACGAACTGCTTGACCCACGTCGACATCTGGCTCGTGCTCAGCCCGTAGCACGGGGACGGCGCGCCCGAACCCTCCCAGGGCCATTCGATGTCCAGCATCGGGATGAGCGTCTTGCCATCCTGCGAGTACTGAGCGCGATCGAGAAAGTAGTTCGCCTGGCTGGTGCCATCGGACACGTCGGGGCGGGCGTAGTGGTAGGCGCCCGCCAGGATGCCGTTCTGCTTGGCGCCACGGAAGTTGGCGGTGAAGGAACTGTCCACGAAGGAAAGCCCCTCGGTTGCCTTGGCGTACGAGAACTTGGCTCCACCGCGGGCCACCGCCGCCCAGTCGATGGTGCCCTGGTGGTGTGAGACGTCGATGCCGGTGACCGGATACCCGGGAGGCACGGTTGCGGCAGCGGCGGCTTGAGCCGAGCCGGTCATGGCGGGATGGCCATCAGGGGCGTCATCACCGGCGGCCTGAGCGACTGCCGGCGTGGCGAGTCCGAGCAGCGCGACCACGGCCAGCGCCACGACGACCGCCGACCTCTTCATGCTGAGCATTGCTACACACTCCTTGGATGTTGGGGCACGTCCCTGCGCCAGGCTGAGGCCTGCCTGTCCAGAGGGGAGGTGCGGGAGGGCCCTGAGGGGTGAGCCCTCCCGCACCCAGGAGGAAAGTCAGAGGAGTCGGATGGCGTCCCAGTGCCAGGCGGCGTTGGCGGGCACGGTCAGGCTGCCGGTGAAGGCCCCGAACCCGCCACCGCTGTTCGCCAGCGCGGTGTGCATGGTGATCGACCCGTCCGCCTGGTAATACATGGCTGCGACATCGGTCCGGCCGTCACCGTTGTGGTCACCGGTGATCGTCTTGAACGAGTTCCACTTCCACGAGTTCGCCGGGAGCTTGTAGCTGCCGGTGAACGTGCCGAA
>NZ_JBIALC010000024.1:0-5387 GCF_042873195.1 Micromonospora arida | reverse complement strand
CTGGAAGATTGTCCGGCGGCGTCCTACTCTCCCACACCCTCACGAGTGCAGTACCATCGGCGCTGGAGGGCTTAGCTTCCGGGTTCGGAATGTAACCGGGCGTTTCCCCTCCGCCATGACCGCCGTAACTCTATGAACATATCAAACAACCCCGGCACAAAATCACGGGTGTTCGCTTGTTCAGAGTTGCACAGTGGACGCGTAGCAGCTTAGTAGTCAAGTCCTCGGCCTATTAGTACCGGTCAACTGAACCCGTTACCGGGCTTACATTTCCGGCCTATCAACCCAGTCGTCTAGCTGGGGGCCTTACCCCACAAAGTGGGTGGGATACCTCATCTTGAAGCAGGCTTCCCGCTTAGATGCTTTCAGCGGTTATCCCTTCCGAACGTAGCTAACCAGCCGTGCCCTTGGCAGGACAACTGGCACACCAGAGGTTCGTCCGTCCCGGTCCTCTCGTACTAGGGACAGCCCTTCTCAAGTATCCTACGCGCACGGCGGATAGGGACCGAACTGTCTCACGACGTTCTAAACCCAGCTCGCGTACCGCTTTAATGGGCGAACAGCCCAACCCTTGGGACCTGCTACAGCCCCAGGATGCGACGAGCCGACATCGAGGTGCCAAACCATCCCGTCGATATGGACTCTTGGGGAAGATCAGCCTGTTATCCCCGGGGTACCTTTTATCCGTTGAGCGACACCGCTTCCACTCGCAAGTGCCGGATCACTAGTCCCGACTTTCGTCCCTGCTCGACCTGTCAGTCTCACAGTCAAGCTCCCTTGTGTACTTGCACTCAACACCTGATTGCCAACCAGGCTGAGGGAACCTTTGGGCGCCTCCGTTACCTTTTAGGAGGCAACCGCCCCAGTTAAACTACCCACCAGACACTGTCCCTGAACCGGATAACGGTCCGAAGTTAGATACCCAAATCAACCAGAGTGGTATTTCAAGATTGCCTCCACCCATACTGGCGTATGGACTTCACCGGCTCCCACCTATCCTACACAAGCTAATTCGAGTACCAATGTCAAGCTATAGTAAAGGTCCCGGGGTCTTTCCGTCCTGCCGCGCGTAACGAGCATCTTTACTCGTACTGCAATTTCGCCGGGCCTGTGGTTGAGACAGTGGGGAAGTCGTTACGCCATTCGTGCAGGTCGGAACTTACCCGACAAGGAATTTCGCTACCTTAGGATGGTTATAGTTACCACCGCCGTTTACTGGCGCTTAAGTTCTCCGCTTCGCCCCGAAGAGCTAACAGGTCCCCTTAACGTTCCAGCACCGGGCAGGCGTCAGTCCATATACATCGAATTACTTCTTCGCATGGACCTGTGTTTTTAGTAAACAGTCGCTTCCCCCTGCTCTCTGCGGCCATACAACGCTCCACCCGCGCGGGGCTTCACGTCTCCGGCCCCCCTTCTCCCTAAGTTACGGGGGCAATTTGCCGAGTTCCTTAACCACAGTTCGCCCGATCGCCTCGGTATTCTCTACCTGACCACCTGTGTCGGTTTGGGGTACGGGCCGCTAAGAACTCGCTAGAGGCTTTTCTCGGCAGCATAGGATCACTGACTTCACCTGAATCGGCTCGGCATCACGTCTCAGCCTTCATGTGTTGCGGATTTGCCTACAACACGGCCTACACGCTTACCCCGGCACAACCACCGGCCGGGCTCAGCTACCTTCCTGCGTCACCCCATCGCTTGACTACTACCCATCAGGTTCCCACGCTCACCACCATCCGTCCGAAGACATCAGGCAGCTCGGGTGGTTAGCACAACGAGGTTCATCAGGGACGCTCTTTCGCGGGTACGGGAATATCAACCCGTTGTCCATCGACTACGCCTCTCGGCCTCGCCTTAGGTCCCGACTCACCCAGGGCGGATTAGCCTGGCCCTGGAACCCTTGGTCATCCGGCGGAAGGGTTTCTCACCCTTCTTTCGCTACTCATGCCTGCATTCTCACTCGTGCCGCGTCCACAACTGGGTCACCCCGCTGCTTCACTCGCGGCACGACGCTCCCCTACCCATCCACACACCTGCACAAGGAATCAAGTCCAAGCGAGGATAAAATGTGAATGCCACAGCTTCGGCGGTGTGCTTGAGCCCCGCTACATTGTCGGCGCGGAACCACTTGACCAGTGAGCTATTACGCACTCTTTAAAGGGTGGCTGCTTCTAAGCCAACCTCCTGGTTGTCTATGCGACCCCACATCCTTTTCCACTTAGCACACGCTTAGGGGCCTTAGCTGGTGATCTGGGCTGTTTCCCTCTCGACTACGAAGCTTATCCCCCGCAGTCTCACTGCCGCGCTCTCACTTACCGGCATTCGGAGTTTGGCTGATTTCGGTAAGCTTGTGGGCCCCCTAGACCATCCAGTGCTCTACCTCCGGCAAGAAACACGCGACGCTGCACCTAAATGCATTTCGGGGAGAACCAGCTATCACGGAGTTTGATTGGCCTTTCACCCCTAACCACAGGTCATCCCCCAATTTTTCAACATTGGTGGGTTCGGCCCTCCACGCGGTCTTACCCGCGCTTCAGCCTGCCCATGGCTAGATCACTCCGCTTCGGGTCTAGGACACGCGACTGAATCGCCCTATTCAGACTCGCTTTCGCTACGGCTCCCCCACACGGGTTAACCTCGCCACATGCCACTAACTCGCAGGCTCATTCTTCAAAAGGCACGCCGTCACCCCGCAAGGCTCCGACGGATTGTAGGCGAACGGTTTCAGGTACTATTTCACTCCCCTCCCGGGGTACTTTTCACCATTCCCTCACGGTACTTGTCCGCTATCGGTCACCAGGAAGTATTTAGGCTTACCAGGTGGTCCTGGCAGATTCACGGCAGATTTCAGGGGTCCGCCGCTACTCGGGAACACCCACAGAAGGTCAGCAACTTTCACCTACCGGACTCTCACCGTCTACGGTCAGCCATTCCAGACTGTTCGACTAGCCACTGACTTTGTAACTTCTCGAATGCATGTCAGTACATTCAGCAGGGTCCCACAACCCCGACCACGCAACCCCTGACAGGTATCACACGCAGCCGGTTTAGCCTCGATCCGCTTTCGCTCGCCACTACTCACGGAATCACTAAATTGTTTTCTCTTCCTACGGGTACTGAGATGTTTCACTTCCCCGCGTTCCCTCCACACACCCTATGTGTTCAGGTGTGGGTGACACCACATGACTGGTGCCAGGTTTCCCCATTCGGACACCCTGGGATCACAGCTTGGTTGACAGCTCCCCCAGGCCTATCGCGGCCTCCCACGTCCTTCATCGGCTCCTGGTGCCAAGGCATTCACCGTTCGCCCTTGACAACTTGACCACAAAGATGCTCGCGTCCACTGTGCAATTCTCAACAAACGACCAACCCACAACCCGATCCGCCCCACACCAAACCCAACCAAACGGTCAGCGGTATGTGAGGCCAGGCCATGCCTGGCAGACTCCCAGCCCCCACCAAGGAGGGCCGGCCCAGTCTCTGAAACAACAACCAACGGTTGTTCCTTCAGGACCCAACAGGGTGCTCACATTTCCCCCCAGCCGCACCAGAAGCAACCGTTCCCACCACCCCAAAAGGTGGCTGTACTAAGCGCCGCCGGCCGTTGCCAGGGCAAAACTTGCCAGTGTCTCCGCCATTCGAGCACCCCACCACCACATTCGGGCAGTGCGGGCTCCTTACCGACTTTCGTCGGAAGGTGCTCCTTAGAAAGGAGGTGATCCAGCCGCACCTTCCGGTACGGCTACCTTGTTACGACTTCGTCCCAATCGCCAGCCCCACCTTCGACGGCTCCCTCCACAAGGGTTGGGCCACCGGCTTCGGGTGTTGCCGACTTTCGTGACGTGACGGGCGGTGTGTACAAGGCCCGGGAACGTATTCACCGCAGCGTTGCTGATCTGCGATTACTAGCGACTCCGACTTCACGGGGTCGAGTTGCAGACCCCGATCCGAACTGAGACCGGCTTTTTGGGATTCGCTCCACCTCACGGTATCGCAGCCCATTGTACCGGCCATTGTAGCATGCGTGAAGCCCTGGACATAAGGGGCATGATGACTTGACGTCATCCCCACCTTCCTCCGAGTTGACCCCGGCAGTCTTCGATGAGTCCCCGCCATAACGCGCTGGCAACATCGAACGAGGGTTGCGCTCGTTGCGGGACTTAACCCAACATCTCACGACACGAGCTGACGACAGCCATGCACCACCTGTGACCGCCCCCGAAGGACCTCACATCTCTGCGAGTTTTGCGGCCATGTCAAACCCAGGTAAGGTTCTTCGCGTTGCATCGAATTAATCCGCATGCTCCGCCGCTTGTGCGGGCCCCCGTCAATTCCTTTGAGTTTTAGCCTTGCGGCCGTACTCCCCAGGCGGGGCGCTTAATGCGTTAGCTGCGGCACAGGGAACCGGAGAGGCCCCCCACACCTAGCGCCCAACGTTTACAGCGTGGACTACCAGGGTATCTAATCCTGTTCGCTCCCCACGCTTTCGCTCCTCAGCGTCAGTATCGGCCCAGAGACCCGCCTTCGCCACCGGTGTTCCTCCTGATATCTGCGCATTTCACCGCTACACCAGGAATTCCAGTCTCCCCTACCGAACTCTAGCCTGCCCGTATCGACCGCAGGCTTGGAGTTGAGCCCCAAGTTTTCACGGTCGACGCGACAAGCCGCCTACGAGCTCTTTACGCCCAATAAATCCGGACAACGCTCGCACCCTACGTCTTACCGCGGCTGCTGGCACGTAGTTGGCCGGTGCTTCTTCTGCAGGTACCGTCACTCTCGCTTCGTCCCTGCTGAAAGAGGTTTACAACCCGAAGGCCGTCATCCCTCACGCGGCGTCGCTGCATCAGGCTTCCGCCCATTGTGCAATATTCCCCACTGCTGCCTCCCGTAGGAGTCTGGGCCGTGTCTCAGTCCCAGTGTGGCCGGTCGCCCTCTCAGGCCGGCTACCCGTCGTCGCCTTGGTAGGCCATCACCCCACCAACAAGCTGATAGGCCGCGAGCCCATCCCAAGCCGAAAAACTTTCCACCACCAGCCATGCGGCCAGAAGTAATATTCGGTATTAGCCCCCGTTTCCGAGGGTTATCCCAAAGCTTGGGGCAGGTTGCTCACGTGTTACTCACCCGTTCGCCGCTCGAGTACCCCGAAGGGCCTTTCCGCTCGACTTGCATGTGTTAAGCACGCCGCCAGCGTTCGTCCTGAGCCAGGATCAAACTCTCCAACAAAAAATTAGTTGAACAGCATCCTGACAACAAACAAATGTTGCCAAAGGAATCCCAACCAGCCAAACCGAAGCCTGACCAGTCCGGGGTATAAATCATAATTGGCACTGGCTTTACAAGCACCCTGTTGAGTTCTCAAAGAACAACCACACACCGACCAGAAGCCCCAC
>NZ_JBIALC010000023.1:0-9474 GCF_042873195.1 Micromonospora arida | reverse complement strand
GCCCGTTGGGGGGGGGGTGGGGGGGGGGGTGCGGGGGGGTGGGGGGGGGGGGGGGGGGTTTTTTGGGGGGGGTGGGGGGGGGGTTGGGGGGGGCGGGGGGGGGGGGGGGCGGGGGGGGGGGGGGGGGGGCGGGGGCCCGCCGTGCCCGGCTCCGGGCGGTCAGGCTTGATCCCTGCGCCGGGCACGGCGGGCCCCCGCCCCCGTCGTGGTTCCGGGTCGTGCGGGGGGCGCCGCCACCGTCGGTAGGGTGGTATTGATCTTGGTGGTTCTTGGTCGACGTCGGGTCTTCTGTTTGGGTGTGGGTTACCAGCCTCTGGCTTTCCACTGGGGGAGGGCGGGGCGCTCGGCGCCCAGGGTGCTGTCCTTGCCGTGGCCCGGGTAGAACCAGGTGTCGTCGGGGAGCTGGTCGAACAGCTTGTGCTCGACGTCACCGATCAGCGCCGCGAAGCGCTCCGGGTCCTTGTCGGTGTTACCCACCCCACCGGGGAAGAGGCTGTCGCCGGTGAAGAGGTGCGGGGTGCCGGCCGGGTCGCGGTAGAGCAGCGCGATCGAACCCGGGGTGTGCCCCTTGATGTGGATGACCTCCAGCGCGCAGTCGCCGACCGCCACGGTGTCGCCCTCGGCCAGCCGCTCCGCCTCGATCGGCAACCCCGACGCGTCCTCGGCGTGCACCAGCGCCCGGGCGCCGGTCTTGGCGACGACCTCCTCCAACGCCACCCAGTGATCCATGTGCTGGTGGGTCGTCACCACCGCGGTGAGCCCACCGTCACCGATCAGTTCGAGCAGCCGGGGCGCCTCGTTGGCGGCGTCGATCAGCACCTGATCACCGGTGCCCGTGCAGCGCAGCAGGTAGGCGTTGTTGTCCATCGGACCCACCGACAGCTTGCTGATGGTCAGCCCGTCCAGCTCCCGAACCGCCGGTGCGCCGCCGTGCGTGACGTCTCCGCTGTATGTCATGACGTTTCTATATCCATTCCGGTGGAGTAGGCAGGGGACCGTCAGGGGTGACGGAGAGCGGGGCGCCGTCGGCGCGGCCGATCAGCCAAGCGGCGAGGTCGGGGGCGGGGCCGGCGACGATCGGGGCGTTTACCCGCTCCCCGATCACCACCTCATGGTCGCTGCCGTCGAGGCGCAGGACCATCGAGGGCGGTGTCGGCCCCATGCCGTGATGACTGGCCGCCTCCCGCAGCAGACGGTGGGCGAACGTCTCCGACCAGTCCGCGGCCCGGTAGTCGGCGGCCAGATCGAGGTGGTGCACCTCGATTTCCCGCAGCCGGCCCCAGACCAGCAGCGCCGCCGGCCACGGGCCCTTACGCGCCTGCACCGTCGCCGCCCAGGCGTCGGCCGGCATCGCCGCGACCGCCTCGGAGAACAGGTCCGCGGTGCGTCGCAGGTCGTCCAGGTGCGCGGCCGGTGGCCGGCTTGAACCGGCTTCGATGTCCGCGGTGCGGGCGTCCAACGAGGCGTACATCGGCAGCGCCGCCCCGGTGCGGGCCGCGGTGAGCAGGTTGACGAAGCCGTCGGCGTTGCGCGCTACATGCGCCAGCACGTGGCCGCGTGTCCAGCCCGGCAGCAGCGACGCGGCGGCCAGGTCCGCGGTGTCGAAAGAAGCGGCGGTACGCAGTAGACGGCTGGTGGCCGCGTCCACCTCGCCCATCAGCAGCAGCGGATCCGTGGTCACCCGTCGACCCTAGCGGTCCGCCGTCGCGCCGTCGCCGGGGAAATCGCTTTCGGCGCGTCGGCGCGCGACCTACCGTCAGCGGCAGACGCGGCACCGGGACATCGGACGGAGGTGGTGATCATGCCGGACGTGGCACGCGTGTTCCGCCATCACCAGCTTCGACACCGATGAGGATGACATGACGATCGATCTGACCGCCCTCGGCTGGGACGCCGAGCGGACGGCGTACGCCGCGCGCCGCGGCGAGCACCAGCCGGGTCGGGTGGCCCGGGTGGACCGGGGGGTCTGCACGGTGCTCACCGCAGTCGGCCCGGTCCGGGCCAGCCTGGGTGGGGCGGTGCTGACCGTCGCCGCGCGGGACCCGTCCGCGCTGCCCTGCGCCGGGGACTGGGTGCTGCTCACCCACTGGCCGGACCGCCGCGTCACAGTGGAGGCGGTGCTGCCCCGGCGAGGCGCGCTGATCCGACGTACCGCGGGCAAGGACGCCAGCGGCCAGGTGCTGGCCGCCAACCTCGACGCCGCCGCCGTGGTGGAGCCGGTGCACCCCGAGCCGGACGTGGGCCGGATCGAGCGGCTGCTCGCCCTGGCCCACGAGTCCGGCGCCCGGCCACTTGTCGTACTGACCAAGGCGGACCTCGCGGCCGACCCGGCCGCGCTGGCCCGCCAGTTGGCCGCGGTCGCCCCCGGGGTGCCGGTGCTGCCGGTCAGCGCCGAGCGTGGCCTCGGGCTGGAACCGCTGCGCGCCGAGGTGACGCCCGGCCGCACGCTCGGCCTGCTCGGCCCGTCCGGTGCGGGCAAGTCGAGCCTGGTCAACGCCCTCGTCGGCGCGGTGATGATGCCCACCCAGGCGATCCGGCGGGTCGACGGCAAGGGTCGACACACCACCACCTGGCGGGCTCTCGTACCCATCCCCGGTGGCGGTGCGGTGATCGACACGCCCGGTGTCCGGGCGGTCGGCCTGCTGGACGGCGCGGCCGGGCTCGACCGGGCGTTCGCCGACATCGCCGGGCTGGCCGAGGGGTGCCGGTACGCCGACTGCGGTCACGACGGCGAGCCGGCCTGCGCGGTCCGGGAGGCGTTGCACACCGGCGAGCTGTCCACCCGTCGGTGGGAGAGCTGGCGGCGGCTGCAGAGTGAGGTGGCCCACGAGAGCCGACGGCGGGAGACCCGGGTGGCGGCGGAGCGACGCGGCGGGTGGCGGTCGGCCCGACGCCGGGCCGCGCGTCCACCGGCGCCCGGCGGCTACTGACCGGGCGCCCGCCGACGCGGGAGCCCGGGCTTTCCGGTGACGCGCGGTTATGGGTGGCCCGGGCTTCCGGGTGGTGCGGCCGACCGGGCTGAGCTGGGGGAATGTGCGGGCGAGGGAAACTGTCATACCTCGGGGCTAGAGTTGCCGAGGCGTGTTTTCCGCGCCCGCACGACCGCTCAAGACCACCCAGAGCGGGACAGATCCTTCGCTTCGTCTTCTCCCGGGAGTACACGCACCGTGGCCGACCGACTGATCATCCGTGGCGCGCGCGAGCACAACCTGCGTGACGTCAGTCTCGACCTGCCCCGGGACGCACTCATCGTGTTCACCGGGCTGTCCGGGTCGGGCAAGTCGAGCCTGGCCTTCGACACGATCTTCGCCGAGGGGCAGCGCCGCTACGTCGAGTCGCTCTCGTCGTACGCCCGGCAGTTCCTCGGCCAGATGGACAAGCCAGACGTCGACTTCATCGAGGGTCTGAGCCCGGCCGTCTCGATCGACCAGAAATCCACCTCGCGTAACCCGCGCTCGACCGTCGGCACCATCACCGAGGTCTACGACTACCTGCGTCTGCTCTACGCCCGCATCGGTGAGCCGCACTGCCCGGTCTGTGGTGAGCGCATCTCCCGGCAGAGTCCGCAGCAGATCGTCGACCGGGTCCTCGCCATGGCCGAGGGCACCAAGTTCATGGTGCTCGCACCGGTGATCCGTGGCCGCAAGGGCGAATATGTCGACCTCTTCGCCGAGCTGCAGGCCAAGGGCTACGCCCGGGCCCGGGTCGACGGCGTGGTGCACCCGCTGACCGAGCCGCCGAAGCTCAAGAAGCAGGAGAAGCACACCATCGAGGTGGTGATCGACCGACTCACCGTCAAGCCGAGCGCCAAGCAGCGGCTCACCGACTCGGTCGAGGCCGCCCTGGGCCTGTCCAGCGGCCTGGTCCTGCTCGACTTCGTCGACCTTCCCGAGGACGACCCGGACCGCGAGCGCCGCTACTCCGAGCACCTGGCCTGCCCCAACGACCACCCTCTCGCCATCGAGGATCTCGAGCCGCGGGTCTTCTCCTTCAACGCGCCCTACGGCGCCTGCCCGGAGTGCACCGGCCTGGGCACGAAGAAGGAGGTCGACCCCGAGCTGCTGGTCCCCGACCCGGAGCGCAGCCTGCGTGAGGGCGCCATCCAGCCCTGGTCCACCGGGCACAACCTGGAATACTTCCTGCGCCTGCTGGAGGCGCTCGGCGAGGCCCAGCACTTCGACATCGACACGCCGTGGCGGGCGTTGCCGGCGCGGGCACAGAAGACGATCCTGCACGGCTCCGACGACCAGGTGCACGTGCGCTACCGCAACAAGTACGGCCGTGAGCGCTCCTACTACACCGGCTTCGAGGGCGTGGTGCAGTGGATCGAGCGCCGGCACTCCGACACCGAGTCCGAGTGGTCCCGCGACAAGTACGAGGGCTACATGCGCGACGTGCCCTGCGCGGCGTGCGGCGGTGCCCGGCTCAAGCCCGAGGTCCTCGCGGTCACCCTCGCGGGCAAGAGCATCGCCGAGGTCTGCAACCTGTCCGTGGGGGAGTGCGCCGACCTGCTCGCCGGCATCGAGCTGACCGACCGGCAGAAGATGATCGCCGAGCGGGTCCTCAAGGAGATCAACGCCCGGCTGCGGTTCCTGCTCGACGTCGGTCTAGACTACCTCTCCCTGGATCGCCCGGCCGGCACACTCTCCGGCGGTGAGGCACAGCGCATCCGGCTGGCCACCCAGATCGGCTCCGGCCTGGTGGGCGTGCTCTACGTGCTCGACGAGCCGTCGATCGGGCTGCACCAGCGCGACAACCACCGGCTGATCGAGACCCTGATCCGGCTGCGCGGGCTCGGCAACACGCTGATCGTGGTCGAGCACGACGAGGACACCATCCGTACCGCCGACTGGATCGTCGACATCGGGCCCGGCGCGGGTGAGCACGGCGGCAAGATCGTGCACAGCGGCTCGGTGCCGGCCTTGCTGAAGAACAAGGAGTCGATCACCGGGGCGTACCTGTCCGGCCGGCGGTCGATCCCGACGCCGACGGGCCGCCGCCCGCAGGATCCGGCCCGCGAGCTGGTGGTGCACGGCGCGCGGGAGCACAACCTGCGCAACCTGACCGTCTCGTTCCCGCTGGGCCAACTGATCGCGGTCACCGGGGTCAGCGGCTCGGGCAAGTCGACGCTGGTCAACGACATCCTGTACGCGGTGCTGGCCAACCAGATCAACGGTGCCCGGCTGGTGCCGGGCCGGCACACCCGGGTCTCCGGGCTGGAGCACGTGGACAAGGTCGTCGGCGTGGACCAGTCGCCGATCGGCCGGACGCCGCGCTCCAACCCGGCCACCTACACCGGCGTCTGGGACCACGTCCGCAAGCTCTTCGCCGAGACCACCGAGGCGAAGGTGCGCGGGTACGGTCCGGGTCGGTTCTCCTTCAACGTCAAGGGCGGGCGCTGCGAGGCGTGCTCGGGTGACGGCACCATCAAGATCGAGATGAACTTCCTCCCCGACGTGTACGTCCCCTGCGAGGTCTGCAAGGGCGCCCGGTACAACCGGGAGACCCTGGAGGTGCACTACAAGGGCAAGACCGTCTCGGACGTGCTGGAGATGCCGATCGAGGAGGCCGCCGAGTTCTTCTCCGCCATCCCGGCCATCCACCGGCACCTGAAGACCCTGGTCGACGTCGGCCTGGGCTACGTCCGCCTCGGTCAGCCCGCGCCGACCCTCTCCGGCGGTGAGGCGCAGCGGGTCAAGCTCGCCTCCGAGCTGCAGAAGCGCTCCACCGGGCGGACGGTCTACGTGCTCGACGAGCCGACCACCGGTCTGCACTTCGAGGACATCCGCAAGCTGCTGATGGTGCTGGAAGGGCTGGTCGACAAGGGCAACACGGTGATCACCATCGAGCACAACCTCGACGTGATCAAGACCGCGGACTGGCTGATCGACATGGGTCCCGAGGGTGGCCACCGGGGCGGCACCGTGCTCGCCACCGGCACCCCCGAGGAGGTCGCCGAGGTGGCCGAGAGCCACACCGGCGAGTTCCTGCGCCAGGTGCTCAAGCTCGACGGCAAGGCCAAGGGTGCGGCTGCCGCCACCACCCGGGCGGCCAAGGCCAACGGCGTGACCAAGGCGCGGGCCAGCCGTAAGGTGCCGGCCGCCGCGCGCTGACCCTTCTGTGCGTCTACGCGGGGCGGGGCGGGTCGTCAACCGACCCGCCCCGCCCCATTTGCCGGGTCGGACGAGTGCCGCGATGAACCATCCGGCACAGTTGCCCGTGTGGAGAAGTGTGGCCGGCTTTCGACCGGCAGCGGGCTAGAGAGAGGCGAGGCATGAGTGACGATCAGGCGCTGACCGGTCCGGGTACGCAGACACGTCGTACCCTGCTCACCGGCGTCGGGGCGGTCGGCGCAGCCGTTGTCCTGGCTGCCTGCGGCAGCGACGACGGCGGCAACGGCAGCGGCAGTGACGCACCCACCAGTGGTGGCCCCGCCGTACCCAGCACCGGCGACGCCGGCGGCGGCGACCGGCAGAACGCCCAGTCGTTGGCCACCACCGCCGACATCCCGGTCGGAGGCGGCAAGGTCCTCGCCGCCGAAGGCGTGGTCATCACCCAGCCCACGGCCGGTCAGTTCAAGGGCTTCAGCCCGATCTGTACGCACCAGAACTGCCCGGTGACGAACGTCGACGGCGGCACCATCAACTGCACCTGCCACGGCAGCAAGTTCTCGATCGAGGACGGCTCGGTGAAGGCCGGCCCGGCCACCAAGCCGCTGCCGCCCAAGAACATCAAGGTCACCGGCGACCAGATCTCGCTGGCCTGATCCGACGCGGGGCCGGTGGGCCGGCCCGGCCGCCGCACGTTGACCGGCCGGTCGACCCGGCGTCGCGGGATCGACTCGCGTTTCGGGAAGTCGGGGTGTTGGCGGTGTGCCGACACCCCGACTTCCGGGACGCCGAGTGGATCACGCTTGCGATGGGCTGTCGGTGCTGCGGACTAGGCTTGTTGGCGTGGCTGACCCCTCGACCTACCGCCCCGCACCCGGCACCATCCCGGAGCTACCGGGGGTCTACCGCTTCCGCGACGGCACCGGCCGGGTGATCTACGTCGGCAAGGCGCGAAATCTGCGCAGCCGGCTCAACTCCTACTTCGGCGACGTCTGGAACCTGCACGAGCGCACCCGGCAGATGGTCACGACCGCCGAGTCGGTGGACTGGATCACCGTAGGCACCGAGGTCGAGGCGCTCCAGCAGGAGTTCACCTGGATCAAGCAGTACGACCCGCGGTTCAACGTCCGCTACCGCGACGACAAGTCCTACCCCTACCTGGCCGTCACCCTCGACGAGGAGTACCCGCGGCTGCAGGTGATGCGCGGCGCGAAGCGCAAGGGGGTGCGTTACTTCGGTCCCTATTCGCATGCCTGGGCGATTCGGGAGACCCTCGACCTGCTGCTGCGGGTCTTCCCGGCGCGGACCTGCTCTGCCGGGGTGTTCAAGCGGGCCGGCCAGGTCGGTCGTCCCTGCCTGCTGGGCTACATCGGCAAGTGCTCGGCGCCGTGCGTCGGCACCGTCTCCGCCGACGAGCACCGGGCTATCGTCGACGGGTTCTGCGACTTCATGGCCGGGCGCACGGACACCATGGTCCGCAAGATCGAACGTGAGATGACCGAGGCGAGCGAGCAACTGGAGTTCGAGCGGGCAGCCCGGCTGCGCGACGACGTGGCCGCGCTGCGCCGGGCCATGGAGAAGCAGACAGTGGTGCTCGGCGACGGCACCGACGCGGACGTCGTCGCGTTCGCCGACGACCCCCTGGAAGCGGCTGTGCAGGTCTTCCACGTCCGCGACGGCCGGGTCCGCGGCCAGCGCGGTTGGGTGGTGGAGAAGACCGAGGACTTGACCACCGGGGACCTGGTGCACCACTTCTGCACCCAGGTGTACGGCGGCGAGCACGGCGAGGCCGACGTGCCTCGCGAACTGCTGGTCCCCGAGTTGCCCGCGGACGCCGACGCGCTGGCCGACTGGCTCTCCACCCACCGGGGCAGCCGGGTGTCGCTGCGGGTGCCGCAGCGTGGCGACAAACGCTCACTGATGGAGACGGTGGAGCGCAACGCCAAGGACGCGCTGGCCCGACACAAGCTCAAGCGCTCCGGTGACCTGACCACCCGGGGCAAGGCGCTGGACGAGATCAGCGAGGCGCTGGGCATGAGCACCTCGCCGCTGCGCATCGAGTGTTTCGACATCTCCCAGATCCAGGGCACCGACGTGGTCGCCAGCATGGTGGTCTTCGAGGACGGGCTGCCACGCAAGAGCGAGTACCGGCGGTTCATCGTCCGGGGCGCCACCGACGACCTCTCCGCGATGTCCGAGGTGCTCCGGCGCCGCTTCGCCCGCTACCTCGACGCCAGGGCCGAGACGGGCGAGGTGGGCGTGGAGTCGGCCGACGATGCGGCCGCCCCCCAGGACGCCGTCGAGCCGCAGGTCGGCGTCCTGATCGATCCGACCACCGGCCGGCCCCGAAAATTCGCGTACCCGCCACAGTTGGTGGTCGTCGACGGCGGCGCCCCACAGGTCGCGGCCGCCGCGCAGGCCCTCGCCGACCTGGGCATCGACGACGTGGCCCTGTGCGGGCTGGCCAAGCGGCTGGAGGAGGTGTGGCTCCCGGACGACGAGTTCCCGGTCATCCTCCCGCGCACCTCCGAGGGGCTCTACCTGCTGCAACGGGTGCGTGACGAGGCCCACCGGTTCGCCATCACCTTCCACCGGCAGCGCCGCTCCAAGCGGATGACCGAGTCGGCGCTGGATCACGTACCCGGCCTGGGCGAGGTGCGTCGCAAGGCACTGCTGCGGCACTTCGGCTCGCTCAAGCGACTCTCGGCCGCGACGGTCGAGGAGATCACCGAGGTGCCGGGGGTGGGACGGCGCACCGCCGAAGCGATTCTGGCCGCACTGGACAAGGACACGAAGGCAGGCGACGGCGCGGAAGCGAAGCCCAGCACCTGAGCACTGTCGTCGCTTGCCCGGCCGGAGGCGCAGCCGATCGGCTCACGCTAGCTGGTCCTTGCTCGCCCGTGATGGGCAGTCGCGTCCCCATGATCGTGCTCGATCCTGGATGTAGTGGCCTCATGGCATAGGGAGGGGCCTGTTTCCTGGGTCGAGCACGATCATGGGGACGCTAGGTTCCGTACGGCGCACTGCCGGCCGATCCGCGTCACGTTCTGCGCCGCCTCAGACCGCCCCGAGGCGCGCGAACGGCGCAGACCGGCATGATCCACTCGGCTTTCATGAAGTCGGGGCGTCCCCGGCCCCCGGACACCGCGACTTCCAGGAACCCGAGTGGATCACGCCGCTGCGGCCGATGTGTCGCGTTCGCCAGGCCGGCGGGGGTGGGTGGTTTGTCGGGTTTGGTGTCGGCTGTCGGGTGGTCGGGGCCACCCCGTCGGCGGAATCGGCGGCCAGGCCAGGTCGTTATATCTGGCAGACCCACCGCAACAGCCCGGTCATCGGCGCGCCGGCCCCGCCGGGAACACACGCC
>NZ_JBIALC010000022.1:0-27817 GCF_042873195.1 Micromonospora arida | reverse complement strand
TGACCAGTCCGGGGTATAAATCATAATTGGCACTGGCTTTACAAGCACCCTGTTGAGTTCTCAAAGAACAACCACACACCGACCAGAAGCCCCACTACAGCGGAACCCCAACCGGGGCTTTCCCGTACCGCGACCAGCGCTATCAGCGCCAGGCACTTTTACTACGTTACCCGCTCGTTTCCGCCCTGTCAAACCGATATTTCGCGGTTCGTCGTGCTTCAACCCGATAACGCGGGCACCATGTCGCAACCGGCTTGCGCCGCTCTCGTCATGGATTCGGCAGGCCGGCCGTCGCGATTTCTCGCGACCCGCCCGGTGCCCTGCCGGTTCGTAACCATACCCGGTCGGTTTCGCGGCGCCAAATCCGCCTCGCGGCGTTTCTGGCGGCACCTCCCGGTTGGGGCTCCAGTGGGCGTGCCCACCCGACCCCCTGGCCGTTGGCCGGCGCTCCGGCCGCTTCAAGCTTTCGCCTGTTTCGTCCGTTCCGCGCTGGCAGAGAGAAAGTTACGCGTCCGGCGGGATGATCGTCAAATCCGCCGGACGCGTCCCCCGTCACATCGTCGACAGGTGGCTATTCGCCCAGCTCAACGCCCGCGAACGAACGCTTTCCCCGGCGCAGCACCAGGTATTGCCCATGCAGCACGTCGGCCGGCGACACCCTCGCGTCCACCTCGGTCACCCGGTTGTTGTTCACGTAGGCGCCGCCTTCGGCGATCACCCGCCGAGCCTCCTTGAGGCCACTCACCAGACCGGAGTCCCGCAGCAGACCCGCCACATCCGGCAATTCGCCGGTGAGGCGTACGAGACCTGCCTCGGTCAGGGCCGCGCGCAGGGTCTCCGGCGCCAGCTCGTCCAACGATCCGCGGCCGAAGAGCGCCTGGCTGGCGGCGATCGCCTGTCGGGTCTCGTCGGCACCGTGCACCAGGGTGGTCAGCTCCTCGGCGAGCGCCCGCTGCGCCAACCGGGCCGCCGGTCGTTCGGCTGTCGCCTTTGCCAGCTCCTCCAGCTCGTCGCGGGTCCGGAAGCTGAAGTACCGCAGGTAGCGGTCGACCTCCTGGTCCTCGACGTTGAGCCAGAACTGGTAGAACGCGTATGGGCTGGTCATCGTGGGGTCGAGCCAGACGGCACCGCCCTCGCTCTTGCCGAACTTCGTGCCGTCGGACTTGGTGACGAGCGGCGTGGTGAACGCCTGTACCGGCCCGGCGCCCCGTCGGCGGACGTAGTCGACGCCGGCGGTGATGTTGCCCCACTGGTCGGAGCCGCCGAACTGGAGCTGGCAGCCGTGCCGGCGGTGCAGCTCGAAGAAGTCGTTGGCCTGCAACAGCTGGTAGCTGAACTCGGTGAAGCTGATGCCGGTCTCCAGGCGGGCGCGCACCACCTCCCGCGCGAGCATCTTGTTCACCGGGAAGTGCTTGCCCACGTCACGGAGAAACTCGACGATCGACATCTGGCCGGTCCAGTCCAGGTTGTTGACCAACTGCGCCGCGTTGTCCCCCGTGTACGACACGAAGGGCGCGAGCTGCTCGCGGATCCGCTCCACCCAGCCGGCGATCACCTCGGGCGGGTTGAGCGACCGCTCGGCGCTCTCCTTCGGGTCGCCGATCTGCCCGGTGGCACCGCCGACCAGCAGCAACGGGCGATGGCCGGCGAGTTGCAGCCGGCGGGCCATGAGGACCTGCATGAGGTTGCCGACGTGCAGGCTCGGCGCGGTGGGGTCGAAGCCCACGTAATAGGTCGCGGCACTCCCACCGTCGAGCAGCTCGCGCAGCTCGTCGAGGCCGGTCGAGTCCTGGATCAGGCCACGCCAGAGCAGGTCATCGGTCAGGGAGGCCCGCCCGGGGGGCGGGAGGCTGCTGTCGGTCACGGTCACCGATTCTCCCCCATCGCCGGCACCGACCCGTACCGGGTTTGGCGCAACCCGCCCCGGCTAGGCTTGCGCCCCGTTGATCGAGGAGGGCTTTGCCATGGAGATTCCGGATCTGACGGGCGGTTTGGTCGCCCTGCTCGGCCTCAAGTTCGAGGAGGCGAGCGCCGACCGAGTCGTCATCAGCTGGCAGGTCCGCCCGGAGCTGCACCAGCCGTTCGGCATCCAGCACGGCGGGGTGTACTGCTCGGTCGTGGAGTCCGCGGCCAGCGTGGGCGGCGCCCTCTGGCTGGCCGACCGGGGCACGGTGGTCGGCGTGTCGAACCAGACCGACTTCCTGCGGGCCGTCCGGGACGGCGAGCTGAGGGCGGTCGGCACCCCGGTGCACCGGGGCCGCAGCCAGCAGCTCTGGCAGGTGGAGATCACCGACGCCGACGAGCGGCTGGTCGCCCGTGGTCAGGTCCGGCTGCAGAACCTCTCGCCCGCCTGAGCGACGGCATTCGCCGGACGGGTCAACTGCGGGCCTCGTCCAGCATCGGCTCCGTGGGCTGGTCGGTATCGACGTCGACGTCGGCCTCATCGGGTACGCGGCTGAGCCGTACCTCGGTGATCGCCCGGTGGTCGATGCCGGCCACCACCAGCACCCAACCGTCCAGCGTGACGTCCTCGCCGGCGACGGTGGGGATGTGCCCGAGCCGGGCCAGCACCAGCCCGGCGACGGTGGTGTAGTCGCCGTCCGGGCGCGACGGCAGCTCCACGCCGATGTCGGGCAGGTCGTGCACCGGGAAGGTGCCGGGCAGCAGCAGCGCACCGTCGGGGTCGCGCCGCACCGAGCGCACATCCCGGTCGGTCTCGTCGTAGATCTCGCCGACGATCTCCTCCAGGATGTCCTCCAGCGTCACGATGCCGTCGACGGCGCCGCGCTCGTCCACGACGAGCGCGATGTGCTGACGCTCGGCCTTGAACTGGCGCAGCGCCTCCACCACCGGTAGCGAGTCGGGCAGCAGCATCGGCGGTCTGGCGATCTCGTCGACCGGGCGGTCGTCGGGCACACCCACCAGGTCACGCAGGTGGATCACTCCGGCCGTGTCGTCCAGGCCGCCGTGGCGCACGACCGGAGCCCGGGAGTGCCCGGTGGCGGCCAGCACGAGCCGCGCGGCCTCCGCGGTGGTTCCGCTGTCGAGCGTGAAGACCTGCAACCGGGGTACGAGCACAGCCCGCAACCGCCGGTCGGCGATCTCCACGGCACCCGCGATGATGGTGCGCTGCTCCTTGGTGAAGCCGTGGTTGCCGGCGACGATGTCGCGCAGCTCGTCCGGGCCGATCTCCTCCGGCTCGTGTTTGGGGTTGAGCCCGACCAGGCGGACCACCACGTCGCTGGTGGCGCCGAGCGCCCAGACGGCCGGCCGGGTGAGGCTGGCGAGCACATCGAGTGGGCGGGCCACCAGCAGCGCCCACCGCTCGGCGGACTGCATGGCGATCCGCTTGGGCGCCAGCTCGCCGAAGACCAGGGTGACGAAGGTCAGCGCGAGGGTGACCGCCACGATCGCCACCGTCTCGGCGGCGTTGCCGAACACCCCGAGCAGCGGCACCAGGGGTTTGGCCAGCGAGACCGCCGCGGCGGCGGAGGCCAGGAACCCGGCGAGGGTGATGCCGATCTGGATGGTGGCCAGGAAGCGGTTCGGGTCCTTGGCGAGCCGGGCCAGCACCCGCCCGGCCCGGCTGGTGCGCTCCAGCCGCTGGATCTGGCTGTCTCGCAGCGACACCAACGCCATCTCGCTGCCCGCGAAGAGCGCGTTGATCACGACCAGGACTCCGACCAGGGCCAGTTGGCTCCCGTAGCTCTGCACGCCCGGTTCGCTCCCTCGTGGTGGTGGCACCGGCCGCTACGCGCGGCACCCGCCGGTCGGCGAGCCCGCCCGGCGTAGGCGTGTCTTTGCCCCGTCCGGCGCCGGCCGAATCCTGCCCGGGCGAGGCTACGCCGAATCGGACGTCGGTGACGCTACGCCGGCTGGGGCGTCGGCGACGCTACGTCGGCTGGAGCGACGGTGAGTTACGCCGACTGGGGCGTCGGTGACCCCGGCAGGTCGAGGACGTACGAGTCGCCCTCCGGCCGGAAGCCGAGCCGGTGGTAGTAGGGGGCCACCATGCGGGGCGGGCTGACCACCCGGTGGAAGCCCCGTTCGGTGAACAGGTGGCTGCGCCGGTAGACGAACTCGCCCGGGGTGAAGTCACGGAACTTCGGGGTCACGTAGTCCAGGTCGATCTGGGCGACGCCGGGCGCCTCGGCGTGCGACAGCACCACGCCGACCACCTCGTCGGCCGTGACCACGAGGAACGCCGAGCGCCCCGACGCGTCCGGGTCCCAGTGGAAGCCGGGGTTGAACCGGGCGATGTCGGCGGCGTGCACCCGCAGCGTGTGCGCGAGGAACTGGTCGTCGACACCGACCTCGACCACCTGGTAGGTCTTTTCGTCGTGCCGGGTGGCGAGCATCCCGCGCAGGTACCAGATGTTGATCACCGCGAGCACGATGTTGAGGCCTACCATCGGCCAGACCTCGATCGCGGCGTTGTAGCCGATCAGCACGAAACAGCCGACGAGGTTGAGCGCCCGCAACCGCAGGACGCGCGACTGCAGCAGCGACCAGACCAGCACCGCGGAGCCGGCCCAGCCGACGAGATCCAACCAGTTCACGCCGCGAGACTAGTGCCCGCCCAGGTCAGGGCCGTCGGCGGGCAGCTCGAGCAGCCACTCCTCGACGTCTTCGCCGCGGCCGTTGGCGTACCCCGAGTCTTCACCGACCACCACGAACCCGCACTTGCGCAGCACCGCGAGGGAGGCGGCGTTGTCCTTGGCGGCGCGGGCGTGCACCGGTCGGGGCAGCTCGCGCAGCAGGGCGGCCAGGGCTGCCGTGGCGTGGCCCCGACCCCAGCGTTCCGGGTTGATCCAGTAGCTGACCTCGGTCTGCCCCTCGACCGGGAAGGCGCTCACGTAGCCGACCACCTCGCCGTCGACCTCGACGGTGCGGACCAGGTTCGCCGGGTTGGTGAGCACCCGGGCCCAGTGTGCGGCGAACTCCCGACGGTCGGACGGGTCCTTGGGGCCGAACGCGGCCATCCGGTTGGCCTCCGGGTCCTGCTGGTGCAGGAAGAACTCGACGAGGTCGTCCTCCAGGACCGGGCGCAGCCGCAGATCAGCAGTCATCGGCCGAGGGTACGCAACGGCGGGCCCGCGCGGCTCGCTCAGTCGCTCACGGCGGCGACCGCCAGCACGGCGGCAAGCAGGGAGCTGGCCACCGACAGCAGGCGACGCCACGGCACCCGCGCGTCGACCACCGGCAGGGCCGACCACCGGGTCACGGCCAGGGTCGCTCCCGCCGCGGACAGACCGGCCCCGAGCGGCCAGAGCCAGACCGGCACCACCGACCAGTCGCCCATCCGGTGCGCCAACCCGAGGTAGGCGAACGCCCACACCACCGCCGCCACCAGGGTCACCCGGTCCAGTTCGCGGCGGCGGGCGGTGCCGAGCAGGGACAGGCCGCCGAGGAAGGTGAACGCCACTGCGAGACCGGCGCCGATCCAGACGGGAGCCGCCGGTGCCGCCTCCGCCGCCTCCCTCTCCGGTACGCCGAGCAGTCGCAGCCCGATCGACTCGACGCCCTTGTCGGTGTTGCCGAGCACCACCACCGCCCTGCCGGTGGCCCGTTCGAGGCCGATGTAGGACCCGAACCCGCCGGTCGCGCCGTTGTGCCAGACCACCTCGTGGTCGCCGTGCCGGCTGGTGAACCAGCCGTACCCGATGCGGGTGTTCTGGTCCTCACGGAAGCGGGCGTTGGTGGCGTCGGCGCCGGGCGCGGTGCCGGCGAGGGTCGCGGCGGCCAGCCGGCCCAGGTCCTCGGCGGTGGACCAGGGGCCGACGCCGGCCGGGGCGTACCCGACTCCCGACCAGGTGTCGAGGGGCCGGCCGGAGGCCCGGCCGCCATGGGCGCGGCCGGACGGCAGGTCGTCGGCGTGGGTGGCGATCACTGTGGCGTTCATGCCGAGCGGTTGGAGCAGCCGCGCCCGCAGCAGATCGGCGTACGCGACGCCGGCTTTCGCCGCGATCGCGTGGCCGAGCACGGACGGCCCGAGGTTGGAGTAGTGGACCTCGCCGCGCTCGTCGTCGTCGGGGGTGACCCGGTCGGCGGCGCTGCGGATGGCGTCGATGTCCTGCCCGCCGTACGGGTTGCCGCCGGACACGTTGGACCAGAGGATGCGTGCCCAGCCCAGGATGCCGTCGGGGGCGAGCCGGGGCAGGCCGGCGCGGTGGCTGGCCAATTCGGCGAGCGTCACGTCGCGGGCGGGGCCGGTGACCGTGGGCCAGGTGGCGCCGAGAGGGTCGTCGGGGCGGACGACGCCGGCGGCGGCCTGGTCGGCGAGGAGCATGCCGGTGAGCGCCTTGGTGACCGAGCCGATCTCGAACGAGGTGCCGGGCTCGACGGGCTGGCCGGTCCGGTCCCGGTCACCCAGGCCGGCGGTGCGGATCCGGCCGTTCTCGACCAGTGCGACGGCGAGGCCGCGGTGCCCCGACGGGTCGCGTACGGCCGCGCGTGCGGCGCCGGCCAGGTCGGCATCGCCGGTGGTCTGCGCGCCGAGGCGGGCCACCCGGGGCATGAGCGCGATTCCGGCGAGGCCGGCGATCAGCGCGACGACGATGGTGATCACGGTCGTCCGGCGCATGGTGCTTCTCCCTGCTGTTTGTCGTGGGGGCGGTCGGTGCTGCGGGCGTGGGTCAGCGGCCGGCGGCGGTGAGGATGGCCAGCAGGGGCACCACGCGTTCGGCGGGGACCGCGTACCGGCCTCGGCCGGTGCTGCGCAGCCAACCGGCGGCAGTGATCTGGCGCAGGTGGTGATGCAGTTGGCCGGTCGTGCCCAGCTCCTCGATCTCGGCCAGCTCGCTGGTGCTCTGCCGGCCGTCGAGGATCTCGCGGAGCAGCCGCAGCCGCACCGGGTGGGCCAACGCGGAGAGCGTGCTGGCCAGTTCCGTCCAGTCGGCGGCGAGCACGTCGTCGACCGTGCGGCCGTACTGCCAGTCGTAGTGCTGGCCGGCGACGCGGACGGTGCCGGTGTAGAGGAC
Organism: Micromonospora arida; assembly: GCF_042873195.1. NCBI lineage: Bacteria > Bacillati > Actinomycetota > Actinomycetes > Micromonosporales > Micromonosporaceae > Micromonospora > Micromonospora arida. Next base: position 20,837 of record NZ_JBIALC010000022.1, on the reverse strand, counting down.
CGCGCCGGTGCCGTCGGGCGGCAGCCGCTGTTTGAGGCCGTCGAGTGCCCAGAACGTGCCCTCGGATGCGGGGGGCGCTGGTGGCGCCGCCGTCAGGCGCTCGCTCAACGCGGCGACCTGGGTCTCCAGCGCGGCGAGCCGCGACTCGATGGTGGTCATACGTCGATACTACGCACAAACGTATTTACGTACAACCCGGTGTCTGGGGCGTCCAGAGCGGGGCTTTGGTCCCGAGCCTCTCGGGCGCAACGCCTCTGCCCGGCGTGATCACGCAGCGGGATGGTGAGACGGACGGCGTGCCGGTGTCGCGCCGCGCGGGACGGGGAGGTCAGTGGTGGCGAAGACCGGCGGTCCGGGCCGGACGCTGGAGGGCACGATCGATGTGCCCGTAGCGGTCGGCCTCGATGCGGCAGAGGCCGCCGCCCGGTTACGGGCGAACGGACCCAACGCGGTGGCGCCGCCACCGCGCCGGCATGCGGCCGTACGGGTGCTGCACCAGCTCACCGACCCACTGGTGGCCCTGCTGCTCGCCGCCGCGGTGGTGACCACGGTGCTCGGCGACTACCCGGACACCGCGGTGATCGTCCTGGTCGTGCTGGTGAACACGATCATCGGGGTGGTGCAGGAGATCCGCGCGGACCGCGCCATCGCGGCGCTGGGCCAGCTCGCCGCACCCACCGCCCGGGTGGTCCGTGACGGCCGGGACCTGGCCGTCCCCGCCGCCGACCTGGTCCAGGGCGACCTCGTCCGGATCGAGGCCGGTGACATCGTGCCGGCCGACCTGCTGCTGGTCGAGGCGAACCGGCTGCAACTGGATGAATCCGCGTTGAGTGGTGAGTCGGTACCGGTGGGGCGGACCGTCGGTCAGGAGGCGCTGGCCGGGACGGTGGTCACCACCGGACGCGCGGACGGCACGGTGATCCGGACGGGTCCGGCGAGCGCGTTGGGTCGGATCAGCACCCTGGTGGCGGGCACCCGGCCCGCCGCCACTCCCCTGCAGCGCCGCCTCTCCGCCCTGGGCCGCACGCTCGGATTGGTCGCGGTCGCGCTGTCAGGGCTAGTCTTCGCGATCGGGTTGATCAGCGGTCGGCCGGTGGTCGACATGGCAATCACGGCGGTGAGCCTGGTCGTCGCGGCGGTACCCGAGTCGCTGCCGGCGGTGGTGACCCTGGCGCTGGCGCTGGGCGCGCGCCGGATGGCCACCGCGCGCGCCATCCCGCGTCGGCTGCACGCGGTGGAGACGCTCGGCTCGGTGACCGTGATCGCCTCCGACAAGACCGGCACCCTCACGGAGGGGCGCATGGCGGTGCAGCAGGTCGCCACCACCGACGGGGCGCGGTACGAGGTCACCGGCAGCGGGTACGCCCCGCACGGCGCCGTGCACCAGGATGGCGCGCCGGTGCCCGTACCTGAGGAACTCCGCCGGCTGGCGCGGGCCGGGCTGCTCTGCAACGACGCCGCCCTGTCACCCCCGGATGACGAACGACGCGACTGGGGCGCCGTGGGCGATCCTCTCGAAGCGGCGCTCGTGGCCTTCGCGGCCCGGTGCGGCCTCGACCCGCACGACACCCGCGCCGCCTGGCCACGGGTCGCCGAGCACCCGTTCGACCAGGCCCAACGGCGGATGGTCACCGTGCACCGCTCCTGCGACCAGCGCTATCTCGTGGTCTGCAAGGGCGCCCCGGAGAGCGTCCTCACCACGCCCCTGCTCGACGCCACCGACGACGAGATCGCCGCGCTGACCCGCACCGCCCACCGGCTCGCCGGGGAGGGCCTGCGGGTGCTCGCCGTCGCCGCCGCCCTGGCGGACACGTCGCCGGACCCTGCCGCGCCCACCGGCCTGCGCCCGCTCGGGCTGGTCGCCGTCGGTGACCCGCTGCGCGCCGGCGCGCCCGAGATCGCCGAGAGCCTCGACGCCGCCGGGGTACGGCTGCTGCTGATCACCGGCGATCACCCGGCCACCGCCGCCGCGATCGGCTCCCAGCTCGGTCTGTGGCACGACGGTGATCCTCTTGCCCGCGGCGACGACGGCTCGACGGCGCACCCGGACACCCGGGTCTTCGCCCGGACCCAACCGGAACAGAAGCTCGACATCATCGCGGGCCTGCAGGCCCGCGGTCACGTGGTCGCGATGACCGGCGACGGAGTCAACGACGCGCCGGCGCTGCGCCGCGCCGACATCGGGGTGGCGATGGGTGGCGGCACCGAGGTCGCCCGGCAGGCCGCCGACCTGGTCCTCGTCGACGACGACCTGTCCACAGTGGCCGCCGCCATCGGTGAGGGCCGCCGCATCTACGACAACATCCGCCGGTTCCTGCGCTACGCCCTCTCCGGCGGGGTGGCGGAGATCCTGGTGATGCTCATCGGCCCGCTGTTCGGGCTGGCCGTACCACTGTTGCCCGCACAGATCCTCTGGATCAACCTGCTGACCCACGGCGTGCCCGGGGTGGCCCTCGGTGCCGAGCCAGCCGAACCCGGCACCCTGCGCCGGACGCCCCGCTCGCCCCAGGAGTCGGTGCTCGGCGCCGGGCTCGGTCGGGACGTCCTGGTCACCGGCGCGCTGATCGCCGCCGTGGTGCTCGGCGCCGGTGTGGTCGCCGCCGCCCGGGAACTGCCCTGGCAGTCGGTGGTCTTCGTGGTGCTCGGGCTGGCCCAGCTCGGCGTGGCACTGGCCGTCCGGGCACCCCGGCCAGCGGGCGCGCGGCGCGGCAACCCCGGCCTCCTCGTCGCGGTCGCAGTGTCGGCACTGCTGCAGGTCGGCGGGGTGCTGTTCGCCCCGCTGCGGGACCTGCTCGGCACCGACCCCCTGGCACCGACCGTGCTGCTGGCCTGCGCGGTGGTCAGCGCCCTGCCCGGGTTGGTGCTGCGGCTGACCCGTCGCCGTCCGACACCGCCGAGCGACCGGGTCGACGGGACCAATGGCCCCCGGTTACTTACCTTCCGCCCCTGACCGTCCGGCCCGCACCGCAGGAGGATGAAGACGGAACTAAGGAGGACGTGATGACCAACAGATCCGGTGCCCCCGTGGTGGTGGCTGTGGACGGCTCGACATCGGCGCTGGAGGCGGTGCGGCTCGCCGCCCGGGAGGCCGCGACGCGCGGCCGCCCGCTGCGGGTGGTGCACGCGTTCATCTGGTCGCTCTACGGCGTGTCGTTGACACCGGCGCCGGGCGCTCCCGTCAACGCCGGGTTCCGGCACCAGGCGGAGCAGTTGGTCGCCGAGGCGGTGACCGAGGCCGGCAAGGTCGCACCGGAGGTCGCCGTCACCGGCGCGGTCGTCGAGGGCGCGGCCGCGCCGGTGCTGCTGGCCGAGGCGCGGGACGCGGCCCTGCTGGTGCTCGGCAGCCGGGGCCTGGGCGGCTTCGGCGGGCTGCTGATCGGCTCGGTAGCGGTGCAGGTCTCCGCCCACGCCGACTGCCCGGTGCTCGTCGTCAAGGGTGAGGCCCGCGCCGACGGGCCGGTCCTGGTCGGAGTCGACGGCTCGGCCCTGTCCGCCCAGGCTCTGGGGTTCGCCTTCGAGGAAGCTTCGCTGCGGGACACCGAACTGGTGGCCGTGCACGCCTGGATCATCCCGGTCGCGCCGAGCGACCTCCTGCCGGTGGCCTACGACGTGGAAGCGCTCGCCGCCGAGGAGGAGCGGGTGCTCGCCGAGGCGATCGCGGGCTGGTCCGAGCGTTACCCCGACGTGCCGGTACGGCGCCGCGTGGCGTACGGCGCCCCAGCGCGGATGCTCGTGGAGGAGTCGGCCGCGGCGCAGCTCACCGTGGTCGGTGCACGCGGCCGTGGCGCGCTGGCCGGCATGCTGCTCGGCTCGGTGAGTCACACGGTGCTACATCACTCGCACAGCCCGGTGGTGGTCGTGCGGCACCGCCGCGAGGATCGGAAGGACTGACACCTCCTCCCCCTCCGCGCCGGCCGTTCCCCCAACGGCCGGCGCGGACCGCGTTCGCTGTCACGTCACAACGCCTGGCCGGCGCGTTCGGCGCCGTGACGGCTGCGAACCGCCGACAATGACCTGACCGACCCAGGGAGCGCCGATGAACCGACCTGTCGTGGTGGGCGTGGACGGATCGCCGTCCAGCCTCGTCGCCGCCGAACACGCGGCGCGGGCCGCCGTGCTCCGCTCCCGACCGCTGCTTCTGGTGCACGGCTATCTGCATCCGTCCGGCTACGGCGTGCCATTCAACCCGTACGACCTCGGGGTGCCGGCGCCGTCGGAGGAGGCGCAGCAGATGTTGGAGCGCACGGCGGCCGAGCTGACCGGCCGGTGGCCCGGCCTCGCCGTCGAGGTGCGTCAGGTCCTCGGGGGCCCGGGGGCCACCATGATCGAGGAGTCCCGCCGGGCGGATCTGGTCGTGGTGGGCAGCCGTGGCCTGGGCGGGTTCACCGGGCTGCTACTCGGCTCGGTCGGCACGCAGGTGGCCGCGCACGCGCACTGCCCGGTGCTGGTGGTCCGCCCGGACGAGCAACCGATCCCGGTGGACGGTCCGGTGCTGGTGGGCGTGGACGGGTCCGAGTCGTCCCGACTCGCCGTGGGTCTGGGCGCCGACGAGGCGGCGCTGCGGGACGTGCCGCTGGTGCTGGTGCACGTCGGTCCTTCGGACGGGAACCGGGCGGTGCCGGAGGACATCGAGGAGTCGCAGGCCGCGTACCAGGCCGAGGTGGTGCGACTCCTGGCCGACGCCTCCGCCGTGGTGCGCGCCGACCACCCCGACCTTGTGGTCCGCGAGCATCCGGTCCGGGCGACCGGCGCGGCCCAGGGGCTCATCGAGGCCAGCGGCACGGCGTCGCTGCTGGTCGTGGGCACCCGGGGCCGGGCCGGGTTCGCCGGTCTGCTGCTCGGGTCGGTCAGTCAGGCGGCGATCCAGCACGCGCACTGCCCGGTGCTGGTCGCCCACCCGGTCAGCTGACCGGCGCTGGTCACCCACCCGGTCAGCTGACCGGCGCGTCGTCACCTCGGCCGAGCATCTGCAGGAAGTCGGTGGTGAGGGCGAACGGGTCGGCCGGCCCGGTGGCCGGTGGCCGGCGCTCGATCTGGTCGGCCAACTCCCCGGCGGCACGTCGGATCCGAGCCCGCAACGCGCCATCGGCGGTGCCGTCGGACCAGTCCTCCGGGGCGGCGAAGACGGCGGTCGGGACGACCACCGACCGAAGGTAGGCGAACATCGGGCGGACGGCGTGCTCCAGTGCCAACGAGTGCCGGGCGGTGCCGCCGGTCGCGCCGATCAGCACCGGGCGGTCGACCAGCGACTCGGAATCCAACACGTCGAAGAAGGACTTGAACAGCCCGTTGTACGAGGCGCTGAAGATCGGGGTGACGGCGATGAGCCCGTCCGCCCCGGTCACCGTGTCGATGACCTCGCGCAGCGCTGCCGGCGCGAACCCGGTGAGCATGTTGTTCACCACGTCGTGGGCGTACTCGCGCAGGTCGACGACGCGCAGCTCCACTTCGGAGCCCCGCCGGACCAACTCGCCGCGGGTGGCCGCGGCGAGCTGGTCGGCGAGCAGCCGGGTCGACGAGGGCTGACTCAGCCCCGCCGAGACGACTGCCAGGGTGCGGCGGGTCATCGGGTCGCCCCCTCCGGCGCCTTGCCGGTCACGTCGTCGACGGCGTGCACAGTGCTGTCCTTGGCACCGCCCGCGGCGGCGACCAGCGAGGCGTGCGTCGGCGCCGCCGGCACGTGCGCCGGGCGCAGCGCGGCGAACTCCTTGCGTAGCACCGGCACGACCTCCTCGCCGAGCAGGTCGAGCTGCTCCAGCACGGTCTTCAGCGGCAACCCGGCGTGGTCCATCAGGAACAGCTGCCGCTGGTAGTCACCGACGTACTCCCGGAAGCCGAGCGTGCGGTCGATGACCTGCTGCGGGCTGCCCACTGTCAGCGGGGTCTCCCGGGTGAACTCCTCCAGCGACGGCCCGTGCCCGTAGACCGGGGCGTTGTCGAAGTAGGGCCGGAACTCCCGGACCGCGTCCTGCGAGTTGCGGCGCATGAACACCTGCCCACCGAGGCCGACGATGGCCTGGTCGGGGGAGCCGTGGCCGTAGTGCGCGTACCGCTGGCGGTAGAGCGCGATCATCCGCTGGGTGTGCTCCTTGGGCCAGAAGATGTGGTTGGCGAAGAAGCCGTCACCGTAGTACGCGGCCTGCTCGGCGATCTCCGGGCTGCGGATCGAGCCGTGCCAGACGAACGGGGGCACGCCGTCGAGCGGGCGCGGCGTCGAGGTGAACGACTGCAACGGGGTGCGGTACTTGCCCTTCCAGTCGACCACGTCCTCGCGCCACAGCCGGTGCAGCAGGTCGTAGTTCTCGATGGCCAGGGGGATGCCGGCGCGGATGTCCTTGCCGAACCACGGGTAGACCGGGCCGGTGTTGCCGCGGCCCATCATGAGGTCCACCCGGCCGTCGGAGAGGTGCTGGAGCATCGCGTAGTCCTCGGCGATCTTCACCGGGTCGTTGGTGGTGATCAGCGTGGTGGCGGTGGACAGCAGCAGCCGCTCGGTACGCGCCGCGATGTAGCCGAGCATGGTGGTCGGCGACGACGGCACGAACGGCGGGTTGTGGTGCTCGCCGGTGGCGAAGACGTCCAGACCGACCTCCTCGGCCTTCAACGCGATCGCGACCATCGCCTTGATCCGCTCATGCTCGGTCGGCTCCCGACCGGTGGTCGGATCGACCGTGACGTCACCGACGGTGAAGATTCCGAACTGCATGACCAGCTCCTCGCGTGTCAACCGGGTGCCGTCGTGGTACCCGGACGCAGCACACAACTTATTTGACGACGCAACTATTCCAACGGCGGGACGCCCCGCAGTGGCGCCGGTCACCCCCGTAGCCGGACATCGGGTCCGAGACTGCCCTCGGTGTCGACCCGGTCAGCCGCCCGCCACCGAGGGCAGCACCTGCACCTCCGCGCCGTCCTTGACCGGGGTGTCCAGGCCGCCGGAGTGCCGGCAGTCTTCCCCGTCGACGAAGACGTTGACGTAGCGGCGCAGCTCGCCACGCTCGTCGCGGATGCGCCGGCCCAGCCGGGGGTGCGCGACGGCCATCTCGTCGAGGACCGCCCGCAGCGTCCCGGCCGCGGTGACGTTCAGCCGACTCGCACCCCCGGCCTCGCCGCGCAGCGGGCCGGGCAGCAGCACGGTGACCACGCTCAGACCTCCGCTGCGCGAACGCAGAGCACGTCGGGCAGGTGCGCCGCGACCGTCGACCAGGAGTCGCCCTCGTCGCGGCTGGCGAAGACCGAGCCGGAGCGGGTGCCGAAGTAGACGCCGCCCGGGGTGGCGTCGTCGGCGCACATCGCGTCCCGCAGCACCGCCGGATAGAACGGGCCCTCGGGCAGCCCCACCGACAGCGACTCCCACTTGCCGCCGGCGTCGACTGAACGGAACACCCGGCAGCGGTGGTCGGTCGGGAACCTCTCGCCGTCGGCCACCAACGGGAAGGTCCACACCACGCCCCCGCGCCCCGGGTGGGCCACCATCGGGAAGCCGAAGTCGCTGGGCAGCCCATCGGCGATCGAGGACCAGGTGCGGCCGTCGTCATCGGAGCGGTAGACGCCGTGGTGGTTCTGCGCGTACAGCCGCTCGGGATTGCCGGCGTCCCGGGCGACCTTGTGCACGCACTGGCCGAACTCCGGCCACTCGTCCGGCATGAAGTAGGCGCGGATGCCGGTGTTGCCCGGCGCCCAACTCGCCCCGGCGTCCTCCGAGCGGTAGACCCCGCCGGTGGACATGGCGACCAGCAGCCGAGCCGGGTCACGCGGGTGGGGCAGCACCGTGTGCACTGCCTGACCACCGAAACCGGCCTCCCACTGCGGGCGGTGCGGATGGTCCCAGAGGGAACGGACCAGCTCGAAGCTGCGGCCACCGTCGGTGGACTTGAACAACGCCGAGGGCTCGGTGCCGGCCCAGATGACGTCCGGCTCGTCCGGGCCGGCCGGCATCAACTGCCAGACACGGCCGAGGGAGACGCCGGTGTCGGCCGGAAACGCGACCGGCGCCTCGTCGGGCTCGTCCCAGGAAGCGCCGAGGTCGTCGCTGGTGGCGACGCTGGGGCCGAAGTGTGAGCTGGTCATGCCGGCGAGCAGCCGCGGGGTGGAACGACGGGTGTCGACCGCCACCGCGTAGACACCGGTCATCGGAAAATGCGGACCGGTGATCTCCCAACTGCGCCGGCCGTCGGTGCTGGTGGCGAGAAACAATCCCTTGGCTGTGCCGATCGCGAGCAGTGTTGCCATGACGTCCTCCGAACCGTCGGTGAGCAGGTCCGGTGATTATGGCCACACCCCCCGACAACCTCCGCCGCCCACACGCCGGGGGCGCTCAGCGCCGGATGCGGGGCACGTGCCGGCGGTACGCGCTGACCGTGGGATCGCCGTCGAGCCAGAACCGCCAGGGCAGGTCGTGGGCACCCGTCACCCCGACCCGAGGGCCCTCGACCACCGCCTCCGGCGGCACCGGCCGGGCCGGGGGCCGCAGGCGGACCGGCCCGTCGCCGAGCAGGTACGCCCCGTACGCCTCGCGGTCGACGCCGAGCGCGGAGCAGAGCCGGGCGGGCCCGCGGGCCAGGTCCAGGTCCCGCCGGATGGCCGGCCGGCGCTCCCGTGCCGTGGCCAGCCCGTCGACCACCTCACCGGCACGCAGCAGCACGGCGGAGGCCTCCCCCTCGACCCCGGTGACCACGTTCATGCACCAGTGCATCCCGTAGGTGAAGTAGACGTAGGCGTACCCGGCGGGGCCGAACATCACGGCGTTGCGCGGGGTGCGGCCCCGGTGGGCGTGCGAGGCGGGATCGCCGCCACTTCCCGCGTACGCCTCGACCTCGGTGATCCGGACGGTGACCCCGCCGGTGTGCAGTCGGCAACCCAGCAGCCCGCGCGCCGCCGGCAGCAGTGGGCCGGCGAGCAGGTCCGCCAGCGCCGCCAGGTCGGTGTCGGTGGTGCGGTCACCGGAGGACAGGGCCATGTCCCCGACGGTACCTATCCCGCCGCCCCGACACCCGTCCGGGACGGTGGAGACTTGAACAATCTGTTGACAATGATTCGTTGATGGGGTGTGCTCGGAGTATGACAACCGAGGACACCTTCACCGCGCCGGATCCGAGCCGTGCCCGCGCCCACCGCACGTACGAGGCGTTACAGCGGATCAGTGAGCGGCATGCCGGGACCGACACGCGGCGGGGCCGGTGGGCCCACCCGTACGTGCTCGACCCGTGGGAGGCGGTCGCCCTGGTCACCGCGCTGGCCGCCGGCGGGGCCGAGCGCGAACCCGCGGAGGAGCCGATCGACGCCGCCGACCTGACCGCCGCGCTGACCCTGCTGCCCCACGTCCGCGCCGAGCTGGACGCCCTGGAGGCCGGCCTGCTGACGCTGGCCCGCGACCGGGGGCTGACCTGGCAGGCGATCGCGTACGGGCTGGGGCTGGGCAGCGCACAGGCGGCCCGGCAGCGCTACGAGCGGGTCGCCGCCCGCTCGGCCGAGCAGACCCCCTGACCGCGCTCGTACTGCAAGATCGTGCTCGAACCTGGAAGTAGTGGCCTCAATCTCGGCGGAGGCCACTGGATCCTGGATCGAGCACGATCTTGCCGGGGCGGACCGGACCGGGCCGGGCCGGCCGGGCCGGGCGGGCGGGGCGGACCGGGCGGGGCGGACCGGGCGGGGCGGGCCGGGGCGGGCCGGGCGGGGCGGGGCGGGCCAAGAGAGCGGGCGGGGGCCGAGAACGGGTGGGCCGGGCGGGATCGGCACGGTGCTCGTGCGACGGCGATTCGACGGGCACACTGTGCGCACGACGAGGAGGCACCCATGGAGCGCGCGGAGATGCTGGCGTACTGCCTGGCCAAGCCGGGAGCGTGGCTGGACCAACCGTGGGAGGGCGACGAGGTGGTGAAGGTGGGCAGCCGGATCTTCGCGTTCCTCGGCAGCGACAGCGGCAAGCCGACGGTCGGCATCAAGTGCGGGCCGACCCGGGAGGTGGCCGACGAGTGGCTGCACCGACACCCCGGCGACGCCAGCGTGATGCCCTACATCGGCCGGTCCGGGTGGAACACGCTGCGCCTGGACGGCGGGATCGACGACGAGGAGCTGACCGAGGCGGTCGACTCGTCGTACGACATGGTGGTGGCCAAGCTCCCCAAGCGGGAGCGCCCGACGGCCTGAACCGCCGCGGCGCCGGCGGCCGGCGCCGACGCCACGGCACAGGTCAGCGCGGAACGACCCGCTCGGAGGCCCACTCCCGCCAGCTGGCCAGCCGGTCCGCCGCGGCGGCGAGCTGGTCGGCGACCGGGCCGGGCCCGGTGGAACCGGGCGTGGTCCGGGCAGCGAGAGCCGAACGGACCGACAGCACGTCGCGCACCGACGGGTCGAGGTGCCCGCTGATCGCGGCCAGGTCCTCGTCGGAGACGTCGTTCAGCTCGCACTCCCGAGCCGCGCAGAGCGCCACCAACTGGCCGGTGATCTCGTGCGCGTCGCGGAACGGCACGTTGCGTCGGACCAGCCAGTCGGCGACCTCGGTGGCGAGGGAGAAGCCGACCGGGGCGGCGGCGACGAGGCGGTCCACCCGGACCGTCATCGTGGAGATCATTCCCGCCAGGGCCGGAAGCAGCAGCTCCAGGGTGTCGACCGCGTCGAAGGCCGGCTCCTTGTCCTCCTGCATGTCCCGGTCGTAGGTCATCGGCAGGCCCTTGAGCATGGTGAGCACTGTCATCAGGCCGCCGACCAGACGCCCGGACTTGCCCCGGGCCAACTCGGCGATGTCCGCGTTCTTCTTCTGCGGCATGATCGACGAGCCGGTCGCGAAGGAGTCGTCCAGCTCCACCCAGCCGAACTCGTGCGAGGTCCAGAGCACCACCTCCTCGCCGAGCCGGGACAGGTGCACCCCGATCAGGGCGGTGGTGAAGAGGAACTCGGCCACGAAGTCCCGGTCGGCGACGGCGTCCATCGAGTTGGCGAACGACGTACGGAAGCCCAGCTCCTTGGCCACGGCCACCGGGTCCAGGGGGAGCCCGGAACCGGCCAGGGCACCCGCGCCGAGCGGACTGATCGCCGCCCGGTGGTCCCAGTCGCGCAGCCGCTCCAGATCGCGCAGCAGTGGCTGCACGTGGGCGAGCAGCCAATGCCCGAAGGTGACCGGCTGGGCGTGCTGGAGGTGGGTCATGCCCGGCGCGGCGGTGTCGATGTGCCGCTCCGCCTGCTCGACCAGCGCCTCCGCCAACTCGACCAGGCGGCTGGCCACACCCCGGGCGTGATCGCGCAGGTAGAGCCGCAGGTCGGTGGCGACCTGGTCGTTGCGGGACCGGCCGGCGCGCAGCTTGCCACCGAGGCTGCCGAGACGCTCCAGCAGACCACGCTCCAGCGCGGTGTGCACGTCCTCGTCGTCGATGGTGGGGCGGAACGTTCCGGAGGCGCAGGCCGCCTCCAGGTCGTCCAGCGCGGCCAGCATCCGGCCCAGCTCCTCCGGATCGAGCAGGCCGGCGCCGGCGAGGACCCGGGCGTGCGCCCGGGAACCGGCGATGTCGTACGGGGCCAGGCGCCAGTCGAACTGCACGCTCACCGACAGTCGGGCGAGCGCCTCGGCGGGGCCACCCGCGAACCGGCCACCCCAGAGGCTCGTCCGGTTGGTGGCGGCGCTGTTCTCGGTCAGGCTCTTGTCGTCCACGTCGCCCATCATTGCGTTGGTTGCCTCTCGCTCGCGACTGCGGGGCCCGCTCGCCGCGCTTGGTCAGTCTTCGCGCTCACACGTGTCACTGGCCGCCACCGCCCAACCGGGCGTCCCGAGCGGCGGCCATCCGGCTCGGCAGCCCCCACAGCTGCACGAAGCCCTTGGCCAGGGACTGGTCGAAGGTGTCGCCGGTGTCGTAGGTGGCCATCTGGAAGTCGTAGAGGCTCGCCTCGGAGCGCCGGCCGGTCACCGTGGCCCGGCCGCCGTGCAGGATCATCCGTACCTCGCCGCTCACGTGCCGCTGCGCGTCGTCGATGAACGCGTCCAGCGAGTCCTTCAGCGGCGAGAACCACAGCCCGTCGTAGACGAGTTCGCCCCAGCGCTGGTCGACGCCCTTCTTGAACCGGGCCAGGTCCCGCTCGACGGTCACCGCCTCCAACTCCTGGTGGGCGGTGATCAGCGCGATCGCGCCGGGCGCCTCGTACACCTCTCGGCTCTTGATACCGACCAGGCGGTCCTCGACCATGTCGAGCCGGCCCACGCCCTGAGCGCCGGCGCGCCGGTTGAGCTCCAGGATCGCCTGGTACGGGGTGACCGTCTCACCGTCGATCGCCACCGGCACGCCACCGTCGAAGGTGATCACGACCTCGTCGGGGTCGCGCTCCTGGGCCGGGTCGGAGGTGTACGAGTAGAGGTCCTCGACGGGGGCGTTCCAGATGTCCTCCAGGAAGCCGGTCTCCACCGCGCGACCCCACAGGTTCTGGTCGATCGAGTACGGCGACGTGGCCGACACGTCGATCGGCAGCCCCTTCTCCTCGGCGAAGGCGATCGCCTTGTCCCGGGTCCAGGCGAAGTCCCGGGCCGGCGCGATGATCTTCAGGTCGGGGGCCAGCGCGTTCAGGCCCACCTCAAACCGGACCTGGTCGTTGCCCTTGCCGGTGCAGCCGTGCGACACGATCGTGCCGCCGTGCTTGCGCGCCGCCGCCACCAGGTGCTTGACGATCAGCGGCCGGGACAGCGCCGACACCAGGGGGTAGCGGTCCATGTAGAGCGCGTTGGCCCGGATCGCCGGCAGGCAGTAGTCGGCGGCGAACTCGTCGCGCGCGTCCACCACCTCGGACTCGGCGGCGCCGCAGTCCAGGGCACGCTGCCGGATGGCGTCGAGATCCTCACCGCCCTGCCCGACGTCGACCGCGACCGCGATCACCTCGGCGCCGGTCTGCTCGGACAGGTACGGAATGGCGACGGAGGTGTCCAACCCGCCGGAGTACGCGAGGACGACCCGCTCGGTCATGACGTGGTGTTCCCTTCAGCGGTGTCTTCCCGGCGGGCCCAGCCGGCGAGCTTGTCTCCGAGTGCGGCCCCGCCGACGGCCTCCCGGGCCACGACGAGGATGGTGTCGTCGCCGGCGATGGTGCCGACGATCTCTGGCAGGCCCGCCCGGTCCAACGCGCTGGCCAGGTACTGGGCTGCGCCCGGCGGTGTCCGCAGCACGGCGATGTTGCCGCTGGAGTCGACCCCGTTGAGCAGTTCGCGCAGCAGCCGTACCAGCCGGGCCGGCGCGGCCTCGGCGTCACGCAACGGCCGCTGCCCGTCCTCGGGGATCAGATAGACGGCCGGGCCGTCGCCGCCGCGCACCTTGACCGCGCCCAACTCCTCCAGGTCCCGCGAGAGGGTGGCCTGGGTGACACCCACGCCGTCGGCGGCGAGCAGGTCGGCCAGCTCAGTCTGCGACCGGATCGACCGGTCGCGGATCAGCTCCACGATCCGGGCGTGCCGGGCCGCGCGAGTCAGCGGCGCGGTCATCGCGGCCCCCCGGTGGCGGTGTCGCCGGTCGCGGTGTCGCCGGTCGCGGCACCCCCCGTCGCGGTTCCCAGCAGGAACGTCAGCAGCGCCTTCTGCGCGTGCAGCCGGTTCTCCGCCTGGTCGAAGACCGCGCTCTGCGGGCCGTCGAGCACCTCGTCGGTGATCTCCTCGCCGCGGTGTGCGGGCAGGCAGTGCAGCACAATCGCGTCCGGTGCGGCCTGACCGAGCAACTCCTTGTTGACCTGGTACGGCAGGAACGGGGTGATCCGGTCCAACCCGTCGGACTCCTGCCCCATCGACGTCCAGGTGTCGGTGGCCAGCACGTCGGCGTCGCGTACCGCCTGGACCGGGTCGGTCAGCACCCGCACCGACCCGCCGGTCTCCGCGCCGATCCGGGCGGCCCGTTCCACCACTGCCGCGTCCGGCGCGAACCCGGCCGGGCCGGCGATCCGCACGTGCATCCCGGCGGTCGCCCCGGCCAGCAGGTACGACTGCGCCATGTTGTTCGCGCCGTCCCCCACGTACGCCAGGGTGCGCCCGGCCGTGCCACCGCACCGCTCCCGGATGGTGAGCAGGTCGGCCAGCAGTTGGCACGGGTGGAAACCGTCGGTGAGCGCGTTGACCACCGGCACGGTGGCGCCCGCCGCCACCTCGGCGATCCGCTCGTCACCGTGGGTCCGCAGCACGATCGCCGCGACGTAGCGGGACAGCACCCGCCCCGCGTCGGCGAGCGACTCACCACGACCGAAGTGGGTGACCTGCGTGTCCACCACCAGGGGGTGCCCGCCCAGCTCGGCGATGCCGGCGTCGAACGAGATCCTGGTCCGCAGGCTCTGCTTGTCGAAGAGCACCGCCACCGAGCGGGGGCCGACCAGCGGCCGGTGGCCGAACCGGTCCGCCTTCATCCGCGCCGCCAGGTCGAGGACCGCGGACTGTTCGGCCGGCGAGAGGTCGTCGTCGCGCAGGAAGTGCCGGGTCATCGAGTCGTCCCCGTCGTGGTGGTCACTGTGGCTGGCGCGGTCTGCGCGCCGGCGGCGGCCGGGGCGGTCGCGTCCAGTGCGGCGGGCAGCGCCGCGAGGAAGGTGTCCGCCTGGGCAGCGGTGAGGATCAGCGGTGGGGCCAGCCGGATCACACCCGGCTGCACCGGGTTGACCAGGAAGCCGGCTTCCCGCAGCGCCTCGGCCAGCACCGACGACACCGGCGCGGTGAGCGCCACACCGAGCAGCAGACCGGACCCGCGCACTTCGGCGATCAGCGGGTGGCCCAGCGCCTCGATGCCGCGACGCAGCCGCTCACCGACCCGCTTGACGTTGTCGAGCAGGCCCTCGTTGGCGATGGTCGCCACCACGGCGAGCGCCGCCGCGCAACTGACCGGGTTACCGCCGAACGTGGTGCCGTGCGAGCCGGGGGTGAGCAGGTCCGCGGCGGGGCCGAAGGCCAGCGTCGCGCCGATCGGCAGCCCGCCACCCAACCCCTTGGCCAGGGTGACCACGTCCGGCTCCACACCCTCGGCCTGGTGCGCGAACCAGTGCCCGGTGCGCCCGATGCCGGTCTGCACCTCGTCGAGGACCAGCAGCGCGCCGTGCCGGGCGGTGATCCGCCGGGCCGCGGCGAGGTAGCCGGCCGGCGGGACCAGCACACCGTTCTCACCCTGGACGGGTTCCAGGATCACCATGGCGGTGGCCTCGGAGACGGCCGCGTCGAGGGCGGCGACATCGCCGTAGTCGACGTGGGTCACCTCGCCGGGCAGCGGCCGGAACGGGTCCGCCTTGGCCGGTTGGCCGGTCAGGGCGAGGGCGCCCATGGTGCGGCCGTGGAAGCCGCCCCTGGTGGCCACCACGTGGGTGCGGCCGGTGCGTCGGGAGAGCTTGAACGCCGCCTCGTTCGCCTCCGCGCCCGAGTTGGCGAAGAACACCCGGCCCGGTCGGCCGGCGAGCGCCAACAGCAGCTCGGCGAGGGCGACCGGCGGCTCGGCCACGTACAGGTTGGAGACGTGCCCAAGGGTCGCGACCTGCTTCGACACCGCCGCCACCACCGCCGGGTGGGCGTGACCGAGGGCGTTGACCGCGATGCCACCCACCAGGTCCAGGTATTCCCGGCCGGCGTCGTCGACCACGACGGCACCGTGACCGGAGACCAACGCCATCGGCGGCGTGCCGTAGTTGTCCATCATGGACTGTTTCCACCGCTGCGCCAACGTGCTCATGTCGCGTCCGTCCCGTCTCCCGGCACCACCATCGTTCCGAACCCTTCCGAGGTGAACACCTCAAGCAACGTGGAGTGCGCCACCCGGCCGTCGACGACGTGCGCGGCGGGCACTCCCCCACGCACCGCCCGCAGACAGGCCTCCATCTTCGGCACCATCCCCGACTCCAGGCTGGGCAGCATCTTGGCCAGGTCGTCCGCGGCGATCTCGGAGACCAGGCTGGTGGTGTCCGGCCAGTCCGCGTACAGGCCGGCCACGTCGGTGAGCACGACCAACTTGCGGGCCCGCAACGCGATGGCCAGCGCCGCGGCGGCGGTGTCCGCGTTGAGGTTGTGCAGCACACCCTCCACGTCCGGCGCCACCGTGGAGATCACCGGAATCCGACCGGCCTCGATCAGATCGGTCACCGCGGACACGTCGACCGACTCGACGTCCCCGACCTGGCCCACGTCGACCGGCACCCCGTCCACGTACGCCGGACGCCGCACCGCGGTGAACAGCCGGGCGTCCTCACCCGAGAGGCCGACGGCGTAGGGACCGTGCGAGTTGATCAGGCCCACCAGCTCCCGGCCCACCTGACCGACCAGCACCATCCGGACCACGTCCATCGCCTCGGCGGTGGTCACCCGCAGACCACCCCGGAACTCGCTGGCGATGCCGAGGCGACCCAGCATGGCGGAGATCTGCGGACCGCCGCCGTGCACCACCACGGGCTTCAGGCCGGCGTAGCGCAGGAAGACCATGTCGGCCGCGAACGCCCGCTGCAACTCCGGATCGGTCATCGCGTTGCCGCCGTACTTGACCACGACCGTCGAGCCGGTGAAGCGTGCCAACCAGGGCAGCGCCTCGATCAACGTCTCCGCCTTGACCTGGGCGCGGGCCAAATCGCTGCTGAGACTCATGTCGCCGGCCTTTCGTTCGCGACTGCGGGACTCCGCTGCGCTGCGTTCCTCGCGCTCACCGCGCCCGCCTTCCGTTCGCGACTGCGGGACTCCGCTGCGCTGCGTTCCTCGCGCTCACCGCACCCGCCTTCCGTTCGCGACTGCGGGACTCCGCTGCGCTGCGTTCCTCGCGCTCACGTGGAGTAGGCCGAGTTCTCGTGCACGTACGCGTGGGACAGGTCGTTGGTCCAGATCGTGGCGGCCGACGTACCCGCGTGCAGGTCGATCCGGATGGTCACGTCCCGCCCGGTCAGGTCGACCTTCGACCGGTCCTCGGCGGCGGCGCCGCCCCGGCACACCCACACCCCGTTGACCGCCACGTCCACCTCGTCCGGCTCGAACGCGGCGGCGGTGGTGCCGACGGCGGCGAGGATCCGACCCCAGTTGGGGTCGTTGCCGAACAACGCCGTCTTGACCAGGTTGTTGCGGGCCACCGTACGGCCGACCTCAACCGCCTCGTCCTCGTCCGCCGCGCCGACCACGTCGATGGCGATCTGCTTGGTGGCACCCTCGGCGTCGGCCACCAACTGCTGGGCCAGGTCGTGACAGGCCGCGGTGACGGCGGCAGCCAGCTCGGCCGGCGTCGGCTCGATGCCGCTCGCGCCGCTGGCCAGCAGCAGCACCGTGTCGTTGGTGGACATGCAGCCGTCGGAGTCGACCCGGTCGAAGCTGACCCTGGTGGCCGCCCGCAACGCCTCGTCCAGCGTCGCCGGCCCAGCCACCGCGTCGGTGGTCAACACGCAGAGCATGGTGGCCATCCCGGGCGCGAGCATCCCGGCGCCCTTGGCCATGCCGCCGACCGTCCAGCCACTCCCCCGGGCCACAGTGGTCTTCGGCCGGGTGTCGGTGGTCATGATCGCCTCGGCGGCGGCCGGGCCACCGTTGCGGGACAGCCCACGGATCGCCGAGCGGACGCCTGGCAGCAGCTTCGGCATTGGCAGCCGCTCACCGATCAGGCCGGTCGAGCAGACCGCGACCTCACCGGCGCCGAGGATCAGCCGTGGGCTGACCGAGGTCAGCGCCGCGGCGGTGTGCTCGGCGGTGGCGTGCGTGTCCTGGAAGCCCGCCGGGCCGGTGCAGGCGTTGGCGCCACCGGAGTTGAGCACCACGGCGCGGACCACACCGCCCTGCACGACCTGCTGGGTCCAGAGCACCGGCGCGGCCTTGACCCGGTTGGTGGTGAAGACACCGGCCACTCCGGCGTCCGGGCCGTCGTTGACCACCAGGGCGACGTCCGCGCCGCCGCTGGTCTTGAGGCCGGCGGCCACACCGGCCGCCCGGAACCCCCGAGGGGTGGTGACGCTCAAGGGGTGACTCCCCATATCGACAGGCCCGTCGTCTCCGGCAGGCCGAGCATCAGGTTGGCGTTCTGTACGGCCTGACCGGCCGCGCCCTTGCCCAGGTTGTCCAACGCGCTGAGCACGATCAGACGACCCGAGTCGACGTCGACGGTGGCCTGTAGGTGACATGAGTTGGAGCCCAGGGTCGCGGCGGTGTGCGGCCAGCGGCCCTCCGGCAGCACGTGCACGAACGGCGCGTCCGCGTACGCCCGGGCCAGCACCTCCTGCGGGTCGACGCCGCGCGCCGGCGCCGCGGTGACGGTGGCCAGGATGCCGCGCGGCATCGGCGCCAGGACCGGGGTGAACGACAGCCCGGTCGCGCCGGTGGCCTGCTTGATCTCCGGGACGTGCTGGTGGGTGCCGACCCGGTACGGCGACAGGTCGCCCATCACCTCGCTGGCCAACAGGTGCGCCTTGGCCGCCCGGCCGGCGCCGGAGGTGCCGGAGGCGGCGACCACCACGACGTCGGCGGGGTTGGCCGCGCCGTCGGCGATCAGCGGCGCGAGCGCCAGGGTGATCGCGGCGGCGTAGCAGCCGGTGTTCGCCACCCGAATGGAGTCGGCGATCAGCTCCCGCTGGCCGGGCAACTCGGGCAGGCCGTAGGTCCACTGCCCGGCGTGCGTGCCGCCGTAGTACTGCGCCCAGGCGTACGGGTCGGCGAGCCGGTGATCGGCGCCCAGGTCGACGATGCGCACCTCGGCCGGAAGCTGGGCCGCGAGGGCCGCCGACTGGCCGTGCGGCAGGGCCAGGAAGACCAGGTCCGCGTCGGCCAGGACTGCCGGATCGGTCTCGCCGAGCACCAGGTCGAGCCCGGTGAGCTGCGGGTGCACCACGTCGACGCGGTGCCCGGCCTGGCTGTGTGCGGTGGCGGCGACAAGGTCGAACTCCGGGTGCCCGGCGATCAGGCGCAGCAGCTCACCACCGGCGTACCCGCTCGCTCCGGCGACCGCGACTCGGATCCCCATACTCACCTCCGCATGACTATGCAGCGAAGATTAACAAGGACGACTCACGAGTGCAAGTTCATGCAGTGCAGTGCATGGTAATGAGCAGGTGGGTCACGCCGATCAACGCCCTCG
Organism: Micromonospora arida; assembly: GCF_042873195.1. Classification (NCBI taxonomy): domain Bacteria; kingdom Bacillati; phylum Actinomycetota; class Actinomycetes; order Micromonosporales; family Micromonosporaceae; genus Micromonospora; species Micromonospora arida. Next base: position 1,815 of record NZ_JBIALC010000022.1, on the reverse strand, counting down.
GTGTCCTCTGCCGGACGATCCCGGCAGAGGACGCCGCGTGTCAGTTCACCGGCTCGGACAACCCGTGCTGACGCTCGTACGTCCGCAGGGCCGCATCCCATGCCTCCGTGTATTCACTCGGCCCCATACCGAGGTCGCCATGCCCACGAACCGCCTCCCGAAGGAGCTTCACGAGATCAGGTACGGTTTCCCGACGTTCCTCCACGTACCGGCGGAACACCTCGGCGAACTGCTCACCGGTCAGCCGCGCCGCGTGCGAGGTGACCGGGTCGTCCTCGAGATTCTGCAGCACCGCGCACCAGCGTCGAGTCAGCTCATCCGCCTGGGTCGCCCTGATCTTCTGCAACTCGTGATCACACTCGAGCCTGATCCGATCCTCCCAGTACGGCCGGAGCCGCTCCCGGACCCGCTCGTCCGGGCTGACGCGAATGAGCACACTGAAGTGTGGCACCGCGCCCTCGCGTGGCCAGCGTTGGCCACCGAGACGGCCGTTCAGCGCGCGCTCGAGATCGTGCGAGCGGTGAGGTTCGTGTTCGCGCGCCAGGCCCACCGCCCGCTCCCGCACTATCCCGGCAGCCCAGCCCAGGTAACGCTCCGCGCGGAACCGCAACTCCTCGTAGGTCATGTTCTGCGCGGTCCAGTTGTAGACGACGTGCAGGCGGAAGTCGAACGCGTCCCCCTTCGCCGGCACCAGGATCGGCCCCGGGGCCTCCTGACGAAACGTCGCCGTGGTGGGGACGACCGGCGGTGGCGGGGCGGGAGGGAGGGGGAGCTCAGCCGGCGGGAAGAGCGCATGCCACCAACGACGACGTTCCATCTGCTGGGGTACGAATGGCCTCGTGCCGGGACCACCGGCGGGACCCATGGTCATCGTGTCTCCTCATCGATCAGTCGTTGTACGTCGTCGAGCAGGTCGTTGTGGGGCATCACGGGACGCCATACGTGGTGGAGCTGATGGTCCAGGCGATGACGCAGTGCGGGCTGTCCGACAATCACGTGACGCACGAGCTCAAGGCAGTGGCCGGCGACGACCGGCTGCCGGTCCGCCCGGTCCAACCAGAAGCCGAGGGTTCGCCACGACCGGTACGCCGTCTTCGGCAGGCTGAGGGCGACCGCCCAGAGCACGGCCAAGTCGGCCAGACGGATCGTTCCCTGATCGACCAGGTACAGCAGCTCCGGCCAGTGCTCTCTGGGCGGTTCCGCCCAACGGTCCGCGAGCACCCGCAGAGTCCGCGCGGCGTGGAGTTGCACCTCGGGATCGGGGGACGCCGTCCAGCCCACCAGGGCCGGCACGACGCTCGCAGCATGACCGTTTTGATATACCTCGAACAGCCCTCGGACGACGGAGTTGTTCCGTCGCTGCATCCGGGCCTGCGCGACCTGGCGCAACTGCGTCAACGCCGCGTCCGGCCAGAGCCGGGCCAATCCGAGGCCGTACGCGCGCGCCACGGTGTCCTGTAGATGCGCTGCCGGCCCAGCGGCCCACTGGTCGAGCTCGGCGCGAACCCGATAGCGCAACGTCGGCTGCATGGCCATCGCGACCAGCACGATCGCTGCCGCTTGCCGGACCCCAGCCCGCCGTTCCCGGGCCAATTCCCCCACCCTGTCGAGGGCCGCCTGCACATCGCGCGTCGCCGACCACCCGATGGCTCCGGCGGCGGCCTGCCGGACCGGCGGAAGGCCCCCTCGGATCAGGTCTGCCAGCCAGTCGAGGAGCTGTCTAGGGCCTGTGTCGAAGTCGGTTACAGCCACTCGTTGATCGCGGCGATGTGAACGGTGGCTTCGTAGCGGACGGCGAGTTTGTCGAAGCGGGTG
>NZ_JBIALC010000021.1:0-59446 GCF_042873195.1 Micromonospora arida | reverse complement strand
CAAGATCCCTACCAACTGACACATGTATCGGGACTTCACCACTGACAGATGTCATGGGACTGAATAGTCAGGTGCTGACGGAAACTGTCCAAGATCTGCGGCGCCCGGCCCTCGCGGGCGGACCCGGGTGGGATAGGTCGGCGGGATTCCGGGCAAGCAATGGTGGTGCGAGAGTTGCTGACCGTCGGGCACGGCGCGGTCGATCGGGGCCGGCTGGGAGAGTTGCTGACCGAGGCCGGGATCGCCCAGGTGGTGGACGTGCGGCGATACCCGGCCAGCCGCACCAACCCGGACGTCCGCCGCGAGGAACTGGAACAGTGGCTGCCCGAGTGCGGCATCGACTACCGCTGGGAGCCGCGGCTCGGCGGACGACGGCACGTCCCGGCCGGGGAGCCGGAGCCGGACACCTGGTGGACGGTCGCGGCGTTCCGGGCGTACGCCGCCCACACCCGGACGGCCGAGTTCGACGACGCGCTCGCCGAGGTGCTCGCCGAGGCGGATCGTCGGACCACCGCGATCATGTGCAGCGAGAGCGTGTGGTGGCGCTGCCACCGGCGGTTGATCGCCGACGTCGCGACACTGGGCAACGGAGTCCCGGTGGCGCACCTGATGCCGGACGGCCGCCTCAGCCCACACCGGCCGGCCGAGGGTGCCCGCCGACTGCCCGACGGCCACCTGGTGTGGGACGACGCCTGAGTCACTCCACCAGGTCGTCGGCGAGCAGGTCCATCAACAGGCCGTCGTGCCAGCGGCCGTCCGCGCCGCGCTCGTAGCGGCGCAGCACCCCCACCGGACGAAAACCGACCTTCGCGTACGCCCGGATGGCGGCGCTGTTCGCCGCGGCCGGGTCGATGGTGAAGCGGTGGTGGCCGTACTCGTCGATCAGGTGTCGGGCCAGGGTGCGGATGGCGTCACCGCCGAGGCCGGCGCCGCGCTCCGCCGGGTCGAGGAAGACGTCCAGGCTGGCGTGCCGGTAGTCCGGGTCCGCCTCGGCGTACCACTGGATCGCGCCGATCACCCGACCGTCGTGCTCGATCGCGTACACGTGCAGGTCGTCGTCGGCGAGGTCGGCGCGTACGGAGTCGGCCAGGTCGTCGCCGCCCCGCCACCACCGGCGTACCTCCGGATCGGCCCGGATCGCGGCGAGGGCCGGCACGTCCGCGACCGTCGCCGGTCGTAGTGTCACCGCCCGCCCTCGCAGCACCGGCTCAGCCCCGGATCTCGCCGTGCGCGACGCAGACCGCCGACCAGCCCACCGGCAGCACCTGCACCTTCATCCGCCGACGGCAGTGGGGACAGAACCGGGGCGGCTCCAACTGGCGGGCCGACGCGCAGGCCGGGTGGGCGGTGGCCGTCGCCGACTCACCGCACCGGTCGCACCACAGCTCCGTCGTCGTCATGGTCGTCACAGCGTGGCGGAGAGCGCCTTGACCGGCATCTTCAGCTCGTTCAGCAGGTCCAGGTCGGCGGTCGCCGGTCGACCCAGCGTGGTCAGGTAGTTGCCGACGATCACCGCGTTGATGCCGCCGAGCAGACCGTCGCGGGTGCCGAGGTCGCCGAGGGTGATCTCGCGACCACCGGCGTACCGCAGGATGGTGCGCGGCATGGCCAGCCGGAACGCGGCGATGGCCCGCAGCGCGTCCTTGCCCTCCACCACCGGCCGGTCACCCAGCGGGGTGCCGGGACGAGGGTTGAGGAAGTTGAGCGGCACCTCGTGCGGGTTCAGCTCGGCGAGCTGCGCGGCGAACTCGGCCCGCTGCTCGACGGTCTCACCGAGGCCGAGGATGCCACCGCAGCACACCTCCATGCCGGAGTCGCGCACCATCCGCAGCGTCTCCCAGCGCTCCTCCCACGAGTGGGTGGTGACCACGTTGGGGAAGTACGACCGGCAGGTCTCCAGATTGTGGTTGTAGCGGTGCACGCCCATGTCGACCAGGTCGTCGACCTGCTCCTTGCTGAGCATGCCCAGCGACGCGGCCACCTGGATGTCGACCTCCGCCTTGATGGCGGCGACGCCCTCGCGCATCTGCTTCATCAGCCGGGCGTCCGGGCCGCGCACCGCGGCGACGATGCAGAACTCGGTGGCCCCGGTCGCGGCGGTCTGCTTCGCCGCCTCGACCAGCGACGGGATGTCCAGCCAGACCGAGCGCACCGGCGAGGTGAACAGGCCCGACTGCGAACAGAAGTGGCAGTCTTCCGGGCAGCCGCCGGTCTTGAGCGAGACGATTCCCTCGACCTCGACCTCCGGGCCGCACCAGCGCATCCGCACGTCGTGAGCGAGCTGGAGGGCGGCGGGCAGGTGCTCGTCGGGCAGGTTCAGCACGGCGAGGACGCCGGCCTGATCGAGGCCGACACCGTCACCCAGGACCTGGGTCCGGGCCTGGTCGAGGATCTCTGGCATGGCTCGTACCCTACTAGGCCTGTGCGAGAGCCCTCGGTCGAGCCGAGACGGAGTCCAGGCGGCGGTCCGGCAAGGCGGATGTTCGTCCGGACACCGGTGTTGTATCCAGACGAACATCCAACGCGGCCGGTCGTTGTCTGGGCCCGTCACAGGCCGGCCAGGGGCTCTCGCACAGGCCTCGGGCGCTCCGATCAGCCGGAATGACCTGGCAGCCCGGTCGGTGCCTCGCACCGAGTGGAATCGTCGGGCCGGTGGCGGCGGGTGGTAATTTCGCCCGGCGGGTGTCGGGCTGACCGGCACGCACAGCGGGGGAGGGTGACGGTGGCGGACTGGCTGGCGGCGCTCGACCGCCGCGCGGAGCTGCGGGCGAAGGCCGGGCTCACCAGGCGACTGCATCCGCGTCCGGCCGACGATCAGATGACCGATCTGGCCGGCAACGACTACCTCGGCCTGGCCACCCACCGGGACGTCGTCGCCGCGGCCACGGCGGCCCTCTCGGCGTACGGGCTGGGGGCGACCGGGTCGCGCCTGGTCCGGGGCTCCACCGACGCGCACCGGGCGTTGGAGGAGGACCTGGCCCGCTGGCTGGGCACCGACGGCGCCCTGGTCTTCTCCTCCGGCTATCTGGCCAACCTCGGCGCGCTGCGGGCGCTCGTCCAACCTCGGACGCTGCTCGTCTCCGACGCGCACAACCACGCGTCGCTGATCGACGGCTGCCGCATCTCCGGTGCGGAGACGGTGGTCACCCCGCACGCCGACGTCGACGCGGTAGCCGCCGCGCTCGCGGCCGCTCCCGGCCGCCCGGCGGTGGTGGTGACCGAGTCGGTCTTCTCGGTCGACGGTGATCTCGCCCCGCTGGCTCGGCTGCACGCGGTGGCCCGCCGTCACGGCGCGCTGCTGCTGGTCGACGACGCGCACGCGCTGGGCCTGACCGGCCCGGCCGGCGCGGGCGCGGTGGCGGCCACCGGGCTGGCCGGCGAGCCGGACGTGGTGGTGACCGCCACCCTGTCCAAGGCGCTCGGTGGCGCGGGTGGCGTTGTCGCCGGCCCGGCCGAGTTCGTCCGGCATCTGGTCGAGACCGGGCGCACGTTCATCTTCGACACGGCACTGCCGCCGGCGGTCGCCGCCGGTGTGCACGCCGCGCTGCGGCTCGCCGAGGCCGGCGACGACCTGCGCGCCGACCTCTCCGACCGGGTGAGGCTGGCGGTCGGTCGACTGCGGGCGGCCGGGTTGACCGTCTCCGCCCCGGACGCGGCGGTGATCTCGGTGACCGCCCCGGGGCCGGAGGCGGCGACCGCCTGGGCCGCGGACTGCCGGGACCGGGGCGTCGCGGTGGGCTGTTTCCGGCCACCATCCACCCCGGACAGCCGCTCCCGCCTGCGCCTCACGGTGAGCGCGGGGGTGCCCCGGGCGGCGTTCGAGCGGGCGCTGGACGTCATCGTGGACTGTGCGCCGTGAGCGCGAGGAGTGAGCCGGGTTTGCGAGCCCCGCAGCCGCGAACGGAGACTGCCCCGTGACCGGGTGGGCGGGGTCGGTGCTGGTCACCGGGACCGACACCGAGGTCGGCAAGACGGTGGTGACCGCGGCGATCGCTGCCGCCGCGCAGGCCGCCGGGCTACGGGTGGCGGTGGTCAAACCGGGTCAGACCGGCACGGCCGGCGGTGAGCCCGGCGACGTGGACGCGGTGAACCGGCTGGCTGCGCCGCTGACCGGTCGGACCCTGGCCAGCTACCCGGATCCGCTCGCCCCGTTGGCCGCCGCGCGGGTCGCGGACCTGCCGCCGCTGGAGTTGTACGCGGCGGTGGACGCCGTCCGTGCGGAGGCCGACAAGCACGACCTCGTGCTGATCGAGGGTGCGGGTGGGTTGCTGGTTCCGATGGGGCTGCGGCCGTCGGGGGAGCCGTGGACGATGGCCGACCTGGCGGTGTCGCTCGGCGCGCCCGCGGTGGTGGTCGCCCGCGCCGGGTTGGGCACGCTCAACCACACCGCGTTGACCCTGGAGGCGCTGGACCGTAGGGCCGTGCCGGCCGGTGTGGTGATCGGCGCCTGGCCGGCCCGGCCGGAGCTGGTGCACTGGACGAACCTCACCGACCTGGTGCCGAACCTGCTCGGCGCGCTGCCCGACGGCGCCGGCGCGATGGACCCGGGCGTGTTCCGGCGGTCCGCGCCGGGTTGGCTCACCCCGGCCCTGCACGGCGTGCTCGACGACTGGCGGGTCTGGGCCGAGGAGAGCGGCTGAACACCTGACTTTCGTCGGTGTCCGCGCAGGTCGGGCGTGGGTAGCCTGACCGCCGTGCGGATCCTCGACTTCCCGCCGCCGGGTTGGCTGCACCGGCGGCGTCGCCTGCTGCTGGACGTGCTGCTCTGGGCGGTGGTGGTCGCCCCGGTCGGCTACGCCGAGGCCAGCCCGCCCTATACGCGGTACACGTTGCCGCTGTTGGTCGGCAAGCTGCTGGTGCTCGGTGTGGCGGTGGCGACGAGTCGACGTCAGCCGTTGGTCGCCCCGGTGCTGGCGGTGCTCGGGTCGTTGGTCGATGGCAACTTCGTGTTCGCCATTCCGGTCTTCAGTTATCTCGCCGGGCGGCGCAGCGCCACCGTGGGTCCAGCGATCATGGTCTTCGTGCTGATCACGGCCGGTGGCACGGCGCTCAACCTGGGGGTGCTCGGCACCGGCGCGGCCACCTGGTTCCTGCTCGCCTCGGTGCTGCTCTTCGCCGCCGTGTTCCCCTGGTTGGTCGGCCGGTACCGCCGTCAGCAGCAGGAGTTGACCGACGCCGGTCGCCGGCACGTCGACGCGCTGACCCGCGAGCAGCGGGGTGCCGCCGAGCGGATCCGGCTGCGCGAGCGGGCCCGGATCGCCGGGGAGATGCACGACTCGCTCGGCCACGACCTCAGCCTGATCGCGTTGCGCGCCGCCGCACTGGAGGTCGCCGCCGACCTGGACGACCGGCACCGGGCCGCGGCGGGGGAGCTGCGGGCCAGCGTCTCCGCCGCCACCGAGCGACTGCACGAGATCATCGGGGTGCTCCGCGAGGAGGCGGGCGCATCACTGCGTCCGAGCGGGGAGACCGTCGCCGACCTTGTCGACGGTGCCCGGGAGGCCGGCATGGCGGTACGGCTGGACACCGCCCCGGTGGTCGCGAACCTACCGGCGATGACCGGTCACGCGGCGCACCGGATCGTCCGGGAGGCGCTGACCAACGCGGCCCGGTACGCGCCGGGCGCCCCGGTCGACGTGCGCCTCACCCGCGACGGTGACCGGGTCGAGGTGACCGTCGTCAACGACGCACCGCCGGCCGGGCCGCTGCCCGCCCCGCCGTCGCAGGGCAGTGGGCTGCTCGCCCTCGCCGAGCGGGTCCGCCTCGCCGGCGGGACGCTCGACGCCGGCCACCGGGCCGACGGCGGGTTCGCGGTCCGGGCGGTGTTGCCGGCCACCGCGGCGCCGCCCGAGCCGATCGGGTCGGCGGCCGAGACCGGGCCGACGTCCTGGTCCGACGAGCGACCCGGTCCGGCGGAGCGGCCGGTGGACGCCGAGCGGCGGCTGCACGACGCCCGGCGGCGGGTTCGACGCAGCCTGCTGGTGGCGCTCGTCGCCCCGGTCGGTTTCGCCCTGGTGCTCTCGTTCGTCTACTACCCGGTGGCGACCGCCGGGACGGTGCTGGACCGGGCCACCTTCGACCAGATGCGCGTCGGCGCGGCCCGGTCCGAGCTGGTCGGGCTGCCCCGGCGGCAGTTGGAACGCCCCACACCGGTCGACCGGGCCGGCTGCGAGTACTACACCGACGGCAACTTCCCCCTCGCCGCGCCGACCTGGCGGCTCTGCTTCACCGACGGCCGGCTGGTCAGCAAGGAGTGGATCGCGTAGTGGACACCGACACGACAGGGGCACCGCCGATCCGGGTGGTACTGGCCGACGACGAGGCGATGATCCGGGCCGGTGTCCGGGCCATCCTCGCCAGCGATCCCGGCATCGAGGTGGTCGCCGAGGCCGGCGACGGGCACGCGGCGGTGGAACTGGTCCGGGCCCACCGACCCCGGGTCGCGCTGCTCGACATCCGGATGCCGCGGCTGGACGGGTTGGCCGCCGCCGCCGAGATCCGCCGGGTCGTGCCGGACACCGCGACCATCATGCTGACCACGTTCGGCGAGGACGACCACGTGGCCCGGGCGCTCGGGCACGGTGCCAGCGGGTTCCTGCTCAAGGCCGGCGACCCCCGTGAGCTGATCGCCGGTGTGCACGCCGTCGCCGACGGTGGGGCGTACCTGTCGCCGAGGGTGGCCCGCCGGGTGATCGAGCTGGGGGCCGATCGGCTGGCCCGTCGACCCGCCGCCCGGGAGCGTGCGGCCGGGCTGACCGAGCGGGAACGGGAGGTGCTGGCCCTGGTCGGGGCGGGGCTCTCCAACGCCGAGATCGCCCGCCGGCTGCACCTCGTGGAGGGCACCGTGAAGAGCTACCTGACCAGCATCTTCACCCGGCTGGACGTACGCAACCGGGTGCAGGCGGCGATCCTGGCGTACGAGGCGGGGTTGGTCGACGGCTGAGCGGGGGCCGATCGGCCCCCGCTCAGCGCGGCCTGCCTTAAGCGTCGCGTCGGCGCAACGCCGCCCGGCCCAGCAGCAGCGCGGCGCCGGCCCACCCGGCGAGCAGGAGCAGCCCGACCACTGGCGGGTACGGCTCGGTGTCGCCGGCGAGGAAGTGCCCGCCGGCCACGCCGGGGAACACGTCGGCGATCCGGTTCAGCACGTCGATGTCCGGCTCCTGGAGCGAAAGCGGCACGATCATCAGGGTGGCGAGGAGGACGGTGAGCGTGAGCACCGCACTGCGCAACGCGGCGCCGAGGCCCAGGGCGAGCACACCGATCAGCGCCAGGTAGGTCGCCACCGCCACGATGTCGCCGATCGTGTCGGCGGCCGGGGCGCTGCCCCACTCGCCGAGCACCGGCCGGGCGACCAGGGCGCCCACGCCGCCCAGCAGCAGCCCGAGCGCGAAGGTGACCGCCCCGGCGACCGCGGCCTTGGCCAGCAGTACGCGACCACGGGACGGGGTGCACTGCAACGTCGTGCGGATGGTGCCACTGGTGAACTCGGCGGTGACAGCGAGCAGGCCCAGCGCCAGCACCACGTACTGGGTCAACTCGACCGAGTCGATCAGCACGCTGCCGACGGTGACGATCCCCCGGTCGTCGGTCGGGTCGTCGTTGGTGTTGTCGTTCGCCGCGTAGATGGCGAGTTGGCCGGCGCTGGCGGCCATCACCAGCAGCCCGGCCAGCGCCGTCCACCAGGTGCTCCGCACCGAGGAGAGCTTGGTCCACTCGGCGGCCACGGCGCCGTGACGGGTGCTGGTGCTGGTGCTCATCGCGCCCCACCTCCGGTCGGGCCACCGGCGTACTCGACGCTGTCGGCGGTCAGCTCCATGAATGCCTGCTCCAGCGACGCGGCGTGCGCGCTCAGCTCGTGCAGTCGTACCCCCAGTTCGTGGGCCAGGTCGCCGACCTGGTCGGCGGTGGCGCCGGTGACGGTCAGCTCGTTCCGGTCGGCCGCCTCGACGCTCGCCCCGGCGGCCGTGAGGCGCGCGGCGAGCGCGGCCAACCCGTCCGGATGCGGGCTGCGGACCCTTACCGCGACAGTGCTGCGAGCGATCACCTTGCCGATCGGCTCGTCGGCGAGCAGTCGCCCCCGGCCGATCACCACGAGCTGGTCGGCGGTGAGCTGCATCTCGCTCATCAGGTGGCTGGAGACGAAGATCGTCCGCCCCTCGTCGGCCAGCGAGCGCATCAGCTGCCGCACCCAGCGCACCCCGTCCGGGTCGAGTCCGTTCACCGGCTCGTCGAACATCAGCACCGGCGGGTCGCCGAGCAGCGCGCCGGCGATGCCGAGCCGTTGGCCCATACCGAGCGAGAGCGTCCGCCCCGGCTTACCCGCGGCCCGTCCGTCGAGCCCGACGGCGTCCAACACCTCGTCGACCCGGCGGATCGGGATGCCGTTGCTGTGCGCCATGGCCCGCAGGTGCGCCCGGCCGGACCGGGCCGGGTGGATGGCCCGCGCGTCGAGCAGCGCGCCCACCTCGTGCAGCGGCCGGCGCAACTCCCGGTACGCGCGCCCGCCCACCAGGGCCTGCCCGGCGGTGGGACGGTCCAGCCCGAGGATCATCCGCATGGTGGTGGACTTGCCGGCGCCGTTGGGGCCGAGGAAGCCGGTGACCCGGCCGGGCGCGATGTCGACGGTCAGCGCGTCGACCGCGACGGTCGACCCGAACCGTTTCGTCAACCCACGTAATGTGATCATGCGCTGACGCTAGGCGAGCGGCCTGCCGCCCCGCCGCGCCCGAACGGCACCACCCACCACTGACTTTCGTCAGGCCGGTGGCGGGCTGATCACCGTACGTACTGCTCCAGCAGCGCCGGGGTGAGCCCCGCCCGGTGGATCGCCTTCAACGCCGCGAGCAGGTCGTCCATCAGCGCCGGTCGGAAGTGCATCAGCAGCACGTCGCCGGGTTGGACCACCTTCTCCGGGGTCTGGTAGCGCACCTTCCCCTCGTGGACGGTCTCGGTCCAGTGGAAGACCGCCTTCGCGCCGCAGTCGTGCGCGGCCTTCAGCGTGGTGCTGTCATGCTCGCCGAACGGTGGCCGAAACAGGGTGGGCCGCTTGCCGAACAGCCCCTCCAGGGTGTCGGCGGCACCGCAGATCTCCTGCTTCTGGTAGTCGTACGACCGCCCGGCCAGCGAGTTGTGGTGGATGGTGTGGTTCTCCACGACCCCGCCCACCGCCTCGATCTGCCGGAAGTAGTCGGTGTGCTCCTCCGCTGCCGGCGAGTTGAGGAACATCGTCACCGGGATACGCGCCTCCCAGATGAAGTCGATCACTTCCGGCGGGCGGGCCAGCCCACCGTCGTCGATGGTGATGAAGGCGACCTTCTGGTCGGTCGGCAGGCGGTGCCAGAACGCCGCCGAACCGGTCGTGGGCAGCGCCACCGGTTGCGGCTGCGGTGCCTCGGGAAACGTCGGCACCTGTGACACGTACCAGGCCAGGCTCTTGAACGCGGGCTTCGCGGTCGGGGACGGCGAAGCCGAGGGGGTCGGCGCCTGTGCGGACGGAGTCGGCTGGGCCGCGGTGATCTGCCGAGCGTGCGCCGGGTGGCTGGGACCGACTGTGCAGGCAGTCAACGCCAGCAGGGCCAGAAGCGTTACGACGACAGGGATCCGACGGGTGGGGATGGCTGACACGCCCGGAAACATACCGAGCGGATGTCAGGATCCGGTCAGCCCGGGGGAGCGGCGGACCACGAACGCGTCCGGCATCCGGAAGGTGAGATTGTCAGGGCACCAGGGCGGACGGAGCACTGTCACCCCGTCCAGCAGCGGCGCGGCCTCGGCCACCACCACGGCCGCCTCCATCCTGGCCAGCACGTCCCCGACGCAGCGGTGCGCGCCCGCCCCGAACGCCAGGTGTCGGCGTGATCCACGCTGGCCCGGACGGAACTCGTCGGGCGACTCCACGACCGCCGGGTCCCGACCGGCACGGCCCAGCCACAGCACGAGGCTGCTGCCCGCCGGCACCTGCGTGCCGCCCAGCGTGCTCTCCGTCGTCGCCACCCGCCGCCAGGTGACGATCGGTGGTTCCAGCCGCAATCCCTCCTCCACCACGTCTGCCACCGCGACCTCGCCGGTGCGCAGGCCGGCCCGGACCACGGGCTCGTTGGCCAGCCGGTGCAGGAGCAGGGTGAGGAACTGCGAGGTGGTCTCCTGCCCGGCGACCAGCAGGAAGAAGAGCGCGCCGACCACCACGTCCGGCGGGTGCCCGGCCGCGCGCAGCTCGGCGGCCAGACCGCCACCGACGGCCGCGAAGTCCCGCAGTACCCGGTGGAACCGGCCCACCTCGGCGGCGAGCGCCACCTGCCGGTCGGCGTCCAGTGGTGCCCAGAACAACTCCAGTGCGGCGCGGGCGAAGTCCTTGACCGCGCCGACCGGCGCGTCCGGCAACTCGACCAGCCGGGCCAGCACCAGCAGCGGCAGGTCGGCGGCGAGGTCCGCGTACAGGTCGACCGGCCCGCCGGCGTCGAGCGCGGCACCCAACCGGGCGACCCGCTCCCGGACCAGCGCGGTGAGCCAGGGCCGCTGCGCGGCCACCCGGGCGGGGTGCAACGCCTCCGCGACGATCGCCCGGATCTGCGGATGGCTGACGCCCGAGTTGTTCGCCAGGGTCGGCGGCAGCCGGAACCGGTGCCCGGCGAGCACCCGCAGCGCGGTCACCGGCATCGGCGTCACCGCGTCCAGCGCGTTGTCCGGCCGGTAGGTGACCGGGTCGGCGAGGACCTGGCGGACCAGCGCGTGCCGGGTCACGACCAGGTGGGTGCCGCCGACGTGGTCCGGCACCCGGGCCACGTCCGGCCATGCGGGGTCGGCCACCTGCGCCCAGCTGCGGAACAGCACCCGGACACGCTAGCCGGAGGCTCCCGGCAGCCCGGCCCGCAGCCGCCAGACGGTGGTGCGCTTCACCCGCACACTCTCCAGCGCCTCCGGCACCGGCACGTCGTACCCGGCCACCTCGTCGAAGCGGTCCCGGGGCAGGAACGCCCGGCCGGGGTCACCGACCAGCGCCGGCGCGCCGGCCCGGGCGGCGCGCAGCAGGAACCGCAGCACCCGGCGGGCCATCGCCTCGCTGTAGAAGACGTCCCCGGCGAGCACCACCTCGGCGTCCCCCGCGTCGCCGTCGAGGATGTCGCCGAACTCGGCGTCGACGCGTACCCCGTTGGCCTCGGCGTTGAGGGCGACCGCCGCCACCGCCAGCTCGTCCACCTCGACGGCCCGCACGGACGCCGCGCCGGCGCGGGCGGCCGCGATGGCCACCAGACCGGAGCCGGAGGCGAGGTCGAGCACCCGCCGGCCGGCGACCAGCTCCGGGTGGTCGGTGACGTGGCGGGCGAGGGCCTGCCCGCCGGCCCAGGCGAACGCCCAGAACGGCGGCGGCCGGTCGCTGGAGAACTCGCCCTCGGTCAGCTCCCACAGGCCGATCGGCTCGTCTGCCTGGTGCAGCCGCACCTCGGGAACGAAGGGGACCGGGGCCAGCCGGGCGTGCAGCCGGACGAACGTGCTGGAGAGCTCGGACACGGCGTGATTCTCCCAGCGGCCGGCTCCCGGCGTGTCGCGGGGGAGTGGTGACCGGTTCACCACGGTCGGTGAAAACCCGCCCCCTCCTTGCCGTCCGGTGCGAACACACCCGTCTGGTCGGCGCGGTGCCCCGCTTCTAGCGTTGCGGGGTGGAGGCAACCGAACGGAGACGGCGGTGGTGACGGTGTGGCGGTATGCGCTGAGGGCAGGGGTGGTGCTGGCCTGTCTGAGCGGGGTGGAGCTGGCGGTGGCCGCCCCGGCACAGGCGGCCTTCACCACCGAGATGAGCGGCCTGCCGGGACGGTTCACCGCCGGTGAGCAGGTGCGGACGATCTCCGCGGTGGTCTCCCAGACGGATCGGCGCGCCAGGTGCGCGAAGGTGCGCTGGTCGATGGTGCTCAGCGTGCAGGGCGGTCTCCGGCTCGACCAGGTGAAGATGGACCGGGTGGAGGAGACCGGCGACTTTCCGCTGGAGATCCGCACCGAGGGTGACACCGCCCGACTGACCGACCGGCAACTCGACCCGGGCACGCTCTGCCCGGGCCGCACTGTCACGGCCCGCTACCGGGTGGCCTTCGCCGAGGACGTCACCCAGGGGCGGGTCACCCTCGCCGCCGAGGCGTACGACGCCAACCTGCGCCTGCTGGCCCGGCAGACCGCCACCCGCTCGGTGGTGGGGGTGGGCGGCGCACCGACCAGCACCCCGAAGCCGACGAAGACCCCGCCGAAGCCCACCGAATCCGCCAGCGCGCCGACCGAGGACGAGAGCACGGCGACGGAGGAGACGGTCGAGGAGTACCCGGCCGACGCCGCGCCACCGGCGGCCAACCGCCCGGTCTCGCAGTCCGGCGCCTTCGGCGTGGTGCAGGTCGCGTTCCTCCTCGGCGGGCTGCTGCTCTTCCTCGGGGTGGGGCTGCTGCTGCGGCTGCGGCACCTGACCCGGGCTGCGGCCGGGGACGCCGACGGGGGCGACGATCCCCCGGTGGACCGGCGCTGGGAGCGCCCGGCCGTTGCCGACCCGTGGGGCCGAGCGCACCGCTGATCGAGGGTCCGCGCTGGCGGTAGCTGATCCCTGGGGCCGAGCGCAGCGTTGATCGAGGGTCGTGGGGCCGGCGGACATCCGCCGGCCCCACGGTGTCACTTCGAGAACGCCTGGAACTCGGCGATCCTGACCTGGCTCCGGGCCGGGCTGGCGGTCGCGCAGTCCGTCGTCGTGGCCGGGTCGTCGTCCTGCTCGCCCGCGTAGTTCGGGCCACCGGTGCACTGGCTCGCCAGCACCTCGAGGCGCAGGTGGGTGGCGAGGGTGGTGGGTACCGCGAACGTCCGAAGGTTGATGTCGCGGCTGTACGCCCGGTACGCCCCGCCGGGGAACGCGTCCCCTGCGCTGGTGTAGATGCGTTGCCAACGCGTCGGATCCGCGCAGTCGGTGGTCGTCGCGTTGCAGGCGGACACCGCGAACGAACGCAGGGCGGTGAGCGCGTTCTGGGCACCGGTGTCGGCGTCGCCGGTGATCGCCGGGCGCAGCATCGCGCTGACGTTCACCCGCTTGACCGTCTGCGGGGCGTCGCCCGGCAGCGCCACGGTGAGCTGCCGGCCGGCGACCCCGTCCAGGGAGGCCCAGTTCGTCGCCTCGGTGTCGTCGACGACCCGGTCCAGGTTGACCCCGTCGCCGGTGACGGTGGCGCCGGACGCCGTGGAGGCGAGGTTGCGGCTCATCCGCAGATCGACGTACCCGTCCTGACCGGCCTTGGCGACCACGCTGAGCCGCTGGTGCCCGAACCCGGGGGCCACGGCGAGCAGGTCGTACGTGCCGGCCACCATCTCCACGGTGTCCGGGATCGGCGTCGCCGGGTCGGTGTCGGCCACCGGCACGGCCCGCGCCTCGTACGCCCCCACGTACACCCGGATGGGCGCTTCGGCGCTGTCCCCGCGCGGGCGCAGGGTGAGCGTCGCGTTGCCACCGCGCGGCGAGGCGAAACTCGGTGTCGGGTCGGTGTCGCCGGCACCGTTGGTGGCGGCGTCCCGGCCCATCCCGGACCGCGCGAACTCGGCCCAGATCAGGTCCTGGTTCGCGCCGCCGAAGCGGAGCAGGTCGGCGGTGAGCATGTTGTCGCGCATGTCGAGCATGCTGACCTGGCTGGCGGCCTGGAGGAGGAACGAGTCGAAGACCAGCTGCGACCAGCGCCGGTTGCCCGGGCACTGATCTGCCGCGACCTTGCCCAGCGCGCAGTCGAGCTGCCGTTGCGGGGTGCCGAGGCCGTACCGCTTCACCAGGGCAGAGCGGACCCGGAAGTTGGTGGCGCCCCAGATCTCCCCGTCGGCGTGCACCGCCGGGCCGGCGGTGTTGTAGCCGATGTCGGAGTAGTTGAGCGGGCTGCGGCTCAGGTCGTAGTTGCGGATGCCGCTGACCAGGTTGCCCGTGACGTAGCCGCCGGTGATGAAGGGCGTCTCGCCGGGCGCGCGCAGCCCGTGCTGGAAGAGGTACTCGGCGGCGAGCAGGTCACCCCAGGACTCACCCATCGACCCGCCCTGGTGGCCGCTGATCCCGCTGTCCGGCCCGGCGATCATCCGGTTGGTGATCGCGTGGGTGTACTCGTGACCGATCACCGTCATGTCGTAGTCGCCGTCCACGCACGGCGGGTACGGCCCGCCGGCCTGTGGCTGCCAGAGGTACATGTTGGTGGTCGGCGGCAGCCCGTCGCGCGGGGTGCCCTGGTTGGCGTTGTTGCGGTTGCCGGTCAGCGCGCCCTGCTGGGCGCGGCCCTGCTCGGCGTCACCGCCCAGGCCGGACGGGGTGAGGTTGACCGCCTGGAGGTTCCACGCCGACTCGGTGAAGCCCAGCTGGTACGACCAGTCGTGCATCCGGTTGTGCATGGCGAAGAGGTTGGCGATCGACGCGTCGGCGTCGTTGCGCTGTGCGGAGGTGAACACCTCCGGGTTGCACCGGGCCTGGTGCCACTGATCGGTGAAGGGGTACTCGTAGCGGCGTTCCGGGCTGGTGGGGGCCGGCACGACCGGGGTGTTCGCACCCCAGGACAACACCGTGTTGGCCGAGTTGCCGCGCGAGGTGAAGGTCGGCGTGCCGGTGGCCGCGTCGACGTCCCACGGTTGGCCGGTGGCCGGGTCGCGGAAGGCGGCCTGGCAGCCGGGGGCCGGGTCGCCACACCAGCGCACGCGGGGGTCCTGCCCGGCGCTGAGGTCGCGGGGCGGGGTGGCCGGGAAGACCGCCCAGCTCGGGTTGTCGGAGTCGAAGTCGACGAGGTCCTCGCGGACCAGCACCTGCCCGGTGCTGCCGTCCACGTAGCTGGTGAACGCGGCCGGGTGCTCGGTGTCCGCGCCGATCATGGTCACCTCGTAGGCGGCCCGTGGCCCGTCCAGCGGGGTGGGCACGGCCACCGACCGGATGGTGTGGCTGGCCACCGCGTCGGCGGTCAGCTTGGCGTCGGCGAGCGCGGCGGCGTACGCCTGCTCGGCGGTGCGGGTGGCCGGCGCCGGCGTGCCGGTGTTGCGGGCCAGCGAGGAACTGACCGAAAGCACCGCGCCGTCGGCGACCGCGAGGGTGACGAGGCCGTCGGGCCCTGCGGGCAGGTCACCGAAGCGTTGCCGGAGAGTGACCACGGTGCCGTTGCCGATCGGTCGGACCAGCACCCGTTCCATGCTGGCCACCGTGGCGGCGTCCATGCCGAACAGGTCGTGGTTGGCGGCCAGGTAGGCGCGGGCGGCGGCTTCCGGGTCGGCGGGCAGCCCGCTGGCCAGCGGGGTGCGGCCGGGGCCGAGCGCCTGCGGGGTGCCGAGCCGGTTCCACCGGACGTCGGGGTCGACGGCGCGGGCCAGGCCGCGTTGCCGGGCGTCGGGTGCCGCCGTACCGGTGCGGTTGTCGGCGTCGGCGGGCGCGTGTCCCTCGGCGAACGGCCCGGACCGGCGCTCGGCGGACGCTGCTCCGCCGGTGGGGGCCGCGGTGCTCACGCCGGTGGGGAGCAGCGCGGCTACCGTCGCCGTCGTCGCCAGGATGGCGATGAGCCGGCGTCGACGCCGGCTCATCGGGGGTGACCACTCCGGTTGTGGCACGGGACCTCCTCGTGGGAGCGGGATGGCCGGCGAGCCGCCGACCACAGATGCGCGGTGACGCATGCGCATCTGTGGATATCAGTCTCCCGAGGTCGCGGCAAGGTCCCGAGCCGCTATCGCACGAACAGATCTTGATTTGGTCAGGCGCTCGGCGCCCAGTCGGGGTCGCGGCCGAACGCGGCCAGCAGGTGGTCCTGCTCGTCGGCGTCGTCGGGCACCTGTACTCCCGTGTGGACCAGGTTGTTGCGCCGGTAGGCGTCGATCTGGCCGGCGAACCACTGGGCGGCGGCGTGCACCGCGTCCGGGTCGAGCCGTGGCTGCGCGCCGATCGCCACCGCCACGTCCCAGCCGTGCACGAGGTGCTCGGCGATGAGTTGCTGGAGGTACTCCGTGGCCGGGGTGTCGCCGCTGGAGAGGTGCACGGTGCGATCGATGGTGCCGGGGTGGGTGGCGGCGACCTCGGCCTGCGCGGCGACCTCCCGAGCCGTCGCGATCGGGTCGGCGCCGAGTTGGTCACCGTCGAGCCGGTCGCCGACCTCGTCGATGGTCCGGCCGGCGAGCAGCGGAACGCTCCACCGGCCCTCGGTCACCACGTGGTTGACGAGCGTGCGGACGTCCCAGTCCGAGCAGGGTGTCGGGTCGGCCCACTGGCCGGGCTCGATCTGATCCACCCGGTCGATGAATTCGGCCAGGCTCCGGCGGTACGCCTCCAGGAGATCCATGCTGCCGATTGTTCCGGTCGACGGGGCGGACTGAGCCCGTTTTGCCCGGCCCGGTGTGGGGGATCGGTGCCGGCTGCCCAGATCAGTCCAGGTCGGCCGGGTCCAGGCCGAGCTCCCGGGAGGTGACCAGCCGGACCCACTCGCCGAATTGGCGGCGGGAGATGACCCGGTCGTGCACGGCGAGTTGGACGGCGAGGCCGTCCATCACCGCGCTGATCCGCCAGGCGGCCCCGTCGGGGTCGGCGCACTGGAAGGTGCCGTCGGCCACCCCGGCGGTGATCACCGCGGCCAGGTCCTGCCGCCAGCGCAGGTCGAGCCGCCGGGACACCTTCTCCAACTCGGGGGTACGCAGCGACTCGGACCAGCCGTCGATCCACATCGACCAGGAGGTCGCCCGTCCGGCCGGGGTGTAGAGCTTGAGGATCCGGCGGAGCTTGGTCAGCGGTGCGGCCGAGGAGCGGGTCACCGCGTCGAGCCGGGCCAGATCCTGCTCGACCGCGTACGCGAAGGCCTGCGCGAGCAGCCGTTCCTTGGTGGCAAAGTGGTAGAAAACCAACGCCTGACTCACGCCCGCGGCATTCGCCACGTCCGCCGTCCGGGTGTTGGCCAGACCGCGCTCCACGATCACGTCGCAGGCGGTGCGCAGCAGGGCATCCAGGCGGATCTCGGCCGCACGTCTCGTCACGACCGTTACCGTAGCCCATCCAACCGAACACGAACAGTTACCACCGCGCGCCGATCCACGCGGTGACAGTCGGAAGCCGGACACTTCTTTAGGGTGTCGTCGGTCGTTCCGCGGAGAGTGTTCATCGAGGTCCGCTGCCCAGTGTCGAGGCGCGCAGACGTCGATGGTCGGGCATGCGACGCCATGATGACGATCATTGCCGAGGAATGTCGGAGTGTGACGGTCCGTGCTAGATCCAGGAACCAGGCCAGCCCCCTAGGAAGCCCGCCGAGGGTGACTCCGCTCCAGCCCCGGCCACCTCGGACGCGCCGAGGCGACCCCGAGTTGGCAGTCAAACACCCACTCGGCTAAAGTTCTCATCCGTCACCCGGGAACGTCCGGGGGCGTGCGGACGTAGCGCAGCTGGTAGCGCATCACCTTGCCAAGGTGAGGGTCGCGGGTTCGAATCCCGTCGTCCGCTCGGAGCTGCCGCCACGTATGACGGGGGCAACCTCGGTGGGGTGGCCGAGAGGCGAGGCAACGGCCTGCAAAGCCGTGTACGCGGGTTCAAATCCCGTCCCCACCTCGGCAACAAGCACGGGCGATTGGCGCAGTGGGAGCGCGCTTCCTTGACACGGAAGAGGTCACTGGTTCAAACCCAGTATCGCCCACCAGAGGAGAACGGCTCGTTACCGGAAGACCCGGTGACGAGCCGTTCTCTTGTGGCGCCACATCATAAGTCGACGCTGAGCCGGTAGCCGATTCCCCGCACGGTGTGCACGCGCAGGGCGTCGTCGACGGCGTGCAGTTTGCGACGTAACCGCTTCACGGCCGAGTGCAGGCTCGACGTGTCGCCGAGGAACGCGCAGCCCCAGACCGATTCGAAGAGCCTCTGGTACGTCCAGACTCCGACCGGTGCGGTGGCGAGCTGGGTGAGCAGGTTGCGCTCGAGTCGGGTCAGGGCCAGCGGTTCTCCGCGCCACGTCACCAAGTGGTCGAGCGGATAGATCTCAAGGTCACGCACGCTAATCCGTCCCGAGGTCACAGCAGGGGCGGGCGCGGCGGCAGCCCTCGGCGCGGCGGCGGCCTTCGGTGCGGGGGCGGGCGCGGTGGCGGCTTCGGGCGCGGCGGCGGCTTCGGGCGCGGCGGCTGACGCGCCAACGGCGCCGGGTGCGGCGGGGTTGAGGAGCGAGGCCGGCCCGTTGACCATGGGCGGGCCGATCATCGCCTGCAACTCGGCGAGGTCGGTGCAGATGACCAGAGTGCCGAGCCCGTCGAGTCGCCGCACCATTCGCTCGCGTACCGACACGTCAGCGCTTACACAGAATACGAGGGACAAATCGTCGACCATCGCTCCCCTTCCCCAGGTGCCACAGGAAAGACAACGCTGTCTGACCGCCGTAGTCAATGGTTTCGCCGGCAACCATCGCCTTGCACCCCGCACCGTCCCAAGATCGCGCCCGAACCTGGATGTAGTGGTATCGCACCGTCGATGAGGCCACTACATCCTGGATTTAGCACGATCTTGGCGGCGGGCGGCGGGCGGCGGGCGGCGGGCGGCGGGCGGCGGAACGGCTCGGACCGGCGGCTGTGACCGGCGGTACTTTGTCGATCGTTCCAGATAGGGGTAGCGTTCAGCCATGGCCCGCACCCGTGAGTTCGACCTCGACGCTGCGGTCGACGCTGCCATGGACGTGTTCCGGAGCAAGGGCTACGAGGGCACCTCCATGCGGGACCTCTCCGAGGCGACCGGTCTGGGCAGCGGCTCGATCTACGCGGCGTTCGGCAGCAAGGACGGCCTCTACCTGGCAGTGCTCGACCTGTACCGGCAGCGCTACGCCACACCGATGGTCGATCTGCTGCGCTCCGGCAACGACGCGCGGGCGGTCATCCGTGAGGTGTTCATCGGCACGGTGGACGACATCACCGGCGACGGCCGCCACCTCTCCTGCCTCATCGTCGGTGCGTCGATGGAACGGGCGCACCACGATGTGCGGGTCGCCGAGCGGCTTCGCTCGACCACCCAGTCTCTGGAGTTGGCGCTCTACGATCTGCTCGCCGAGGCGCAGTTGCGGGGTCAGATCACCACCGACCGCAGTGCCACCGACATGGCCGGCTTCCTGGTGACCAGCCTCCAGGGCCTGCGGGTGATGGGTGCCATCAACCCGGACCGGGCGGCGCTGACGCGTTACGCCGAGGTTGCGCTCACCTGCCTGGACTAGCGTGTCCCGCGTGTTGAACGCTGACACGCCGCGCGTGTCCCTCCTGCGCTGCCACCGATCGCGTTCGCGGACGGGCCGGCCGCCTTCTACGAGGCGGCCGGCCGGAATCACGGTGATCTGGCGGCTCCGCCAGCGGTGGAGCTGACCGGGTCACAGCGGCGGCGCGATGTCCCGCCGCTCCTCGACCTGGCGGTACTCCACCGGCTGCTCGGTGGTGGTGACGACCTGGCGGCGGCGACCCCAGATCAGCGTGGTCATGATCAGGCCGAGCACGCCGGCGCCCATCAGGATCCAGCCGACCACGTCGAGGTTGATGCCGCCGACGCTCGCGTCCAGTGCGAAGGTGAGGATCGCGCCGAGCGCGATCAGGAAGATGCTGGTGCCGATACCCACGACAGCCTCCTTAAGGGGGTGTGGTGCGCTGTCGAGCCCTTCAATACCCCGGCCGGGAGCAGCGCAACCGCGACCGGCCAGGGTGCCGTGCCAAGCGATCTTGGCATCGGGTAGAGTTCACCTGTCGCCGGCGCTTGCCGGGGACGTGCGGACGTAGCGCAGCTGGTAGCGCATCACCTTGCCAAGGTGAGGGTCGCGGGTTCGAATCCCGTCGTCCGCTCGCGATGCGCCCCACGGGGCCGCCACGGGCGATTGGCGCAGTGGGAGCGCGCTTCCTTGACACGGAAGAGGTCACTGGTTCAAACCCAGTATCGCCCACCATCTATACAAGCGGATCAGATGACCCGTCACCGGACATCCGGTGACGGGTCTCGTCGTTTCTGCTTCCAGCATGGGGAGACCGTCGGTCACTCGCCCGCGCGGAGTACCTCGCTCAGCCGGTCGCGTCGCCGCAGCGCCGACTCGACAGGTACGACCGTGGCGGCCGTCGCCAGCAGCGCCACGCTCACCAGGCCCAGCAACCACCACGGCAGGACCGCCGCCGGGTCGGCGGCCTGACCGGTGAGCAGCCGCAGGTCGAGCGGGCCGAGCGTCAGGCGTGCGAGCAGGGCCCCGAGTAGCGGGCCGCACACAGCGGTGACCACGACCGGCGGCAGCAGTTCTCCGGCGGCGACCCAGCGGGCGTCGCGTGGCCGCAGGCCGAGGGTCCGCAGCCGGGTCAGGGTCTGCCACCGCCCCGACGCACCGGCGGCCGCGGCGAGCGTGAGGCCGAGCAGTCCCAGCGCCAGCAGCGCCGCGGCGGCCGTCCACGCCAGCCGTACCAGCCCTGCTGTCAGCGGAGCCACCCGTTGCGTCCGCAGGACGTCCGCACGCAGCACGACGTCGGCGGCGACTCCGGTGTTCGACACGGCCCGCCCCGCACCGGGGCCGGTCACCCAGACGGTGTTCGGAACGGCGGGCAGCCCGGCGTCGGTGAGGGCTGCGGCGTCCACGATGACGACGTCGTTGGCGCCGCCGACGGAGGGAGCGGTACCGACGGCGGCGAGACGGATCGCCGGGGCGCCGTCCCGGGGTAGTTGTAGCCGCGTGCCGGTCCGCAGATCGCCGTCACTCGAGCGGACCAGCGCTGGGACCTCCCCGGGACCAGGACCGGGTGCCGTGAGCCGGGCCAGCGCCGGCGCGTCGGGCAGCGGGGTGGTGGCCAGCAGGCGCCGGAACGCGGCGGTGTCCACGATGACCAGGCGGGGGGTGAGCAGTGTCGAATCGGTGAAGACGCGTGCCGAGTCGGTCACCTGCGCGACGACGACCTGCTCCACGCCGGGTGCGGCGGCGATGCGCTCGGCGAGTGCGGGCGTGGCGGCCTCGGCATCGGCGCCGACGTCGAGGCGGGCGTCGGCGCCGACGGTGCTCCACGCGCCGTCGGTCAGGCCCCTGGTGACGGTGGCGCCGAGGATGAGCGCGAACGACGCGAGCGCGGTGGTGCTGACCAGAACCAGCAGCGGCAGCGCGCGCCCGGCCGTTGTGGCCGCCTGGGCGGCACTGAACACGGCCAGCGGGCGGCGCGAGCGTAGGGCCTGTCGGAGCGCGAACCGCGCCCCGAGGGGCAGTAGCCGGAGCAGGACGAGCGCGCCGACGAGCGCGCCCAGAGCGAGGGCGCTCATCGGCAGGATGAGGTCGCCGGTCACCTCACCGGTGTCGCCGTCGGAGGCGAGGGGCAGGAGCCCGCGCTGGTGCAGTGTGACGAAGGCGGCGACCGCGGCGATCAGGACAGCGGCCTCCACAGCGGTGCGGCGCAACTGACCGGTGGCCCGGATCCAGCGCCGAGCGGCCGGGTTGGCGGGTTGGCGCCGGTCCCGGCTGGCGCGGGCGGCGGCGAGGGTGCCGAACGCCGGCCCGGCGACGGCACCGGCCAGGACCACGGGAACGGCCCAGGTCCAGGAGACGCCCGGAGCGGCCGCGCGCGCGAGCGCGAGCCCGACGGCGGCGGCCGACACTGACACCACGGTGGACTCGATGATCAGTTCCGCGCCGAGGTCGGGTAACGCCGCCCCACGCTGCCGGGCGGCGGTCAGCACCGGGGTACGGCGGCGGACCAGCAGGTCGGCGGCGAGCAGCAGGACCAGCACCGTGGCGGTCAGTACCCCGGCGAGCAGGACGGCGGCCTGTGTGAAAGCGGCGCTGTTGCGCGTACGGGCGTCGCGCAGGGCGGTGTCGAGCTGCGATTCCCACTTCAGGGTTTGCTCGCGGTCGCTCGATGAGCCGGAGGTCGCCTTGAGCTTGACCACCTGGCTGGCGAGCGCCGCGGTGCCGTCCCAGGTGAGCGCGTCGGGAACGGGTGCGAAGTGGACGGTGCGCCGCAGCTGGTCCTCGTCGACGGCGAGCCGGGCGTCCGGTAACGACTCACGCGACAGCAGGCCGGCGACCCGGGTGGTCCCCACGCCGTCGGCCCCGGGCACGGGGCGCAGCAGCGCCGGGGCGAGCCGCCAGGCCGGGTCGGCGCTGTCCGCCGGTCGGTAGATCCCGCTGACCCGGACGTCCTTGTCGGGACCCTGACCGTCCTTGACCGGGATCCGGTCGCCGGGGCGGAGGTCGAGTGCGGCGGCGTCCGCCTCGGAGAGGCCGATCTGCACCGGCCAGGGGGGTCCGTCGTAGGGAACCTCGACGTACTGGTCGGAGACGGCGGGACCGGGCGGGCTGCCGGCGATCCAGGTGACGTCCGGGCCGCCGAGGTCACCGGCCAGGAAGGTGAACTGGAAGGTACGCGGCGCGTTGCCGTTGGTGATCTTGAGGATCGGGCCGTTGACGACGGTGACGGGCGGGAGCAGCGCGGCGTCGAGGTCGGGTCCGAGCGCGGACGTCGTTCGGGCGAGGAAGGCGTCGACCTCCTCGGCGAGGTTGGGCATCCGGACCCGACCACCGGTCGGTCCGTCGTCGCGTTCCCAGTCGGCGTGTGCCAGGACGTTCGAGTCGGTGCCGGCGTCGCGGACCGTGTCCTGGACGGCCTTGTCGGCGGCGGCGCGGAGCAGCGGTGGTACGGCCCCGGCGAGCAGCGTGACGGTCGCGATGACGGCGGCGGTGAGCAGCAGCGGCCCGACGTCGGTGCGGCCACGGCCGCGGACGCTGGGCCAGTGCGGCGTCGGCCACCGACGGGTCAGCCACCGGTTCACGGTGCCACCCGCAAATGCGCTGCATCGGCCCGGCGGACCTGGACGGTGACCACGACGGCGACCGCCAGCACGCATCCGGCCAGCAGGACGGCGAGCAGTGCGGTCTCGGCCGGCCACGGCCAGTGTGGTTGGGCGACCGGGACGGGCGCGGCGCCGGTGTCGGAGCGCACCAGCAGGGGAGCGACGACGCGGGTGGCGAGCGCGCCGACGGCCGCGCCCGCCGCGAGCAGGGGCAGCAGAACGCCGGCGTGCTGGCCGAGCAGCACGGCCCGGATACCGCGCCGGGACATCCCCAGCCCGCGCAGCCGCGCCACCTCGACGGCGCGGACCTGCAGATCGCAGGTGACGTGCAGGACGACGCCGGCGAGCAGCAGCAGTGCGGCGGCCGGGACGATGAGCCGGAGAGCTGCCGGCAGCCCGGCGCTCAGCGGGCCGTCGGTGAGACGGGCGGTCTCCGCCTCGCGGGTCGCGACGGTGCCCAGGTGCAGGGCGGTGGCCCGCTCGGCGGCACCGGGCTCGGTCGGGCGGCCGACCCACCAGGCGTCGACCGGGAACGTCAGGTCGCCGGTGACGACGCGTGCGCGGGACAGCGTGTCCAGGTCGGCCAGCACGGCGGCGGCGCCGGGGGCGGACGGTACGGTCGGGATGACCTCGGTGACGACGACCGGGACGGGCGTGATGCCGACCGTGACGCTGAGTTTGCTGCCGCGATCGGCGCCGACCTCGCTGGCGAAGTGGTCGGAGACGGCGACGGGCACCGGGCCGGGGTCCGGGAAGGCGGTGGCGACGAGGGTCCGGGCGGCGTCGTCGGCGCCGGCGAGGTCAACTGTCGTTGCCATCCGCAGGGCGGTTCCCGTCGGCGTGGCGGACATCATGACCGTCGGGTCGACCAACCTGCCCGGGACCGGCGGCGCGGACGTGGCGGTCCAGTCCGACCCGTCGGTGGACCTCTCCTGCGTGCCGGCGGGCGGCACGGTGAGCGTGACGGCCACGGCGACGCGTCCGCCGACGGGGTCGGCGGCGATCGGCAGGGCGACCGCGACGAGGCGCAGCCCGTCGGCGGACGCGCAGTCGGGCAGCCGAACCTCCTGACCGTCGAGCGGTACGGCGGGACCGGTGCAGGACGTGCGCAGGCCGGTGGCGTCCTGCAGCAGCAGTTGGGGCGTCACGGTGAGCGGGGTGCCGCCGGACGCGGTTCCGCTCAGGACGAGCGGGGCGCCGGCCGGGACGGCGAGGCCGGTGACCCGGGTGCGTGGTGCCAGCGCGGTGCCGACGTCCGCCCATCCGCGCTCGCTGTCGAGCCGCCCGCGCAGCAGCGCGTCGGCGCGGGTGGTGTCGACGGCGACCAGACGCGGCGCGTCGCCGGCGGTGCCGAGCCACTGACCGACCGTGGTGCCACGGTCGAGGGCCGGACTCACTGCCCCCGTGGTGGCCGCGCTGACGACAGCGCCGTCTCCGGCCACCGGCGCCGTGCTGAGGGTGAGTGCCAGGTCGGTGCCGACGACGAGCGCGGCCTGGTCGCGTTGCGACTGTTGCCACGTGCTGTCGAAGGCGAGGCCGAAGGTTCCGGCCGCGCAGGCCAGCCCGACGAGCAGACCGGCGGCGACCGCTTGTGGCCGGCGGGCGGCCTCGGAGACCGCCAGCGGAAGCGCCAGCCCGCGGGCGCGATACGCCAGCCGGTCGGCACCGCGCAGGGCGGGGAGTACCACTCGGAGAGCCAGGGCGGCACCTGCGGTGAGCAGCAGTGCCGGCGCGAGCACCCGGACCGCGTCGGCGCGTGGGCTGGCGGTGGTGGGCTGCGCGTACAGCTGCCACCACCCGACGGCGGCGAATACCGCGAGCAGCAGGTCGGCGCCGGATCGGGCCAGTAGTTCGCGGCGGGTACGCCGCTCGCCGGCCGCCGGGACGGGTCGGATCGCCAGGACGGTGAGTACGGCGGCGAGCACCAGCGCGCCACCGACGACCGCGAGGACCTGGACGCCAGCGACGGCTGGCCGGACGGTCAGGCCTGCGCCGTCCAGCGGTGGCACGTGGGTCAGACCGGCGTGCAGGGCCGACGAGGCCGGTATCGCGAGCGCGACGGCGACGACGGCGACGAGCCCGGCCTCGAGTGTCGCGGTGGCGGCGAGTTGGCGACGGCTGGCGCCCAGGGCGGCCCGCAGGGCGGTCTCGTCGGCGCGGATGCCAGCGGTCAGTCGGCCCGCGAGGACGAGTGCTGTCGCGGCCAGGACACCACCGAGGACGGCGACGGCGAGCACGACGGCGGCGGTGACGTGCCGTTGGTCGTCGGCGGCCCGCAGGGTCAGCGGCAGGTCGGAGGCGACCCGTGCGAGTTGGACGCGCTCGCCGAGGGCGCCGGCCAGCCGGCGGTCGGCATTGTCGACGGCCCCGGCCACGGTCTCCAGGTCGCTGCGGTTGTTGTGGGACAGGTCCGGATGGGCGGTGACCTCCATCCGGTCGACTGTGGCGCCGGTGGTGACCAGGTCGGCGAGGTCGACGAGGAACGGGCCGTAGGCGTTGACCGGCTGCATGAAGCGGCCGTCCCGGTAGCCGATGGCGGAGCCGGCCGCGGCCAGCGGGTCACGGTCCCAGCCGCGTCCCGCGAGGGGGCGCACCACACCGACGACTGTCACGTCGATGGCGGGGACGGGCGCGTGGGCCAGTTCGGCGCCGAGGCGTACCTGGCGACCGGGGGTGAGGCCGAGCAGTTGTGCGGTGGACTCCAGCAGCACCGCGTCGCCCGGGTGCTGTGGCCACCGCCCGGTGACCAGCTCGGCTCGGGTCGGCAGGTCGTCCAGCCCCGACAGGTAGGCCTGCGGCGGAACGGTGGTGCCCGTGGCGAGTGTGGGCGGCAGCGCCCGCAGCACCGTCGACGCCCGCGCGGTTGTCGTCACCGGGATCGGTGCGAGCGTGGAGGCCACCGCGGTACGGGTGTCGGCGGCGACGGACCGCGTGTCGCGGCCCTCGACGGTGCCGGTGTAGACGGTCACGTCGACGGCGGCGGGGGCGGCGCGGGCCATGGCGACCTCCAACGCCCGCTCGGCGGTGCGGGTGACGAGCAGGGTGCAGGTACCCAACAGGGTCGCGCCGATCGTGACGACCCCGAGGAGGGCTGCCAGCAACGGCCACTGCGCGCGGGCGCGCCGGCTGACCAGCTTCATCGTCGCGTCACCCGGCGTCCGGCACGGGAGCGTACGGCGGCCCGGCCGCCTGTTCGTCGAGGTGTCCGTCGTGGATGCGGATCACCCGGTCGGCCAGGGCCATCATCACCGCGTCGTGCGTCGACACCAGTACGGTGACGCCTTCGGATTCCACTATTCCCCGCAGCAGGGCCATCACCGACAGGCCTGTCTCGGCGTCCAGTTGCCCGGTGGGCTCGTCGGCGAGCAGAAGCTGGGGCGAGGCGGCCAGCGCGCGGGCGATAGCCACCCGCTGCTGCTGGCCGCCGGACAGCTCGGCCGGCCGTTGCCGGGCGTGGTCGGCCAGGCCGATCAGCTCCAGCAGCAACTCGACCCGCCGCTCGCGCTCGGTCGGGGCGACGCGGGCCATCCGCAGCGGGGCCGCGACGTTCTCCGCGGCCGACAGCACCGGGATCAACCCGAAGCTCTGGAAGACGTACGACACCTTCTCGCGCCGCAGCCGGGACAGGCCGTCCTCGTCGAGCGCGGTGACGTCGGTGCCGTCGACGTGCACGGTGCCGGCGTCCGGGCGGTCCAGGCCGCCGATGACGTTGAGCAGGGTGGTCTTGCCCGAGCCGGACCGGCCGACGAGCGCCACCATCGAACCGGCGGTCACGTCGAAGGACACGCCGTTCAGGGCGTGTACGACGGTCGGCCCGGTGCGGAAGCGCCGGTGTACGCCGCGCACACTCAGCAGCGGCTCGCTGCTCATTCGCCGCTTCCCGAGTCGGGGCGGATCGTGATGTGGTCGGGTTCCAGGGCCAGCCGGACCCGTCGGGTCAGCGCCAGCGCCTGGCGGAAATCGCGGGGCACCTGGACCCGCCCGGCCCGGTCCATCACGGCGTACTCCTCGGCGATCATGTGCGTGTCGCCCTCCGCGTCGGTGGTGGTGCGGCGCAGCACCTCGCTGCTGGTGCGCCCATCCCGGATCGCGACGGTCCGTTCGACCTGGCCGCTGACCTCCGGATCGTGGGTCACCACGACCACGGTGACGCCGTAGCGCCGGTTGACGTCCCGCAGCACGCCGAAGACCTCCGCGGACGTGGCGGCGTCCAACTCGCCGGTCGGCTCGTCGGCGAGCAGGACCCGCGGCTGGTTGGCCAGCGCCACCGCGATCGCGACCCGCATCTGCTGCCCTCCGGAGAGTTGCCCGGGGCGGCGATCGGCGCAGTCGGCGACACCGAGGCTGTCCAGAAGCTCGGCCGCGCGCTCCCGGCGCTCCTGCTTCCCGGTACGGGCAGCCGTCATCGGCAGGTCCACCATCTCCCGTGCGGTCAGGTAGGGGATCAGGTTGCTCGCCGTCTGCTGCCGTACGAATCCGACGGTGTGCCGCCGGTAGTCCACCCGGTCCGCGCGGGACATCGCCAGCAGATTCCACCGGTCGACCCGGACCCGCCCGGCGGTGGGGGCGTCGATGCCGGCCAGGATGGAGAGCAGTGTCGACTTGCCCGATCCGGAGGCACCGACGACGGCGACCAGCTCACCGCTCTCCACGGCCAGGTCCAGCCCCTGTAGTGCCTGCACCTCGATCGAACCGGTCTGGTAGATCCGCACCAGGTTCTCGCAGACGATGAGCGCGTCCCGGCCGAACTCGGGTGCCCGCGCGGATGGCTGCGGCAGGGACAGCGGTGTGCTGGACATGCCCTTCTCCGTCCGGGTTGTGCCGACGTCGAGCCAGCCTCGATTGCCCGTGCTGACGCAGATTGAAGCAGTTTCGCAACCGGCGGCTCAGTTGACCATGCCCTGGGCGGCTTTCCTGCATTCTGGGCGGGGGTCTACCGCCGCGACCGTGAACCTGCCGGGCTTCCACGCCGACTGAATAGGCGAAGGAGGGGCTGATGAGCGATGAGTTGCTGGTGGTCCGCTGCCAGTTGGGTGAACGGGAGGCGTTCGCCGAGCTGGTGCAGGGCTGGCATCCGGCGGTGGAGCGGTACGTCGGGCGGATGCTCGGCGGGTCAGACGACGATGTGGTGCAGGAGATCTGGCTGGCGGTCCTCAAGGGGCTGCCGAGGTTGCGGCAACCGGACCGGTTCACCCCGTGGCTGTTCACCATCGCCCGTCGGGCGGTGCTGAACCGGCTGCGGGACGCGTACGCCCGCCCGGAGCCCGAACCGATCGACGACCTGCCGGGCGACGACGAGGCCGAGGAGGTTGTCAACCGGGAGACGCTGGCCGACGCGCTGGCGGCGCTCCCCGCCCGGGAACGGGAGGTGCTTCTGCTGTTCTACCTGGAGGATCTGCCGCTGGACGCCTGCGCGCAGATCTGCGGCGTACCCGTCGGCACCGTCAAGTCGCGGCTCAACCGGGCCCGCACGTTGTTGCGCCACGAGATGGTGCGGAAGGGGTACGAGGCATGACTCCGGAAGAGGTGCTGGCGCGACTGGACGCGCCGTTGTCGCTGCGCAGGCGGGTCGGCTACCTGGCCTTGACCTTCACCGGTCTCACCGCGAGCGCCCTGATCGGTCTGCTCTGGGCCACCGAGCCGGGTCTACCGATGCGCACGAACGTGGCCTTCGCCGTCCTGGTGGTGATCGGCCTGTGCTGGGCGGCGTTCGGCGGCTGGGCCGTGACCCGACGGACTCCGCTGTTCGCCCGGGATCGGGTGGTCGCCGGTTGGCTCGGTGTCGGGGCCTGGCTGGCATTCAGCGTTGGCGCGCTGATCATCAGCCTGCTGCGACACGACCTGGAGCCAGCGCTGCTCGGCGTTGTGCTCCTGCTCGGCGCGGTGGCGGCCCTGAACCTGCGGGCGGCCCGGCGGGCGCGAGCGGCACTGCTGCGCCGCAGGCGCGTGCTGGCCGAAACGGCGAAGGGCGAGTGAATGAACGCCCGCACCCTCCTGCCACCTTCCGGTTCTGCCACGAGCAGATCCGCTGCCGGCGAACGGGGGTGTCGTCCTTCGGCGGCCGCCGGCAGGGTGGAGCGCATGAGACTGCTGGTGCTGGGCGGTACGGGCTTCGTGGGCGGGGCCACTGTCACCGAGGCCGTGCGCCGCGGCTGGTCGGTGACGGTGTTCAACCGGGGGATGCACGGCACGGTGCCGTCCGGCGTACACCGGTTGCGGGGTGACCGCACCGCGCCGGACGGCCTGGCCGCGCTGGCCGGCGGCGAGTGGGACGTCGCGGTGGACACCTGGGACGGTGCGCCGCGGGCCGCCGGCGACGCCGCCCGCGCCCTGGTCGACGCGGTCGGCCACTACGTGTACGTGTCCAGCGGCTCGGTCTACACCGACCATGCCGCGGCGGGGTTGCATGAGGAGTCACCGGTGGTGGACGCCGACCCGGGCTCCGTCGACGGCGACTACCCGCAGCTCAAGGCCGGTGCCGAGCGCGCTGTGCGGGAGGTGTTCGGTCAGCGCGCACTGGTCGCCCGGGCCGGCCTGATCCTCGGCCCGGGCGAGGACATCGGTCGGTTGCCCTGGTGGCTACGGCGCGTCGAGCGGGGCGGGGACGTGCTCGCCCCCGCGCCGGCCGACCTGCCGGTGCAGTACGTCGACGTCCGCGACCTCGCGGGGTGGATGCTCGACGCGGGCACCCGGAAGGTGGGCGGCACGTTCAACGC
This sequence comes from Micromonospora arida, assembly GCF_042873195.1. Lineage (NCBI taxonomy): Bacteria > Bacillati > Actinomycetota > Actinomycetes > Micromonosporales > Micromonosporaceae > Micromonospora > Micromonospora arida. Next base: position 29,965 of record NZ_JBIALC010000021.1, on the reverse strand, counting down.
GGTGGGTCGTCCGGCGCAGACCACGATGGGCGAGCTGCTCGACGCGTGCGTGGCCGCCACCGGCGCGGACGCTCGGCTGCGGTGGACCGATCCGGCGTCGATCCTCGCCGCCGGGGTGCAGCCGTGGAGCGACCTGCCGATCTGGCTGCCGCGCGGGCATCCGTACCGGGGGTTGCTGGAGCAGGACGTGACCCGGGCGCAAGCCGCCGGGTTGACCTGCCGGCCGGTGGCCGAGACCGTCGGGGAAACCTGGCGGTGGCTGCGCGAGGTCGGTGCCGTTCCGCCGCGCGCCGGGCGACCGCAGCGCAGCTCGATCGGGCTGGACCCGACCGTGGAGGCCGCCGTGCTCGCCGCCTGACCGTGCCCCGGCGGGTCAGGCGGACACCACCGGCAGGTCCAGCACCTCGTCGACGCCACGTCGAGGGGTCGGCCGGCCCGGCTGGCCGTACCCGATCCGCAAAGCCATCTGCGGTGTGCCGAACCGGCCCAGGGACAGCCGCAGTTGTTCCCGCGCCGTGGGCACCTCGATGGGCTGGGAGAGCATCGAGACGCTGAGTCCGGCGTCCGTGGCGGTGAGCAGCAGGCGTTGCAGGGCCTGCCCGGCGATCACCTGGTCCACGGCGGTGTTGCCCATCGAGCCCAGCACTCCCACCAGGGGTTCCGGTTCGAAGTCCCGTCCGGGGGCGCGGTCGCGCCCACCGTAGCCGCGCGTCGGGAGGACGTCCTGCGGCTCGCCCCGCGGACCTCCGGCCGAGCCGGGCACACCGTCCGGGGTCGACTCCCGGCGCAGCCACCCTTCCCGTTCGGCCCGGTACGCGGGGTCGCGCTCCAGCACCCGGTGCGCGCTGCGCGCGATCTCCCCGAACGCGGAGACCGCGCTCACCCCGATCAGCAGCTCCAACCAGCACTGCTCGGCACGGGCCGCCTCGCCGAGGCGCCACCGGGCGTCGGCCGGCACCGGGTCCGGCCAGAACGGCAGGCGGTTGCTGAATCGGCGCGGGATGGCCCCGTACAGGGTCTGCTCGGCGGGGGTGGGTCGACGCGGAAGGTCCGGTACCAGCCGGGCCAGCAGGTCCGGCTCGGCCGGGTCGGGGCGCAGCCGCACCCGGGCCGGGATGCCGGCGACGGCCAGGGCGATCCGTAGGTTGAACAACGCCGCGCCGCAGGCGATCCGGACACCCCACCCGCTCGGGTCGGTCGCCGGCAGCCGGCGGGCCGGGTCGGCCAGCACCTCGATGCCGCCGTTGCGCAGCCGTAGCCGCCACGGTTGGGTGTTGTGCAACGACGGTGCCCGGACCGCGTCCACGGCGGCGGTCCGCAACTGGGCTGCGGTGTAGCCGATGTCCATGTCGGTGCTCCTCTCCGCTGGGCCGGTGGCGGGTGGTGCCGCGGTGGCCGGCGCACCTTCACGCTCCATCGTTCGGTGCTCGCCGAGCAGGGCCGGACGTCCCGACCAGTCGGGTCCGAGCGCCCGCTCGCTCCGGGCCGATCGGGACCTTCGGCCCGTGCGGTGGGCCACGGGCAGCCTGTAGAAAGGAGGGATGATCCGTGTGTTCCTCCTCGACGACCATGAGGTCGTCCGCCGTGGCCTCGCCGACCTGTTGCAGAGCAGCGGCGACATCGAGGTGGTCGGCGAGTCCGGCTCGGCGCAGGAGGCGGCCCGCCGCATCCCGGCGCTGCGGCCCGACGTGGCGATCCTCGACGCGCGGCTGCCGGACGGCAACGGCATCGACGTGTGCCGCGACGTCCGCGCCGTCGACTCGTCCATCAAGGGGCTGATCCTCACCTCGTACGAGGACGACGAGGCGCTGTTCGCGGCGATCATGGCGGGTGCCGCCGGGTACGTGCTCAAGCAGATCCGTGGCACCGATCTGGTCGACGCGGTGCGTCGCGTCGCGGCCGGGCAGTCGCTGCTCGACCCGGCGATCACCACCCGGGTGCTGGAGCGCATCCGCAACGGCGTCGAGCAGCCGCGCGAGCTGAAGTCGCTCACCGAGCAGGAGCGGCGGATCCTGGAGTACGTGGCCGAGGGGCTGACCAACCGGGAGATCGCCGGTCGGATGTTCCTGGCGGAGAAGACGGTGAAGAACTACGTCTCCAGCGTGCTGGCCAAGCTGGGCCTGGAGCGCCGCACGCAGGCCGCCGTTCTGGCCACGCGTCTGCTCGGCAAGGCGCCCTGACCCGGGTCGCGGGAGTCAGTCGCGCAGCGGCACGGCCCAGCACACCTTGGTGCCGTGCGACTCGGCCGCGGTGACCGTGAAGGTGCCGTCGAGGCGGCTGGCGCGTTCGCGCAGGTTGACCAGGCCACCCCGGGCGTCGGCCGGGTCGCAGCCCACCCCGTTGTCGGTGACCGTCACGGTGACCTGGCCGGAGTCGACGCGTACGGCGACGTCGACGCGGGTGCACTGCGCGTGGCGGACCACGTTCGACAGCGCCTCGCGCAGCACGGCGGTGAGGTCCGGGCGGATGGCGTCCGGCACGGCGCTGTCCACCGGCCCGGAAAGCTCCAGGTGCGGCTTGAAGCCCAGCGCTTCGGCGGCGGCCTCGACCGCCGCCCGGATCTCGGTACGCAGCTCCGAGGTCATCGGCGTACGCAACTCGAAGATCGTCCGGCGGATGTCGCGGATGGTGGCGTCCAGATCATCGACCGCCGCGTTGATCCGCTTGGCCAGCTCCGGGCGGGCCATCGGGGCGGCACTCTGCAGTTGCAGGCCGGTGGCGAAGAGTCGTTGGATCACCACGTCGTGCAGGTCGCGGGCGATCCGCTCGCGGTCCTCCAGGACCACCAGCAGTTCCCGTTCCTCCTGGCCGCGCGCCCGTTCCATGGCTAGCGCGGCCTGCCCGGCGAAGCTGCCCAGCAGCGTCAGGTCCTCCTCGCTGGCGCCACCGCCGCGCTCCGGGCGGTGCGCCACGATCAGCACGCCGTGCAGGGTCTCGGCGGTGGTGAGTGGCGAGATCATCGCCGGGCCGGTGTGCAGCAGCGCCGGCCACGGCGCGGCGTGCGCCAGGTCGTCCACCTGGTCGTGCCGGCCCTCGGCGACCGCCGCGCCGAAGCTGGTGTCGGCGGCGGGCAGGACCGCGCCGACGAGCGCGTGGGTCTGCTCGTCGGGGCCGTCGACCACCTCCACGGAGAACTGCTCGGTGTCGGTGTCGTAGAGCAGCACCAGCGCCAGTTCGGCCTCGGCGACCTCGCGGGCTCGGCGGGCGACCAACGCCAACGCGTCGGTACGGCGTACCTCGCCCAGCAGCACAGTGGTGATCTCGGCGGTGGCGGCGAGCCAGCGTTCCCGCCGGTGCGCCAGGGCGTACAGGCGGGCGTTCTCGATGGCCACGCCGGCGGCGGCGGCGAGCGCGACGACGATCTCCTCGTCGTCCTCGGTGAACTCCGCGCCGCCCTGCTTCTCCGCCAGGTAGAGGTTGCCGAAGATCTGGTCGCGGATGAGGACCGGCACGCCCAGGAAGCTGTGCATGGGCGGGTGGTTGGCCGGGAACCCGTAGGAGCGGGGGTGCTGGGTGATGTCGGGCATCCGCAGCGGCCGGGGATCGTCGATGAGCAGGCCGAGCACGCCCCGCCCGTGCGGCAGGTCGCCGATCCGCTCGTGCTGCTCCGGCGTGATGCCGTGGACGATGAAGTCGTGCAGCAGCCGGTCCGGACCGACCACGCCGAGCGCGCCGTACCGGGCGCCGACCAACTCGCAGGCCGCCTGCACGATGCGTTGCAGGGTGGTGCGCAGATCCAGGTTGGTGCCGATGCCGACCACCGCGTCGAGCAGGGCCCGCAGGCGCTCCCGGCTGGTCATCACCTCGCCGACCCGGACCAGCATCTCCTGCAGCAGCTCGTCGAGGCGGACCCGCGACAGAGGGCTCAGCCCGAGTGACGGGGTCGCTGGCGATTCCCGAGGGGGTTGCGGCGCGCTGCTGGTCACCGGGCGATGGTAGCGCCGGTGACTTTCCTGGCCGAGACCCGTCAACCGTGCTCGCCCCGGACCGCGGAGGTGTCGACCACCTGCGCGGTGGCCAGCCGCGGCGTGTGCGGCGGACCCGCCTGCGTCGGGTCCGCGATGCCCAACCGCAACGCGATGTACGGGAAGCCGATCCCGGAGAGCATCTGACGCAAGGTCTGCCGGGTGCCCGGCACCTCCACCACCGCGCTGAGCGGCACCACGGACACGCCAAGCCGAGTGGCGGTCAGCCAACCGGCGGAGAGCGCCTCGCCCGCGCGCAGCCAGCTGTCCCGCTCGTCCTCGTCGCCGTGCAGCATCGCGTACACCGCCATCCGGTCGTGGCCGGGACCCACCGGGAGGCTGCCGGGGCGGCCGAAGTCGCGGCCCGGCACGGTGGTCTGCGCAGGCTGCTCGGGCAGCACCTCGGCGGGCAGGCCGGTGCCCTCGCCGGCCCGGCTGGTCCAGTACGCCAGCTCGGCGCGCAGCTCCGGATCCTCGGCCTCGACCGTGTCGGCGTGCCCGGCGGTGGCGGCCAGCTCCAACATCTCGTCGCGGTCGAGGATCTGCAACCGACAACCCTCGGCGGTGACCGCCCGGCTGATCTCCTCGATCGCGGTGGGCGGCACCGGCTCGTCGCTGACCGGCCGCCGGTCGGTGTGCCGGACCTGCATGCACTGCACCATGCGCATGGCGTCCGGGTCGGCCGTGGTGTGGCTGAGGTCGGTCAGCCGGGCCAGTAGCTCGCTGTCGGCCGGGTCGGGCAGCCGTTCCACCACGGCGCGCCACCCTTCGGCGGCCAGCGCCAGTCGGGCGTGGTGCAGGGCGGTGCCGCAACTGATCGCGAGCAGTCGACCCTCGGGATCGCTGGCGGCGAGCTGCCGGTCGGCGACCGAGCGCAGCTCCAGCGCGTCGGGCAGCACCCGCCAACGCCACGGCTGGGTGTTGTGCACCGAGGGGGCGTGGCCGGCTGTGGCGGCGGCCTCCGCCAGCGCGGTGGTCAGCTGACTTTCCTGACTCATGGTCACGACCTTTCCGTCTCTGCTCATCGTGCCTCACGACGCGGTGCTGTACCGGGTTGCCGCCTCATCCTGTGGCATCCGGTGCCGTCGCGCAGGGGCCGCAGGTCCCGACCCCGCCGGGTCGTTACGCCCATCGCCCCGACCCGCCGCCCGTCCGGGCATCGTGCGGTCAGCCGCAGATGATTGCCGCTTGGCTGGCGAAAACCCTCGTGTCCGGCCGGTGGCGGCCCAGTGCTGCGACGATGCGCAGGTGAGGACGGAGGCGACCGAGTGTGTGCCGGAGCAGCCGGCCCGACGCCGTACCCGCCGCTGGTGGGCGTGGGCGCCGCTGGTCGGGCTCACCGCCGCAGTGCTGGCGGGTGCGGTCCTGCGGATCGCCGGCCGGGCCGGCGCAGCCGACCTGATCTGGGCGGCCGTCACGGTGGTTGCTCTGCTGCCCGCCGTCTGGTCGATGTTGCGGGCGTTCTGGCACCGGCACTTCGGCGTGGACGTGATCGCCGTGCTTGCCCTGGCCGGCGCGCTCGGGGTCGGGGAGTACCTGGCCGGGGCGGTGATCGCGGTGATGGTGGCGACCGGACGGTCATTGGAGGCGTACGCGCAGCGCCGGGCCACCCGCGACCTGCGGGCCCTGCTGGAGCGCGCTCCGCGTACCGCACGTCGGCGTGGGCCTGGCGGCGCGATCGAGGTGGTGCCGCTGGACCAGGTGGCGGTAGAGGACCGGTTGCTGGTCGGCCCGGGGGACGTGGTGCCGGTCGACGGGACCATCGACGACGCGGCCACCCTGGACGAGTCGGTGGTGACCGGGGAGTCGCGGCTGGTCCAGCGGACGGCCGGTGAGGCGGTGGCCAGCGGCGTGGTCAACGCCGGAGCCGGGTTCGGCATGCGGGCGACGAAGAGCGCGGCGCAGAGCACCTACGCCGGAATCGTCCGGCTGGCCGAGGAGGCCACCGCCCACAAGGCCCCGATGGTCCGGTTGGCGGACCGGTACGCCGCCGCGTTCGTGCCGTTCACGCTGGTTCTGGCCGGGTTGGCGTGGCTGCTCTCCGGCGACGTGGTCCGGGCGGTGTCGGTGCTGGTGGTGGCCACCCCCTGCCCGCTGCTGTTGGCCACCCCGATCGCGATCGTGTCCGGGCTGTCCCGGGTGGCAAGGCGCGGTGTGCTGATCCGCGACGGCGGCTCGCTGGAACTGCTCGGCCGGGCCCGTACCCTGCTGGTGGACAAGACCGGCACGCTCACCGCCGGCCGCCCGCGTGCCGCCGAAACGATCGTCGCCCCCGGCGGCGACCGGAACGAGGTGCTGCGGCTGGCCGCCTCGGTCGAACAGCTTTCCCCACACGTGCTGGCCGCCGCGCTGGTCCGGCAGGCCCGGGAGAGCGGGCTGGCGCTGACCGAGCCGACCGATGTGACCGAGGAGCCGGGCAGAGGGGTCAGCGGCCGGATCGACGGCCGGTTGGTCGATGTCGGTCAGTTCACGGGCGAGTTGCCGGAGTGGGCGGACCGGGCGCGGGCCCGCACCGAGCTGGCCGGTTGGTCGGCGGTGTGGGTCAGCGACGACGACGGCCCGCTCGGCGCGATCCTGCTGGAGGACCCGGTACGCCCCGACGCCCGCCGAACCGTACGCCGGCTGCGCGCGGCAGGGCTGCGGCGCATCGTGATGGTCACCGGTGACCGGCCGGCCACCGCCGCTCAGGTCGCCGAGGCGGTCGGCGTGGACGACGTACTCGCCCACTGCACGCCGGAGGAGAAGGTGAACCGGGTACGGGCCGAAGCCGACCGGGCGGTCACCGTGATGGTCGGCGACGGGGTGAACGACGCACCGGCACTGGCTCAGGCGCACGTGGGCGTGGCGATGGGCGCGACCGGCGCGAGCGCGTCGGCCGATGTGGCCGACGCGGTGCTCACCGTGGACCGGCTGGACCGGCTCGCCGACGCGGTGGAGATCGCCCGGTACGCCCGGCGCATCGCCGTGCAGAGCGCCACCGTCGGGATGGGGCTGGCGGTGCTGGCGATGTTCGCGGCGGCGGCCGGCCGGCTGCCCCCGGTCGCTGGCGCGTTCCTCCAGGAGGGCATCGACGTGCTGGTCATCCTCAACGCGTTGCGGGCACTCGGCGGTGGGTTGCGCCGCCGTGACGTCCCACCGCGCACCCGGGAGCTGCTCGCCCGCTTCGCCGGGGAGCACCAGGCGGTACGCGACGTTCTGGCCGGGCTGCGCGACACCGCCGACCTGGTCGCCACCGATCCGGCCTCGCCGAGGTGCCTGCCGGCGGTACGGGAGACGCACCGCCGGTTGACCGACCAGGTGTTGCCGCACGAGGCCGCCGAGGAGCGGGAGCTCTACCCCGCGCTGGCCTCCCCGCTGGGCAGCGATGAAGCGACCTCGACGATGAGTCGGGCGCACGTGGAGATCCGCCGCCAGGTCGACCTGCTCGGTGCCCAGCTCGCGCAGACCGAGGATGGTCGGCTACGCACGGACCAGATCCCCGACCTGCTGGCCACCCTCTACGGGTTGGACGCCGTGCTCCGCCTGCACCTGGCTCAGGAAGAGGAGGAGTTCCTCTCCCTCGACCCGTCCGACTCGGCACCCGCGCGGCGGTGACCCCTGGCCCGGGTCGCCGTACCCGCGGGTACGGCGACCCGGGCCAGCGGACGTCAGCGTTCCCGGACCACTGCGACCGGGCAGTGGGCGTGCTGGATCAGCTGCTGGCTGACCGAGCCGAGCAGCATCCCGGCCAGCCCGCCCCGACCCCGGCTGCCGACCACCACCAGCCGCGCGTCGCGGCTCGCTTCGATCAGCATCGCCGCCGGGCTGGTCGGGACCAGGTCGACGGTGATGGCCAGCTCGGCGAACGTCCGCCGCCACGGTTCCAGCGCCTGCTCCACCGCAGCCCGTTCATCGGGCACCCCGGCCTCGGCGTTGGGGCCCGGTGTCCAGGCGTGCAGGACGCGCAGCGGCACCTGCCGCTGCGCCGCCCGTTCGGCCGCGAAGCCGAGCGCCACCAGCGACGGTTCCGAGCCGTCCACGCCGACCGCCACCGGGCCGGCCGACGCGTCGGCCGGGGCGCGGCCGGCCCCGTCACGGACCACCACGACCGGGCAGTGTGCGTGCGCGGCGACCGACACCGCCGTCGACCCGGCCAGCAGGCCACCGAATCCGCCGTGGCCCCGGCTGCCGAGCACCAACAACCCGGCCTCGGCCGAGCTCTCCTGCAACACCAGCGCGGGCGGCCCGTCGTACACCTGGCCGGTGATCGTCAGGCCGGGGTGCGCGGCGGTGGCGTCCGCCGCGGCCCTGCGGACCAGGTCCTCGACCTGCCGGCGGGCGGTGTCGTCGGGCCACACACCGGGGGCCACACCCGGGCCGACCCAGCTGGCCACGGTCAGCCATTCGAAGACGTACGCCAGCCGCACCGGCTGGCCACTGTGCCGGGCCTCCTCCAGTGCCCAGTCCAGGGCCACCGAGGCGTCGGTGGAGCCGTCGTAGCCGACCAGGATCTCCGCGTCGCGCACGTCGTCCTCCTTCAGGGGGTGGTCGGATCGGTTTCGCGGACCCAGCGCCATTCGGCGACCTGGGGGTCGTCCTCGCCGTACTGGCGGGTGTAGTCGCGGGCCGCCTGCCGGGCGTCGACCATCCGTTGGCGCAGGTGCGCGGCGCTGGCGGCCAGCCCGGGCACTCGGTCGATCACGTCGATGACCAGGTGGAAGCGGTCCAGGTCGTTGAGCATCACCATGTCGAACGGAGTGGTGGTGGTGCCCTCCTCCTTGTAACCGCGCACGTGCAGGTTCTCGTGGTTGGTGCGGCGGTAGGTGAGTCGGTGGATCAGCCACGGATATCCGTGGTAGGCGAAGATGATCGGCCGGTCCTCGGTGAAGATGGTGTCGAACTCGTTGTCGGTCAGGCCGTGTGGGTGCTCGGTGTCCGGCTGGAGTCGCATCAGGTCGACCACGTTGACCAGGCGTACCTTCAACGTCGGCAGGTTCTGACGCAGCAGCTCGACGGCGGCCAACGTCTCCAGGGTGGGCACGTCTCCGCAGCAGGCGAGCACCACGTCCGGCTCGGTGCCGCCGTCGTTGCTGGCCCACTCCCAGATGCCCAGGCCACGCCGGGTGTGCTGGATCGCCTCGGTCATCGTCAACCAGTTCGGGGCGGCCTGCTTACCGGCCACCACCACGTTGATGTAGTGCCGGCTGCGCAGGCAGTGGTCCATCGTGGCGAGCAGCGTGTTGGCGTCCGGCGGCAGATAGACCCGCACCACCTCGGCCTTCTTGTTGACGACGTGGTCGATGAACCCCGGGTCCTGGTGGGAGAAGCCGTTGTGGTCCTGCCGCCAGACGTGGCTGGAGAGCAGGTAGTTCAGCGAGGCGATCGGCTGCCGCCAGGGGATGGCCCGGGTCACCTTCAGCCACTTGGCGTGCTGGTTGAGCATCGAGTCGACGATGTGGATGAACGCCTCGTAGCTGGTGAACACGCCGTGCCGGCCGGTCAGCAGGTAGCCCTCCAGCCAGCCCTGGCACAGGTGCTCGGAGAGCACCTCCATGACCCGCCCGTCGGGGGAGAGGTGGTCGTCGCCGGGCACGGTCGCGGCCACCCAGGCCCGGTCGGTCACCTCGAACGCGGCACCCAGCCGGTTGGACGCGACCTCGTCCGGGCCGAACAGCCGGAACGTCTCCGGGTTGGCGCTGATGACGTCGCGGATCCACGGGCCGAGCACCCCGGTCGCGCCGGCGATCGGCGTACCCGGTTCGGGAACCTCCACGCCGTAGTCGCGGAAGTCCGGCAGGGTCAGGTCGCGCAGCACCATGCCGCCGTTGGTGACCGGGTTGGCGCTCATCCGCTGGTCACCGCGCGGCGGCAGCGTCAGCAGTTCCTCCACCGGCGCCCCGGTAGCGTCGAACAGCTCCTCCGGCCGGTAGCTGCGCAGCCAGTGCTCCAGCTCGGCCCGGTGCGCCGGGTTGTCGCGTACGCCCGACAGTGGCACCTGGTGGGCGCGGTAGGTGCCCTCCACCTGAATGCCGTCGACCTCACTCGGGCCGGTCCAGCCCTTCGGCGTCCGCAGAATGATCATCGGCCATCGGGGGCGTTCGACGACGCCTCCGGAGCGGGCCCGCCGCTGGATCTCGGCGATCTCGTTCAGCACACGGTCCAGCGTCGCGGCCAGGGTCCGGTGCACCCGGGCGGGCTCGTCACCGGCCACCACGTACGGCTGGTAGCCGGATCCGCGCATGAGGTCGAGCAGGTCGGCCTCGGGGATCCGGGACAGCACGGTCGGGTTGGCGATCTTGTAGCCGTTGAGGTGCAGGATGGGCAGCACCGCGCCGTCGCGCGCCGGGTTGAGGAACACGTCGGAGAGCCAACTGCCGGCCAGCGGCCCGGTCTCCGCCTCGCCGTCGCCGATCACGCAGGCCACCAGCAGGTCCGGGTGGTCGAACGCGGCGCCGTAGGCGTGGCTCAACGCGTACCCGAGCTCGCCACCCTCGTGGATCGAGCCCGGCACGTCCGCCGCGACATGGCTGGGGATGCCGCCCGGGAAGGAGAACTGGCGGAAGAGCCGGGACATGCCGGCCTCGTCGCGGGCCACGTCGTGGTAGCGCTCCGACCAGGTGCCCTCCAGCCAGGTGTTGGCCACGATGGCCGGCCCGCCGTGACCGGGGCCGGTGACCAGCATGGCGTTGAGGTCGCGCGCCACGATCACCCGGTTGAGGTGGGCGTAGATCAGGTTGAGGCCGGGGCTGGTGCCCCAGTGCCCGAGCAGCCGGGGTTTGATGTCGTCGGGGGTCAGCGGCTCGCGCAGCAGCGGGTTGTCCAGCAGGTAGATCTGCCCGACGGTGAGGTAGTTCGCGGCGCGCCAGTAGGCGTCCAGCCGACGCAGTTCGTCTTCGGTCAGAGGGCTGTGCAGGTCAACAGCGGAATCCATGCTGCGTGAGCCTCTCGCGAAATCGGGGACGTCGCATCCGGTGTCCCGGGTTTTCCCGGCCACGTCCAGCTTCGTCGCCGCCGGAAGGATGGGGCAGAGCCATTGGTCCCCACTGGTGGTGCCGACGACCAGCGCCCCCGTGGGGTACGTCCATCCGGCCCACCTTCCCGCGCCGCCACCTCTTCCCTCACTGAGGGTAGTCGCGTCGGTGCGTCGACGGGGTCGGATCGGCGGTGCGTGAAGGCCGTCGGGGAACGTGTTCCGCTCCGGGCGTACCCGCCGGTAGGACCACCTCGGCTTGCGCTGCGTGGCGTGGCTGGGCCGGGGGAGACCAGCGGCTGTAATCGATTCGAGACTTGTGGATCTATATGTTCTACACAAAGATCATCGATGTAAAGAACTGATGACCGACAACTGACGACAGACCATCGACGGCGTACGTCGAGGCGAGCGTCAGACCGCCGAACCGCAGCTCAGCCGAGGTCAACATCCCCGGCTGGAGTACTAGCACGCAGACGAAACGGAGCACCGCCATGTTGGGTTTCGCATTTCGAACGTCTGGTATTCGGAGGTCATCGGAGGGTGGTCGAAGACGGGTGAGCCGGGCACGCCGGGGCATGTCCCTGGTGACTGCCGTCATCCTCACCGCAGGGTTGACCGCTTCGCTCAACACGTCCATGCCCGAGGCGAGCGCAGCGGCGGTGACGCCCGGAGCGCTGCCGTCGGCCTGCCTTGATGCTGACCCGAAGGCGAACGCCCCGAGGATCGTGTGGGCGAATCCGAAATTCGTGATGGGCAACATGTTCCTGGGTCTCGCGTCGGTGGTTTCCTACGCGATCACCGCGGAGAACGAGAAGGCGGACAAGGTCAAGGAGGCCGTTCGGCGGGTGGCGTACTGCTTCCCCGGCTACAACGTTGTGATCGCCCAGCCCCACAACGGCAGCACGCAACACATGACGGAGGCGTACTTCGTCACCACGATCGAATTGAGTGACACGAAGTATCGGGTGTACGTCTTCAAATCCGGCACCTTCTATCAGGCCGGTGACCTCGGCTACAAGAACTGGGGCTACAACGGATACTTCACCAAGAGCGACGATGGACGGACCGTGACCTTCACGACGCCGCCGCTTCCCGAGCGGCGCTCGGGATGGTCTTCTGGTCCGCAGTGTGAGGTGACGACCCGCGACCGGGTGGATCGCACCATCTACTACAGTCTCTACGACGGGTTGAGCAAGGACGCACAGAGCAGACACGTACGGGCACTGCTCAACGATGTGCGCACCTGCTTCCCGAACTACAACGTCATGGTGATGCACGACGAGCAATCGCACGAATGGTTGTCCCCGCCGACGTCGCAGGTGTACGCGAGTGCGTTCAGCATGCAGGACTACGACGCGAACGACTCGACCGAGGTTGGACGGCCATCCGGGGTAGCGAGCCGAGGCCGCTACGACGTTCATGTGTTCAAGACAGGCACGTTCCACAACATGGGCGACGGCGGCTGGAACAACTGGGCGTTCTACGGAAACTTCACCCGCAGCTCGGACGGCATGACGGTGGCGTTCACCGATCCGGCGACGGCCGACCTCACCTTCGACCCCATGGCCGGATTCGCCGATTCCAACTTCGATTCCGATACTCCGCAGTACACGTCGACCGCGAACGGACCGTACCCGGGATGCGGCTACACCGGGTCGGTGCCCGGCGACCGCGGGGAGCTCGTCCGGTCGCTGACCACCGAGTACCAGAAGTGCTTCCCTGACACGAACATCCTCGTCGTCAAGTCGATCGACCAGTTCTCCTTTGGTTATCTCTCGAACTTGAAACACCTCGCGAACGTGAATGGCATGACCGTCTTCGCGCTCGACGTCGGCGTGGTGAAGAACAACGGCGACGGCGGCTGGATCAACTGGGGATTCAACGGCAACTACGAACGCGACGGTGACTCCACCGTCTACTTCACCCACGGTACGCCGCCGGGCCCTCCCGTCCCCGGTCCTGATCCGACTGGCAGCGTCAGGGTGATGGTGGTGGGTGATTCGATGAGTCAGGGTGAGGAGGGCGACTGGACCTGGCGTTACCGGCTGTCGGAGTGGTTCAGGGAACAGGGCGTGGACGCCGAGTTCGTTGGCCCCTATAAGGGCACCGTGCCTGCCCGGGCACCCGGACGTAAACCGCCAACTCTGCAAGGGCAATTACCCGAGCCTGAGGACAAGTCGACACGTTTCGACGGCAAGTACGACCAGCGTATGAGCTTCGACGATGACGAACACTTCGCGATGTGGGGCCAGCAGGCAGCGATTGTCAAGAACCTGATCCAGTACCAGGTGCAGCAGCAGAAGCCTGACCTGATCCTGCTCGGCCTGGGCTTCAACGATCTGGGCTGGTCCGTCACCGACGCCCAGGGGACCCTGGACAGCACGAAAACGTTGGTCGACGAAGCCCGCAAAGCCAATCCCAACATCAAGCTCGCGATAGCCAACGTCCCACAACGCACCCTGCTGAACGTCAACAGACAGCTACCCGACAAGACCAATGACTACAACTCCCGGCTGGCCCAGGCGATCCCGACCTGGCACACCAACCAGTCACCAGTGAAGCTAGTCAAATGGCGCGAAAACTATGACTGCGGACCCACCAGCTGCCCCGCCGGCTACGACGGACTGCACCCCAACGCCACAGGCGAATACCAAATCGCCCGAGCATTCACCGAAACCCTGCACAACGACTTCGGATACGGCACCAAACCCCTCGACATCCCCACCACCATCCCCAACCGACCCACCCCCACACCCGCCGGAGTCACCGCCGGCGAAGGCCCTCAAGGCGTCACCGTCAACTGGAACAGGGTCTTCGGCGCCCACGGATACACCGTCCGCTCCCGACTGGTCGGCGCCACCACCTGGAACGAATCCCGCGTACAGGCCAACCGCCACGAAACCCTCTCCGTCAAAGGCCTGACCTGGGAATACCAGGTCCGCACCGACAACGGCGACACCGACGACCAAAAATCCGCCTGGTCACCCATCAGAACCGCGACAGCCAACCCGACGGCACCTGCCGGACCCACCGGAATCATCACGCAGCCCACCGCCACCGGCTTTACCATCACCTGGGGCGTACCCACCAACGCGGGCGCCATCGAACGCTACGAAGTCCTCTACTGGGACCAGGACACCCCCAACGCCATCCTCTCCAGCACCGGCATCAAAGGCTTCTCCGCCCGCATCGACGGCCTCAAGCCCAACCACCGCTACATCATCGCGGTAGCCAGCTGGAACACCACCGGCTCCGGCGTCCCCAACCCCGCACGCCCCATCAGGGTCGGCACCACAACCCCCACCGCACCCACCGGCCTACAGATCAACTCCCTCGACGCCAACACCGTCCAACTCACCTGGACCAAAAACGACACAGCCGCCGGCTACCGCGTCTGGACCCGCGACCTCACCAACGGCAGCCCCCTGACCCCAAGCGACCAAACATTCACCGAACCCACCCACGGCATCGCCTACCTAACCTCAGGCTTCTGGAACTACGAATACTGCGTCACCTCCATCAACGGCACCCTCGAATCAGCCCGAACCACCTGCGTGACCCCCACACGACCAGCCGGCAGTTGACCGTCACACCTTGACCACAACCAAAAGCTGGGCCCCGGAACCGTCACCACGGCTCCGGGGCCCAGCCGGGTCTGTGGATCTAAAGGTGTTTCCGGCCTGACCGGCTCGCAGCGCTACCCCGACCGCTGACCTGAACCAAAACCCCGCCCCTGCAACAGGATCGAGGAACCCGGCCACGCGCCGGGCCACAACCATGCCCAACGGCAAGAACCTCGTCAGCAACGACCAGAACAACCAAGATCAATCACTGATGAAAGACCGAGGCTAAAGAAGCAACCGGCCCGGTCCCGCCGCGTTTGCAAGGGGCTCCTGCCCCCGTGGAGGGCATGCCCCGCACCTGGGGTGGGTACGCTGCGGGTGCGTCGGCCTTCGACCCTCACCACTTCGCGGTCTGGGGCCGTCAAGCGGCCCAGGTCAAGAATGAAATTTATGCGCAGGTAGCGGAGCGCAAGCCCGACCTGCTCCTGGTGGGGCTGGGTTTCAACGACCTGGGCTGGGTCGTCGACAACCCCGAGGGGACCATCGCCAGCATGAGGACGCTGGTGAGCGAGGCTCGTGCCGCCAACCCCAACATCAAGTTGGCCCTGGCCAACGTCCCTCAACGCACCCGGCTCGGTATCAACCCGAACCTGCCAGCCACCACCGATCGCTACAACACACTGCTGGCCACCTCGATCCCGACGTGGAGCACCAGCCAGTCCCCTGTGGCGTTGGTCAACTGGCGCGCGAACTACGCCTGCGAGCCCGGCAGCTGTCCGGACGGCTACGACGGGCTACACCCCAACGCCCGGGGCGAGTTCAAGATCGCCCAGGCGTTCCAACGCACCCTCGTCAACAACTTCCGCATCGGGACCAGCGTGCCCGCCATCCCCAGCACCATTCCAGCGCGGCCCACTCCCGTGCCGAGGAACGTCGTCGTCGAGCCCGGCCCCCAGGGCCTCAAGGCGACGTGGGATGCGGTCTTCGGTGCCCACGGATACACCGTCCGGTCCCGTTTTGTCGGCTCCGCGAACTGGGGTGAGTCCAGGGCGGCGGCCAACCGTCACGACACGCTCTCTGTCCATGGCGTGAAGTGGGAATACCAGGTCCGCACCGACAACGGCGACACCGATGACCAGAAATCCGCTTGGACGTCCCCGACGGCGCCCATGGTGGCGAGCCCGACGGCCCTTCCGGGCCCGTTCCCGATCGTCACGCGGGCCAGCAGCACCGGCTTCGACATCACCTGGGGCGAAACCGTCGGGGTGGTCGAACGTTTCGGGGTCATCTACTGGGACCAGGACGACCCGGGCGCAATCCTCAGCTCCGTCGGAATCAGGGGGTCAGGCGGCCCATATCGACGGTCTGAAAGTCGGCCACCGCTATCTCGTCTGGGTATCGAGTTGGGACACCAGCGGCGGCGGAGGGGTGCCGAATACCGGCGGCCCCGTCCTGGTCGGCGGAGGAACTCCCGCAGCGCCGAGCGGCCTGAAGGCCGTTGTCATCGACGCCTCAAGCGTCAAGCTCGACTGGAACAAATCCACCGATGCGGCTGGCTATCGCGTCTGGGCTCGCAACCTCGGCAATGGCGACGAGGAGGATGTGAGTCCCCGGACCATCATGGATACCACCTGGGGCGTCGGGTTCCTGGTCGCCGGCGCCATGAACTACGAATTCTGCGTCACCGCCGTCAACGGTGCATTGGAGAGCGCCAAGACCACCTGCACGAGGCCCGTCCGGTCCTGACCGTTGTGCTGTGGCGCGGTCGGGTGACCGCGCCACAGCCACGCGACTACGAATGGTTCGCCCCCTGTCGGCCCTCGTTGAAACCGGACGTTCGCCGTCGCGGCTGATGGCACCCGGGTCAGGGCCGTTGGTTCGGTGCCGGACGAGTGTCGGGCCCGGTCAGCGGCGCCTCGGCCAGGCCGCGGACGACGACCACCGGGGCTGGGGAGTGGTAGAGCAGGGACTGGGCGACCGCGCCCAGCATGGCCCGGCCCGGTTCGTCGCCGCGGGCGGCGACCAGCGCCACCTGCGCGTTGCGGGAGGTGTCGATCAGCACCTCGGCGGGGTCACCGCGTACCACGCGACACTCGGTCGGCACGGTGTTCTCGCGGCCGGTGTGCCGGGCCAGTGCCTCGGTGAGTTGCTCGGTGACCGCGTCGGTGTCCTCGTCGTACTCCACCACCCGCAGGGCCAGCAGTCGGGCGTTGCGGCGGTTCGCGCACTCCAGGGCCCACCGCAGGGCGAGGTGTGAGCTGGGCGAGCCGTCCACCCCCACCAGCACCGGGCCCTGTGGCGCTGGCTCACGCCGGACCACCAGCAGGGGGCAGCCGGCGCGTGCGGCCAACTGCACGGCGGTCGTCTCGGCCGGAACGCACTGGCCGCTGCCCGCCATGCCGCTGTCGCCGACGGCCAGCAGGAAGGTGCCCTCCGAGCGGCGGATGAGGGTGGGCAGCACGGAGCTCTCGACGATCTCCCCGCGTACGGTCAGCCCCGGCTCGGTCTGGTGGGCGAGCTGGGCGGCGCGGGTGATCAGTTTTTCGGCCTGGTCGCGGGGTGCGGCGACGGTGTCCGCGGCGAAGGCCGCGCTCCAGTCGAAGGTGTGCAGCAGGTGCAGTGGCCGGCCGTGGTCGGCGGCCTCCTGCGCGGCCTGTTCGACGACCGGAAGGTCGAGTTCCGACCCGAGGCCGACCAGCACCGCTGCGTCGGCGGGTGCGGCCATCCGATATCACCTCCCGGGCGTCGCGCCCGGCACGACCAAGCTGTCCTGACCCGAGGGTAGTCGGATGAGCACGGCGGCGCGGCGTCGTTGCGTTATCGCCCGCTCGCCCGGCTGGAGAGGACCCGATCCCAGTCGACGGCGCGGGCCCAGTCGGCGTAGCGGTGCCAGGCGACCTCGGGGTGCGCGGCGTGCAGGGCGTCGACGTCGACGAAGTCGGTGTTGTCCTCGAAGCGCTGGAACATGTCGGCGATCTCATCGCCGGCCCACTGCCGGACCTGGTGCAGCGGCAGTTGCTGGTACGGGATCTCGCGGCCGAGCACGTCGCTGAGGATGCGGGCCGCCTCCTCGCCGGTCACCCGGTCGGAGACGACATCAATGCGCTCGCCGACGAACCGCTCGGGGTGCTCGATGGCGTGCACGGCGAGGCTGGCGATGTCCCGGACGGTGACCTGGTCCAGCGGCTTGCCGGGGGAGAGCGGGTTGGCCAGGATGCCGTCGTTGAGGCGGCTGAACCCGGTGTTCAGGACGTTCTCCATGAAGTACACCGGTCCGAGGACGGTCGCGCGTACCTGCTGCCTGCGCAGGTACGCCTCGACGTGCTGTTTGCTGTCGGCGTGGTCGATGTCGGTCTCGACCATCCGGTCGGCGCCCCGGACCGAGGAGTAGACGAGGTGCGCCTCGGCCGCCGCGTCGACCAGGAGGCGGCCCTGGGCGACCTCCTCGTCCTTCCCGCCGGTTCCGAACGGTACGGACAGCCCGAAGACCGCGTCGACACCGTGGGCGGCGTCGGCGAGCGCTACCGGGTCGCCCAGGTCACCGACGGCGAGCCGTGCTCCGGCGGCGGACAGTGCCCGGGCGGGCGGCGACTCGGGTGAGCGCACGTAGGCGACGACGTCGTGGCCGTGCTGGAGCAGCAGGTCGGCGACGGCACCGCCCTGCCGCCCGGTGGCGCCGATGACGAGAACGGTGGTCACGGGAGGGCTCCTTGTTCGCGGTTCGGGGACGCCGCTGATCCTCTGGCCTCAACCATGGTTGAGGTCAAGCGGTACCGTCGATCAATGCCAAGGCCCCGCACCACGTTTCACGAACTCACCGTCGGGCAGGTCGCCGACCGCAGCGGTGTCGCCATCTCCGCGCTGCACTTCTACGAGCGCAAGGGCCTCATCCGCAGCACGCGGACGGCGGGCAACCAGCGCCGGTACAGCCGCGACACCTTGCGGCGGGTCGCGTTCATCCGGGCCTCCCAGCACGTCGGCATCTCGCTGACGGCGATCCGCGACGCACTGGACCAACTGCCCAGCGAACGCACCCCGACCCCCGACGACTGGGCCCGGCTGTCGGCGGCCTGGCGTACCGAACTCGACGCGCGCATCGCGCAGTTGCAGGCGCTCCGCGACGACCTCAGCGAGTGCATCGGCTGCGGCTGTCTGTCGTTGCGGGTCTGCCATCTGACCAATCCACGGGATGTGCTCGGTCGTGAGGGCGCCGGAGCACGCCGGTTGCTGTCGCCGCGAACCGATCGCGTCAACCAGGGTTGACATGTGCGTTGTTGTCAACGTATGTTGACGGCATGAGTCAGGCGACAGAACTCGCGGCGGCAGCCGGCAGCACCGACCCCCGGGTCGGGCTGCGCGCCGTCCGCGCGCTACGCCGGCTGCTCGAGCGGCTCGAGGTGGTCCAGGTGGACAACGCCCGTCGACAGGGCTGGTCCTGGCAGGAGATCGCCGACACGCTCGAGGTCAGCCGGCAGGCAGTGCACAAGAAGCACGCCGGGCGACCGGCGGTCAACTCATCCTGGGAGGCGTGATGTTCGAACGGTTCACCGACCGGGCACGCGACGTGGTGCGACGGGCGCTGGAGGAGGCGCGGGTCGAGGGCCAGCGCCCGGTCGGCACCGAGCACCTGCTGCTCGCCCTGCTCGCCGACGAGGCCGGGCTGGCCAGCCGGGTGCTCGCCGACGCCGGGGTACGCGCCGACGACCTGCGCGAACGCATCCACCGGCACACCGCCAGCGGCGGCGCGGGCCTCGGTGACGCGGACGCGGCGGCGCTGCGGGAGATCGGCATCGACCTGGCCGCGATCGTCGCCCGCATCGAGCAGTCCTTCGGCCCGGACGCGCTACGGGAGGCGGTGCCGGCGCCGCGCCGCCGCTGGGGGCGTAAGCGGTACCTCGGCGGCCCGTTCTCGCCCCGCTCGAAGAAGGTGCTGGAGCTGTCCCTGCGGGAGGCCCTGCGCCTGCGCCACCGCCACATCGGCACCGAGCACATCCTGCTCGGGGTGCTCCGGGAGGGCAACGGGCTGGGGGCGTTGGTGCTCACCGAGTCCGGGGTGGACCTCGACGATCTGCGCCGGCGGGTGGAGATCGCACTGCGGGCGGCGGCCTGACGGGTGGGGCCGGGTTGAAACCTGTCTGTGGCACTTCCGACGCGCGCCGGTCGCCGGGTCGCTGAAGCCGTCCGGGTGCTGCACACTGACGCCGTGGATGCTGGAGAGGACAGGCGGCCCTCGGGCGGCGACGGCGGGTTGCGCTCCGCGGTGGTGGTCAACCCGGTCAAGGTCGACGATCTCGACGAGTTGCGTCGTACCGTCGACGACGCCCTGACCGCGGCCGGCTGGCCCGCGCCGCAGTGGTACGAGACGACCGCCGACGACCCGGGTCGCGGCCAGACCGAGCAGGCCGTCAAGGCCGGCGTCGACCTGGTCTTCGCCTGCGGGGGCGACGGCACCGTGATGTCCTGCGTCAGCGGGTTGGTCGGCACCGATGTCGCCCTCGCAGTGCTGCCGCAGGGCACCGGCAACCTGCTCGCCGCCAACCTGGGGCTCTCCACCGACCTGGCCGCCGGGTTGCAGGTCGCCGTCGAACGCGGCCGACGGCTGCTCGACGTCGGCGCTGTCGAGGACAAGTACTTCACCGTGATGGCCGGCATGGGCTTCGACGCCCAGATGCTCGAAGCCACCAACGAGACCACCAAGGCCCGCATCGGCTGGCCGGCGTACGTGATGGGTGCCGCCCGCCACCTACGGGACCGGCCGATGCGGGTGCAGATCCGCATCGACGACCGGCCGCCGGTGCGCCGCCGGGCCCGTTCGGTCCTGATTGCCAATGTCGGCCGCCTGCAGGGCGGCGTGACCCTGCTGACCGAGGCCGAGCCGGACGACGGCTGGCTCGACGTCGCCGTTCTCACCCCGCGCAACCTGCGGCACTGGCTCGCGCTCGGCTGGGCGGTGATCCGCCGCAGCGGCCAGGTGCCACAGCTGGAGGTTTTCCGGGGCCGGCGGGTGGTGGTCACCAGCAACCGGGCGCAGCCTCGGGAGTTGGACGGCGACCTGATTCCCCCGGGCCGGCAGCTGCGGGCGGAGATCCGGCCGCAGGCGCTCTGGCTCTGCGTCCCCCAGCCCGAGGACGCCCCCGACCTGGCCGTCGACGCGCAAGGTGCCGGGGAGCGGGGCGAGCAGCTGATCGAGGAAGCACACCGTGAGTAGCACGCGGATCGTGCCGGAGACCCGGCTGATGGCCGACGAGGAGCTGTCCGCCGACGACGCCTGGCACACACTGCGCGGGCAGGGTGGCTGGCACCTGCTGCGGGACGCCTTCATCCGGTTCCGTTACGGCGACGGGTTCAGCCACTCCCGCGCCTTCGCGCTGCAACTCTGCCTCGCCGTGGTGCCGTTCCTGATCGCCCTCACCGGCCTGATCAGCGAGCTGGGCGTCCGGGAGGGCGGCCAGGTGGTCGCCGACACCGTCCTGGCGCTCACTCCCGGCCAGAGCGAGCAGATGGTCTCCGAACTGCTCGGTGAGGGCGAACGCGTCGAGGACGCGGGAGAGCTGGCGCTCACCCTCGGTCTGCTCACCGGCCTGTTCGCGCTCACCACCACGATGGCCCAGATCGAGCGGGGTGCCAACCGCATCTACGGCGTCGAGCGGGACCGTCCGGCGCTGCAGAAATACCTTCGGGCCGCCGTGCTGGCTGTCACCGCCGGCGTGCCGGCTCTCGCCGGCTTCCTGATCCTGGTCGGCGGCGGTGCGGTAGGTGACTCGGTCCGCGAACACTACGAGTGGGGCGAACTCGCCAACGGCATCTGGGACGTGATCCGCTTTCCGCTGAGCCTCGCGCTGACCGTCGTCGCCGTCGCCGTGCTGTTCCGACACGCGCCGCGCCGCAACCAGCCAGGCCTGTCCTGGCTGCTGTTCGGCGCCGGCATCGCCACGGCGCTGTGGTGGCTGGCCAGCCTGCTGCTCGCCGCGTACGTGCGGTTCAGTGACGATTTCGGGCAGACCTACGGCGCCCTGACCGGCATGATGGCGCTGCTGCTCTGGGCCAACCTGACCGGGATGGCGCTCTTCGGCGGGCTGTCCTTCGCCGCGCAACTGGAGGCGCTGCGCATCGGTGTGCAGGAGCCCGCCCAACCGGACCTGTGGGAGCCCGACCCGGACCGCGCCGAGCTGTACGACACCGGGGACATGTCGGCGCTCTAGCGGCACCGGCGTGTACGTGTGACGCGGATCGGGTAAAAGCGCCTCGCCAGACAGACAAGGGAGGTGCGGGGTGACCGCGGTCAAAGAGGTGGCACGGCGCCCGATCGGGCATTTTGCCGAACGGAGCATCGCCGGCCTGGTGGCCGTCACCGGCGCCGGGGTGGCCTTCGGGCTGCTGTTGTTGCTCGTCCGGGTGCAGTGGAGCCCGTTGGAGGATGTCGACCGCGGGCTCGCCGAGTGGTTCAACGGGCTCGTCGCCCCGCACCACGCACTGGTCACCGTGCTCCAGGCGGTGACGGACCTGGGCGGCCGGCCGATCCTCATCTGGCTGGTCACCATCGCCGTGGTCGGGCTGCTGATCCGGCGGCAACCCCGACTCGCCGTCTATCTGATCATCACGGGGGTCGGTGGCCTGATCCTCGACCCGTCACTGAAGACGCTTGTCGGCCGGCTCCGCCCGGTCGTGGACGTGCCGATCGCCAGCGCGCCCGGCAACAGCTTCCCGAGCGGGCACGCGCTCGGCTCGTTCGTCGCGTACGGAGCGCTGCTGCTGGTGTTCCTGCCGGCGATGGCGCCCCGCTGGCGCAAGCCGGCCATCGTCGGCGTCGGTGTGCTGGTGGCACTGGTCGGACTGACCCGGATTGCGCTGGGTGTGCACTTCGTCTCCGACGTGCTGGCCGCCTGGTTGCTCGGGGCCGCCTGGCTGGGCGTCACCGCGTACGCCTTCCGACTGTGGCGGCGGGAGCGGGGGCGGCCGGTGCCTCCGCTGACCGAGGGCCTGGAGCCCGAGGCGGGGCACGACATCGCCCCCGCCCCGGCCGAGGAACATGTGCTGGCCCACCCCCGCTCGGCGGTGGCCGAGCTGCTGGTCGGCTGGGTGATCGTGTTCGGGGCGCTGTACGGCTTCGGCACGTACGTCAGCTACCACGCCAAGGGCACCTTCTTCGACACCCTCGACACCAAGGTGCCGCAGTGGTTCGCCGAGCGGCACACCGAGGTGCTGACCGACGTCAGCTGGTGGTGGAGCAAGTTCGGCGACACCCATGCCATCCTGCTGATCTCGCTGGTGTTCTGCCCGCTGGTGCTGGCGGTGTGGCGGCGCTGGCGCCCGGTGCTCTTCGTGGCGCTGGCGATGGTGGGGGAGTTGACCCTCTTCCTCTCGTCGGCCCGCGCGGTCGACCGGCCGCGTCCGCCGGTGGAGAACCTGGACGGGCAGATGCCCACCTCGTCGTTCCCGTCCGGGCACATCGCGGCCACGATCTGCGTCTGGCTGGCAATCACCGTCATCGTGTTCCCGCGTACCGACCGGTGGTGGCGTTGGATCTTCGTGGCGCTGGCCGTGATCATGCCGGTCGGGGTGGCCACCTCCCGGATGTACCGGGGGATGCACCACCCCACCGACTTCATGGGCGCGATCCTGCTGTCCGCGCTCTGGATCGGCTTGCTCTATCTGGTGATCCGACCGAACGAGGACCTGAAGGAAGGCAACCAACCGGCCATCGAGTCGGAGGACGTGGACACCCTCGACGACGAGCTGGCGCGGGCCGGCCGAGCCGACTAGGCGCCGCCGTCGTGCTGCGGTTGATGACGTGGAACATCCGCACCGGCGGTCGGGATCGTGGCGGCCTCGACCGGCTGGATCAGGTGGTCCAGGTCGTCGACGAGCAGGCACCGGACGTGCTGGCCCTGCAGGAGTTGCGCGGCTTCGACCGGGACGGGCTGATGGCCGCCATGGCGGGCCGGGTGGGGATGACGCCCCACCTGGCCCGGTCCTGCTGCGGGCAGCCGGTGGCCGTGCTGGTCCGGCCGCCGTACCGGGTCGTCGACGCCGGGTCGGTGCGTCGTCCGTTCCACCACGCCGCCGCCCGCGTCGTGGTGGCCACGTCCGCCGGCCCGTTCACCGTGCTGGGCACCCACCTCTACCCGTACTCCGGGGGTCGGCGGCGGATGGAGGTCGACTGGTTGGTCGCCGCGATGCGCCGCAGCGAGGGGCCGCTGACGCTGGTCACTGGTGACCTCAACTCGCTCGACCCGACCGTCGACCACACGGCCCGGCTGGCCGGCATGCCCACCCTCTACCGGCGGCGGCACCTGCGTCGCTCCGGCGGCGCCGTGGACACCCGCGCGATCGCCCGGCTGCTCGCGGCCGGCCTGGTGGACCTCTGGACGTCCGGCAACATCGACGCGCCGGAGACCGAGGGCCACACCGTGCCCACCCGGCTCGGCGGGGCCGAGTTCGCCGGAATGCGGTTGGACTACCTGCTCGGCAGCCCGGCGGTGGCGCAGCGCGCGCACGACTGTCGGGTGATCCGCGGTGGCGCGGCGGCCACCGCCTCCGACCACTATCCGCTGCTCACCACGCTGGAGCTGTCTCCCGGCTGACGCCGCCGTCGGCTCGCGCGGCCGGTGCCACCCCGGGCGTGGCGCGGGCCGATTACCGTGCCACCGTGACCGACCGCCGCACCCTCCGCTCGCCGCTGCCCGGTCCGCCGAACGATCACCGGGCCGCGCCACCGGGGGCTCGTCTGGCCGCCGACCCGCCGGTCTCGGGCAGAGCGCAGCCGGCCGCCGTCGCGCCTCCGCTCGTCGCGGCCGTCGCGCGTGGTGTGGCGCTGGTCGTGGTGCTGCCGGTACGCCTGCTCTGGGAGCTGATCGTGGCTGCCGGCCGACTGCTGCACCGGTACCTGCTCCGCCCGGTCGGCCGGTTCCTGTCCCGCTGGCTGCTGGCCCCACTGGCCTGGCTGCTGCACCGGCTGGTCTGGCTTCCGCTGGTGTGGTGCGCCCGGCACCTGCTGTGGCTTCCGCTGGTCTGGTGCGCCCGGCACCTGCTGTGGCTCCCGTTGGTGTGGGTCACCCGCACGGTGATCTGGCCCGCGCTGGTCTGGTTGACCCGTCATGGGCTGCGTCCGGCCCTCGTGGTCCTGGGGCGCGTGCTGGTCTGGCTCGCCAGGTACCTGGTCCTGTGGCCGCTGCGATGGTTGGGCACGGTGCTCACGCCCGTCGGTCGGCTGGTCGTCGCCGCGGTGGTCGGTGCGTGGCGGACGGCCGGCCGGGTGCTGCGACTGCTCCACCGACTGCTGCTGCGCCCCCTGCTGTCCGGAGTCCGGTGGGTCTGGTCGGTGACGGTCGTGCCGGTGGCGCGGGGCCTCAGGGCGGTGTGGCGGGCCACCGTCGCGCCCGCGGCCCGCTGGGCCCGTCGTTCGGTGCTCGACCCGGTCCGGCTGGCCGTCCGGGAGGTGCTCAACGCCCTGGGCCTGCGCCGTTGAGACGTACGGGGCTCAGAGCACCAGATTCAACAGGACGGTCAGCACCACCGACGCCACGATCGAGAAGAGGATCATCAGGAGGCAGCCGAGGCCGCCGCCGAGCGGGCGGATCTCCGTGTTGCCGAAGCGCATGATGTTCACCTGTCCGAGAGTGCGGGTTGAGGGGCGAGCAGGTGCCGGATCGTGTCCGCGACGGCAGTCGGGGCGGTCGTGACCACGTTGTGCGCGGCACCGGGAACGACCACCAGGGTCGCCTCCGGCACCAGCCGTGTCGCCTCGTCCCGCCACCGTTGCGGTACGACCGTGTCGCGATCGCCGGCCACGACGACAGTCGGCGTACTGACGCGGACGAGGTTCGCCTCGATGGCGTTGTGCACCGAGTGCGACAGCGTCGCGAGGACCCGCCAGGGCCGGGCGTTCCAGACGTCCCGCACCAGGATCGGGGCCTGCCGCGGCGCCTCGCGCAGGCTGTCCACCAGCCAACGACCGAACTGGCCCCGTCGGGACCGGGCCGCCGGGTCACTCGTCGGTCCGGCCAGCACCAGTGCGCGTACCGCGTCGGGGTGGGTCGCGGCGACCGCGGCGGCCACCTCCGCGCCGAACGAGTGCCCCAGCAGGCAGACCGGCGGCAGTTGGTACGCGGCCAGCCAGGCAGCCAGGTGGTCGGCGTGCCGGCGGACGTCGTACGTCCCCCTTGGGTGTTCGGTGAGCCCGAAGCCGGGCAGGTCCGGCACGTACACCTGATGGGTTGCGGAGAGCGCGACGGCCAGCGGGGTGAGATACCGGTGCGAGACCGCCAGGCCGTGCACGAGCACCACGGGTGGCTCCCCGGTCTCCGGGTCGGCGCTGCGGCGGGTGTGGGTGCGCAGCCCGTTGACGACCCGCCACTCGCTGGTCAGCCCGCCGGCTGGCCGGGGCGCGGCCATGGCGAGCCGCAGCTCGGCCGGCCCGAACCGGCCGACGGCGCTGCGGTGGGTCGACCCGGGCGGCCGGGGTGCCGCGCCTTGGCTCACAGCTCGCGCAACCGGGGCAGCAGTTGCTCCTGCGCCCAGTCCAGGAACATCGGCTGGGTCTCCCCGCCCACCTGGATGATCGCCACGTGGGTGAAGCCGGCGTCGACGAACTTGCGGAACGCCTCGACGTGCGCGTCCACGTCCGGACCGCAGGAGATGCCCTCGGCGACGTCCTCCTCGCGGACGAACTGGGTGGCGGCGGCGAAGGACTCCGGGCCGGGCAGGTCGGCGTTGACCTTCCACCCCATTCCGAACCAGCGGAACTGGTCGTGCACGATCTTGCGGCACTCCGCCTCGTCGGGGCCGTAGCAGATGGCCACCTGGCCGTAGCGGGGTTGGCCGGCGCCCCCGGCGTCGTCGTACATCTCGATGATGTGCCGGTCGGGTTCGGTGGAGACGAGGCCGTTGCCGTACTCGGCGGCCAGCGTCGCGGACTGTCGACCGGACGCGGCGATGGCCATCGGCACCGGCTGGTCCGGGCGGTCCCAGACGTAGGCGTCGGGCACGTCGAAGTGGTTGCCGGAGAAGGTCAGCGTCTCCCCGTTGAGCAACGGCCGGATGATCTGCAAGGCCTCCTCGAACATCTCGTGCCGCTGCTGGACGTGCGGCCAGCCGCCGACCACGTGCTCGTTCAGGTTTTCCCCGGCGCCCAGGCCGAGGGTGAAACGACCATCGGAGAGCGCCCCGATGGTGCTTGCCTTCTGTGCGACCACGGCCGGGTGGTAGCGGCGGATCGGGCAGGTCACGAAGGACATCAGCTCCGCGCGGGAGGTGGCGTGGGCGACCGCGCCGAGCACCGACCAGGCGTACGGGGAGTGGCCCTGGGAGTCCAGCCAGGGGTAGTAGTGGTCGGACACCACCAGTTGGTCGAAACCAGCCGCCTCGGCCCGTACCGCATGGTCCACCAGTTGCTTGGGCCCGGTCTGCTCGCTCATCAGGGTGTAGCCGACGCTGACCATCCTGGTGTCCCCTCTCGCTGACGGATCGTTCCCGGGATACCCCGGTGCACGGCGGTCAACCCTCCCGTCCGGTTCGGCTGCCGCAGTGCTTGACGGATCCCGGCCGCCTGCCTACCGTCGGTCTTAACCGGTTAAGAGCCGGGTGTGGCGCACATCCTGTGGTGGGGATGACCGCCCCGTGACGGCCCGCGTCCGCGTGGGCCGTTGCGGCTGTCCGGGCTGCGGGCCCCTCAACTGAACCGGTTGCGAGGACCAATCCATCGTCCTACGCTGATGCCTGCGCCGGAAGCCGGGCGCGGCTGCCGGGCTGCAGCCGCCTTCCCCTGTCACGTCCCCACCCCTGTCGGGCACCGGGGGTCCTCCCTGAGGAAGGCCATGAAGACTCGACTCTCCGCCGCCGGCGCGACCCTGCTCGCGTTGCTCGTCACCGTGCTGGCGTTCGGCCAGCCGGCACACGCCGCGGCTGGCTTCTCCGTCGCTGGCGGCAAGTTGTACGACGCCAACGGCGCCGAATTCATCATGCGCGGCGTCAACCACGCGCACACCTGGTACCCGCAGCAGACCAGTTCGTTCGCGAACGTCAAGGCGCTCGGCGCGAACACCGTGCGGGTGGTGCTCTCCAGCGGCGACCGGTGGACCCGCAACACCAACGCCGACGTCGCCAACGTCATCTCGCTCTGCAAGGCCAACCGACTGATCTGCGTGCTGGAGGTGCACGACACCACCGGGTACGGCGAGCAGAGCGGGGCGATCACCCTCGACCGCGCCGTCGACTACTGGCTCAGCCTCGCCGACGTCCTCGCCGGCCAGGAGAGGTACGTCATCGTCAACATCGGCAACGAGCCGTACGGCAACCAGAACTACGCCTCGTGGGCCACCGACAACGCCAATGCGATCAAGCGCCTGCGGGCCGGCGGGTTGACCCACACGATCATGGTGGACGCGCCGAACTGGGGGCAGGACTGGTCGTTCACGATGCGCGACAACGCCGCGTCGGTCTTCGCCGCCGACCCGGCTCGCAACACCGTGTTCTCCATCCACATGTACGGGGTGTTCGACACCGCTGCGGAGATCAGCGACTACCTGGGTCGGTTCCGCACCGCCGGGCTGCCCATCGTGGTCGGTGAGTTCGGCTTCAACCACTCCGACGGGAACCCGGACGAGGACGCCATCCTCGCGTACAGCCAGGCCAACGGGATCGGCTGGCTGGGCTGGTCGTGGAGCGGCAACGGCGGCGGCGTCGAGTATCTCGACCTGGCCACCAACTTCAATCCGGCGAGCCTGACCGACTGGGGTCAGCGCCTCTTCAACGGCGTCAACGGCATCCGGCAGACCGCCCGCGAGGCCAGCGTCTTCGGCGGCACCCCTCCACCGACGACGCCCCCGCCGACCACGCCACCCCCCACGACGCCACCCCCGACGACGCCCCCGCCGAACGGTGGCTGCACGGCGACGTACACGGTGACCAACCAGTGGCAGGGCGGCTTCCAGGGTGAGGTACGGGTGACCGCCGGCACGAGGGCGATCACCGGCTGGGCCGCCGGGTGGACCTTCGCCAACGGCCAGCGCGTCACCCAGTCCTGGAATGTGGCCCTCACCAGCAGCGGAGCCACGGTGACCGCCCGCAACACGGACTACAACGGACGGCTGGCGGCCGGGGCCAGTGCCAGCTTCGGCTTCCTCGGCAGTTGGACCGGCGCCAACAGCCTGCCGGTGGTGAGCTGCACGGCGAGCTGACCGTCGGACCGGTGGCCGGGTCCGCGCCGGACCCGGCCACCGGAAACCGCCCTGGTCAGTGCTCGCCGGCCAGGTTCACGATGACCACCCCGGCAATGATCAGTGCGATGCCGGTGAGCTTGGCGAGCCCCACCGACTCACCCAGGAAGACCGCCCCGATCGCCACGATGGCCGCGGTGCCCAGACCCGACCAGAGGGCGTACGCCACCCCCACGGGGATCTCCTTGACGGCCTGGGCCAGCAGGAGGAACGCCAGCGCGTAGCCGCCGAGGCACGCCACGGTCGGCCAGAGCCGACTGAACCCAGCGGTGCTCTTGATCAGGCTGGTCGCCACCACCTCGGCGAGGATGGCGATCCCCAGCAGCACGTACGCCATTCGTCCCCTTGGTCCTTCGTGGTCGATGAACCCGTCGCCACCCAGGCTAGTGCCGGCGATGTCCCCGCCCGGCCGGCCTGTCGACGTCGGGCCGATCCGCGGGCATCCGGCCGACCCGTCGCGTGGCGTCCGGCCGATCCGTCGTGTGGCATTTAGCGATCCGTCACGTGGCGCCCGTGCGGCCTCGGCATCTGTCACAGAACGCCTTTGGAGCTGATGTCACAAACGAATCGGTTGTGGCCACGAAGCAGACTTCGCCAACGAATCAGACCCGTTGACGAATCACACCTCGCCATCGGATTGGCCCGGCGCCCGGCGCCCAGGTGCCTGGCATCCTGCGCCCGCCCCCGGCCCGGGCATCCGGCCTCCGGCATCCGGCCCCGGCATCCGGCCCCCGGCCCCGGCATCCGGCCCCCGGCCCCGGCATCCGGCCCCGGCATCCGGCATCCGGCCCCCGGCATCCGGCATCCGGCCCCCGGCATCCGGCATCCGGCCCCCGGCATCCGGCCCCCGGCCCCGGCATCCGGCCCCCGGCCCCGGCATCCGGCCCCCGGCACCCGGCTCGGTGGTTGAATCGTTTACGGCATCAGCTCCAAAGCCGGCCCGGCACACCACACCCACCCGCGCCGCGTGTTGCGGGCCGCGTGTTGCGGTCCGCGCCGCGTGTTGCGGGCGGCGCCGCGTGTTGCGGGCGGCGCCGCGTGTTGCGGGCGGCGCCGCGTGTTGCGGGCCGCGCCGCGTGTTGCGGGCGGCGCCGCCGTTCCTCGCGCTGTGGCCCCCGGTAGTGGCGTGGGAGAGGTTCGCACGGTAGATCTTGGACACTTTCCGTTCCCCGCTGACTGTGCTGTCCCGAGACATGTGTCAAGGGGAAGTCCCGATAGATGTGTCAGGTGTTGTTGATCAGGTTGTTCGGGTGAGGCTGATGTAGGTCC
>NZ_JBIALC010000020.1:0-62599 GCF_042873195.1 Micromonospora arida | reverse complement strand
GACATCACCCCCGTACTGAACAAGGAAACCGGTAAGAACGACGCCTACCGCTCCGTCGAAATCAGCACCCCCGACGCCAACGCCAAGCAGACCGATCAGCTGCGCGCCGACATCGTCAAGACCGTCGACGACGGCCGGGCCGTGGTCGCCAACATCGCCGGCACCAGCACCGACACCGACGGTGTGAGCCACTCCTACGAGGGCGGGCACTACATCAGCGTCGTCGGCTACCAGAACAACGGTGACACCGTCACCATCGCCGACTCCGCCGACCCCAACCAGGCCGCCTACCAGATCAGCGTCGAGCACCTCGCGGACTGGATCGCCACCCGCGGCTACGCCACCAGCTGACCCACACCACCACATGACCGAAGGGCCGGACCCCCACGAGGGTCCGGCCCTTCGGCGTGACCTCAGTCGGTGGCGAGGACGGTCAGGATCTGCTCGCCGTACTTGGCGAGTTTGTTCTCGCCGACTCCGCTGACCCCTGACAGGTCGGCCAGCGTGCTGGGCGCGTCGCTGGCGATCTGTCGCAGAGTGGCGTCGTGGAAGATGACGTACGCCGGGACGCCCTGCTCCTTGGCGGTGGTCGCGCGCCAGGCTCGCAGCCGCTCGAACAGCGACGCGGCGGCCGGGGTCAGCTCGGCCACGACGGTGGACGCGCCGCGCGGCTTCGATGAGCGGCTCGATGCCGGCTTCTCCGGCTCGCGGCGCATGGTGACCGTACGGCGGCGAGCGAGGACGTCGGCGCTTGCCTCGGTCAGCGCCAGCGTGCCGTAGTCGCCCTCCACGGCGAGGAGCCCTTCGGCGAGCAGTTGCCGGACCACGCCCCGCCACTCGGCCTCGCTGAGCTCGGAGCCGATGCCGAAGACGGTCAGCGAGTCGTGACCGTACTGGCTGATCTTGTCGGTCTGTTTGCCGAGCAGGATGTCGATGCAGTGCCCGGCGCCGAAGCGCTGGTTGCGTTCGCGGTCGAGGCGGAAGACGGCGGAGAGCAGCTTCTGGGCGGCGACGGTGCCGTCCCAGGATTCTGGTGGGGTGAGGCAGGTGTCGCAGTTGCCGCAGGCGGCAGTCGTCGTCTCGCCGAAATATTCGAGCAGTTGGACCCGCCGGCAGCGCACCGTCTCGCAGAGGGCGAGCATCGCGTCCAGGTGCGCGGCGAGGTTGCGGCGGTGGGCGAGGTCCCCGTCGGACGTCTCGATCATCTTGCGTTGCTGGACCACGTCCTGAAGCCCGTACGCCAGCCAGGCGGTGGACGGCAGACCGTCACGGCCGGCGCGGCCGGTCTCCTGGTAGTAGCCCTCGACGGACTTGGGCAGGTCGAGGTGGGCGACGAACCGGACGTCGGGCTTGTCGATGCCCATGCCGAAGGCGATGGTGGCGACCATGACCAGGCCGTCTTCCCGCAGGAAGCGTTGTTGGTTGCGAGCGCGGGTACCCGCGTCCAGCCCTGCGTGGTACGGCAGTGCGGCGACCCCGTTGGCGGTGAGGAACTCCGCCGTCTTGTCGACCGAGGCCCGGGACAGGCAGTAGACGATGCCGGCGTCGCCGGGGTGCTCGTCGCGCAGCAGGGTCAGCAGCTGCTTGCGGGGCTCCCGCTTGGGCACGATCCGGTACTGGATGTTGGGCCGGTCGAAACTGGCCACGAAGTGCCGGGCGTCGTCGAGCTTGAGCCGGGTCGCGATCTCGGTGCGGGTGGCGCTGGTCGCGGTGGCGGTGAGGGCGATGCGGGGGACCTGCGGCCAGCGTTCGTGCAGCATCGAGAGCGCGAGGTAGTCGGGGCGGAAGTCGTGCCCCCACTGGGACACGCAGTGCGCCTCGTCGATCGCGAACAGGGAGATGCGGCCCCGGTCGAGCAGGGCGAGGGTGGATCGGACGCCGAGCGCCTCCGGGGCCAGGTAGAGCAGGTCCAGCTCGCCCGCGACGAAGGCAGCCTCCACCCGCCGCCGGGCGTCCAGGGTCTGGGTCGAGTTGAGGAACCCGGCGCGTACGCCGACCGCGGTGAGGGCGTCCACCTGGTCCTGCATGAGCGCGATCAGCGGGGACACGACGACGGCGACCCCGTCGCGGACCAGGGCCGGGATCTGGTAGCACAGGGACTTGCCACCACCGGTGGGCATCAACACCAGCGCGTCGCCGCCGGCGACCACATGGTCGATCACGTCCTGCTGGAAACCGCGGAAGGCGTCGTAGCCGAACACCCGGCGCAGCACCGGCAGCGCGTCCTCGGCCCGCAGGTCGGTGGGAGAAGCCATCCGGGGAGTCTACGAGCCGACCCCGACAGCGCCCGCCCGGCGCACCCGGGTCGGGTGGGCCGGACGGGCGAGGCGGTCAGCCGGGCTGGCTGGACCGGTTGGCCAGGCCGCGCGGCGGGGCCTTCATCCCGACCACGATGTCGACGATCTCGATGTAGCGGGCCTTGTTGCCCATCCGGAAGGCGGTGGCCGCCGCGTTGATCTCCTCGAGGGTGTCGGCCTCGACCATGGTGACCTGGTCGTACTTGCCGTTGACCCCGGTGCAGACGACGTGGGTGAGCTGCTTGGCGAAGCGGCCCAGGTCGCGGGCGTGCTCGGCGGAGATCTCGTGGATGCCCTCGCGGCCGAGGGCGAAGTACTCGGGGCTGATTCGCATGAACAGGAAGCCGACGTACTTGTTCTTGTCCGCCAGGTCGTGCATCGCACCCTCCAGATGTTGGTCTGACCTGCAGCGATCACGTTGAGCGTATTGACAACTACTGATCGTCATCAAGCGTGCGGGCTGTCGGGAGGGCGACCCTCGAAGCGGTCCGCGGCGGCCGCCCGGCCACGGGTGCCGGGCCGCGACCCGGCGGCGGGATAGAGTCGCTGATTGACCAATCGCGGCCGAGGGCGGCCGCGGCGCCACGGCTTGGGGGTACGGGTGAGCGAGGCGCGCACAGCCGGTGACCGGATCGACGGCCCGGATGCCGGTGACGAGCAGATGGCGGCTGAGTCGGAGACCACCCTCGTGGTGGTCACCGGCCTCTCCGGGGGTGGCCGCAGCACGGTGGCCCGTGCGTTGGAGAACGTCGGCTACTACGTCGTGGACAACCTGCCGCAGGCCCTGATGCTGGACATGGCCGAGCTGGCTTTCAAGGCGGGCGGCGCGGCCCGGCGTACCGCGATGGTGCTGGACGTGCGGTCGCGGGCCTTCTCCACCGACCTGGTCGGGGCGATCCGGGAGCTCAAGGAGCGCGGATTCTCGCCCCGGGTGGTCTTCGTCGACGCCGACGACGAGGTGCTGATCCGGCGGTTCGAGAGCGTTCGGCGTTCGCACCCGTTGCAGGGTGACGGGCGGCTGGCCGACGGCATCGCCGTGGAGCGCGGCCTGCTGGAGGAGGCCCGTGACCAAGCCGACGTGATCATCGACACCAGCCACCTGAACGTCAACCAGCTCCGGCGTCGCATCGAGGAGCTGTTCGGCGGCGAGGACGCCCGCCGGCTGCGGGTCACGGTGTTGTCGTTCGGCTTCAAGTACGGCCTGCCACCGGACGCCGATTTCGTGTTGGACGCCCGCTTCCTGCCCAACCCGTACTGGGTTCCGGAGCTGCGTGAGCACACCGGGCGGGAGGAGGCGGTCAGCGCGTACGTGCTGGGCCAGGAGGGCGCGGACGCCTTCGTCGCCTCGTACGCCGACCTGGTCAACGCCACCACGACCGGCTTCGAGCGGGAGGGCAAGCGGTACCTCACGGTCGCCGTGGGCTGCACCGGCGGCAAGCACCGCAGCGTGGCCATCGCCGAGGAGTTGGCCAGCCGACTGCGTCACTCCGGGCTGGCGGCGAACGCCCAGCACCGCGACCTGGGGCGGGAATGACGGCCCGGCGGGTGGTGGCGTTCGGCGGCGGGCACGGCCTGTCCGCCTCGTTGCGTGCGCTGCGCCACTGCGCTCCCGAACTCGACCTCGACATCACCGCGGTGGTCACGGTGGGTGACGACGGCGGCTCCAGTGGCCGGCTGCGGGCCGAGCGGGGTGGCCTGCCGCCGGGAGATCTGCGCCAGGCGCTGGTGGCGTTGGCCGGGGACCACCCGGCCACCCGGCGCAGCGCCGGGCTGTTCCAGCACCGCTTCGCCGCCGTACCGGTGGGCGTACCCGGATCCGGCGCGACCGGCCCGGGCCCGGCGGCGGGCGGCGACCCGGACCGGGACGGCGCGGCCCCGCGCGGCACGGACGCGGCCCTGCGCGGCACCGACGGGGCGTCGGCCGGGACCGACGGTCTGACCGGGCACGCGGTGGGCAACCTGGTGCTCTGCGGCCTCATGGAGCTGCTCGGCGACCCGGTGGCCGCGCTGGAGCACGCCGGCGCGATGCTCGGCGCGGTGGGCCGGGTGCTGCCGATGTCCCGCCAACCGGTCGGCATCGAGGCGCGGGTACGCGGTGCCGACCCGGCCGCCCCGGACGAGGTGCGCACGGTCAGTGGCCAGCACCAGGTGGCCGTCACCACCGGCCGGGTCGAGTCGTTGCGCCTGACCCCGAGCGCCCCACCGGCGTGCGCCGAGGCCATCGAGGCGATCCGGGCGGCCGATTGGTTGATCTTCGGGCCGGGCAGCTGGTACACGAGTGTGCTTCCGCACCTGCTGGTGCCGCAGTTGGCCGACGCGATCGTGTCCACCTCGGCCCGGCGGCTGGTCACGCTGAACCTCGCCGCGGAGAAGGAGACCCTCGGGCTCTCCGTCGCCGACCATCTCGCGGCGCTGCACTGGTACCTGCCCGAACTCAAGGTCGATCTTGTGCTCGCCGATGCCAAGGCGGTGGGTGACCCCGAACCGGTCGAACGTGCGGCAGAATCGCTGGGTGCCCGCCTGGTCCTCGCCCCCGTCGCCGTTGTCGACGGGACTCCCCGCCATGATCCGGCTGCCCTGGGCGCCGCGCTGGTGCCTGTCCTGGGCGCCGATCGTTAGACACGTACGTAATCTCCGGCGACACGCCGGAACAGGTCCGTGAGGGGACGCACAATGGCGATGACGGCCGCGGTCAAGGACGAGCTGAGTCGGGTCGACGTGCCCAAGCCCTGCTGTCGGCGGGCGGAGATGGCCGCGCTGCTGCGCTTCGCCGGCGGGCTGCACATCGTCTCCGGCCGCGTGGTGGTGGAGGCTGAACTGGACACCGGGGCGGTGGCCCGGCGGCTGCGCCGGGAGATCGCCGAGGTCTACGGCTACCCCAGCGAGATCCACGTGCTGGCGTCCGGTGGGCTGCGCAAGGGCAGCCACTTCATCGTGCGGGTGGTCAAGGACGGTGAGGCCCTGGCACGGCAGACCGGCCTGCTCGACGTGCGGGGTCGCCCGGTGCGTGGCCTGCCCCCGCACGTGGTGGCGGCCAACGTCTGCTGCGCGGTCGCCGCCTGGCGGGGCGCGTTCATGGCCCACGGCTCGCTCACCGAGCCGGGCCGCTCCAGCGCGCTGGAGATCACCTGCCCGGGGCCGGAGTCGGCGCTGGCCCTGGTCGGCGCGGCCCGCCGCATCGGCATCACCGCGAAGAACCGCGAGGTACGCGGGGTGGACCGGGTGGTCGTCAAGGACGGTGACGCGATCGCCGCGCTGCTCACCCGGATCGGCGCGCACTCCAGCGTGCTGGCCTGGGAGGAGCGTCGGGTACGCCGCGAGGTGCGGGCCACCGCCAACCGGCTCGCCAACTTCGACGACGCCAACCTGCGCCGTTCGGCGCGGGCGGCGGTCGCCGCGGCCGCCCGGGTCACCCGTGCGCTGGAGATCCTCGCCGACGAGGCGCCCAACCACCTGACCGACGCCGGTCGGCTGCGTCTGGAGCACCGTCAGGCATCGCTGGAGGAGCTGGGGGCCCTGGCCGACCCCCCGCTGACCAAGGACGCCATCGCGGGGCGGATCCGCCGGCTCCTGGCGCTGGCCGACAAGCGGGCCCGCGACCTTGGCATCCCGGATACGGAAGCAGCCGTCACGCCCGACATGCTCGTGGTCTGATAGGACGGTGGGGCCGCACGGTGCGCCCGGGAGCACGACCCGGCGCAGCGTGGTCTCGCACGCTCGGATAGGGTCGCTGCGTACGGCAAGGGGGCCGACACCGGCACTCCTCGTCGTGCCCCACCGCCTCGGGCGGTCAGGTCCTCAGACCGCGCGGCGGGGTGGCCGAGATGAACCGTCGACGGCCGGCTCCAACGGTCGGCGCACACCATTCCCGCCGGCCCGTTGTCTGAAGCCGGCGGACCAGAACGCGAGGAGATGGGACCTGTGACCATCCGGGTTGGCATCAACGGCTTTGGCCGAATCGGCCGTAACTTCTTCCGGGCAGTGCTGGCGTCTGACGCCGACATCGAGGTCGTGGCGGTGAACGACCTGACCGACAACGCCACGCTCGCCCACCTGCTCAAGTACGACAGCATCCTCGGTCGCCTGCCGTACGAGGTCAAGGCCACCGCCGACGAGATCACCGTCGGTGGCAAGACCATCAAGGCGTACGCCGAGAAGGACCCGTCGAAGCTGCCGTGGGGCGAGGTCGGCGCCGACGTCGTCATCGAGTCGACCGGCTTCTTCACCGACGCCACCAAGGCCAAGGCGCACGTCGACGGTGGGGCCAAGAAGGTCATCATCTCCGCCCCGGCGAAGAACGAGGACGTCACCGTCGTCATGGGTGTCAACCACGACACCTACGACCCGGCGAAGCACACCATCATCTCCAACGCCTCGTGCACCACCAACTGCCTCGCCCCGATGGCGAAGGTCCTGCACGACACGTTCGGCATCCAGCACGGTCTGATGACGACGATCCACGCGTACACCCAGGACCAGAACCTCCAGGACGCGCCGCACTCGGACCTGCGTCGGGCCCGCGCCGCCGCGCTGAACATCGTGCCGACCTCGACCGGCGCCGCCAAGGCGATCGGCCTGGTCCTGCCGGACCTCAAGGGCAAGCTCGACGGGTACGCCCTGCGGGTGCCGATCCCGACCGGCTCGGTCACCGACCTCACCGTCAACGTGGGTCGCGAGACCACCGTGGACGAGGTCAACGCCGCGCTGAAGGCCGCCGCGGACGGCCCGCTCAAGGGCATCCTGGTCTACAACGAGGATCCGATCGTCTCCACCGACATCGTGACCGACCCGGCGTCGTGCATCTTCGACGCGCCGCTGACCAAGGTCGTCGGCAACCAGGTCAAGGTCGTCGGCTGGTACGACAACGAGTGGGGCTACTCCAACCGCCTGGTCGACCTCGTCAAGCTGGTCGGTTCGTCGCTGTGAGCGCGAGGAGTGAGCTTGCGAGCCCCGCAGTCGCGAACGGAAGGCTAGCTCTGTGAGTGCCATCCGGACCCTCGACGACCTGCTCGCCGAGGGGGTGTCGGGTCGGCGCGTGCTGGTGCGCGCCGACCTGAACGTCCCGCTCGACAAGCAGACCGGTGCCATCACTGACGACGGCCGGATCCGCGCGGTGCTGCCGACTCTCGGCGCGCTGGTCGAGGCCGGCGCGAAGGTGGTCGTCTGCTCGCACCTGGGCCGCCCGAAGGGCGCTCCGGACCCGCAGTTCAGCCTGGGTCCGGTCGCTGGGCGGCTCGGTGAGCTGCTCGGCGCGCCGGTGCACTTCGCTACCGACACCGTCGGTGATTCCGCCCGCTCGACCGTCGCCGACCTGGCCGACGGTCAGGTCGCCCTTCTGGAGAACCTGCGTTTCAACGCCGGTGAGACCAGCAAGGACGAGGCCGAGCGGGGCGCCTTCGCCGACCAGCTGGCCGCGTTCGGTGACGCGTACGTGGACGACGCGTTCGGTGCCGTGCACCGCAAGCACGCCAGTGTCTTCGACGTGCCGGCCCGGTTGCCGCACGTCGCGGGCCGGCTGGTGCTGCGTGAGGTCGAGGTGCTCTCCAAGCTCACCGGTGACCCCGAACGCCCGTACGTGGTGGTGCTCGGTGGGTCGAAGGTGTCCGACAAGCTCGCCGTGATCGAGGCTCTGCTGCCCACTGTCGACCGGCTGCTCATCGGTGGCGGGATGTGCTTCACCTTCCTCAAGGCCCAGGGCCTGGAGGTGGGCACCTCGCTGCTGGAGAAGGACATGGTCGACACCTGCCGCAACCTGCTGGAGCGGTCCGGCGGCAAGATCATGCTGCCGGTCGACGTGGTGGTCGCGGACGCGTTCGCTCCGGACGCGGCGCACGACACGGTGCGGGTCGACGGCATCCCGAGCCACCGGCTCGGCCTGGATGTCGGCCCGGAGACGGTGGCCGGCTTCAGCGCCGCGCTGTCCCAGGCGAAGACGATCTTCTGGAACGGTCCGATGGGCGTGTTCGAGATGCCGGCCTTCGCTGCGGGCACCCGGGGGATCGCCGAGGCGATCACCAAGGCGGACGCGTTCAGCGTCGTCGGCGGCGGTGACTCGGCGGCGGCGGTCCGTGCGTTGGGGCTGGACGAGTCGTCCTTCGGGCACATCTCCACCGGCGGTGGCGCCTCCCTGGAATACCTCGAGGGCAAGGCCCTCCCCGGCATCGCGGCCCTGGAGAACTGAATGTCGAGCACCACCCGCCGGCCGCTGATGGCCGGCAACTGGAAGATGAACCTCAACCACCTCGAAGCCAACCTGCTGGTGCAGAAGCTGGCGGCGAGCCTCACCGAGAAGCAGCTCACCGCCGTCGAGACGGTCGTGCTGCCGCCCTTCACCGACCTGCGCACCGTGCAGACCGCGGTGGACGGGGACAAGCTGCTGATCGGCTACGGCGGGCAGGACCTCTCCCCGCACCCGTCCGGCGCGTACACCGGGGACATCTCCGGGGCGATGCTGGCCAAGCTCGGCTGCACGTACGTGGTGGTCGGGCACTCCGAGCGGCGGGCCTACCACCACGAGGACGACGTGCTGGTCAACGCCAAGGTCAAGGCGGCGCTGACGCACGGCCTGACGCCGATCCTGTGCGTGGGGGAGGGGCTGGACGTCCGCGAGCAGGGCACCCACGTGGCGCACTGCTCCGACCAGCTCGACGGGGGCCTCGCCGGCCTCACCCCCGAGCAGGTGCGGCAGGTCGTGATCGCGTACGAGCCGGTCTGGGCGATCGGCACGGGCAAGACCGCGACCCCGGACGACGCCCAGGAGGTCTGCGGGGCGGTGCGTCAGCGACTGGCGGAACGCTTCGACCAGGAGACCGCCGACCAGGTTCGGGTTCTCTACGGCGGCTCGGTCAAGGCGTCCAACATCGCCTCGATCATGGCCCAACCGGACGTGGACGGGGGCCTGGTGGGGGGCGCCAGCCTGGACGCCGAGGAATTCGCTCAGATCTGCCGGTTCCCGGAGCACCTCGCCCGCTGATCGCTCGGTATCCTTGACACCGCCCGTCCGCCGGTCGGTGCCGCCGTGCCCGATCAGACCGGGCGAGGATCGCTACGAGAGGAACTGACCCCAGCCATGCCGATCTGGTTCGCATACACGTTGATCGTGTTGCTGGTCATCACGAGCATTCTGCTCACCCTGCTGATCCTGCTGCACCGCGGCAAGGGTGGCGGTCTGTCGAGCATGTTCGGCGGTGGCGTCAGCTCCAGCCTCGCCGGCTCCTCGGTCGCGGAGAAGAACCTGGACCGCTACACCGTTCTGGTGAGCGTCGTCTGGTTCGCCGCGATCGTCGGCCTCGGGCTCTGGCTGCGCCTCCAAATGAACAGCGGCGCCTGAGCAGGCTCAGTAAGTCGTACAATCTGCGCGCGGTTCGTCACTCGACGGGCCGCGCGCAGGCTTTTCTCCGCTGCACCGCGTCGCCCGCCGCTCCACCCCCGAAGACGGCGGGTCCCCTCCGACGACAGGAGCGAGCAGCCGTGCCGAATGGCAACGTTATCCGGGGAGCCCGGGTCGGGTCCGCACCGATGCGCCCGGACGAGCGGCACCAACCCGCCCCCCGACAGGACGTCACCTACTGGTGCCGTAACGACCACCGGGTCGACATCCGGATCGCCGCGGACGTCGAGCCGCCACCCCTGTGGGACTGCCCCCGCTGTGGCCTACCCGCCGGTCGCGACTCCCAGAACCCGCCGGGTCGGGTCCGCGCCGAGCCGTACAAGAGCCACCTGGCGTACGTGAAGGAGCGGCGCACCGCCGAGGAGGGGGAGGCCCTGCTCGCCGAGGCGCTCGCCGCACTACGCCGTCGACGCGGCGAGTAGCGGGCTCATCCCAGCGCTCAGCGCAGGCTGCGCAGTCGGACGGGTACGTCGGCCGCGGCCGCCCGGTCCAGCAGCCAGCGGGTGCGGTTCACGCCGTGCACGCCGGCCGCCGGCAACTGCACCGGGCCTGCGCCGGCCAACGCCATACCCACCGCGCGAGCCTTGTCGGCGCCGGCGGCCACCAGCCAGACCTCCTCGGCGGTGTTGATCGCCGGCAGGGTGAGGGTGGTCCGCGTCGGCGGCGGCTTGGGGCTGCCCCGCACCGCGCTGACGGGCCGGGTCTCGTAGCCCACCGGGTGCTCGGGGAAGACCGAGGCCACATGGCCGTCCTCGCCGACGCCCAGCATCAGCACGTCGAAGTGCGGCAGGGTGGCGTGCCCGGGCCGGGCTGCGCGGGCCAGCTCGTCCGCGTACGCGGCAGCCGCCGCCTCCGGGTCGTTGCCGGCCGGGCCGTCCGAGGCCGGCATCGCGTGCACCCGGGCCGGGTCCAGTGGCACCACGTCCAGCAGGGCGGCCCGGGCCTGCGTCTCGTTGCGGTCCGGATCACCGGCGGGCAGGAACCGTTCGTCGCCCCACCACACGTCGACCCGGGACCAGTCCACCGCGTCGCGGGCCGGCAGCGCCGCCACCGCCCGGTACACGGCCGCGGCGACCCGACCTCCGGTGAGCACCACCGAGGCTTCGCCCCGGTCGGCCTGGGCGTCGAGCAGCTTCACCAGCAACCGGGCCGCCACGGCCTGCGCCAGCAGGTCGGCGTCGGCGTGGACGGCGACACTCGCCTCACTCATGGTTACGCCTTCGTTTCCCGACCGCGAGGCGGTCGCTGTCGTGCCCGGGGCGGTGTGCCCGAGGTGGTGGGGCGAAAACCCCGGAGATTGCGGGGCAGGGCCGGTGGTACCGGCCCTGCCCGACGGTGTGCCCCGGCTGGGCTCAGCCCTCGCCGCTCGTGCCGACGTGCGCGGTCACCCCGGCCTCGGCGCGCTGCGCGGTGGCCGGATCTTTCCAGACGTGAACCCGCTGGGCGGGGCGCTGCTCCAGCCCCCGCAGCCCGACCGTCGCGCCCAGCGCCTCCGCGTACACCTGGTCGGCGTCCAGCCGGCGCAGCTCCTCGGCCAGCTCGTCGCCGAGCGGGCGGCGCACCAGCGGCAGGGCCCGGTCGTCCTGGCCCGTCCGCCGGAACACGGCCAGGCTGTCCTCCCGGGTCAGCGTCAGCTGGTCGCCGTTGGCGCAGCTGAGCTGCACCTCCCGCATCCGAGGGAACTCGTCGCTGTCCACCCGGCGTGGGGTGATGCCGAGCCGGCTGGACAGCCAACCAGCCATCAGCGCCGCCGTCGGGTCGGTGGGAGGCGCGACGATGGTCGCCTCGGTGACCTGGGCGCTGGTGGTGTCGAACGCCCCGGCGACCAGGGTGCGCCACGGGGTGATCCGGGTCCACGCCAGGTCGGTGTCGCCCGGGGCGTAGTCCCGGGCACGCTGCCGCAGCGCCTCCACCGGGTCGGCGGCCTGCGCGGCGTCGGTGATCCTCCGGTCGGCCACCACCCCGAGGAAGTCGGTGGCGATCTCCGCCGGTGGCTCGCCGTGCCACCACGTGACAACCGGTACGTCGGGAACGAGCAGCGGCATCACGACCGACTCGGCGTGCAGGGACAACCGGCCGTACATGCGGGTGACCACCGCCTCGCACGGGCCGAGCCGGCCCCCGACCACGATCTCCGCGTCCAGTCGGTTGCGGTCCCGCTCGATCTCCGAGCGGACCACCACCACGAGGCGACACGGGTGCGCGGCGGCGGCGATCGTCGCCGCGGCCTCCGCCTCCCGGACCCGCTTCTCGTCCACGACCACGATGAGGGTGAGCGCCATGCCGCTGGCCACACCGCCGGCGCTGCGCCGCTCGGCGGCGAGCGCCTTGACCACCTCGTTGCCGGTGGTGTCCCACAGCCCGATCATGCTCGTCTCCAGGCGCGGCCCTCGCGGGCCAGCATCTCGTCGGAGGCCCGTGGGCCCCACTCGCCGGCCCGGTACGGCTCCGGGGTGGTGCCCTCCCAGGCGTGCTCCAGGGGGTCGATCACCTGCCAGCTCTGCTCGACCTCGGCCGCGTCCGGGAACAGGGTGCGGTCGCCGATCAGCACGTCCAGCACCAGACGCTCGTACGCCTCGGGGCTGGACTCGGTGAACGCCTCGCCGTACTGGAAGTCCATCGCGATGTCGCGGACCTCCATGGTCGTGCCCGGCACCTTCGAGCCGAACTTGAGCACCACGCCCTCGTCCGGCTGCACCCGGATGACCAGCTGGTTGTTGCCCAGCGACTCCATGTCGGCGTCGTTGAACGGCAGGTGCGGCGCCTTCTTGAAGATGATGGCGACCTCGGTGACCCGCCGGGGCAGCCGCTTGCCGGCCCGGATGTAGAACGGCACCTCCGCCCAGCGGCGGTTCTGGATGCCCAACCGCACCGCCACGTACGTCTCGGTGGTGGAGTCGGCGGGGACGTCCTGCTCCTCCAGGTAACCGACCGCGCGTTCGCCACCGACCCAACCGGGCAGGTACTGACCGCGGACGGTGTCCCGGGCGACGTCCTTGGGCAGGGTGATGGCCTTGAGCACCTTCAGCTTCTCGGCCCGGATCTCATCGGCGTCGAAGCTGGTCGGCTCCTCCATCGCCACCAGGGCGAGGAGTTGGAGAAGGTGGTTCTGCAGCACGTCGCGGGCGGTGCCGACGGTGTCGTAGAAGCCGGCGCGGGTGCCGATGCCGACGTCCTCCGCCATGGTGATCTGCACCGAGTCGACGTACTTGGAGTTCCACAGCGGCTCGAACAGGTTGTTGGCGAACCGCAGGGCGAGGATGTTCTGAACCGTCTCCTTGCCCAGGTAGTGGTCGATCCGGAAGACGTCCTGCCGGGTGAACACGTCGTCGACGAGGTCGTTGAGCGCCTTCGCCGATGGCAGGTCGTTGCCGAACGGCTTCTCCACGACGACCCGGCGCCAACCGCCGGACTTGTCGTTGTCGGCCATCCCGGTGCGGGCCAGCTGCTTGAGCACGACGGGGAACGCTGCCGGCGGGATGGAGAAGTAGAACGCCGCGTTGCCGGTGATGCCGTGGGTCTGGCGCAGATCGTCCAGCGTCGAGGCGAGAGTGTCGAAGGCGTCGTCGTCGTCGAACGACCCGCCGACGAACTTGATGTTGCCGGCCAGCCGCGCCCACACCTCGTCCCGCCACGGGGTGCGGGCGTGCTTGCGGGCAGCCTCGCAGGCCAACGTCTCGAAGTCGCCGTCACCCCAGTCGCGGCGCGCGAAACCGAGCACCACGAAGCCCGGCGGCAACAGCCCCCGGTTGGCCAGGTCGTAGACCGCGGGGAGCAGCTTCTTGCGGGCCAGGTCGCCGGTCACCCCGAAGATCACCAGAGCGCAGGGCTCCGGGATCCGGGGCAACCGGCGGTCCTGCGGGTCGCGCAGCGGGTTCACCGAACCGCCTTCTCGCTCCGCTTCAGTCACGTCGTCCATCCTCACGCCCGCAGATCACCGGCCGCGTCCAGTAGTTGGGCGACACCGGCGGCCCGGTCGGTCAGGTGCAACCGCAGCACCGGCCGCTCCCGACCGGCGAGAGCCTGCCGGTCACCGGCGGCCTGCGCCGCCTGCAACTCACCGAAGGTGTACGGCTTGCCCGGCACCTCCAGGTCCTCGGCGACCGCGCCGGTCACCTGGAGGTAGC
This sequence comes from Micromonospora arida, assembly GCF_042873195.1. Classification (NCBI taxonomy): domain Bacteria; kingdom Bacillati; phylum Actinomycetota; class Actinomycetes; order Micromonosporales; family Micromonosporaceae; genus Micromonospora; species Micromonospora arida. The sequence goes on along the minus strand of NZ_JBIALC010000020.1, from coordinate 48,785 downwards.
TGCCCACCTGCGGGCCGCCCTTGTGGTACTGGCCCGTCGAGTGCAGGAAGCGCGGACCCCAGCCGAAGGTGACCGGCCGGCCGCCCGCCTGGGCCAGCAGCGACCGCAGCCGGGCCGTGTCGGCGTCGGCGAACCGGTCGAGGTACGCCATCACCGCGAGGTAACCGTCGTCGCCCAGCCCGTCGAGCAGCCAGCGCAGCACACCGGCCAGGTCCCCGGGGGCGCCCTGCGGGGCGTACACCTCGATCGCGCCCTCGGTGAACGACGGCGACTCCGCCGGCAGGCCCGAGGCCAGGATCTTGTTGGTGTTCTCCTTGGACTCGGTGACGTTCGGCTGGTTGAACGGGTCGATGCCGAGCACCACGCCGGCCACCGCGGTGGCGTACTCCCAGGCCAGGAACTGCGCGCCCAGCGGGCCGTTGACGGCCACGTCCGGGTTGGCCCCGCCGCCCGGCATGTCACCGGGGGCCAGCGCGCCGCCGTAGCTGACGGTCAGCACGTCCGCACCGGTGGCGCCGGGGCTCTGCGGAGACTCCACGACCACCGGGAGGATGCCCACCCCGGCCTTGCCGGTCGACTCGGCGATCAGCTGCTCGGCCCAGTCGCCGAGCCCGTCGATGCCGGTGCCGTCGGAGACCAGGGCGACCTTGTCCCGGGCCAGCGTGGCCGCAGCGCCCAGGGCGGCGCCCAGCGCCAGTGCCGGGTTGTTCTGGTCCGCGCCGAGCGACGTGGCCAGCGCGTCGGCCTGGTCGAGCAGCTCCGCGACCTCGACCCCGGCCAGCGCCGAGGGCACCAGACCGAACGCGGTGAGCGCCGAGTACCGGCCGCCGACGTTCGGGTCGGCGAGCACGGTGAACGCGCCCATCTCGGCCGCGGTGGTCTCCAGCGGCGAACCCGGGTCGGTGACGATGACGAAGTGCCGACCGGCCTCCGCCTCGGTCATCCCGGCGTCCAGGAACGCCTGCCAGTACGCGCGCCGGTGGCTGTCGGTCTCCACCGTCGACCCGGACTTGCTGGCCACCACCACGACGGTGCGCTCCAGCCGGTCACCGAGCGCCGCCCGGACCTGGCCCGGGTCGGTGGTGTCCAGCACGGTCAACGGGCGACCCAGCGTCCGGGTGATCACCTCGGGCGCGAGCGACGAGCCGCCCATGCCGGCGAGCACCACGTGATCCAGGTCGGCCAGCTCCGCGGTCAGCTCGGCCAACTGGACGAGCAGCTCGCGGCTGCGCCGGTGGGTGTCCACCCAGCCCAGCCGGATCTTCGCCTCGGCCTCGGCGTCCGGACCCCACAGGCTCGCGTCCTTGCCCGCCAGCTTGCCCGGGACGCCGGCCTTGACCAGCGCGTCCCGGGTCGAGGCGGGCGCGGCCTTGTCGACCGTGTCCGCGCCGTACACGGCCAGCCCGGCGGCTGCCTCCACCGGCCCACTGAGTAGGTCGCTCATGCGCCACCGGCCTTCTCGGCGGCCTTGGCGTTGCCCTTGGCCGCCTTGTTCGGGGCACCCTTGCCCTTCGCCGCGGCCTCCAGCGACTTGCGGACCCCGTCGAGCAGCTCCTGCCAGCTGGCCTCGAACTTCTCCACGCCCTCGCGCTCCAGGGTGACGATCACGTCGTCCATGTCCACCCCGACCGACTCCAGGTCGGCGAAGACCTTCCGGGCCGCGTCGTAGGCGCCGGTGATGGTGTCGCCGCGGGTCTCGCCGTGATCGGCGTACGCGTGGATGACCGCCTCGGGCATGGTGTTGACCGTGCCGGGGGCGATCAGCTCCTCGACGTAGATGACGTCCCGGTAGTCCGGGTTCTTCGTCGAGGTGGACGCCCACAGCGGCCGCTGCGGGTGCGCGCCGGCGGCGGCGAGCGCCTTCCAGCGGTCGGAGGAGAAGACCTCGGTGTAGCGCTCGTACGCCAGCTGCGCGTTGGCGATGGCGGCCTTGCCCTTGAGGGCCTTCGCCTGGTCGGAGCCGACCTTCTCCAGCCGCTTGTCGACCTCGGAGTCGACCCGGGAGACGAAGAACGACGCCACCGAGCCGATCTTGGACAGGTCGTGGCCGTTCGCCTTGGCCTGCTCCAGACCGGCGAGGAACGCCTCCATGACCGCCGAGTAGCGGTCCAGGCCGAAGATCAGCGTGACGTTGACGCTGATCCCCTCGGCCAGGGTGGCGGTGATCGCCGGGAGGCCGGCCTCGGTGGCCGGGATCTTGATGTAGAGGTTGGGGCGGTCCACCAGCCACCACAGGGCCTTGGCCTCGGCCACCGTCCGGTCGCTCTCGTGGGCCAGCCGGGGGTCCACCTCGATCGAGACCCGGCCGTCGACACCGTCGCTGCCGTCGTACGACGGGCGCATCACGTCGCAGGCCCATCGCACGTCGTACGTGGTGAGCATGCGCACCGACTCCTCGACCTCGACGCCACGGGTGGCGAGGTCGTGCAGCTGCCAGTTGTACTCGTCGGCGTCGCTCAGCGCCTTGGCGAAGATCGTCGGGTTGGTGGTGACGCCGGCCACGTGCTTCTCGCGGCGCAGCTGGTCCAGCCCGCCGGAGCTCAAACGCACCCGGGAAAGATCGTCGAGCCAGACCGCCACGCCTGCGGCGGTGAGCTCATTCAGCTTGTCCGTCATGCCATCCACGCTCCCTCAGTTGCCGGTCGTGAAACCGGTGATGTCGCCCACCCGGGCCAGCGAGGCGTGTGCTGCCGCCACGATCCGGTCGGGGGTGAACCCGAACTGCTCGAAGAGCACGGTGTGCGGGGCGCTCGCTCCGTAGTGCTCCAGGCTCACGCTCTCGCCCAGGTCACCGACGACTCCGCGCCAGGACATCGCGATGCCCGCCTCCACGCTCACCCGTGCCTTTACCCCACGCGGGAGCACCGACTCCCGGTACGCCTCGTCCTGCTCGTAGAACCACTCCTGGCAGGGCATCGAGACGACCCGGGTCGGGGTGCCGTCGGCCTCCAGCCGCTCCCGGGCGGTCAGGCAGAGCTGCACCTCGGAACCGGTGCCGACGATGATCACCTGAGGCTTGCCGTTGGACGCCTCGGCCAGCACGTAGCCGCCCTTGGCCACACCCTCCGCGCCGCCCAGGACGTCGCGGTCCATGGTCGGCAGCGGCTGACGGCTCAGCGCCAGCGCGGTCGGCCGGTCGGTGTGCTCCAGCGCCTGCCGCCAGGCCCAGGCGGTCTCGTTGGCGTCCGCCGGACGGACCACGTCCAGGCCCGGGATGGCGCGCAGCGCGGTCAGGTGCTCCACCGGCTGGTGGGTCGGGCCGTCCTCGCCGAGGCCGATCGAGTCGTGCGTCCAGACGTAGGTCACCGGCAGCTTCATCAGCGCGGCCAGCCGCACCGACGGACGCATGTAGTCGCTGAAGACCAGGAACGTGCCGCCGTACGGGCGGGTGCCACCGTGCAGGGCGATGCCGTTGAGGATCGCGCCCATGGCGTGCTCACGGATGCCGAAGTGCAGCGTGCGGCCGTACTCGTGGCCGGGGAAGTCCTTGGTGGCGTGGGCGGCCGGAATGAACGACGGCTCGCCCTTCATGGTGGTGTTGTTGCTCTCGGCCAGGTCGGCCGAGCCGCCCCACAGCTCCGGGAGCACCGGCGCGAGCGCCTCCAGCACCTTGCCGGAGGCGGCCCGGGTGGCCACCCCCTTGGCGTCCGCGGGGAAGACCGGCAACGCGTCGGTCCAGCCGTCGGGGAGTACGTGACCAGCCAGCCGCTCGTAGAGCGCGGTGCGCTCCGGGTTGGCCTTCTTCCAGGCGTCGAACGCGGTGGTCCACTCCTGCTGGGCATCGGAGCCGCGGCCCATCACCGTGCGGGCGTGGCTGAGCACCTCCTCGTCGACCTGGAACGTCTGCTCCGGGTCGAAGTCGAGGATCCGCTTGGTGGCCTTCACCTCGTCGGCGCCGAGCGCCGAGCCGTGGATCTTGCCGGTGTTCTGCTTGTTGGGCGCGGGCCAGCCGATGATGGTGCGCAGCGCGATGAAGGAGGGGCGGCCGGTCTCCGCCTTGGCGGCCACCAGCGCCGCGTACAGCGCCTCGGCGTCCTCGTGGTAGTCGCCCTGGTCGGCGTCGCCGCTGCGCCAGTCGACGGTCTGCACGTGCCAGCCGTACGCCTCGTAGCGGGCGGCCACGTCCTCGCTCTTGGCGATCCGGGTGTCGTCCTCGATGGAGATCTCGTTGTCGTCGTAGATCACCGTGAGGTTGCCCAGCTGCTGGTGCCCGGCGAGGGCGCTGGCCTCGTGGCTGATGCCCTCCTCGATGTCACCGTCGGAGACGATGCACCAGATGTCGTGGTCGAAGACGGACGCGCCGAGCTCGGACTCGGGGTCGAACAGGCCGCGCTCGCGGCGGGCCGCCATGGCCATGCCGACCGCGTTGCCCAGACCCTGCCCGAGCGGGCCGGTGGTGGTTTCCACGCCCGGCGTGTGCCCGTGCTCGGGGTGCCCCGGCGTCTGCGAGCCCCACTGCCGCAGCGACTTGAGGTCGTCCAGGCTCAGCGGGTAACCGGAGAGGAACAGCTGGATGTAGAGCGTCAGGCTGGAGTGCCCGGCGGAGAGCACGAACCGGTCGCGGCCGGGCCAGTTCGGGTCGGCCGGGTTGTGCCGCATGACGCGGTTGAAGAGGAGGTACGCCGCGGGCGCGAGGCTCATCGCGGTGCCCGGGTGACCGTTGCCGGATTTCTCCACGGCGTCCATGGCCAGCACGCGGACGGTGTCTACGGCCCGGCGATCGAGGTCGGACCAGTTCAGTGCGGAGTGCTCGGGTCGTTTAACAGCCACGATGGTTGTGCTCCTCGGCAGATGGGCGGAACCCTCACCGATGACCTTATCGAGCGTCCCTAAACGTGCGCCCGGGGATCTGCGCATGGTGTGCGCTACGTGACCATCCGGATGCTCGGTTTCAACCCGGTGGTGTGACGGCCCGCACCGTTGTCGGGTCGGCCGGGCAGCCAAAACGACGACGCGTAGTGTGTGGGGCGGTATGCGGACGCGAGTGGTCCCGACCGATCCGATCTCCCCGTGCCCGATGCCGGAAGGTGGCAATCCGTGAGCATGATCACCGAGCGCCCCGCGAGCAACCCGGCCGGGCCACACCCGGCGCGGGCGGCCGAGGGCCCGGTGGCCCGGCGGGACGTACGCGCTGTCCTCTCGGCGTACGTGGCGCTCACCAAGCCGCGGATCGTCGAGTTGCTGCTGGTCACCACCGTCCCGGCGATGATGCTCGCCGAGGGCGGGCTGCCGTCGCTGTGGCTGATGGCCATCGTGCTGATCGGCGGCTCGCTCGCCGCCGGCGCGGCAAGCGTCCTCAACTGCTACATCGACCGCGACATCGACCAGCTGATGCGGCGCACCAAGCGTCGGCCGCTGCCGGCGCACACCGTGTCGCCGCGAAGCGCGCTGATCTTCGGTCTGGTGCTGGCGGCGGTGTCGGTGGCCCTGATGGCGGCGTTCACCAACCTGCTGGCCGCCGGGCTGACTCTCGCCGCGATCGCCTACTACGACCTCGTCTACACCCTCTGGCTCAAGCGTTCCACCCCGACGAACACCTTCTGGGGCGGCGCCTGCGGGGCCGCACCGGTGCTGATCGGGTGGGCTGCGGTGACCGGTTCGCTGGCGCCGGCCGCCTGGGGGCTCTTCGCGGTGGTCTTCTTCTGGCAGATGCCGCACTTCTACCCGCTCGCCATGAAGTACAAGGACGACTACGCGCGGGCCGGCATTCCGATGCTCCCGGTGGTGGCCTCGACCCGCCGGGTCAACGTCGAGATCCTGATCTTCGCGTGGCTCACCGTGCTCACCTCCCTGGCCGTCTGGCCGCTGGGGCTCAGCGCGATCTACGGAGTGCCGACACTGGTGGTGGGTGCCATCTTCCTGGTCGAGGCACACCGGCTCTGCCGGCGCGCGACGCGCGGCGAGGCGGTCAAGCCGATGCGACTGTTCCACTGGTCGACGACGTACCTGACGATCGTCTTCGTGGCCGTCGCGCTCGACGCGTTGATCTGACCGCCCGCACGGCCCGGCTTCGCGTCCTTCGCGTCCGAGGCAGTGGCCTCCGCCCGCCGTCTTCCGCTGGCTGTCGGCTCCCTTGAGCACCGGGGCTCCCTGGGCACCGGGCTCCCTGGGCGCCGGGGCTCCGTCGGGCACTGCGGCTTCGGCTCCCTTGCGCGCTGCGCTCGGCGGCCCTCGCGTCGTCCGTCAGTTGTCGCGCCGTGGCTGTGCCCGCTGCGAAGGGTGCCGATGATCTACTGACTAATCATGGACGTGGATGAGTTGTCCGGGTTTAACGTCACATCAGAGTAACTTTCAGCATGAGTCGGATCGGCTCAACCTGGGGTGGTTCGAAGGCGATTTCCCGACGTGCTTTGAGCGCAAAAGTCGGTAAATAAACGGACAGCCAACCTGTGGTCGTCCTTAAACCTGTAGGTAATTGGCATCACAAAAGGTTCATGGTTCTCGCGCGACAGGGTGCAACTCTGCTTAGGCTTCGCGTCATGGCAGATGGTTCCGATACGACGCTGACGGCCGAGCAGACCGCCGGCGAGCAGGCGCCCCAGGGCCTGGTCGCGGGCCTCAAGGCGTTCGCGGCTGGACACGGCGGCGCGAAGGCGGTCATCGAGTACGTCGGCAAGCGTGGCGCGCGGATCGTCCTGGTGGGTTCCGACGGCGAGTGGGGCGACCAGTTCGCCGACGACACCGTCACCGCCCGGGAGGCGTGCGCCAAGGCGGGAGTCACCGTCGAGAACGCCTGGGAGCGTGAACTGATGGACCAGATGCGTCCGAGCAACGACCTCTGGCGGTCGATGGCCCGGCGCACGATGGCCCGCTGAACAGACAGCTGAATTGACCACATATCACCAGTCGACCCGGGGGGAACCCCGGGTCGCTCTCGTCACCTGCTCAGACCTGGCCGACCTCGACCCGGACGACCGGCTGGTCCTGACCCCGCTCGCCGCCCGGGGTGTCGCCGTCCAGTCCGTCGTCTGGGACAACCCCGACGTCGACTGGTCGTCCTACGACCTGGTCGTGCTCCGCTCACCCTGGGACTACGCGCTACGCCGCGACGAATTCGTGTCCTGGGCGGCGACAGTGCCGACGCTGGTCAACCCGGCAGACGTGGTCCGCTGGAACACTGACAAGCGCTACCTCGCCGAGCTGAGCGCCGCCGGGGTGCCAACCGTGCCGACGTCGTGGATCGAGCCGGGGGAGAGCTGGCAGCTGCCCGCCCAGACCGGCGAGTACGTGCTCAAGCCCGCAGTCAGCGCCGGCAGCCAGGACACCGGCCGGTACGACCTGGCCGACCCGGAGCACCGGGACCTGGCCGCCGCACACGTTCGCAGGCTCTCCGAGGCAGGCCGGGTCACCATGGTCCAGCCGTACCTGCGGGCCGTCGACACCGAGGGCGAGACGGCCCTGCTCTTCCTGGCCGGCCCGGAAGGGCTCGCGTTCAGCCACGCGATCCGCAAGGGTCCGATGCTGTCCGGGCCGGACCTCGGCCCGGACGGGCTCTACAAGGCCGAAGAGATCACCGCCCGCACCGCCCGCCCCGAACAGCTGGCGGTGGCCGAGCAGACCCTCGCGGCGGTGCCCGGCGGTACCCGACAGCTGCTCTACGCCCGGGTCGACCTGATCCCCGGCCCGGACGGCGAGCCGGTCCTGGTCGAGCTGGAGCTGACCGAGCCGTCGCTCTTCATCGGGTACGCGGACGGAGCCCCCGACCGCCTCGCCACCGCGATCACCACCCACCTGGCCCGCACCGCCTGACCTCCCACAACAAGCAACCCCCGAACGGCCACCCGCGCTGCCGTGCGCCCGTGTTGCCGTGCGCCCGTGTTGCCGCAGGCAAGATCGCGCAACATCCTGGTTGTAGTGGCTTCCCGGCGTCTCGAGGCCACTACATCCTGGTTCGAGTGCGATCTTGGCGAGGGGCGAGGGGCGAGGGGCGAGGCATCCGGCACCTGACGGCGCGGGGTACGGGCGCCCGCTCGGGTGGCGTTCGTTCTGAGGGCCAGGCGTTGCGGGCCAGGTGGGTGGTGACCCTGGGCTGCGGGGCCTGCGGGGCCTGCGGGGCCTGCGGGGCAGCGGGAAACGCGGGGTGGGGGGTACGCGGGACGCGGGCGGTCAGGCGGTGACTGGCACCGGGGTGGCGGCGTCGGTCGGGGCGGCCTGGGGGGCCTGGGGGGCCGACGTGACCGCGCGGCGTTCCCGGGTGGACCACTGCACCGACAGGGCAGCCAGCAGCACCAGGCAGGAGCCGAGCATGTGCGCGCCGACCAGGATCGCCGGCAGGTGGGTGAAGTACTGCACGAAGCCGATCAGGCCCTGACCCAGCTCCACGGCGACCAGGATGATCGCGGCACGGGTGGCTCGCTGCGCACCGACGGCGCGGAACGCGAAGATCAGCGCTACCGACAGTCCGATCAGCAGGAAGACCCCGTCGGCGTGCACCTGCGAGATCGTCTCCGGGTCGAGCCCGTTGCGGGCGGCGCCGTGGTCGCCGGCGTGCGGGCCGCTGCCGGTGACCCAGGTGCCGACGATCAGCACGGCTACGGTGACGCCGGTGGTGACCCGGGCCAGCGCGCGCAGCGGGGTGGGCACGACGGCCACGGTTGGGCCGTCGGGGTCGCCGATGCGTCGCCAGAGGGCGTACGCGGCGGCGATCACGGCCATCGAGGCGAGGAAGTGCAGCCCGACCACCCACGGGTTGAGGTTGGTCAGCACGGTGATGCCACCGAGCACCGCCTGGGCGGGAATACCGAGGAAGACCCCCACGGCCAGCGCCAGGAGACCGGGTCGGCGCGGCCGGTGCGCCAGGACTGCGAGCAGGGTGGCCAGCGCGATGAGGGCCACCGCGAAGGTCAGCATGCGGTTGCCGAACTCGATCACCCCGTACACGCCCATTTCCGGCGTGGTGACGTAGGAATCGTCGGTGCACCGGGGCCAGGTGGGGCAGCCGAGGCCCGAGGCGGTCAACCGGACGGCCCCGCCGGTGACGACGATGCCCACGTTCGCGATGATCGAGGCGAGCGCGAGGCGGCGCAGCAGGATGCCGGAGACCGGACGGACGATTCGGTTCACGGCGCAAATCCTACGCACCGTAGTGATCGAGGTTCGTCCGACTCCGTCGGCTCGGTGGTTGGGATCACCGGGTCCCGGGTTTGCGACCCTCCGGGTAATTACGTAACGTTGGCGTTGTGAAAAACGCGGCGGCGCTCTCCGGGCACCAACCGACGGCCGTACCGGCCCTCGGTGCGTCCGCCTCCGCGCCTGCCGTGACCACGTCGGCCGGCCTCGCCGGGCCGGCGGCGGCCGAGGTCTCCACCCGGGATCGGGTCACCCAGTTGCTGCTGGAGCAGGGTGCCACCACCGCCGCGCAGCTTGGCGCGGCGCTCGGGCTCAGCCCGGCGGCGATCCGCCGGCACCTCGACGCGATGCTTGCTGACGGTGACGTGTACGCCCGCGAGCAGCCTGTGCAGGGCAGTCGCGGTCGGGGGCGCCCGGCCAAGGTGTTCCTGTTGACCGAGGCCGCCCGGGTCCGCTGTGGCACACACCACTACGACAACATGGCCACCGCCGCGCTGCGCTGGATCGCCCGCAGCGGCGGCTCGGACGCGGTCGAGGCGTTCGCCACCGAGCAGGTGTCGGCTCTCGAGTCTCGTTGTCGGACGGCCATGGAGGACGCCGGCGACGACCCTCTCGCCCGAGCCGAGGCACTCGCCGCAGCGCTCACCGGCGAGGGTTACGCTGCCAATGCGACCACGATCGCCTCCGGCGGCCAGCTCTGTCAGCACCACTGCCCGGTGGCGCACGTGGCCGCCGAGTTTCCTCAGCTGTGCGAGGCCGAGACCGCGGTCATCTCCCGTCTGGTCGGCACCCACGTGCAGCGTCTGGCCACCATCGCGCACGGCGACGGGGTGTGCACCACGCACATCCCGACTCAGTCGGGCCGCGCTCAATCCGGTAATCCCGTAACCACTGTGAGGACAGATAGATGACCGAGCAGATCGTCCAGCCCCTGACCCAGGAAGAGCAGCTCGCCGCCCTGGGTCGGTACGAGTACGGCTGGTCCGACCCGGACGCCGCCGGGGCGGTCGCCCAGCGCGGCATCAACGAGGCGGTGGTGCGGGACATCTCGGCCAAGAAGAACGAGCCGGCGTGGATGCTCGACCTGCGGCTGAAGGGCCTGCGGCTGTTCGGCCGTAAGCCGATGCCGGCCTGGGGCGCGGACCTCACCGGGATCGACTTCGACAACATCAAGTACTTCGTGCGGTCCACCGAGAAGCAGGCCACCAGCTGGGAGGACCTGCCCGAGGACATCAAGAACACCTACGACCGGCTGGGCATCCCGGAGGCGGAGAAGCAGCGGCTGGTCGCGGGTGTCGCGGCGCAGTACGAGTCGGAGGTCGTCTACCACAAGATCCGCGAGGACCTTGAGGAGCAGGGCGTCCTCTTCCTGGACACCGACACGGCGCTGCGCGAGCACGAGGACGTCTTCAAGGAGTACTTCGGCACGGTGATCCCGGTCGGCGACAACAAGTTCGCCGCCCTGAACACCTCGGTGTGGTCCGGTGGCTCGTTCATCTACGTGCCGAAGGGCGTGCACGTCGAGATTCCGCTGCAGGCCTACTTCCGGATCAACACGGAGAACATGGGCCAGTTCGAGCGGACGCTGATCATCGTCGACGAGGGTGCGTACGTGCACTACGTCGAGGGCTGCACCGCGCCGCTCTACTCCTCCGACTCGCTGCACAGCGCGGTCGTGGAGATCATCGTCAAGAAGAACGCGCGCTGCCGCTACACGACCATCCAGAACTGGTCGAACAACGTCTACAACCTGGTCACCAAGCGCGCCGTCTGCCACGAGGGCGCGACCATGGAGTGGGTCGACGGCAACATCGGCTCCAAGGTGACCATGAAGTACCCGGCGGTCTACATGACCGGCGAGCACGCCAAGGGCGAGGTGCTCTCGGTGGCGATGGCCGGCGAGGGTCAGCACCAGGACGCCGGCGCCAAGATGGTGCACGCCGCGCCGCACACCTCCTCGACCATCGTGTCGAAGTCGATCGCCCGTGGCGGCGGCCGCACCTCGTACCGGGGCCTGGTGCAGGTGCTGGAGGGTTCGCACCACAGCCGGAGCACTGTCAAGTGCGACGCGCTGCTGGTCGACACGATCTCCCGCTCGGACACCTACCCGTACGTCGACATCCGTGAGGACGACGTGTCGATGGGGCACGAGGCGACCGTCTCCAAGATCAGCGACGACCAGCTCTTCTACCTGATGAGCCGGGGCCTGAGCGAGGACGAGGCGATGGCCATGATCGTGCGCGGCTTCATCGAGCCGATCGCCAAGGAACTCCCGATGGAGTACGCCCTGGAGCTCAACCGTCTGATCGAGCTTCAGATGGAGGGCGCGGTCGGCTGACGCCGCCCGCCCTACCGAGCACCTGCCCCCATCGTCGTAGAACAGACCAAGGAAGAAATGACTACCCAGGCTTCCGCGCCGCCGCCCAGCACCAAGTCGCAGGCGCTGCGCTCGTACGACGTCGCCGACTTCCCGGCCCTCACCGGCCTGGAGGAGGAGTGGCGCTTCACCCCGCTCAAGCGCCTCCGCGGCCTGACCAGCGAGGCGCCGGCCGCGACCGGCGCGGTCCGACACGAGTACGGCGACCTGCCCGAGGGCGTCGCCATCACCCGGGTCGGCCGCGACGACGAGCGGGTCGGCAGCGTGCTGATCCCGGTCGACCGGGTCAGTGCGCTGGCCTACGGTGCCGCCGCGGACGCCCTGCTGTTGCGGGTGGCCCCCGACGTGGTGCTCGGTGAGGCGGTGCGGCTGCGGGTGGTCGGCGAGGGCGTCGAGCAGCCGGCGTTCGGTCACACCTTCGTCGAGGTGGGCCGGTTCGCCGAGGCGACGGTGGTGCTGGAGCACGTCGGGTCGGCCACCCTGGCCGACAACGTCGAGGTGACCGTGGCCGACGGCGCGAAGCTGACGCTGGTCACGGTCGCCGACTGGGCCGACGACGCGGTCCAGGCCCAGCACCTGAAGATCAAGCTGGGCCGGGACGCCAAGGTCATCCACATCCAGGTGTCCCTGGGTGGCGACCTGGTCCGGCAGTTCACGAGCGTGGAGTACACCGGGCGCGGTGGCGAGGCCGAGCTGTACGGCGTCTACTTCGCTGACTCCGGCCAGCACCTGGAGCACCGGCAGTTGGTCGACCACAATGTGCCGGACTGCCGCAGCTACGTGGGCTACCGGGGCGCGTTGCAGGGCGAGAGCGCGCACACCGTCTGGGTGGGCGACGTGCTGATCCAGGCCGAGGCGACCGGCACCGACACGTACGAGATCAACCGGAACCTGCTGCTCACCGACGGCGCGCGGGCGGACTCCGTACCCAATCTGGAGATCGAGACCGGCGAGATCGCCGGTGCCGGCCATGCCAGCGCGACCGGCCGCTTCGATGACGAGCAGTTGTTCTACCTGATGGCCCGGGGCATTCCGGAGAGCGAGGCCCGCCGGCTGGTGGTGCGTGGTTTCTTCGCCGAGCTGATCAACAAGATCCCGGTGGAGTCGCTGCGCGAGAGCCTCGGCGACGCGATCGAGGCCCGGCTGACCAAGGCGGGCGCTTGATGATCCGCATCTGCTCCACCGAGGACGTGCCGAAGGGCACCGCGATCAGCGCGGACGTCGACGGCACGCCGATCGCCCTGGTGCACGGCGAGGACGGCGGCTTCTACGCCGCGTACGACGAGTGCTCGCACGCCTCGGTCGCGCTCTCCGAGGGTGAGGTCGATGGCTGCACGCTTGAGTGCTGGCTGCACGGCTCGCGCTTCGACCTGCGCACCGGCGAGCCGACCGGCCTGCCCGCCACCGAACCCGTCCCCGTCTACCCCGTCGAAGTCCGCGACGGCGACATCTACCTCAGCCTGACGCCGAGTAATGGAGTGACCCGATAATGAGCACCCTGGAGATCCGCGACCTGAAGGTGTCGGTCAAGCTGCCCGAGGGTGAGCTCAAGCCGATCCTGGCCGGCGTCGACCTGACCGTGAAGTCGGGCGAGACCCACGCGATCATGGGCCCGAACGGCTCCGGCAAGTCCACCCTGGCGTACTCGATCGCCGGTCACCCCAAGTACGAGATCACCGGTGGCACGGTGACCCTCGACGGCGAGGACGTGCTGGCCATGACGGTCGACGAGCGCGCCCGCGCCGGCCTCTTCCTGGCCATGCAGTACCCGGTCGAGGTGCCCGGCGTCTCGGTGGCGAACTTCCTGCGGACCGCGAAGACCGCCATCGACGGCGAGGCGCCGAAGCTCCGTACCTGGGGCGGCGAGCTGCGCGGTGCGATGGAGCGCCTCCAGATGGACCCGGCGTTCGCCCAGCGCAACGTCAACGAGGGCTTCTCCGGTGGTGAGAAGAAGCGGCACGAGATCGTCCAGCTGGAGCTGCTCAAGCCGAAGATCGCGATCCTCGACGAGACCGACTCCGGTCTCGACGTGGACGCGTTGCGCGTGGTCAGCGAGGGCGTCAACCGGGTCCGCGACACCGGCGACACCGGCGTGCTGCTGATCACCCACTACACCCGGATCCTGCGCTACATCAAGCCGGACTTCGTGCACGTCTTCGTGGCCGGCCGGATCGTCGAGCAGGGCGGCCCGGAACTGGCCGACAAGCTCGAGGCCGAGGGCTACGAGCGGTACGCCGCCGGGGCCGGCACGGCCAAGGCCTGAGCGGGAGAGGCGCTGCCGAGATGACCAGCATCGCGATCCCCTCGGGGATGCCGCAGTACGACGACGTGCCGCGTTTCGACGTGGCCCGGGTGCGCGCCGACTTCCCGATCTTCGATCGGGAAATCAACGGGCACCCGCTGGTCTACCTCGACAGCGCCAACACCTCGCACAAGCCCCGCCAGGTGCTCGACGTGCTCGACGAGCACTACGCGCGGCACAACGCCAACGTGTCGCGCTCGGTGCACACCCTGGGCACCGAGGCCACCGAGGCGTACGAGGGGGCGCGGGCGAAGATTGCCGCGTTCATCAACGCGCCCAGCGTCGACGAGGTGGTGTTCACGAAGAACTCCACCGAGGCGATCAACATCGTGGCGTACGCCTTCTCGAACGCCTCGCTGCGTCCGGACGCCGACCCCCGTTTCCGGCTCGGTCCGGGCGACGAGGTGGTGATCTCCGAGATGGAGCACCACTCGAACATCGTCCCGTGGCAGCTGCTCTGCGAGCGGACCGGCGCAACCCTGCGCTGGTTCCCCGTCACCGACCAGGGGCGGTTGGACGAGTCGGGCCTGGAGGATCTGGTCACCGAACGGACGAAGATCGTCTCGCTGGTGCACATGTCCAACATCCTCGGCACTGTCAACGCCACCTCCCGGATCACCGCGCGGGTCCGCGAGGTGGGTGCGCTGCTGCTGCTGGACTGCTCGCAGTCGGTGCCGCACCTGCCCATCGACGTGGTCGACCTGGACGCCGACTACATCGTCTTCACCGGCCACAAGATGTGCGGTCCGACCGGCATCGGTGTGCTCTGGGGCCGGGGTGAGCTGCTGGCGGCCATGCCGCCGGTCTTCGGCGGCGGCTCGATGATCGAAACGGTCACCATGGCCGGCTCGACGTTCGCCGCGCCGCCGGCCCGCTTCGAGGCGGGCACCCCGCCGATCGCCGAGGCGGTCGCGCTCGGTGCGGCGGTCGACTACCTGACCGGCATCGGGATGCAGGCCATCCAGTGGCACGAGAAGGAGTTGACGGCGTACGCGCTGGACGCTCTCGGCTCGGTGCCGGACCTGCGGATCTTCGGTCCGACGGTGCCGGTGGGCCGGGGCGGCACCATCTCGTTCGCGCTCGGTGACGTGCACCCGCACGACGTGGGTCAGGTGCTCGACTCGCTCGGCGTGCAGGTGCGGGTGGGCCACCACTGTGCCAAGCCGGTGTGCAGCCGGTTCGGCGTTCCGGCCATGACCCGGGCCTCGTTCTACCTCTACACCACCACCGAGGAGATCGACGCTCTGGTGGCCGGTCTGGAGCAGGTGCGGAAGGTGTTCGACTGATGCAGCTCGACCAGCTCTACCAGGAAATCATCCTGGACCACTACAAGCGCCCGCACGGGCGTGGCCTACGCGATGCCGACGACCCCGGCGACCAGGTCGCGGAGGCGCACCACGTCAACCCCACCTGCGGTGACGAGGTCACCGTACGGGTGGCCACCGACGGCACGGTGCTGCACGACATCTCGTACGACGGGATGGGCTGCTCGATCAGCCAGGCATCGGCCAGTGTGCTGCACGAGCTGCTGCGTGGTCGGGGCGCCGGGGAAGCATTCGAGGTGCACGAGGCGTTCGTGGAGTTGATGTCCGGACGTGGCCAGGTCACGCCGGACGAGGACGTGCTCGGTGACGGGGTTGCTTTCGCGGGTGTGGCCCGTTACCCCGCCCGGGTCAAGTGCGCGCTGCTGCCGTGGATGGCGTTCAAGGACGCCGCGGCACGCGCCGGTGTGGGTGTGAGCCCGGAGGTGAAGGCGTGAGCGAACGTCAGCGAGCGAATGACACCGTGGTGCCCTGTGGCATCACGCAGCGAAGCGGAGGGACGGCATGAGCGAGCGTCAGCGAGCGAATCAGTGGTTCAGCGCGTTGGTGCCTCATGGCGTCACGGAGCGAAGCGGAGGGACGGCATGAGCGAGAACACCGCTACTGAGGCGACGCCGGAGGCCGGTGACACCACAGTGGTGCCGCAGACCGACGCCGCGACGACCGATGGCACCGGTGACGCCGCTGCTCCCGCGGGCGGCGTCAGCAAGGCGATGATCGCCGACATCGAGGAGGCGATGAAGGACGTCGTCGACCCGGAACTCGGCATCAACGTGGTCGACCTGGGCCTCGTGTACGGCGTCCACGTCGACGACGAGAACGTCGCCACCCTGGACATGACGCTCACCTCGGCGGCCTGCCCGCTGACCGACGTCATCGAGGACCAGACCCGGCAGGCGCTGACCACCGGCCCCGGCGGCGGCCTGGTCAACGACATCCGGATCAACTGGGTCTGGCTCCCGCCGTGGGGCCCGGACAAGATCACTGATGAGGGTCGGGACCAGCTCCGCTCCCTCGGCTTCAACGTCTGACCCGATCCCACTTCGTCGAGCGCGGTACCCGTCCGGGTACCGCGCTCG
Source organism: Micromonospora arida (assembly GCF_042873195.1). NCBI lineage: Bacteria > Bacillati > Actinomycetota > Actinomycetes > Micromonosporales > Micromonosporaceae > Micromonospora > Micromonospora arida. Next base: position 32,636 of record NZ_JBIALC010000020.1, on the reverse strand, counting down.
ACGCGTTCCAGGCCCAGGCGAAAACAGTGGAACGGATCGTTCCGGTCTGCTAGGCTGGCTCCATCGAACGGAGCGGAATATTCCGATCCGTTGGCGGGTGGGAAAGCTCGCTGGAAGCCGGCAGAGAGGGCAGGACGATGAGCGAGATGGCAGCGGGGCAGTGGCGGACCGTGCTCGAAGCGGCGCACGAGGCGCTTCGGACGGCAGCCGAGAGGATTCCTGCCGACGCCTGGGAGCGGCCCACGCCGTGCGAGCGGTGGAACGTCACCCAGGTGCTTCAGCACGCGGCCGGCGACCAGCTCGCCTTCGCGGCGGCGATCGACGGCGGGCCAGGGCCGACGGAGGACCCGTTCGCGCCCTCCGGCCGGGTCGACGGCGACAAGCTCGCTGGCCTGCGCGCTGCCCTCGACGCGTCCGCCCGAGCCTGGAAGGGTGTCGCCGACGACGCCTCGCAGGTGCCCACGCCGCTGCCTCAGGGCAAGCTGCCGGCCGAGATCGGCGCCGTAGCGTGCGCCCTGGACGCGGCAGTGCACGCCTGGGACATCGCGGTGGCCACCGGCCAGCCGTCCCCGCTCGGCGCCGAACTGGCCCGCCCCCTGCTGGTGGTGGCCCGGCAGATCGTCGAGCCGCTGCGAGCCTACGGCGCGTACGCCCCGGCGATCGACAGCGCTCCGGAGGCCGACGAGGTCGCCGCCCTGCTCTCCTACCTCGGTCGCGACCCCCGGTGACCGCCTGAAACCGGTCGGCCGACCCCCGAACAACCCAAGATCGCGCTCGATCATTGATGTAGTGGCCTCGGTGCGCCACCGAGGCCACTACATCCTGGTTCGAGCACGATCTTGGCGTGGGGCGTGGGGCGTGGGGCGTGGGGCGTGGGGCGCGGGGCGCGGGGCGCGGGGAAAATCGGTGGCGGGGGCGCGGGTCCGCGCGGAGGATGCGTTTGTGATTGAGGCGTACCCGAAGCAGGTTCCTGTCCGTGCGGCCACTGCCGTGCGTCGACAGCGGGCGCTTCGGGGACGAACCTCGGCCCGCCGCCGACGTCCATGACCGGGGCGTTCCTCGCCGGTCTCGTGGCCGGCTACGGCGTCGCCATTCCCGTCGGTGCGATCGCGATTCTCATTCTGGGGCTCAGCGCCCGTACCTCGTTTCGGGTGGGTGCGGCCGCAGCGCTCGCGGTGGCGACAGTGGACGGGCTCTACGCGGTGGTGGCCGTGCTCGGCGGCGCCGGCCTGGCTGGAATCATCGCGCCGGTCGCCGGGCCACTGCGGGTGGTCGCCGCCGTGGTCCTGCTGGGTCTTGCCGGGCACGGCCTGTGGCGGACGTGGTCCGCGCACCGCTCGCGGCGGCCGCCGACGGCACGCGACGGTGGGGGCATGAGCATTCCGGGGCGGGCCTACGCGGCGCTGCTCGGGTTGACCCTGCTGAACCCGATGACGGTGCTCTACTTCGCCGCGCTGGTGCTCGGCCGCCGGGACACGGCCGATTCGGGCGTGGTCCCGGCGGCGCTCTTCGTGGCCGGGGTGTTCCTGGCATCGGCGAGTTGGCAATTGGTCATCGCCGGCGGTGGCACTGTGGTCGGCAGGGCGTTGACCGGGCCGCGGGGGCGGCTGGTCACCGGCCTGGTCTCCAGCGCGCTGATCGCCGCGCTGGCGGTGGCCGCGCTACTGCCAGGGTGAGTGGCCGCGCTACTGCCGGGGTGAACGGTCACGGCAACCGTCTGACGGCTGAGCCACCCGACCCGGCGCCGGACCGCGCCGGGTCGGCGGTGTCGCCTGGTGTTCCGGGCCGGGCCCGGGGCCGCCCGGGGGCCCGGGTGGGGTCGCTGTGCCGTACGGTCGGGCGATGACCAGTCGACCCGCAGCCGGCGGAGGCCGGTGGGTCGAGGTCGACCCGGCCCGCGTCGGCCGTTGGGTCGAGGGCTTCTCCGACCGGCACGGCCCGCCCACCACCAGCGCCCAGGAGTACGGCCTACTGCTCGCCGCCCCGGACGGGGCAACCGCTGAGCTGTACGCCCCACCGGGTGCGCCGGCCGGCGTGGATGTGGCCGGGTTCGTGGCCTCCGCCGTCATGCCCTGCCGGATCGGCCTGCTGCTGGCCCGCAAGGGCGCGGTGGCGCTCGGGGTGGCCGAGGGCGCCGACCTCGTCGTCTCCAAGGTGGACACCCGGTACGTGCAGGGGCGCACCGCTGCGGGGGGATGGTCGCAGCACCGGTTCGCCCGCCGGCGCGACAACCAGGCGAAGGCTGCGTTGGGTGACGCGGCGGACCTGGCCGTACGGCTGCTGTTGCCGGAGGTGGCGACGCTCGCCGCGTTGGTCTGCGGCGGTGACCGGCGGGCGGTGGACGGGGTGCTCGCCGACCGGCGGTTGGCCCCGCTCGTGCCGTTGCGGGCGGAGCGGCTGCTCGACGTGCCAGAGCCCCGGCACGCGGTGCTGGTCGCGGCGGTGGGTGCGGCCCGGGCGGTACGGATCCTGGTGCGCGACCCGGACTGACCTGGGCCTTCACTGGCGGCGTTCGGCGGGGAGACGATCGCCACGCAAAACGGGGTTCGCGGCGTGCTGCCCGGCTGGCCGCCGGAGGATGGGCGCGTGGAGTTTCTGGTTGACATGGTGACGACGGTGCCGCAGGGAACATCGGAGGACGACGTCGCCGACATGCGCGCGCGAGAGGCGGCGCGGTCGGCCGAGCTGACGGCCCAGGGCAGTCTCCTGCGGCTGTGGCGGCCGCCGCTGGCGCCGGGGGAGTGGCGTACGTGGGGGCTCTTCCAGGCCGCCGACGCGGAGGAGTTGGAGGCGGTCCTAGCGTCGATGCCGCTGCGCGCCTGGCGGCGCGAGACCGTGACGCCGTTGACGCCGCACCCGAACGACCCGGGTCAGCCGCCTCGCTGAGCCTGGAGGGGTCGTCTCGCACCTGGGGCAGCTCGACAGGCACGCAACGGGGCACGTCCGTCCAGCAGGGAGATCATCATGTCCGACGCTCAGATTCTGCGTACCGTCCTCGACCGGTGGAAATCGGCTGTCGACGCCCACGAGCCCGATCGGGTCGCGGCGTGCTTCACCGACGACGCGATCTTTCAGGGGTTGCAGCCGTACACGGTCGGGCCTGCCGGTGTCGCCGCGTACTACGCCGGACAGCCGCTCGGCCTTACCGCCGCGTACGACATCCGGGAGATCCGCCGTCTCGCCGACGACGTGATCCTCGGCTACCTGGAGGTGGAGTTCGGCTTCACCGACCGGCCGGCCCTGACCGTCAACCTCGGCGTGCTCCTGCGGCGGGTCGACGACGACTGGCTCATCGGCCACTACCAGGTCTCGCGGCTGCCCTGATCCGGGAGCTTCGGCAGGAATGACGATCGTGGCAGGCCCGCCGAGGGGCCTGCCACGATCTCGGAGCGGATGTCAGAGCTGGTCGGTGCCGAAGGTGTCGCAGGTCTTCGGGTCCCCGCGGTCGTAGCCCTGGTTGAACCAGCGCTTGCGCTGCTCGGACGTGCCGTGGGTGAACTGGTCGGGGTTGACCCGCCCGCCGGAGCGCTCCTGGATGCTGTCGTCGCCGATCGCCTCGGCGGCGTCGATGGCCTGGCTGATGTCGGCCTCGGTGATCGACTTGAACAGCGGCTGCTGGCCGGTCTTGTCCTTGCTCTCGGTGGCGTTCCTGGCCCAGGCGCCGGCGTAGCAGTCGGCCTGGAGTTCCAACCGCACGGAGGCGGAGCGAGGCCCGCTCTGGTCGCCCTGGCCGGCCTTCGCGTTGGTGCCGAGCAGGTTCTGGACGTGGTGGCCGTACTCGTGGGCGAGCACGTACGGCTGGGCGAACTCACCCTTGGCGCCGAACCGGGAGGCCAGCTCGTCGTAGAAGCTCAGGTCGATGTACACCTTCCGGTCCGCGGGGCAGTAGAACGGGCCGACACCCGAGTCGGCCTGCCCGCAGCCGGTGTTCACAGCCGCCTGGAAGAAGTTCGTGGTGGTGACCTCGTAGTCGCTCCTGCCCAGTTCGGGGTACGCCTTCTTCCAGTAGTCCTGGATGCTGTTGACGTAGAGCAGGTTCCGGCAGCGCGCGTCGTCGAGACGGTCGGGGTTGTCGCGGGAGCACAACTGCTCCAGGTCGGTGCCGCCGGCCTGACCGCCGCCCTCGTCGCCGTTGGTCATGGCGTTGAGACCGAACCCGCCGCCGAGCAGGGCGACGAGCACGGCCACCACGATTCCGATGATGCCGCCCCGGCCGCCGCCGCCGGGGATGGGGATGCCGAAGCCGCCGCCCGACCCGCCGCCGCCCCGGCCCAGGTCGTTGGCCTGGGAGGTGTCGAGCTCGGCCCGCTCGTTGAGTTCCATGCGTGACCCCGATCGCCGTATGCCGGTAAGTGTCGTTTGTGTGTCGTTTCGTCCATCAAGTGCCGGACGGGGTCCGGACAGGCGTTCCGATACCCGATGATCTTGATCGGTAATCCGGGCGGGCCGTTCTGCGGCGCCCGGTACACTTGTCAGGTGCTGCGCTGCGAAGGCTGAACCGCCCCGCGCCGTCGGGCCCCTTGAGCCCGCCGGCCGTTTCGCGTGCCCCGAGTCAGCCTTCCAACCCCGAGAGCGAGCCCGCGAACATGATCACTGCCACCGGCCTGGAACTGCGTGCCGGTTCCCGGATCCTGCTGTCCGACACCACGCTGCGCGTGCAGCCCGGTGATCGGATCGGCCTGGTCGGTCGCAACGGCGCCGGCAAGACCACCACGCTGAAGGTGCTCGCCGGGGAGGGGCAGCCGTACGGCGGCCAGATCGACCAGCGCAGCGCCATCGGCTACCTGCCACAGGACCCGCGCACGGGTGACCTGGAGGTCACCGGCCGCGACCGGGTGCTCTCCGCCCGCGGGCTGGACGTGCTGATGGCGCAGATGCAGGAGGTCGAGGCCCGCCTCGCCGAGGACGCCACCGACAAGCTGGTCCGTCGGTACGGCGCGCTGGAGGACCAGTTCGCCGCCCTCGGCGGGTACGCGGCCGAGGCTGAGGCCGCGCGGATCTGCGCCAACCTCGGCCTACCGGACCGGGCACTCGCGCAGACCATCGGCACCCTCTCCGGTGGTCAGCGTCGCCGCATCGAGCTGGCCCGGATCCTGTTCCGCGACGCGGGCGAGAACGGCGGCGGCATCCTGCTGCTCGACGAGCCCACCAACCACCTCGACGCCGACTCGATCACCTGGTTGCGGGGCTTCCTCGCCAACCACAAGGGCGGCCTGATCGTGATCTCCCACGACGGCGCGCTGCTGGAGTCGGTGGTCAACAAGGTCTGGTTCCTCGACGCCACCCGGTCGGTCATCGACGTGTACAACCTGGGTTGGAAGGCGTACCTGGAGGCGCGCGAGACCGACGAGCGACGCCGCCGCCGGGAGCGGGCCAACGCGGAGAAGAAGGCCGGCGCGTTGATGGCGCAGGCCGACAAGATGCGGGCGAAGGCCACCAAGACCGTGGCCGCGCAGAACATGGCCCGCCGCGCCGAGAAGCTGATCTCCGGCCTGGAGGAGGTGCGGGTCTCCGACCGGGTGGCCAAGGTGCGTTTCCCCAGCCCCGCGCCGTGCGGCAAGACCCCGCTCACGGCGACCGGGCTGTCCAAGTCGTACGGCTCGCTGGAAATCTTCACCGACGTCAACGTGGCGGTGGACCGGGGCTCCCGGGTGGCCATCCTCGGGCTCAACGGCGCCGGCAAGACGACCCTGCTGCGGATGCTCGGCGGGCTGCTCAGCCCGGACACCGGCGAGGTGCACGCGGGGCACGGCCTGCGGCTGGGCTACTACGCCCAGGAGCACGAGACGCTGGACGTGGAGCGGACGGTGCTGGAGAACATGCGCGCCGCCGCCGTCGAGCAGTCCGACACCGACCTGCGCAAGATCCTTGGCGCGTTCCTGTTCTCCGGTGACGACGTGAACAAGCCGGCCGGCGTGCTCTCCGGCGGCGAGAAGACCCGACTGGCCCTGTCCACTCTGGTCTGTTCCGGTGCCAACGTCCTGTTGCTCGACGAGCCGACAAACAACCTCGACCCGGTCAGCCGGGAGCAGGTGCTCGACGCCATCGCCAACTACCCGGGTGCGATCGTCCTGGTCACCCACGACCCGGGTGCGGTGCTGGCGCTCAAGCCGGACCGGGCCATCCTGCTGCCCGACGGCGACGAGGACGCGTGGAGCGACGACCTGCTCGAACTGGTCGAGCTGGCCTGACCGAGGCTGCTCGGCCGGTTCAGCCGAGCAGGTCGACCAGTCGGCCGAGCACGCCGGAGCTGACCAGGATCACCAGCCCGATGGCGATGAAGATCGTCGGCACCAGCCAGGCGCCGGCGCGCTCGACCAGCCGCACCACTCTCCGGTGCCCGCCCAGCCAGGCCCCGGCCACGCACCAGAGCGCGATCAGCAGCACGAAGACCAGCAGGAACACCGCGCTGTCGGCCACACCGAGGGCCCGGAACACCGGTACGTAGACCGCGACGTTATCGGCGCCGTTCGCGATCGTCACCCCGGCCACGCCGAGCGCTCCGGTGACGACCGCCGGTGCCTCGTCGTCGCCCGAACTCCGCAGCGCGCGTACGCCGAGCGCGATCGGCAGCAGGCCGAGCAGCCCCGTCCACGGGTCGGGCACCACCAGGAGTCCACCCGCGATCACCGCGCTGGCCAACGCGAGCGCGCCGATACCGAGGTATTGCCCGGCGACAATCTCCCAGGTGTGGGGTCGGCCGGTGGTGCGGGCCGCGACGAAGAACAGCGTCAGGATGACGATGTCGTCGATGTCGGTGGCGGCGAAGACCACGGCCGCCGCGCCGGCGGTGCTCAACAGGTCGATCACGACCGAAGGCTACGGGCCGCCGGCAGCCGCCAGCTCCCGGCGGTGGTACGCCCGGACGCCGCGGCGGGCCGGATCGCCAGGATCACTCTATCGGGAAGCTGACATTGCATAGCGTGTCGGTTGGCGAAGAGTTGATATCTGGCGCATGATCGTTCGAGGCGGTCTAATAGGTGGGACCGTATCCGAACCGCACAGTCTGGGACGTGAGGACACAGCATGGCAGCCACTGGCACAGCCACCAGCACTGAGAAGGGTCGCCGGATCGTCGGAGCCGAGCGTCAGACGCTCGCCAAGGACCTGGTAAAGCGGTACACCTCGGGGGAGAGCATCCGCGCGTTGGCGGCCTCGACCGGCCGTTCCTACGGGTTCATCCACCGAGTGCTCACCGAGTCCGGCGTGCAGCTGCGTCAGCGCGGTGGCGCCCGACGCCGCAAGAAGGCGTGACCCGCCCCTCAGCGTCGTCCACCAGCGCCGCGCCCCGGGACGTCCGGTGACCGCCGAGGCGACCGGGGTTCGGCTGACTTGCGACGGGCCGGTCGCCACGGTGACGTTGTGCCGGCCCGACGTGCTCAATGCCCAGACGCCCGCGATGTGGCAGGCGATGAGCGACTTCTCCCGCGACCTGCCCGGCGACGTGCGGGTGGTGGTGGTCCGCGGCGAGGGTCGCGCGTTCTCGGCCGGCCTCGATCTCGCGGTGGCGGGCGCCTCCGGCCCGGGGTCCTTCGCTGAGCTGGCCACGTTGCCCGAGCAGGAGTGCGCCGAGCGCATCGCGGAGTTCCAGGCCGGTTTCACCTGGCTGCACCGGCCGGATGTCGTCTCCGTCGCGGCCGTACAGGGCCACGCGATCGGTGCCGGCTTCCAGCTCGCGCTCGCCTGCGACCTGCGAGTGCTGTCCACGGACGCGAAGCTGTCGATGGCCGAGGTGACCCTCGGCCTGGTGCCCGACCTGGCCGGCACGAAACGCCTCGTCGAGTTGGTCGGATATTCGCGGGCGTTGGAGATCTGTGCGACCGGCCGCCGGTTGGACGCCGCCGAGGCGGACCGGATCGGGCTGGCCACCCTGGTCGTGCCCCCGGCCGAGCTGGACGGCGCGGTGCGGGACCTGACCGCAGGCCTGCTCTCCGGAGCCCGCGACGCGGTGGTGGAGATCAAGGCGTTGCTCGCCGGTGCCGGCGGGCGGTCGCACGCCGACCAGCAGCGCGCCGAGCGGGAGGCGCAGACCCGTCGGCTGCGTGACCTCGCCGGCAGGGGAGAATAGGTAAGGACCGCACGGGAAGATCCGGGTTACGACCGAGGTTGTCACACTCGTCGGGAGAATTGGCCTGACGGTGCGGTCTGCCCGGCAACCCGGAGGTGAGCGATGTCCAACCCGATGTCCGGCGGTGGCATGGCCGGGTGGAGCATGCTCCGGTCGATGCGCAACCGCGACGAGGTCTCCACCCACCGACTCAAGCGCGGGGTGGCCGGCCGCATCGTCGCCTTCGCCCAACCCTACCGGCGCGACATCATCGTCTTCCTGGCCACCGTGGTGCTGGCCGCCATCATCGGCGTGGCCACTCCGGTGCTCGCCGGTGACGTGATCAACGCGATCAACCGGGGCGGCACCGAGGCCGGCCGGCTCGTGGTGCGGCTGGCCCTGTTCATCGCCGCGCTGGCGGTCGCCGACGCGCTGCTGTCGCTGGCCCAACGGTGGTATTCCGCCCGCATCGGCGAGGGCATCATCTTCAACCTGCGCACCCGGGTCTACGACCACGTGCAGCGGATGCCGTTGCAGTTCTTCACCCGTACCCAGACCGGCGCCCTGGTCAGCAGGCTCAACAACGACGTGCTCGGCGCCCAGCGGGCGTTCACCTCCACCCTGTCCGGTGTGGTCAGCAACGTCATCCAGTTGGTGCTCACCGCGGCGGTGATGTTCACCCTCTCCTGGCAGATCACCGCGCTCTCACTGGTGCTGCTGCCGATCTTCATCATTCCGGCCCGCCGGGTCGGTCGACGGCTGGCGGACATCACCCGCGAGGCGTACAACCTCGACGCCAAGATGAACGCGACCATGACCGAGCGGTTCGGGGTGGCCGGCGCGCTGCTGGTGAAGCTCTTCGGCCAGCCCGAGATCGAGGCCCGCAGGTTCGCCGACCGGGCCGAGCGGGTCCGCGACATCGGCATCCAGTCCGCGATGTACTCCCGCACGTTCTTCGTGGCGATGCTGCTGGTCGCCTCACTGGCGCAGGCGCTGACCTACGGTCTCGGCGGCTGGCTCGCGGTCACCGGCGGCGTCAGCGCCGGCACCGTGGTGACGCTCGCGCTGCTGCTCACCCGCCTGTACGGGCCGCTCACGGCACTCTCCAACGTCCGGGTGGACGTGATGAGCGCGCTGGTCTCCTTCGACCGGGTCTTCGAGGTGCTCGACCTCGAGCCGGGCATCGTGGAGAAGCCCGACGCGGTGCCGGTGCCCCTGGGCGCCGGCCGGGTCGACTTCCGCGACGTGCGTTTCCGCTACCCGAGCGCTGCCGAGATCTCCCTCGCCTCCCTGGAGGAGGTCGCCACGCTCGACCGGACCGTCAACGAGCCGGTGCTCAAGGGGGTCTCGTTCAGCGTCGAGCCGGGGCAGATGGTCGCGCTGGTCGGCCCGTCCGGGGCGGGCAAGTCGACACTGTCGATGCTCATCTCCCGGATCTACGACGTCAGCGACGGGCAGGTGCTCGTCGGCGGGGTGGACGTGCGCGACGCGACGCTCGCCTCCCTGCGCGACGAGATCGGTGTGGTCACTCAGGATTCGCACCTGTTCCACGAGACGATCGCCGAGAATCTTCGCTACGCCAAACCGGACGCCACCGACGACGAGATCTGGGCCGCCCTGGCCGGCGCGCAGGTGGCCGATCTGGTCCGGTCGCTCCCCGACGGTCTGGACACCACAGTGGGGGAGCGCGGCTACCGGTTCTCCGGCGGCGAGAAGCAACGCATCGCGATCGCGCGGCTGCTGCTCAAGGCCCCGTCGATCGTGATCCTCGACGAGGCGACCGCCCACCTGGATTCGGAGAGCGAGGCGGCGGTGCAGCGTGCGCTGTCGGTGGCGCTGGCCGGGCGTACCGCCCTGGTGATCGCGCACCGGCTCTCCACCGTGCGCGACGCCGACCAGATCCTGGTCCTCGACGGTGGGCGGATCGTGGAGCGGGGGCGGCACGAGGAGTTGGTCGCGGTCGGTGGGCTCTACGCCGAGCTGTACCGCACCCAGTTCGCGGTCGCCGACTCGCCCACCCCGTTCGTCGACGCGACCGGCCCCGAGCCGGTGGTCATGCCGCTGGGCACCTACCGCGCCGACGAGGTGCTGCCGCCCGCCGCCGCCAACTGACGGCGAGCAATCACGGGTCGCGTCCGTCGCCCACACTCCCGCGAGCCCCGCGCGTTGATCAACTCGGATTCCTGGAAGTCGGGGCATCTGAGTCGCCGCGGCCGCCCGACTTCCTTGAAACCGAGTCGATCATTGGTCGGGTGGTCCGGCGGCCCGACGGTCCGGCAGGTCGGTCGCCGTTCGCAACTCGGCGAACGCCAGGCCCAGGGTGACCGGGGTGAAGTGCGCGTTCAGGCCGCTGGGGTTGGGCAGCACCCACAGCCGGGCGCCGGCCAGCGGCTCCGGCTGCGGCCCGAAGGTGGCCTTCGGCCGCTGAAAGCCGATCCGGTACGCGGTCACCCCCACCACGGCCACCCAGCGCGGCCGGTACCGGGCCACCTTGTCGGTCAGGATCGCCGCGCCGTCGAGGAGTTCCCCGGTGCTCAGTTCGTCCGCGCGGGCGCTGGCCCGGGCGGCCATGTTGGTGATGCCGAGCCCGAGCGCGGGCAGTTCGTCCTGTTCGCTGGGGTGCAGCAGCCGGGGGGTGAACCCGCCCTGGTGCAGGGCGGGCCAGAACCGGTTGCCGGGTCGAGCGAAGTGCCAGCCCGTCGCCGCCGACCACAGGCCCGGGTTGATGCCGACGAAGAGCACCGCCAGCCCCGGCGCGAGCACGTCGGGGATGGTCCGGTCCGCAGCCGCCGCCAGGTCCGCTCGGGTCGGCCGGGTCGTCAGGGGCGGCGTCACGGCACGCGCGGGTCGGGCTCCGTCGGGGGTCACAGCCCGCGTAGCGCGCCGCCGTCGACCGGCAGAGTGATCCCGGTGAGGTAGCTCGCGGCGGGAGAGAGCACGAACGCGGCCACCCGGCCGAACTCGGCCGGGTCGCCGACGCGGCGCAGCGGGATGCCGGCCTCCGCCTCGGCGCGGGCCCGCTCCGGGTCGCCGGTCGCTCCGAACAGCTCCCGGTTGCGATCGGTCATGATCCGGCCGGGCAACAGGCCGACCACCCGGACCCCCCGCGGGCCGTAGTCGTCGGCGATGTCCTTGGCCGCCCCGACCAGGCCGGGCCGCAGACCGTTGGAGATGCCGAGACCGGGCACCGGGCCACGCGCCGAGGTGGAGAGCACCAGCCCGATCGCGCCGCCCTCGGGCAGGGCGTTGGCGACCGTGCGGACGGCGCGGATGGTGCCCAGGAAGACGGTCTCGAAGGAGAGCCGCCACTGCTCGTCGGTGACCGCTGCGGCGTTGCCCGGCGGTGGCCCACCGACCGAGATCAGCGCGCCGTCGAGCCGGCCGAAATGCTCCTGCGCGGCGGCGACGAGCTGCCCCGGGGTCTCCGGGTCGGCCAGGTCGGCGGTCAGTCCGACGGCATGCTCCGGGCCACCCAGCTGCTGTGCGGCGGCGGCCACCGCGTCCGGGTCCCGGGCCGAGAGCACCACCCGTGCACCGTCGGCGACCAGGCACTGCGCTGTCGCGTAACCCAGGCCGCGGGAGGCGCCGGTGAGGACGTACACGCGGTCGGTCAGTCCGAGATCCATAACTCCGATCCTGCCGCATCCGGTACTCCGTCGCCAGCACGGGTGGACACCCGTGGGGCGGGGCGCAGCAGGCGTACCCGGCCGGCGATCTGCACCGCGACGGCGCCGCCGGCGCGGCCCACCGCCGGCACCCGGCGCGGACGCGGCGCCCGAACCCCGTCGTAGCGCAGGCGTGCCTCCCGGACGGCCAACTCCTCGGCGGCCGCCGGGGGGAGCGCGTGCCGGTCGTGCAGCGCCCGGGCCAGGTCCCAACCGTCGCGCAGCGATCCGGCGGTGGGTCGTCCAGCGGCCCAGTCGGTGAAGGTGGTCGACCACCTGGCGCCAAGGCCCGCGGCGAGCAGTGGCCAGTGCCGGGCCACCTCGCCGGCCCGCTTGCGCAGCAGGGCCGCGCGGGTGGCGGCCAGCGGTCCCGGCGCGAAGCCCGTCGGCGGCTCACCCCCGGCGACCAGCGCCGCGACCAGTTCGGCCTGCCGCTCGGCCAGGCCGGCGCGGGGCGTCGGCGCGGAGCCTGCGCCCGTCATGTCACGGCCGGGAAGCCCGCGGCGGAGGCCAGGGCGTCCAGTTCGGCGCGGAGTTCGGCGGCCGGCGGATAGTGGCCGTCGCGCTCCAGCAGCAGCGCCGGCGGTCGCCGCCGGGCGCAGAGCGCGCCGACCAGCTCCAGCACCGCCGTCGGCACCGGGTCGGTGTGGGTGTCGTGGTAGAGACCGCCGTGCTCCGCGCCGCCGGCCACGTGGGCGTACGCGACCCGCTCCAGCGGCAGGCGGTCCAGCAACGCCAGCGGGTCGGCGCCCCGGTTGCGGGCGTTGGCGTGCACGTTGGCCACGTCCAGCAGCAGCAGTGCCCCGGTCCGGTCGAGGATCTCGGTGAGGAAGTCCGCCTCGGTCAACTCGTCGTCGGGCCAGTCGAGCAACGCGGCGATCGGCTCCAGCGCGATCGGCACCGGAAGCTCGGCCTGTGCCCGGGCCACGTTGGCGCAGACCGCGTCGACTGCTTCCCTGCTGCGCGGCAGCGGCAGCAGGTGGCCGGCCTCCAGGCCGCCGGCCCGGACGAACGCGATGTGCTCGCTGACCAGCGGGGCGTCCAGGCGTTGCGCCACCGCGGCCAGGTGGGCGACCCGGGCGGGGTCGACCGGCTCGGCGCCGCCGAGGGAGAGCCGCACCCCGTGCGGTACGACGGTCACCGCGCGGTCCCGTAGCTGCGTCAGACCGGGCGGGAGCGGCCCGGAGGCGGGCACCCCCTCGGCCACCACCTCGACGAAGCGCAGGCCGGGCAGTTCGGCCACGAAGCCGGCGATCTCCGGACGCCAGCCGATGCCGACCCCGGACGGGCCGGTCATCCGCCGCACCCGCCGCCGCCCCCGCACCCGCCGCCTCCACCGCCGCAGGAGCTGCCGCCGTCCGAGCCGGAGCTGTCACCACCGCCCGAGGATCCGTCGGACCCTCCGGACCAGCCGCTGCCGGCAGCGGCCTGGCGCTGGATCTCGGCCTGCTCGGCGAAGCCCGGGTCGAGCGCCCAGAGCGAGGCGGTGCCGTACAGGGCCACGCCCATCGCCGCGCCGGCCGCTCCGTAGGTGGCGTAGGCCGGCGCGGAGGCGGGGGCGAGGTGGGTGTGCTGGCGGCGGACGGAGCGCAGAGCGGCCCGACCGGCCCGGGTGAGCACCGGGACCCGACGCAGCACCAGCGTGACGATCAGGAGCGTGACCAGGGTCAGCAGCAGGTAGCCGACCGGGCGGCCGCTGAACAGGCCGGAGACCAACCGGAGCACACCGAGACCCAGCAGGGCGATCAGGAGCGTGGCCCAGAAGCGGGCCCGCGCGCGCTGCGCGTCGTTGGTCAGCAGCCCGCGCTGCTCCAGGCCGTTGCGGATCTGGTGCAGCGCGACGCGTACGCGCTCGTCCTGTGGCAGATCCCGGACCCGCGAGTGCTGGTGGGCGGCCCAGTGGATGGCCTGGTCCAGGGGAGTGAGCCCGGTCGGTGCGGCACCGACGGTGGTCAGCCGACGGTCCGGTCGTACGCCGACCGCGCCGCTGCCGCGCAGCCCGCCCAGCGCCGCGTGCACCGCGAGCTGAGGGCCACCGTTGAGGTACGCGACCTGCTGTGGTCCGAGGGGATCGGCGGTCATGGCGGCGCTCGACCCGGCCGCGAGACGGATCCGGTGGTACGCCACGATCGCCACCACCAGGACGGCCGCCGCGATGTAGTACCGGAGGAATGTCGGGCCGGAGATGCCCCAGGTGTCGCCGGACGCGGCGTGGACGTTCATCGGCTGCTCCTGTCACCGGAGGGATCGGCGGCCCCATTGTGGAGCAGCCCCGCCAGGGGCGTCCGACCGGTGTGCGCGCGGTCAGTGGCGGCGGACCGCCTCCTCGACGAGGTCGAGCACCGGGCCCAGGTCACCGGCCGGTCGGCCCATGGCCAGGTGCAGCACCAGGCCGTCGTAGGCCAGCTCCAGGAACTGGGCCAGCACGTCGATCGGTACGTCCTCGCGCAGCACCCCGGCGTCGCGCTGGCGGGCCAGCCGGTCCCGGGTCGCCTCCGCGATGGCGGCGGACCGCTCCGCCCACCGTCGGGCGAACGCCGGGTCGGTGCGCAGCCGCCGGGAGACCTCCAGTTGGCTGCCCAGCCAGCCGGTGGTGTCGGGGGAGACGGCGCGGGCGAGCAGATCGCGCATCACCTGCACCAGACCGTTGCGGGCCACCGTCTCGACCATCGCCGCGGCGTCGTCCTCGGCGACGGCGAGGAAGAGCGAGTCCTTGTCGCGGAAGTGGTGGAAGATCGCGCCACGGGACAGGCCGGTTGCCTCCTCGAGGCGGCGTACGGTTGCCCCCTCGTAGCCGAGCCGGGCGAAACACGCCCGGGCCGCGGCGAGGATCTCCTGCCGGCGAGCGTCGAGCTGGTCCTGGCTTACTCTGGGCACACGTCGATCGTTGCAGGTCACCCCGGGGCATGCAAACCGTACGTACGGCTTGGGACGTCGCCGATTACCATCGGCCGGTGACCCAGCCCCGCACCCTGCCAAACTCCCCGCTGACTGTGGCCACCGTCCAGGCCACCCCCACGCCGGGCGACGTCGCCGGCAACGCGGTCATGGCCGCCGACCTGGTCCGCCGAGCCGGCGAGCGGGGTGCCCGGGTGGCCGTCCTGCCCGAGCTGTTCCTCTGCGCGTACCACCCGCCGGTCCTCGCCGCCGACCCGGCCGGCACGGACGTCGCGGCCGATCCGGCCGGGATGGTCGCGGATCCCCGGCTCGAACCGCTGCGGGCGGCGGCGCGCGAGGCCGGCGTCACCGCGCTGGTCGGCGCGGCCGTTCGGCACCCGGACGGTCGGCGGACCATCGCGGCGCTGGTGGTGGACCGGACCGGCGAGGTGCGGGTCGGGTACGACAA
This sequence comes from Micromonospora arida, assembly GCF_042873195.1. Taxonomy (NCBI): domain Bacteria; kingdom Bacillati; phylum Actinomycetota; class Actinomycetes; order Micromonosporales; family Micromonosporaceae; genus Micromonospora; species Micromonospora arida. Next base: position 17,578 of record NZ_JBIALC010000020.1, on the reverse strand, counting down.
GCAGCAGTTGTGGGGCGACGAACGGGAGCTGTTCACCCCCGGCGATCGGGGTGCCACGCTGCTCGTCGACGACTGGCGGCTCGGGCTGGGCATCTGCTACGACGGCTGTTTCCCCGAGCACGGCCGGGCCGCCGCCCTCGACGGCGCACACGCCTACCTGTGCCCCAGCGGATACCTGGCCGGCTCCGAGCACCGCCGGGATCTGTACTACGCCGCGCGTGCCCTGGACAACACGATGTTCGTGGTCTTCGCCAACGCGGTCGGCGGCGTCGACCCGTGGCGGTTCAACGGCGGTGCGGCCATCTACGACCCCGAGGGGCGGGTGCTGGCTCGCGGGGCAGACGACGGCACGGCGGTGCTGGTGGCGACGCTGGATCCCGCCGTGCTCGCGGCCACCCGGGCGGCCCACTCGATGCTCGTCGATCGGCTGCCGGACCAGGGCGGCACGCGGCTGTCGATGCCTGGCTGAGCCCTTCGTCAGCTCGATACCCGCCGCATCTGTTGGCGGACACGTCGGTCCCGTAGGGTGCCCGAGTGCCACTGCTCCTGCTGGACCTGGACAACACCCTGCTGGATCGGGCCGGGCCGTTCCGCCGCTGGGGTGAGCGCTTCCTGGACAGCATCGGCGCGCCCCCCACCGACATCGACTGGCTGATCTCGATCGACGCCGACGGTCTCACCGACCGCTGGGACCTCGCCGACGCCATCCGGGACCGCTACGAGCTGCGCATTCCCTCGATCGACCTGGTCGAGGAGCTGCACGACGGGGTGGTGGCGCAGACCCGGCTCGACCCGCTGACCGCCTGCGCGCTGCGGATCGCCGACGACGCCGGCTGGGTGCCGGTGGTGGTCTGCAACGGCACCGTACGCGTCGAGGACGCCAAGATTCGCCAGACCGGGCTGGACCAGTACGTCGCGGACTGGGTGATCTCCGAGGAGGCCGGCGTCAGCAAGCCCAACCCGAGAATCTTCGCGCTCGCCGCCCAGCGGGTCCGGATGCCGCTGCGGGGGGCGTGGGTGATCGGTGACAGCCCGGAGGCGGACATCGGCGGAGCCGCCGCCGTCGGGCTGCCCAGCGTCTGGCTGCACCGAGGGCGCACCTGGTCGGACGTCCGGTTCGCGCCGAGCCGCACGGTGGACGGGTTGATCGCCGCCGTCGCCACCGTCCTGGCCCGCTGAGGGCTTCCGCGCCGTCGGCGGCTCGGTAATTCGGTTGACCGGCCGACGTGGTGGTACGAGCATTGTCGGCGCATGGTGCATCCCGGGCGTGTGCCCGGTCGAGGATAGGGGGTCGGTCATGGCCGTCTTTGCAGGTCGCTTCCAGCTGCCTATCTCAGCCTCGACCAAGGGAACCTCACCACAGTGCGCGATCATGACCTTCCGGCGCTCGAGCGCCGAAGCCGCGGCAAGAGCCGCTTCGACGACGACGAACCGCAGTTTCTGAAGCGCGAGCGGCCCACCGAGCCGCTCGCAGACCCGGACAGCGAGCCCGACCCGGACACCGGCGAGCGCTGGTCGTCCTGGGACGACGCCGTGCACGGGCCACACCCGCACCCCGCCTGGCTGGTCACCGAGTTGGCCGCCAAGGACACCGAGCTGGGTGTGTTGAAGACCGGCAAGGAGGCGGACGTCCACCTGGTCCGTCGCGCCGTGCCGGACACCGACCGGTCCTGCCTGCTCGCGGTGAAACGCTACCGCGATCCTGAGCACCGGTTGTTCCACCGCGATGCCGGCTACCTGGAGGGCCGTCGGGTGCGCCGGTCCCGGGAGAACCGGGCGATGGCCGGCCGGACGGCGTTTGGCCGGCAGATGATCGCCGGGCAGTGGGCGGCGGCCGAGTTCGCCGCGCTCAGCCGGCTCTGGGAGATCGGCGCCGGGCACGACCGGATCGCCGTGCCGTACCCGGTGCAGTTGCGGGGCACCGAGCTGATGCTGGAGTTCGTCGGTGACGCCGAGTCGGGGGAGGCGGCACCCCGGCTGGCCCAGTTGCGACCCGGTCCGACGGAGCTGCGTGACCTGTGGGCCCAACTGGTGGAGGCGCTGCGGGTGCTGGCTCGGGCCGGCTATGCGCACGGCGACCTGTCGCCGTACAACCTGCTCGTGCACCAGGGTCGGCTGGTCGTGATCGACCTGCCGCAGGTGGTCGACGTGGTGGCGAACCCACAGGGGCCGGAGTTCCTGGCCCGCGATGTGCGGGTGGTCGGCGCCTGGTTCGCGGCCCGGGGTCTCCCCGCCGAGCAGGTGGACCCCGGCCTGTTGACCGGAGAACTGCTGCACGAGGCGGGCCTGCGCTGATCCGAGCGGGTCGGGCGCCACACCGCCCGACCCGCCACGTCGGCTATTGCAGGTAGCGCTCCACCTCGGGCTTGGGGCGTTCGCCCTGGGCGTCCGGGTCGCCGTGGGTCTCCCGGGCGGCCCGCCGGCGGCGCAGCAGGTCCCAGCACTGGTCGAGGGACTCCTCCAGGGCGCGCAGTCGCTCGCTGGCCTCGCCCTCGGTGCCCGACTCGTGGGCCTGGGCGTCGGCACGCAGCTTGTGTTCCTCGTCGACCAGCTCGGAGATCCGGTTCAGGATGGTCTTGTCGTCCATGCCACAGAGCCTGGCACAGGGTGCCGGGCATCGCCCGGATTCGGGGGTACCGGTGCGTCCCGGGTCACCGACCCGCACCGGTCGGCCCGACGCCGCCCGTCCGGTGCCGATGCCGCAGCCAGGTCGGCGGCACCCGCTCGTTCCTCCCATCGCACTGGACCGTCGGTGCACCCGGCTTGGTGGAGTGCCTGAGTATCCATTCAGGAATCGAGCGTGGTGAGAACATCGACAAGCGTGGGTGCACGTAGATGGAAATTGCGCCGTCCGCAAGTCTGGAGGTGCCCCTCGTTTGGTGAGATGCTTCCGGGCAGCCCAGAAGGTGAAAGTTTCATCAACCTGCCCGACCGAAGTGGACCGCTGCGGTCGCCGGGACGACGAGGAGACGTGGTTCGATGTCGCAGGTGTCCGAGGCGCGCCCCGCCAGTGTCAGCACCGAGCCCCGGACAATCCCGTTACGACGCGCTCTGCCGGCACTCGTCCGCGATCCGCTGGGCGCGCTCGTCGACTTCGCGCAGGACGCCGGCGGCGACGTCGTCCGGCTCAACCTCGGCTCGTTCCGCCCCTATCTGGTCAGCCATCCTGAGCACCTGCAACGCGTCCTGCGGGACAACGTTGCCAACTACACCCGCGACGGCGACGGGTTGCTTTGGCGACCCGTTCGTCGGATCGTCGGTGACGCCATCCTGGTCGCTGAGGGTGAAGTCTGGGAGTCCAGCCGAGGCGCGCTGCAACCGTTGTTCACCGCCAAGCGGGCCGAGACGCTCGTCGACAAGATGGCCGAGGCGATCAACGAGGCGGTCGACGAGTGGCTCGAACCGGCCCTCGCCGGGCGCCCCATCGACGGCGGCGCCGAGCTGACCCAGATCGTCCTGCGCACCACCATGCGGGTGCTCTTCGCCGACCGGATCTCGGTCCCCGACGCGCTGCGGATCAGCGCCGCGCTGGACACCGTCACCACCGCGATGCTCCCCCGACTGCTGATGCCCGCCGTGCCGTACGCGGTGCCGATGCCCGGCGATCGGCGCTTCCGCGAGGCGGTGCGCACCATCGACGAGGTGGTGCTGCCGATCATCCGGGAGGCCCGGGCCCGTCCCACCGACGGCGACGACATCATCTCCACGCTCTGCCGGCCGCGCGCCGACGGCAGCGAACCCGACGAGTACGCGATCCGCGGCGACGTGGTCGCGATGTTCTCCACCGCCACCGAGACCACCATCGCCCTGCTCTCCTGGCTCTGGCCGGTGCTGGCGTCCCGCCCCGACGTGGCCGAGCGGATGACCGACGAGATCGAGCAGGTGGTCGGCGCCGAACGGGTCGGCCGTGAGCACCTGCCCCAGCTGCGCTACGGCCGGATGGTGCTCGACGAGATGCTGCGGCTCTACCCGGCCGGCTGGATGATCCCGCGCACCGCTGTCGGCGACGACGTGCTGGGCGGGGTGCGGATCAAGGCCGGCGGCACCGTGCTGGTCAGCCCGTACGTGACCCAGCGGATGTCGACCTTCTGGGACGACCCGGCGCTCTTCGACCCGGAGCGGTTCGCGCCGGAGCTGCCCCGGCGGCGCTACCGCTACTCCTACTTCCCGTTCGGCGGAGGCCCGCACCAGTGCCTCGGGCAGTACCTGTTCCTGCTGGAGGCCCAGCTCATCGTCAGCACCGTGCTGAGCCGCTACCGCTTCCGGCTGCGCGAGCCGGCCGACCTGACGCCTCGGATGGGCGCCTCGCTGCAACCGAAGCAGCGCGCCGAGGTCATCCTGACCCCGGTCGAGCGTCCGGTCGCATCGTGACGGAGACCCCGCGACCGGCGCGAGCCGGTCAGGACGTGGTCGCCGAGCAGGGCCGGGTGTGCGCGCTCGCCGTGCGCGGCGTACGCGACCTGCAGGATGTCACCGCCGCGCACCCGGAGCTGTTCGACGCCGCGCCGTTCGACCCGGCGCTGCTCAGCTCGGTGGCCACCGCCATCGCCTTCACCGCGCCGTGGCACACCGCCGCGGAGCTGCGGATCACCACCCGTACCCTGCTCTGGGTCTTCGCCGCCGACTGGCAGGTCGACTACCTCGCGCGGTCCGTCGACGACGTCCGGAAGGTGGTCACCGACTGCCTTGCGGTGGCCGACGGCGCCGCCCCGCCGCCGGGGCGCCACCTCGCCCGGCTGCTAGCCGACCTGCGCGACGAGCTGGCCACCGTGCCGGCGTTCGCCCGGCTGCGCCCGATCTGGCGCGACGAGTTGGCGCGGATGCTCGCCGCCGTGGCGCGGGAGTGGGACTGGAAGAACCTGCCGACCGACCCGACCACCGGGCGGCGCCTGCCGGACCTGGACCGCTACCTGGACAACGCGGACAACCTCGCTTGCTCATTCGTCAACGTCACCCACTGGATCGCCACCGGCGACGAGAAGACCCTCGCCCAGTTGACCGACCTGCTGGACGCCGGTCGTGGCGTGCAGCGCGTACTGCGGTTGGTCAACGACCTGGCCACCCAGGGCCGGGACGCCGAGTGGGGTGACCTGAACGCCCTGCTGCTGGTCGACGACCCGGCGCAGGTGCACGACCGGCTGGCCGAGCTGACCGCCCGGTCCCGGGGAGACCTGGCCGCCCTCGCCGAGCGGTGCCCCCGCCAGGCGGACTACCTCAACCGGCAGATCTCCTTCACCGGCGGCTTCTACCAACTGTCGGACTTCTGGGGCGAGCGCGATGAGTGACGGTGCCACCCGGGTGCTCGCCGACGCGGCGACCACCGCTGACCCGGTCGTCGACGCCGCCCGCGAGTTGATCGCCGGTCTTGGCCTGCGGCCGTGGGGGCAGGTCGCCGCGTCGGTGTACGAGACCGGGCGGCTGGTCGCCGTCGCTCCCTGGCTGACCGGGCACGACCAGCGGATCGCGTTCCTGTTGCGTAGCCAGCGCCCGGACGGGGCGTGGGGCCCACCCGAGGGGTACGCACTGGTGCCGACCCTGAGCGCCACCGACGCGCTGCTCGCGGCACTGGCCGACGGCAGGGCCGGGACGGAGCTGCTCGCTCCGGTGGCCCGTGGGCTCGGCGCGCTCGTCGGCACGCTGCTCCCCAGCGATGCCCGGACTCTGCCGGACACGCCCGCGCTGGACCTCATCGTCCCGGCGCTGGTCGACACGATCAACGACCGCCTCGCCGGTCTGGAGCCGGCCACCGCCGCGCGCCTGCCCCGCCCGCCGCTACCGCTGCCCACCGGGCTCAACCGGGACCGGCTGCGCGCGGTGCGGTCCGCGGTGGCCGCCGGAAGGACGCTGCCACCGAAGCTGGCCCACTTCTACGAGATCCTGGACGCGGTACCCGCCGACGCGGGCCCCACGCTCACCGCGGTCGGCGCCTCACCCGCCGCGACCGCGGCCTGGTTGACCGCGGTCGGCCCGGCCGCCGGCCCCGCCGCGCACGCCTTCCTGCGGGCGTTGATCCGGGACGGAGGCGGCCCGGTGCCCTGCCCGGCACCGATCACCGTCTTCGAGCGAGCCTGGGTGCTGAGCGGCCTGCGCCGGGCCGGGATCACGATCAACCCACCGGCCGCCGTCCTGGAGAGCCTGACCGCTGCCACCGCCGGCCGAGGAATCGCCACCGGCGACGGCCTGCCGACCGACGCCGACACCACCGCCGTGTCCCTCGACGCGTTGGCCCGGCTCGGCCGTCCGGCGGACCCGGCCAGCCTGTGGGCGTACGAGACGGCTGACGGTTTCTGCACCTGGCCGGGGGAGGACGGCTTCTCGGTCACCACCAACGCCCACGTGCTGGACGCCTTCGGCCAGCACGTGGCCCGGCATCCGGACGCGGGGGCGCGCTATCACCGGGCGGTCGACCGGCTGAGTGCGGTGCTGGCCGGCCACCAGCGCGCGGACGGCGCCTGGCAGGACCGGTGGCACGCCTCGCCGTACTACGCCACCGCCTGCTGCGTGCTGGCACTGGCCGAGTTCGGGCGGGGTGCGACCGCCGCCGAGGCGGTGGATCGGGCGGCCGGCTGGGTGTTGAACAGCCAGCGGGCGGACGGTTCGTGGGGGCGGTGGGACGGCACCGCCGAGGAGACCGCGTACGCCCTCCAGGTGCTGCTGGCGGTGCCGACGACGGTGCCACGGGTCGACGAGGCCGTGGCACGTGGACACGCCTACCTGCACGAATCCACCGCCCGGGAGCACCGTCCACTGTGGTACGGCAAGGAGCTGTACTGTCCGACCGTCATCGTTCGCGCAGCGGTGCTCGCCGCCTGCCGACTGACCCGCATCCGTGCCTCCGGCGTGGACCGATCGGTGGTGGATTGCGGTTACCGGTCAACAAAAACAGCAACTTGAGGGGTTGTGTCGACACTGCTAGCGTACGCAGAGCCTCAGCCCCGGATGCCCCGCTGCGGTGGGACGTCGCCCCCTCTGATCATTCGTTGATGAGCTGAGTCAACGCCCGGCCTGGGACGGTTCAATGCGTTCTCGCGGTACGAGTATCCGCACCAAGGTTGTCGCCCTGCTGCTCTCCCTGGTCGCGCTCTGGATGTTCGCGGCGTGGGTGACCCTGCGCGACGGCTTCAACCTGCTCGGTGTCCAGTTGCTCAACAGCACGGTCTACACACCGAGCGAGCCGCTGTTGCAGGAGCTCCAGGTGGAGCGGCGGTTGACCCAGGCGTACCTGAGCAACCCCGAGGCCACGCAGCGGACAGCGCTCGAGGCCGAGCAGCGCAAGACCGCCGAGCTGGCCGCCGACTTCGCCGCTTCGGTGCGCAACTGGCAGGTCGACGTCGCCGGCAGTTCCGCACTGGACACCCAGCTCGGTATGACGATCGCCCAGGTCAACGCGTTGGAGCAGACCCGCGCGGAGGTGCTGGACCGCAAGATCGACCGGATCGCCGCCGCTGAGGCGTACACCAACGCGATCGAGTCGATCTTCCAGATCTACGACGTGACGGGCAGCCTGGACGACAAGCAGATCGCCGGCGAGGCGGCGGCCCTGATCCAGCTCAACCGGATGAAGGAGCTGATCTCCCAGGAGGACGCGCTGCTCAGCGGCCTCTTCGGCAACGGTCGGATGAGCGGCGCCGAGTACGCCCGCTACGTCGCGCTGGTCGGCTCGGAGCGGTTCCTCGGTGAGGAGACCCGGGTACGGCTCGCCGACGCCGACCAGCGCCGTTACCAGCAGCTCGTCGAGGGCGAGGCGTTCACCCGGCTGCGTGCCGTGCAGGACAGCATCATCCGCGAGGGCCGGCCGTCAACCCAGCTGCCGGTCGGCGCCGAGCAGTGGCGGGGCACTGTCGAGCCGGTGCTGGCCGAGGTGAACGGCGTCGTCACCGCTGGCGGCGAGGGCATCGTGGACCGGGCCACCGGCGTGGCCGTGATGGTCGTCGTCCGACTGGTGCTCGCCACCGGTCTGGGCCTCCTCGCCGTCATCGCCTCCGTCGTGGTCTCGATCACCACCGCGCGGAACCTGCTGCGCCAGCTGGACCGGCTGCGCGAGGCCGCCTGGCAGCTCGCCGACGAGCGGCTGCCCCGGGTGGTGGAGCGGCTCGGGCGCGGCGAAGAGGTCGACGTGGCCACCGAGGCGCCCCCGCTGGAGTTCGGCACCGACGAGATCGGCCAGGTCGGCAAGGCGTTCAACGCGGTCCAGGAGACCGCGTTGCGCACCGCCGTCGAGCAGGCCGACCTGCGTCGCAACGTCCGCGAGGTCTTCCTGAGCCTGGCCCGACGCACGCAGGCGCTCGTCCACCGCCAGCTCACCCTGCTGGACGCGATGGAGCGCCGCGAGCACGACGCGGAGGAGCTGGAGGACCTGTTCCGGGTCGACCACCTGGCCACCCGGATGCGGCGCAACGCGGAAAACCTGATCGTGCTCTCCGGCTCCACCCCCGGTCGGGCCTGGCGGCGCAACGTCCCGATGGTCGACGTGGTGCGCGGCGCCGTGGCCGAGGTGGAGGACTACACCCGTGTCAACGTGCTGCCGCTCGGGCCGGTCTCGCTCGCCGGCCGCGCGGTCGGCGACGTCATCCACCTGCTCGCCGAGCTGATCGAGAACGGGCTGTCGTTCTCCCCGCCACACACGACCGTCGAGGTCCGCGGCCAACTGGTCTCCAACGGGTTCGCCATCGAGATCGAGGACCGGGGCCTCGGCATGAGCGAGGAGGACCTGGCCGCCGCGAACCACCGGATCGTCGACCAGTCCGAGCTGAACCTCGCCAACGCCGCCCGCCTCGGGCTCTACGTGGTGAGCCGGCTGACCGAACGCCACGGCGTGCGGGTACGGCTCAAGGAGTCCGCGTACGGCGGCACCACCGCGGTCGTGCTGATCCCGCTGGAGTTGGTCACCCAAGCCGACGTCTCACCGGAGGACTCCGGGTCGTTCCGGACCGGCTCGGCCATCCCGATGCCGTCGGCACCCGCCACGGACAGCGGCCGTCCGGTGTCCCTCGCACCGGTCGCGCTCGCCGCGCCGACGACCACCGCGTCGGAGGTGGCGGTGACCTCGGCGGCGCCGACGCCGGCCGACACCGCCGCGCCGACGACGGACGAGGAGGCCGAGGCGGACACCGTTCTCCCCACCCGACAGCGGACCACCCCGGCAACCGGCACCCCCGACCTGCCCACCCGCGCCCGTCGCGGGCCGGCTCAGCCAGCCTTGGAAACCCCGACCGTGCCCACCGGCCTGCCCGCCGTCGACCCCACCCGCCCGGAGACCCCCGACGGAGATGCCGCCCTGGCCGGCGACGGCGGCCCGGTGCACGCCCGCGCCGAGGCGGAGCGGACCGACTCCGGCCTGCCCGTCCGGGTCCGACAGGCGAACATCGTTCCCGAGTTGCGAGACGACCCGGCGGTGTCCGAAACCGACGACGAGGATGTGGTGCGCCCACCGGAGCAGGTTCGCCGGATGATGAGCTCCTACCAGACCGGCACCCGGCGTGGGCGGACCGATGCGGCTCGGCTGCTCGGCGGCGCCTCCGGCGCCCCGGCGGCGACGCCGTCCGAGCCGACCGACGAGGATCCACAAGCGACCTGACCGGGCACCGACGACGCGGGTTTCCGCGCGGTGTGACGGTCGAGCCCCAGACGAACAACGGCGCACAGCCGGGCGAGAAGAGGACGACGAAGTGACCCAGAAGACGGCTTCGAGCGCCGACCTGACGTGGTTGCTGGATGACCTGGTGGGCCGGGTGAAGCAGGCCGAACACGCGGTCGCGCTCTCCACCGACGGCCTCTTGATGGCCTCCTCCCAGGGGTTGAGCCGGGACGACGGCGAGCACCTCGCGGCGATGGCGGCCGGCATCCAGAGCCTCGCCCGAGGTGCCGGCAAGCGTTTCGGTGGTGGGCAGGTGCAGCAGACCATCATCGAGATGCAGTCGTCGTTCCTGTTCGTCACGGCGGCCGGCCGCAACGCCTGTCTGGCGGTACTGGCCACCGAGGACGCCGACGTCGGCCTGATCGCCTACGAGATGGCGATGCTGGTCACCCGCGTCGGCAAGTACGTCGCATCGCCGTCGCGCGGCACTGATCAGCAGGTCGGCGAGAGGTAGCGGCGATGACGGTCCAGGGGGAGTCCGCAGACCATCAGTGGGTGGATGACCACGCGGGTCCGGTGGTGCGTCCGTACGCGGTGACGCGTGGTCGGGCCCGCCCGGTCACCGGCACATTCGACCTGATCTCCCTGGTCACGGCGACCCGAGCCGAGGTCACGCCCGAGGTCGGTCTCGGTCCCGAGCATTTGGCGATCGTCGGCCTGTGCCAACGCATACAGTCCGTCGCCGAGATCGCCGCCCATCTCGACCTGCCCGTGGGCACCATCCGGGTGCTCCTCGGTGATCTGGCGGCCCGCAGCCTGGTGCAGGTCCGCGAGCCGCAGACCACGGCCGGTCTTCCCGACAACAGCATCTTCGAGGCGGTTATCAATGGACTACGGGCACTCTGACCGGCCGGCGGGAGCGACCCCACTGCCCACCGCGATCAAGATCCTGGTCGCGGGCGGCTTCGGCGTGGGCAAGACGACCATGGTTGGCGCGGTCAGCGAAACCCGGCCGTTGCGCACCGAGGAGGTGCTGACGGAGACGGGGGTCGGCATCGACGACCTGTCCGGGGTGGAGAGCAAGACCACCACCACCGTGGCCATGGACTTCGGCCGGATCACCATCAGCGACGACCTGGTGCTGTACCTGTTCGGCACGCCGGGGCAGGACCGGTTCTGGTTCGTCTGGGACGAGTTGGCGTTGGGGGCGATCGGCGCTGTGGTGCTGGCCGACACCCGCCGGCTCGCCGACTGCTTCCCCTCGATCGACTACTTCGAGGGTCGGGGGACCCCCTTCGTGGTGGCGGTGAACTGCTTCCAGGATGCCCGTAAGTACCGGCTCGACGAGGTGCAGGCCGCGCTGAACCTGGACCCGGGTGTGCCGGTGCTGCTCTGCGACGCCCGGCAGCGGGAGTCCAGCAAGGAGGTGCTCGTCACGCTGATGGAGCACGCCATGAAGACCCGCGAGGCCCGCCGCCGCGCCGCCAGTGGAGACTGACCAAGGTTTTTCGGGGGAGGGTGTCCGGAACGCTGTCGGCCGATCGTCATGCTGGTGATACCCCGAGAAACAAGGGAGCGACCAGATGAAGTACATGATGTTCGTCTGCAGCGACGCCAAGCCGGACACCGACCCCACCGAGTTGCCCGACATCCACAAGTGGGTGGCGGAGAACGACTCACGGGGTCGCCGTCTGACCGGCGACGCGCTGGCGCCGACCAGCGCCGCCACCACCGTTCGGGTTCGAGACGGTGAGCTGCTCGTCTCCGAGGGCCCGTTCGCGGAGACCGCCGAGGTGATCGTGGGCTTCGACCTGCTCGACTGCGCCGACCTGGACGAGGCGATCGAGGTGGCCCGCACGCACCCGATGGCCCGCGAAGGGCGGCTCGAACTGCGCCCGTTCGCGGACCTGCCAGACTGAGCGCGATGTCCACCTCGCCGCGCCGGCCGATGCGCACCCAGGCACCGGCCGGCGCGGCGGCGGAGGCCGTCGCGGCCGCCAGCGTCGAGGCGTACCCCCGGATCGTCGCGACCCTGATCCGGGTGACCGGGGACTGGGCGTTGGCCGAGGACTGCGCCCAGGAGTCGTTGACCGTCGCGCTGGAGCGTTGGCCCACCGACGGTGTGCCGGCCAACCCGGGCGGCTGGCTCATGACGGTGGCGCGCAACCGGGCGATCGACGTGCTGCGCCGGGCCACAGTGGAGCGGCGCAAGCTGCACGACCTGGCGTTGCTCACGCCGGACGAGGCGCAGCCCGAGCCCGAGGCGGGGCAGGACGTGGTGGACGACCGGCTGCGTCTCATCTTCACCTGCTGCCATCCGGCGCTCGCGATCGAGGCCCGGGTGGCGTTGACGCTGCGAACGGTCTGCGGCGTACCGACCGCTGACATCGCGCGCCTGCTGCTGGTCAGCGAGTCGACGATGACCCGCCGGTTGACCCGGGCGCGTACCCGCATCGCCCAGGCCGGCATCCCGTACCGGGTGCCGAGCGGGCCGGCGCTGACCGAGCGGCTGCCCGGCGTCCTCGCCGTGCTGTACCTGCTGTTCACCCGGGGCTACGTCGCCGACGGCGAGCCGGCCTTCGCCGCCGAGGCGGTCCGGCTGGCCCGGCTGCTCGACCGGCTGATGCCCGACCAGTCCGAGGTCGCCGCGCTGCTGGCGCTGTGCCTGTTCCAACACTCCCGTCGCGACGCCCGCCGCGACGCTGCCGGCAGCCTGCTCACCCTGGAGCGGCAGGACCGCGACCGGTGGGACCGTGCCGCCATCGCCGAGGGCCTGGCCGCCCTCGATCGGGTACGCCACGACGGGCCGTACGCGTGGCAGTCCCGGATCGCCGCCTGCCACGCCACCGCCGCCTCGGCCGACGAGACCGACTGGCCGACGATCGCGCGGGCCTACGACGCGCTCGCCGACCTCCGCCCCTCACCGGTGATCGCGCTCAACCGTGCGGTCGCGCACGGCTACGCGTACGGGCCGGCCGCCGGGTTGGTAGTGCTCGACGCGGCGCGCGCCGGGGGCGGGTTGGACGGCTACCCGCTCGCCGTGGCGGTGCAGGCCGATCTGGTGGCCCGGCAGGGCGACCGGAGACGCGCGGCAGGACTGTTCCGGGAGGCGGCGGCCGCGGTGGGTTCAACCGCCGAGCGCCGTGCGCTGCTCGACCGGGCCGACGAACTCGACCGCTAGCGGAGCGGCCGTACGCGATCAGGAGCGGTACGTCGGTCATCTGGACCAGCACCGCCCCGTCGATCATGGAGTTGTGGTGGGCAACAAAGCCCCCGTGAACCGCCAAACCAGGCACCACAACTCCATGATCAACGGGCCCGGTCTGTCCCCGCTCCGCGATCTTGCACTTTCTGTCCCGACACAAGGGACAGAACCGCTCATGTCGGCGACCGAAACTGCAAGATCGGCGCGATCTGTCGCTCGACACACGACCGCGGGGAGGGTCAGCAGCGGGCCGCCGCGCGAGACGCGCTCCGGGCGACCACCCTGCGACGGCGTTTACGGGGCTACGCTCCCCGGGACGTGGACGCGGCGATAGCCCAACGGCTGGCTGCACTTGCGCACCCAGGCACCCCGAGCGGACCGACGCGACCACCCGCCATCATGCCGTTGCCGTTCGTGGTTACTCTGCGTGGTTACGACATGCGTCAGGTCGAGAGTCTCTTCGCTGAGATTGATGAGGCTGTGGCCTCTGACAGTGCAGTGTTGCGGGCTGCCGTGCGAGACGCGCTTCGGGCGACCACCCTGCGACGGCGGTTACGGGGTTACGCGTGCCGCGCCGTGGATGACGCGGTAGCCGAGCGACTACGGACGCTCTGACAGCATCCCTCGCCTGGAACGGTGAAGGCCGCCCCCGCCGGAGCGGGAGCGGCCTTCACCAGCCGTACGACGTCAGTTGGCGATCATGCGGCGCAGCACGTACTGGAGGATGCCGCCGTGCCGGTAGTAGTCCGCCTCACCCGGGGTGTCGATCCGCACCACGGCGTCGAACTCCACGCCGGTGTCGGTGCTGACCTGCACCGTCTGCGGGGTCTCACCATCGTTCAGGGCGGTCACCCCGGTGATGGTGAACGTCTCGGTGCCGGTCAGGCCGAGCGACTCGGCGGTGACGTCCACCGGGAACTGCAGGGGCAGCACGCCCATCCCGATCAGGTTCGAGCGGTGGATCCGCTCGTACGACTCGGCGATGACCGCCCGGACGCCCAGCAGCATCGTGCCCTTGGCCGCCCAGTCCCGCGACGAGCCCGAGCCGTACTCCTTGCCGGCCAGCACGACCAGCGGGATGCCGGCCTCCTGGTAGGCCACCGAGGCGTCGTAGATCGAGGTCTGCTCGCCGGTGAGGTGGTTGACGGTGAAGCCGCCCTCCACCCCGGGCACCAGCTGGTTGCGCAGCCGGATGTTGGCGAAGGTGCCCCGGATCATCACCTCGTGGTTACCCCGGCGGGAACCGTACGAGTTGAACTCGTGGCGCGGCACGCCGTGCTCGGCCAGGTACGTGCCGGCCGGGGAGTCCGCCTTGATCGCGCCGGCCGGCGAGATGTGGTCGGTGGTCACCGAGTCACCCAGCTTGGCCAGCACCCGGGCAGCGGAGATGTCGACGACCGGGCTCGGCTCCTGCTGCATGCCCTCGAAGTACGGGGGCTTACGCACGTAGGTGGAGTCGTTCTCCCAGGCGAAGGTGTCGCCGGTCGGGGTCGGCAGCGACTGCCACCGCTCGTCCCCGGCGAAGACATCGGCGTACGCGGCGCTGAAACCGGTGGCGCCGATCGCCTGGGCGATGACGTCCTGGATCTCGGCGCTGTTCGGCCAGATGTCGCGCAGGTAGACCGGGTTGCCCTCGGAGTCCTCACCGATCGGCTCGTTGGCCAGGTCGATGTCCATGGTGCCGGCCAGGGCGTAGGCGACCACCAGCGGCGGCGACGCCAGGTAGTTCATCTTGACGTCCGGGTTGATCCGGCCCTCGAAGTTCCGGTTGCCCGAGAGCACCGAGACGACCGACAGGTCGTGCTCGTTGACCGCGGCCGACACCTCCTCGGGCAGCGGGCCCGAGTTGCCGATGCAGGTGGTGCAGCCGTAGCCGACCAGGTTGAAGCCGAGCTTGTCCAGGTACGGCGTGAGGCCGGCCCGCTCGTAGTAGTCCATGACGACCTTCGACCCGGGCGCCAGGGTGGTCTTCACCCACGGCTTGCGGCTCAGGCCCTTCTCCACAGCGTTACGGGCCAGCAGCGCGGCACCGATCATCACCTGCGGGTTGGACGTGTTGGTGCACGAGGTGATCGCGGCGATCACCACGGCGCCGTGGTCCAGCTCGTACTCGACGCCGTCCGCGCCGGTGACCCGGACCGGGTTGCTGGCCCGGCCACCCGCGCCGACCGCAGCGGTCTCCAGGTCACGAGGCTCGTCGGCCGGGTCGCTGAACTCGTTGGCCGGCGGGTCGCTGGCCGGGAAGGACTCGGCGCTGGCCTCATCGGCCGGGCCGTTGGCGCCACGCGGCAGCTCCTCGCGGGGGACACCCGGCTTGAGGTCGCGCTCACCGACGGAGTCGTCGGCCACGTAGTCGGTCAACGCGGAGCGGAACAGCGTCTTCGCAGCACCCAGCGGCACCCGGTCCTGCGGGCGCTTCGGACCGGCGAGCGACGGCTCGATGGAGCCGAGGTCCAGCTCCAGGCGCTCGGAGTAGTCCGGCTCGGCGTCCGGGTCGTGCCAGAGGCCCTGCTCCTTGGCGTACGCCTCGACGAGGGCGACCTGCGCCGCGTCGCGGCCGGTCAGCTCCAGGTAGCGGATCGTCTCCGCGTCGATCGGGAAGATCGCCACGGTGGAGCCGTACTCCGGGGACATGTTGCCGATTGTGGCCCGGTTGGCCAACGGCACGGCGCCCACGCCGGGGCCGTAGAACTCGACGAACTTGCCGACCACACCGTGCTTGCGCAGCATCTCGGTGATGGTCAGCACCAGGTCGGTGGCGGTGGTGCCGGCCGGCATCTCACCGGAGAGCTTGAAGCCCACCACCCGGGGGATCAGCATGCTGACCGGCTGGCCGAGCATCGCGGCCTCGGCCTCGATGCCACCGACGCCCCAGCCCAGCACGCCCAGGCCGTTGACCATGGTGGTGTGCGAGTCGGTGCCGACCACCGTGTCCGGGTACGCCTGGCCGTTGCGCTCCATGATGGTGCGGGCCAGGTACTCGATGTTGACCTGGTGCACGATGCCGGTGCCCGGCGGGACGACCTTGAACTCGTTGAACGCGGTCTGACCCCAGCGCAGGAACTGGTAGCGCTCCTTGTTGCGCTCGTACTCCAGCTCGACGTTGCGGGCGAACGCGTCCTCGCGGCCGAACAGGTCGGCGATGACCGAGTGGTCGATGACCAGCTCGGCTGGGGCGAGGGGGTTGACCTTGCTGGCGTCGCCGCCCAGGTCACGTACGGCCTCGCGCATGGTGGCCAGGTCGACCACGCAGGGCACGCCGGTGAAGTCCTGCATCAGGACCCGCGCCGGGGTGAACTGGATCTCCACGCTCGGGGCGGCGGTGGAGTCCCACCCGCCGAGCTGGCGGATGTGGTCGGCGGTGATGTTCGCGCCGTCCTCGGTCCGCAGCAGGTTCTCCAGCAGGATCTTCAGGCTGTACGGCAACCGCGCGTGGCCGTCCACCTTGTCGATCTTGAAAATCTCGTAGCTCGCGTCTCCGACGCGTAGCTGGGTCTTCGCACCGAAGGTGTCGAGGCTCGCCACGTCGTACTCCTTCACACCAGCGACCGTGAGTAGTCCTGAGCAGTCTGTCGCACCGGTCGGGGTGCCGCCGAGGTTAGGTGACACTTACCGCCCGATTCCGCTTCCAACAAAACCGTACGTCCGTCTTGCTATATGTGCAACCTGACGTCCCGGGTTGGGCCGCCCGCGACCGCCCTCCGTCGTCGCGCGACCGCCCCCCGTCGTCGGATCGGCGAGGTAGGGTCGGGGCCGATTCGGAAGGGGTGCCGAGTGATCGACGTTCAGCACTGGCTCTCGGCGCTGCCTCCGGGCGTGGTCTACCTGCTCGTCGCCGGCGTGATCGGCGTGGAGAGCATGGGCGTTCCGCTGCCCGGCGAGATCGTCCTGGTCAGCTCCGCCCTGCTCGCCGCCACCGGAGTGGTGGAGCCGGAGTGGGTGGCCAGCGCGGCGGCGTTCGGCGCCATCGTCGGCGACTCCGTCGGGTACGCCGTCGGCCGACGCGGCGGTCGCCCGCTGCTCGCCCGGCTGGGCAGACGGTTCCCCAAGCACCTGGGCCCGGCGCAGCTCGCCCGTGCCGAACAGAGCTTCGCGCGGCATGGCGTCTGGGCGGTCTTCTTCGGTCGGTTCGTGGCACTGCTGCGGATCCTGGCCGGGCCGCTCGCCGGGGCGCTGCACGTGCCGTACCGCCGCTTCCTGGTGGCGAACGCGGCCGGCGGGTTGGTCTGGGCCTTCGGCACGACATACCTGCTCTACTCCGTTGGCCGGGCGGCCGAACACTGGCTGAAGGACATCTCCTGGGCCGGGTTGGTCCTCGCGGTGCTCGCCGGGCTCGGCAGCACCTGGTGGCTGCGCCGCCGCGCGCACCGCGTCGCGTCGGCCGACGGCGCTGCCGACATGGAGGCGGCCCAGGTGCCTTCCAGCGGTCAGTCTGCTGGGACGGCTTCGGGCGGGCGGTCCGTTGCGGCGGCATTCGGCGGTCAGGCGGCTGTGGCGGCGCCCGGCGTTGAGCCGACCCGCGGGCGCGAGCACTGACGTAGGCACGCCGAAGGGCCGGACCCTCGTGGGGGTCCGGCCCTTCGGTCATGTGGTGTGGGTCAGCTGGTGGCGTAGCCGCGGGTGGCGATCCAGTCGGCGAGGTGTTCGACGCTGATCCAGTAGGAGGCGGTGTTCGGGTTGGCGGAGTCGGCGATCTTCACTGTGTTGCCGTTGTCGCGGTAGCCGACGACGCTGATGTAGTGCCCGCCCTCGTAGGAGTGGGTGACGCCGTCGGTGTCGGTGCTGGTGCCGGCGAT
>NZ_JBIALC010000019.1:0-76948 GCF_042873195.1 Micromonospora arida | reverse complement strand
GGTGGCTGGTACGGGGCTGCAAGCGATCTCGGCATGACGATCGAACTGCGGCCGGTGGCCGGATCTCCGTGGACGCCGCACCCGACAGGGTCACGGCTCGTCGATCAGTTCGATCAGCGCGGCGTCTTCTCGATCAGTTCGATCAGCGCGGCGTCGCACTACTCGGGGACGACTCGACCTCGGTGAGCGGACGGGTTGCCACGGTGGTCAGCGGCAGGGCCCAGAGCGCTGTCCGAAAGCCGTCCGGGAGATGGTTGCGGCAGGAAGCGAGTGGTATGCCGGGCCGTATCCACCGGCCCTCCGCGTCGACGAGCGCCAGCCAGGGTGCCCCCTCCAGATTCGCCCTGCACGGAAAGTCGGGATTCTCTGGTGCGTCGGGCAGACGGAGCGCGGCGACGAGGGCGGCGAGGGCGGCTCCGTCGTCGCTGCGCTGTTCCGTCACCATCACGTCCTCGCCAACGGGTTGTTCCAGCCCGCAGATGACGGCCGCGGCGGGGATGAAGTCATCGCCGAGGCGGGGCAGGGCGGCTGCCTCCTCGGTCGGGACCGTGAAGCCGCGCCTGACCATCTCCGGTGCGGCCTCGACGCACGACGTCCACTGCCCTTGTCCGCCGGAATCGCCCGCCATCGAGGGGGCACGGTTGCCGTCGGTGAGTATCCGCGCCCCTCCGACGCCCAGTCCGACAGCCAGGGCCACGGCTAGCGCGGTGCTTCCGATCAGGCGCTGCCGGTGCCGGCGGACCCGCCGGGCCACCTTGACAACCCGATCTGGTGGCGGCGTCAGTGGGGGAACGGCGTTGGTCAACAGCAGCCTGATGTCCTCATCTTCACGCGTCACTTCGCGACCTCCAGGCGGCAAACAGCTCAAGATTCGGATCGGTACGCAGAATCCGTAGGGCACGGAAGGCCTGCACCTTGACCGTGTTGTGCGAGCAGCCGAGCACTTCCGCCGTCCGCTGCACCGTCAGGTCCTCGACGTAGCGGAGCACCACGATCGCCCGCTGCTGCCGGCTGAGTCGGGCCAACGCGCGGCGTACCGCGTCCCGGTCGACGGACTCACCTGCCACGTCGCCACGTGCGGGCTCGTCCGGCGGCTGGCTTGGAATCTCACTGCGCCAGCGCCGCCGCCACCAGGAGACGTAGGTGGTGAACAGCGCTCGGCGCAGGTACGCCTCGGGATGCCCGGCACTCCTGATCGTGGCCCAGCGCCGCCAGACGTCCGCCAGAACCGTCTGCAACAGGTCCTCGGCTCGCCCGGCATCGCCGGTAAGCAGCCAGGCCGAACGCAGCAGCGCATCGGAGCGCGCCGCGACGAACTCGGCGAAGCCTTCCGGTGGCGCCAGTTCCCGAGGTCGTTGCATGGTGTGTGTACCTCCCACCACTTGAACGCTCTGGGAGGTCAGCGAGGTTAACGCAGGAACGGCCGGGGTTGCGGGCCTTCAGGGTCTTGTCGGCCGCGAGCGCTGCTGGCCGCAACAGCGTCGAAGGCCCTGGCTGGGACTCTCGTCCTGGCCAGGGCCTTCGCAGTGGAGCGGGTGACGGGAATCGAACCCGCACTGTCAGCTTGGGAAGCTGATGTTCTGCCATTGAACTACACCCGCAAGCGGCACCACTGTACCCGAGTCGTCGAGGCCGTGCACCCAGGTCCCCCCGCCGACCGCAGCTGTCCGCGTACCGCTCCACCCGGGTCGACCCCAGGTTGATCCACTCGGTTTTCTGGAAGTCGGGGCATCCGGAGCGTTGGGACACCGCGATTTCACTGAAGTCGAGTTGATCACCGCGGCACCGGGGCCGGTACGTACGCCGGTGCCGGCTCCCGTTACGACGGAGCCGGCACCGATGAACCTTCCGGTTGTGGTCAGGCGGCCGTGCACTGGACGTCACGGCTGAGGCGGGTCGGGCGCGCCTGCGGGACGGCGAGGGGCATGGCCCCCGCCGACGGGGCGTTTGGGTCGAGCCAGACCCGAACGGCCGGCCGACCCGGCGCGAGGCCCGGAATGCCCGCGATGTGCTGCTCGCGGCGGGTGAGCATGGCCACGTCGACGGTGAACTCGAAGAGCCGCCAGTCGACCTGCGGCTCGGCCCGGGCGCTGTGCGCCAACTGCGCCACGAGGACCGGATCGGTCACCGGACGGGCGTGCCCCGCCACGTACGCCTCGTCGTCGCTCTCCTCCGCGGGGAAGGAGTGCAGCGCGTAACGGCCGTCACGTTCGAGGTCGCGGCGCTTGGGCGAGTCGATGATGAAGCAGAACAGCCCCTCGGCGGTGATGACCGGAGAGACCGGATGGACGCGGGGCCCGCCGTCGGCACGGACCGTGGCCAGATAGCCGAAGCCCGGCCCGTATTGCTGGAGGAGAACGCGGATCCCGTCGGCGAGTCGGGGCTCGTCGGCGGCGAATTCGGACCAGGAAGCCATGTGGGCATTCTATCGAACAAATGTACGAGTAGCGACCTCGACGCGCTGGTCACCGGCACCGAATCCGGCCACTTTCGGGAACGCGGCTATGGTGGTCCGATGCTGCTCTCCGACCGCGACCTGGTCTCCGAGATCAAGGCCGGCACGCTGGGCCTGGAGCCGTTCGAGCCCACTCTGGTCCAACCGTCCAGCATCGACGTCCGACTCGACCGGCTGTTCCGGGTTTTCAACAACCACCTCTACACCCACATCGATCCCGCCATGCAGCAGGACGACCTGACCTCGGCGGTCGAGGTCCCCGACGGCGAGCCGTTCGTGCTGCACCCGGGGGAGTTCGTCCTCGCCTCGACACTGGAGGTCATCTCGCTGGGTGACCAGCTCGCCGGCCGACTGGAGGGCAAGAGCTCCCTGGGCCGGCTCGGGCTGCTCACGCACTCCACCGCCGGCTTCATCGACCCGGGCTTCTCCGGTCACGTGACACTGGAACTCTCGAACGTGGCGAACCTGCCGATCACCCTGTGGCCGGGCATGAAGATCGGGCAGCTCTGCATCTTCCGGCTCTCCTCGCCGGCCGAGCACCCGTACGGCTCGGTGGTCTACGGCTCGCGCTACCAGGGCCAGCGGGGGCCGACACCCAGCCGCGCCTGGCAGCACTGGCGCACCTGGCCCACCCGCTGAGGTTCAGCCGTTAGGACCGAGACGACGAGGGCCCGCCGCGACGGATCGCGACGGGCCCTCGGTCATCGGAAGGTCAGCCTGGACGGCCGTAGCTGTGGATCGGGCCGTCGTCGACCTTCTTCATCTTGACCGGTTGACCGGCCTGCGAGGCGTGCACCACCCAGCCGCCGCCGACGTACATGCCGACGTGGTGGATGTCGCTGTAGTAGAAGACCAGGTCGCCGGGGCGCAGGTCGCCCTTGCTGACGTTCTTGGTGACCCGGCTCTGCGCGGCGGCGTTGTGCGGCAGCGACACGCCGGCCTTCGCCCAGGCGGCCAGCATCAGACCGGAGCAGTCGTACGAGTTCGGGCCCTCGGCACCCCAGACGTAGGGCTTGCCGATCTGCGCGCAGGCGAACTTGACCGCGGTGCCCGCGGCGCCGCCGGGGTAGCTACCCGGGCAGGGTGCCGGGCGCAGCGGACCGCCGCCGCCGCTGCCGTACACCTTGAGGCGCAGCTTCTGCAGGCGGTCGATCTCTTCGTTGATCTGCTTCTTCTTCGCCGCCAGCTGAGCTTCGGTGCGGGTCAGCTGGGCCACCATCTCGTCCAGCGGCGCCTTCTGCGCGGCCAGCTGATCGCGCAGGTCGGCCACCTGGCGTACGTCCTTCTGCTGGTTGTGCGCGAAGCGGTCGAGCATTTCGAGCTGGCCGACCACCTCGCTGGGCGACCGGCTGCCCAGCACGGCGTTGACTGTCGAGACGTTCTCACCCTTGTAGGCGCGTACGGCCAGGGCGCTGACCTTGTCCATCGCGGCGTCGACCTGGCGCTCCAGCGGAGTGATCCGGGCGGCCAGCGCGTCGGCCTGCTTCCGCTTTGCGGCGAGGTCGGTGCGGGTGGCGTTGTGCCGTTCGATGATCGGTTCGAGCTTGTTCCAGTCGGCGTCGATCTGGCGCTCGATCTCGGCGACGGACGGGTCGGCGTGCGCCGCCGTGGCACTGCCGGTCAGGACGACGGCGATGCCGGCCAGCGCGGCGAGTGCGGTGGTGAAGCGGGACCAGCGTGGGCGCGGCACGATCGAGGCCGGGCCGGCTGATGCCGGCCGCTCGGACGACGGCCGCGGGGCATGGAGTGCCACCGGGGTTCCGTACTCCTTCTTCCTGACCGCCTACCGGGTTAGCTGACGGGTTCGGGCGGGAAGTCGGCGCCCTACCGCAGTGGCTGCGGATTCACCCCGAGGGACCTGGGTCCCCGGTTCGCTCGGAAACGACTCGGCGGTGTCGGTCCGTTACCGCCCGGGCTGGGCGGAGCTGCTGTCGGGCCGACGAATGACCAGAGTAGAGACGCTTGTTACCGATCCGCAACCCGTGCGGCCGTGACACTCCGTACGGATTGGGCGAGGTCACCGACCGTGTGTGAAGAATTCTTTCCGCACGCTTCGATAGATGGAAAGGTATTGACGCGAGCTCCCGGACGGCGCGATGGTGACCTGACCTCACTCCGCGAGAATCTAGGGGGTTCGATGCACCATCCAACCCTGTCGACCGGCTGGCGCGCGCTGCTCGCCGCCACCGTGGTCGCCGCCGCGACCACGGTGCCGCTCTCCAGCGGCCCGGCCGCCGCCGCGCCCGCCACCGACCGTCAGCAGCAGTACGCCGCAGCGGCCACCGAGTACGGCGTGCCGGCCGTCGTGCTGCTCGGCGTCTCCTTCCTGGAGTCCCGTTGGGACACCAACGCCGGCACACCGAGCACCAGTGGCGGCTACGGCCCGATGCACCTGACCGACGCGCGGCACGTGGCCGCCCTACCCGGGCGCGGCCACCACGACGCCGGCGCCGAGGACCCACGCGGCGACGACTCCCGTTCCGCCCGGGTGCCCACGCCCCGGCCGGTCGAGGCACCCGCGCCGTCCATCGCCGCGTTGCAGACCGTGGACGCCGCCGCCACGCTGACCGGCGCCACCCCCGAGGCACTGCGCACCGACGCGGGCCTCAACATCCGGGGTGGGGCCGCGCTGCTGAGCGCGTACCAGAGGGATCTGGGCGCGCCGGTCGGCGCGGGCACCGACCCGGCGGCCTGGTACGGCGCGGTGGCCCGCTACTCGGGCGCGGACAGCGCCGACGCCGCGGCGGCCTTCGCCGACGAGGTCTTCACCACCATCGGCGCGGGCGAAGCCCGGGTGACCGACGACGGCCAGCGTGTCACCCTGCCGGCCCGCGTGGTACGGCCCGAGCGTTCCTGGTTGGACCGGTTGGGCCTGCGCCGCCTGGCCCGCCCGGACGGGGTGGAGTGCCCACGCACCATCTCCTGCGAGTGGATCCCGGCGCCCTACGAGGCGTTCGGCGACGGGGACTACGGCAACCACGACCTCTCCGACCGGCCCGCGCGGCAGAAGATCGAGTACATCGTCATCCACGACACCGAGGCGAGTTGGGCCACGACCCTGCAACTCGTCCAGGATCCGACCTACGTGAGCTGGCACTACTCGCTGCGCTCGGTCGACGGGCACATCGCCCAGCACGTGAAGACCAAGGACGTCGGCTGGCACGCCGGCAACTGGTACGTCAACGCGAAGTCGATCGGGTTGGAACACGAGGGCTTCGCGGCGCAGGGCACCTGGTACACCGAGGCGATGTACCGGACCTCGGCGAAGCTGGTCCGGCACCTGGCGCTGCGGCTGGGCATCCCGCTGGACCGCCAGCACATCATCGGCCACGACAACGTGCCCGGCACCATCGCCTCGACCGTGCGGGGAATGCACTGGGATCCGGGCCCGTACTGGGACTGGACGCACTACTTCGACCTGCTGCACGCACCTCGACTGGACACCGGCACCCCGGCCACCGGGCTGGTCCGGATCGACCCGGACTACACCACCAACCAGCCGGCGTTCACCGGCTGCGTCACAGTGGGCGTGCCCTGCGCGCCGCGCGGCTCCTCGGCGGTGGTGCTGCGCAGCGCACCGGCCGCGGACGCGCCGCTGGTCAACGACATCGCGCTCCGCCCGGACGGCAGCCCGAACACGATGGCGGTGTCGGATCACGGGGCCCGGGCGTCCGCCGGGCAGACGTACGCGCTGGCCGGACGGCAGGGCGACTGGACGGCGATCTGGTATCTCGGGCAGCGGGCCTGGTTCCACAACCCGGCGTCCGCGCCGACCGCCAGTTGGACCGTCGGCGTCGTGGCGACGCCGAAGCCCGGAAAGGCCACCATTCCGGTCTACGGACGGGCGTACCCGGAGCAGTCCGCGTACCCGGACGGGGTGCCCTACCAGGCGATCTCGCCGCTCCAGTACACGCTGGCCGCCGGGCAGCGGTACTCCGTCGGCGCGGTGCTGGCCGGCGAGTACTACCGGGCCAGCACGTTCGACGGTTCCTCGCCCGGCGACTGGACGGTGATTCGCGGCAAGAACCGGTACGCGCAGATCCAGTTCGGCCACCGGATCATGTACGTCGACCTCGCCGACGTGCAGCTGTTGCCCTCCCCGGTGGGGGCACCCCGCTGAGAACCACGACGGCCCCCGGTCGGTGACCGGGGACCGTCGTGTCGCGCGAGGCGGATCAGCCGGGTCTGCGGAACCCGGCGATGGGCATTGTGGTGATGCTGGAGACCTGCACCGGTTTGCCGGCGCGTGGCGCGTGCACCATCTGGTTGTTACCCAGATAGAGGCCGACATGACTCAGGCCGGAGAAGAAGAAGACCAGGTCACCGGGGCGGGCGTCGCCTCGCGAGATGGCCTTGCCCTCGTTCCACTGGTCACCGGTGTGGTGCGTGAGGTAGATCCCGGCCGCCTTGTAGGCGTACTGGGTCAGCCCTGAGCAGTCGAACGAGTTCGGCCCGGTGGCGCCCCAGACGTACGGCTTGCCGACCTTGCCGCAGGCGGTCTTGATCGCGGTGCGGGCCGCCTCACTGACCACTCCGTTGATGGTCGGGCAGGCCGCCGTCTTGACAGTGGTCTTGGGCATCGACGCCTCGAGCTTCTTGATCTCGGCGTCGATCTGCTTCTTCTTGGCCGCCAGATCATTCTGCTGCTTGGTCTGGGTGACGATCAGCGCGTCCAGCTTCTGCTTCTCGCCGTCGTACTTGTCCCGCACGGCCAGCACACCCTCGACTTCCTTGCGCTCCTGCGAAGCGAGCCGGTCGAGGATGGTGAGCTGCTCGGTGAGCGTGTCCGGCTTGGCGCTGACCAGCAGCGCACCGATGTCGTGTGACGGGCCGGAGATGTAGTAGCGGGAGGCGAGGTCGCCGACCCGGTTGAGCGCCAGCTCGCTCTGCAGCGCCAGCGGCTCGATCTTCTTCTGGAGGTCCGCCGACTTCTTCCGGTTGACCTTCAGCTGCGCCCGGACCTTGTTGTACTGCTCGATGGTGGGCTCCAACTGCTCCCACTTCTTGTCGATCTGCGCCTCGATCTCGTCGACCGTGGGCGCGGCATGTGCCGGCGCGGTCAGCAGACCGGCACCGACGGCCGCGGCGGCGACCAGGGTCAGCACCCGGTACGCGACGCGACGCAGGCCACCAGAGCGAGCAGACGCGTTCAGGTCGTGACGATGAGGGGGCATGGTTGCCACCGGCACCGACTCCTTTGCAACCGACCGCCGGGCGCCTCGCGTGAGGGAAGGGCCGAGGCAGACGACCCACAGCGGTCGGTGCCCCACATTAGGGAAGCTGCGGGCGGTAATCAAGGCGAGCGCGGTAACCATCACTGTCGTGCAACCGCTTGCACACCAAGGGTATTGGTCCATCACCCAACGATTGCGGTCAATACGTCGTCAAGAGTGACCACACCGAGTGGGCGTCGCCCGTCGCTGACCAGCACCATGTGCCGCCGTTCGCGACGCATCGCCAGCAGCAGGTCGGCCAGCGTACGGTCCGGCGGCACCACCGCCAGCGGCCGGTAGACGTCGGCCGGCACCGGGGACCGGCGGCCCTGCCCTGCGTACCCGAGCACGTCCTTGACGTGCACAAAGCCGAGCACCCGACGGGTCGACCGCTGCACCACCGGGAACCGGGACCGCCCGGTCCGGGTCGCCAGCACCTCCAGTGACGCCGGCGAGACGTCCTCGGCCACCGTCACCACCGTCGACCACGGTTGCAGCGCGTCCGCCGCCGTCCGGGCGTGCAGGGCCAGCGCGCCGGTGATCCGCGCGTGCTGCTCCGCGTCGAGCAGCCCCTCGGTCCGCGCCTGGGAGACCAAACCGGCCAACTCCTCGGCGGTGAACACCGTCTTCACCGCCTCGGACGCCTCGATCCGCCAGAACGCGAGCACCCACCGGGCCGCCCATTTCATCGCGAGCAACAACGGTTTGGTGGCCACACAGAATGCCAGCATCGCCGGGCCGAGCCAGAGCGCGGAGACCTCCGGACCGGCAAGCGTGATGTTCTTCGGCACCATTTCACCGACGACCGTGTGCAGAAAGACCACCACGCCCAGTGCCAGCACGAACGCCACCGGGTGCACCGCCCGCTCCGGCAGGCCGGCCGCGTGGAACGGCGGCTCCAGCAGGTGGGCCAGCGCCGGTTCGGCGATCGCGCCCAGACCCAACGAGCAGACCGTGATGCCGAGCTGCGCGCCAGCGATCATCAGCGGGATCTGGTTCATCGCCGACAACGCCCAGCGGGCGCGTTTCGACCCGGCCGCCAGGGGCTCGATCACCGTCCGGCGGGACGCGATGAGCGCGAACTCGCTGCCCACGAAGAACCCGTTGCCGAGCAGCAGCACCACGGTCACCAGCAGCTCAGTCATCGTCGTCCGGATCCGCCGGGCGCAGCACCCGGACCTGCTCGATCCGGTGCCGCTCCACCTCGACCACTGTGAACTCCCAGCCGTCCGTCTCGACCGTCTCGCCGGCGAGCGGGATGTGCCCGAGCTGGGCCATCAGGAACCCGGCCAGGGTCTCGTACGGCCCCTCGGGCAGCCGGAAGCCGGTCTGCTCGGCCACCTCGTCGGAGCGGAGCACACCGTCGACCAGCACGGTGCGCTCACCGCCCGGCACGGTCAACTCGGCCGACCCGTCGTCGTCCACGCTCGCCGGGTCGAACTCGTCGGCGATCTCCCCGACCAACTCCTCGACGAGGTCCTCGACGGTCACCACGCCGTCCGTGCCGCCGTACTCGTCGACCACGATGGCCAGGTCGGCCCCGGCCGCCTTCAGCGCGGCCAGGACACCGTCCAGGTTCAGGCTCTCCGGCACGTACACCGGCTCGCGGGCCACCGAGTCAACCCGGGTCGACGCACGGTCGGCCAGCGGCACGCCCAGCGCGTCGGGCACAGCGGCCACACCGGTCACCAGGTCCAGGGTCTCCTCGTACACGGGGAACCGGGTCCGCCCGGTCCGCCGCGACTCCTCCAGCAGCTCCGCCACGGTGGCGGTGGCGCGCAGCGCGACCACGTCCACCCTGGGGGTCATCGCCTCCGCGGCCCGCTTGTCACCGAAGCGGATGGTGCGACGCAGCAGCATCGCGGTGTCCGTGGGCAGCGCGCCGGCCCGCGCCGAGATGCCCGCCAGCAGGCCCAACTCCTCCGGCGAGCGGGCGCTTGCCAACTCTTCCTGCGGCTCCACGCCGAGCGCCCGGACCAGTCGGTTCGCCGAGCCGTTCAACCCCCGGATCACCCAGCCGAACGTCCGGGAGAAGGTGTGCATCGGGCCGGCCGTGGCCAGCGCCGCCGGCATGGGCCGGGCCAGCGCCGCGTTCTTCGGCACCAACTCGCCGAAGAGCATGGAGATCAGCGTGGCCAGGGCCAACGCGAGGAACGGAGTGAGCCGCTCGGTGCTGTCTCCGGCCAGCGGGCGCAACAGCGGGGTGAAGAGCCGGGCCAGGGCCGGCTCGGCCAGGTAGCCGGTGAGCAGCGCGGTGATGGTGATGCCGAGCTGTGCCCCGGAGAGCTGGAAGGAGAGTTCGCGCAGCGCTGCGCGGACAGTCAGGGCGGTCTGGTCGCCCGCGGCGGCCCGCCGGTCGATCTCCGCCCGGTCGACCGTGACCAGCGCGAACTCGGCCGCGACGAAGAACGCGTTGCCCGCGGTCAGGGCTACGAAGCCGACCAGGGGCAACAGCGTCATCAAGAGCAGGCCGTCGATGTCGCCTCACCTCGGCGAGATTCTTGCACGACGGCGGCGGCCCTAAGGGGCCGCCGCCGTCGATGAAAGATCCCAGGGGTACGCGTCTCAGCCGCCGATCGGCGCGGTCTCCTTGCCGCCCTGCGGCTGCTCGGGCTTGACGGAGCGGAGCAGAACGGTGGCCACGTCGATCACCTCGACCTGCTCGCCGGCGCCCTTGCCGTTGACCCCGTCGCTGAGCATCGTCGAGCAGAACGGGCAGCCGACCGCGACCGTCTTCGCCCCGGTGGCCATGGCCTCCTCGACCCGGTCCACGTTGATCCGCTTGCCGATCTTCTCTTCCATCCACATCCGGGCGCCGCCGGCACCGCAGCAGAAGGAGCGCTCGCTGTTACGCGGCATCTCGGTCAGGTCGCCCGCGATGGCGTCGCCGAGGACCTCCCGGGGGGCCGCGAAGACGCGGTTGTGCCGACCCAGGTAGCAGGGGTCGTGGTAGGTGACGCCGCCGTCGACCGGCTGCACCGGCGTGAGCTTGCCGGTGGCGACCAGGTGCGCGAGGAGTTGGGTGTGGTGGACCACCTCGAACTCGCCGCCGAGTTGCCCGTACTCGTTGCCCAGGGTGTTGAAGCAGTGCGGGCAGGTCGCGACGATCTTGCGCTTGGCCTTCTCCCGGCCGTCGAACGCTTCGTTCAGCGTCTCCACGTTCTGCTGGGCGAGCATCTGGAAGACGAACTCGTTGCCGATCCGTCGCGCAGGGTCGCCAGAGCAGGTCTCGCCCTCACCCAGGATCGCGAACTTCACGCCCGCCTCGTTGAGCAGCGTGGCCACCGCGCGGGTGGTCTTCTTGGCCCGGTCCTCGAACGCGCCGGCGCAGCCGACCCAGAACAGGTACTCGAAGTCGTCCACCTCGCCGACCCGGGGCACCTCGAAGTCCAGGCCCTTGGTCCAGTCCTCGCGGGTGTTCTGCGGGGCGCCCCACGGGTTGCCCTTGTTCTCCAGGTTGCGCAGCATCACCCCGGCCTCGGAGGGGAAGCTCGACTCGATCAGCACCTGGTAGCGGCGCATGTCGACGATGTGGTCGACGTGCTCGATGTCCACCGGGCACTGCTCGACGCAGGCACCGCAGGTGGTGCAGGACCAGAGCACGTCCGGGTCGATGACACCGCCCTCCTCGGCGGTGCCGATCAGCGGCTTGTCGGCCTCGGCGAGGGCCAGCACGTCCAGGTGGGCGAGCTGCGCCTGGGTGGCCTTCTCCTCGCCGGTCAGGTCCTTGCCGCCGCCGGCCAGCAGGTAGGGCGCCTTCGCGTACGCGTGGTCGCGCAGGCTCAGCACCAGCAGCTTCGGCGACAGGGGCTTGCCGGTGTTCCAGGCGGGGCACTGCGACTGGCAGCGACCGCACTCGGTGCAGGTGCTGAAGTCCAGAAGGCCCTTCCAGCTGAACTGCTCGACGTGGGCGACGCCGAACTGGTCCTTCTCCGGGTCCGCCTCCTCGAAGTCGAGCGGCTTGCCCTGGCTGGTCATCGGGCGCAGCGCGCCGAGACCGGAGCCGGCCGGCTTGGCCGGCTCCCGCTTGAAGAAGATGTTGGGGAACGCCAGGAAGCGGTGCCAGGCGACGCCCATCGTGACGTTCAGGGAGATGACGATCAGCCACGTCATCGAAATGGCGATCTTGATGAGCGCGGCGACGCTCGCCCCGTCCGACCAGTCGGGCAGCACCGCGCCGACCGCGTGACTGACCGGGGTGGCCCAGAGCGGGTACTCGAAGTGGTCGGTGGCGACCTTGAAGCCGCGGATCAGCAGGCCGAAGATCAGGACCAGCAGCACGATCCACTCGACGAAGTAGCCCTGCCACATGGTCGAGCCGGTGAACCGGGACCGCCCGCCCGTGCGGGTCGGCCGGTTGCGCAGCCGGATCGCCATCAGCACCAGGATGCCGACCAGGCCCAGCATGGTGATGATCTCGGTGGCCAACCCGAAGATCGTCCAGTGCCCGATGATGGGCAGCCCGCCGGTCGGGGTGACCACCTCGAAGTACGCCTCGAGCACCAGCAGCGACAGCACGACGAAGCCGACCATCACGAACCAGTGCGCGGCGCCCACCACACCCCACTTGAGCATCCGGGTGTGGCCGGCCGTCTCCACCAGCATCGTCCTGGCGCGGGCGACCTTGTCGGAGAACCGCTCCGGCGCGGGTTGCCCGAGCCGGATGACTGCCACCATCTTCAGGACCGCACGCACCGCAAGCCACACCGCCACGGCGGTGATGGCGGCCGCGAGGATCGTGGTGACGATCTGGACGCTGCCCATCGAGTTGGCCTCCCCGGTCTGCTGCCTGATGACCTCGCTCTGCTCGGTCATGCAGTGCAGCCTACGCGAAGGTTACCCAGCGGTAACGTGAGTCATCTCGCAGTAGGCCGCGCTGCCTGCGCACACCATAGGTGGCCCTACCCGATCTTGCCGGGCAGGGGCTCGACGAGGTGACGTGGGACCGCCGACGCGACGGTCTGCTCGGATCAGCGCCAGCGAGAGAGCAACGCCAGCGAGGCGACCATCGCACCGAAGCCGACGGCGAGGTTCCAGTAACCCCACGCCATGACCGGGTACTCCTGCTCGGACAGGTAGTAGAGCACCAGCCAGCCGATGCCGACGACGATCAAGGCGACCGCGGTGATCGGCAACCACACCGGGCTAGGCTTGCGCGACGACGACGTCGTCGTCGGACGCACGTCCGTCGGCGGGGTGTACACCTTCTTCTTACGGACCTGAGACTTGGGCACGGCGCTCTCCAGAGGGGTGACGACCTCGTCCGGCCTGACAACCGGGCGCGGGGGCGACGGTCCATGGCCAATAATGTTCGAGAGCTAGCGTAGTCCCGATTGGCCGCCTGGACCACGAATGGGGTCAGGCCGGTGCACGGAGTGACCGAAAGAGGCGGGACTGTTCGCATCACCGGCCCAGCCGGCACGGACCGATCCCCGACACGCGGAAGGAACGCTCGGTGGAGTACACATCCGGCGCAACCTCCTGGCAGAAGGTCCTCCGACGGGCCGCCGCCGGGCTGCTGCCCCGGCGACCGCGCCAACGCCGTCCGGGCTGGTCGATCGGGGTGCCCCTGATCGCCGCGGCGGCCGGGTTGCTCTTCACCACCACCGCTACCACCGCGGGCGGCACCGCTCTCCGGGAGGACCGGCGCCCCCAGCTCAACCAGCTCATCGAGGACCGCCGCGAACAGGTCGCCGCCAGCGAGCGCCGCGCCGCCACCCTGCGCGGCGAGGTCGAGCAACGGACCAACACGCTGGCCGGCTCGGACGCCCCGATCAAGGCTCAGCAGAATCGCGCCCAGGGCAGCCTCCAGGACGCCGGATTCACCGCCCTCAGCGGGCCCGGGGTCACCGTCGAGCTGAACGACGCGCCCCAGCTCGACCAGACGCAGTCGGACGCCAGCAACGACGACCTGGTGGTGCATCAGGGAGACGTACAGGCGGTGGTCAACGCGCTCTGGGCCGGCGGAGCCGAGGCCATGTCAATCATGAATGTCCGCGTGCTCACCACCAGCGCGGTACGCTGCGTCGGTAACACCCTGCTGCTTCACGGCCGGGTGTACTCCCCACCGTTCAAGATCGTGGCAATCGGCGATCCCGCTGCCCTCCAGCAGGCCCTCGCCAGCTCTCAGGGAGTCCGGTTGTTCAAGGACGCGGTCGACGACTACCAGCTTGGCTACAAGGAGACGGCCTCCACGGTGCGAGTTCCCGCATTCGAGGATTCGACCGCCCTGCGCTCGGCTACGGTGCCCAAGTGAGCGGGCCGGACGAACGACGCGACGGGCGACACCGGGACCAGACCGACGAGCCGACCGCCTTTCTGCCCAAGCTCGACCGGCCCGAGTCGGCACCGGGCCGACCGACCCCGGCCAGCAACTGGCCCGAGCCGGTGCTGCACCCGCCACGAGCCGAGCAGCCGCCGCGAGCCGAGCAGCCGCCGCCGAGCGCCACTCGACCCGAGCCGACCGGGACCTCGGGCCGCCCGGGTGTCGAAGCACCGCCGCCCTGGCCGGGCAGCGCAGCTACCGGGCCGGGCTCACACGGCGGCGCCGGGATTCCCCCCGCGACCACCCCCGGCCGAGCTACCGCCAGCAACCAGGGCCC
Organism: Micromonospora arida; assembly: GCF_042873195.1. Classification (NCBI taxonomy): domain Bacteria; kingdom Bacillati; phylum Actinomycetota; class Actinomycetes; order Micromonosporales; family Micromonosporaceae; genus Micromonospora; species Micromonospora arida. Next base: position 62,678 of record NZ_JBIALC010000019.1, on the reverse strand, counting down.
GGTTCGGCCCGCTGCCCCCGGCAACGCCCCGACCCGACCCCCCGCGCCCAGCGCCGCGTCCACGCGACCGACCGCGCCCAGCGCCGCACCGACCCGCCCCCCGGGTGCCAGCAACCCACCGGGTGCCGCACCGACCCGCCCGCCAGGTGCAGGCAACCCACCGGGTGCCGCACCGACCCGCCCGGACACGCCCGGCGGGATGCCGATGCCGACCCGACCGGCGGCCTCCGGCACGCCGAGCCGGCCGGTCTCCTCCGGGCCCTCGACGCCGCCGCTGGCCGACTCGCCGACCGCGTACATTCCGCAGGTCACCGCCCGGCCCACCCGACCCACCGGCTCCCCGGCCACCCCGGCCGCCCCCGACCGCGTCGCAGCGGCCGGGCCGGAAGGCTTCCCGTCGACCGCGCCCAGCCGGGTGCCGCCGACCGGGCCGGGCCGGGTCCCGCCGAGCGCTGGCGGGGATCGTGACGCGGACCCGGCCGCCACCGCGTTGATTCCGGCCGTGCCCGGCACTCCTGCCACCAGGCCGCCGACCATGGACTCGACCGCGTTGATGGGTGCCGTCCCCCGCACCGCCGTCCCGGACGAGCCTGCCGGCGCCAACCCCGCCGAGCCTCCCCAGCCCCGACGCGGCGAGCGGGTGGTGCAACTCCGGCCGCACCAGACCGGCGAGGGCTACAAGAGCGTCTACTCCGAGCTGACCCGCCCGTCGTTCGGCTCGCGACTGCGTACGGGCATCCGCGTCACCGGCGAAATCCTGATCACCTTCGGTCTGGTGGTCCTGCTGTTCGCCGGCTACGAGGTCTGGGGCAAGTCGGCCATCGTCGACGCCCACCAGAACGACCTCAACAACGAGCTGGCTCAGGCGTGGGGCCCGACCGACGACCCCACCGTCGCCCCGTCGGTGGGCCCGAGCGTCAAACCCCCCCCACCGGTACGCGGCAAGCCGCTCGCGGGCCTCTACATCCCCAAGCTCGACAAGAACTGGGTCGTCGTCGAGGGGGTCACCCAGCAGGACATCCGGTTCGCCCCCGGCCACTACCCGACCAGCGCGCTCCCCGGTCAGGTGGGCAACTTCTCCGTCGCCGGCCACCGCAACCGGGCCACCTTCTGGCGGCTGGACGAGCTGGACGAGGGCGACCCGATCGTGGTCGAGAGCAAGACCGACTGGTACGTCTACCGGGTGTCCCAGACCCGCATCGTCCGACCGACCCAGGTCGAGGTGGTGGCGCCGGTGCCCGGCGAGCCGGACAAGAAGGCGACCAAGCGGATGCTCACCCTGACCACGTGCAACCCGAAGTTCGACAACTACCAGCGGCTGATCATCCACGCCGAGCTGGACCGTACCCAACCCAAGTCCGCGGGCCGCCCTGCGGAGCTGGGAGGCTGACCCGATGTACGCGTTCATCTGGCGCAAGCTGCCGTTCGGCGTGGTCGGGAAGTTGACCGGCTCGGTGCTGCTGGTCGCCGCCACTGTGGCCCTGCTGTGGTATGTCGCCTTCCCGTGGGCCGAGCCGCTACTGCCCTTCGACGACGTGCAGGTCGAGTCCGGCGTACCCGCCGAGACAGGTGGCGGTGGCGACCCGGTGACCGGGGAGACCCCGACCGGCGACGAGCACGAACTGCCGTACGACACCGACCAGAACAACCCAGCGCCTCCCTCCCCGAGCAGGTGACCATGCGCGTCCTGGTGATCGACAACTACGACTCCTTCGTCTTCAACCTCGTGCAGTACCTGGGCCAACTCGGCGTGGACTGCGAGGTCCGCCGCAACGACGAGATCGACGTCGCCGAGGTGGGCACGGTTGGCGCCGACGGCATCCTGCTGTCGCCCGGGCCGGGCAGCCCGGACCGGGCCGGCATCTGCCTGGACGTCATCCGGGAGTACGCGGGCCAGCTGCCGATCTTCGGCGTCTGCCTCGGCCATCAGGCGATCGGCGAAGCCTTCGGGGCGACCGTGACACGCGCCCCCGAGCTGCTGCACGGCAAGACCTCCGAGGTGCGACACCACTCGGTCGGCGTACTCGCCGGTCTGCCCGACCCGTTCACCGCCACCCGCTACCACTCGCTCGCCGTGCTGCCCGAGACGCTCCCCGACGAGCTGGAGGTCACCGGCTGGACCGGCTCCGGCGTGGTGATGGCGATGCGGCACCGGACGCTGCCCATCGAGGGCGTCCAGTTCCACCCGGAGTCGGTGCTCACCGAGGGTGGTCATCTGATGCTGGCCAACTGGCTGGCCAGTTGCGGTCACGCCGAGGCGCTGGAGCGGGCACCCGCGCTGGCCGCCGAGGTGGACGCGCGTCGTCTGGCGGCCTTCGCCACCGCCTGAGGGCCCACCCCATCCCACCCCCACCCCGCCCCACTGTGCCCCCGCCCCGCGCCACCCCCACCCCCACCCCCACCCCGCCGATCTTGCAGTTTCGGCAGTCGATATGGGTGGGATGCCCCATATGTCGCGACAGCATGTGCAAGATCGCGGAGCCGAGGTCAGGGCCCGGTCACCGGATCTGTTGGGGAGCCGATGGCGACCGGGTCAGCCTCGCAGCGCGTCCTGGACCGCGGAATTCGCTGGCGAGCGCACCGCCGGCGGTCGGCCACGCACCGCGTCCCACGCCGCCTTGCCACTGGCGAAGTAGTCCCGAACCGACTTCTCGGCGAGCAGGGCAGTGCTGCAACCGTCGCAGCGGGCGGTCACCCCGTCGACGTCGAGGCCGAGCTGCCGACACAGCGTCACCGCCCGGGACAGGTGGTACGACTGGGTGACGATCAGGGCCCGCTCGACGCCGTACACCTCGCGCGCTCTCGCGCAGCTGTCGTAGGTGTCCAGGCCGAACGGGTCGGCCACCACCCGACGCCTGTCGACGCCGCGCTCGGCGAGGTACGTCGTCATCACCGCCGGCTCGTCGCCGGACGCCCCGCCGCCGTCGCCCGACACAAGGACGACAGTGGCCCGCCCGGTGGCCACCAACTCGGCGGCGGTGTCCAGGCGGCCGGCGAGACGGTCCCCGGGCCGCTGCCGATCGGCCGCCACCTCGGTGCCGAGCACGATCACCACGTCGGCTGCCGGCGCGTCGGCGACGGCGTGCACGTGCCCGCGTGCGGCGAGCGTCGTCCACAGCCACGGCGAACTGGCGAGCACCAGCACGACCAGGCCCGCGACGGCCAGCCGGCGGAGGCGGCGGGGCCACCGCCGCACCGGTCCGGCCGGGGACGCTGCCGCCTGCGTCATGCCGATGCCCGCGGGTGGCCTAGTCCTGGGGCCGGCCCGGCGGGGGTGGGATCGGCAGACCGATGCCGCCCCCGCCGCCGGGAGTGGTCGGCGTGGTCGTCGGCGTGGTCGTCGGCGTGGTCGTCGGCGTCGGGTCGGTCTCCGGCTCCGGTTGACTCACCTTGATGGTCACCTTCGTACCGGTGGGCTTCTTCTCGTTGCCGTTCGGGCTCTGGTCGGTGACCTTCCCCGCCTGGTCGGCGGGCACCTCCGGCCCCTTCTGCACGACGACCACGAAGCCGCGGTCCTTGAGGAACCGGGTGGCGTCGTCCTGGCTCAACCCGACCACGTCCGGCACGTCGCGAACCTTGCCGTTGGAGACCGTGAGCTTGATCTTCGTGCCCTCGGCAACGCTCTCGCCAGAGGGGGGGTCGACGTCGAGAACCTCGTCCTCGCTCGCTTCGGCGTCCACCGTCTTGATTTCGTACTTGAGCTTCGCCTCGGTGAGCCGGGCGATGGCGCTCTCCCGCTTGCTGCCCTTGAGCCCGGCGGGAACGCGCACCTCGGGCTTGCCGCCACAGATCTGAATGGTGACCGTGCGGTTCTGCTCCACCTGGGTGGTCGGCGGCGGGTTCTGCTGAACGACAGTGCCCACTGTGCAGTCACTGGCCAGCACCGGGTCACCGACCTGTGCGGCCAGGCCGGCTTTCTGGATCTCGGCGATCGCCACGTCCCGGGCCTTGCCGGTGAGGGTGGGCACCGACTTCAGGTCCTTGTCCTGCTGCATGTTCCAGAGCAGGGCGGCGACCAGGGCGATCACCGCCAGTACGCCGACCGCGCTGAACATCGCGATCAGCCAGGAGGACGCCTTGCGCTGACGGGGGTCGCCCACCCGGGCCGGGATCTGCCCGGTCTGCGGCCCACGGCCGGAAGCCGGATAGCCGCCCCCACCGCCGGCCGGGGCCATCGCCACCGTCTCCGCCTCGCGCAGCACCGGGGTGGCCAGCACGGGCCGACCGGCGGCGGCGCGCAGCAGATCGGCCCGCATCTCGCCAGCGCTCTGGTAGCGGTTGAGGGGGTTCTTCGACAGCGCCTTGAGCACGATCGCGTCGACGGCCGGGGTGACGTCCGGGTTGATGTCGCTCGGCGTCGGCGGCGTCTCCCGCACGTGCTGGTACGCGACGCTGACCGGGCTGTCCCCGACGAACGGCGGGTGCCCGCAGACCAGCTCGAAGAGCACGCAACCGGCCGCGTACACGTCGGAGCGGGCGTCGACGGCCTCGCCGCGTGCCTGCTCCGGGGAGAGATACTGCGCGGTGCCGATGACCGCGCTGGTCTGCGTCATGGTGGTCGCGCCACTGGCCAGAGCCCGGGCGATGCCGAAGTCCATCACCTTGACCTGGCCGGTCTGGGTGAGCATCACGTTGCCGGGCTTGATGTCCCGGTGGATGATGCCGTGCCGGTGGCTGAACTCCAGTGCGGCGCACATGTCGGCGCAGATCTCCAGGGCGCGGCGCGGCTGGAGTCGCCCCTCGGCCCCGAGGACCTCCTTCAAGGTCCGCCCGTTCACGAACTCCATGACGATGAACGGCAGCGTCTCACCGGTCGGCGCGGTCTCCTCGCCCGTGTCGTAGACCGCCACGATGGCCGGGTGGTTGAGCGAGGCGGCGTTCTGCGCCTCCCGGCGGAACCGCATCTGGAACGTCGCGTCCCGGGCGAGGTCGGTGCGGAGCATCTTGATCGCGACGTCCCGACCGAGCCGGAGATCGCGACCACGGTGCACCTCGGCCATGCCGCCATAGCCGAGCAGCTCGCCGACCTGGTACCTGCCACCGAGCAGGCGGGCCTGCGCTGTCATCGCGTCTGTCGTCCTTCGCTCGTCGTCGTCCCGCCGTCGTCCGGCTGGAGTCGTACCTCCCGACGGTACGACGTCCAGGTCGGATCGTCGCGCCCGTCGAGTCGTAGCGCGCCGGACGCCACGGTGCGCGGCGCCAGCCCGGCGGATACACCGGCCTGCGACTGCTTCCGTAGGTTGTAGGAAATCACGCCAGAGCAGAGCAGGACCAGCACGGCCAGCAGGATGGCGAGAAGCACCATTCCAGGCCGTGATCGCTGGGGCTGAGGTGACGGTGTCGCCGGGCCGGCCTGCCGGACGTACGCCGGCGGGTGTTCCTGCCGAGGCGGCCCGGACGGCACCGCTGCCGCACCGCGTGGGTAGCCGTTCGGTGCGCCCTGGGGCCGGCCCGGCTGGACGGCCGGCGCGACGGCGGTGGGGCGTGGCTGTTGGGCGGGTGCGATCGCGGTCGGGCGTTGCCCGGCCACCGGCGGGCGGCCAGCCGGCGGACGCATCTGGTGCGCCTGCGGCACCTGGGCCCGGCCGGGCGCGGCGGGTGAGGCGGGCGCGGCGGAGACCGGCCCGGAGTTGCCACCGGCCCGAGCCTGCTGGGAGAGCGCGGCCTTGAGCTGACGGGCCACCCCGGCGAGTGCGGCGGCGCTCGGCCAGCGGGCGGCCGGATCCTTCGCCAACGCCCGTTCGACCAGGGCGCGCACCTGCGGAGGGATGTCGGCTGGCAGGGGCCGGGGCGTCTCCCGGACGTGCCGCATCGCGATGTCGAGGGGGTTGTCGCCCTCGAACGGCCGCCGACCGGCCAGGCACTGGTAGGCGACCACGCCCAGGGCGTACACGTCGGACGCCGGGGTGGCCACGCCGCCGGTGGCCTGCTCCGGCGAGATGTACGAGGCGGTACCGAGCACCGAACCGGCTGCGGTGAGCTGGCCGACCATGTCGGAACGGGCGATGCCGAAGTCGGTCAGCACCAGCGTGCCGTTCGGCCGGACCAGCAGGTTGCCCGGTTTCACGTCGCGGTGCACGATGCCCTTCTCGTGCGCGGCGTGCAGCGCGTCGGCGGCCTGCGCGACGAGGGCCATCGTCCGGGCCGGAGTGAGCCGGCCGACCCGGCTCAACGTGGACGACAGGGCGTCACCCTCGACGTACTCCATGACCAGGAAGGCGATCTGCTGGTCGTTGCCGAAGTCGTAGACGTCCACGACGCCGGGATGGTTGATGGTGGCCATGGTCCGGGCCTCGCCGCGGAACCGCTCGCCGAAGTCCGGGTCGTCGAGCAGGGCGGGGAGCAGGCTCTTCACCGCGACCGTCCGGCCGAGCACCTGGTCGGTGCCGCGCCAGACGTCGCCCATGCCGCCGCTGGCGATCCGCTCGTCGAGACGGTAGCGGTTGCCGAGCTGCACGCCGGGGCTGAGCATGTCAGCGCCCCCCTGGGTCGGCGATGGCGGCCCGCATGATCTGGCCGGCGATCCGAGCGGCCTCGCCGCTACCGCCGGGGCCGGCCTGCTCCAGCACCACGCAGACCGCGGAGACCGGGTTGCCGTTCTTGTCGAGGGCGAAGCCGATGAACCAGCCGTGGTCGGGCCGGTCCGGGGCGGACTGGGCGGTGCCGGTCTTGCCGCCGACCGTGTAGCCGTTGATCGCGGCCTTCCCGCCGGTGCCGTTCTTGACCACGCTGACCATCATCTCGCGCAGGTCGGCGGCGACCTGCGGCTCGACGGGTTGGCGCAGCTCCCGCGCCTTCGCGGTGTAGTAGCTGGTGGTCCGGTCCGGGGCGAGCAGCTGCCGCACCAGGTACGGCCGCATCTGGCTGCCGTTGTTGGCGATCGAGCCGGCGATCATGGCGCCTTCGAGCGGCGTCATCCGGACGTTGTTCTGGCCGATCGAGGACTGGGCCAGCGCGGCCGGGTCGGTGCTGCCGTCCTGGTTCTGCATGGTCCCGGTCCGACTGGCCGCCGTGGGCAGGCCGCCCTCGCCGAGCTGGCCGACGGTCAGGTCGTCCTGCTCGAAACCGAACTGGCGGGCCTTCTCCTTGACAGTCTCCGCGCCGAGCCGCACACCGAGCTGGGCGAAGCCGGTGTTGCACGACTCGGTGACCGCCTCCAGCAGGGTGACCTGCCGACCCGGGCAGATCGACGGATCGGCGTTGCGGATCGGAGTGCCCGAGGTGGGTGCGGTGTAGCTGGAACCGGCCGGGATCTGGGTGGTCTTGGTGACGCCGTTCTCCAGCGCCGCCGCGGCGACCACGATCTTGAAGGTGGAGCCCGGCGGCAGTGTCTCGGAGAGCGCGCGGTTCTTCAGCGGTTCGGCCGGGTCCTGCTCCAGCTTGTTGAACGCCGCAGAGGCCTCGGTGCCGTCGTGGCTGGCCAGAGGGTTCGGGTCGAAGCTGGGCATGGAGACCAGCGCCTGGACGGCACCGGTACGCGGGTCGATGGCGATCGCCGCGCCCTTCTTCGCACCCACCTCGTTGTTGCGCAGCTGGTCGTACGCCACTTCCTGAGCCCGCTTGGAGAGCGTGAGCAGCACGTTGCCGCCACCGGTGTCGTCGCCGGTGAACATGTCCTTGAACCGGTCGCCGATCAACTGGTCGCTGGTGCCGGCCAGGAAGTCGTTCTCCACGCGCTCGATGCCGGTTTCGGCAAGGTTGACCGGCTTGTAGCCGAGCACATGGGCGTACTTCGCGCCGCCCGGGTAGCTACGCCGGAACTTCAGCTTGCCGGTGGTCTCCTTGCTGGTGGCCAGCGCGGTGCCACCAGCCTCGATGTTGCCGCGCTTGCTCTTGTAGTCGGCGACCTGGACCCGACCGTTGTAGTCGCTGGTCCGGTATTCGTCCGCCTTGTAGGCCTGGATCCAGTTGAGGTTGGCGAAGAGCAGACCGAACAGGACCATGACGACGACGCCAACGCGGCGCAGGGGTGCGTTCACGGCTTGATCACCTCCGTGGGAGCACCGTGCAGCTGCTCGGGCGGGCCACCGCTGGGACGAGCCGCCTTGCCGCCGCCTCCGCCGGTCACCGGTCGGCGGGCGCCGTCGGAGACCCGCAGCAGCACCGCGATGAGCAACCAGTTGGCCATCAACGACGAGCCACCGGCGGACAGGAACGGGGTGGTCTGACCGGTCAGCGGGATGAGTTTGCTGATCCCGCCGACGATCACGAAGACCTGGAGGCCGAGGGTGAACGCGAGACCACCGGCGAGCAGCTTGCCGAACGAGTCCCGTACCGCCAGCGCGGCGCGCAGCCCGCGCTCCACGATGAGCAGGTAGACGACCAGCAGCGCGGACAGGCCGAAGAGGCCGATCTCCTCACCGATGCCGGCGAAGATGAAGTCGTTCTGCACCTCGGGCAGGATCTCCGGCTGACCGCCGCCCGGCCCGGCACCGAAGAGCCCGCCCGTGCCCAGGGCCAGCAGGCCCTGCACGAGTTGGTAGCCCTTGTTGGTCGGGTCGGCGAACGGGTCGAGCCAGATTTCTGCCCGCACGTAGAAGTTGGCGAACGGCCCGCCGACCGTCGAGCCGAGGACGTAGGCGAGGTACGCGCCGCCGAAGAAGAGGACCAGGCCGATCAGCAGCCAGCTGACCCGTTCGGTGGCGATGTAGAGCGTCACCACGAACATGCCGAAGTAGAGCAGCGAGGTGCCCAGGTCCTTCTCGAAGACCAGCACCAGGACGCTGATCAGCCAGACGCCGACCACCGGCCCGAGGTCGCGGCCGCGCGGGAAGTCGATGCCGAGGAAGCGCCGGCTGGCCAGCGAGAGCACCTCACGCTTGCGCACCAGGTAGTAGGCGAAGAAGACCAGCAGCGCCAGCTTGGCGAACTCGCCCGGCTGGATGGAGAAGCTGCCGACCCGGACCCACAGCTTCGCGCCGTTGATCTCGGAGATGCTCGACGGCAGCACCGCCGGGATCATCACCAGCACGATGCCGGCCAACCCCAGGGTGTACGCGTACCGCGAGATCGACCGGTGGTCGCGCATGATCGCGAGCAGGCCGGCGGCGAGGATCACCGCACCGAGCGTCCAGGCCAGCTGACGCCCGCCCTGCCCCGCGAAGACGGCCAGGCTCTCCCGTTCGGCCACCGGGGCGTCACCCAGGTCGATCCGGCGCAGGAAGCCCACCCCGAGACCGTTGAGCAGGGCCACCGCCGGGAGCAGCGCCGGGTCGGCGAACGGGGCGAGGAACCGGATGACCAGGTGCAGGCCGAGGAAGACCGCGCCGAGCGCGGCGGCCGGCATCCAGAAGTCCGGGGTGACCGTGTCCAGCAGGTTCGCCTCGACGGTCGCCCCGTACGCGGCCACCAGCACCATCGCGAGCAACAACAGGTACAGCTCGGCGTTGCGGCGCGACCGCGCCAGGCGTACGCCGGATTGCTCGCCCGCAGTGGCGGGCGAGGGTGCCGGTGTGGCCGCTACGGTCACGGGTTGGGTCCTCAGGATCTCAGCCGACGCTCACTCAGGAGACCGGCAGCCGGCCGGGTCGAGCGCCGGCGTGGCCGAGTCGGAGGGCGTGACGTCGGGTGTGGTGGTCGCGCCGGCCCCACCGAGAGCGGTGGTGGCACCGGCGGTCGGGCTTGCGCTGACAACTCCGTCGGGGGTCGGCGACGCGTTGGCGCTCGGGCTGCCGTTCGGGGTCGGCGTCGAACCGAGCGGCGTCGGCGTCGACGTCGGCGTGTTGACCCCGGCGGCGGTCGGGTCGAGCGGGCAGAGCGGCTTCAGGTTGGGGTTGCTCGGCGTGTCGCTGGTCAGCTCGGCGAGCTGACGCTCGGCGTCCGGCTCACTCTTCGCCCGGATGCCGACCTTGACGGTGTCCTGTGCGGCGACGGTGAGGTCGTCCAGGCGGGTGCCGCTGCGGCGGTGCACGCTGGACAGGTCCATCCCGGCGATCTGACCCTGGACACCGCGGAAGACGGCAACCTGGCCCTCTTCGGTGGCTCCCACGTAGTACTGCCGCTGGGTGTACGTCCAGCCACCGAACGACGCACCGCCGACGATCACCAGCAGGGCCAACGCCATGGCGGCGGTCCGGACCGGGCGTCGCTTCGGCCGGTCGGCGTCATCGTCGGAGGCCGCCGGCTCCTCGGGCGCGGCCGGACGCGGCGCGGAGAGCGCCGAGGCTCGGGCGGCCGGAGTCGAGTCGTCGGCGGAGGTCGCCATGCCCCGGTCCCGGGCGGCGGCGCCGCCCACGATCGGGGTCGCCTCGACGATGTCCTGGTCGGTGGCGTCGGCGATGATCACCGTGATGTTGTCCGGCCCACCGCCGCGCAGCGCGAGCTGCACCAGCCGCTCGACGCACTGCTGCGGGTCCGTGTATTCCCGCAGGGTCTCGCCGATGGTTTCGGCGCTGACCACACCCGAGAGGCCGTCGCTGCAGATCAGGTACCGGTCGCCAGGCATGACCTGGCGGACCGAGTATTCCGGGTCGATGTCCCGACCGTCGAGGGCGCGGGTGAGCAGGGACCGCTGCGGGTGACTGCTCGCCTCCTCGGCGCTGATGCGGCCTTCGTCGACCAGCATCTGGACGTAGGTGTCGTCCTTGGTGATCTGCGCGAAATCGCCATTGCGCAGCAGGTAGGCCCGCGAGTCGCCAATGTGGACCATTCCCAGCTTGCTGCCGGTGAAGAGGGTCGCCGTCAGCGTGGTGCCCATCCCCTCCAGCTGCGGGTTGGCGTCCACTGTGTCGCGGAGTTGTTGGTTGGCGGTGCCCACTGCCGAACGCAACGCGTCGACGAGAGCGTCCCCTGGGACGTCCTCGTCGAGCGGCGCCATGGCACCGATGACGATGTTGCTGGCGACGTCACCGGCGGCCATACCGCCCATGCCGTCGGCAACGGCGAGTAACCGCGGCCCGGCGTAGACGGAGTCTTGATTGCCGTCTCGGATCAGACCGCGGTCGCTGTGGGCCGCATAGCGCAGGGTCAGAGTCATGGCCGTAATTCGAGGGAAGTGCGGCCGATCCGGATCGGCACGCCGAGGGGGACGGGGGTTGGTCCGGAGACCTTAGCGCGATCGAGGTACGTGCCGTTAGTCGAGCCGAGGTCCTCGACGTACCACTGCCCCTCACGCGGCACGAGCCGGGCGTGTCGCGCGGAGGCGTAGTCGTCGGTGATGACCAGGGTGGAGTCCTCAGCCCGACCGATGGTGATCTGCGCTTCCCCGAGAGTGATTTTGGTGCCGGCCAGCTGACCGGCCGTCACCACCAGCTGGTGCGCCGCTCTGCCCCGTTTCACCTTCGCTGGCTTGGACGCCTGCCCCGTCGAGGCGCCCACCGCGCGTGGCGCGGCCACCAGACGACCGGACCGGGCGCCCGCGAAGAGGTCCCTGCGGATCACGCCGACCACCGTGAACACGAAGATCCACAGCAGGATCAGGAACCCGAACCGGGCAACGGTGATGACCAGTTCCGGCAAGGCGGGTCAGCCGTCCACGCGGAAGGTCAGCGTCGTCGTCCCGAGCTGGACCATGTCACCGGGGTTGAGCGCGACGGCGGAGACCCGCTGCCCGTTCACCATGGTGCCGTTGGTCGAACCCAGGTCGGTCAGCACGACCTGGCCCCCGTCGAAATCCAGCCGGGCGTGTCGCCGGGAGATGCCGACGTCGGGCAGACGCAGGTTCGCCTGGTCGCCACGACCGATCACCGTCGACCCCATCTGGAGGGGGTAGGTGCGCCCGTCGCCGGAGACCAGCCGCACGTTGCGACCGCCACCGTGCCCGGGCGGCGGGCCGTAGCCACCGCCCTGGTCGTACGCGGGGTAGGCGGGCGGGCCGGCGTCGTAGCCGGGTGCCGACACCGGGGCGACCTCGCCGCCGGTGTAGACCTCGGCCGTGACACGGAACATGCCCGTGTCCAGGCCCTCGCCTCGCTCGATCTCGACGATCACGTCGCCGTAGACCGTCCACGCCTGCTCGCCGATGAACTCCGCCTGCGACTGGGCCAACTCCTGGGCCAGCGCGGCGGCGTACGGCGCCAGCCGACTGTGGTCGAACGGCGAGAGATCGATCACGTAGCGGTTGGGCACCAACGTGCGCCCACCGGCCAGGATCGCCTTGTGCGCCTCGGCCTCCCGCTGCATGGCGTTGAGGATCTCCACGGGGTGGACCACCCCTTTGAAGACCTTGGCGAAGGCCCCTTCGACCAGGCCTTCCAGACGCTTCTCGAAGCGTTGCAGCACGCTCACCGGCTCCTCCTCGGGTCCCGAGGACATGATGGTATCCGGCCGGCGCGCGCGCAGCTCACACGCCGCTCGGCCGGCTGCTCTCGACCCGTTCGGAAGGGCCGGGACTGTCGTGCTAATCTTTCGTCCGCCACGAACGGTAACCGCTCGTGGCGAGCGTCAGGGACAGCGTAGTATTCCCGAAGCCCGTTGGAGACAGCGGGGCCGGGCAGCTAGAGTGTTCCGGGTTGTGCCACGGGGATGTGGCGGAATGGCAGACGCGCACGGTTCAGGTCCGTGTGCCCGAAAGGGCGTGGGGGTTCAACTCCCCCCATCCCCACCACCGACGAGGGCTCCGCTTCATGCGGGGCCCTTCCGTCATATCGGGGCGTGCTGGACGTCACGCTATGCTCCGATGGATTCTGCCTCCGATGGACCAGGAGTGGCGTGTGAGTGTCGCGTTGGTGACAGGGTCGGGTGGTCTGATCGGCTCCGAAGCGGTCCGGCATTTCGCCGGCCTCGGTCTGGACGTCGTCGGCATCGACAACGACATGCGCCGGTACTTCTTCGGCGAAGACGGCTCCACCTCGTGGAGCCTGGAACGGCTCGGCCGTGACCTGGGTAACGCCTACACCCACTTCGCGGTGGACATCCGGGACCGGGACGGTCTGGAGCAGGTGTTCAAGAAGTACGGCTCGGACATCGCCGTGGTGATCCACAGCGCCGCCCAGCCGAGCCATGACTGGGCAGCCAAGGAGCCGTACACGGACTTCGACGTGAACGCCGGCGGCACGCTCAACATCCTGGAGAACACCCGCCGGCACGCGATCGACGCGCCGTTCATCCACTGCTCGACGAACAAGGTGTACGGCGACCGGCCCAACAGCCTGCCGCTCATCGAGTTGGAGACGCGGTACGAGCTGCCCGAGGACCACCGCTGGTACGAGGGCATCACCGAAGAGATGTCGATCGACCACTCGCTGCACTCGGTCTTCGGCGCCTCCAAGGTCGCCGCGGACGTGATGGTCCAGGAGTACGGGCGCTACTTCGACATGAAGACCGCCTGCTTCCGGGGCGGCACCCTGACCGGCCCGGCGCACTCCGCGGCCGAGCTGCACGGGTTCCTGGCCTATCTGATGCGCTGCGTCATGGAGGGCCGGACGTACAACCTCTTCGGCTACAAGGGCAAGATGGTTCGGGACGCGATCCACTCGCACGACGTGCTGACCGCATTCGAGGCGTTCTTCCGGGCCCCGCGATCCGCGGAGGTCTACAACCTCGGTGGCGGCCGGCACTCCAACACCTCGCACATCGAGGCGTTCCGGATCGCCGAGGAGATCACCGGCCGTGAGGCACGGATCAACTACGTCGAGCAGAACCGCACCGGCGACCACCAGTGGTACGTGAGCAGCATGGCCCGGTTCGAGACGCAGTATCCGGACTGGAAGATCACCTACGACGTGCCGATGATCCTGCGGGAGATCTACGAGGCCAACGTGGACAAGTGGGTGGCGCAGTCATGAGCGCCCGGACGAAGCGCAACGTGCTCGGCGTCCTGGTCGACGCCACCGACTACGCCACGGCGACCGACGCGGTGGTGACCGCGGCACACGAACGGCGCCCCCTCGCGCTGACCGCGTTGGCCGTGCACGGTGTGATGACCGGGGTGCTCGACCCGGCGCACAACGCGCGGCTCAACTCCTTCGACGTGGTCACGCCGGACGGGCAGCCGGTGCGGTGGGCGCTCAACCTGCTGCACCACGCCGGGCTCAGCGACCGGGTGTACGGGCCGACCCTGACCCTGCACGTGCTGTCGCGCTTCGCCGACGAGGGGCTGCCGGTCTACCTGTACGGCTCGACCGAGGAGACCCTCGCCCGGTTGATCCCGGCCCTGGAGCGGATGTTCCCGGCGCTGAAGATCGCCGGGGTGGAGCCGTCCAAGTTCCGTGCCGTCCAGCCCGGTGAGGACGCCGAGATCGCCGACCGGATCCGGTCCAGTGGCGCCCGGTTGGTGCTGGTCGGGCTCGGCTGCCCGCGCCAGGAGGTCTTCACGTACGCCATGCGGCCGCTGCTCGACATGCCGCTGATGGCGGTCGGCGCGGCCTTCGACTACCACGCCGGGCTGCTGCGCCAGCCCCCGCCGTGGATGCAGCGTGCCGGCCTTGAGTGGTTCTGGCGCCTCGGTCTCGAGCCGAAGCGGCTCTGGCGCCGCTACATCATCCTCAACCCGATTTACCTGAGCCGGCTCGCCGCGCAGAAGATCGGCCTGTGGAAGGCCCGCCCGCCGGCCCCGGCTACCGATCGGCCGGCCACCTTCTCGGTCTGACCCCCGATCCGTACGACGCGAGGCCCCACCCGGTGATGCCCGGGTGGGGCCTCGGTCGTGAGAGACCGGTCAGACGGTCAGGGTCCAGGTGTTGATGTAGCCGGTGTCGGCCGAGTAGGTGTCCCGCACCTGAAGTCGCCAGATGCCGTCGGCGGCCTCACCGGACACGTTGACCGTGTACGTGGCGTTCACGTTGTCGGCGCTGTCCGAGGTGCTGCTGTTCTTCAGCCGGTACGAGCTGCCGTCCGGGGCGAGCAGGTCGATGACCAGGTCACCGCGGTAGGTGTGCACGATGTTCACCGCCACGGTGGAGGCCGAGGAGGCGTTGCGACCGCAGCCGGAGATGGTGATCGAGCTGGTCACCGCCGACCCGGCGTCCGGGATCGACACGTCGGTGCCGTTGGTGCCGGTGCAGCCGGTGGGCGGCGGCGGGGTGCTGCCGGTGCCCACGTAGAGCAACAGGTTCGGCGAGCCCGAGCCGGGGTTGCCCACCACGTTGGGGGTGGCGTTGGCCACCAGTTGGTTGCGGACCTGGGCCGGGGTCCAGCTCGGGTTGGCGCTGGCCACCAGGGCCGCCGCCCCGACCACGTGCGGGGTGGCCATCGAGGTGCCGCTGATCGTGTTGGTAGCGGTGTTGCTGGTGTACCAGGCGGAGGTGATCGACGAGCCGGGCGCGAAGATGTCCAGGCAGGTGCCGACGTTGGAGAACGACGAGCGGGCGTCCGTGCTGGTCGTCGAGCCCACCGTGATGGCTTCCGTGGTGCGCGCCGGCGAGGTGTTGCAGGCGTTCGCGCCGCTGTCGTTGCCGGCCGCGAGACCATACGTGACGCCCGAGGCGATCGAGTTGCGGACGGCGTTGTCCAGTGAGGTGTTCGCGCCGCCGCCGAGGCTCATGTTCGCCACGGCCGGCTTGATCGCGTTCGCGGTGACCCAGTCGACGCCACCGATCACACCGGCGTTGGTGCCACTGCCGGAGCAGTTCAGCACCCGTACGCCGACGAGCTGGACGCCCTTGGCCACCCCGTACGCGGACCCGCCGACGGTGCCGGCCACGTGCGTGCCGTGCCCGTTGCAGTCGTCGGCCGCGCCGCCGTCCACCGCGTCGTAGCCGGAGGTGGCCCGGCCGCCGAAGTCGTTGTGCGAGAACTTGATGCCGGTGTCGATGATGTAGGCGTGCACGTTGCTCGCCGTGTTCGGGTAGGTGTAGGAGCTGTTCAAAGGCAGGTTGCGCTGGTCGATCCGGTCGAGGCCCCAGGAGGGCGGGTTGGCCTGCGTGCCGGAGATCGAGACGGTGTGGTTCTGCTCGACGTACGCCACTGCCGGGTCGGCCGCGATCCGGGCCGCCGCGCTGGCGCTCACCTTGACCTCGAAGCCGCGCAGCGCCGCACCGTAGGTGCGGGCCACCGTGCCGCCGTGGCGGCCGGAGAGCCGCTTCGCGGTGTCGCCGACCCGGTCCCGGGCCACGGCGCTGTCCTTGAGTACGACGATGTAGCTGTCCGGCACGGCGGTGGCTCCGCCGGCGGCCCGAACCACACCCACGGGTTCGGCGGCCAGGGCTGGGGTGCCGACGGCCAGCACGGTCGCCGCAGCCACCCCGATCAGTACGGACCTTCGTGGAAGACCCATTTCCTACCTCCCTCTGACCGGCAGTGGAACGTGACCACCGGTCCCAACATCAATCGACACTTGCCGATCTAGCTGAGGGTAGGTCAGGTGTCGGGCAGTTGAACATGTCGAAACGGCCATAACCTTCGAGTGATGACCCCCCTACGGGCCCGGCGTCCGGGGCGAACGGGGGACACGCCCGGATTCGCCTCGCCGGGATTCGGGAAAGACTCTCGAACATGGAGAGTCAGCTCACCATCCTGCTCCCGGTCGCCGCCGTCTGGCTGGCCGCCGGCGTCGTTGCCGACGGCCTTCCCCGGCTGCGCAACACCCGCATGCTGCGTCGGCGTACCGGATGGCTGCTGGTGCTGGCCCTCACCGGCGTGGCGCTCACCGCGGCCGTGCTCGGCGGCGGGCTGCTCAGCGGCGGCACCGCGCCGGTCGACCGGGCAGCCGCCGGGCTCACAGTGGCCGCCGGCCCGGCGCTCGTGGCGACGGTCTGCTCGGTACGACGGATCCGCCGGCTGTGGGCCGGTGCGGGCGCGTTCGCCAGTGCCCCCGCCACCCCCGCGCCGCACGGACTGCGCGCCGCCGCGGCCCACCCGCTCGTCGGGCTGCCACTACAGGTCACCGCCCTGGCCACGGTGCCGGCGTTGATCGCCGCCGCCGGCACCGACCTCGGAGCCGACCCCGGCGTCACCGGGCCGGCAATCACCGTCGGCGCGCTCGCGGTGATCGCCATCGGGGTACGGCACGCGCTGCGCCACAACCGCCTCGCGGAGCGGGCCCAGCCCGCCGTCGCAGGGTCAACGCGGGCGGCTGGCGCCCTGCACGTATAGCAGCTCCAGGATCGACCTGGTCGCCTCGAACCAGCGGTCCAGCCAGTCCTGCGAGGGCACGGTGCCCTTCGGCGGCAACTCCATCAGCAGACCACGCAGCAACGGGTGGTCCGCCAGGGACTCGGGCGGCTCCATCGGCCAGCCCGTCGGCGGGAACGACGGCTCGATCAGCGGGTTCGGGTCCAGCGAGGGCAGCGAGAGCGGAGGATCCGTCGTCTCGGAAGCACCCTCCCGCCCGCTCAACTCCTGGTCGGTCGAGACCACCTCGGTCAGAACCGTGTCCCGACGAGCGCCGCGGTACTTGCCACCGAACCGCTCCGGTTTCGCCGGACCGGGGGTGAGGTTTTCTGAACCGATCGTCGTCATCCGTCTCGCCTAATCGCTCGGTTGCGGGTCGGTGCGGCGGGTCGTCGACCAGCGCCGTACCGACCGGTTCAACGAGACGGGGACGCTCTGGCGACGGGATTCCCGACGGAACCTCGCCGACCCCGGGCCGCGACCGTCAGCCGCTCCCACCGCGGACACGGCAGAGTCCCCGTCCGGCGAACCGGACGGGGACTCCATTGACCAGTCGGTCAGACGGCGCCGAACACACCACCCCTGGTGCCGGCAACGAAGGAGTGCCAGTCACCCGGTGCGAAGACCAGGGCGGGGCCCGCCTTGTCCTTCGAGTCCCGCACTCCGACCGCCCCCGTCACGTACGCCACCTCCACGCAGTTGTCACAGTTCGGCCCGCTCTTCGAGCTCTTGAACCATGCTGCCTGCGTCAGGTCCACGGGGAACCCTTTGGTCGCCATTTCCACAACGGCTCCTCTGCCAGTTTTGCGATGTGTGCGACGGACTCCTCCGGACGTATGGCCGCAGCGCGGATGTGATCGAAGATGAAGCTGTACTTCTGTAGTTCGTCGCTCTTCTCGAGGAAAAGCCCACCCGTGGCGTTCTCCGCGTACACAACATCCGGATCACCGGGCTCAGGGAAGCTGAGGATCGTGAAAGTGCCGTCCATGCCGGCATGCGCACCCACCTCGAAGGGCAGGATCTGCAGCGTCACGTTCGGCAACTCGGCCACCTCGACCAACCGCTTGAGTTGGCCGCGCATCACCTCGTCCCCGCCCACCGGCCGACTTACCACCGCCTCATCGAGCACCACCCACAGATCGACCGGATCGTCCTGGGTCAATAACGACTGACGGCCCAAACGGACACGCACCCTTTGGTGCACCTGATCGGCGGTGAAGTCCGGCCGAGCGGCACGGATCATGGCCCCGGCGTACTCCTCGGTCTCCAGAAGACCCGGGACGACCTGCTGTTCGTACGCCCGGATCGAACTGGCCGCCGCCTCCAGCCCGACGTACGCGCCGACGAGCACCGTGCTGTAGGGGTGCCACCAGCCCTTCTGGCGGGCCTCCCGGGCGATCTGCACGAGCTCGTCGCTCTCGGCGCCGACCACGCCGTAGATCCGCAGCATGTCCCGCACGTCGCGCGGTGTGGCCGTGGTGTGCCCGGTCTCGATCCGGGAGACCTTCGACGCCGAGCACTCCAACTGTTCGGCGACCACCTCGATGGTGATTCCGGCGGACTCCCGCTGGCGGCGCAGCTCGGCTCCGAGCCGCCGCCGTCTGATGGTGGGACTGCGCCGCTCACTCATCGCGCAACCCGTGAGTCACTGGTCCCCGCCGCTGGCTGCTCGACCCCACTCGGGCTACCTCCGGTAACGCGCCACTGGGTGACACCCGCCGGGGGCGCGATCGTCGACCGGCGAGCGTTCGCGACGAAGGGGGTGGTGCCGGTCCTCGGCCGGCCGCGACGGGCGAAACCGGTCCCCAGTCTGCCGCCCGGACGCGGATGGCTTCAATAGGCCTTTCGCGCGACACGCTCACGTATCGGCAAAAGTCGACGTGCAACTTGCATGAAGCACGTCCCTGATGCAGTCTGTCCGTATGGCACGGATCACTCAGCGTCCCCGTTCGGTCCCTCGGAGTGGTGACCCCGCCGCTCTGGGGAAACCGGGCACGACGCCGGCCCGGCCGACGACAACGAGACCTGCTCCGGGGTAAGGACCCCGCCGCTGCAAGCCGGCAAGCTGCGGCGGCGGGCGCGTTCCCGGAAGCAACCGGGTGGTGGTCGGGTGACGGCACGTCACCAGCGGGGTACGGCCCGACCACCGCCATCCGCACCACCGGTCCACGAGGCACGACCCCGTCACCGGCCGAGACGTCCCCCGTTCAGGCACCGCCGGCGCAACCGCCGGCCGATCCTCCCCAGGAGCCCATGTGCTTCCCCGCACCGGTGACGTACTGCACGTGACACGCGCGGCGAGTGTCCAGTTCCTCAGGCCGATCAAGTTCCGGGTGATCCGGGTGCTCGACTGGCCGACCTACGACGGCTGGCTCTGGCTCGACGGCTACGAGTTGAACGCCTCGGGCGACGCGGTCACCCGACGGTCGATCTTCGTCCAGCGGGAAGGGCTGCAGCAGCTGCAGGCCGCCCCCGAACCCCGCCCACACACCGTGCGGGCCCGCCGCCCGGTCGCGCGTACCCCGCTCCGGGTGGGCTGACCGACCCGAACCGCCGCCGGTGGGCGTGCCGTCGCCATAGAATCGGTACGCCCACCCCGGCACCGTTCCACCCGCTCGTCCAGGACCCTGACCCTGGGATGGTCATGGTCAATCAGCCCGCCCTGCGGCGGCACCACCGCTCCCGTATCGCCTATGCCTTCGGACTCCTCGCCCTCCTCGGGGCGATGGCGACACTCCTGGTCCTCGTCCGCGACCCGGCGATGTCGTCCACCCGGCTGACCGCACCGGTGCCCGCACCGGAGATCACCGTGCTCGACTCCGACCCGCCGACGGGCGACGGTCAGTCGGTCTACGAGGAACCCGGCTGGACCGACACCGGCCCCCCGGTCGACCACGCCGGTGGTGCCGACCCGACCGGTCCGGTGTCCGGCCTGGGTGCCGGCGGCCAGTCCGACGGCCGTCAGGAGCTCACCGAAGCCGCTCCGGCCGGACACAGCGCCACGGACATCCGCCGCTCCCTCTTCTGGTCCGGCATCTTCGGCCTCGCCATCTCGCTGGCCGGCATCGGGCTCGTCGGCACCCGCCGCAGGATGTGGTGACCAGCGGTCACGGCGTGCTCGTCACCGTGGGGCTCGGCGTGGTCGGGCTCGCCCCGGTCGGCGAGTCGGTCTGCGAGATGATCAACAACACCTCGTCGTCGGTCGACACCGACGTGCCCGCCTCCGGCTCCGTGCCCACCACCGTCCCCGGAGGCAGCTCCGACGGTCGGTACACCACCCGGTAGGCCAGGCCGAGCCGGTTCAACAGTCCCTCGGCGGTGGCCTGCGGCAGGCCGGCGAGCGGAGGCACCGGCAGCTCGTCCGGCGCGTCCGTGGTCGGCGAACTGCTCGGCGACTCACTGGTGGGCGCCGCCGACGTGGGGGCTGCGCTGGTCGGCGGGGTGCTGGGGGCACTGGTCGGCGGAAGGGACGGGGTGGGCCCCCGATCGTTGCGGTCGTCCTCCTGCTGGTCACGCACCAACCAGAGCGCGCCCCCGAGCAGGCCGGCGAGCAACAGCGCCAGTACGCCCCAGAGGATCGGCAACCACCACCGCCGACCACCCTGCTCCTCGACGTACCACTCGCCCGCCGGGTCATCCGGAAGGGGCGAGCGCACCTCGGCCCGACCGGACCACGACGGCGGTATCGGCGCCGTCCGGTCGGCCGGCGGACCCGGCCGGGTGCCGGCGGACCGGTCGATCGGCATGGTCTGGTCGGGCGACAGGTCGGGACGAGCCGGGACGGTCCGGTCGATCGGTGCCGTCTCGTCCGGGTCGGGACGAGCCGGGGTGCGGTCGATCGGTGCCGTCTCGTCCGGGTCGGGGGCGGGAGGTTCCTGGCGGTCGTCGCTCATCGCACGTCCTTTCCCGAACCCGGACGGGCGTCATGGCCCTCGACCGCCAACCTAGTCGCCCACACCACCATCGGTGGGGATCAGCGTGCCGAGCCGCGCCGGCTGTCGGCGAGACAGAACGCGGGGTAGGGGCTGGGAGGCTCGAACCCGCCGGCCTGGAATCAGGGCGTGGGTTTCGTGGTCGGCTGACCGTCGGCGCCACACCAGATGCTGACCTGGTCGTTCCACCGGGCCGGGCCGTCCTCGGCGGGCTCCTGCCGGCTGACCTTCCCAGTGCGTCCGCTGAGGTAGCGCGGGTAGAGGCCCTCGTCGACCAACTCGTCGGCGGCGTCGGCGCAACTCTTGCCGACCACGTCCGGCACCTCGGCGGCCGGCGCCGGCCCGGCGACCTGTAGTTGCACGGTCGTCCCTCGGGCGACCTCGGTGCCCACGTCCGGTGTGGTGCTCTCGACCGTACGGCCGACGCCGCCACCGAAGACGAGCCGCCAACCCAGCCGCTGCTTGCGCAGCGTCTCCCGTGCCTGCTCGAAGTCGGTGCCGATCACCGGCGGCACGGTCAGGCCGGGCCCCTTGGTCGAGGTGGCGGAGGTCTGGACCGCCGACGGTGTCGGCCGGCCGCTGCTCGGTCGGGGTGCGGTGGCCCTACTGGTCGACGCGCCAGCCGTGGTCGCAACGGCCAGCGGATCACCAGAGGGTGCGTCGTCCTCGCCGGCCAGCAACCAGCCGCCGGTCGCGCCCACGGCGGCGAGCAGCACCGCCGCCAGCCCACCACCGAGCACGACGCTGGCCCGGCCCGCACCGCCACCGGCGGCATTCCGCTGGCCCGTGTTCGTGTCCGTCATAACGCCCACCGCCTCATCACCGGCGACCGTACCGCCCGCCGCCCAACCCGCCCGCACCGGCGGTCCACACCGGCGGGTCTCTGCGACTCGCCGCGCCGACGACGGGACGTTACGCTGCCCGGCATGGCCAGACAGGGCTGGGGAGTGTCGATCGCGACGGCGATCGGGGTCGCTGCCGGCGCCGGTGCCGCACAACTGGGCTTCGGCTACGGGCTCGGCGTCATCACCTGGACACCCACCGATGCCGGTGCGACCGACACGGCCTGGGCGGACGGCCTCGCCTGGGCCACGTGGCTCGCCGCCAGCTCGACGGTCCTCGGCGCGGTCTGCGCGCAGCGGCTGCATCAACGGAACGCCCCGGCGAAGGCCGTGATCTCTTCGGAGACGTCGCCCGACGGTGGTGCCCGCCACGAGGGCCCGCAGCTCGACGATCGGGCGCCGGAGCACGTGAGCCCGGTCGACGGGTCTCCACCGGCCGTCGACACCGCCCGGCCGGAGGCGGTGGACACGCCACCACCGGTGGCCGAGCCGCCGGCCCACGAGCGCGGTGGCCTGCTGCGCCGGGTGGCCCTGGCGCTCGGCGCCGGGCTGGGTGGGCTGGTCACGGTGCTGTTGATCGCGGTACCCGCGCGGGTCGCGACCGGCGCGGACACCGGCGCTCCGCAACGAACGGCCGCCGTACAGGCGACGCTGGGCATCCTGATCGGCGTCCTCGTCGCGATCTGGGCGCTTCGCTCCCGAGCCGCCGCGGTCAACGTGACCGCGACGGCCGCCTGGCTCTGGCTGCTCGCGGTGATCTCCGTGATCGACGGGGTACGCGTCGGACGAGGGCTGACCGGCGCGCAACTCGGTACCTGGCAGTTCGACCCGGACCACGCCCGGTACTGGATCGGAGGCCAGCTCTACTGGCCCGGTGCGCTGTTGGCACTGGTGCCCGCGCTGCTGATCGGCGTACTGGCCGCCCGGCGGTCCGCCCGCTCGGGCGGGCACCGCGTGGGTGCGGCGGCCTCCGGCGCGGCGGGCCCGGTGCTCGTCGCGCTCGCCTACCTGACCACACTGCCGCACTGGTCGACGCTGGGCCCCGCGCAGCTGTCCACCCAGCTGATCGCCCCGTACGCGGTGATCGCCGGTATCGGCGGCTCGGTGCTGGCCGCCCGCCTCGGCGAGCGCAACGAAAGGAACCGCCCGGCCGAACAGAGGCGATCGGCCGAGCTGAGTGCGGCGCCTCGGGACACGGTGGCCGACCCGGCCCCGGTCGCCGGGAGCGAGGCCTTGCCGCCGGTCTCCGGCTCGACGACCACAACCTCGGCCTCGACCGCCGGAACCGCAGCCTCGACGGCCGGAACCGCAGCGCAGCGCAGGAGGGCCGACGCCCCACCGCAGACGCCCCGGACGGGCTCGCTGCCGGGCGACGCCACCGCCGCACCGCAGGTTCCCGCCCAGCGTACGGACCCAGACCTCGCGGATCCGGCCGGTCGTCCCACCGAAGCAACACCGGCAGAGGATCCGACCCCCACCAGCCGGCGCACCCGCGCAGCCCGCCGCACCACCCGCCCCACCACCGACTGACCGCCCACCGCACCCCTTGAGCCCGAGCGGCGCGCGTTCGGGGGGTGGGTCAGGTGGTTGGCCAGGTGTGGACGGGTTGGTTGGTGCGCTGGAGTTCGGCGTAGCGCTGGACCATGTGGTGCAGCGCGGCCGTCCGGTCCATGCCGTGGCGTCGCTCCGCCGCCCAGACCGCCTCGGTCTGCCAGGCAGCGCCGTTGCGGCCGGTACGGCAGCGCTGCTCGATGATGCCGAGCAGCCGGTCCCGCTGCGCCGGGGCGACACCGAACCCGTCCAGGCCGGTGGCGGCGGTCGGCAGCAGTTGGTCCAGGACCAGCTTGGTGACCGGCATGTCGCCGAGCCCGGGCCAGTGCAGCACGGCGTCGAGGCCACGTCGGGCGGCGGCGTGGAAGTTCTCCTCGGCGGAGCTGAACGTGAGTTGACTCCAGATCGGTCGGTCGGCCTCGGCCAGACCGCGTACCAGCCCGAAGTAGAAGGCCGCGTTGGCCAGCATGTCCACCACCGTCGGACCAGCCGGCAGCACCCGGTTCTCCACCCGCAGGTGGGGGCGGCCGTTCATGATGTCGTAGACCGGGCGGTTCCACCGGTAGACGGTGCCGTTGTGCAACCGCAGTTCCCCGAGCTGTGGCACACCGCCGGCGTGCAGGACCTCCACCGGGTCCTCGTCCTCGCAGATCGGCAGCAGCGGCGGGAAGTACCGGACGTTCTCCTCGAACAGGTCGAAGATCGAGGTGATCCACCGTTCGCCGAACCACACCCGCGGCCGTACGCCCTGGGCCTTCAGCTCGTCCGGGCGGGTGTCGGTGGCCTGCTGGAACAGGGCGATCCGCGTTTCGGCCCACAGTTGGCGGCCGTACAGGAAGGGGCTGTTCGCCCCGACCGCCACCTGCACCCCGGCGATGGCCTGGGACGCGTTCCAGTAGTCGGCGAAGCTGTCCGGGGCGACCTGGAGGTGGAACTGGAGGCTCGTGCAGGCGGCCTCGGGGGCGATCGAGTCGGTGTGCGTGCGCAACTGCTCGACGCCGCGAATGTCCAGCTCGATGTCCTCGCCCCGGGCGCCGACGATCTGGTCGTTGAGCACCCGGTAACGCTCGTTGGTGGAGAGGTTGTCCTCGACCAGGTGCCCCTCGGTGAGGGTGGGCAGGATGCCGACCAGGACGATCTTCGCGTCGGACCTGGCGGCGCGCTCGTCGGCCCGGGAGAGGCTGCCGCGCAGGTCGTGCTCGTAGTCGGCGAAGCCGGTGCCCTCGATCAGTCTGGGCTCCGCGTTGAGTTCCAGGTTGAACTGCCCCAACTCGGTCTGGAAGAGGGGGTCCGCGATGTCGGCGAGGATCTCCTCGTTGCGCATCGCCGGCTCGGCGGCCGAGTCGACCAGGTTGAGTTCGATCTCCAGGCCGGTCATCGGCCGGTCGGCGTCGAAGCCGAAGTCGTCCAGCATCAGGGCGAAGACGTCCAGGCACCGCCGCACCTTCTGCCGATATCGGACGCGATCATCCCGGGTGAAGGCGCCCTCTGAGACGTCCCTGCCCATGTGTCCTCCCGACGGCCGGCGCGGTCGGGATCCTGCCGTCCCGGAAGCGCTTTGTGAAGCATCCACGGTAAGAGCGCCCACCTGACCGGGGCCAGAGGCCGGCGGCGGTGATCCGACGTCGACCGGGCGGACGCGCTCGTGGCGCCATCTGTACCCCGTCGTCGACCGGCCGGACCCGATTGCGGTGCGAACAACCCGTGACAATTACCACCGGTGAGAACGATGCAGGGCCCGCGCCGACGTGCGGCGCGGGCCCTGCATACCGGATCGCCGGAGGGCTCCCCCTGCCCTCCGGCGATCCCCGGGGATCAGGCCTGGCGGACGGCCTCGCCCTCGATCTCGATCTTGATCTTGCGGCTGACCAGCACGCCCCCGGTCTCCAGGGCGACGTTCCAGGTCAGGCCGAACTCCTCGCGGTCGATCTCGGTGCTGGCGGAGAAGCCGAAGATGTCCTGGCCGAACGGGCTGCGGCCGACACCCTCGAACTCCACCTCCAGCTCGACCGGGCGGGTGACGTCCTTGATGGTCAGCTCACCGGTGAGCACGAACTCGCTGCCACGACGGGACTTGACCCCGGTGCTGCGGAACTCGAGCGTCGGGAACTTCTCGGCGTCCAGGAACTCGGGGCTGCGCAGGTGCGCGTCCCGGTCGGCCTGGGTGGTGTCGACGCTGGCGGCCTGAATGGTGGCGACGACCGACGACTGCAGCGGGTCCTCGGCGACGGTGATGGTGGCGGTCGCGTCGTTGAACTCACCGCGAACCTTGCTCACCATCATGTGCCGGGCAACGAAGCCGACCCGCTTGTGCGCCACGTCGAGCGCGTAGGTGCCGGCCGCCGGGATGGTGAGGCCGTCCCAGTCGCGGGTAACCGTCTCGATGCTGCTGGTCATGCTGCTGTCCTCCAGGGGATTGTTTAGTAGCCCAACGACTGCCTGAGCAACTATAACCGCAACAATATTCCCCGTGTCAAGCACTGGTATGATGAACGGGTGACCAACGTCTTCGACGATCCCCGGATCACCGCCGTCGGCCTGCTCTTCGAGGCACACGCCGGGCTGTCCGCCCGGTTCAACGCCCAACTTGAGGAGCACGGCCTCTCCGCGGTCGAGTTCGAGGTCATCACCCGACTGGCCCGCTCGCCGGGCAACCAACTACGCATGACCGACCTCGCCGCACAGACCTCCCTGTCGACCAGCGGAGTGACCCGTGTGGTGGACCGGATGGAGCGCGACGGGTTGCTCACCCGCCGGGCCTGCCCGAACGACCGACGCAGCTCGTACGCGGTGGTCACCGCCGCCGGGATGCAACGCCTGAACGAGACGCTGCCCGGGCATCTGCAGATGATCGAGCAGTGGTTCACCGGGCAACTCGGCCCCGAGGCGCTGGCGGCCCTCCTGGACGGGTTGCGGCGGGTCCGCGACGCCGCGCATCCGTGCGCCACCGCCGGCAGTGACGACGTCAGCCCGGAGCAGGTCGCCGCCACCGACAACACCACCCGACGGCACTGATCAGCACCCGCCGTCGGGCGGCGGCAGAGGCAGAAAGACCGGCAGAACTGACCCGGCCAAGCTGGAGGATTCGGTCCAAGCCGACTTTCTGCCATCGCACCGGTGGCAGGCTTCCTGCACCGGGGATCACCGGGGGGTGACGGCGCGGGCGATCAGCGAGGGGCAGCACCAAGGGGGCTCTTCGCCCGCGCCACTCTCCCGTCGCAATCCGCTTGAGGAGAGCGCTACTGAGCCGGTCCGCCTCGGGCGGCGATCAGCGCGTAGAGCAGGCCCGACTCCTGCGGCAACAGCTGGATGCCGCCCTCCGCACAGACCCGGTCCAGTCGATCGAGCACCGACGGGTCCGCAGTGCTCGCAGCCAGCCCGACCAGCGCCTCCACCACGTCGCGGCGCTCCTGCCCCGCATGGTCGGCGGCGGCCGCGAACCACTCGGCAGCCAACTCCCGGTCGCCCCGGTGCAGCGCCAGGTTCCCCTCGATCAGCGCACAGAGCCCGGCCTCCGGCCCACCCCAGGCCAGCGCCGCGTCGTCCGAGCGCGGTCGCGGCACACTCGGCTGCGCCGGCAGCGCCTCCACGCCCCCGGCGCGCAACTCGGTCAGCACCTCGGTCGCCTCCGCGACCCGCCCGTCCTGGGCGAGCGCCAGCCCGACGGTCCCGAGCACCCGACGGCGACGCCCGGGATCACCCAGCTCGGACAGGGCCGCGATCGCCCTCCGGCCACGGTCGATGGCGTCCGCGTACCAGCCCTCCAGTCGGGCGACCTCGGCGCGATTGGCCCAGCCCAGCACCCGCAGTCGCTGCTCCCCACTCTCGGCGGCGAGTCGGTCCACCGCGGCGAGCCGGCGGCGGGCCGCAGCCAGATCGCCCACGCGGATCTCGTGCCAGGCGAGGCTGTTCTGGGCCACCGCCAGGTCCCGGGTCCGCCCGTTGCGGGCCGCCAACCGCAGCAGCGCCTCGGCCTGCTCGCGAGCCTCGTCCTGCCGCCCGACGGAGATCAGCAGGGTGCCGAGCACGTTTCGCGCCTCCAACTCCCCGGTGACGTCGCCGGCCTGCCGGAAGGTGTCCAACGCCGCACGGGCCGTCGACAACTCCTCGGCGCCCGCGCCGTGCTCCGCCGCCAGCCGGGCGACCCCGAGGGCGGCCCAGCCACGCAGAAGAGGATCGGCGTCGGCGGTTCGCGGGTCCGCCAGCAACCGCCGCAACCACTGCCGCCCGACGACGTCGCGTCCACGGAACCGCCACCACCGGGTCAGGCAGGCCGCCAGCCGCAGCGCGGTCAACGGGTCGTCGGTAGCCGCATGGGCCAACGACGAGCTGATGTCACTGCTCATCTCGTCCAGCCGGTGCACCGCATCGGGTAACCGTGGGCCGATCAGGTCGGTGGCGGTACGGGCCACCAGGCGCGCGATGACTTCCGCGTGCCGACGCCGGATGCAGGTCAGCTCACCCGCACCGGCCGCCTGCTCGACTGCGTAGTCACGGACCGCGTCGAGCAGCCGGAACCGGAACGACCCGGTTCCGCGTACGCTCAGCAGCCCCAACTCGACGAAGCGGTCCAACAGTGGAACCGGGTCGATCGCCACCGTGCCGTCCCGGTCGGCCTCGTCGGCGAGCATCTCCTCCGCCAACTCGACCGACCACCGGTTACCGAAGACGGCCAGCTGCCGTAGCGCGGCCTGTTCGTCCGACGCCAACAGGCGGTAGCTGAACGCCACCGCATCCCGCAGGGTGACGGCGACCGAGACCGCCGCACGGGTGTCGGGTCCGCTCGTCCGGCTGCTGAGCGCCTCCGGTGCGTTCCAGGCCGGGTGGGCGGACGCGTCGGGGGGAGTGGCCAGGTCGAGCACCCGGTCGCCGTAGCGGTCGAGCAGTTCGGTGAGGTCGAGGAGACGGCCCCTGGCGGCCATCAGCTCGATGGCCAACGGCAGCCCGCCCAGCCGGCGCACCAACGCGGCGAGCGCGGGCAGCTCAGCGGGAGTGGGTGGCTCGCGGCGGACCTGAGCGAGCCGGGCGGTGAACAACGCGACAGCCGGCCACGATTCGAGCCCGGAGTGCTCGGCCTCCGGTGGTGGCACGTCCAGCGGCGCGACCGGCCAGACCCGCTCACCGGGCAACCCGACCGGATGCCGCCCGGTGACCAGCACCCGCAGCGAGGGCAGTGCGCCGAGCAACCGGTGCAGGGTCGCGGCCACCGGGCCCGGGGCGCGTTCCACCGCGTCCATCACCAGCAGCGTCGGCCGCCCGGCGAGAAGCGCCACGAGTTCGGACAGGCGCGCCACGCCGAGCATGGACATCGAGGCGGCGAGTACGTCCGGACCGTCCGCGCCCTCGCCCACCAGCACCCCGGCGACACCGGCCGGGTGAGCGGCGGCCACCAGGTGCGCCACCGACGTCGCCAGGGCGGTCTTGCCGACGCCGGCCAACCCGACGAGGCTCACCAACCGGGGTCCTCGCTCCGCGGTCAGCATTCCGGCCAGCTCGGTGAGGTCGCGCTCCCGGCCGATCAACGCGACCGGCGGCGGGAGCGCGACCGGCGGGTCGGCGGGTGGGGCCACCGACGTGGCGTTGCCGCCGACCGCGAACGTCGTCGAGGTGGCGTCCGGCGAGGCCGGTTCGGCACCGGCGCCGCGGGCCGCTGCCAGGAACGCCGCCCGACTGGTGCCGGTCAGCGCCAGCGCCCCGGCGAGCAGCTCGACAGTGGTGCGTTGTGGCCGGATCGACCGGCCACGCTCCAGATCACGCACCGTCCGCACACCTACCCCGGCCCGGGACGCCAACTCGGCCTGGGTGAGGCCGGCGGTGCGTCGATGCCCGCGGAGCAGCTCCGGCAGAGTGGCACGTCCAGCCGGGCTCCGCGACCACTCATGATCCGGAGTCATGGGCACGAAGAGTACGGATGGACTCCGACCATCGGCAGTCGAACGTCGGGCTACTGACGCCCGCTCGCCGAAACCCGACAGCCGTACGGACAGTCCGTCCGGGACGACCGGCCGATCAGTTCGGCTGGGCCACTCAGAGGCCCAGATCCCGAGCGATGATCATGCGCTGCACCTCACTGGTGCCCTCGCCGATCTCCAGGATCTTGGAGTCCCGCCAGAACCGGGCCACCGGGTACTCGTTCATGAAGCCGTACCCGCCGTGGATCTGGGTGGCCTCCCGGGCGTTGTCCACAGCGATCGTGCTGGCGTGCAGTTTGGCGATGGCGGCCTGCCGCTTGAACGGCTCGCCGGCCAGCATCCGCGCGGCGGCGTCGTAGTACGCCAGGCGAGCGGTGTGTGCCTTCAGCTCCATGTCGGCGATCTTGAACTGGATGGCCTGGTTGGCGCCGATCGGCCGACCGAAGGCGTGCCGCTCCTTCGCGTACTTGATCGACTCGTCGACACAGCCCTGCGCGAGGCCGACGGCGAGCGCGGCGATGGCGATCCGGCCCTCGTCGAGGATCCGCAGGAACTGCGCGAAACCCCGACCCCGGGCGCCGAGCAGGTTGGCGGCCGGCACCCGGCAGTCGTCGAAGGTCAGCTCGTGGGTATCCGAGGCGGTCCAGCCCACCTTGGAGTAACCGGGCGCGACGGTGAACCCGGGCGTGCCGGTCGGCACGATGATCGTCGACAACTCCTTGGAGCCGTCCGAGTTCGTGCCGGTCACCGCGGTGACCGTGACCATGGCCGTGATGTCGGTTCCCGAGTTGGTGATGAACGCCTTCGACCCGTTGATCACCCATTCGTCGCCGTCCAGCACCGCCCGGGTCTGCGTGCCGGCGGCGTCCGAGCCGGTGCCCGGCTCGGTGAGACCGAAGCCGGCCAGCGCCTCGCCGCTGAGCAGCCGGGGCAGCCAGGTCGCCTTCTGCTCCTCGGTGCCGAAGCGGTAGATCGGCATCGCGCCCAGCGAGACCGCCGCCTCCAACGTGATGGCCACGCTGGAGTCGACCCGGGCCAACTCCTCCAGGGCCAGGCAGAGCGCGAAGTAGTCGCCGCCCATGCCGCCGTGCTCCTCGGCGAAGGGCAGACCGAAGAGGCCCATCTTGCCCATCTGCCGGATCACCTCGTACGGGAAGGTGTGCTGCTCGTAGTGCTCGGCGATGACCGGGGCGATCACCTCGCGGGCGAACTCCCGCACGCTCTCGCGCAGCGCCGCTTGTTCGTCGGTGAGCCGGAAGTCCATCTCATCCTCCTGTAAGGACGGTCCGCCTCGGCGCTCGTGACGCCGGGGGCGGGTCGCTGTGCGGGCCTGAGTCGATGATCAGACCGGGGTGACGCCGTGCCGACGGCGGGAGAAGTGCCGGTCCTTGGTACGCGCCGCCGCGAATCGACGGACCAGCTCGGTGCGCAGGTCGTGCGGCTCGACGATGGCGTCGACCACCAGCTCGCTGGCCAGCCGGACGACGTCGATGTCCTGCTCGTACTCGGCCCGCTTGGCGGCGACGAAGGCCGCCCGCTCGTCCTCGTCCGCAATGGCGGCGATCTTGTTGGCATAGACCGCGTTCACGGCGGCCTCGGCGCCCATCACGGCGATCTTCGCGGTCGGCAGCGCGATCGTGGCGTCCGGCTCGAACCCGGGGCCGGCCATCGCGTAGAGACCGGCGCCGTAGGCCTTGCGGACCACCACGCAGATCTTCGGAACGGTCGCCTCGGAGATCGCGGTGATCATCTTGGCGCCGTGCCGGATGATGCCCTGCTTCTCCACCGCGCTGCCGACCATGAAGCCGGGCACGTCGCTGAGGAACAGCAGCGGCACGTTGAACGCGTCGCAGAGCTGCACGAACCGGGTGGCCTTGTCGGCCGAGTCGACGAAGAGCACGCCGCCCTTGAACATCGAGTTGTTGCCGACCACGCCGACGACCTGACCGTCGAGACGGCCGAAGCCGATGGTCAACTCCTTGGCCCAGAGCGCCTGGATCTCGAAGAACGAACCCTCGTCGAGCAGGCCCTTGACGTACCGCCGCATGTCGAACGCCTGCCGCTCACTGGCCGGCACCAACGCGGCCAGGTCGGCCTTCGCGGACGCGGCGACCGCCGGTGCGGCCGGCGGCGCCTGCGTCCAGTTCGCCGGCAGGTACGACAGGTAGGTCTTCACGACGTCGAGCGCGTCGGCCTCGGTCTTGCAGAGGAAGTGCCCCACGCCGGATTCGGCGGTGTGCACCTTCGCCCCGCCCATCGCCTCCAGGGTGGTCTTCTCGCCGGTGACCATCTCGACCATCCGGTCGGAGCCCAGATACATGCTGGCGTTGCCGTCGACCAGCGCCACCACGTCGCAGAAAGCCGGGATGTACGCCCCACCGGCGGCGCTCGGGCCGAACAGCGCGCAGACCTGTGGGATCGAGCCCGAGGCGCGGACCTGGTTCCAGAAGATCTTGCCGGCGCCACGCCGACCGGGGAAGAGATCCACCTGGTCGGTGATCCGGGCGCCGGCCGAGTCGACCAGGTAGACCATCGGCACGCCGGCGCCGTACGCCCTCTCGATGATCCTGATGATCTTCTCGACGGTGCGGGCGCCCCAGCTGCCGGCCTTGACGGTGGAGTCGTTGGCCATCAGGCAGACCTGTCGGCCGTCGATCGTGGCGGTGCCGGTCACCACACCGTCGGCTGGCAACCCCTCGGCGAGCGCGTTGGCGTAGAGGCCGTCCTCGACGAACGAGCCCTCGTCGACCAGGAGCGCGACCCGTTCACGGGCGAAGAGCTTGCCCTTGGCCGCGTTGGCCGCGTGGTACTTGTCCGCGCCGCCGGACCGGGCCCGCTTGCGCAGCTGCTCCAGTGCCTCACCGTCGAGCGTCACGCCGACTCCTCCGCCATGCTGACCTGAACGATCGTTAGGCTAGCGCATCGGCGCGGTTGTCGGCGACCTACGAGCGAACCAGACAGCGAAGCCGAGAGCAAGACATTGAAAAACGTGAATACAAATCGCTAGGCTCCTGGCACCCCTCCTCCCAGATCGGAGTCAGCGATGACCTCACGACTCAATCGGCTCGCCGTCGCGTTGCTCGCGACGACACTCGCCACCCTCGGCATCACGGTCGCCAACCCGGCACCCGCGTCCGCCGCCATGACCATCTGCTACAACACCAGCCAGGCGGGAAGCTACGCCAGCGTCGCCAACCAGGCCGCCTCGATCTGGAACAACGCCACCGTCAACCTGACGCTCTCCGCCAACTGCGGCTCCAACCTGCGCATCTACCGGATCACCGGCGGCGGCTCGTACGCCCAACGGACCAGCCTCGGCAACGGCCGGGTCTACATCGACACCCAGCAGGCCGCCCAGTACAGCGTGCTGCGGATCATGACCCACGAGATCGGGCACATCCTCGGCCTGCCGGACAACTACAACGGCAACTGCTCGCTGCTGATGTCCGGCGGCAGCGCCGGCACCAGCTGCACCAACGCCTACCCGAGCTCCGCCGAGGCGAGCCGGGTGAGCAACCTCTTCGCCGGCACGTTCAGCGCCACCGACCGCAGCGCGGACATCTTCCGCGACAGCTGGCCGAGCGTGCTCACCACCGTGGGCTGATCGACCGGGCACGTGAAAGGGGCCGGCGCGCGCCGGCCCCTTTCGTCGCGTCCTCAGCTCGGCAGCGGCGTCAGCCGGGTACGCGGGCCGGCTCGCAGCACACCGGACGGCAGCTTCTTGCCGAGCAACTCCTCGGCCAACTCCGCCACCTCGATGAGCGCCGGCAGGTCGATGCCGGTGTCGATGCCCATGTCGTGCAGCATGTGCACGGCCTCCTCGGTGGCCAGGTTGCCGCTCGCTCCCGGCGCGTACGGGCAGCCACCGAGGCCACCGACGCTGGCGTCGAACTCGGTCACCCCCAGCTCCAGCGCGGTCAGCAGGTTGGCCAGCGCCGTACCCCGGGTGTTGTGGAAGTGCAGCAGGACCGGCACGTGCGCGTTGCGGTCACGTACCGCGGTCAGCAGCTCGCGGACCCGACGTGGGGTGCCCATGCCGGTGGTGTCGCCGAAGGCGACCCGGTCCGCGCCGTCGCGGACGACCCGGTCCACGATCCCGGCCACCCGCTGCGGGTCGATGTCCCCCTCGTACGGGCAGCCGAAGCTGGTCGCCACAATCACCTCGACCCGCGCCGACGCACCGTGCAGCAGGTCGATCAGCTCGGCGATGTCGTCCAGCGACTCGTCGGTGGACCGGTTGACGTTGCGCCGGTTGTGCGTGTCGCTGGCCGAGACCACCACCTCGATCTCGGTGAATCCGGCGGCGAGGGCCCGCTGGGCGCCCCGGGTGTTCGGCACCAGCGCGGAGTACCGCACCCCGTCGGCCTTCACCGCCCGCTGCCACACCTCGTCGGCGTCGGCCATCTGCGGAATCGCCTTGGGGTGCACGAACGACACCGCCTCGATTCGGCGTACGCCGGTGCCGGAGAGGGCATCGAGCAGCCGCACCTTGGCGTCGGTCGGGATCGGGTCCTCGTTCTGCAACCCGTCCCGCGGCCCAACCTCGCGGATCGAAACGGAATCTGGCAGGTCCGCCATAAGGGGTCACCTCACTGTGACGAAAGCAGTGCCTAGGGGGTTCTCCCAGCATGCCACCCCGCTGTTGATCAAGAGGTTTGCGTCACCCGCGGCGCGGAACCTGACGCAAACCTCTTGATCACCGGGGAGTGGGGGGCGGGGGTCAGCGCATGCGGGAGACGATGCCGGTGTCGTAGGCGCCGGAGAGGAACTCCTCGTTGGTCAGCAACTCGGCGAAGAAGGGGACGTTGTTCTTCGGACCCTCGATCTGGAAGGCCGCGACGGCTGCCTTCGCGCGATCGAGCGCCTCGTCGCGGGTCGCGCCGCTGACGATCAGCTTGGCCAGCAGGCTGTCGTAGAACGGGGTGACCGTGTTGCCCTCGGTGTAGCCGGAGTCCACCCGGACACCCTCGCCCGTCGGCTCGACCCACGTCCTGATCACACCGGGGCCGGGCAGGAAGCGCTTCGGGTCCTCCGCGTTGATCCGCATCTCGATGGCGTGGCCACCCGGGGTCAACGCGTCCGGGTCGAACGTCGGCGCCAACCCGGAGGCCACCCGCAGCTGCTCCTCGACCAGGTCGATGCCGTAGACGTACTCGGTGACCGGGTGCTCCACCTGCAACCGGGTGTTCATCTCCAGAA
Source organism: Micromonospora arida (assembly GCF_042873195.1). Lineage (NCBI taxonomy): Bacteria > Bacillati > Actinomycetota > Actinomycetes > Micromonosporales > Micromonosporaceae > Micromonospora > Micromonospora arida. The sequence goes on along the minus strand of NZ_JBIALC010000019.1, from coordinate 28,253 downwards.
AGAAGAACTCGCCGGTGGCGGGGTCGAGCAGGCACTCCACCGTGCCCGCGTTGCGGTAGCCGACCGCCTCGCCGGCTCGCACCGCCGCCGCCAGGAGCCGGGATCGCAGCTCCGGCGAGACCGCCGGCGACGGGGACTCCTCGACCAGCTTCTGGTTGCGCCGCTGCACCGAGCACTCCCGCTCGCCGAGCGCCACCACCCGGCCATCGGCCAGGCCGAGGATCTGCACCTCGACGTGCCGTACCCGGGGAAAGTACCGCTCGATCAGCACCGAACCGTCGCCGAACATCCGCTCGGCGAACGCGCGCACCTTGTCGTACTCGGTGCGCAACCCGGCCTCGTCGACCGCCACGCCCATACCCATGCCGCCACCGCCGGCGGCGGCCTTGACCATCACCGGGTAGCCGATCTCGGCCGCGGCCGTCACCGCCGCGTCCAGGTCGGCGGCCGGGTCGGTGGTACCCGGCGCGACCGGAACACCGGCCGCCGCCATCAGGTTCCGGGCGTTGATCTTGTCGCCCATCGCGGTGATCGCGTCCGCGTCGGGTCCGACCCAGATCAGGCCGCTCGCCTCGACGGTACGGGCGAACTCGGCGTTCTCCGACAGGAAGCCGTACCCGGGGTGGATCGCCTGCGCGCCCGTCGACTTCGCGGCGGCGAGGATCGCCTCGGTGTTGCGGTAGCTCAGCGCCGGGTTCGGTGGGCCGATGAGGACCGCCTCGTCCGCCTCCGCCACGAACGGCAGGTCGGCGTCGGCCTCCGAGTGCACCGCGATCACGCGGATGCCGAGCCGCTTGGCGGTCCGGATGATCCGGCGGGCGATCTCGCCCCGATTGGCGACCAGCAGTGACTCGATCATGTTTCCTCCCGGCGTCCGGATGGTGGGACGATGTCAGGGAATCATGACCGGCGCGGTTCTGACGAGTCGGCTCAGGCGAGCAGCGCGGCCAGGGTCGCGCCGCGCAGCAGCTCGGCGCGGCGTCGCCGGTCCACCTCACCACCGAGGAACGGCGTCGAGTTCATCAGGCCGAACGCGGCGTGCGCGAGCACCCGCGCCTCACCGTCGGGCATTCCCGGGTGCAGCGCGGTGAGCACTGTCACCCACTCCTCGACGTAGAGCCGTTGCAGGCGACGAATCCGGCGCCGCGGCTCCTCGGGCAGGCGGTCCAGCTCGTGCAGGTGCAACGCGATCACCGCCGGGTTGGCCAGCGCGAACTCGACGTGGAAGTCGATCAGCGACTCCAGCACGCCGCGCGGGTCGTCCGAGCGGCCGGCGGCGCGTTCCCGCCCACCGGCCAGCAACCCCTCACTGACCGGAATCAGCGCGGCGGCCAGCATGGCCTCCTTGCCGGCGAAGTGGTGGTAGAGCGCCGGACCGGTGACTCCGGCGGCCGCGCCGATGTCGTCCATCGACACGCCGTGATAGCCACGCGCCGCGAACAGACCTACCGCGATCTCCAGGATCTCGTCCTTGCGGGACCTGCGCCGGCCCGCACCCGCCGCACCCCGTGCCTGCTGCTCCACCGTCACCGGGCAAGCCTAGACCGCGAGGCGCCCGCGATGGTTGCCGGTCAGTTTCGTCCTCCCCGGGCCAGGCCGCCCCTGAGCTGGCCAGGGGCGGCCTGCGAGTTCAGTCGTCCTCGTCCAGGTCGTGCTCCGCGCGCAACGCGGCGGCTTCCGTGGGCCGATCGAGCAGATCCAGCACCCGAGCCAGCAGCCAGGCCGTCTGGCGGACCTGCCGCGAGGCGGCCGGCAACCCACCGAGCACGCGGCGCAGCAGCGGCTCCGCCTCGGCCGGCCGGTCCAGGCGCAGCAGCAACTCACCGATCAGGGCCTCCACCTGGGCGGCCTCGCCGAACGCCTCGATCGACCGCAACCCGTCCGGCACCCCGGTGAGCCGGCCCAGCGCCTCGTCCAGTCGGTTCTCACCGGTGAGCACCCGCGCTCCGACCTCGGCCGCCAGGGCCAGCTCGTACAGCACCGGCGGATCGGCCTGCCCGCCCAGCTTCGCCGCCAACCCGTCCACCACCTCGACGGCGCGCAACGCCGCGTCCCGGTCGTCGGCCCAGAGCCAGGCGTACGCCTCCCGCCGGCGAGCACGCAGCTCGTCCAGCGGCAGGTCACCGAGCCGGTAGGCCTCAGCCGCGGCGGCGAACCGCTCTCCCGCCGCCGCGTCCCGGTCGGCGTCGTAGAGGATTCCGCCGGCCTCCTCCAGCACCTGCGCCCGGTGCGGAAGGTTGTCCGGTCCGTCCAGGTTGCTGGCCAACTGCTCCAACAGGGCCAACGCGGGATCGATCTCACCAAGTCCGGCGTAGACGCCGGCCAGCAGGTGCCGGCAGCGGTCGGCCTCGGCCTGGGCGCCGAGCCGATCCAGACCGAGCACGGCCTCCTCGGCGACCTCGGCGGCCTCGGCGAGCCGGCCCACCATCCGGTACGCGTTCGCCAGCTCCCACCGCAGGAACGCGTCCCCCTCGGCGCCCCGCTCCACGCACAGCGTCACCGCCTCGACGAAGTCGTCCACCGCGTCCGGGGCCCGGCCGGCCGCCAGCAACGCCCGGGCGCGGGCGACCCGGACCGGCAGCTCCGCGTCCGCCGGTGCCGCCTCCAACGCCTCGTCGCAGGCGACCACGGCGTCCGCCGGATCGTCGACCAGCCGCGCGTACGCCAGGCCGGCGCCCGTGACCACCTCGCCGACACCCAACTCCCGGCCGATCCGGCGTGCCTCGTCGACGGCGGCGCGGGCCTCGTCGACGCGGTCCAACTGCTCCAGCAGGTGCCCCCGGTGCAGTGCGATCCGGGCCGCCAGGTGCCGATCGCCGCCCGCGTCGGCAGGTACCCGGTCGAGCGCGGCAAGCGCGTCCGCCCAGCGCTCGCGGTGCAGCAGCACCAACGCCACGCGGTCGTGTCCGGCCGCCCGCTGCTGGGCGTCGCCGAGCCGGTCCAGGACCTCGGCCGCCTCCCGGACCAGCAGCAGGCCTTCCTCGGTTTCCTCGTCGGAGCGGGTCAACAGCACGCCGAGCCGCCCGGCGACCGCCTGGGCGGCCACCTCCTCGCCCGCCTCCCGGTACAACTCCAACGCCGCCCGATTCAGCTTGATCGCACCATCGATGTCGTCCTCGTCGCCACGCTCCGACGCGCGCAGGGCCAGCCGGTGCGCTGACGTGCGGGCGGGCAGCTCGGCGGAGCCGAACCGGTCGTCGAAGGCGACCAGCGCCGCCCGGAAGGTGGCCCGGTCGTGCCGGCCCCAGCTCTGCTCCGCGAGGTTCAGCAGATCGTCCGGGCCGGCGTCGGCGGGCACGGTCACGGCGGGTCGTTCACCCTTACCGCTTCGCACTCGCTCGGCTCGCTCGGTGGACGACGCTGGTGTGCCCGGCTCGTCCGCGACCGGACGGGTCGGACGGGTCGGGCGGGCCGGGCGGCGACGGACGCTCGCCGACAGCGGCACATGCTCCCCGCTGGCCTGCACTGCCAGCCGACGAGCGATCCACTCGGACTGCTGGCTCGTGCCGTTACGGGCGTCGAAGCGGGCGGCCAGACCGGCCGCGGTCTCGGCCAGTTCGTCCGCCAACGACGCCGCCGACACCTCGGCGGCCGGCCGGCCCTCGGCGGCTCGGCGGTACACGGTCGACGGGCCGGCCTGACGCAGCGCTGCGGAGGCCGCCGCCGCGAAGTGCATGGCGGCGGCCGGCGACGGCGGCCGGTCCAGCCAGTCCAGGTGCCGCTCGACCAGCTCGACCGCCCGCGCCTCGTTGCCGGTCAGCGTGCAGAACTCGACGTGGTCCGCGATGTCCCACAGGTCCGCGAGGTTGCCGCGCAGCCGGCGGTACGCCTCCCGGTGCGCGTCCCGCGCCTCCTCGGCCCGCCCGGTGCGCAGGTACGGCAGGAGCAGCGCGGTGAGGATCGCCTGCGGCTGCTCGGTGCAGGTGAGCCGACCGGCGAGCACCGGCTCGGCCAGCGCCACCGCCTCGGCGTCCCGGCCGGTGTCGGCGAGGTAGCTCACCTGGCTCGTCGGATCACAGCCGGCGCAGTCGGAGAGTTCGTCGCGAGGAGTGGTCTGCCAGAGCCGGTACCAGTGCGCGGCGGCCTCGACGTCGCCCACGTGCTCGGCAACCCGGAACCGGTGCTTGTGCACGGCCTGAAGGCTGTGCCCGCCGGCCCGGTAACGCCGCTCCATGTCGTCCAGCACCGCGTACGTGCGGTCCAGTGGCACCTCGGGGAACTTCAGCAGGCCGGACGCCATGTACTTGAAGTGCCACAGCAGTTGGTGCAGGTGGCGCTGATGGTAGGGCTGCGGGTCCCGGTCGAACTCGGACAGACACCAGGAGAAGGTCACGAAGGACTTGGCCGGCTCACCGCCGTAGATGTAGCCGGTGGTGGCCTGCATCCGGGTGACGAACGCGAGGTGCCGGTCGTCGGCGGCGTCCACCCGGCGCAGCAACTGCTCCAGCGCGGCGATCTGCCCCGCCCCGTACGGCATTTCGGAGATGCCGCGCAGCACCCGCCACAGATCCTCGTCGCTCATGCTCACTCCCGTCCCGGGACAGCCCGGCCGAGCAGGCCGAGGAAGGAATCGTTCAGCAGCGCGGCGTCGGCCGCGCGGATCGGATGGTGGCCGAGCAGCAGCGCCTGCCCGTACAGCGCCTCGATGGCCAGACCGACCAGCTCCGGGTCGCTCAGCATGGTCACCCGTCGTACCAGCGGGTTGCGGTGGTTGAGCACCAACTGCGGACGGTCCGGCGGGGCGGTGGCGGCGAGCGCGTCGAGCACTCCACCCCACAGCTCGTCGGCCCGGTCCCGGCTGGCGGCGAGCTGGTCGTTGAACGCCGCCGACCGGCTGACCAGGTAGAGCGCAGGCAGCGAGACCGGGTCGTACGCCCGGATGACCACCTCGCAGCCGGAACGCTCGACGGCCCGCTGCGCCGCCGCGAGGAACGGTCGCAGTGCCAACTCCACCTGCGGGTCGAGCGCGTCGAACCGGGTGGTGAGGTCGCTCGGCTCCAGCCGCTCGATCAGCACCGAGCGGTCCACCACCGGCAGCCGCTCGATCAGCTCGGTGTCGTACGTGTAGCCGGCGTTGACCACCGCCAGGTCCTGCGCGGCGGCGACCGCGGCGAGCTGACGGAACTCGTCCAGGCTCGCCGCGTAGCGGACCACGCCGTAGCGTTCGCGAAACTCGGCGAGGGTGAGCGTGCCGACGTTGGTGTCCATTGGCCACCACCGGTCGACCAGCCGGAGCATCTCGTCGTCGTGCAACGCCAGGGCCTTCACGCCGAGGTGGTGCACCTGGAGGAACTCGGCCAGCCGGTGCGGGTCGTGCCGGGCCAACCGGACCAGCCAGCCGCGCACCTGGTCGCCGAGCGCCTCCCGGGTCGCCGTCAGCAGGGTGTCCTCGTAGAGGGCCTCCCGGCTGGCGGTCGGGCGCAGCTCGGTCGCGTCCACCACGCAGTGCGCGAAGAACGCCCACTCGGGCAGCAGCCCGTCGGCGTTCTCGGTGAGCAGCATCCGCTTGAGGTAGACGCGATGCCCGGCCCGGGCCGCCGGGTTCACCGGCGTCGGCAGGATGACGGCGACACCGGTCAGCCCGGCCTCCGGCACGGCCAGCGGCAGGACGTCGAACGGGTCCACGCCGAGCGTCTCCCGGGCGTACCGGATCAGCGCTGCGCGGTCCAGTGGCGCACCCGGCGTGGTCGGCCAGGGCGGTTCCCCGGTGGTGGTGACGACGTCGCCGACGCGGACGGTGACCGGCAGCAGTGCGCCGAAGAGCCGGGCCAGGTCGGTGACGGTCGCGGTGGTGAACCACTGGTCCGCGTCGCGGCGGGGCACCAGCGTGACGGTGGTGCCCGGCTCGGCGCGGGCGGCCTCCGGCGGCGCCACCGTCACGGCGTAGCGGCCGTCGGCGTACCCGGTCCAGCGAACCGTGGGGTTGTCGCCGTGCCGGGTGAGCACCTGGATCTCGTCGGCCACCAGGAAGCAGGAGAGCAGACCGATGCCGAACTGGCCGAGGAACTCGTGCCGGGAGAAACCAAGCTCGTCGCGCTTCGAGCTGCGGCCGATGGTGGCCAGCAGCTCGTGCACCTGCGCCTCGGTCAGGCCGATGCCGGTGTCGTGCACCCGTAGCGTGCCGTCGCCGGTGCTGTCCGGGGGTTCGATGCGTACCAGCGCCGGCGCGTCCGGCTCGGTCCCGCGTCGGGCGGTGATCGCGTCCACCGCGTTCTGGAGCAGTTCGCGGACGTAGACCCGCGGGCTGCCGTAGAGGTGATGACTGAGCAGGTCAACCACGCCACGTAGGTCGACCTGGAAAGTGTGATCCACGCCTGATGTCTCCCCGGTCCCGATGCCGGCGCTCACCGTACCCATGATCACCGACAGGCGCGGTCCCCTTCTGCCCGGCGGCTTGACCCTCGACCCGGTCGAACCGGCACGGTCGCCGGCATGACTTCCTCCGCTCTGGGCCGGGACTTCCATCTCCTGTGGTCCGCGGCCGTCTCGTCCCGGTTCGGGGACGCGCTGCGTACCCCTGCACTGGCCCTGCTGGCCGCGACCGTGACCCGTGATCCGCGGATCATCGCGGCGGTCACCGTGGCCGGGCAGTTGCCGCCGCTGCTCTTCGGCCTGCTCGGCGGCGTGTACGCGGACCGATGGGACCGCCGCCGGACGATGGCAGTGGTCGACGGGGTACGCGCGGCCGTGGTGGCGGCGCTGGCCGTGGTGGTCGCGCTCAACCGGGTCAGTGTCCTGGTGCTGCTGGTGGCGGCGTTTCTGCTCGCCACGTTGGGCACTCTCTTCGACTCCGCCTCGTTCGCGCTGCTCCCCGCGTTGGTGCCGCCGGACGCGCTGCCCCGGGCGAACGGCCGGCTCCAGGCTGGGTCCGCCGTGGCCGGTGGCTTCATCGGAGCGCCCGCCGCCGGTCTCCTGTTCGCCGTCGCCCCGGCCCTCCCGTTCGCCCTCGACGCCGTCACCTTCGCGGCGGCTGCCCTGCTCGTGCTGGCCCTCAGCCCGCCCGCCGCCATCACCCCGGGGACTGCGCGGCGGCGCGGCTCGGTGTGGAGCGAGATCGTCGAAGGGCTGCGTTGGCTGCGGGCGCACCGGACCCTGTGGCGGGTCACAGTGCTCACCGCCGCGAGCAACCTGGCGATCAGCGGAATCATGGCGGTGCTGGTGCTCTACGCGCTGGACGTGCTGCGGGTGCCGCCGGCCGGGTACGGGCTGTTCACCGCCGCCGCCATCGTCGGGGGTGTGGCGGGGGCGCTCGGGGCGGGTCGGCTCGCGGCCCGGCTCGGTACGGTGCCGGCGCTGCGTGTGGTGCTGGCCGTGGAGACCGTGGCGCTGACCGGCTTCGCGCTGGCTCGGCATCCGGTGTCGGGCGGGATCGCGCTGGCCGTCTTCGCCTCCGGCACTGTGGTGTGGAACAGCCTGTGGGCGTCGTACGGGCAGCGGCAGGTGCCGAGCGAACTGCTGGGCCGGGTCGGCGCGGCCCAGCGGATGGTCGGTCTGCTCACCGCACCGCTCGGGGCGGCGCTCGCCGGGTTGGCCGCTGCGGCGTACGGCACGGTGCCGGTGGCGGGCGCGGCGGCGGGGACGTTCGCGCTGGTCACCCTCGCCGCGTGGCGGACACTGCGAACGGCCACGACCGCTGTGTTGAGCCGCGCGGGTTAGCCGGGAGTCGGCTCGCGGTGCGACAGCCCGGACAGGCGCAGCGCGATGCGCCGACGGGCCGGTGGAACGGCACCGAGCAGCCGGAGCAGCACGTCCCGGGCGGGCCGACGAGCCGGGGAGACGCCGGCCAACCTGGTCAGCCCGGCGGCGAAGCTCAGCACGTCCTCGGCCATCGGGCGCTGCCGGGCGGTGTAGTCGTCGAGCAGCGTCTCCGGGCCGCCGTCGAGCACGTCCGCCACGGCGGTGCCGAGCGCGACAGCGTCGCAGATGCCGAGGTTCATGCCCTGCCCGCCGGCCGGGCTGTGCACGTGCCCGGCGTCGCCGGCCAGCAGCACCGGCCCGGCTCGGAAGGTGTCGGCGATCCGGTGGTGCACCCGGAACCGGGAGCCCCAGAGCACCTCGGTCACCCGGTCGGGTCGTCGCGCCGGGCCGCGCTCGTCGAGCAGCGCCTGGAGGTAGGCCGCATCCGGTTCGGCCGGGGCGTCCGCCACCGCGGCGACCAACCGGACCACCCCGCCGGGCAGTGGCGCCCAGACCAGCGGCCCGGATCGGGCGAGGAAGATCGCCGCCTCGTCGCGGGGCAGCACGCTGCGCACCCGCACGTCGGCGAGCACGAAGGACTCCTCGTCGCTGCCGCCGGTGAAGCCGATGCCGGCGAGCCGCCGGACCGTGCTGTGCAGGCCGTCCGCACCAACCACGAACCGGGCCCGCAGCGCCTCGTCGTCGACCTGCGCGAGCATGCGGTCACCGGCGCGGCTCAGCCCGGTGAGCTGGCACGACCGTCGTACCTGGACACCGAGTTCGGCCAACTTCTCGGTGAGCACGGCCTCGGTGACCGCCTGGGAGACCAGCAGCGCGTAGGGGAAGCGGGACGGCAACTCGTGGAACGGCACCGACAGCAGCACCCGGTCCCGGTCGCGCACCGTGAAACGCGGCGTCCGCACCGCCTGGGCGATCAGCGGCGCCGCGACGTCGATCCGGTCCAGCACCTCCAGGGTGTACGCGTGCACGACGGCGGCGCGGGAGGTCGTCGGCGGCGCGGCCAACCGGTCCAGCACAGTCACCTCGACCCCGCGCCGGGCCAGCGTCAACGCGGTGGCGAGACCGGTGGGGCCGGCACCCACCACCAGGACGTCGGTGCTCGTGGGCAGCATGGCCACCTCCAGGCAATCGTTGCCAACAGTTGTTGGCAAACACTTGTTGGCAACGCTAGGGCGGTCTGGATTGCGTGTCAACACCTGTTGGCCTACGGTCGTTGGCATGACCCCGTCCGCGCAGTCGACCCAGCCCCGCCGCTCCGACGCCACCCGGGCGGCGATCCTGCGAGCGGCCCGGGAACGGTTCGCGGCCGACGGCTACGAGCGCGCCACTATCCGGGCCATCGCCGCCGACGCCCAGATCGACCCGTCGATGGTGATGCGCTACTACGGCAGCAAGGAGGGGCTCTTCGCGGCGGCGGCCGAGTTCGACCTACGTCTGCCCGACCTGACCTCGGTGCCGCCCGCTCGACTCGGTGAGGTGCTGGTCCGGCACTTCCTCGCCCGCTGGGAGGGCGACGAGACCCTGGTGGCGCTGCTGCGGGCCGCCAGCACCAACCCCGGCGCTGCCGAACGCATGCGCGGCATCTTCGCCGACCAGCTCACCGCCGCCGTGGCCACGTTCGGCGCCGACCCGGCGCTGACCGCCCGCCGGGCCGGCCTGGTGGCCAGTCAGGTCCTCGGCCTCGCCTTCACCCGATACATCGTCCGCCTGCCGCCCATGGTGGACACTGCGCCGGAAGAGCTGGTCGCCTGGATCGCGCCGACCCTCCAGCGCTATCTGACCGGAACGCCACCGAGCTGACCCAACCTTTTCCCACCTCCCGTGCGTCTGCCAGATGACGCGTACACCGCGACGGCCGGGAGGGGGGGCGGATGGCGCCGACGAGGGACGACGGACGCGACGGCTACCTCGCCTTCGTGGAGAACCACCAGCACCGGCTGCTCCGCGCGGCCTACCTGATCTGCGGCAACCGGCATCAGGCCGAAGACCTCCTCCAGGACGCGCTGCTGAAGCTGGCGCTGCGCTGGTCCTCGGTCCGCGACGGCGACCCCTCCGCGTACGTGCGCGCCATCCTCTACCGGGACTCGGTGTCGTGGTGGCGTCGCAGGCGGAGGGAATGGCTCAGTGCCGCACCGCCGGACCAGGTGGCCCACGACCGTGACGGCGCGTTACGGCTGACGATGCACGACGCGCTGGGCCTGCTGCCACCACGGCAGCGGGCCGTGCTGGTGTTGCGCTACTACGAGGACCTGACCGAGGTCGCCACCGCCGAGGCGCTCGGGGTGACCGTCGGCACCGTGAAGAGCCAGTGCCACGCGGCGCTGCGCCGACTCCGCGAGGTCGCCCCGGACCTCGCCCGCGATGCCCGACCGAGCCAAGGCTCGGCCGATCTGGCCAGCGGCTTGGAGGTGAACCCGTGAACGAGCAGGAACTGCGCCAACTGCTGACCGTCAGCGTCGAGGACGTGCTCCCCAGCCAGCCGGCCGCCGCCGGATGGGAGCGGGCTCGGCGTACCCGGCGTACCCGGCGGGCCGTCGGAGTGGTCGCCTTGGCCGTGTTGCTGGTCGGTGGCGGCACGGTGGCGGCACTGCGACCGCCCGCCGACCCGACGCCGGCCCCTCCGGTCGGCCCGACGGTGACCCCTACCGTCGACCCCTCCCACGCGGGTCCGGTGCAGAAACCGCCCGCTGAGCTGACCTTTCCTCCCGATCCGTTGGCCCGGCTCGGCGACCCGGCGAGCGTGCCGCTCTCCGAGCGACCGGTCCAGCGGGCACTGGCGCTGTTCCAGCCGCTGGACGAGGAGGGTCGCGAGGACGGCCCGGTCCGGGTGCTCGGCAACGACGGCGTGGTGCGCAGCCTCGACGTGGTGACGCTGGCACCCACCCGGGACGCGAGCGGCAACGAGGCAGCGGCCCTCAAGCCGGGAGTGCTGTCGCCGGACGGCCGGTCGGCCGCGTTCGCGCAGACCAAGGAGCTGATCATGGTGGACCTCACCACGGCGGCCGTCCGCCGGATACCGCTCGACGGCTACCTGGAGCTGGTGGTGTGGGCGCACGACCGGGTCTTGGTCGGGGGCGACGACCGGACGTACGCGGTGGACCGGGTCACCGGGGCCGCCAGCACGATCGACGTGTCGACCTGGGAGTTGATCGCGCCCGACCCGGCCGCCGGCCGCGAGGCCCCGTTGATCGACATGTACGGCGAGGGGACCGGCCTGAAGCTACGCAGCCGGACCGCCCGGGAGGGTGAGATCCGCTCCGAACAGCTGATCGACCGCTCGGCGTTGCCGTCTCCCTACCAGGTCAACGAGTTCTACGGCCGGGGTTGGCTGCACGGCGAGCGGCTGGCTCGGGCAGCCTGGATCACCAGCAGTGAGATCGACGGCGCCGAGGGGGCGGCAGTGCTGGACGCACGGACCGGCGCCGTGCTCCACCTGCTCGACCTCGGCCGGGACCGCAGCAAGGGCTGCTGTGTCGTGCTGGGCTGGGACAACAAGGGCGCGGTGCTGCTCCGACTGGAACCGGCGGCTGCCCTGGCCCGTTGGCACCCGGAGACCGGCGAGATCACCGGCATCGTCCGCGACCTGCGTGGCGTGATCGCACTCGCTGGCTGACAAGGGTCGCGTCTGGACGTGATCGACTCGGGTTTTCATAGATACCGTGGTGTCCCAGCGAAGGGGGCAGCACGACATCAGGGAACCCGAGTCGATCACACGACGATCTGGTCAGACGGCCAGGCCGCCGGGCTGGTCACCCTTGACGACGGGTGCCCGGACCAGGTTGCCCCACTCGGTCCACGAGCCGTCGTAGTTGCGCACCTGCGGGTAGCCCAGCAGGTGCCGTAGCACGAACCAGGTGTGGCTGGACCGCTCGCCGATGCGGCAGTACGCGATCACGTCGTCGTCCGGGCTCAGCCCGAGCTGGTCGGCGTAGATCGCCTTCAGCTCGTCGGCGGACTTGAACGTGCCGTCCTCGTTGGCGGCGGACTTCCACGGCTTGCTGACCGCGCCCGGGATGTGCCCACCGCGGAGCGCGCCCTCCTGCGGGTAGTCCGGCATGTGCAGCATCTCGCCGGTGTACTCACCCGGCGACCGGACGTCGACCAGTGGCCGGCCGGAGGCGACGTGCGCCATGACCTGCTCACGGAAGGCCCGCAGCGGCGCGTCGTCCCGCAGCGGCACCGGGTAGTCGGCGCGCGGACGAGCCGGCTTGTCCCGGGTCACCTCGCGTCCCTCGGCGATCCACTTCTGTCGACCGCCGTCGAGCAGTCGCACATCGGCGTGGCCGAAGAGCGTGAAGACCCAGAGGGCGTACGCGGCCCACCAGTTGAAGTTGTCGCCGTAGAAGACGACCGTGTCACCCCGGCCGATGCCCTTCGCGGCACACATCTCGGCGAAGCTCTTGGCGTCCAGGTAGTCCCGGGTCACCTGATCGTTCAGGTCCAGGTGCCAGTCGACCTTGACCGCACCGGGAATGTGACCGGATTCGTAGAGCAGCACGTCCTCGTCGGACTCGACGACGACGAGGCCCTCATCGCCCAGATGCTCGGCCAGCCACTCGGTGGTGACCAGCCGCTGCGGGTCCGCGTAGGACTGGAGGCGGGGATCGGGATCGTTCGGCACAGACATGATCCCCAAGGTACGCCGTTCAGGCGCGGCGGTGGGCGATCCGACCAGCGACGACGGTCACCAGACAGGCCCCGTCGACGCCGTGCACCGCGAGGTCGGCCCGCCCGGCCGACCGCAGCGTCGGCGCCACGGCGGTGGCCAGCACCAGCAGGTCGCCGCGCTCGGCGGCGGCCCGCAGGGCGGGGTCGGTCAGGTGTTCCGCCAGCACCGCCGTCACCCCGGTACGCAGCAGCGCGTGCACCCGCTCACGCGGGGTTGGCGCGGGCGGCAGCGGACGGTCGTGCAGCAGACCCGGCCCCAGCGTTCCGGGCCAGCGGCGAACCCGGGCGTTGGCGTACGCCGAACTCAGCTCGGCCAGTGGGCCGACGGCCTCGATCCGGTCGCCACTGACCAGCACGGCGTGGTCGGGCAACGACTCGCCGTCCTGGTCGCGCCGCAGCAGGGCCGCCGTGTGCAGGGTGAGCATGCTCAGTCGACGAGCGGGCCGAGTTGCGGGCGCTTCGCCGTCACCGTGTCGCCGGACGACCGACCGGTCAACCGCCGCTTCACCCAGGGGGCGAGGTACTGACCGGCCCACCGCAGGTCGGAAGCGCGGGCAGCCAGCCACGGCGACGGTGCCGGGTGCGGCGGAACCATCAGCCACTCCTCGTCGCAACCAACCCCGAGGGCGTTCAACACCTGCCCGGCGACCCGTCGATGCCCGGCCGGGGAGAGGTGCAGCCGGTCGGTGCTCCAGAGCATGGGGTTGAGGAACGTGTCGTCGGCGTACAGGTCGACCATGATGGCGCCGTGCCGCTCGGCGGTCTCGCCGACCGCCTGGTTGAGCAGCTGCACCCGGGGGGCGACGAGGCGTTGGCCGGGCAGTCGGGCCATCACGTCCGCGAACCGGAAGAGGAGCACGTCCGCGCCGCCCGAGCGCAGTTGCCGGACCACCTCGTCGAAGCGGGCGACCAGCGTGTCCGGGTCGAAGGTGCGCCGCAGCACGTCGTTGCCGCCGGCCGCGAAACTGATCAGATCCGGCTTCATCGCCACGGCGGAGGGCACCTGCTCGGCGACCACGCTGGGGAAGAGCCGGCCCCGGATGGCCAGGTTGGCGTACCGGAAGTCGGGCCCGGCGTCGGCGGCGAGCCGGGTCGCGACCAGGTCCGCCCAGCCCCGGTAGGTGCCGTCCGGGTACGCGTCGTCCATACCCTCGGTGAAGCTGTCCCCGACCGCGACATAACTGCGCCAGCGCACCCGCGCCCCCTCACGCCTTCGTTGCCTGCGGCGACCAGTCTGTCACCGGAGAGGCTGCACACGGGGCCCCGATCCGCCGACGTGTCGCACGTCATTGAGCGCCGGCCGGGCGGAACCTGATTCAGGCTCCGCCCGGCCGTCGCCAGTAGCTCAGCCGTCAGGGCGCGTACGCGAGCAGCGCCAGCCCTCGGGTGCCGCGGGCCTCGGCGACTTCGTCCAGCACCTCGAACCTGGCGTCGAGCACGACGATCCGATCCGCTCGACGGATTAGAACCAACTCGTCGGAGGTGAAGAAGATGTTCTTGACCTCGCCCTTGACCGGCAGCTTCTTGACCCTGCTGGTGGCGACCTCGACGACCGCGTGGCTGTCGTCGCGACGAGACGGGTCGGTCCCCTTCCAACCCACCGCCACGTAGCGACCGTCCAGGGACACGCTGCGGACGCTCCAACCGTCGTACTTGTCGGCATCCTCGCTCGGCGGCTCGTAGTGGTAGGGGCGACGGCTTCCCGGACCGGAGACGAACGGCCCCGACTCGTCCATGGCAGCCAGGAAACGACCGTCGGCGGACCAGCACGGGTCCGTCTCCTCACCCCGATCACCGTCAACAGGCCTACCGGTGACTGCGTTCATCAGGACCGACGCCCCGTCGTCCTGCCGGACCATCAGGCGGTCGCTCCCCATCCACACCAGTGCCCTGCTGCCCAGACAGCCGACCTTGGTGGCGAGCTTCCGCTTGCGCGTCCCGTCGATCGCGGCGGTCATCAGCGCCCCGAAACCCGCCGTGTCGGCGTCCTCCACCCAGGCCAGCCGCTGCCCGTCGGGCGAGACGGTGATGGAATTGCCGACGCACGGCTCACCGCCGAGCGGGATCCGGGCCACCGTCCGGTCCGCTCCACCCTGGACGGCGTGGACGACCGCGTCCTTCGACGTACGACCAAGGTAGTAGAGCGTGCCGGTCAGAACCTTCACCGTCGGATCGCCCGGGCTTCCCGAGGTGCCGGGAGACACGGTCGGCGCCGGGCCCGACGGAGATCCGGTCGGCGTGGGCGCCACTGTGACCGAAGGGGTGTTCGCCGGCAGCGGCGCAGGACCGGTGGCATCCGGGCGGATCACGAAGGCAGCACCGGTGGCAGCGCCGATCAGCACCAGGGCCGCGGCCGAGGTCGCAACCGCGCGCTGGATGCCGAGCCGGCGGGACGCTCGCAGGGTACGGTCGCGAAGGTCGACCGGGTCGACCTCCCCAGCCAGGTCGGCCAGGTCGAGCCGGAGACGCTGGTCGTTCATCGGGTGCTTCCTTCCAGGACGTACAGCTCGGCAAGCTCGGGCGCGACGGCACGCAACTTGGCCAGCGACCTGGCCGTCTGGCTCTTCACCGTGCCGACGGTGACGCCGAGCAGGTCGGCCGTCTCTGCCTCGGTGCGGTCCTCGAAGAACCGCAGCACCAGCACGGCACGTTGCTTCGGGGAGAGCTTCAGCAGCGCCGATTTGAGGGTGAGCCGCAGACTGGTCTGCTGGGCGTGGTCGGACACCGAGCCGCCTCCGCGTGGCTCGGGCAGGTCGCCCGGCATCGACTCGGGAACCCGACGGCGGCGCCACCAGGACACTTGCAGGTGATACATGGTCTTGCGGGTGTATGCCTCGGCGTTGCCGGTGCGGTGCAGGCGGTTCCAGGAGCGGTGCGTGCGTGCCAGGGCCGACTGGACCAGGTCCTCGGCCAGATGCTGGTCGCCGGTGAGGAGGTAGGCCGAGCGCAGCAGCGCCGGCGTGCGAGTACGGACGAACGAGTCGAACTCCGTCAGAGAATCCACACGAGCCGATCCTTCGGGTCATGGTGCGGCGAACTTGATGCCCTTCCAGACGTCACGCTGGTCTCCGGTGGTTGCCGCCCAGGGCGCCAACATCCGACAGTGACGCCCCGCTTCGGACCGAATTGGATCGCCGGGCCGGGCACGTCCGCTCTAGGCTGCGCGAATGCTGCTACGCATGTCGACCCTGTTGCTGCGGACCCTGCGCGAGGATCCGGCCGACGCGGAGGTGCCGAGCCACCGGCTGCTGCTGCGCGCCGGCTACATCCGTCGGGCCGCACCGGGCGGCTACACCTGGCTGCCGCTGGGCAAGCTGGTGCTGGATCGGATCACCGAGGTGGTGCGGGGCGAGCTGCTGGCGATCGGCGACCAGGAGGTGCACTTCCCGGCGCTGCTGCCCGCCGAGCCGTACCGCACCAGCGGCCGGTGGACGGAGTACGGCGACGACATCTTCACCCTCGCCGACCGGCGTGGTGCCGAGCACCTGTTGGCGCCCACCCACGAGGAGATGGCGGCGCTGCTGGTCAAGGACCTGTTCACCTCGTACCGGGACTTCCCGGTGACGCTGTTCCAGGTGCAGACGAAGTTCCGCGACGAGGCTCGGCCGCGTGCCGGCTTGCTGCGTGGCCGGGAGTTCCTGATGAAGGACGCGTACTCCTTCGACCTGGACGAGGCGGGGCTGCGGGAGGCGTACGGGCGGCATCGCGCCGCGTACCAGCGGATCTTCGACCGGTTGGGGCTGGACTACATGGTGGTGCGGGCGATGTCCGGCGCGATGGGCGGCTCCGCGTCGGAGGAGTTCCTGGCGGCGACGCCGGTCGGCGAGGACACCTTCGTCGGCTGCACCTCCTGCGACTTCGCGGCGAACACCGAGGCGATGGCCACCCGGGTCCCGAGCGCCGGTGACCCGAACGCGCAGCCGGCCGTCGAGGTGCACGACACCCCGGAGACTCCGACGATCGCGAGCCTGGTGGAGTTGGCCAACGCGCGCCGGTTGGGCGGTCGGGACGGCTGGACCGCCGCCGACACCCTGAAGAACGTCGTGTTGTCCGTTCGTCAGCCGGGTGCCGACCGGGCCGAGCTCCTGGTCGTCGGGCTGCCCGGTGACCGGGAGGTCGACCTGAAGCGGGTCGGTGCCGCACTGCACCCGGCACAGGTGACCGTCTTCGAGGAGTGGACCGAGCATCCGGAGCTGGTTCGCGGCTACATCGGCCCGCAACTGCTCGACAAGCTGGGCATCCGCTACCTGGTCGACCCTCGGGTGGTGACCGGGTCTGCCTGGCTGACCGGGGCGAACGAGCCGGGCCGACACGCGACCGACGTGGTGTGCGGACGGGACTTCACCCCCGACGGCACCATCGAGGCGGCCGACGTCCGCGCCGGCGACCCCTGTCCGGAGTGCGAGGCGGGCGAGCTGACCATCCGGCGGGGCATCGAGATCGGGCACATCTTCCAGCTCGGCCGCCGCTTCACCGACGCCTTCGCGGTCGACGTGCTCGGGCCGGCCGGCAAGCCGGTCCGGCCGACGATGGGCTGCTACGGCATCGGGGTTTCCCGGGCGGTGGCGGCCGTCGCCGAGCAGCACCACGACGACCGGGGACTGGTCTGGCCGGCGGCGGTCGCGCCGTGTGACGTACACCTGGTGGTTGCGGGCAAGGGCCCGCAGCTCGACGCGGCGCTGGAGCTCGGCGGGCGTCTCGCTGCCGCGGGCCTGCGGGTGCTGGTCGACGACCGCACGCACGTCTCGGCCGGGGTCAAGTTCACCGACGCCGAGCTGATCGGCATCCCCCGGGCCGTCGTGGTCGGTCGCCGGCTCGCCGACGGGTACGTCGAGCTGCGCGAGCGGGCCGGTGACGGGCGCACCGAGTTGCCGCTGGACGGTCTGGTGGATCGACTCGTCCACGAGGTACACCAGGAACGTGCGAGCCTGGTGTAGCTGTCGCGTCACGGGGTAGTGCAGTCGGATCGATGGAAACGTCTTCGGAGGCTCTCATGACCGGTTACCGGGTCAGTGACGTGATGACCAAGCAGGTCGTGTACCTGCCGGCCGAGACCACCCTGGACGAGGCGGCCAGGGTGATGAAGGAGGCCGACATCGGTGATGTGGTGGTCACCGACGGCGCGAGCCTCGCCGGCATGCTCACCGACCGGGACATCGTGGTGCGGGCCGTGGCGGAGAACAGCTCCCCTGCGGCCACCACCATCGGCTCGATCATCACCCGCGAGGTCGTCATGATCGAGCAGCACTGCACGGCGGGTGAGGCGGCGGCGCTCATGCGGGATCGGGGCATCCGACGCGTGCTGGTCTGTGACAGTGACCGCAAGCTGGTGGGGATCGTCTCGCTCGGCGACCTGGCCATGCAGCTCGACCCCAGCAGCGCGCTCAGCGAGATCAGCGAGCAGTCGCCCACCGTGTGACCGGGGCCCCGGCACGACGGCGGTAGCCTCGACGCATGGCTGACATGCCGGCCCGACTGGCCGAGATCGTCGACGAGTTCGCCGCCGCGCCGCGCGACCTGGTGCTGGAGATGCTCCTGGAGTACGCGGACGTCATCCCGGCGCTCCCGGAGGGCGCCGCGGAGCGCGAGGGCATGGAACAGGTGCCCGAGTGTCAGACGGCGTTCTTCCTGCGCGCCCGGGTGACCCCGGAAGGCACCGTGGAGACGCTCTTCGACTGCCCACCGGAGGCACCCACCACCCGGGCGTTCGCCGGGATCCTCGCCGAAGGGCTGGCGGGGGCGAGCGCCGAGCAGGTGCTGGCCGTGCCGGACGACCTCTATCAGCGAATGGGGCTGGCCCAGGCGATCAGTCCGCTGCGGATTCGCGGCGGCACGGCGATCCTTGGCCGTCTCAAGCGGCAGATCCGGGAACAACTCGGCTGACCGCGAGGTTGGCACCGATCATGGAGATCGAGATCTACGCGGACGTCATCTGCCCGTGGTGCTACATCGGCAAGCGCCGCCTGGATCAGGCCCTCGCCAGCTACGAGGGTGAGGTGACGGTCCGCTACCGGCCGTTCCAGCTCGACCCGTCGCCGGTGCCGCAGCCCCAGCCTCTGGTGGAGGCGCTGGCCGGCAAGTTCGGCGGCCCGACGCGCGCCCGGCAGATGGTCGACCACGTGACCCAGGTCGCGGCGGCCGACGGACTGCGGCTCGACTACGACCGCGCGGTGATCGCCAACACCTTCGAGGCGCACCGGCTGGTCTCCTGGGCGACTGACCAGGGCAGGGCGGCCGAGATGGTGGAGGCGCTCTACCAGGCGCACTTCAACCACGGGGTCGACATCGGCTCGCGGGAGGCGCTGGCCACCCTGGCCGGTGAGATCGGCCTCGACGCGGCCGACGCGCGCCGGTTCCTCGACTCCGACGAGCGCGTCGCCGACGTCGCCGCCGACCTGGCCGCCGCCCGGGATCTGGGCATCACCAGCGTGCCGACCTTCGTGCTGGCCGGAAAGTACGCGGTCTCCGGTGCGCAGGACGTGCAGACGCTGCTCGCCGCGCTGGCCGAGGTCGAGCAGCGCGAGTCCGCAGCGCACTCACACTGAGTCACCGACCGCCGGGCGTCCGGCATCGATGATCACGATGTTTCACGTGCAACAACATCGATGCCGATGCCTGGTCAGACCGGCCTGGCCAGCCCTTCCACCACCTGAGCTCCGGGCAGTGCGCCCAACGCCGGCCCCGGCAGCGCTATCTTGCTGTGCCGTACGCCGGACCCGACGATCACGTGCGGTGTGGCGATGACCCGCGCGTCCACCAGGATCGGCCACTGCGCCGGCAGCCCGATCGGGGTGATGCCGCCGTACTCCATGCCGGTCAACTCGACAGCGTCGTCCATCGGGGCGAAGCTCGCCTTGCGGACGTCCAGCGCCCGGCGGGCCACCCCGTTCACGTCGGCCCGCGTGGTGGCCAGGATGATGCAGGCCGCGTAGCGCACCACGCCCTCGCGCTTGCCCGCCACCACGACACAGTTGGCCGACACGTCCAGCCCCACCTCGTACGCCGCGCAGAACGCCGCGGTGTCGGCGAGGTCGGCGTCGATCGGCGCGACCAGCACGTCGTTGACGTCCACCGGCGCGTCGGCCGGCCACTGCGCGATGGCCTCCGCGACCGACGGGGCGAGCAGATCCAGGCGGGCGCGGGCCGGTTCGGTCTTCAGCGTTCCCATCACGGGTGCGATCCTCGCATCCGCGACGCTGAACCGCCCAACGGCTCCCCGGCCCCCCGGCGATGCCACCGGGCCGGGCCGGATCGATCCGGCGCTCAACTGCCGGCGAGGAAGGCGTTGTCGCGCATGAAGGAGCGGTCGCGGGAGGCCGCCAACTCCTCCTCGCGCTGGGCCTTGGCCCGTTGCAGCTCCAGATCCTCGAACGCATGCCGGACACCCAGCCGGATCACGCCGTAGAGGAAGACGAAGCCGAAGACGTAGAGGATCACAGTGGTGACGACAGCGAACATGGCGTCACGGTAAGACGAACGTGAACCGTTGTTGCTCTCATTTCCGGCCGGTTCCCCCGTACGTGTCGGCCAGGTGGTCGGGCGGCGGCTCACCTCGACCGGATCAGGTCCAACACGGTGAGCAGCGCGAAGAACGCGATCACGATCTCGTTGACGATCCAGGCATGCCCCTCGGCCCACTTCCGCATACGGGTCAGCACCCGCGAGGCCCTGCTCCCCAGCAGCAGCAACGCCAGCAGGGGCAGCGCGAGCAGGAGCACGGTGACCAACACGAACGGCACCAGGTGCCACCACGGCAGATCGTGTCGGGCCACGCTCGCCCCGACGGTGGCCATGGTCAGGTCGTCGGTGGGCGTCGCGACAAAGAGCAGCGCACCCAGCCGCAGCGCCTGCGGCGGACCGGCGTGCTCGATGCTCCCCAGCCAGCGCGGCGGTCCGGAGCGGCCCCGGCGGACCCAGATCAGCACGGCCAGGATCACGAGCAGGGCCAGCACCACCAGGTCGATGGCGGGGCCGCGGTCGACCTTCCCTGCCACGGCGCTGGCGTCGGCGACCGCTCCACCGACCAGCTTGGCCAACAACCAGGCAACCGTCACCCCGGCGGCGACCACCAGCCCCGCGCCGGCGAGGAAGCCCAGCGACGCCGCCCGGGGCCGATCCGACGAGGCCAGGAAGACCGCCACCACCAACTGCGTCCCGGCGACCATGACCACGGCGAGCGGCAGCACGGTCAGGAAGTTCATCGCCCGCCATCCTCCCGGCACGAGGAGGTGGAACGCGGCCGAATCCGCCGATCACCCGGTGGGTCGTACACCCCCGCCCACCACGACACGGCCGGCGAGCAGCGCCCCGAGCAGCGCCAGTCCCGCGGTCACCGCGAGCGTCGTCGTGTAGCTGGCCGGGCCCGGCGCACTTCCCGCCGCCAGCACGGCCCCGGTCAGCGCGAGCACCGTCGCCGCGAAGAGGGAGTCGCTCAGTTGCAGAGACGAGCTGTTGCGGCCCTGCTCGCCCGGCGCGGACAACTCAAGGGTGAGCACCGACAACGACGGATAGAGCAGCCCCATGCCCAGACCGGCGATCGCCCAACCGACCACAGCGACGGCCACCGGCAGTTCGGGCCGCACGGCCAGCGCCACCGTGGCGGTGCCGACCGTGATGCAGCTGAGCCCGGCACGCGGCAGGCTGGCCCGCGAGGCCGGCACCGGAATCCGGCCCTGCAACCAGGAGCCCGCCGACCAGGCCAGCGCGCCGACGGTGAGGACCAGCCCGGCCGCGGTCGGCGAGAGGCCCCGTTCCCGGGAGAGCATCAGCGGGATGACCACCTCGGCGCCGACGAAGGCCGCCGACGCCAGGCCACGCAGCCCCACCACGGTGGCCAGCCCCCGCGCGGCCCGGAGGAACCCGGCCGGCAGCAGGCGCGGGGCGCAGACCAGCAGGCCGACCACGGCGAACGCGACCAGCACCAGGGCGGTGGCACCGCGCTGCTGTCCCCCGATGTGCAGCAGTGCGGCACTCACCGCGGCCCCGCACGCCCAACCGATCCGCGCGGCCGCACCCGCCGGCGGGCTCGTTGCCGCACTCCGGCCCAGCGACCGCAGGCCGGGATGGATCAGCAGCACCGCCGGCACGGCCACCGCCGGCACCGCCAGGAAAACCCACCGCCAGCCCAGGTACTGCACGATCAGGCCGGCAACCGCCGGCCCGACCAGCGACGGTACGACCCACGCCGCCGCGAACGCCGCGAAGATCCGCCGGTGCAGCTCCTGCGGGTACGCCTGCCCGACGATCACGTAGAGCGCCACCGAGAGCAGCCCGGAGCCGAAACCCTGCACGACCCGCCCGACGACCAGCGCGCTCATCACGGGGGCGGTCCCGGCGATCAGCAACCCGACCACGAACCAGGCGACGCCGTGCCACATCGGCCCCTTGGGACCCCGGGCGTCGCACCAGATGCCGGAGACCACCATGGCCAGCACACCGGTGGCGAACGGGCCACCGAACGCGATCCCGTAGAGCGCCAGCCCGTCGAGGCTGCGCGCGACGGTCGGCATCGCCGTACCGACCGCCAACGCCTCGAACGCGAGGAGTGAGATCAGCGCGACGCTGCCCACCGTCATCGCGCGCAGCCGGGGCGCGAAGAGTCCCGGTGCGGCGGGTGTGGCGGTGACGACTGTGCTCGGCATCGACCGAGCATGCGACTTCAACCCTGATTCATGTCAACCGGCGGGTGACCCGGCTCTCGTCAGGCGTCCTGCAGCGCCCTCCCGACCCCGCGCGCCAGCCCGGAAAAATGCTGGTCTGCCAGCAGATGACCGGCGGTGATCACCACGGCGATCGGCCACTCGATGACCTGTAGCGCGGCGAGGACCCCGAGCCCGGCGTAGTAGACGACCTTGTCCGGTGGCGGCACCGCCACCTCACCCAGCATCGGCAGTTGCACCCGCCGGTTGTACATCTGGACGTTCTCCCGTGAGCCGTTGAGATGTCGCGTCAGCGTGCTCATGCCGGCCTCCCCATGTCCGGTGATGGTCGTCGGATTCCACGGCCCACCCCGTCCATGCGCCAGCGACCGCGGAAAATTCCGCCGGTCAGGGGGCATATCGGATGGCAGGTCGGGAAGCCAGGCCGCCGGACGTCAGTGCGGTGGGAGGACGACATGGACAAGGTCAGGACGAGGGGCAACAGGGAGCCGGGCCGGCGCCCGTCCAGCCGTACGCCTCGATGACGGCGGCGGGTCGCGCTGCCGGCCGCATCCTGCCGTCCTTCGGCGTACCGCACCTGGTCGGCGAGGCGTCCCGGTCGGTCAGCTCGGTCGCGACCCGGCTGGCCCGGTCGGTCGGGCTCACCCGGCGTGGGGTCTGGTCGCGGCCCGGTCGGCACCACATCGAGGTGCACGGCGTGTGCCAGGAGGGCGGCGACCAGCTTGCCCGGCAGGTGGAGGGCACGCTGGAGCGGATGCCCGGGGTGGCCTGGGCCAGGGTGAACGCTCCCTCCGGGCGGGTGGTGGTGGCCGTGCAGGCCCCCGAACCGGATCTCGATGCCCTCATCGCCACGATCAGCCGGGTCGAGCGGACCTGCGACCACGAGCCCGATCCGGAGATCCCACCCCCACATCCGCCGGAGGAGGGCCCGCACAATCCGCGCACCCTCGGCGCGCTCGCCTCGGACGCGCTGGGTCTGACCCTCTGGGCGGCCACCCGGATCCTGCCGTTCGCGCCGTTGCCCGGTGAGGTGGCCGGCCTGCTGTCGGCGGTCGACCTGCAGCCGAAGCTGCACGCGTTCCTCGGCAGGGCGTTGCGCTCCGACCCGCGCGCGGAGATTCTCTTTCCCCTGGCCGAGGCCGTCGTACAGGGCCTGGCCGGCCGCTGGACCGGCATCGTCGTCGACAGCGCCCAACGGTTCGTGGAGTGGGGCGAGGACCGGGCCCAGTTCTCCGCCTGGGAGAGCGCCGAACCGCGGTTGACCGGCGAGCCCGAGCGTGCCGTCGCCCGGTGGCCGATAGCCGACCGTCCGCGACCCAAGCCGCACGGCCCGGTCGAGCGGTACATCAACCGGGCCCTCGCCGCCGGTACGGCGGCCGGCGCGGCGGCATTGCCCTTCGCCGGACGCAAGCGGGCCGCCGCGCTGGGCCTGTCCGCGCTGCCGAAGGCGCCCGGCAGCGGACGCGAGGGGTACGGCGCCCAGCTCGGCCGGATGCTGGCCCGGCGCGGGGTGATCGCGATGGACCGCAGTGTGCTGCGGGAGTTGGACCGCATCGACACGCTCGTGCTGGACGCCGCGGTGCTCGGCTCGGACCGGGGCGTACTGGCCGATCTGGCGCCAGCGGCCGACGCGGACGTCGACCAGGTGGCCGAGCGGGCCTTCTCGTTGTTCGACCCGGACGACCCGGCCGCTTCCCGTACGGCGGACGGATGGCGGCTCGGGCCGCTGGACCAGATGCCCGCCCACGACCCGGACACCATTTCGGACGCGGAACGGCTGCGCTCGGCTGGCGGCCAACTCCTCGGCCTCGCCCACGGCGACCGGCTCGCCGCTCTGTTGCGGGTCGAGCCGGAACCCGCGCCCGGCGTCGACGGCCTGCCCGCCGCCGCCCGACATGCCGGCCTGCGGCTGGTCGTGGCCGGCGGCGACGAGCAGCGGTACGGCTTCGCCGACGCGATGCTGCCCGGCGGGGACCAGTTGGCCGAGTCGGTACGCACGTTGCAGCGCGACGGCGCGGTGGTGATGCTGGTTTCCGCGGACCGGAAGGCGCTCGGCGCGTCCGACTGCGGTCTTGGTTTTGCCGCGCCGGAGGAGCTGCCGCCGTGGGGCGCGCATCTGCTGGTCGGTGCCGACCTGCGGGTGGTGGCGCTGGTGATCGAGGCGACCGGGGTGGCTCGGCGTACGGCCCAGCAGAACATCCGACTGGCCATGGCCGGCACCGGTCTCGGGGCGCTGGGCGCGTTCACGGCCCCGCCGACGGAGCTGCCCGGCCGGTCGCTCGTCGCGGTCAACGGCGCGGCCGGCCTGGCCTTCGCCAACGGGGTCTGGCAGGCCCGCCGGTTGCACGACCATTCGGACACCCCGGCACCGGTGGCAACCGCCTGGCACCTCATGCCGGTTGGCACAGTGCTCGACCACCTGCGCTCCACCCCGGACGGCCTGGCCGGCGCCGAAGCGCAACGCCGACACCACGGCCCCGGCGGAAACGGCAATGCCGGACCGGGGAGCGGAGGGCTGCTGCGTGCCTTCGTGGACGAGTTGTCCAACCCGCTCACCCCGGTGCTGGTGGCCGGGGCGGTGCTCTCCGCGTCGTTCGGATCGCTGGTCGACGCCGCCCTGGTGGGCAGCGTCGTCGGTGGTTCCGCCCTGATCGGGGCGGTGCACGAACGCAACACCGAACGGTCACTGGCCGAGCTCCTGTCCCGTTCGGCGGTGACCGCACGGGTCCGCCGCGACGGGGCCGAGCAGGTTCTCGCCGCCGAGGACCTGGTCCTCGGAGACGTCATCACCCTTGAGCCGGGCGACTCGGTGCCCGCCGACTGCCGGGTGCTCGAGTCGGTGGGTCTGGAGGCGGACGAGTCGTCGCTGACCGGCGAGTCGCTGCCGGTCGCCAAGTCCAACCGACCGGTGGTGGCCGCCGCCATCGCCGACCGACACTCGATGCTCTACGAGGGCACCACCGTCGCCGCCGGGCACGGCACTGCCGTGGTGGTGGCGACCGGCTCGGACACCGAATCCGGCCGCAGTCTCGCCCTGGTCAAGCAGGACCCCCCGGCCAGTGGAGTGGAAGCTCGGCTCGGCTCGTTGACCAGCGCCGCCATCCCGTTGGCGGCCGGTTCCGCGGTGGCGGTGGCCGGCGCGGGCCTGCTTCGAGGCGTACCGCTGGCCGAAACGGCGGCGACCGCCGCGAACCTCGCCGTGGCGTCGGTGCCGGAAGGGCTGCCGTTCCTGGTCAGCGCGGCGCAGCTGGCCGCGGCCCGACGGCTGGCCGAGCACGGCGCGTTGGTCCGCAACCCGCGCACCATCGAGGCGCTGGGCCGGGTGGACGTGCTCTGCTTCGACAAGACCGGCACCCTCACCGAGGGCCAGTTGCTGCTCGCCGGGGTCGGCGACAGCGCCGGCGACCAGTACGCCCCGCTGGACCGGTTGGACGACCGGCTGCGGATGACGCTGGCCGCGGCGCTGCGGGCCACCCCCGCCGCAAAGAATCCGGACGAGTTGGCGTTGCAGACCGACCGGGCGGTCCGGCGGGGCGCCGGGGAGGCCGGGGTGGTGGAGCAGACCGGTGCCGCCGGGTGGCGGGCCGCCGGAGGGCTGCCGTTCGAGCCGTCCCGCGGCTACCACGCGAGCATCGGACAGACCGACGGTCACCTGTTGTTGAGCGTCAAGGGTGCTCCGGAGACGGTGCTGCCGCGCTGCTCGTCCCGGCGCATGGACGGTCGTCAGGAGCCGCTGGACGACGCCGGCCGCGCGGAGCTGGAGCGGATGCTCGCCGACCGGGCCGGCGCGGGAAACCGGATCCTCGCCGTCGCGGAGTGCCCGGTGAACGACCCGAAGGTGACCGACTCCGACGTTAGAGGGCTGACCTTCGTGGGTTTCCTGGCCCTCGCGGACGGTGTCCGGGAGAGCGCAGCCCCGGCGGTACGCCGGATCCGGCAGGCCGGCGTGCACACCATCATGATCACTGGTGATCACCCGGCCACCGCCGAGGCGATCGCCGCCACCATCAGCGAGCACGACGCACAGCGGGTGGTCACCGCCGCTGAGCTCGACCAACTGGACGACGACGCGCTCGCCGAGCGGTTGGCCAACACCGACGTGGTGGCCCGCTGCACCCCGGCGCACAAGGTGCGGATCATCCAGGGGTTGCAGAAGTGCGGGCGAACCGTGGCGATGACCGGCGACGGCGCCAACGACGCCCCGGCGATCCGGCTGGCCGACGTCGGCATCGCCCTCGGCCAACGGGGCACCCCGGCCGCCCGCGCCGCAGCCGACCTGGTGGTCACCGACGACCGGTTGGAGACCATCATCGCCACCCTGATCGAGGGGCGGGCCATGTGGTCGTCGGTGCGGCACGCGCTCAGCATCCTGGTCGGCGGCAACCTCGGCGAGATCGCGTTCAGTGTGCTCACCGCCGCCGCGACCGGCCGCTCCGCGCTCACCGGACGACAACTCCTGCTGGTCAACCTGCTCACCGACCTGGCGCCGGCGCTGGCCATCGCGGTCCGGCCACCCGCGTCGGACCGCACCGACGCGCTGCTACGGGAGGGCCCGGACACGGCGCTCGGCGAGAGCCTCACCAGGGAGATCGGGCTGCGGGCGGCAGCCACCACGCTGGGCGCGACCGCCGGCTGGACGTTGGCCCGATACACCGGACGCCGTCAGCGGGCCGGCACAGTCGCCCTGGTCTCCCTGGTCGGCACCCAACTCGGGCAGACCATCCTGGCCGGCGGCACCAGCCCGGCCGTGCTGGCCTCCACGGCGGCGTCACTGGGCGTCCTGGTCGTGGTGGTGCAGACCCCGGGGGTCAGTCAGTTCTTCGGCTGCACCCCGCTCGGGCCGGTGGGTTGGACCATCGGGGCCGGGTCGGCGCTCGGCGCGACCTTCGCCAACGGCGCGCTCACGAAGCTGATGGAGCATGTGCCGCCGGCCCGACCTCACACCACCACTGCGGACAGCGACGGCGCGAGCGGCTCCAGGGGCTGAGCATCGGGTGTTGCGCTCGGGCGGCGTTGCGGTCGGTGGCGGGGGCGGCCGGCGAAAAACCTGCCGCCCCCCGTTCTTCAGCCGAAGGGCTTGGGGAGCGGAACCTCGCCCCTCATCGCCTTCTCCGCCAATTCCGTTCGCTCCGGGTGGAGCCTGCTCTCGTCCAACGGGTGGCGAGGCGTGTTGATGCATTGTTGGCCGCTCTGGGCACTACAGATCGGACACCAGAGGAAGAGGCCGCCAGACGGCACCAGCTCGATGCCCTGAGCAAGAGCCGACTTGCCGATCTTGATGATGGCCTCGTACAGGCTGTTGTCCCGGTGCCGTGCCGCTGCGGCGGCCGCCTCCCGCATCCCGACCCAGAACTGTTCGGTTGCATCCGGCTCGTCGATATTGATCTGCACATTCGAAGATGCCCGTCCTTGAGTGGCCCAAACCCTCATCAAACCGTCACTGGGATCCCGTTCGTGGTCCGTAAATCAGCCGACCCCTGACCCACCCGCATGCTCTGGTCGGCCCGTCAGCGGCGCCGGGAGGTGAGCCGCGTGCCGACGGCTCACCGGGGTACCGGAGCAAGACCATCCCGCTCACGCCACTCGCCTGACCGCACTGCCGGCTCCGGCCGGTCGGGGCTCCGGCGGCTCCGGCGGCTCCGGCGGCCAGGGGCTCCGGCGGCCAGGGGCTCCGGCGGCCAGGGGCTCCGACAGCTCCGCGGTCAGATGACTTCCCGGGGTTGTTGCGGCTTCTCCTACCCCGGTCGGCGCCTGCCACGCCGCCCGCTGTGTCGTCACCGTCGCCGGAGCGGAGAGGGCCCGTCGGCTAGCGTCGCTGATCTGCATCAAAGCAATGTGGAGGCGAGGATGCCCGAACCAACTCGTGCGGTCGCCCTGGCGGCGTTGACCGAGCTGTGGGAGCAGGGATGTCCGATCGCCTCACCCGATGACCGAGAACGCCTCGTCAACATGGGCCTACGCCGCTGGCACAGCTTTCATCGGCGGCACCCTCGCATCCGCCAGCCTTCGCACGAGGCCAGGATCCGCGACCTGGTGCGCGGGTTGATCGAAGCAGTCGAACCCGAACCGGGCCTGGTCGGCCGGCTGGTCAAGGACTACGAGTGCGTCGCTGAAGCGATCGCCGCAGCTGCTGCCCCGCCGCGGCAGCCGTAAGTGCTGGTGGAGCCCAGGGGGCTCGAACCCTAACCCCTGCCTGCAAAGATCAAGCCTGCTGTCGGTCGGGCGTCT
>NZ_JBIALC010000018.1:0-107161 GCF_042873195.1 Micromonospora arida | reverse complement strand
GCGGCGCGGCGCGGCGCGGCGCGGCGCGGCGCGGCGCGGCGCGGCGCGGCGCGGCGCGGCGCGGCGCGGCGCGGCGCGGCGCGGCGCGGCGCGGCGCGGCAACTAGGCGCGTGATATCGCAGACGATTCAGCTCCAAAGGACCACCGCAACATCACCTCTACCCGCCGGAGGGCCTCCGTCGAGTCCCCCGTGAGGAAGGGCCGATCCTCTACGAAGAAGGCCAAGTGCCAAGGTCCGAGCGAGGCGAGGTTTGCCTGGCGGTGGTTAGGCTTAGTGATGACCCTCTATTACCGGGACGACGCGGTGCAGGTGACCTCCGAGTCGATCCGGGCGGGCGGTCACGTGATCGCCCTGTCCGACGTGACGTTCGTGTGGCACGCGCGCGGGCAGAAGACCCTCGCCGTACGCGGCCGGGTCCTGGGTCGCGGTGTCCTGGTCCTGCTGCTCTCGCTGCCGCCGCTGGTCGCGGTGGTCTGCGTGCTGTCGCTGGCCTGGTCCGCGCAGGACCGGGGCAACTGGCAATTGGCGCTGATCATCCTCGCCGCCTGCGCGGTGGGGGCGCTGGCGTTGATGCCGTTCCTGGAGATCCCGTTGGGTTGGCTGGACCGCTCCTACGAGCGCGGCAACCATGTGCACGAGTTGTGGGTGCAGCACCACGGTCGGGAGGACCTGCTGGTGCGCACCCCGGACGCGCTACGGTTCGGGCAGATCTACCGGGCCGTGCAGCGCGCCGTCGAACAGCAGGGGGACCATCGATGACCACCCGCCGCGGCGAGGCCGTCGCGCTGGCCGGGCTGCTCGCCGCGGCCGGCGTCACCCACCTTCTGCGACCTGGCGTGTACGACCCGATCGTGCCAGGCGCGCTGCCCGGGCCGGCCCGCTTCTGGACGTACGCCAGCGGGGTGGCCGAGTTGGCGGTGGCGGCGGCCGTGGCGCACCCGACCACCCGGCGGGCCGGCGGTCGGGCCGCAGCCGCGCTCTTCGTCGCCGTCCTGCCGGCGAACGTGAAGATGGCCGTGGACTGGCGGCACCGACGCCCGACGAAGCGGGCCATCGCGTACGGCCGGGTGCCGTTGCAGGTGCCGCTGATCTGGTGGGCGCTGCGGGTGGCCCGCGCCGACACCGTCGGTCGACGGCCCCACTGACCGGCTCCGACGGGCGGTTGTGGCACGGCCGACGCACACTTGATCCCATGGCGATTCCCCTCCCCACCCCGGCCGCCGTGGTCGGCCTGACCCGCTCCGCTCTCGACCAGGCGCTCGGCTCGGCCGCCTCGATGGCAGCCGTGCCCGCCCGCGCGTTCGCGGTGCTGGACGGGGTGGAGGCGCTGCTGGCCCGGATCAACGGCGTGGTCGACCGGATCGAGACGACCCTGGACCGGACCGACCAGGTGCTCACCGACGCCGAGGCCGCCGTTCGCGAGGTGGCCGTCATCAGCGCCGCCGCGACCACCGCCATCGACACGGCCACCGAGGTGGCCTCCGCCGCCGCCGTGGTGGTCGCCGCGGCCGACCGGGTCGCGAACCGCGCCGCCACCACAGTGGGTACCGCGACGGAGGCCGCCGCGACGGCGGCAGAGCTGCTGGCGGCGTACGAGCCGGCGCTGCGCCGGGCCGCGCCGATGGCCGGCCGGTTCGTCGAGGAGCTGAGCCACGAGGAGATCAGCGCGGCGATTCACCTGATCGACGAGCTGCCGAAGCTCAAGGAACACCTGACGGCGGACATCCTGCCGATACTGGCAACACTGGACCGGGTCGGGCCGGACCTGCACGACCTGCTGGACGTGACCCGCGACCTCAAGCTCGCCGTGGCCGGCATCCCCGGGCTGGGCATGCTGCGCCGACGCGGCGAGAAGCTCACCGACGAGCCCGTCGGCTGAACCCTCGCAGGCCTGCGTCCCGGCTCAGCAGTCGCAGGTGATCGTCGTGGTGGGCGCGGTGAGGTCGTCGACCGGTCGCCGGGTCACCCCGGCCTCCGTCACCACCGGCAGCCCCTCCCGCGCCCAGTACTCGAACCCGCCGAGCATCTCCTTCACCGGATGACCGAGACGGGCGAACTCCAGCGCCGCCCGGGTCGCGCCGTTGCAGCCCGGACCCCAGCAGTAGGTCACCACCGCCGTGCCCGGCGGGATCAGGTCAGCCGCCCGGGTCGCGATCTCGGCGGTGGGCAGGTGCACCGCGCCGGGGAGGTGCCCCTGTGCCCAGGCAGCCGCGCCCCGGGAGTCGACGACCACCAGACCCGGGGTACCGGCCGACAGGTCGGCGTGCACGTCACTGACGTCGGTCTCGACGCTGAGCCGATTGCGGAAGTAGGCGGCGGCGGTGGCCGGATCGGCCGGCGGAACGGCGAAGGTGAAAGTCATGCACCGATCCTCGCCGGCAGGCCACCTCGGAACGAGTGGCGCGAACGACGTCCTGCGCTAACATCCCGCCATGCCGATTCCGGCCACGACAACCGGCCCGCGCCCGCTGCCAGCGCCCCGACGACCGGCGGCGGCGCACCGGGTCGCCGTGCTCGCGTACCCGGGGATGTCGGTGTTCGAGACCGGCATCGTCACCGAGGTCTTCGGGCTGGCCCGGCCGGAGTTCGACGTCGACTGGTACGACCTGGTGCTCTGCGCCGAGCAACCGGGGCCGGTACCGGTGGTCGGCGGGGCCAGCCTGCACACCCCGTACGGTCTGGCCGAGCTGGCCACGGCCCGGACGGTGATCGTGCCCGGTGTGCCGGACGTGACCGCTGACCCGTCGCCCGAGCTGATCACCGCGCTGCGCCAGGCACACCGATGCGGTGCCCGGATCATGTCGATCTGCTCGGGCGCGTTCGCGCTGGCCGGGGCGGGTCTGCTGGACGGTCGACGGGCCACTACCCACTGGCGGTACGCGGAACTGCTGGCGCGGCGCTACCCGCGGGTCGAGGTGGACGCGGACGTGCTCTACCTCGATGACGGTGACCTCCTCACCAGTGCCGGCAGTGCGGCCGGGCTGGACCTCTGCGTGCACGTGATCCGACGCGACCACGGCGCGGCGATCGCCAACGCGGTCGCCCGACGGCTGGTGATCCCCCCGCACCGCGACGGCGGGCAGGCCCAGTTCGTCGAGGCACCGGTAGCCGCCGACCCGGACGACGACCGGATCGCGGGCAGCATCGACTGGGCTCTCGCCCATCTCGCCGAGCCGCTGAGCGTGGCCCAGCTCGCCGGGCAGGCGCACATGTCGTCCCGCACCTACCTGCGGCACTTCGCCCGCGCCACCGGGACCAGCCCGATCCGTTGGCTGATCGACCAGCGGATCCGCGCCAGCCTGACCCTGCTGGAGGAGACCGACGCCTCGGTCGAGCAGGTCGCGCGCGCGGTGGGCTTCGACACACCGGTGAGCTATCGGCACCACTTCGGGCGGGTCATGCTGACCTCACCCTCGGCGTACCGCCGGGCCTTCCGCACCGGTGCGGGCCAGCGGGCGTAACCCGCCGACGCGCTCAGCCGGGTCAGCGCGGAACGCGCTCAGGCCGGTACGTACAGCTCGTCGATCTCGGCGCGTCGCGGTAGCGCCACCGAGGCGCCGAGCTTGCGGACGCAGGCAGCGCCGGCCGCCGACGCCCAGCGCACTGCGTCGATCAGGTCGCGCCCCTCGCCCCAGCCGACGGCCAGCGCTGCGGTGAAGGCGTCACCGGCGGCGGTGGAGTCGACCACGTCGACCCGAACCGCCGGCACGTGCACCTCGGTGCCGTCCCGGTCGACGTACCAGGCGCCCTCACCGCCGAGAGTGAGCACGGCCCGGGGGGTCAGCTCGAGCAGCGCGCGCGGCTCCTCCCGACCCCGGCCGGCGAGCGCCTGCGCCTCGCCCTCGTTGACGACCAGCAGGTCCACGGCGGTGAGCAGCTCGGGTGGGAGGTCCCGCGCCGGGGCGGCGTTCAGGATGACCCTCGTACCGGCCTCGCGGGCGGCCACCGCGGCGGCGGTCACGGTCTGCACCGGGATCTCCAGTTGGGCGACCAGGACGTCCGCCGCGCGCACCGTGGTCAGCTCCTCCTCGGTGAGGTCGACCAAGGCCTCGTTCGCGCCGGGGGTGACGACGATGGCGTTCTCCCCCTGGGCGTTGACCATGACCAGCGCCACTCCGGAGGCGCCGTAGACCACGCGAAGCTGACTGGTGTCCACGCCGGCCGCGGTGATGCGGGCCTTGAGGGTGACGCCGAAGGCGTCCGAGCCGATCGCGCCGAGGAAGGCGCAGGAGGCACCGGCCCGGACCGCGGCCACGGCCTGGTTGGCGCCCTTGCCGCCGGGCACCATCACGAAGTCGGTGCCGAGCATGGTCTCGCCCTGTCGAGGCAGCGCGGGTGCCATCGCGACCAGGTCCATGTTGGCGCTGCCCACCACGGCGACCCGGGTCTGCGGCACGGCCGTCTCCGCCTCTCCGACGCTCAGGCGGCGCGAGCCGTGAAGCGGTCGCCGGACCGCTCGACCACCAGTGGCAGCCCGAACGTCTTGGAGAGGTTGTCACCGGTCAGCGTCTCGGTGAGCAGACCCTGGGCGACCACCCCACCCTCGCGCAGAAGCATCGCGTGGGTGAACCCGGGCGGGATCTCCTCGACGTGGTGGGTGACCAGCACCATCGCCGGGGCGTCCGGGTCGTGGGCAAGCTCGGCCAGTCGCGCGACCAGGTCTTCCCGACCGCCCAGGTCGAGCCCGGCGGCGGGCTCGTCGAGCAGCAGCAGCTCCGGGTCGGTCATCAGGGCACGGGCGATCTGCACCCGCTTGCGCTCACCCTCGGAGAGGGTGCCGTAGCGGCGTTCGGCGAGGCCACCGACGCCGAGTTGACTCAGCAGTGCCCGCGCCCGCGCCTCGTCGCCACGGTCGTAGTTCTCCCGCCAGCGGCCGACCACCGACCAGGCGGCGGTCACCACCACGTCGCTGACCCGCTCGTCGGCGGGGAGCCGCTCGGCGACCGCGGCGGTGGTGAGCCCGATCCGGGTACGCAGCTCGTTGACGTCGGTGCGGCCGATCCGCTCGCCGAGCACGTGCGCGACACCCGTGGTGGGGTGCAGCCGACCGGCGGCGAGGTTGAGCAGTGTGGTTTTGCCGGCACCGTTCGAGCCGAGCACGACCCACCGCTCGTCGAGTTCGACGCGCCAGGTCAGGTCCTGGAGGAGGGCGGTGCCAGAGCGGCGTACGCCGACGCCGTCGAGGCTGACCACCAGATCCGGGTCCACGAAAGCGGCGGCAGGCGCGGCGCCGGCAGCGCCGGGGATCAGGTCACCAGTCACCACACCATCCAACCACGCAGCGCCGAGGTGCCCCCCACGGGCGGCACCTCGGCCATAGGGTGAAGCGCCGTGTCGTTGATCACCAAGCCCGAAGGACGGCCCATGCCCCGCCGACGTACGGAGCCGCGCGGATGAGCGCGGTCATCGAGATCGAGGGTCTGCGCAAGACCTTCCGCAGCCTGCGCAGCGGCCGACGGGTGGCGGTGGACGGGTTCGACCTGTTGGTCGAGGCGGGCCAGGTCCACGGTTTCCTGGGCCCCAACGGCTCGGGCAAGACCACCACGCTGCGGGCCCTGCTCGGGCTGGTACGCGCCGACAGCGGCCGGATGACAGTGCTCGGCGAACCGTCGCCGGAGCTGCTGCCCCGGGTGGCGGGCCAGGTCGGCGCCATCGTGGAGAGCCCTCAGTTCTTCGGCAACTTCACCGGCTACCGGACGCTGCGGTTGTTGGCCCGCGCCGGTGGTGTGCCGGTCTCGCGGGTGGACGAGGTACTGGATCTGGTGGGCCTGCACGACCGGGGCGATGAGCGGGTGAAGGGCTACTCGCTGGGCATGAAGCAGCGTCTGGCGGTGGCGTCCGCGCTGTTGAAGGACCCGCGTCTGCTCATCCTGGACGAGCCGGCGAACGGGCTGGATCCGGCGGGCATCCGGGAGATGCGGGACCTGATGCGATCGCTGGCGGCCAACGGGGTGACAGTGCTGGTGTCCAGTCACATCCTGGGCGAGATCCAGCTGATCTGCGACCACGTCACGATCATCTCTCGGGGGCGGCGGGTCGCGACCGGTCGGGTGGACGAGGTACTGGCTGGTCACGACCGGCACGAGTTCCTGGTCCGGGTGGCCGAGCCGGAGCGGGCCGTCGAGCTGCTGCACGCGGCCGAGCTGACGGCGGTCGTGGACGGCGGAGCGTTGGTGGTGAGCGGGGTGAGCGACCCGACGGCGGTCAGCCGGGTGCTCGGTGAGCAGGGTCTGTGGGTGGGCGAGCTGACGCCGCTGCGGCCGGATCTGGAGAGCGTCTTCCTGGAGCTGACCGGCGCGTACGAGCATTCGTCGGTGCCGCGGCAGGTCGGCGACTCGTCGCTGCCGCAGGGCGAAGCTGTGATCGACCTCGATCGGGGAGTGGACGCGTGAACCTGGTGCGTGCCGAGTTGGAGCGACTGTCCGCGCGTCGCTTCGTGCAGCTCATGGTCCTCCTGTTGGTGTTGGCGTTCGCCGTCACGGCGGCGACGACGCTCGCCGGTTCCCACAAGCCGACCGCGGACGAGATGAACTCGGCGCGGGCGCAGGCCGCCGAGGCACGGCAGGGGATGGAGGTCGCCTTCCAGCAGTGCCTGTCGCGACAGAACGGCACACTTCCGCAGAGCGAGATGGGCCAGTACTTCCCGGAGGAGTGCTCGTCGATCGATCCGATCCGACAGGATCGGCTGCCGATCCCCGCCGACTACCTGCCGGGTGTGTTCAGCTTCGCTGGGCAGGCACTGCCGCTGCTCTATTTCCTCATCGCGTTCCTGGTGCTGTTCGGATTCTTGGTGGGCGCCTCCTACATCGGCGCGGACCTGAACTCCGGCGGTGTGGTGAATCTGCTGCTCTGGCGGCCGCGCCGGTTGACGGTGCTCGCGGCCAAGTTGGGCACGCTGCTCGGTACGGTGCTGGTGCTGGCCCTGCTGGCGTCGGTGGCCTACCTCGCCACGTTCTGGGTGATCGGGCAGAACGCCGGGTTGCCGGGCCAGCTGGATGGTGACTTCTGGCGTTCACTCGGTGCGGTGCACGGCCGTGGTCTGGTGCTGGTGCTGCTGGCTTCTGCCCTGGGCTTCGCGATCGCCACGCTGGGTCGGCACACCTCGGCGGCGCTGGGGGCGGCCGCCGCGTACGCGGTGCTGTGGGAGTTGGGCGGCCGGCTGGTGCTGGAGATCGTCGATGCCCGGCGGCCCGATCAGCTGATGCTCTCCAGTCACGTCGCGACGTGGCTCAGCGGTAGGACGCGGTTCTACGACCCTCAGGTCTGCGCGGGCAGCACGGGCACCGGCTACTGCGAGAGCTTCTACAGCCTGAACTGGCCGACCGCGCTGCTGGTGCTGCTCGTGCTCACTGGCGGGCTGACCGCGGCGGCATTTGCCGTGTTCCGTCGCCGCGACCTGATCTGAGGCTTTCACCGGGCTGCCCATTTTGGATGGGCGGCCCGGTGGGCCGAGCCCGACCAGCGGGCGGCAAGAGCTTGCACCCTGCGGACGCGCGGTGAAATATTCCTTCACATGACCGCCGCAGCGGGCTCAGCCGACGGTGGAGCCGAACACCTCGTCGCGTACGGCGTCCAGGGCGGTGCGCAGCGCGCCCTGGAGGATCGGCTCCTCGGTCAGCCCGGTCGGCACCACTCGCGGCTGGACCAGGGTGATCGCCGCGACCTCCTGCTGCACCCGGTCGGCGAGCGCCGCACCACCGGCCTGGCCCACCTCACCGGCGAGCACGACCAGCGGCGGGTCCAGCACCACGCAGGTGCTGGCCACGCCGAGCGCGAGCCGACGGGCCAACTCGTCGAGCATCGGGCCGCCGTCGGCGCCGGCCGCGACGGCCGCGCCGACAGCCTCGGCGGCGGCGGCGTCCGGGAAGCCGTGCTCGCGGGCCACCGCGCGCACCGAGTCCGCACCGATCAGCTGCTGGAAGGCCGGCTTGGCGCGACGGGAGACGTCGCGCGGAATGGGCGCGCCGGGCACCGGCAGGTAGCCGATCTCGCCGGCCGCACCGCTGCTGCCGTGGTGCAACCGCCCGCCCAGCATGATCGCCAGGCCGACGCCGGCGCCCACCCAGACCAGCACGAAGTCCGACAGCCCCTGCGCTGCGCCGGACTGCGCCTCGGCCACCGCGGCCAGGTTGACGTCGTTCTCGAAGACCACCGGAGTGTGCAGGTCGTCCCGCAACGCGGCGAGCAGACCGCTGTGCCAGCGCGGCAGGTTGAACGCGAAGGTGATGTCGCCGGTGCCGGGGTCGACCAGGCCCGGCGTGCCGAGCACGATCCGTCGTACGCTGCTCAGCTGCGCCTGGGCGCTGCTCGCCGCCTGCACGACGGCGTTGTGCACCACGCCCACCGGGTCGTCGGTGTCCCGGGTCGACTGCTCCACCCGGCCGATGACCGCACCGGTGATGTCGGCGCAGGCGGCCACCACCCGGTCCGGCCCGACGTCCACGCCGACCACGTGCGCGCTGCCCGGGCGGACGGCGTAGAGCTGGGCGTTCGGCCCTCGCCCGCCGGCCTGCTCGCCGACCCGCGCGACGAGGCCGCGCTCCTCCAGCCGCTCGACCAGTTGCGAGGCGGTGACCTTCGACAGGCCGGTCAGCTCGCCGAGTCGTGCTCGGGTCAGCGGGCCGCGTTCGAGGAGCAGTTCCAGCGCGGCACGGTCGTTGAGCGCCCGCAACAGACGGGGGGTGCCGGGCAGCCGGGTCGCACTCATGACACGTCCTCTAGTTTTAGTAAACTTTGCTAACTGTAAACCGACCTGCGAACGGGTAGCCGTAGCGTAACGGCCGCTCGACGGTGGGACGCTCCGCCGAGTCGGCAGGGCCAGGACCACCACCGGTACGACGTCTCGTACCCGCGGGGCAGCGAAGGGGGAAGATCACGTGGGGTTGGATCCAGGACTGCGCCGGCTGGCGCTGGGCACGCTGCTGGCCGCGTACCCGGGACCGGTCCCGCCGGACTGGGCGGTCGACCTGCTGGCCGACGGGCTGGCCGGGCACACCCTGTTCGGCACCAACGTGCACGACCCCGCGCAGGTGGCGGCGAGCACCGCCGCGCTGCGCACCGGTCGGCCGGACGCGCTGATCGCCATCGACGAGGAGGGTGGCGACGTGACCCGGCTGGCGCACGCCACCGGCAGCCCGTACCCCGGCAACGCCGCCCTGGGTGCGATCGGCGACGTGGCCCTCACCCGACGGGTCTACCAGTCGATCGGCGCCGAACTGGCCGCGCTCGGCATCACCGTCAACCTCGCCCCCACGGTCGACGTCAACACCGCCGACGACAACCCGGTGATCGGCACCCGGTCCTTCGGCGCGGATCCGGTACGGGTGGCCGCCCACTCGGCCGCCGCCGTGGCCGGGTTGCAGGCCGCCGGCGTGGCCGCCTGCGCCAAGCACTTCCCCGGGCACGGCGCCACCGTCAC
The DNA here is from genome assembly GCF_042873195.1 of Micromonospora arida. Taxonomy (NCBI): domain Bacteria; kingdom Bacillati; phylum Actinomycetota; class Actinomycetes; order Micromonosporales; family Micromonosporaceae; genus Micromonospora; species Micromonospora arida. The sequence continues at coordinate 97,742 of NZ_JBIALC010000018.1, read as the reverse complement.
CGACTCCCACCACGAACTGCCCACCGTGGACGCTCCGCTGAGCCTGCTCCGCCAGCGGGACCTACCGCCGTTCGCGGCCATCGTCGCCGCCGGGGCGCGCGCCGTGATGACAGCGCACATCCGGATGCCGGCGCTCACCGGCGCCGACCCGGCCACCTTCAGCCGAGCCGTCCTGGTCGACCTGCTCCGCACCGAGTACGGCTTCACCGGCACCGTCATCACCGACGCGCTGGAGATGAAGGGTGCCGCGGTGGCCGCCGGCGGGGTCGGGCCAGCTGCGGTCCGGGCCCTCGGCGCGGGTGCCGACCTGCTCTGCATCGGTGCGAAGGTCGACGCCGAACTGGTCGAGCGGGTGGCCGCCGAGATCGTCGACGCGCTCGCCGACGGCCGGCTGGCGAGGGCCCGGGTCGAGGAGGCGGCCGGCCGCGCCGCCGACCTCGCCGCCTGGACCCGGGCCGCCAGCGGGTCGCCGACCACCGGCGACCCCGAGCTGGGGTACGCGGCAGCGCGCCGAGCTGTCCGGGTGGATGGCCTGCTCACCGGCCTGGACCAGCCACTGGTGGTGCAACTGCACACCGAGTCGACGATCGCCGAGGGGCGGGTGCCGTGGGGCCTCGGCCCGCACCTGGACGGGGTGCCGGAGATCCGGGTGATCGCCGCCGAGACCGACGCGGCCACGCTGCGCGGATTGGCGGGCGACCGTCCCATCGTCCTGGTCGGACGACACCTGCACCGGCTGCCTGGCGGCCCGGAGCTGATCGCCGACCTGGCGGCTGCGCACCCGGTGACCGTGGTGGAGATGGGCTGGCCGGCACAGTGGCGGCCCGCGGGCGTCCGCGCCTTCGTCACCACCTACGGGGCGAGCCACGCCAACGGTCGCGCGGCGGCCGAGGTGCTCGGCCTGGCCGGCTGAGCCACGGCGCCATCCGGCCGGGCTGAGGCGCTCGGCCGGATGGCGCGCTCCAGCACCGCACCGGAGTGTCCACAGTCACTGGTCGCCACTTCTTGAACATGTTCAACATCGACCCTAGTCTGATGACGTCGGTAGTTGAACACGTTCAAGAAGGGCGTCCACATGGACATCAAGGTCTGGATGTACGTGATCTACCTCGCGGTCAGCGTCGGCCTGACCATCTGGGTGGCGCGAGCACTCTCCCGCAACGGGCAGGTCTTCCTGGAGGAGGTGTTCGCCGAGGAACGGCTCGCCCGAGCGGTCAACAGCCTCCTGGTGGTCGGCTTCTACCTGCTCAACCTCGGCTACGTCACGGTGGCGATGAAGCACCCCGACCCGGTGGACTCGACCAGCCAGGCAATGGAGGAACTGTCCCTCAAGATCGGCTTGGTGCTGCTGGTGCTCGGCGCGCTGCACTTCTTCAACGTCTTCGCGCTCGGCCGCTACCGCCGGAACCGACTCCGCCAGCTCGCCACCCATCCCCCGCTCGCCCCGATCGGCCGACTCCCCATGCCGTCCACCCCACCCGGATCGCACATGGTCGGCGCGTACCCGGGCGGACCGCAGCCGACCGGCGCGCACCCGGCCGGACCCCAGCCCGCTGGTCCGCAACCGGGCGTCGGCCCGACGAACAACCCACCGACCCGATGACCGTGCCCCCGACCGACGGCGTCGGTCGGCTCCCGGATCCCACCGCTCACTCCGGCGGTGGGATCCGGGGGTTCAGCGTCCTGTTCGACGCGGCCTGCCCACTCTGCCGCGCCGCCCGCCGCTGGTTGTCGTCCCGCGCCCAGCTCGTACCCCTGGAGTTCGTGCCGGCCGGGTCCGCCGAGGCCCGGCGGCGCTTCCCGGGCCTGGACCACGACGCGACACTGCGCGACCTCACCGTGATCGCCGACACCGGCGAGGTGTACGCGGGCGACGGCGCCTGGTTCGCCTGCCTCTGGGCGCTGACCGACCATCGATCCACGGCCGAGCGGCTGGCCCGACCGCACCTGCTGCCCCTCGCCCGGCAGACGGTGGCCGCCGCCTCGGCGATCCGCGAGCGGATCCGCGACCCGTGGGCCGAGCCGACCGACGAACCGGCGGGATACGGTGGCCCCGATGACCGAGCAGCCTGCGCAGACGACCACTGCGGGTGACCCTGCCACCGCGCGAGGCGAGCAGACCCGGCAGCTGATCCGGGACACCGCCATGCGGCTGTTCCGCGAACGCGGGTACGCCCAGACCACAATGCGGGCGATCGCGCAGGAGGCCGGCGTGGCGGTCGGCAACGCCTACTACTACTTCGGTTCCAAGGACCACCTGATTCAGGAGTTCTACGCCCAGTCCCAGGTCGAGCACAGGGCCGCCGCGCAGCCCGTGCTCGATCGGGAGGAGGCGTTCGGTCCCCGGCTCGCCGGGGTGCTGCACGCAGGGATCGACGTGCTGACGCCCTCACACGGATTCGCCGCGACCTTCTTCAAGACAGCGGCGGAGCCCACCTCCCCGCTGAGCCCCTTCTCCGCGGAGTCCTCCGGCCCCCGACAGGCGGCCATCGACCTCTTCGGCGAGGTGTTGACCGGCTCGACGGCCAAGGTCGACGCCGAGCTGCGCCCACAGCTGCCCGAGCTGCTCTGGCTCGCGTACATGGGCGTGATCCTCTACTGGGTGCACGACCGATCACCGGGCCAGACCAAGACCCGTCAGCTCATCGACGGGGCGGTACCACTGATCGACCGGCTCGTGGCGCTGTCCCGGCTCCGGGTGCTGCGGCCGGTGACCCGACAGGTGCTCGACCTGATTCGCACGCTCCGTCACTGATCCGGCCGACCTCCTTCGGCCGGCGAAGCAGCAGGTCAAGTCCACTTTTCGACACTCCGAACCGACAGCTTCAACCTTGCCCCGAGCCGATTCGATACGTAGCGTGATCGACACGTAGCGGCTCACCCACAGCGGCGGCCGTTACACCCGGAACCGGGGCCTGGGGGGAGGTTGCGGACCGTGGATCCGGCCCGGGATCCACGGTCCGCGCCCGATGCCCGCTCAGCGCGGATAGACCCCGTACGCGCGCCAGCCCCGGTCCGGAAAACCGGCCGCCTCGGCGACCCGGGCCGAGGCGTGATTGTCCCGCTCGTGCAGGTAGGTGGGGACAGCCCCCTCGTCGAGCACCCGCCGCGCCGCCTGGGCCACCAGCCGACGGGCGAGGCCGCGCCCCTGGGCAGCCGGCACGGTGCCGACGGCCAACTCGTGCCCGTACGCGTCGTGCCGCTTGATCCCGGCACCGGCCAGATAAGCGCCGTCCGGGTCACGGACCACAAGCACCGGCCGGTCGAAGAGCCGCAGCCACGGCGGCAGCCCGGCGGCGGTCGGCTCGCTCCACTCCCCCACGTCGGGCAGCGGGGCGGGCGCCACACTCCACCGGAAGGGGCCGTCGTGTACGCAGAATTCGGGCCGGCCGACGGCCTCTGGCAGCGCGGCGAGCAAGCGAGCCGGCGTATGGCGAACCAACGCGCGGATCGCCGCCACACGGTCCGGCGGCACGGAGAGCACGGCGCTCTGCCCGGTGTCCACGGCGAGCGCGGGGCGCAGCCGACCGTCCCAGGCCGGTTCGGCCCGCCGATGCGAGGCGACCACGTGCAACCCCGGCCCGGCCGGCCACTGGCCGAGCCAGGTGGCCAGGTGCAGGTGAAGTCGCCGGTCGAGCATGCGCACCTCCCCGTCACCCGACCCGTCGTGGATCACCGTACGCCGGACGGCAGGGCCGGGCGCAGGATACGTCAGGGCCGAGCGGGAAAGGGGTGCGGGAACCGGGCGTCCGAATCGACCGTCATATGTATTTCCATATCTGGACACCTTTGTTTGGGACGGTGAACGCATGCCGATTCAGCCGAGCGACCACTACCAGCAGGACCCCGAGCGACTCTGGCAGGCGGCGGAGGCCGTCGGAGGCAATCCGCCCCAGCCGCGCTACCGGAACCCTCGGACGATCGGCGGCGGTGCCCTGTCATGGGCCGGGCTGAACAAGCTGCCCGTCGGCAGCTCCAGTCGGCACCGCCTGAACTCCCACTGAGGCGCCATCGGTCGGTTGTCCCGACGGGCAGCCTCTGACGTTCGGGGCGACACACCGGAGGAGGTCCAGCGGCGGCTTTCGCACACCTGTCGGGTAATTTCTTGTGGTCCGCCATCCCGGCCTACGACAGGAGAAGCTCCGCGCATGGGCAAGAAGACGATCCACGTCTCCGACTTCACCGGCACGGTTCTGCAGCAGGACGACGAGGTGGTCCGCGTCGTCGTGCTGGAGCACCCGGACCTGGTCGCCGGGCCCGTGCAGTTGGACGCCACCCCGGGCGAGGTGGAGAACATCGACGACGCCGCGCTGGACGTGGCGGTGGTGGAGATCCACGATCGGCACGGTGGCGGCGAGCCGCGCCGAGTGGTGTTGACCGCCAGCGAGTTCGACGCGATGGCCACCGACGTGCCGATGGCGCAGCTGTTGAAGACGGCCGAGCGGGTTCGCCCGCCCAAGGCCCGCAAGACCACCGAGAAGATCGACTACGGCACGCTGGAGCACGCCGGCAAGCCCCACCGGGGCCGGGTCACCGAGGAGGAGGCCCGCCTGGTGCGCGAGCAACTCGACGAGGTCAACAAGCGCCTCGCCGACGCGGGCGTACGCCAGATCGACCCGGCCGATCCGGAGCACGCCCTGCGTTACGGCTTTCCTGAGGTGTCCTGACCTCGGGTTCTCACTTCTTTCCGACGGCGGCGGCGAGGGCGGCGGCCAGGTCGGCCTCGACCGTCGCCTTGTCCAGGCCGAGGTTGGTGAGCACCCCGGCGCCGTCCTCCTGCTCGAGCAGGGCGAGCAGCATGTGCTCGGTGCCGATGTAGTTGTGCCCGAGCCGCAGCGCCTCCCGGAAGGTCAACTCCAGCGCCTTCTTGCCGCGCGCGTCGTATGGGATGAGGTCCGGAACCTGCTCGGCCCGTGGCGGGAGGACGGCACCGACCGCCTCCCGTACCACCTCGGGGGTGGCGCCGCGACCAGCCATCACCCTGGCAGCCAGCCCGTCCGGCTCGGCCAGCAGGGCCAGCACCAGGTGCTCGGGGCCGATCTCGGCGTTGCCGCTGGCGCGGGCCTCCTCCTGCGAGGCCATCACCACGTTGCGGGCGCGAGGGGTGAACCGGCCGAAGCCGGCGTTGGGGTCGAGCGCGGCCGCCTCGGTCGCCTTCGGCACGAAGCGCTTCTGGGCGGCCTGCTTGGTGACACCCATGCTGCGGCCGATGTCGGTCCAGGAGGCACCCGATCGCCGGGCCTGGTCGACGAAGTGCCCGATCAGGTGATCGGCGACCTCGCCGAGGTGATCGGCGGCGATGACCGCGTCGGTGAGCTGGTCGAGCGCGTCCGTGTGCGCCGTCTTGATCGCCTGGATCAGGTCGTCGAGCTTGACGGTGTTACCCATCTGGAGAGGATCTGTCATGCGTCAACCATAGGTTGACGCATGCGTTTCGTCAACCTATGGTTGACGATGTTGCGTGCAGTCAGGCGGTGTACTCCGGCAGGAGTCCAGCGACGGCCGCTGGCGAGGGCATGGCGGCGATCTCCTCGGCGACAGCGCGGGCCGCGTCGCGCTGCTCGACGTTGCCGCGCTGCGGCAGTAGGCGGTGAGCCTGTTCGGCGATGGCAACCGCGTCCACCTCGCCGGAAAGGAGCCGCAGGGCGACACCGGCGGCGGCGAGCGTGTCGGCGTTGGCGAACTGGTCGGCGCCCTGCGGCAGCAGCAACTGCGGTACGCCGGCCGCGAGCGCGCCGAGGGTGGTGCCGCTACCTCCGTGGTGCACCACCAGGTCGACGAGCGGCAGCAACTCCGCCTGCGACACCCACTGGTGCACGCTGACGTGGTCAGGGATCTCGCCCAGTTGTTCCATTGGCACCCGACCGGCCGCGACCACCACCTCGGCGTCCAGCGCCGCCAGGCCGGCGATGGCGGTGCGCAGCAGCTCCGGCGTGCCGAACGCGGTGCCGAGGGTCAGATAGATCAACGGTCGGGACGTGCGACGGCTCACCCGTTCGGGCAGCGGGGCCGGTGTGGAGAAGGCCACCGGGCGCAGCTCGATCCGACGTTCGGTGGCGAGAAAGTCCTTGTCCTGCAGCGAGGGCGGCCAGATGTCCAGGTGCGGCCGGCCGACGACCTCGGCGTTCCTGGTCGGCAGTTCCAGGCCGATGCCCTCGGGAAACATCCGGCCGAACCCGTGCCACAGGCCCGGGATCCCGGCCCGATGAGCCGCCACGGCCGCCCCCGGCAGCCCCCACTCGTGCACCACAAGGTCGGGCCGCAGCCGCGCCAGCTCCGGTGCGAGATCCTCGGCGTACATCTCGTAGAAGGCGTCGCCGGGACGGAACGGCCGCAGGCCGTGCGCAGCGAGCGGCGCGTGCACCTCCGGACCGGCGGCGAAGTGGACCTCGTGCCCGGCGTCCCGGGCGGCGATCGCCAGCGGGATCAGCGGGTAGGTATGACCGACGGACGCAAGACTGGCGAACAGCACACGCATGGCGTCGGACCCTACCTGCCGCACGGTGGGCCCGGCCGGGTCCGCCGGCCCGTATACGGTGGGCTCCGGTCGAGCGCGTTCACCGGCGGGAAGGGCGGTCATGCGTCTGCACGTGGGGTGCGCGATGTGGAGTCACCGGTCGTGGCCGGGCCACCGGCTGCCGCCCACCGAGCGCCTGCGGCACTACGCCAGTTGGTGCGACGCCGTGGAGGGCAACACCACGTTCTACGCGACCCCGGCCCGGGACACCGTGGCCTCGTGGGCCGCCCAGACGGATCCCGACTTCCGGTTCGTCCTCAAACTTCCCAAGGTCATCACGCACGAACGCCGGCTCACCAACGTCGACGAACCGCTGCGCTTCTTTCTGGACGCCATCGAACCGCTCGGCCCACGCGCCCACGCCCTCTGGATCCAACTGCCCGGCTCGTTCGCGCCCGCCGACGTCCCGGCCCTGGGCCGTTTCCTGGAGCAGCTTCCGCAGTCCCACCGGTACGCGGTGGAGGTCCGCCATCCCGCGTTCTTCACCGACGCCCGCGCGGCCCGACTGCTCGGGGCGACCCTCGCCGCCGCCCGCGCCGAATGGATCCCCTTCGACACGACCGCCTTCTTCGTGAGCCCGCCGACCAGCGACGCGGAGCGGGACGCCTGGACCAAGAAGCCCCGCGTGCCGCTCCGGACTGTCGCGCTGACCGACCGGCCGATTGTCCGCTACCTCGGTCGCGACGACTCGACGCGCACTGTCGAGGGGTGGCAACGCTGGATCGACGTGACAGTCACCTGGCTACGCGAGGGGCGCTCGCCGACGATGTTCATCCACACCCCGGACAACGCCGAAGCGCCGGCGCTCGCCCGCCGGTTCCACGACGAGGTCCGGGCACGCGTACCCGGGCTCGACGCGTTGCCCGAGCCGATCCCGGTCGAGCCGCTGACGCTGTTCTGACATGGACGGTCAGCGCTGCTGATCGAGCAGGTCGTCGAGGTGAGTCGCCGTGCTGATCAGCGAGAGGTGACTGAACGCCTGCGGGAAGTTGCCGATCTGCTCACCGGTCGGCGCGATCTCCTCAGAGTAGAGGCCGAGCGGGTTGCTGTAGGTGAGCATCTTCTCGAAGGTCAACCGGGCGTCGTCGAGCCGGCCGGCCTGGGCGAGGGCCTGCACATACCAGAAGGTGCACATGCTGAAGGTGCCCTCGGTGCCGGCCAGGCCGTCCGGCGAGGCGTTCGGGTCGTAGCGGTAGACGAGGCTGTCGGAGACCAGTTCGCTGTCTATCGCTCGCAGCGTCGACTCCCACATCGGGTCCATCGGCGAGATGAAGCCGAGGCCGGGCATGGCAAGCAGCGAGGCGTCCAGGATGTCCGTGCGGTAGTGCTGCACGAAAGCTTGGCGGCCCGGGTGGAAGCCACGTGTCATGACCTGCTCGTAGATGGTGTTGCGTTCGGTCGTCCAACGGGTGGTGTCACCGGGGCGCCCGCGGCGCTGCGCGAGGCGGATGGCGCGGTCCAGCGCCACCCAGGACATCATCCGTCCGTACGTGAAGTCCTGCCGCCCGGACCGGGTCTCCCAGATGCCGTCCTCGGGCTGGTCCCAGTGCTCGCAGAGCCAGTCCATCAGCTCTGCCGTCTTCCGCCACCCTTCGTACGGCGCGATCAGGCCATCCCGGTCGGCGAGTTCCAGGGAGTTGAGCGCCTCGCCGTGGATGTCGAGTTGCAGTTGGCCCGACGCGCCGTTGCCAATGCGCACCGGTGCCGACCCGCGGTATCCCTCCAGGTGGCTGAGCACCTCCTCGGGCAGGTCCGGCGAGCCGTCAACCCTGTACATGATCTGGAGGGGCAGATCGGGGTCCCGTGCTTCCCGGATGCGCGCGTCCAACCAGAGCAGATACTTCTCGGCCTCGTCGGTGAAGCCGAGCTTCAGCAGCGCGTGCACGGAGAAGGACGCGTCCCGGATCCAGGTGTAGCGGTAGTCCCAGTTCCGCTGCCCGCCGATCTGCTCGGGTAGCCCCGCGGTGGGCGCGGCGACAAGGGCACCGGTCGGTGCGTACGTCATCAGCTTGAGGGTCATCGCCGACCGCTCGACCGCCTCCCTCCAACGACCCCGATAGCGGGAACGGTCCAGCCATCGCCGCCAGAAGTCGCGGGTGCCGGCTAGTAGTTCGCACGCCTCGTCGGTGCTGAGTGCGCGGGGCGCGTGCGGGCAGGCCGTCTCCAGGACCACCCCGCCGATGTCACCTGCTTGCAGCGTGAACCGAGCCGATACCCCCTGCGCGTCGCGGATGATGGCCCCCGCGTCGACCAGCCCTTTCGCATCCTTGAAGAGGGTGAGGGTGAAGGTCAGCGTCTGGCTTCGGAAGACGTCACCCTCGGGGTGCACCTCAAGCTCAAACGGATCGCGTCCGTAGTTGAACCGGGGCTGACAGTCGAAGCGGAACGGCATGCTGCCCCGGATCATGCGAACCAGCCGGATCAACCGGTGCCGGTTGGTGGCCCGTTCACCCGTGACGGGCATGAAGTCCAACAGCTCACCGACACCGTCGGCGCTGTGGAAGCGGGTGATGAGGATCGGTGTACCGGGCAGGTAGAGCTGCTTGCTCGCGTAGTCGATGCCGTCTGGCGACAGCTGGAAGTGGCCACCCTTGCGGCGGTCCAACAGCGCGCCGAAGATGCTCGGTGAGTCGAAGCGGGGCGCACAGAACCAGTCGACCGTACCGTCCTTGGTGATCAGCGCCGCGGTCTGTAGATCACCGATCAGACCGTGGTCCTCGACTGCCGGGTAGCTGTCCACGCTGTCCCCCGCCACTCGTACTGGCAATGGCGGCGACTACCCGGGAGCCGACGAAAAATGCGGTCCGCGGCTGGACACGGTCGAGACCTACCGCTCATTGCGGAAGCAAACCTTCCGCAATCGTCGATAGCGTCGACACCAACCACATCGACGAGAGGACACCCGATGAGCCTGCGAGGATTCGCCACCCTGAACATCTGGGCGGACGACGTGACGGCGGCCACGGCCTGGTATGCGGACTTTCTCGGCATCGAGGCGTACTTCATGCGCCCCGGCCCCGACGGACGCCCGGCCTACACCGAGTTCCGCATCGGGGACTACCAGGCCGAGCTGGGCATCATCGACCGCAGGTACGCACCGGCCGGGGCGGCGACCGGGCCCGGCGGCGTGATCATGCACTGGTACGTCGACGACCTCGACGCGACCGTCGAGCGGCTGCTGGCGTTGGGTGCCACGGAGTACCAGCCAATCACTCCACACGGGGACGAAGGGTTCATCACCGCGGCGGTCGTCGACCCGTTCGGCAACGTGCTGGGGGTCATGAAGAACCCGCACTACCTCGACGTCCTCGCCGCGCTGAAGGCGACCTGACGTGAGCGCGCTCAACGTGCCCGACGGGCGCGCTGGCGGCTGAGCAGTCGCGACAGAGATGCCGGGCAGCTCAGTCCCACTCGTCCGGTTCTGCCGCCCGTCGCACCAGCGCCGCCGCTTCGCGGGCGTCCAGTCCGCTGGCCATGAGCAGGTCGTGCGCCGAGGTGTAGCAGTCACCAGCGGCGATCATGCCCGAGTAGCCCAACCGGTGGGTGTGCGGGCGGGTGAGATCCGATGTGACATCTCCCTGCGCCTTCCCAACCAGCTCAATGGCGGCCAGAATCTGCTGGCGCGCCTCCAGCGGCTCCGCCTGCGTACGGATCGCGCATCTCAGGCTCTGCACACTGGCGGCCAGCAGGTCAATGGCCGACGGGAACTCCTCCGGCAGCGGCTCGTCGTCGAGGACGGCCCTCGTGAGCCGCCTCGCCATCCCGCGAAAGCTGTAGAGGCTGCGCTCCATATGTCGGACTGCGTCGGTGTAGTAGAGCAGGGACGGGCGTTCGTGCCAGCGCAGCGGCGCCAGTCGCACCACCTCCTGTGCAGCGTTGAGCCCATCATCCAGTGCGACCAACCGAGGGCCGAGGAGACGTAACGCCCCCAGGCTCCGCTGCGCGCCATCAAGATCCCGAAGGCGCAGCGCAGCGGCCAGGTCGTGCAGGGCCCTGACGGCCGGATCAATGACGGGTTCGGCCAGCCGCCGCACGGTCCGCTGCGGGTGGATGGGCACCAGCAACAGTCCGACCGCCAACCCGACCAACCCACCGACCGCCGCGTCGACGAAGCGAGGGATGGACAGGTCACGCACGGGCGGTTCCAGGGTGGCGATGAGCACCGCGGTGCCGCCGGCCTGGGTGAGCAGCGATCCACCCCCCTTGAGCAGCACCGCGACGATGATCGCCAGTACGACGACCACACCGGTCTGCCAGGCCCCGATGCCGAACAGCGGCATGAGCGTGTCACCGACGGCGAGGCCCAGGACCACCCCGACCAGCAGCTCGACGGTGCGCCGCAGGCGCGTGCCCATCGATGCGGCCACGATGCCGACCGCGGTGGTGGGCGCGAGCACCGGGGCGGGATTGCCCAGGAACTGATACCCCACGAACCAGGCGATCGACGCCGCGATGCCGGCCTGCACGGCGAGCAGCCCGAAGAGGCGCAACCGCCAAGCGCGGACGCGCAGCCCGTGCCGCACCCGCTCGCGCAGGCCGGCCCAGATTCGATCGACCCGGGACACCCGGTGCCGGGGCGGGTCGTTGTCAGCTGCCGGCTCCTGCTTGGCGGGCATCCGCGCCGTTTACCCGGCGGAGCCGAAACTATCCGGCGAGTGGGCCGAATCGTGCGGTTGCCCGGTCAGTGAGCGGGATTCGGGGTGTGCGGGAGCTTGCCCAGTTGGCGCCAGTTCGTCTCGGCGACATCGACATCGTAGTGCTTGGCGGCGACGAGGATGTTCTCGAAGGCCAGGTCGCGGTCCGCGTCGGTGACGCCCTGCACCTGGTCGAACCGGGCAACGGCGTTGCGGACGTGGCTGGCATCGGTCATCGGTTCCTTGCGTTTGCCGGGGAACGCGAAGACGGTTTCCGGCAGCTCGCGCTTGTCCTTGTCCGACAGGCCACCGTGCTTCTCATGGGGCTTCCAGGTGGATTTCATCGCCCAGCATTACCCGCGCGCTGTCCGGCAGCACCTCCGAAGCCGACATTTTCCGGACCAACGCCACCGGCAAGATCCATATCATGCCGACACCCCGGGTCGAGGCCGAAGCCCTGCACACGTCGTCCTTTGTGGAGTGCGAGCATGGTCGACATGGATATCTATGAGGACTCCCGTACGGTGTCACGCTCCGACCTGGCCGCCTGGCTGCGCCAACTGGCGAACCAGCTGGAGTCTGACGGACGGCTCTTCTACGGCGCGGCGGGCGCGGTGACGGTCGCGGACACGGTGCGGTGCGAGCTGGAGATCGAGCGGGAGAACGAGACGGAGGTGTCCGTCGAAATCGAGTTCTCCTGGACCGAGCCCACGCGCGTCAAGGTGGCGAACGAGGAGGAGCCCGCCAAGGACGACGAGGCCGCCCAGCCGACCGAGGCCACGCCGGAGGCCGCCAGCTAGCGACGTCGGCAGCGCCGACCCAGAAGTAGCCGGGGCCAGGCCCGTGTCGGCCTGGCCCCGGGGTCTGGTCGGGTCAGCTACGCAGCGTCCACCGCTGGTTCGTGCCGCCGTTGCAGGACCAGAGGATGAGCTTGGTGCCGTTGGCGGTGGCGGCGCCGTTGGCATCGAGACAGAGCCCCGACTGGGCGTTCGTCACGGTGCCGTTGGTGTTGACGTTCCACTGCTGGTTGAGCCCGCCGTGGCAGTCCCAGATGATGACCGCGGTGCCGTTGGCCGTGCCCGCCCCGGAGGCGTCCAGGCACTTGTTGCCGTACACGGTCAACTGCTTGCTGGCGGTGTGGGTCCACTGCTGGTTGGTGCCGGTGGAGCAGTCCCAGAGCTGGGTCTGGGTGCCGTTGGTGGTCGAGGAGTTGGGCACCTCGACACAGCGACCGGACTGGCCACCCACGAGTTGCCCGCCCCCCGTACCGCTGCCGCCGCCCTGCTGCTGCCGGACGATCGAGGTCGACTCGGCCGACCGGTTGCCCTGTGCGTCGACGACGTACAGCCGGTACTCGCCCTGAGTGGCCGGCACGGCGATGGACGTGGCGGTGCCGGCGGCCCTGGTCATCGTCGCCCCGGCGGTGAAGGTGGTCGTGCCGTACGGAGCCAACCAGACCGACCTGGTGGCGTCGCCGATGCTCCGGATCGGGATCGACGCGGTGGCACTGGTGACGAAAGTGCTGGCCGGCAGCACATAGTTCGGTGCGGAGAAATTGCTCGCCGGAATAATGTCCCGGTACGCGTCCTCAAGGCCGGAATTCGCGGCGATGCCGTACGCCGCCGCCGGCCAGACATAGTCGGAGGAGACGAGGATGTCGGCGACAGTACTGTTCGGCAGATTCTTGTTCGAGACCTTGTTGATAGGCCCGTAGATCTGCGTGATGCTCAAATCGTGCTTCCGCCCGAAGTCATCCGAATTGATCATCCAGGTGACGTTTTTGTCGATACTCAGGACGTTGTCGCGGAAGGTGATGAATGCCGAGCCCTCATCCGGGTGCAGTCCGTACTTGTGGCCCGACGGAACGCCCTGGAGGTAGTTGTTGGTGATGGTGGTCCCGGGCTGGCTCCCGAGCGTGTAGATGGGAGCCGTGTCACTGAGACGCTGCACCGTGTCGATGATGTGGTTGTAGCTGATGGTGTTGTTTCTCGCCGTCGTGGTCGGCCGGTTCGGCACGATCGAGCCCGACGATCCGTCGAAGTTCCACCAGCCCCAGCCGAGCGTGATGCCGGACCACGGGGCCTTCTCGATCCGGTTGCGCTGGATGGTGAGGGTGTCGGCGAAGTACGCGGAGATGGGGCTGTGCCCGTTGAACAGCACCGCGCTGTCGTAGAGGTAGTTGTTCTTGATGTCGATGTTCTTCGGTAGCCCCTCGACCGACGCGGAGTACTTCTCGCGGTTGGTCGACGTGCCGTCCCCGATGTAGACGTGCTGGGGATGACCGACGGTGATGGCGGACCCGGCGATGTCGTTGGTGTGGTTTCCGATCAGCTGGGTGCTCTGCACATCATTGATCATGTTGATTCCGTCGGCGCCGGTGTGCTCGATCCGGTTGCGTTGCAGCAGGAGACCGTCGGCGTTTTGGATCTGGACGATGCCGGGGGTGACATCCACGTTGCGGTAGTAGTAGACGTGGAAGTTGCCCTTCGCGTACACCTGCGCTCCGAGATTGCCCTGCTGCGCCTGCTTGAAGGACGAACCGGCGACGTTGAACAGGTTCCAGTCCGAGTGCCGCACCGTCAGACCGGAGAACGTGATGTTGCGGGCATGGCTGGTCGTCGAGGTGCCGGCGACCCGCAGCACCGTGGTGACGTTGTTCGGCGCGTAGACCGTCGCGGTCGACATGTTCTCGGCGCTGGCCTTGTAGTAGTAGACCGTTTTGGCGCCCTTGTCGAAATAGAATTCACCGGGCGCGTCCAGGAACTCGTACGCGTTCATGAGTTTGTGGGTGCCGCCGACCTGGGCGTTGCCGTTGAACGCGCCCTGCGCGATGGCCGCGCCTGGTTGCTGGAAGAGAGCGACCCGGTTCGCACCGTCGGAACTCGTGGTCACCTGGCGGACGCCCACGATGGCAGTGGTCCAGGTCGTACCCGTCTCGATCTCGATGTCGTCCTGGTTGCGCGGAACGGCGGGAAAATCGTTCAGGCTGTACTTGGCGCCGTCGCACTGCGAGCCCGACTCCCAGGCCCACGAGGCCTGGTTGGCCGTGATGTTGTACGTCCCGTAACAGCCCGCCGAGCTGATCGTCTTCGACGCCATGTACGCGCGCTTGTCATTGACGTAGAGCGCCCGCAGCTTGTTGGCGCGGTCGAGCGGCGCCTTCCAGATGTTGCCGCTGTGCTGGCTCCACCCGGTCACCGGGACGCCGCCGTCGAGGACTGGCTTCTCATTGGCGTAGGCCGCGTAGCTGACCCGGAATCCGTTGGTGCCGGAGTCGCTCGACCCGAATTCGACAGTGCTGCTCACCGGATAGGTTCCACCACGGAGGTAGACGTTCACGTCGCCGGTCATGTTCGTGTTCACCGTACGAACGATGTCCCGGGCACGTTGCAGAGTCCGGAATGGCGACTGCAGTGTGCCCGGATTGGCGTCGTTACCGTCCGGGGCGACATAGTAGGTCGCCTGGACCGCGGCCGAGGCCGGTAGTTGGTTTGTCAGCACTGCTGGCAGTGTGGCGGCGACAAGCGCCGCCACCGCCAACACTGACATTCGAGCGGTGGATACGGCTGACTTCACGTCTGTTCCTCTCACTGGTCGTCGATGTGGTGCCCAAAGTGCGTATCGAGCGACGAGTACGGAACAGCGACGCCACTAAGGGCCGGCGGGGACTTCCGTCGCCCCGACCGCACTCTTTGTTAACTGCCCCGAAATTCTTACTGGGAGCGTAGGTCACACGTCTGACCAATGCAACCGGCAATTGGAGGGCGTCTATGCAGAAATGCCCTCGGATCGGGCAGATCAACCCTGCCAACCGTGCGTCCCTGCTGACGTCGTCCGACGAATCCACAGCGACGACACGGGGCTCGTCGTCGCTGCCCGCGACCACTCGCACGCACCTCGGCGATCGGCAGCTGAACGGCGGCGTAGACCTTTGGTCCGCAGCGCGGCGCTGAACGTCGTGAGCCATGAGGGCGCCCCGCCGCCAGGCCAGGGACCGCCAGGCCAGGGACCGCCAGGCCAGGGACCGCCAGGCCAGGGGCCGCCGGCGGTCCGGCCTTCCTTTGGAGCTGAATCGTCTACGACATCACCGACAGCCGGCCCCCTCGAACCGCCCCGCGACAAAGCCCTCACGCGACGCTCCGCGCGATCCCCTCGCGATCCCCGCGACGCCAGTCGGTCCCCCGCGCGATCCCCGCGATCCCGCCGCGGGGCGGTTTCGCCCGCCCGGTTCGTCGCGATCCCACTGCCAGGCGGTTCGCCCGCGGTCGTCGCGATCCCACTGCCAGGCGGTTCGCCCGCGGTTCGTCGCGCCCACCACCAGGCAGTTCGCCAGCACGGTTCGTCGCGACACACCCGCCACGGATTCCCTTGCCTGATTCGTTTGCGGCATCAGCTCTATAGGCACCGAAGTCACTGAACCCCGCCGACGCTGGCGGTGCCCGCCCCACCGGGCGCCACCGGCCAACGGGCACGAGAGGCTCAGCGGCCACCCCGGGTCGGACCGACGATCATCCCGCCCCAGGAACCGACCCCAGGACCGATCAATCGAGACGCCGTGACGCCCGAAAGACTCCGAAAGTTTCGGCGGTCACGCGAGCCGAGGTGGCGTCCCGGGCATGCCCACGTCAAGCACACCGCACCTCGCCAGCTGGCCCAGGGACCTGCCTGCGCGCACGGATCACACATTGACTTACATTGATGTTCTGCTTACAGTCACCAACGAAATACCGAAAGTTTACCGAAAAGTAGCCTGGAGGTCCGGCCACCTTCCGCAGGTCGCCACGCAGCGACTGCGGCCTGGCGTCGGTCCGCTCCGGCGTGAACCAGGAGGAACCCCAGCGATGTCGCAGCTCGTCCTGTTCGCGATCGACATCTGCGCGGTGGCGCTGCTCGTCTTCGGGCTCTACTTCCCCCGGCACCGTCGGCGCGACCTGGTCGTCGCCTATCTGGGGGTCAACGTCGGCGTCCTCGCGGTGGCGAGCGCGCTGAGCGCCAGCGACGTCGGGGCCGGGCTCGGGCTGGGGCTGGCGCTGTTCGGAGTGCTCTCCATCATCCGACTCCGGTCGACGGAGCTCGACCAGCACGAGGTCGCGTACTACTTCTCCGCTCTCGCACTGGGCATTCTCGGCGCACTCAGCACCACCTCGGTCTGGCTCAGCGGAGGCCTGATGGCACTCATCGTCGCGGTGATGTTCGTCGGCGATCACCGACGGCTGCTCCGGCACTACCGGCACCAGATCATGGTGCTCGACTCCGCCGTCACCGATCACGTCGCTCTCGTCGCCCAGCTGGAGCAACTGCTCAACGCCCGGGTGCACAACGCCATCGTCCAGCGGCTCGACATGGTCAACGAGACCACAGTGGTCGACGTCCGATACTCGGTCGCCCGGCGCAGCGCCGCGGCCGGCACCGGCAAGGCGGTACGGGCCGGAGCGCTCCGATGAGCGCGCCACCGCTGGCGACCCTGGCGCCGATCGCACTCGCCGAGGTGATCGACCGGGCAGCGCTGCAGTGCAGGGTGGACCGCAAGTACGTCATCACGGTGGACGAGTTGCCGCATCTGCTGGACCAGCTCACCCCGTACGCCCGGGTGCTGGACATCGATGGTGAGCGCAGCTTCCGGTACGAGTCCGTGTACTTCGACACGCCCTGCCTGGCCAGTTACCACTGCGCCGCGTACCGGCGGCGCAGGCGCTTCAAGGTACGGACCCGGACCTACCTCGACTCCGCGCAGTGCTGGCTGGAAGTGAAGATCAGCGGGGCGCGCGGACGGGTCACCAAACACCGACTGCCGTATCTCGCCGAGGACCGCCGCACCGTCCGGTCCGGGCGAGGGTTCGTCGACGATGTGCTCGACCGGGAGTCGATCCTGTCCAATCTCAGCGGCAGCCCGCTCGAGCCGGTGCTGGTCACCAGCTACCGTCGCTCCACTCTGCTGCTGCCCGCAACCGCGAGCCGGGTCACCATCGACACCGGGCTCACCTGGCAGGACGGTGACCAAACCCTGCGACTGCCCGGCATCGCCGTGGTCGAGACCAAGACCAGCTCGGCCCCCTCGCTGGTCGATCGTGCGCTGTGGCAGCGCGGCACCCGGCCCGTACGCATCTCGAAGTACGCCACCGGTCTCGCGGCTCTCCGCCTGGACCTTCCCGATGTGCCGTGGCGTCGGACGCTACGCCGCCATTTCCGCGCCGACCCGTCCTCGGCGCTCCTGGAGTTGCCCGTTCCCACCCGATCAGAACAGGAGGCATCGTGCGCATGAACACCCGCAACACCGGTCTTCCGGTGGTGGCCCTTCGTGCCGCCGGGATCGCCGCCACCGCCGTGTTGGTCGCAGGCCTCCTCGTGGTGTCTTCGCCACCGGCCGGCGCCGAACCCGTCGCCGCTGCCCAGACCGCCCAACCGGTCACCGAACTCCTCGCCGGCACCCCGGCCGCCGATGCCGCCGCAGCACCGGCCGCGGCAGAAGACCTGGTCGGCGACATCACCTTCTCGGTGCCCAGCGGCACCTTCCAGGGGGAGGTGGCGGTGACGCTGAGCAGCACGGTCAGCGGTGCCCAGATCCGCTACACCACCAACGGCCAGCCGCCCACCGCCCAGTCGTCGCTCTATTCGGGCTCGGCGCTGCGCTTCACCCGCACCACCCAGTTGCGGGCACAGGCGTTCGTCGGCCAGACAGCGACGGGTGCGCCCGGCACCGCCATGTACGCCGCCCAGAACGTCACCACCGCCCACGACCTGCCGGTGGTACTGATCGACTCGTACGGTGCCGGCCGGCCAGACCGTGAGTACTTCGACGCCACCACCATGATCTTCGAACCGACGGGCGGCGGTACCACATCGTTGGCGGCCGCCCCGACGCTCAGCACCCGAGCCGGATTCCGGCTGCGCGGCAACTCGTCGGCGACATTCGAGAAGACGCCGTTCCGCGTCGAGTTCTGGGACAACGAGAACGACGACGCCGACTACCCGGTGCTGGGCATGCCCGCCGACTCCGACTGGGTGTTGCGCGGCCCGTTCCCCGACAAGGCGCTGATCCGTGAGGCGCTCGTCTACGACCTCGGGCGCGAGATGGGGCTGCCCGCCCCGCGCTACGCGTTCGCCGAGTTCTACCTCAACACGGACGCCGCACCGGTGGGTGCCGGCGACTACATGGGCGTCTACATGTTCATGGAGACGATCAAGAACTCCAAGGACCGCCTCGACCTCAAGCAGTTGGACTCCGACGACGTGACCCTGCCGAAGATCCAGGGCGGGTACATCTGGAAATTCGAGTGGATGGCGGCCGAGGAGCCGACGTTGCCGTGCACCGGGCCGGCGGCCACCTGCTGGAACTACCTTGAGGTCGCCGACCCGTCGCCCCTGCAACCGCAGCAACGGGACTGGCTGCGCGGTCACCTCCAGGAGTTCAACGACGTGCTGCACTCGTCGAACTTCGCCGACCCGACCACCGGATACCGCAAGTACATCGACGTCGACTCCTTCATCGACCTCATGATCGTCAACGAGCTGAGCCGGGAGATGGACGCCTACGTCCGCAGCTCGCACTTCTACAAGGACCGGGACAGCAAGATCTTCGCGGGTCCGCTGTGGGACTTCGACCTCAGCTTCGGCGTCGGTGGATTCTTCGCCAACGACCAGGTGTCGGGCTGGCAGCACCAGCAGACCCGGCAACCCTCGGCCAACGACTGGTTCGCCCAGTTGCTGCGCGACCCCGCGTTCGTCAACCAGGCCCGATCGCGCTGGCAGACGCTACGACGGGGCCTGCTCTCCGACGCCGCGCTCCAGACCCGGATCAATGCTCTCGCGACCCCGCTGACCAACGCGGCCCAGCGCAACTTCCAACGCTGGCCCAACCTCACGGCACCGACGGTCAGCTTCTTCCGCACCCCGACCTCGCCCACCTGGCAGGGGCAGGTCCAGGTCATGCGGGACTGGATGCTGCGACGCGCCGCCTGGCTGGACTCCACCGCCGGCTGGGGTGGTTCCGTCACCACCCCACCGCCCACCACGCCACCGCCCACCACGCCACCGCCCACCACCCCGCCGCCGACGGCCGGCTGCACCGCGACGTACGCGGTGACCAGCCAGTGGACCGGCGGCTTCCAGGGCGAGGTACGGGTCACCGCCGGCCCCTCGGCGATCAGCAACTGGACCGTGACGTGGACCTTCGCCGGTGGCCAGAGCGTCGCCCAGGCCTGGAACGCGACCGTCACGAGCCAGGGGTCGGCGGTCACCGCCCGCAACGTCGCCTACAACGGGGCACTGGGCGCCGGCGCGAGCACTGCGTTCGGGTTCCTCGGTTCGTCGAGCGGCACGCCCAGTACACCGGCGCTGACCTGCACGGCGAGCTGACCCCACCAATGGCCCGGGCCGGGTCGACGATCGACCCGGCCCGGGCTCCGGTCAACTGATGGAGAATTCCGCCAGCCGCAGCGGGGAGTCGAACACCAGGTACACGTTGCGGGTGCCGACGGCCCGGGCCAACTCGGTGCGGGTGCTGACGTACCGGTAGTCGTCACCGGTGCTGGGCACGGTGGCAGTGCCGAGCAGCCGGCCGGTGGGCGACCCCATCCGGATCTGGATCGTGCCGACACCCGCACCGGCCTTGGCGACCTTCGCGGTGAAGGTGCGCGCGCCGGCACGCAGCGCGGAACCGTCGAAGGAGATCCACTGACCGGGGGCGGTGGCACCGACCGCCGTACCGCTGGGTTTCGTCTCGTCGACGAGCCGGACGCCCGCGTACCGGTCGAAGTTCTCCGCCCTGGTGGGCCGGGACAGGTCGCGGGCCGGGATGGTCTCACCGCGGACCCGGACCGCGGCGCGGGCCCGGATGTCCTCGACGGACGCCCCGACCATCAGGTCGTGGACGGACGACTCGACCACCCACCGACTGCGGGTGACGTCCCAGTGCGCCAGGTCGGCGGCGGGCAGGCGCAAGGTCACCGTACGGGTCTGCCCGGGCGCGAGTTTCACCTGCTGGAATGCCTTGAGCTGGCGGATCGGGGTGGTGTCCCGCGAGGTGCGCTGGTGGGTGTAGAGCTGAACGACCTCGGTCCCGGCCCGGCTGCCGACGTTTGTCACGTCGACACTGGCCGTGATGGTGCCGTCGGCCGCGACCGACTGCGCACCGGCACGCAGCTGGCCGTACCGGAAGCGGGTGTACGACAGCCCGTGGCCGAACGGGTAGAGCGGCTTCGCGCGGCTGTACAGGTAGGTCTGCCCGGACGAGATGATGTCGTATTCAAGCAGGTCCGGCGGTAGTTGCGAGTCCGAGCGGTACCAGGTCTGGGTGAGCCGGCCGGACGGGTTGCGGTCACCGAAGAGGACGTCGGCGACGGCGTGACCGGTCTCCGCGCCCGCGTGGGTGGTCCAGACGATGGCCGGAACGTGTTCCTGCTCCCATCGGATGGTGACCGGGTAGCTGGTCTGGAGCACGAGCACGGTCCGCGGGTTGGCCCTGGCCACGGCCTTGACCAGCGCCTCCTGGCCGGCACTCAGCGCCGTTGAGGTCCGGTCGTGCGCCTCGCGGCCGTTGATGAACGGGTTGCTGCCGACCACAAGCACGGCGGTGTCGGCCGCCTTGGCCGCCGCCACGGCCCGGTCGATTCCGCTGCTGATCACCTCGCGACTGAAGTGGGTCGCGGCGGCCGGGGTCGATGCGCCGAGCTTGAGGGCGCCGTCGTCACCGATGGTCACGTACGTGTCGGCGCCGAACCAGCTCTCCTTGGTCTCGTAGCCGACGTAGCGCAGCACCACTGTTCCGTCGGTCTGCGGCTCCAGCTTGAACTGCTGCTGGACGTACCAACCGTTCGGCTGCTCGTCGCGGGTGAGGAACGGCCCCCAGTTGTAGCCGAGGTAACGGCCGTTGGCGGCGTTGCGCAGCGTCACCACATCCTGCCCCCAGTCGACCACGTCGAACTGGGCGACCAGCGCCGGGGTGGCGCCGGTCCCGAGGACGCGGTCGGCGTCGGTGGTGCCGGTGGCCGAGACATACCGGCCGGTCGACACGTCCTTCAGCGCGATCCGGTCCGCCCCGTCGAGCCCGCTCACACTGGCCGAGCTGCCCAGCCGTTCGCGGATGCCGCCGAGCGCCGTCACCTGGTACGGCAGGTCGCCGCCGTACCAGTCCGAGTAGAGGGTGTCGGCCAGCGGGCCGAGCACCGCCACCTTGCGGGTCCGGGCCGGGTCCAGCGGTAGCGCCTGCCGCTCGTTCTTCAGCAGCACCATCGCCTCGCCGGCGGCCTGCCGGGCCAGTCGCTGGTGTTCCGGGCTGTTGATGACGTCCGGGGTGATGCCGCCGAACGGGCCGCCGCCCGGGTCGAACTCACCCAACCGGAACCGGACGTTCAGGATCTCGCGGATCCGGGCGTCGATGTCCGCCTCGGAGAGCAGGTCGGTCGCCAGCGCCTGCTTGATGGCGGTGATGGTGGGCTGGGCGTTGGTGTCGTCGGTGATGAAGCTGTTGAGGCCGGCCTTGATGATCGCGGCGTTGCCCTCTGCCTGGGTGGCGTAGTACCCCTGCGAGGCGACGAGGTTGTTCGGCGCCCAGGCGTCCGTGACGTTCATCAGCGGCTGGTCGGTCCAGTCGCGTACCACGGTGGCCAGGTCCGGGTCCACGGTGGCCGGACGGCCGTTGACCAGGTTGTACGCGGCCATCATCCCGGTCGCCGCGTCGGCGGCGATGGCCGGCTTGAAAGCGGCGCGGTCGTACTCGTTGAGCACCCGAGGCGGCACGTTCGAGGAGGTCACGTCGCGTCGGACCTCGTTGTTGTAGGCCAGGTAGTGCTTGAGGGTCGGGGCGCTCTTCAGGTGGTTGGGGTCACCGCCGGTCATCCCCGACCCGTACGCGGTGGAGATCTCGGCGGTGAGCAGCGGGTCCTCGGAGTAGCCCTCCTCGTTGCGGCCCCACCGGGGGTCGCGGAGCAGGTTGACCACCGGCGCCCACAGGTTGAGCCCCCAGACCCGGGGGTTCTGCGCGTGGTAGCCCCGTGCCTCGTCGCCCACGGCCGATCCGACCTGCCGGATCAGCTCGGTGTTCCAGGTGCTCGCCATGCCCACCGGCTGTGGGAAGACGGTGCCGCGAGCCTTGACCACCGCGCCGTTGTTGTCGATGTCCGTGGACCAGGCCACCCCGTGCAGCGCCTCGGTGCCGGTCTTGAACAGACCGATGCCCAGTCGGGGAATGGCCGGCTGGTACTGGTGCAGCCAGGAGATCTTCTCGTCCTGGGTGAGCCGGCCGAGCAGGTCGTCGACCCGGACGTTCACGGGTAGGTGGGGATCTCGGAACGGGTAGGTGGGTTCGGCGAGCGCGGTGCCGGGAACGGCCGGTAGGGCTAGCAGGGCAAGCGCGAGCGCGGTGATTCCGCGCCGAAGGCGCCAGTTCCGCATGCGGTTCTCCTCATGTCGTACGACAGACGCCCAGCGGGGCGCCGAGACCGGCGTGACCAGGCTCGACACCCGGCTGACGGGCCTGAACGACGAATCGTCGAAGCGCTTCGACGACCCGGCCGCGTCACCACGGCCATGATTGTTGTGATCCGCGCAACTATAGATGCCCGCCTATGACAGGGCAATACCGGCTCACCTCGCGATGCCGACGCCCACGGCGCTTCTCACGTCGGAGCTGACGATTCACCAGTGGTAGAGCACGTTCACTGTCAGTGCGGCCACCACGGCGACGAAGAACACGGCCCATCCCACCAACTGGCGGGAGCCGACGCGCAGGTGTGCGATGAGCGCGCCGATGAAATACAGCACCAGCCCGGCGGCGGCGAGGGTGCCCAGCACCGGTACGGCGAAGCCGGCCAGCAGCCCTAACGAGCCGGCCGCCAGCGCCATGCCCAATCGCGGCACCCACGACCGTGGCACGCGCTTCATGTCCGCCTGGGCCTTGGGATAGTCGTGGCCGATCAGGTAGGTGACGGCGGCGATGCCGGTGAAGATCGACGCGAGAATGGTGACAGTGACATAGGCAGCGAACATTCTTTCCTCCGTTGTGTTTGCTCGCCTCCTGGACGATCTGGCGCAACGGAATGTGACGGCTGCCTGCGCCGAGCTGATGGACCAGGCGTTCGCCGTCGTGGCACCGGCCCTCGACGCGCCTGCCGCGTCACCCGCCGGCGGCTGAGCGCGAGTCAGCGCGGTTTCAGCGCCCTTTCAGGCAGCTCAATACGTTCGCGGCATGACATTCACACGTTCCACGCGCACCAGGCGCGGGACCGCCGTGCTGGCGATGGTCGCGGTCACCGCGGCGAGCGTGCTCTTCGGTGAGCCCGCGTCAGCCGATCCCGTCCCCGTCCCCGTCCCGCAGGCAGCGCTCACCGACCGGGCCTTCGGCCAGGTCGCCGAGATCCATCTCCAGGGCGCCGCTCGGATCACTACCGTCGTGCTGTCGGCCGAGTTCGTCCAGTGGCACCGGCTGCACCCGAACGCCACGGCCGAACAGGCACAGACCGAGCTCACCGCGCGCCAGCAGCTGCTCAACGAGTCGCTGACCACGTTCGACCTCCTACTGCCGGAACAGGACCTGCTGCTCAAGTCCGTCGACATCCTGCTCGGCACGCCCGGCGGCGACACCTCGACCTCGCCGGAGATCACCGGCCTGATCGGGGCCGTGATCGGCAAGACGGTCGAGCCGTGGGACACCCGCGAGGAACTCGCCTCCGGCGCGCTGCGGACCGCCCAGTGGCTGCGCGGCCGTGACGACGCTCTCGCCGCGGTGTGGTCCGCGGTCCGACAGGCGGCGGCAGCCAGCGCGCCCGTCGCCACCGCCTGGAACGCCGTCCTCGGCGAGCCGATCGGGGTGGACGTCACCAACACCTACGAGGAGCTCCGGCAGGATCCCGGACTCTCGCATGTCGACCTCGACGCGATCCTGGCCCTGCGGGACGACTCGGTGGCGTACGTCGCGGCGGCCAAGCAACAGCTGGCCTCCCTGCACGCGGAGTTGCTCGGCCTGAGCCTGGAGATCCGTCTCGAGATCGGCGAGAACAACCAGAAGTGCCCGCCGGAAGGGCCGCCGAGCGCCGCGTGCACCGCGGCGGCCAAGAAGGCCGCCGAGGACCGGGACAAGGCTCGGCAGCAGACGCTCTCCGACGTCAAGGCCGGGGTGGGCATGGTCTCCACCATCATCGGGTTCGCCGACCCCGACGCCGGCAAGAAGTCCAAGGTGATCGGGGAGGCGGTCCTCACCACGATCAGCGCGATCTCCAAGTACGCGGCGGCGATCACCGGCCGCGGCCTCGCGGGCTCGATCTTCAGCACCGCGACGTTGGCGATGACCGGCAACGTCTTCGGTGCGGTGATGTCGGTCGTCGGGCTCTTCGGCACCAGCGGACCGTCGCTGGACGCACAGATCCTGGCCCAGGTCAAAGCGTTGCGCGACGAGGTGCGGGCCCTCGGCGACGAGATGCGCGCCAGCTTCGCGCGGGTCGAGGCCCAGATCAACACGGTGTACGCGAACATGATGGCCCAGTTCGACAAGTTGAACGCCGCAATCGCCGGCAACACCGCGCAGATCACCCTCGTCCAGCAGCAGGTCGCCCAGCTCGGCCTGCGCCTGGAGGACATCGCCGCCACCGTGCTGGCCGCGATCGGCGACGTCACCCTGCACGACGCCCGCGCCGACATCAACAAGTACATCGGTTACCGGGAGAACTTTGGTCAACCGATCCCGACGTACGGCGAGTTCATCGGTCCGGAGAACGAGTTCCACCTGACCTCGACACAGCTGGCCAGCGGCGCCGCCTTCGTGGTGCCCCGGACCGACGCCGACAACCCGGCGGTCGACCCGACCACCGTGCTGAACAGCTTCGGCGAAGCCCGGTCGATCAACTACCTGGCCCGGGTCGCCAACGGACGTGACCCGTCGATGGTCGAACCGTCGACGCCGGTCGGCAACCCGACGGTGTGGAACCTCGGCGCGCAGGCGTACGCCATGTTGATGCTGCAGAACCCGACGTACGCCGCCCAGGTCAGCGCCGGCCGCGCCGCGCAGATCGAGGCGGAGGGCACCCGCATCGCCGACCTCGCGGCCAGCTTCGGTCGACCGGCCAACGGCAACGCCAACAGCCTGATCACCGGGCTGGTCAACGAGTACGTCGCCGCCACCAATGAGCTGTCGACCGCGCTGGCCGCCTTCCGGACCAACGAGGTCCAGGTTCGCTATGAGCCGGACGCCAACGGCGTACAGGTGAAGGTGCCCAAGAACTACGACCTGTTCTGGGACACCGACAAGCCGCTCGCCCCGGCGCCGGCGAAGGCCGACGAGGCGACGGTGCCCGCGTGTGAGGGCAGCAGGCAGATCGACCGGCCCAGCAACGTCCGCTACGACCTGATGTCGAACATGGTGCGGGCACTCCAGTACACGTACTCGCCGCGCCACGACGAGCCGCCGGCCGGCGTACGGGAGTTGCCCGAGGTCGGCTACTGCTACACGCCGAGTTGGGTCCACACCCGGCTGACGGACAACGGTGGAGTGATCCGCTCCTACGGCAAGCTGCGGTTGCAGATCCACAGCCGGTTCCGGCTGAACTCGTCCGCGGCCTGGCAG
This sequence comes from Micromonospora arida, assembly GCF_042873195.1. NCBI lineage: Bacteria > Bacillati > Actinomycetota > Actinomycetes > Micromonosporales > Micromonosporaceae > Micromonospora > Micromonospora arida. The sequence goes on along the minus strand of NZ_JBIALC010000018.1, from coordinate 72,037 downwards.
AACTCGCGCACCGCCGACTACACCTGGCCGGACGAGCAGGTCTACCAGGTCTACTGCGAGTTCTTCAGCTGTAACAGCCAGACCACGCCCGAGCAGGGCCTGACCCAGAAGTGGCCGTCCGGCCGGTACGCCTTCGCGAGCGGCGCGACGGCCACCAACAACACGGCGCTGGACGCCACGCTGACCCCGACCCTGCGCAGCTTCCTCCAGGCCCGGCAGAAGTCCATGTACGACCGGGTACAGGACCAGAGCACCCAGGTCAGCGGGCCGGTGCCCACCGCCCTGAAGAAGGTGAACACGGCGGCGCGGCTGCTCCAGGCGTACACCCGGTTGGGTCTGCCCAACGCGCTCGACTCGGACGACGTGCTGTCCGCGAACCTGTTCGGGCAGTACCAGATCCCGGTGAACATGCCGACGGACGCCAAGATCGGTAATGCCTACGCCAAGGCGAGCGGGAACTACGCGACCTGCGGATCGTCGCCGTGCTCGCTCGACCCCAGCCGCCCACTGCGCGACCAGGTCAGCCTCAAGGTGCCCTGCGAGCCCGCTGTCGACTCGTCGAACCTGCCCGGTGACCCACTGGGCGACTGCCTGATCACCAGCGCGCGGTCCCGCGCCAACGCGCTCATGCAGCGGTACGAGGTGTGGGCGGACCAGATGACCGCCGGTCTGCACCGCGAGCGGGTGCCGTGGATGAACGACACCCTTCTGGGCCTGCGCATCACGACCCGCCTGACCCACGCCAGCTGACCCAGGGGCGTTGCCGGCGTCTTCGGGCGCCGGCAACGCCGTCTGTCGTGACCGTCGGACTTGCATCCGGTACCCAGGTACACGCTTACCGTCGTCGGTATGACCACTGACTCCCAGGCGTGGGTGCCCGAGTCGTGCACCTTGCCGAGCGGACAACGGCCGCTGCGGCTGGCCGAGTTCGACGACCTGTTCGCCACCGCCCTGCTGGCGCAGCAGCGGCTGTCCCCCACCGAACTGCTGTGGCGTCTCGACCCGACCGCCGAGGCGACCGCACGGGACCTGATCGGCCGGGAAAGCTCCTGCTGCTCGTTCTTCTCGTTCACCCTCGCCGCCGACACCGGCACGCTGCGCCTGGACGTGCGGGTGCCGGCCGCGCACGTCGACGTCCTCGACGCGCTCGCGCTGCGGGCCGCCGCCGGGATGACGGCATGAGCGGTTTGCGCAGCGGCCAGGTCGCCGCCGCAGCCGGGGTGAACCCTCAGACGCTGCGCTACTACGAACGCCGCGGACTGCTCGCCGAACCAGACCGAAGCCTGGGCGGGCACCGCCTCTACCCAACCGAAACGGTCACCGTGCTGAGGGTGATCAAAGCGGCACAGCGGCTCGGGTTCACCCTCGACGAGGTCGCCGAACTCCTCGACGCGGGCCAGCACCGTCACGGTCGCCACCCCGACGCCGGCCTGCGGGTGCGTGCCCAGGCAAAGCTCGCCGAGGTCGAGGCGAAGATCGCCGATTTGCAGGTCATCGCCGGCACACTGCGCGCCGCGGTGAAGGCCGGCTGCGATGACCTCGTCGAGTGCGCCGAGCAGCCATGCTGCCCCATCCCCTTCACCACGATCGGTACGGTCCACGGATGACCGTCGTCCGCTCGATCCTGCTGTTCGTCGTCGCCGCCCTGTTCGAGATCGGCGGGGCGTGGCTGATCTGGCAGGGCTGGCGCGAGCACCGCGGCCTGTGGTGGATCGCCGCCGGCGTCATCGCCCTCGGCGCGTACGGATTCGTCGCCACCTTCCAACCCGACCCGAACTTCGGGCGCATCCTCGCCGCCTACGGCGGCGTGTTCGTCGCCGGATCCCTCGCCTGGGGCGTGATCGTCGACAAGTTCCGGCCCGACCGGTGGGACATCATCGGCGCCGGCATCTGCCTGATCGGCGTCGCCCTGATCATGTACGCGCCACGTTCGGCAGGCGGCTCCTGATCGCCACGAAGACCAGCGGCCCCGAAGTCCCCCGGCAGTTCGACCCCGGGAACCTGGGCATCGGACCGGTCCCGCACGCTCAGGCGCACGCTTTGCCCCCGCGTCGTAGCGTGGCAGGGTGGCAGCACCCCGCATGGCACCGCCGTCAGGGATGAGCCGCCGGCTGACGTTCCTGTTCGCGTTGGCGGCGGGTGTGGCCGTCGGCAACCTGTACTGGGCCCAGCCACTGCTCGGCTTCATCGCAGGCGATCTACGCGTCACGACCGCGACGGCCGGCTGGCTGGCTGGTCACCGCGACGCAACTCGGGTACGCCGTCGGCGTGCTGCTGCTCGTACCGCTCGGTGACGTCCTGGACCGCCGCCGGTTCGTCCCGATCATGCTGCTGGCCTCGGCCGCGGGAACGGCGCTCTGCTGCTTCGCGCTCATCGTGTGGGCGCTGGGACGTCGTGGTCCACTCGTGATCCGCGTCGCCCCGACGGAGAACGCAATTCAGGGGGCGTGGCCCGTTGGCCATGCCCCCTGAAATATCGCTGGTGCGCCGCCAGGGACTCGAACCCCGAACCCGCGGATTAAGAGTCCGCTGCTCTGCCAGTTGAGCTAGCGGCGCTCGTCGGCAACGGGACGAGACGTTAGCACGGTCCCGGGACACGCCGTCGCGGTGCGGGTCGACGGAGGTCGGCATGATCCGCACCAGGGGAGACCGCTTGCCCGGCAGGCACGGCAGCAGGCCGGCCGGGCCTGGGGACCGGTCCCGTCCGTGACGTTGACGTACCGGTGGTCGTCGCCGGTGCTGGCCGGGCCAGCAGTCGACCAGGTCCGGTTGATCAAGCGGGTACGCTCGTTACCGCTGCATGCCGCGCCAACGGCGCCGAATGGCCGGCTCGGCCGCGAGCCCGCAGCGGAAACGAAGAACCTCGCGCCGCTCCAGGGGGAAGTAACCAGGTGAGCACCCACTCGATGTTGTTGTTCGTGCTCGCCGCTGTCGCGGTCATCGTCGTCGTGCGGTGGGTGGCGGCCCGCACCGGGCTGCCGGCCGCGGCGCTTCTGCCGCTCATCGGCATCGTGTACGCGCTGCTACCCGGCCCCAACGTCGGCCTTGATCCCGACCTCGTGCTCATGATCGTGCTGCCGCCGTTGCTCTACAGCGCCGCACTGGACTCCTCGCTGTTGGACATCCGCCGGAACCTCCGCATCGTGGTCAGCCTGTCCGTGCTGCTGGTGCTCCTCACCGGGGTACTGGTCGGCATCGGTTTCCACCTGTTCGTCGCCGGGGCGACGCTCGCTGCCGGGATCGCGGTCGGCGCCGCCATCGCGCCGCCCGACCCGGTGGCCGCCCTGGCGGTGGGCCGCCGGGTGAACCTGCCACCGAAGATGGTCACGATCATTCAGGGCGAGGGGCTGCTCAACGACGCCACCGCGCTGACGATGCTCAGCGTCGCGGTGGCCGCCGCGGTGGGTGGTGAGTTCTCGTTCCCGTCCGCCGTTGCCCAGTTCGTGCTGGCGGCGGTCGGCGGGGTCGCCGTGGGAGCGGCCGTGGCCTGGCTGGTACGTCTGGCCCGACCGTTCACCGCGGACCCACTGTTGTCGAATGCCATCTCGCTCGCGACACCGTTCGTGGCCTACCTGTTGGGCGAGGAACTGCACGTCTCCGGGGTGCTCGCCGTGGTGGTCGCCGGGCTGATCGTCGGTCACAAGACGCCGCAGCTCACCTCGGGGGCCGCCCGGCTGCAGACCAGCGCGGTGTGGCGGCTGGTCGACTTCCTCCTCGAAGGCTTCGTCTTCCTGCTCATCGGCCAGCAGCTTCCCGAAGTCGTCAAGGGCCTACGTCAGTACGACACGTCGACCATCGTCACCGCTGTCGCCATATCGGTCGGCGTGGTGCTCCTGCTGCGCCCCGCGTGGCTGGTGATGACCCAGTCCCTTCCCCGGTCGCTGCACACCCGGCTGGGCGGCATTTCCGAGCAGGACGACCCCGACGAACCCGCGAGTGCCCGGCAGATCGAGCGCGCTGACCGCAACGCCCGCCGACTCACATCCCGGGAAGTGGTGGCACTGAGCTGGTCCGGCACCCGTGGCGTGATCAGCCTGGCCGCGATCTTCACCCTGCCGCTGACCACCAACAGCGGCGCACCCTTTCCCGACCGTGACCTCCTGCTGTTCTGCACCTTCGTGGTCGTCCTGGTGACACTCGTCGGGCAGGGCCTGACGTTCGCGCCGCTCGTGCGGATGCTGGGCCTGCGCGCCAACGAAACCGACCAGGCCCGCGTACGCAACGAGGCCCGCTCGGCGGCGGTCGAGGCCGCCCTGGCCCGCCTCGACGAGGTCGCCGCCATGGAACCGGACAGTGCGGTGGCCGTCAACACCACCCGTACGCAACTGCTGGCCCGACTGGCGCGCTACCGCGGGCGGCTGGACCTTCTGGAGCAGAGCGGCTCATCCGAGCTGCCCACCTCACCGGCGTACGAGACGGCGCTTCGGGTCCGACGGACAGCCATCGACGCGCAGCGCGAGGAACTGGTGCGCTGGCGCGACTCCGGCCGACTGCCGGACGAGGAACTCCGCGTCCTGGAACGTGAACTCGATCACGAGGAGCTGCTGCTCCCGAGGCGGACCTCCAGCTGACCTGCCGGGTGACGGCGCCGTGGCCTCAGCCCGGCGCCGTCACTCGGCGCCTTACAGTTGGCGCAGGATCACCGAGTCCTTGATCTTCTTGTCGGCGGCCAGCAGCAACGCCTTGCTGATGATTTCGCCGAGCCGGCTGTCGCCCTCGAAGGGCAGGTACATCTCCGGCTCCTTCGCCTTGGCCGAGTCGGGAATGATGCACAGGTACCGGTCGTCCGGGGCGATCAGGATGTTGCCCGAGCCGCAGTGGATGCGGTACGTGTGCAGGTCACCCCGCACTTCGAGGAACCGGTCGGTGAACGTGCACCGGCTGGCGATCGCCAGCCGGGGAATCACCTCGGCCAGCACCTCCCGACGAGTCCTGGCGGGCGGATTGAGGTCGCCGAAGCTGTTCTGCGACCAGTAGTCGCGGTACCGGCCCTGGGGACCACCGTCGTACCAGTTCGGGTCGTTGCCCACCCCGGACGCGGCAACAAACAGGTCGACGTCGCGCATCACCTCGCTCAGCACGACAGCCGGAACCTCCTCCAGCGGCACCGGCGTGCGTTCCCCCCGGAGGAACACCAGTTGGTCGGTCCCCATCGTGTCGAACATCAGGTCGTCGCCCTGATCCTCGATCCCGGCGATGTGCAGCACGGCGCGCATCTCCCAGTCCGGAAGGGCAAGCCGGGGGTCCTGGTAGGTGGCGCCGTCGTTGCGGTGTCGAACGTGCGACCAGCCCCGCCGGGACAGCAGCGCGATGAGACGGTGCTGGCGCACGATGTGCGCGGCGAACCGGTTGGAGTACGTGCCGGTGGCCCGCTCCGCGTCGGTCAGCAGGTACTGCTCGCGGTGCGCCTGCTTGAACGGCTGGGTGATCGTGTGCCGGGCCAGGAAGTCCCGCCAGGCCGGGACCGCCGCCGGATCGTCGACCGGGTGCCACAGCCGTACCGTGGCGTCGCCGGCGGGCTCGAACACCGTGCCGTCCACGGTCCGCAGGGCGTCGCCGCCCCAGCAGCAGGCGACGCCGTCGACGGTCCAGATCAGCCGTCGGGCCAGGGTCCGGGCCAGCGGGTGGTCCAGGAACCGCTCCCGCCACTGCTCGACGGTCCACGCGCGGTCGCGCCGCAGCAGCCCTTCCAGGCGGTCGCGGGTCCCGATCAGCGTCGCGCCGATGTCCGCGACTGTCGCCTTCAGCTCCTTCAACTCCTCGCCGTGGTCCTTGCGCACCTGGGCCGGCGGAGCTTTGACCACCTTGCCGTCGGAGTTGCGCCACACCACGGTGGCATCGATGCCGCGCACCTCGACCTCGTACGAGCTGTCACCCAGCTTGTCCGCGAGCGGCAGCCCGAAGCCGGGCAGCGCCATCTCCTCGACGTCCTCCCGGCCGATGCCGCGCGCCTCGGCGTGCTTGGTCAGGCCCTTCTCGACGATGCGGAGCGTGCTCTTGTAGGTCAACCGCGAGGCCAGCCGAGCCAGTTGCGCGAGGGCGGCGGGGTGATCGGTGTCGACGAGCGCCGCAGCGGCGAGGTTCGCCAGCTTCGGGCTCGCCGGGCCGTGCCCGGGAATCTTGCGGGCGGCCCGTTCCGCGATGTGGCCGAGGCTGCGCAGGGTCTCCTCCGAGGGCGGGAGCATCGCCCGCATCCAGATCAGCCCCCACAGCAGCCCGACGTTGTAGCGGTCGATCGTCCTTGGTGAGGCATCCGCCAGGTGGCCTGGGCAACACGTCGTCATGCGCAGCGGCAGGGTGCGCGCCTGACCCACCAGCGGGAGCCAGTCGTCGAGACGCGCGGTGAACTCGTCGCCGCCGACCGCGTCGAGCAGGGACCGGGCGGTCTTGCGCCAGGCGGTCGTCGGCTTGGCCTTGTCCGCGCCGAGCGGGCAGTGGACCAACAGCGCGTGCCAGGCGGCCCGACACTCCTCCGGCATCGCCTCGATGTCGGCGACGGCGCGGTCCGCCCACCGCTCGCCGACGTTGGGGATCGGCCACATCCGATCGCCTTCGTCGCTCAGGTCGGACATGCTGCGCTCGATCCGCGTCCGACGCCAGGTCGCCAGTGCCGCCGGGTGGGTACGTCCGGCCCGCGCCTCGGCCTGGATGGACTCCCAGGTCAGGTCGTTGAGGTGCCAGCTCCACCAGTTGAATCCCAGCCACGCTTGACCGCTCAGCCGGTCGAGCCATCCGGCACTGTCCAGCCCGCCGCCCGAGAGCACAATTTTGATCAGCTTGATCCGCCCGTCGCTGTCCTCCCCGGGCACCGTCAACGCGTCGAACACCGCCTGCCGCACCGACACCGGCCGCCCGGCCAGGAACTTCTCCGCCCGGGCCCACGTTTCCCGACGGGCACCGTCCCACGGTTCGCCGATGTACGGCCGTTGCGGCCGGTACTTGATCAGCGTCAGCGCCGCGGCGACCCACCGATCCGGATCCGCGTCGGCATCATCAAGGTCTGCCAGGGCGGCGCCGAGCACCTGGACATGTTCGGTGGCCTCCGGCAGCAGCTCCCGCTGGGCGGGTGCGAGATCGTACGGGCCGTCCGGGTCGTTGAGCGCGGCGAGCAGCACCGGGCCCCTGCCGGCTGGCGCCAACGCACACAGCGCCGCCACCTGCCTGGCGTACTCCCGACGGTCGTACCACGAGATGGTGCCGTCGCCTTGCTCGCACCACCCGGTGGCGGTGGCGATCACCTCGCGTAGCGCCAGCTCCGGATCGGAGTCGCTCATCAGCCACCCACCAGCGGGACGAGCTTGAGGAACGTGATCCGGGACCCCGCGTGCAGGTGGACCTTGTCGTCCAGGGCCGTCACCTGCCGGTCGTCGACCAGCACCACGAAGCCGTTGCGGCCGAACGCCTCGAGCGTCGCCCGGGTCCGCTCCTCCGGATCGACGTGCCCGCCGGACTCCGCCACCTCCAGAAAGACACGCCGTCGAATCAACTCGCCGAGGCGTACCTCTTCCTCGAAGACGTCCATTGTCCACTCAGGACCACTCGGCGCTCCGGTCACTTCATCGGCGATTGTGATCATCGGCATGGCGCAGAGGCTAACTGAACACTCCGACAGCGTTTCGCTCTCGTTCCACCGCCCGCCGACCGGTGAACGGGGCGCGATTGATCCGTCGCAGGTCGGGTAGCTGAACAGCATGCGAGTACCAACTTTGGTCAAGACCGCGGCGGCGGTCACCGCGACCGCCGCCGCCGGGGCGACGGCCACCGACGCCTCCTCACGCTGGTACCAACGGCTACGCAAGCCGACCTGGCAACCCCCGCCCGTGGCGTTCCCGCTGGTATGGACGCCGCTGTACGCCCTGATCGCGGTGGCCGGTGCCCGCGTGCTGGACCGCACCAGCGAAACCGACCGCGCCGCGTTCACCCGTGCCTACGGGCTCAACCTGGCCCTCAACTTTGGTTGGAGCGCGCTGTTCTTCAAGGCCCACAGACCCACCATCGCGCTGGCCGAAATCGCCGCGCTCAACGCCTCCAACCTCGTGCTGCTCCGCCGAGCCTCGCAGGCCGACCGCGTCGCGGCGGCCGCACTGGCCCCGTACGCTGCATGGACGCTCTTCGCCACCGTTCTCAACGGCACCATCGTCCGCCTCAACAGCAACAGATGAGCCTGTTGGTGTCTCTCAGCTGAAGGCTGGCCGGCACCGCACTGAGGGGACTTCGGCCTGGACGTCGTCACCGGCGGTGGACGATGACAACGTCAGTTTGTGTGACCTGGACGGGTGCCAACCGATCTCCACGGTGTACGAAGATGTCCCGTGAAGATGAGGTTGTGAGCGTGACCGAGCACGCGTACCCGAACAGGACCGACATGTCGGCGGCGGTGGACGCGGCACGCCGCGGCGACCAGGCGGCGATGGACGCGTTGGTCTCGCATTACCTGCCACTGGTGTACAACATCGTGGGCCGGGCACTGAATCGGTCGGCGGATGTCGACGACGTGGTGCAAAACACGATGTTGAGCGTCGTGCGCGGGCTGGCGGGCGTACGCGATCCGCGGCTCTTCCGGTCGTGGCTGGTGGCCGTCACCATGAACGAGATCCGTGCCTACCGGCAGTACCAGCACACCACCCCGGCGCCGCCGGAGGACATCGACAATCTGGTCGTCCCGGGCTCCGACTTCGAGGACCTGACCCTGACCAAGCTTCGCCTGTCCAATGAGCGCAGGGAGGTGGTCCTGGCCACGCGCTGGCTGGACGACGACCACCGCCACCTGCTGTCCCTGTGGTGGCTGGTCGAGGCCGGTCACCTTTCCCGCGCCGACCTGGTCGATGCCCTACAGCTGGACCCGCACCACGTGACCGTCCGGGTGGCCCGGATGAAGGCACAGTTGGACACCGCTCGGCTGGTGGTGCGAGCCCTCTCCGCCCGGCCCGGCTGCGCAGGCCTGATCGACACTGCGTCCGATTGGGACGGCCAGCCCGCGCAGGTGTGGCGCAAGCGATTGGCGCGGCACATTCGCACCTGCGCGCAGTGCCCGAACGCCACGTCGGACCTGGTTCCGGCCGAACGGCTGCTGGCCGGCCTGGCGCTCACACCGCTCCCGGCCGGCCTCGCGTCGGACGTCACGCAGAACGCGTACACCGTGTCCGGCACGTCGCAGGGAGTCGCGCCCGCCGGCGCCCCCGTGAAGACCGCCGGGGCGTTGCGGGACGTCGCGCCGACCGGCGCGTCCGCGAAGACCGGCGGCGTGTCGCATCAGGCCGGCGTCACGGCACTGTCTCTGTCCAAGACCCTGGTCGGCGCCTTCGCGGCCGTCGCCCTGATCGGAGGCGGCGGGTTCCTCATCGCCAGTTACGCGGACAGGCCGACGCAACGACCGGCGAGCGCGACCGGCGCCCAGCCCCCAACCGCGATCATCGAACCCGGCTACGAGACCACCGAACCCGCGTTCGCGTCGCCCTCCCCGACGGCGCTCAAGGCGTCGCCGTCCACCTCGCGGGCGACCTCCACGCCCACCAGATCAGCGAAGCCGACCAGGTCGCCGGCGCCGACCACGTCACCGACCAGGTCGGCACCCAAGTCTGCCAATGCGGCATCCGGTGTCTCCGCCGCCGAACAACGTCTGCTGGTGCTGCTCAACGAGCGACGCCGCGCGCTCGGACTGCCGGAGGTCGCGTTGCGCGCCACGGAGCAACGCGCCGGGGAAGCCTGCGTGAAGCAGAACCTTGATGCGGGCACGTTTGAGCACTGCGGCCATGAGGTCCTCTTCGCGTCTTCGGGCACCGCCACACCCGAGCAGATGATCGCGGCCTGGTTCAACAGTCCCGGTCACAAGACGGCACTGACCTACTCCAGCTCGCGCTTCGCCGGCCCTGCCATCGTCTCCAACGGCACCCGGCAGATCGCGGCCATCAATATCGACTACTGAGGCTTCCGGATGCAGGAGTGGGTGCAGCGCCAATGGCGCGACCGGCCCGACGCCGAGCGGCGTCGGGCCGGCGCGAGAGCCGCGAGCCGCGAGCCGCGAGCCGTCACCAGGGCACCACACCGGCGTCCTCGAAGAATCCGCCGGTGGGGCCCCCGTCGGGCAGTGTGGCCAGGCGGATGGCGGTTGCTGCGCCCTCCTGGGGAGTACGCACGCCACGGAAGCCGTTGAGGTCGGTGGCGACGAAGCCCGGGCAGGCGCAGTTGATGAGGATGTTCGTGTCTGCCAGTTCCCGGACGTACTGAAGGGTCACCGCGTTCAGGAACGACTTGGAGGGCGCGTAGGCCACAGCGACCGGACCTGTGGAGGTCTCACCACCGGGGCCCGACTGCCGGGCCAGAGAACCGACGCTGCTGGACATGTTCACGATGCGCGGCGAGGCCGACCTGCCAAGCAACGGCAGCATGGCGTTCGTCACCCTGATGACGCCGATGACGTTGGTTTCCACCACCGTGCGGATGACGGCAGCGTCGACGCTGCTCGGCTGCTGCGGCCCGCCGCCGGTGATTCCGGCGTTGTTGACCAGGGCATCGAGGCGTCCGGCGCGTTCGGCGATCAGATCGGCTGCGGCGGCGACACTGCTGTCGTCGGTGACATCCAACGGAACACCGAAGGCGTCGACGCCGGCGTCCCGCAGCCGTGCCACCGCCGCGTCCCGCCGAATCTGCTCGCGGGCCCCGACACCCACGCTCCAGCCCAGCGCACCCAGGCCTGCCGCGATCTCGTACCCAATGCCCTTGTTGGCCCCGGTGACCAGGGCGATCTTCGTGTCACTCATGTCTTCGACTGTGAGTCACGGCCCGCAAGCCGTCCAAGACCACCTGAGTCATGGGCGATACCCTCAAGGTATCGTCGCGCCTCGGTTCCCGGCTAGGCTCGACACGTGGAGACACGGGAGCTGCGGTACTTCGTCGCCGTGGCCGAGGAGCTGCACTTCGGCCGAGCGGCGCAACGCCTGGGCATAGCCCAGCCGCCATTGTCGCGGGCGATCAGTCAGCTCGAACGCCGTCTGGGTGCCGCCTTGCTGAAGCGTGACAGCCGCTCGGTGACCCTGACCGAGGCCGGTGCGGTCCTGCTGCACGAAGGACGAGCAGCGCTGGACGCTGTGGAAGCTGCCGAACATCGCACCCGCCGCGCAGCTCTCGCCGTCACTGGTCGCGCCAGCGTCGTCCTCGCGACCAAGGCTGGAGCGTCCAGCGAGTTGCTCGCGAAGCTGCTACACGCCTACGCCACCGAACCGGGATCGGTCGACGTCGACGTGGCGCTGTGTGGCCCCGGCGAACAAGAACGGCTGTTGCGGACCGGCCGTGCCGATGTCGCGATCCTTCACCACCCGTTCGACGACCTGACAGGGTTGGACACCGAGGAACTGCTCACCGAGGGCCAGGTCGCCATCCTCCCGGCCGGCCATCCCCTCACCACTCGCAGGAGTTTGCAGCTGAGCGAGGTGACCGAGCTGCCCGACCTGCCTCTACCGCGCTGGCCCGGGAATGACGGCACCTATCCCGACGGCCCAGGTCCTGAGGCACGGAGCCACTCACAACTTTTCCAGCTGATCGCGCTTGGCCGGACCTTGCTGGTCGTGCCTGACTCGGCCCGATCCCAGTTGAACGATGATCTCGTCGCCGTGCCGATCGTGGACGCGCCGGAAGTCACCACGGTCATCGCCTGGCCCCCGCACAGCCGTTCCCGAGCCGTCGCTGATCTGGTGCGAGCCGCACTCCGCCTCTAGCCGCTGGCACCGCACCTCGTCGCACCGGCGTACGCGAAAAAGGCCCTGACTGGCAGATCTCTGCCAGTCAGGGCCTTCATCGTTGGTGCGCCGCCAGGGACTCGAACCCCGAACCCGCGGATTAAGAGTCCGCTGCTCTGCCAGTTGAGCTAGCGGCGCTCGTCGGCAACGGAGAGAACATTAGCACCCCCGGAAGGCGCGTTCCAATTCGGTTACCCGGGTCCCCCCTTCGGTCGAGCTTTGCCGGCAAAAAGCCCCAAACCAGCCACCGCCGCCAAGATCGGGGCGTGGGTTGGGGCGGTGATACGGCACGATGTCCGCCAGGTACGCGAGAACAGAGGTGGGCATGGCACGGTTCACGCGAGCCGGGGCGGTGGTGGGCGCCCTGACTCTGGCGGCGTCGCTCGCACTGACCGGATGCGGCGGCGGCGAGAAGAAGCCGGAATTCGTTGGCGGGGCGTCCTCGGACGCGAGCGCCACCCCTGGCTCAGCCGCACCTTCGACGCCGAGCACACCGAGCGGGCCGCCGCTCACACTGAGCCCGGCCAACGGCACGAAGAGCCGGCCGGTGAGCACGGAGATCAGCGCGAAACTCCCGGACGGCGGGAAGGTTTCGGCGGTCACCCTGACGGCGGACGGCGGTGGCTCGGTCGAGGGCAAGCTGCGTACCGATGGCTCGGCCTGGGTGCCGTCCGCTCCGCTGAAGTGGGGCACCCGCTACACGGCCACGGTGACGGCGAGCGCGTCGGACGGCACGAGCAGCCAGGGCACCAGCAGCTTCACCACGATGGCCAAGCCGAAGTCGACGATCGGTTCGGGCCTGTACCTCTTCGACGACAAGAGTTACGGGGTGGCCATGCCGGTGGTCACCGAGTTCCACCCGGGTATCCCGAAGAAGGACCGGGCGGCGGTGCAGAAGCGGATGTTCGTCCGGACCGACCCGCCGCAGCCGGGCGCGTGGCACTGGGTCAGCAATGGCACCCAGGCCTACTACCGGGCCCCGGAGTACTGGAAGCCGGGCACCACCATCACCGTGCGGATCGCCCTGGCGGGGGTGCCGCTGAGCAACGGCAAGTACGGCGACGTCGACCGCAAGGCCACCGCCAAGATCGGCCGGTCGTTCGAGATGAAGGTCGACAACGCCAACAAGAAGATGACGGTGTACGAGAACGGCGCGCCGGTGCGCACCATCCCGGTGAGCCTGGGCAAGAAGAGCACACCGTCGTCGAGCGGCACGATGGTGGTGATGGAGAAGAAGGAAGCCACTGTCTTCGACACCCGCGACGACCCGGATCCGGCCAACCGCTACGTGACCGACATCCAGTTCGCCCAGCGGCTCACCTGGGGTGGCGAGTACATCCACGCCGCGCCCTGGTCGGAGCACGTGCAGGGGCGGCAGAACGTCTCGCACGGGTGCGTGAACGTGTCGATGGCGAACGCCAGGTGGTTGTTCGACAAGACCCGGATCGGTGACCCGATCACGATCAAGGGCACCGAGCGCAGGATCGCCGCCGGTAACGGCTGGACGGCGTGGAGCGTGAGCTGGTCGGAGTTCGTCAAGGGCAGCGCGCTGCCGGTGCCCAGTGGTGGGGCCGGCCCGGCGGTCTGAGCCGTCGACCTCGTTGCGCCGGCTCGGCCGTTGGCCGGGCCGGCGTACCCTTGCACTCCCGCCGCTCGATGACAGCGCGGCGACCCCCGCAATCCCGGTATGTAGACGAACCAGGCTCACGAAACGCCGGATGCTAGCAGGATCCGGCCACTATTGATGGCGTGTTTCGGTTCACCCTCGGCAACCGGGGCCGGCTCTGGCGCGTCAGTAAGAGACGATGGGGCAGCGACCACAACTGTGAGGGAATTCATGCGAGCTAGCCAGGACCAGCTGATCAGGCCCGGTGGGCGACGCCGCGTGTTCGCGGCGGGGCTTCTCGCCGTGGCGCTGGCCTTCACCTCGGCCTGCACCGACGGCAACGGCGGCAAGCCGTCCTCGTGGCACGGCGGCGGCGAGAACCCGGCACCGAAGGCCGCCGCGACGATCAGTGAGCCGGCAGCCGACGCCAAGGACGTGCCGGCGTCCACCGGCATCACCTTCACCACGAAGGACGCCGTGGAGACCGCGGTCGAGCTGAAGGACGCCGCCGGCAAGGCGGTCGAGGGCGCCCTCGCCAAGGACGGCAAGTCGTGGCTGCCGACCGGCGCGCTGGCCTACGGCACGAGCTACACGGCCACCGTGACCGCCAAGGGCGACGACGGACGTCCGGCCACCGCGACGAGCACCTTCACCACCATGGCCAAGCCCGGCAATCAGGTACGGGTGAGCAGCTTCCTCGGCGACAACCAGGTGGTCGGGGTGGGCATGCCGCTGATCGTGAAGTTCAGCCGCGCCATCCCGGAGGACTACCGCGACGACGTGCAGCGCCGGATGACCGTCACCTCGACCCCGGCGCAGGAGGGGATCTGGCACTGGGTCAGCCCCACCGAGATCCGGTACCGGCCGAAGGAATTCTGGAAGCCCGACAGCAAGGTCTCCTACCGGGTGCAGGCCGGCGGCCTGCCGATGGGCGCGGGTTGGTACGGCCGCGCCGACCTCTCGGTGGACGTCAAGATCGGCGCGGCGGTGGTCATGACGGTGGACAACAAGACCAAGCGGATGACGGTGACCCGCAACGGCTCTGTGATCAAGACCATCCCGGTCAGTCTGGGCAAGAAGAGCACCCCGTCGTCCAGCGGCACCATGGTCGTGATCGAGAAGCTGCGCAAGACGGTCTTCGACACGTTCGAGGAGCTGGGTCCGGAGGAGGGCTACCGCACCAAGATCGACTTCGCTCAGCGCCTCACCTGGGGCGGGGAGTTCATCCACGCGGCACCCTGGTCCGAGGGCCAGCAGGGCACCACGAACGTGTCGCACGGCTGCGTGAACGTGTCGATGGCCAACGGCGACTGGCTCTTCAAGAACACCCAGATCGGCGACCCGATCACGGTCAAGGGCACCGAGCGCAAGCTGCAGAACGGCAACGGCTGGACCGACTGGAACATGAGCTGGGACGCGTACGTCAAGGGCAGCGCCCTTCCGTACGAGCCTCCGGCCGACCCGGACGCCACCACCCCGACGCCGGACGGGACGGTCACCCCGTCCCCCACGCCGACCGCCTGAGCCAGCCGACGAAAGCCCCCTCCTCGGAGGGGGCTTTCGCGTGCTCCAGGGTTTCGCCCCCACAACGACTCAGGCCCCCTCCGAGGAGGGGGCCTGAGCAGTGAAACCAACTGGGTGACTGAGGGGAATTGAACCCCCGACAACCGGGACCACAACCCGGTGCTCTGCCAACTGAGCTACAGCCACCATGCCGCCGTCGCCCGGTCGATCGCTCCGGGCGGGGTGCGGACCAATAATAGCCACACCACAGCCAGGCACGTCCAGCGGGTTGCCGGTCAGCGCGGCCGCGGTCAGAGTTCGGCGGCGATGGCCTTGGCGGTCTCGACATCCGGGCCGGGCAGCGGAACGAAGACGGTGCGCCGGTAGTACTCCAACTCGCGGATGCTCTCCCGGATGTCGGCCAGTGCCCGGTGCGCGAGACCCTTCTGCGGCTGACCGAAGTACACCCGGGGGTACCAGCGGCGGCAGAGTTCCTTGATCGACGACACGTCGATCATGCGGTAGTGCAGGTGCGCGTCGAGGCGGGGCATGTCCCGTGCGATGAAGCCACGGTCGGTGGCGATCGAGTTGCCGCAGAGCGGAGCCGTACGCGGGTCCTTGACGAAGGTGCGGACGTAGTCCAGGACCAGGTCCTCGGCCTCGGCGAGGGTGACCGCCGAACGACGGACCTCCTCGGTGAGGCCGGACTTGGCGTGCATGGTCTGCACGATCTCCGGCATCCCCTCCAGTGCCGCCTCGTCGGCGTGGATGACCACGTCGACACCGTCACCCAGCACGTTGAGGTCGGGGTCGGTGACCAGTGCCGCAACCTCGATCAGTTTGTCCCTGCCGAGGTCCAACCCAGTCATCTCACAGTCGATCCAGACGAGGAGATCAGCCACCGGGACAGCCTACGCGCAGCCCACACCTCGCGGCTGCGCGCTCTCGGCGGACCGGCCCGCTAGGGTTTCGGGGTGCCAGCAGAACCCGTCGCACCGCCCGCCGTCACCGAAGACGATCCCGGCGGCCGTACGGTCCGTCGCCTGGTCGCGGTGGTGGCCCTCGGGGCTGTGCTGCCAGCGCTGTACCTGCCCGGCCTCGTGCACAACTTCTTCGATCTCAAGATCTACATGTCCGCGATGGACTGGTGGCGCGTCGGCCACCCGCTCTACGACTACGTGCAGCCCGACCGGGTGCAGGGCGAGTTGTACTTCACCTACCCACCATTCAGCGCGCTGCTGTTGTGGCCGTTCGGTCTGCTGCGGCTCGGCGCCACCGTGGCGATCTTCACGGCGCTCACCGTGCTGGCCGTGGTGCTGACCACCCGGTGGCTGGTGGCGCCGGTGATCGCCCGACACGACCTGCCCCGAAGGTTCACCCTGATCGCCGCCGTGCTGCTGGTGCTGGCGGTGGAGAGCATCCGCGAGACGATCACCTTCGGACAGATCAACATGCTGCTGGTCGTGCTGATCCTGGCCGACCTGCTGTTCGCGGTACCGCAGGCGCGACGCTGGGCCGGGGTGGGCGTGGGGCTGGCGACGGCGCTCAAGCTCTTTCCCGGCATCTTCATCGTGTACCTGCTGGCCACCCGTCGGTGGCGGGCCGCGGCGGTGGCGAGCGCGACCGCGGCGGCGGCGACCCTGCTCGCGGCGGCGATCGCCCCACGTGACTCGTGGCGGTTCTGGACGCACGAACTGTGGACCACCGAGCGGGTGGGACGCACCGACATCGTCGGCAACCAGTCGCTGTTCGGCCTGCTCAGCCGGTTCACCGAGCCGGAGAAGCCGGACCGGTTGCTCTGGTTGCTGCTGGTCGCCGCGGTCGCCGGCTACGGGCTGTGGCGGGCCGCGCGCGCGGCGCGGGCCGGTGACCCGTTGACGGGCCTGACGTTGACCGGCCTGGTCGGCTCCCTGGCCAGCCCGATCACCTGGACCCACCACATCTACTGGTTCGTGCCGGCGGTGGTGCTGCTCGCCGACGCGGCGTTGAGCGCGGACCGCCCGGACGAGGCACGCCGGCGTCGGTGGCTGGCCGGGCTCGCGCTGGGCATCACCGCCGTGACCATCTACGGCGTGGTGACGTTCCAGGCCTGGGGCGCGGGACCGGTCCGCACTCACGACCCGGTGGACTTCGTCGTGCAGAACACCTACGTGCTGCTCAGCCTGCTGCTGCTGGTCGCGTTGCCGGTGCGCTCGCGGCTCGGTGCGGAAAATCGCACCAATTGGACAGACCTCCCGAGTAACCACGTTCGGCGCTAACCTGTCCTCATCTACCTCAAGCGTCGCTCGGGTAGCACCGATCCCCCGGTGAGAGTGGCCCTCCGCGTCGGCAGCGCGGAGGGCCACTCGCCGTCTCACCCACCGCCACCAGCCGGGCCCGTCACCCGACAGGGCCGCCACGGGCCGGCTCGTCGCCCGCTGCGGTCGCCACCGGCCGGGCCGTGGGCTCGTCCACGTCGGCCGGCGGCCAGGCGAGACTCAGCGTCACCTCCGGCGGGCGGGGCAGCCGGACCGGTTCGTCCAGGTCGGCGAGGGTGGCCGCGCGGGCCGCACCGATCGCCGGCCGGGCGGGTTCCGGAGCCCCGGAGCCGACCGGGGCGAGTTGTCGTGCCGGCAACGGTGGGGTCGGATCGGGTTGCCGGAGGCCCAGGCCACTCAGCGAGGTGACCCCGAGCCGGCCGGCGAGCACCGGCACCTGATCCGGCTCGACCACGAAGATCACCTCGCGTGGCCGTAGCGGCCGCAGCAGGAGCAGCGCCGCGCACACCACCAGCAGCACGCCGACGGTCAGCAGACCCCAGGTGGCTGGGCCGGTCCACCCGGCCCGCAACTCGGCGCGCAGGTCCAGGGCCAGGTCGGCCTCGCCATCGGTGCGCATCACCACCAGGCTCATGGGTTCGCCGGCGAGGTCGTCCGCGCTCCACTCCAGCGAGCCGATCCCCTCGCGTACCCAGAAGGGCCGGCCTAGCGGTGTGAACGGCCCGTCGGCCGTCGCGACGCCCGGAGTGTCGGCGGCCGGTCCGGCCGGATCGAGCCGGACCGGCAGCGGACCTCGGGCCAGCGCCATCCGGCGGACCGTGGCGTGGGGCACCGCCTCCAGCCAGCCACGCACCTTGGCGGTGGGCGCCAATCCGACGAAGGCCGGCCCGCCCGTGCCGCGGGCGTCCAGGCGCAGCCGGGTCTGCGCGGTACGCGCGAAGGGCGCATCCTGCCGCAGCAATCGGTCGAGGTCGGTGACGACGATCGCGTGACCGGGCGTGCGGACCGTTTCGAAACGGGCGGCGAAGGCCCCGCCGGGGTCGGCGTGTCGGCTCACCAGCCACAGCCCGCCACCGGCGAACAGCGCCGGAATTCCCACGACCAACAGCAGCACTCCGGCGATCATCCGCACGAACCGCATCCGCACCGTCCCCCTCCGTAGCCAAATACCCGGCCGACCTTACCGACGTACACCGTCTGATCAGGGGATATCCACGGCACGGTTGACATCGGCTCCGGAAAAGCGCGCTGGCCCGCCGGAAGATCCGGCGGGCCAGCGGGTGAAACAGGGTCAGGCCTTGGCGACCGGCTCCCGGCGGGTACGCGTGAAGGCCAGCCCGCCCAGCACCAGACCGGCCAGACCGGCGACGAGACCGGCCACACCGAGGCCGACCGCGAGCCCGTTGCCGTCGTCGTCGTCATCGTCGTCGGGCGAGGCGACGGCTGCGGTCGGCGAGGCAGAACCCGCCGGCGCCGCCGCGGCGGCCAGGGTGAGCACCGGAGCGGGGTGCTCCGGCTCCTCGGCACCCGGCGCCGGCTCGTCGATCCACCGCGAGATGTTGCCGTCCGAGTAGGTCTGCAGGGTCTTGAAGACCATCGAGTCGACCTGCGGCAGCGGCCCCATCGAGACGGGGAACTCCTGGAACTGACCCGGCTTCACCCCCGCCTCACCGGACGCCGTCCAGGTGATCTTGGAAACGGCCTCGGTGAGCTGACTGCCGTGCACCTCGATCGGCGGGTCCACCTTGCGCTTCTCGGTGGCGACCGTCCAGCCCGGCACCGGCATCGTCGACACCGAGCCGACCGGGGCGTTCTCCGGCAGTACCACTTCCAGCTTGGTGGTCGACGCGGTGTCGCTCTCGTTGGGCACCCGGAACGCCACCCGGGCGTAGCCACCCTGGGTCGCCTCCTTCGGGTTCACCGTGACGTGTGCGGACGCCGGTCCGGCGAAGCCGAGCACAGCGGTGGCGGCGGCGGTGAACGCCAGGGCGGCAGCGGCGGTTGCGGTACGCCGGAGTCGGGTCATGGGTTTCGCGAGCCTCTCTAACGGATGGGCACGGTGGCGGTCACCGTGGCCTGGTCGATGTCGGTCGTTCGGGCGGTGATCTTCAGTTGCCACTCGCCGGGGGTCGGCAGGCTGATGTCGCCGTAGGCGTGGCTGTCCGTCAACCGGAGCAACGGCACCTCGATCGGCTCGATCCCGGCCGAGGGCAGCGCGACCGTCGCCTTCCACTCCGCGACCAGCAGCGGCTGGTTGGCCTTGTCGTACGCGTACAGGTGCACCGAGTTGTTGCCCCGCTCGGCCGGGCTCACCTCGACCTCGACGGTCAGCAACGGGCTGGACAGCCGGGTGCTGAAGAGGCCGGACTCGGACCCGGCGGACGGGCCGGCCGCGGCGGTACGGGCGGGCGTGGTCTGCACCAGCGTGGCGGACACGGCCAGCACCACCACGGTGACTGCCAACTCCACCAGGACCGCCCGGCGCACCGGCACCGGGCGCTGCGCCGCGACGCGGCTGCGCACCAACTTCCGGGAGTACGCCGCCACGGCGATGACCAGTGCGAACAAGCCGATCTTGGCGAGCAGCAAGCGGCCGTACGTGGTGTCGAAGAGCGCCTGCGGGGTGGCCACCTCGATCAGCGCCTGGACGGTGCCGGCCAGCAGCAGCGCCGAGACGGCGAGCGCCGCCCAGCGCGACCAGATCGGCAGGATCGCGCTCAGCTCCCGCTCGTCGGCCTGGCGCAGCAGGAAGGCGGCGAGCATGAGCAGACCGCCCAGCCAGACCGCCATGCTGCCCAGGTGGACCGCGTCGACCACCACGGAGACCGCCGGCGCCGGGGACGCCGCCGCGTGCCCGGCCAGCGGCCAGGTCAGCAGGGCGGCGCCGCCGAGCACGGCCAGGATGATCGCGTCCGCGCGGCCGGCGGGCCGGGCCAGCAGCGGGCGGAGCAGGAAGACGGACGCCGCCAGCAGGCCGAGTCGGACCAGGTGGGCGGCGCCGAAGGTGCTGCCGAACACGCTGCCGAACCCCTCGCCGGTGACGTCGAGGAGACCACCACCGGCCGTGTAGGGGACCTGCAACCACAGGTCGGCGAGGGTGGCGAAGGCAACCAGACCGAGGCCGGTCCAGGCCAGCCGGGTCGGCCCCCGCCGGGAGAGCCGCCGTGGCCAGAGCGCGGCGAGCACCAGCGCCGGCCCGACCAGCAGCACCAGGCCGGCGTAGCCGAGGAAGCGGGCCACCTTCACCGCCGTGCCCACCACCGGGTTGGCGCGGCTGTCCGTGCCGGAGTCGACGGGTGGGGTCGAGGGTGCGCCGACCGAGTAGGTGTACGCCCCGGAGACCGGATGGCTGTCGGCCGAGATCACCCGGAAGCTGACCAGGTAGGTGCCGCGGGCGCCGGCCGGGTCCACCGGAATGGTCACCACACCGCCGCTGAACGACGGTTCACCCCGGTCGGCCCGGGAACCGTCCGGCGCGATGACGCGGATCTTGCCCGGCACCTTGCGGACCGACTCGCTGAACGTGAGGACCACCTCGGAGGGCCCGCTCGGCACGATGGAGGCGGCGGCCGGGCTGCTGCTCTCCAGCACCGCGTGGGCGCTGGCGGGGGTGGCTGGCGCGATCAACAAGGCGACGACGGTGACCAGGAGGCCGGCGGCTGCGGCCAGCCTGGCGGCCCAGCGGCGGGGGGCGACAGTCATGCCGGCCATGGTCGCCGATGGGTGTCCCATTCGGCGACCCGAGGGGGGTGGTCGCTTCTGTGGTCGCACGTCATGAACTGGTAGTCGGCCCGGGTCGGGGAAAAGTTCCCGACGTGGCGCAGACCATCCAAGGGCCGAACGGCCCTGACGCGCCGCCGACTGCCGCGTAACCTGGTGTGTCGTGATCCCTGTCCCGCGTGACTCCGGTGCCGCCGGTCCGGCAGAGCCGGTCGACGAGGTCGCCCGGGACCCGGCAACCGAGTCGGCGCTGACCGCCCGCGACGGTGACCCCGCCGCCCAGGCGGCGTTCGTCCGGCTGACCCAGGCCGAGGTCTGGCGGTTCGCCGCCGCCCTGGTCGACCCGGACAGCGCCGACGACCTGACCCAGGAGACCTACCTGCGGGCGTTCCGGGCCCTCCCCGCCTTCGAGGGCCGCTCCAGCGCCCGCACCTGGCTGCTCGGCATCGCCCGGCGCGCCTGCGCCGACCACCTGCGCACTGTCGTTCGGCGGCGGCGGCTCGACGAGCGCCTGACGGCGAACGCGTACACCGACCGACCGCATCCGGACCCGGCCGGCCAACTCGGTGCCGCCGACCTGGTGCGTCGCCTCGGCCCCGAGCGGCGTTCCGCGTTCGTGCTCACCCAACTGCTCGGCCTGTCGTACGCCGAGGCCGCCGCCGTCGAAGGGGTGCCGGTGGGCACCATTCGGTCCCGGGTCGCCCGGGCCCGAGACGACCTGGTCGAGGCGGTCGGCGACGCCCTGGCCGGCTGAGCGCGGAACTTCCGGCGCGGACGGGACGACAAATGAGCGTGACAGCACCTTCCACCCGGGGCCACCGTTGGCCCCTGGTCCGCCCGTGGCTCGGCATCGCGGCCCGACTCGGCCTCGCCGCCGTCTGGCTGGTCGCCGGCGCCTCGAAGGTCAGCGACCTCGCCGCCTCCGGGCGGGCGGTCAACGCGTACCAGGTGATGCCGTACGACGTGGCGACCGTGATCGGCGCGGCGCTGCCCTTCGTCGAGCTGGCGTTGGGCGTGCTG
Organism: Micromonospora arida; assembly: GCF_042873195.1. Lineage (NCBI taxonomy): Bacteria > Bacillati > Actinomycetota > Actinomycetes > Micromonosporales > Micromonosporaceae > Micromonospora > Micromonospora arida. Next base: position 50,195 of record NZ_JBIALC010000018.1, on the reverse strand, counting down.
CTGCTGCTCGGGCTGGCCACCCGGCTCGTCGCCGGGGTGTCCGCCGCGCTGCTGGTGGTCTTCATCGCGGGGATCGCCTCGGCCTGGACGCGTGGGCTGGCCATCGACTGCGGCTGCTTCGGCAGCGGCGGGCAGCTCGCCGCGGGGCAGGCACCCAGTTACCTCCCGGAGATCCTCCGGGACCTGGGATTCTTGGTTCTGGCCGGATTTCTGCTGATCTGGCCTCGTACGCCGGTATCGGTGGACGGGTGGGTGTCCGGCGAACCCGTTGTGGAGGACGAGGATGAGTAGTCGCAAGGGGCAGCGGGACGCCGCCCGGGTGGTCCGCGAGCAGTTGGCCCGCGAACGGCGCCGCCGCCGCACGATCTGGGTCTCCGCCGCCGCGGTCGTCGTCCTGGTCATCGCCGGCGTCGTCGGGTGGGCCGTCTGGTCCAACCAGCGCTCCGACAACTTCACCACCCCACCCGGCGCCAACGCGGCCGGCACCGGCATCGTCACCGGCGGCGGGCCGGTCACCGTCGACGTCTACGAGGACTTCCTCTGCCCGGCCTGCAAGCAGTTCGAGCAGACCAGCGGATCCACGCTCGAACAGTTGGTGGCCGAGAACAAGGCGAAGGTGGTCTACCACCCGGTCGCGTACCTCAACCGTTTCTCCACCACCGACTACTCCACCCGCTCCTCGGCCGCCTCCGGCTGCGCGGCGGCGGGCGGCAAGTACCACGAGTACGCCAAGGCGCTCTTCGCCCAGCAGCCGCCGGAGGGCAGCGCGGGGCTCACCGACGACAAGCTCATCGACATCGGCACCAGCGTGGGCCTCGACCAGGGCTCCTTCGGCAGCTGCGTCAAGGACGGCACGTACAAGAGTTGGACCGAACACGTCACCGAAGACGCCAGCCAGAGCAACGTCACCGGCACGCCGACCGTCAAGGTCAACGGTCAACCCGTCGAGAACCCCACCCCGGACGCTCTCACCGCGGCCGTGGCGGCGGCCGGCAAGTGATCCGTAGCCTGCTGGGCCGCGCCGGCCTGATCGCCGCCGCAGCCGGCCTGGCGACAGTGATCAGCGCGGCGCCCGCCGCCGCGCACGGCGCGGACGCACCGGACGGCACCGACTACCGCACCCGGACCACCGGGGTCGCACCCGCGCGGCCAGGGCTTGAGGTACGCGTCATCGAGGCGGGCGCCCGACTGGAACTGACCAACCGCACCGGCCGCACCATCGAGGTCATCGGCTACTCCGGCGAGCCGTACCTGCGCGTCGGGCCGGACGGGGTCTTCGAGAACAGCCACTCCCCCGCCACGTACCTGAACCGCACCATCGCCGGGGACACCTCGCTCCCGGCCGAGGCGGACCCGGCCGCCGCACCCTCCTGGCAACGGATCGACGACGGCACCACGGCGCGCTGGCACGACCAGCGCGCGCTGTGGCAGGAGTCGGCACCACCGGCCGCGGTACGCGCCGCACCGGACCGCGAGCACCGGGTCCGGGACTGGACGATCCCGCTGCGCGACGGCACCGACCCGGTGGTGATCGGCGGCACGCTGGACTGGGTGCCGCCGCCGGACGCGTACACCTGGTGGGCCGTGACCATCGTGGGTCTGCTCGCGGTGGGCGCGCTCGGCCTGTTCGCCGCCACCGCCCCGGCCGGCGCCCGCGCTCTGTCCGCGCTCGGCGTGTTGCTGATCGTCGGCGGCGCGCTGGCCGTCGGGTACCCGGTGGGACGGGAGTTGGACGCCGGCGCCCGGGGCGTGGGCGGGGTGCTGGTCGGGCTGCTCTCCGGGCAGATCTGGTCCCTGCTCACCGGCCTCGGCGCGATCGCCGCCGGGTGGTACGCGCTGAGCCGCCGCCCGGCCGCCGACTTCGTGGTCGCGTTGGCCGGGACCTGCCTGGCGCTCTTCGCCGGAGCGTCGAACGCCGCCGTGTTCTCCCGCGCCATCGCCCCGGTGCCCTGGTCACCCGCGGCCGCCAGGGTAATGGTGGCGCTCTTCCTGATCACCGGCGCCGGCGCGACAGCCGCCGGCATCCTGCGCCTGCACGCCACCTCGCGCACCACAGCGGCGGCACCCCGGGTGGAGACCGTCGAGAGTGGGTCTACGGCTGCGGGGTGAACCCGTAGGGAAGCTCCAGGCGGTGTCTTGCCAGCAGGGGGGCGTCGCTGAGCAGGGTGCTGGTGGGGGCGTCGGCGACGATCCGGCCGTTGTCCAGGATCACCGAGCGCTCGCACAGCTCCGCCGCGTACGGCAGGTCGTGCGTGACCATCAGCAGGGTCACCGGCAGGCCGCGCAGGATCTCGGCGAGCTCCCGACGGGCCGCCGGGTCCAGGTTCGACGACGGCTCGTCGAGCACCAGGATCTCCGGGTGCATGGCGAGCACGGTGGCCACCGCCACCCGGCGGCGCTGCCCGAACGACAGGTGCTGCGGGGCCCGGTCCCGGTGCTCACCCATCCCCACCGCGGCGAGCGCCTCGTCCACCCGGGTGGCCAACTCGGCCCCCCGCAGACCCAGGTTCGCCGGCCCGAACGCCACATCCTCCGCCACCGTGGGCAGGAACAACTGGTCGTCCGGGTCCTGAAAGACGATGCCCACCCGGCGGCGAACCTCGGCCAGGGTGGCCCGATCCGGGGTGACCGTCAGCCCGCCGACGCTCACGCTCCCCTCGGTCGGGGTGAGGATGCCGTTGAGGTGCAGCACCAGCGTGGTCTTGCCGGCGCCGTTGGGCCCGAGCAGCGCCACCCGGTCACCCCGCGGCACGTTCAGGTCGACCCCCTGAAGGGCTACGTGCCCGTCCGGGTACGCGAAATGAACACCCCGAACGTCCAGCGAGACAGCGGTCTGCACGACACCGATCATGACAGCACGACGGCGGTGGCGGCGATCGAGGCCGCCAACACCGGCACAGTCGCCGCGACCAGCCACTGACCGGCGCTCGCCGCACCCTCGCCCTGCCACACGGCGGGCATCCGCCCGGTGTAGCCCCGGGACAGCATCGCCAGATAGACCCGCTCGCCGCGCTCGAAGGCGCGCAGGAACAACGCCCCGATCCCGGCGGCGAAGCCGCGCAACTGCCACAGGAAACGCGGGTCGTCACCCCGGGAGATCCGGGCCACCCGCATCCGCCGCGCCTCGCCGACCAGCACGTCGAGGTAGCGCAGCATGAACGTGGCGATCTGGGTGAGCACCTGCGGGCAGTGCAGCCGGTCCAGCCCCACGATCAGGTCCCGGGTGGTGGTGGTCGCGGCGAGCAGCAGCGAGGCGAGCACCCCCAGGGTGCCCTTGGCCAGGATGTTCCACGCGCCGTGCAACCCGTCCTCGGACAGCCGCAGGCCCAGCACCTCGACCCGGTCGCCGCTGCCGAGGAACGGCAGGGCGACCGCGAACAGCACGAACGGCAGCTCGATCAACGCTCGGCTGAGCAACCACCGCGGCCCCACCCGGGCCAGCGCCGCCACCACCGCCACCAGCACGGCGTACGCGCCGAAGGCCCAGAATGCCTCGCGTGGAGTGGCCACCACGGCGAGGGTGAAGACCACCATCGCCACGATCTTGACCTCGGGCGGGAGCCGGTGCACCGGCGAGTCCGACTCGCGGTACAGCACGTGCCCGTGACCGGCCCCCATCCGCGTACCCCTGTTCAGCTTGTCGTGGCGGCGCGCGGCGTCGCCGCGTCATCCTCGGCGGGCATGGCGTCCCCAGTGGGCGTCGCCGCGTCAGCGTCGGTCGGCGTGCCGCCCCGACGGCGCAGCAGCCAGAACACGCCGGCCCCGACCGCGAAGGTGACCAGTACCCCGAGCACCCCGGAGAGGCCGGTGGAGACGAAGCTGTTCCGCACGCCCCGTACGCCGTAGTCGGCGAGCGGGCTGTCGGCCAACTCATGGTCCTTCGCCTGCTGGGCCGGGCAGCTGCCGCCGACGATGTTGTCGTCGGCGTCGACGGTGCAGCCCTTGAGCAGCGAGGAGTCCAACCCGTCCGGGTGGGACGAGGCGTAGTTGCTGACCACGCCGGCGAGCAGCAGCGCGACCAGCAGGCCGCCGGCCAGGAAGGCCCAGGAACGGTTCTTCATCGGACACCTCCGGAGACCGGGACAGCGGGGGTGGTGGGGGTGCGCAGGGAGCGCAGCGCGTACACCAGGTCGGGTCGCACCTTCGCGACGGTGAGCACGGTGGTCGCGGTGATCAGGCCCTCGCCGATGCCGATCAGCAGGTGGGTTCCGGCCATCGTGCCGGCCAGGCCGGCCAGGTTGCTGCCCAGGTCGGTGGTGCCGCCGAGCCAGTACTGCACGACGAAGCCCTGGGACGCGACGACCACGCTGAGCATCGCGGCGACGAACGCGGTCACCGCCAGGCCGGCGCGCGTCCGGGGCAGCACTCGCAGCATCAGGGCGATCAGCAGGTACGCCGCGGCGGTGCCGAGCAGCGCCATGTTGGTGATGTTGAGGCCGAGCATCGCCACGCCGCCGTCACCGAAGACCAACGCCTGCACGACCAGCACCACGGACACGCAGAGCGCGCCGACCCACGGGCCGACCAGCATGGCGGCGAGCGCGCCACCGAGCAGGTGGCCACTCACGCCGGCCGTGAAGATCGGGAAGTTGAGCATCTGGACGGCGAAGATGAACGCCGCCACCAGGCCGGCCATCGGTGCCAGCCGGTCGTCCAGGTCGCGCCGTCCGCGCAGAACGCAGGCGGTGAGCCCGGCCAGTGCGAGCGCCGCGAAGATCGCTGCGACGGGACCGTCGATGATCCCGTTCGAGATGTGCATCGCCAGTGTTTCCACGCGACCTCCCACGCGTCAGCGGGCCCGACCGGGCCGGCGTGGGTCAGCCTATTTCCCAAGCATCGTTGTTGCCAGACTCTGGCAACAACCCATGGGCTTGATCACTCCAGGTCAGGCCCCGCCGACCCGCGCCGTACCCCACACGCCGACGCGTCGCGCCGGCGGCGGCGCTCGCCGGCACGGCGGTAGGGTCGAGGCCATGACCTCGCCCGACCGCCTCTCCCCCGGTGACCCCGCGCCCGAGTTCACCCTCGCCACCGACACCGGCGACCAGCTCTCCCTCGCCGACCTGCGCGGTCGCAAGGTCGTCCTGTACGCCTACCCGGCCGCGATGACCCCCGGCTGCACCAAGCAGGCCTGCGACTTCCGCGACTCGCTCGCCTCACTCCAGGCCGCCGGCTACGAGGTCGTCGGCATCTCCCCGGACAAGCCGGAGAAGCTGGCGAAGTTCCGCGAGCGTGACGCCATCACCTTCCCGCTGGTGTCGGACCCGGACAAGGCGGTGCTGACCGCCTACGGCGCGTACGGCGAGAAGCAGCTCTACGGCAAGACCGTCACCGGCGTGATCCGCTCGACGTTCGTGATCGACGCCGACGGCAAGGTCGAGCGGGCGCTCTACAACGTCAAGGCCACCGGGCACGTCGCCAAGCTCCGCCGCGACCTCGGCCTGGACTGACCTGTCGTACCGGATCGCTACGTTCCGTCAGTGGTTCGATACAAGTACACGCCCGAAGCGCTGGCCGCCGCTGCCGCCGTCGCCCGCAACATCACCGAGGTGATGCGGTTGCTCGGCGTGCGCGTCAGCGGTGGCTCACACGCGCACATCAGCCGGCAGCTCAAGCGGTTCGGCATCGACACGTCGCACTTCGCGAGGCAGGCCCACAACAAGGGGCGGCGTGGCGAACGACGCACCACATCCGCGCAGCTTCTGGTGGTGCTGCCCGAAGGGTCCCGCCGGACGCCCGGCGCGCGGTTGAAGTGGGCGCTGGGCACACTCGGCGTGCCGCAGGAGTGTGAGGGCTGTGGGACAGGGCCGGTGTGGCGAGGCGCGTCGCTCATCCTGCACGTCGACCACATCAACGGGGACTTTCTCGACAACCGGCCACCGAACCTGCGGCTCCTCTGCCCGAACTGCCACAGCCAGACCGCGACCTACGCCGGGCGAGGAAGACGGGCTTCCGACCTCCCCATCCTCGCGACGCCAACCGTTGGGGAGGAACGCCACGTCGGGACGACCGGCTCTGATCGCCGACCGGCCACCCGGACGGAACTCGTCGACCTGTTCGGTCGGGTCGACGCACAGCAGGTGACGGCCCTGGAGGCGGCACGGCAGTTGGGCTGGACTCCGGCCTATCTGCACAAGGTCCGGCGAAGGCTCGTGCAGGACGGCGTGTTGAAGCCGCGTCCGAGCCGCGGTTGGCGTTCGATCGCTCATCGCGAAGCGGTAATAGAACAGGCACTGGCGCATCCCGATGTCGGGCCGAAGCGGCTGTCCGGTGTTCTCCGCAATCTGCCTGGTGGGGGATGCAAAGTCGGTCACGGCACGATCTCGACCATCCTCAAGGAGGCCGGGCTCAACACCGCCGAAGCCAGACACTCTAAACTCAGGAAGTTGGCGGGAGTGGCGTAATGGCAGCCGCGCAGGTCTTAGGAACCTGTATCCGGAAGGATGTGGGGGTTCGAATCCCCTCTCCCGCACAGTCAGCAAGCACCGTGAGCCGGCGCGCCACCGTCGAGTCTCGTGCCCGCATGATGGTCGGGCTCGTGGTCGCGGTCCTGGTTGTCGGGCGCGTCACTGTCGCGGGTCGTGGCCCTGGTCGTTGGGTCAGGATGGCGAGCGTGAGTCTGCGCTTCGTCCTCGATCCTGACCTGACCCCGCAGCTGCGTGCCGAGATCGTCGACCTCTGGGTGGGCGTCAGCAACGCCGGCGGGGCGGTCGGCTTCGTGCCACCGGTCACCGCCATCGACGTGCACGTCACCGCCGATCCGACTTTCGCCGGCATCGTCGACGGACCGGACCGGCTGCTGGTCGGCTACTCCGGGGACCGGCTGGCGGCGATGCTGATCTTCAGTGACAACCGTTTCCCGCTCACTGCGCACTGGTGTGTGGTGAAGCGGGTGATGGTCCACCCGGGCACCCAGGGCGCCGGCTACGGCTCGGCGCTGATGATGGAGGCCGCCCGGCTGGGCAGGGCGTTGGGCCACGAGGCGCTGCACGTCACGGTGCGCGACGGCCTGGGGTTGGACAAGTTCTACGGCCGCCTCGGGTACCGGGAGATCGGCCGGCTGCCGGGCGCGCTGCGGGTGGCCCCTGGTGACGACCGGGACGAGATTCTGATGTGGCTTGATCTGACGGTGGCCGACTGAGCGGTCAGCCCCCGCACCACCGGGCGTTGGCCCGGGGCGAGCTGGTGGTCGGCGCGTCGGTGGCCGGAGCGCTCGTCCTCGCCACCTCGACCGAGCGCCGGGTCGGCGTCGGCGTGACGGCGGGTCGGCTGCTCGGCGGTCGGGTCGACGCGGCCGGACGACGTGGGGCGGCCCCGCCGCCGGGTGCGTACATCCGGACCGTGCTGTTCTGCACCTGGCCCGGTGCCATCCGGATGCCGCCGACGATGACCCGGTTGCCGTACACGTCGGTGACCCGCACGTTGAACGGGCCCGGCCCGGCGCCGGAGGCGATCAACCAGTAGTTGTAGTCCTGCCGGGCGGCCGACTGCCAGGGGTCGCTGTCACGCTGCCGGACCTCGACGGACCGCAGCGGGTTGCCGTGGTTGCCGACGCGGACGGCGAACCACCACTGCGACGCGCCCTCCTTGATCCGGAAGGTGAGTGGTCCGGGCAGCGGCGGGTTGACCACCGCGCGGTAGGTGACCGGCACGAGGCCCTGGACCGGGTCGGCGATTCGGGCGAACGCCTCGCGGGACAGGTCGAGGTGGCCGGGCTCGCACTCCGGGCACTGGTCCATGATGAGCACCCGGACGGTGCCCTTGGGCCCGACGACGTCGAGGAACCCGCCGCAGGCGGCACCGGCGGAGTATTCCGTCGGACCGAGCGCGACGTAGAGCCGGTTGGCCGGGGCGGCCGGGTTCGAGCAGTTGCCGCCGGCGCCCTTGGAGTCGTAGAAGGTGGCCTTGCCGGTGTGCGTGGCGTTGCCGGTGGGCGGCGCGGCGGCCAGCGTCCGGCCGGCGGCGCAGGCCGGGGTGGAGCCGGAGCGCAGGGTGAGGGTGAGCCCGAGCGTCGCCGCGAGGACCGTTACGCCGGTGGCGACCAGCCAGGGCTTCGCGCCGGACGACGGCGCGGGCCGGTCCTCTGGAGGATGGTCCAGGTCGATGTTGATGTCGACAGCGCTTCCGTCCGTCACGACGGCGATGCTGCCGGACCCGGTCGGGTACGGACAAGCGGGCTAAGCCAAAGCTAAGACAGCATCGACGGACGGTGACCGTGGGGTGCCGATTGCTGGTCGGCGGCCCGGTCAGGGCGCGACGGCGATCGGGGCGTGCACCGCCAGGGGTCCGCTGTCGAGCGGCACCAGGTTCAGTCCGAAGAGGAGTTTCTGCTTGACGTTGCGGTGCCGCCCGAGGGTGCGCAGAGGCTCCTTGGTGCGTACCCCGGTCTCCTGGTCGGTGGTGGTCACCACGCAGCGGTCGCACGGCCCGGCGGCCTGGAACATCCGGTCGCCGATGCGCAGCCGCCGACCCACCCAGTCGTCCTCGGCCCAGGCCGACGCACCGTCGACGACCAGGTTGGGTCGGAAGCGGGTCATCGGCACCGGCTCCTCCCCCGCTTCGGCCAGCCAGTCGTTGAGGGCGTCGAGGGAGGCGGCGTTCGCCAGCAGCACCGGGTAGGCGTCGGCGAAACTGACCTGGTCACCGGTGTCGTGTTCGCGGGTGCCGGCGGCCAGGTGGCGGGTCGGCTGGGCCAGCCAGACCAGTCGGACCGGTCGACCGAGCAGGGCGCCGAGCCAGTCGTCGGCCGCCTGGCCGGCCGGCAGCGCGGGGACCGGGAACGTGCGGCTGCGGAAGGTGCGCACCGCGACCGGTTCGCCGCCGGCCGGCTCGGGCACGTCGAGGTCGGGCTGCCCATCGGCGCGCAGCGACAGACCTCCGGGGCGCACGGAGGCGCGCAGGCCGACGAGCCGGGTCGTCTCCCGCTGGGTGACGCCGACCCCGTCGGCGTCCACGACCATCCAGCGCCGGTCGCCGGCCAGGCCCCAGGGGTGCACGAACGCGCCGTCGTGGTCGAGCCGGTGACAACCCTTGATGGGGTACGTGTGAATCGAGGTCAGCCGCACCCGGCTACCATGCCACGCCGATCCCGTCGCCCGGGTACCAGTGGTTGGCCGGGCTCTCCCGGTAGGCGAGGAACCGCCGGCCGGTGCGTTCGGCGTGTTCGGCGAGCACGTTGGTGCTGGTGACGTTGTCGGTGAGCAGGATCGCGCCGGGGGCGAGCTTGGGCTCCACGGCGTCGAACTCACGCTTCTCGTGGGCGCGGCTGTGGTCGCTGTCGTGCAGGAACAGGTCTACCGGGCGGTCCAGCGCGCCGATCGAGGCGATCGAGTCGCCGATCACCAGGTCGACGACCTCCGACCACGGCGCGACCCGGGCGAGGTAGCCGGCCTCGGGGTTGATGTCTAGCGAGGTGACCCGGCCCGGGTGCCCCTCCTGCGCGTTGCGTAGCAGGGCGGACGCGAGGACGCAGGTGCCCAACCCCTTGTCCACGCCGGTTTCCACGACGTGCGCGGGGCGGGTGGCACGGACGATCGCGTACCAGCCGACGCGTCGGGCATAGCGGACCTTCTTGTCGGCGAGACCACGGCGCGCTGCGGTGGCGGTGGCCTGCTCGATGTGGTGCCGCAGCACGTCGTCGGACTCGATTTCGGCGACGTAGCCACGGACCTGCTGGACCGGAATGTCGCAGACGACGCTGACGAACCAGGTCAGGTGGTGGCGACTCAGCTTGGTCAGCTCGTACGTGTAGTTGTGATGCTCACGGGAGGTGACCAACCACCGGGCCGAGGCGCGCAGCACCTTGGCATCGTGGCGGGCGACCCGGGCGAGCCGCTTGGGGAATGCGGCGACGGGTGCGAGTGGGGTACGGGCGATCGCTCGGCGCAACTGCGTGGCGTCCACCGGAGGTTCATACCACCTTTACGGGGGCACCGGCAGAGAGAAGTCGCGGATGGCCACCGCCCGATTCGGAACCCACGTCGTTCGATCGTGGCCGGACGAGGGTACGCGGTAGGAAACCACGTTCAGTAGCATCGCGCCCATGCCACGTCGTGAACATACAGCGGAGCACTGGACGGAACCGAGTTACGGCGCCGCCGGCGGGCCTCAACCGACCGAGGAGACACCGCCGGCCGCCGCGCCACCGCGCCGCCGCCGCTGGCGCCGGATCGCCCTGTTCAGCCTCTTGATCCTGCTGGTGCTGGGCGGCAGCGGCATGGTGGCCGGCGGTCTCTACCTGCGATCGGTCGAGTCGGGTATCGAGCGGGTCGACGCCTTCGACGGCGTGCCCGAGGAGTCGCGCCCGCAGGCGACCGTCGACGGTGCCATGAACATCATGATTCTGGGCAGCGACTCACGCGACCCGGAGAAGACGAGCGGCTCGCGTACCGACACGATCATCCTGGCCCACCTGCCGAAGGACCGGAAGAGCGCCCAGCTGATCTCGATCCCCCGCGACACCTGGGTTTCGGTGCCGAAGTCGAAGGACGGCAACAACGGTGGCCGGGACGCCAAGGTGAACGCCGCGTACGCCTGGGGTGGGGTGCCCCTCATGGTGCAGACGGTGGAGAAGTTCACAGGTGTCCGGGTGGACCACGTGACGTTGATCGATTTTGCGGGCTTCAAGGAGATCATCGACGCGCTGGGCGGCGTGGACATCAACTCGGAGAAGAGCTTCACCTCGATCCACGAGCCATTCCGCACCTTCAAGCAGGGCATGCAGCGGATGGATGGCGAGGCGGCTCTCGACTACTCGCGCCAGCGCAAGCAGTTCGCCGATGGTGACTTCGCCCGGATCCGCCACCAGCAGCAGGTGATCCGCGCCATCATCGACAAGGCCTCCTCTGGCGGCATCCTCACCAACCCCGGCAAGTTGAACAGCTTCCTCAAGGCCACCTCGAACTCGGTCTCGGTGGACAAGGAACTGTCGCTGTTCGACATGGCGAATCAGATGCGCGGTGTTCGCGGCGGGAACATGACCTTCGTGACCAGCCCCACCAAGGGCACCGGCCGGATCGGTTCGGAGAGCGTGGTGTTGGCCGACAACGCCCGAGCGAAGACGTTCTACGACGCGGTCCGCCGGGACTCGGTCCCCGAGATCGTCAGCCTCGGCAAGAAGTGACCTGGGGCCGGCGCGGATTCGCCGGCAGTCGACACACCAGACGGGCGGCGGCCTTCACGGCCGCCGCCCGTCGCTGTGTGTCTGTGGCCCTGGCGGGCACACCGGTGATCGGATCGGTCAGTAGGCCCCACGCCGGGCCAGCACCACGCTTGCCGTCTTCCACAGGATGGCGAGGTCGTACACCAGCGACCAGTTGTCGACGTAGTGCAGGTCCAGCCGGACCGCGTCGTCCCAGGTGAGGTCGGAGCGGCCGGAGATCTGCCAGAGGCCGGTGATGCCGGGGCGCACCAGCAGCCGCCGACGGACGTCACCGCGGTAGTCGTCGTCCTCGGTGGGCAGCGGGCGTGGGCCGACCAACGACATCTGCCCGCGCAACACGTTGATCAGCTGGGGCAGTTCGTCCAGGGAGAGCGCCCGCAGGTGCCGGCCGATCGGGGTGACCCGAGGGTCGTCCTTCATCTTGAAGAGCAGGCCGTCACTCTCGTTGCGGTGCTGCAGGGCCGCCAACCGCTGCTCGGCGTCGGTGTACATCGTCCGGAACTTCCAGACCTTGAACGCGCGACCCTCGTGGCCGATCCGGGTCTGCCGGAACATCACCGGGCCGGGGTCGTTGAACTTGATGGCCAGGGCGATGGCGAGCAGCACCGGGCTCAGCAGCACCAGGCCGACAAGCGCGGTCACCCGGTCCAGGACGCTCTTCGCCAGCAACGAGAGACCGGAGATGGTCGGCTCGTCCACGTTGAGCAGGGGAAGGCCCTCGATGGGCCGGACGTGGATGCGGGGACCCGTGACGTCGGTGACCTGTGGGACCACCACCAGGTCCAGGCCGGTGCCCTCCAACTGCCAGGCGAGCTTGCGTAGCTCGTACGACTCGAGGCTGGCCGGGCCGCAGACCGCGATGGTGTCCGCGCCGAGTTGCTGGACCAGCGGAACCAGGTCCCAGCCCACGTACACCGGCACCGGAGCGTTGACCCGCTCGCCAGGGCGGGGATGGTGTGGCAGGTGGATGGCGATCGGGTGCAGCCCGGCCCCGTAGTTACGGGTCACCACCTCGTGCACCGCGAGCGCGTCGGTGAGACGGCCGACCAGCAGCACCTTCTGTGATGCCCGCCCGGTGCGCCTGATCCGCCGCAGCACCACCCGGGCGGCGAACCGAACCACGAGCGTGTAGAGCAGCAGGAAGATGATGATGGCGGCGACCGTCGCCCGGGACAGGTCCTTCTTGAAGCCGAGCGCCAGGAACGAGACAGCGGCGGCCATCGCGAGGCTGGCGCGGGCGACCCGCTTGAGTTCTTCGGTGCCCAGTCCGAGCGCACGCTGGTCATACGCCCCGGCGGCGACGAGCAGGATCAGCCAGCCCAGAGGGACGCCGACGAAGGAGGCGAGGCTGAAGGAGCTGACGTTCCCGAGCACCCGCTGGTCCCAGAAGCCGGCGTCGGCGTCGGCCAGCAGGGTGACGACCGTCCGGCTGGCGGCCAGGGCCGCGAGTACGTCAAGCAGGACCAGCCACGCCACGTAGCGGCGGCGCCAGTTGGCCCGAGGTGCGACCGGACGCGCGAACACCGACCGGGCCATGCCGTTGGAGGGGGGCGTGATCACCCCCAGGTCGGGGTCGAAACTCGGTCTCTGCTGTGGCGTGACAGCCTTGAGGAACTCAGTGTGCGCGGACACGACCTTCCTTTCCCACATCGCCCCCGTCGGGAGATCGCGACGTGCACCCTATGCGTCGAAAAGGCGTCCTGCCTAGTGGCGGTTCGGGTGCTCCTGATATAGCCCGATCAGTTCCTCGACGCGTCGCGACGGGCCTGGAACTCCTGCTTCGGCGCGTCGGAACCCCGCATTGGCCCAAGGGACCGGTCGCGAAGAGAAGCAGAAGGTCGGGAGTGGATAGTGCTATTCGGCGAGTCGCTTCTCTGCGGCTCGCCGACGGTGGATCACCGCCCGGCCGCGGTGACCGCCCATTTGCCGATCTCACTCACCGCACGCACCGTCACGATGCACAGCGCAAGACCCGGTATGCGGGGGCGGCTGTACTTCTTGATCATCTTGCGCCACGCGAGGAGACCGGCGACGCGCCGTCGGCTGATGCTGCCGCTGTGCCGATGGAACCGAACGATGGGCTCGTCGAGTCGTTGCAGGTGCACCCCGTTGCTGAGGGCGCGCAGCACCAGCTCGACATCCACCTTGATTGACATCTGCTCGTCGTACCCGCCGAGCTCTTTCAGCAACAGGCGGTCGATGGTCATGCCCGAGTGCTTGAAGGGCAGCCGGGGTCGGGTCAGCACGGACCGGAGCATCCGACGGGAATCGGGGTACGACGGGAGCCTGATCACCTTCGCCGAGTCGCCGACGATCTCCTCGTAGTCGGTGTAGACCCAGCGCGCGCCGGTCCGAGTGACGAACTCGTGCAGCCTGGCCAGGCCGTCGGGTGCCAACTCGTCGTCCGAGTCGAGCACTGTGACGACCCTGCCCCGGGCGACGCGCAGGGCGGTGTTGCGCGCCGCGCTGATCCCCGTCGGATCCTGGCGGACGACACGGATCCGACGGTCGGAGAGGAGGCCCGCGGCGGCCAACCCGTCCCGCACGGCGACTGCCGAGCCGTCGTCGACGACGATGAGCTCGAAGTCGCTGAAGGTGCCGGCAAGCACGCTCCGGATGGACTTCACCAGGAGTTCGGGCCGGTCCCGCACGGCGATGCACACCGAAAAGGCAGGGGTCACCTGCTCCACCGCCCGCATCAGCGGGAGCGTCGCGGCGTCGACAGCAGGCATGGCCGGGACCGTCGGCCCGTCGATCATCGGTGGCTTGGTGTCCTGTCCGGACGAGAGGGTGTTGCCAGCGGAGTCATGCCGCAAGGAGGGGGGCGAGTATGCGGGGTGGTTCGTCACGGACGGGAGCCGCCTCGAAGCCCACCAGATCGCCCTGGCCTCTCCGAGAGACCGTCCCTGCCGGCCCACCTGACACGACGATCCGACACGCCCACCTTCGCCACCCCCATGAAAAGCCACCATTCGCAGCGATTTCAGCGACGCGTTCGCGGGACCATTCCCTTGATCGACGACAATGAAGATCCATCGCGCAACAAGACGGAGTATAGCGATCGCCGCACTGACGCACCATCACCTGGCAGCACGCGGCCTGTCAATCGAGAAACGCTGACTCAGTAAGGGGTTTAGCTGGCCAGCGCCTGGATCTGGTCGGGGCGGGCACTCTGCCGAAGCAGGCACGCGGAGTTGCGACCGTCCGGGTGAATCGGCTCAGCCGAACATCTAGTCTTCTCGGCGGCACGGATTATTTGTTATGGGTGAATGACCAATGAGGGCGATCATCAACGGGGGGACTTAGCGTCTATTTCCGATGTGTCCGATCCGCGAGAATCATTGACACGCGGTCACCGGTGGCGGCGGCGGATGAGCAGCACGGCGAGGATCACGAGGGCGACGAGCAACACGCCAGCGCATCCGACCAACACGAGTACGAGGTTGCTGGACTGCTCCCGCGACGCCTTCTCCAACCGCTGACGCTCGGTGGCGTTCTGCCGGTAGGCCTGCGCGAGCAGGTTGTCGGGCGTCGCGGCGGCCGCCCTGTCGAGCTGCGTGACGGCACCTGACGAGTCGCCGCTGAAGTACGCGTCCAACCCGCTGCGGTAGACCTTGTCGGTGTCGCCGAGCGTGTTGGCGACCCCGGCCTCGCTCAGCAGCGCGCTGATCGTCGATGCCGGCAGGATCGCCCGGTTGGCGCGGTCCGGCGCTGCCTGGTCCTGGTAGATGAGGCCCGCGACCCGGCCGGAGGAATCGAGGGCGATGCCCCCGTGTGAGGCTGGCCCGAGATCCTCGTTGACGAGGTAGATCGAGACCGGCCCGCGCTGGCTCGTTCCGGTGATCGTCACGTTCCTCGACTGAGGACGGTACGCGGCGTTACGGAAGGCAACGTCGGAGGTCGCGTAGGCGAGGATTCGCACCGGAGAACCCTCGGCGAGGCTTGCCGACGGGTTGAGCTCCACCACAGGCAGATTGCCCCGGGCGAGCTTGATCAGTGCGGTGTTGCCGCTGTCTTCAGGCAGGCTCCGGACGACCTCGGCCTTGATGGCCGGCTCCGCCACCGCGTTTCCCTTGGCGCGGTTGAGCTGAGCGTAGACCGCACTCGTCGGCTCGGCGTCCGGCTCGACGCCTGTGAAACGCACCTTGCCGAGGTTCGCCGCGACATACGCGGAGATCTGCCCGGCCGGAAGTTGCTTTGCCTGTACGAGCGTCCTGGCCAACGCGTCGACGGCGAGCCAACGGGCGCGCGCCTCGGCAGGCTTGACACAGGATCCGTTGGTGACGGCGTGGCCGTCCGGAGCCAGCAGGAAACCACTGCACCGACGGATGAAGGAGACGGGCTGCGGGTGCACAAGGACGTTCGTCCTGGTGTCCCGGACATATCCGGTGAAGACCGCTTCGACGAAGACCAGCGAAGGCGCGGCGACGGCGAGGGCCTTCTCCTCCGGGCTGTACAGGGAGGCCTGCGCCCACGGCTTCAACGCTGGCTCGACCGGAGCGACGGTGGAGGACGCCGTGGTGGAGGTGCCGGTCGGCGGAGCGTACGGATCGGGTTGCTCGCTGCCGGCGATCGCCCAGATGCCGACGCCGCTCGCCACGGCCACCACCAGCACGAGCGCGGCGAGCCCCACCCAGAACCCGGTACGCCGCGGCGGCGGCTCCGACGGCTTGATCCGCCGGACCGGGGCGCGGAACGGATCGTACGGCGGTGGATCCATCGGAGCGCCGGACACGGGTGCCGGTGACTGGGGTGCGTCGTCGCCGGGCGGCGGGGCCGGGGCGGGCGGCGGGGCCGGCGGCACGCTGGGCAGCGCACCGGAATGCAGCGCCCATGGCGCGATCGGCGCTCCGGAGGTTGGCTGCGGGACACCGGAGACGGGCTGTGGCGGTGCGGAGACCGGATGCGGCGGGCCGGACACCGACTGTGGAGGCCCGGACGGCTGCCGCGGCACTCCGCTGACCGGCTCCGGGGAATCGTCCTGCTTGGTCGCGCCCGCCTGCGCGGTCGGCACCGGGTGATATTCCTGCCCCAACGCGCGGAACAACTTCTCGGCCCCCGGGCCCGACTCGGCCGGGTAGGCCGCCCACGGCTCGTCGGCGAAGAAGTCGGCGTACGCGAAGGCCTCGCCGCCCGGCCGTTGCGACATGGCGTTGGCAGTTCCGGTGAAGGCTTCCCGCCAGCCCGGTGTGTTCGCCGCGGCGGCGTCCAGAACGGCGACGGTCACGAACCGGCCCTGCTCGTCGATGGCGGCCCAGGCTTTGCCCACGGGGCAGGTGCCCAACATATGGGTGAACCGGTACGGGCCAACCGACTGCATGCGCACTCCTCTGCTCGACCGCCGTGCGGATCCTACAGAGGGGGCGCTCGCCTGGTCGCCCGACGGTCGGCCAACCGACCACTCAGCGAACGGTGTAACCCGATGCGGACGCTTGCCTCGTGAAAGTTTTCATGCATAGAGTCACCCTGTGAATGAAGGAGCTGTCGGGGTGCCGGCCGAGCAGGTGCTCGACCTGTTCCAGGGGGTGCGGCTCACCCCCACCCAGCGGCGGATCGCGCACTGTCTGGTGCAGCATTCCCCCACCGTGGCGTACCTGTCCGCCACCGAGGTCGCCGAGCTGGCCGGGGTCAGCCAGCCGTCGGTGACCCGGTTCGCCGTCGCGCTCGGCCACGACGGCTACCCGGCGCTGCGCCGCCGGCTGCGCGACCTGACCAGCGCGACGTCGGCCGGATCGACGGACGCCGGCAACGAGCTCCAGCAGGCGGTACGCGCCGAGATGGACAACCTGGACCGACTGACCGGTCAGCTCGCCGACCGGGACCGGATCGCCGAGACCGGGCGGCTGCTCGCCGAGAGCCGCCCACTGCCGGTGCTCGGTCTACGCGCCGCCGCGCCGCTGGCCGCGTACTTCGCCTACTTCGCGGCGAAGGTGCACCCGGACGTACGGGTCCTCGACGACGGCGGCAGCCTGCTCACCGACCGCCTGGAGCAGGCCGCCGAGGCCGGGGCGTCCGCCGTTCTGGCCTTCGTGCTGCCCCGCTACCCCCGGGAGACCCTGGACGCGTTGCGCGACGCCCGCGCCGCCGGGTTGACCGTGGTGGCGATCACCGACTCGCCGGTCAGCCCGGCCGCCGAGCACGCCGACGTGGTGCTCGCCGCCGCGGTCGGCGCGCAACTCGTCTTCGACCTGCACACCGCCCCGATGACCCTGGCCATGGTGCTGTTGCAGGCGATCTGCGACGCCGCGCCGGCCGACACCCAACGCCGACTGGAGGCGTTCGAAGCCTCCGCGGCCCGCCGACAGTTGTTCCTCGGTTGACCGGAGGAGATTCAGAGATGACCCAGCCCATTCGTGCCGCACGGGGCAGCCAGCTCACCACCCGCGGGTGGCAGCAGGAGGCCGCCCTGCGGATGTTGATGAACAACCTCGACCCCGAGGTGGCCGAACGCCCCGACGACCTGGTGGTCTACGGCGGCACCGGTAAGGCGGCGCGGGACTGGCCGTCGTACCACGCGTTGGTCCGCACGCTCACCGACCTGCGCGAGGACGAGACCATGCTCGTGCAGTCGGGCCGCCCGGTCGGCGTGATGCGCACCCACGAGTGGGCGCCCCGGGTGCTGCTGGCCAACTCGAACCTGGTCGGCGACTGGGCGACCTGGCCGGAGTTCCGCCGCCTCGAACAGCTCGGCCTGACCATGTACGGGCAGATGACGGCCGGTTCGTGGATCTACATCGGCACCCAGGGCATCCTCCAGGGCACCTACGAGACGTTCGCGGCGGTGGCCGCCAAGATCGCCGACGCCCGTGGCGGCGGGCAGGGGCAGAGCGACAGCACCCTCGCCGGCAAGCTGACGCTGACCGCCGGCTGCGGCGGAATGGGCGGCGCGCAGCCACTCGCGGTCACCATGAACGGCGGCGTCTGCCTGATCGTGGACGTGGACCGCACCCGGCTCGACCGTCGGGTGCACGACCGCTACCTGGATGAGGTCGCCGACTCCCTGGACGACGCGATCGCTCGGGTCCGCGCCGCGAAGCGGGAGCGCCGGGCCCTGAGCGTGGGCGTGGTCGGCAACGCCGCCGAGGTCTTCCCCGACCTGCTGAACCGGGGCGTCGAGATCGACATCGTGACCGACCAGACCAGCGCGCACGACCCACTGGCGTACCTGCCGGTGGGGGTGGAGCTGGCCGAGGCCCGGGACTACGCCGCCGCGAAGCCGGCCGAGTTCACCGACCGGGCCCGCGCGTCGATGGCGAAGCACGTCGAGGCGATGGTCGGCTTCCTCGACGCCGGCGCCGAGGTGTTCGACTACGGAAACTCGATCCGGGGTGAGGCGCAGCTCGGCGGCTACCAACGCGCCTTCGACTTCCCGGGCTTCGTGCCCGCGTACATCAGGCCGTTGTTCTGTGAGGGTAGGGGCCCGTTCCGGTGGGCGGCGCTCTCCGGCGACCCGGCCGACATCGCGGCCACCGACCGGGCCATCCTCGACCTGTTCCCGGAGAACGAGTCGCTGGCCCGTTGGATCAAGCTGGCCGGTGAGCGGGTCGCCTTCCAGGGCCTGCCGGCCCGGATCTGCTGGCTCGGTCAGGGCGAACGGGACCGGGCGGGTGTGCGGTTCAACGACATGGTCGCCTCCGGCGAACTCTCCGCCCCGGTGGTGATCGGCCGGGACCACCTGGACACCGGCAGCGTCGCGAGCCCGTACCGGGAGACCGAGGGGATGGCCGACGGCTCCGACGCGATCGCCGACTGGCCGCTGCTCAACGCCCTGGTCAACACGGCCAGCGGGGCTTCCTGGGTGTCCATTCACCACGGCGGCGGGGTGGGCATCGGCCGGTCGATCCACGCCGGGCAGGTGTGCGTGGCCGACGGCACCGCCCTCGCCGGTCAGAAGATCGAGCGGGTGCTCACCAACGACCCGGCGATGGGCGTCATCCGGCACGTCGACGCCGGCTACGAGAGCGCTCGCGAGGTCGCCGACCGCCACGGCGTCCGGGTACCCATGACGGAGGGGGGTCCCGCGTGAGCGACGACCTTTCCGCCCGGTTCCGGGCGCTGTGGGACGAGATCGCGCCGGTCGGGCGGGACGCCGACAGCGGCGGCTACCTGCGGTACGCGTTGACCGAGCCGGAGCGGGAGCTGCGCTCCTGGTTCCGTGCGCAGGCCGAGCGCCGTGCCATGCCGGTCACCGAGGACGGCAACGGCAACCTCTTCGCCCACTGGGGTGACCCGGAGGCGTCCGACGCGGTGCTCACCGGCAGCCACTTCGACTCGGTGCCGCACGGCGGGGCGTACGACGGGCCGCTCGGCGTCGTGAGCGCGTTCCTCGCCGTTGACGAACTGCGCGCCGCGGGCGTCACCCCTGGCCGCCCGCTGGTGCTTGGTGCCTTCGTCGAGGAGGAGGGAGCGCGCTTCGGCGTACCGTGCCTGGGGTCGCGGCTGCTCACCGGGGCGCTGTCGGCCGAACGCGCGGCCGGCCTGCGCGACGCGGCCGGTGTGAGCTTCGCCGAGGCGCTCGGTGACCGGCCGGCGGGCGCACGCCCGGAGCTGCTGGGCCGGTTCGGCGCCTTCGTGGAGTTGCACGTCGAACAGGGCCGCGCGCTCGTCGACACGGACGCGCCGGTCGCGGTGGCCAGCGCGATCTGGCCGCACGGCCGGTGGCGCTTCGACGTCGTCGGCGAGGGCAACCACGCGGGCACCACCCGGATGGCCGACCGGCGCGACCCGATGCTGACCTACGCGTTCACGGTGCTGGCGGCCAACAAGGAGGCCCGGCTGCGCGGCGCGCACGCCACAGTGGGCCGGGTCGCCGTCGAACCCAACGCCACCAACGCGATCCCGTCGAAGGTGACCGGCTGGCTGGACGCCCGTGCGGCCGACCCGGAGACGCTGACCGGGCTGGTCGACGCGGTACGCGGCAAGCTCGCCGAGCGGGCCCGCCGCGACGGTACGACGGTGACCGTCACCGAGGAGTCGGCCACCCCGGTGGTCGCCTTCGACGGCGGGCTGGCCAAACGGCTGGCCACGCTGCTCGACGCGCCGGTGCTGCCCACCGGGGCGGGGCACGACGCCGGGGTGCTCGCCGCGTACCTGCCCACCGCGATGCTCTTCGTGCGCAACCCGACCGGCGTCTCGCACTCCCCCGCCGAGGCCGCCACCGACGACGACTGCGCCGCCGGGGTGCGCGCGCTGGCCCGGGTGCTGGAGGAGCTGACATGCCGGTGACACCGACCCGCTGGCTCGCCGAGTACGCCTGGCTGCCCGAGCACGCCGAGCCCACCCCCGACGTGCTGATCGAGGTCGACGACGGCCGGATCACCGCGGTGACGCCGCTGACCCCCGGCAGCAGGCCGCCGGCCGGGGTCGAGGTGTACGCCGACGCGGTGCCGTTGCCCGGCCTGACCCTGCCCGGTCTCGCGAACGCGCACTCGCACGCCTTCCACCGGGCGCTGCGCGGGCGTACCCACGGTGGGCGGGGTGACTTCTGGACCTGGCGGGACCAGATGTACGCCGTCGCGGACCGGCTGGACCCGGAGACCTACCTCGCTCTGGCCCGGGCCGTCTACGCCGAGATGGCGCTGACCGGCATCACCTGCGTGGGCGAGTTCCACTACCTGCACCACCGACCGGACGGCGGCGCCTACGACGACCCGAACGCGATGGGCGCTGCGCTGGTGGAGGCCGCGGCGCACGCCGGGATCCGGCTCACAGTGCTGGACACCTGCTACCTGACCTCCAGCGTGGACGGTCGGCCCCTCGCCGGGCCGCAGCGCCGCTTCGGCGACGGCGACGGGGGCCGCTGGGCCGAGCGGGCCGCCGCGTTCCAGCCGACGGACCCGCACGCCCGGGTCGGCGCGGCCGTGCACTCGGTGCGGGCCGTCCCGGCCGATCAGTTGCGCACGGTCGCCGACTGGGCCCGGGAGCGGCAGGCACCGCTGCACGTGCACCTCTCCGAGCAGCCCGCCGAGAACGACGAGTGCCGGGCCGTGCACGGGCGTACGCCCACCGCGCTGCTCGCCGAGCACGGCGTGCTCGGGCCACACACCACCGCCGTCCACGCCACTCACCCCACCAGCGCGGACCTGTCCCTGCTCGCCGACAGCCGGACCGGGGTGTGCCTCTGCCCGACCACCGAGCGGGACCTCGCCGACGGCATCGGCCCGGCCCGGCGGATGGCCGACGCGGGCATCCGGTTGAGCCTCGGCAGCGACAGCCACGCCGTGATCGACCTGTTCGAGGAGGCCCGGGCGGTCGAGCTGGACGAGCGGCTGCGTACCCGCCGACGTGGTCACTTCGTGCCGCCCGACCTGCTGAACGCGGCCAGCGTCGCCGGGCACGCCGCCCTGGGCTGGGCCGACGCCGGGAGGATCGCGGTGGGCGCCCGCGCCGACCTGGTGACGGTACGCCTGGACAGCGCCCGCACCGCCGGGGTGCCGCCGGTCGGCGCGTTCTTCGCCGCCGGCGGGGCGGACGTCGAGCAGGTGGTGGTGGACGGCCGGGTGGTGGTGGCCGAGGGTCGACACCTGACAGTGGACGTGCCGGTCGAACTGTCGTCCGCGATCGAGGCGGTGACACCCGCATGAGCCGCAGCCTGCTGGTCGACAACATCGGGGAGCTGGTCACCAACGGTGCCGGCGAGGGCCCACTCGGCATCCGCCGCAACGCCGCCGTGCTGGTCGAGGAGGGCCGGGTGGTCTGGGTCGGGCCGTCCGCGTACGCGCCGGCCGCCGACCATCATGTCGACGCCGGTGGGGCCGCCGTGCTGCCCGGCTTCGTGGACAGCCACGCGCACCTGGTCTTCGCCGGAGACCGGGCCGCCGAGTTCGCCGCCCGGATGGCCGGGCAGCCCTACACCGGCGGCGGCATCCGGACCACTGTCGGTGCCACCCGGGCCGCCACCGACGACGAGCTGCGGGCCACCGTGCGCCGGCTGCGCGGGGAGGCGCTGCGCCAGGGCACCACGACCATGGAGATCAAGAGTGGGTACGGGCTGACCGTCGCCGACGAGGCCCGCTCGCTCCGGATCGCCGCCGAGACCAGCACCGAGACCACCTTCCTGGGCGCGCACGTCGTGCCCGCCGAGTACGCCGACCGCGCCGACGACTACGTCGGGCTGGTCTGCGGGCCGATGCTGGCCGCCGCCGCCCCGTACGCGAAGTGGATCGACGTGTTCTGCGAGCAGGGCGCCTTCGACGTCGACCACGCCCGCGCCATCCTGGCCTGCGGTCAGGCCGCCGGGCTGGGCGTACGGCTGCACGCCAACCAGCTCGGCCCCGGCCCGGGGGTGCAGTTGGGCGTGGAGTTGGGCGCGGCGAGCGTCGACCACTGCACACACCTGAGCGACGCCGACGTGGACGCCCTGGCCTCGACCAGGATGGGGTCGACGTCGGGGTCGGGGACGACCACCGTGGCCACCCTGCTGCCCGGCGCCGAGTTCTCCACCCGCTCGCCGTACCCGGACGCCCGCCGGCTGCTCGACGCCGGTGTCACAGTGGCGCTGGCGACGGACTGCAACCCGGGCTCGTCGTACACCTCGTCGATGCCGTTCTGCGTGGCCCTCGCGGTCCGCGAGATGCGGATGACCCCGGCGGAGGCGGTCTGGGCCGCCACCGCCGGTGGGGCGCGGGCGCTGCGCCGCGACGACATCGGTGTCCTCACCCCCGGCGCGCGGGCCGACCTCGTCGTCCTGGACGCGCCGTCACACCTGCACCTGGCCTACCGGCCCGGTGTCCCCCTGATCCGCCAGGTAATACGCAACGGAGTACCGCAATGACGAACGTGACCATCCAGCCCACCGGGATCACCGCCGACGACGTGCTCGCGGTGGCCCGCGGCACCGCCACGGTCGTCCTCGCCCCGGCCACCATCGACGCGATGGCGACCAGCCGGGCCATCGTGGACGGCATCGAGTCGTCGGGCCGTCCCGTCTACGGGGTCTCCACCGGGTTCGGCGCGTTGGCCAACACCTTCATCGCCCCGGAGCGGCGGGCCGAGCTGCAACACGCGCTGATCCGCTCACACGCCGCCGGGGTGGGCGCTCCGATGCCGCGCGAGGTGGTCCGGGCCATGATGCTGCTGCGGGTCCGGTCCCTCGCCCTCGGCCGCTCCGGGGTCCGACCGCTGGTCGCCGAAGCCCTGGTCGACCTGCTCAACCACGACATCACCCCGTGGGTGCCGGAGCACGGCTCGCTGGGTGCCTCCGGTGACCTGGCGCCGCTGGCGCACTGCGCGCTCGTGCTGCTCGGCGAAGGTTGGGTGCTCGGCCCGAACGGTGAGCGGCAGGACGCGGCCGACGCGTTGACCAGCGCCGGGCTCAAGCCGATCGAGCTGGCCGCCAAGGAGGGGCTGGCGCTGATCAACGGCACCGACGGCATGCTCGGCATGCTGCTGCTGGCCATCCACGACGCGGCGCACCTGTTCGCCATGGCCGACGTGACGGCCGCGCTGGCCATCGAGGCGATGCTCGGCTCGGAGCGGCCGTTCCTACCCGAGCTGCACGCGATCCGGCCGCACCCCGGTCAGGCGGCGTCGGCGGCGAACATCCACCGACTGTTGCAGGACTCCCGGGTGATGGACTCGCACCGCGACGACCTGGCGCACGCCGTGCAGGACGCGTACTCGATGCGCTGTGCGCCGCAGGTGGCCGGCGCGGCCCGCGACACCCTGGACTTCGTCCGCACGGTAGCCGGCCGGGAGCTGGTGTCCGTGGTGGACAACCCGGTGGTGCTGCCGGACGGGCGGGTCGAGTCGACGGGCAACTTCCACGGCGCCCCGCTCGGCTTCGCCGCGGACTTCCTCGCCATCGCCGCCGCCGAGGTGGGCGCGATCGCCGAGCGGCGGGTGGACCGGCTGCTCGACGTCACCCGGTCCCGGGAACTGCCGGCGTTCCTCTCCCCCGACGCCGGGGTCAACTCCGGGCTGATGATCGCCCAGTACACGGCGGCCGGGATCGTCGCCGAGAACCGCCGGCTGGCCGCCCCCGCCTCGGTGGACTCGCTGCCCACCAGCGGGATGCAGGAGGACCACGTCTCGATGGGCTGGGCGGCGGCCAAGAAGCTGCGCACGGTGCTGGACAACCTGACCAGCCTGCTCGCGGTGGAGCTGCTCGCCGGCGTACGCGGCCTCCAGCTACGCGCCCCGCTGGAACCGTCCCCCGCCGGCCGGGCGGCCGTTGACGCGCTCGGCACGGCAGCCGGCGAGCCCGGGCCGGACGTGTTCCTCGCCCCGGTGATGGAGGCGGCCCGTGCCGTCGTGGCCGGACCTGAGTTGCGCACCGCCATCGAACGGGAGGTCGGCCCGCTGGGCTGACCATCGGCGGCCCCGGCGCACGACGTCGGGGCCGCGGAACGGCCCGTCGACGCGGGTCTAGCTCTTGAGGACCATCTGTCGGATCTCCGCCCAGGAGGGCAGGTCCGCGCCCGCGACGACGTCACGCTTCGCTCGGGTCCAGAACAGGACGAGGATGATCGCCTCGGACAGCACCGTCGCCCAGGCGGCGCCAGCCACACCGAACAGTGGGATCGCGGTAGCCAGCGCGGCCAGGTAGGCGAGCGCGCCCAACCCCTGATACAGCACCTTCTGTCGCACCAGGCCACCGCTCATCAGCAACGACTCGACACTTGCCGAACCGAAGCGCAACGGGATCGCCAGCGCGAGGATGGCCATCACCGGTACGGACGTCCGGTACTCCGCGCCGAAGATCAGCGGGATGGCGTAACGGCCGGCGAGCGCGACGAAGGCGCCGAGGAACAGGCCGAGACCGATCATCCCGACCGTGCCGGCGCGGTACGCGATGAGGACAGCGCTGCGGTTGGAGCGGGACCAGCGGTGCAGCTTCGCCAGGAAGTACTGCTGGTAGACGATGCGCGGTAGAAGGTAGATCGCGGTCAGTAGCGTCATGGGAACGGCGAGCACCGCTGCGGACTCCGCGCTCAGGAACTCCGCCGAGACGACGACGCCCAACTGCATGCCGAGCTGGTAGAACAGGCTACCCAGCAGGAACAGCCACGTCGCGGCGACGAGATGGCGTGCCCGGGGTGGCCTCGTCGACCGGCGGAGCACTGGCGAATGCCCCTCCAGCGTCGCTCGCCCGTACCAGAACGGCGCGAGGACCACGACACTCATGGCAACCGTGACAGCCGCCACGAGCGCGTACCCCAGCACCACCATGATCGCCGACAACCCGAAGGCCAGAGTCAGGACGGCCACCAGGAGCCGACCCACCTGCGGTGCCAGCTGCAGCGCTGCGAGCCGCCCGTAGGCGCCCTGCAGTTGGAGAGCGGACCCGGACAGCGCCATGGCGACGAGCGACAGGATGATCGGGGCGAGACCGATCCGCAGGTTGCCGTTGTGGGGGTCGTGCCGGTCGAGCAAGCCCCAGCAGACCAGCGCGGCGACCAGCACACCGGACGTGACGACGACCAACGCGATGGACGGGCGTACCCACCGGAACGCCCGTTGCCCCTCGCGTCCGAACCGTTGCAACCAGAACTCGGCGACCCCGAAGATGGCCAGGGGCCCGGCCAGCGTCACCAGGGAAATGACCGCCATGAAGGCACCGAAGTCGGCCTTGGGCAGGCTGCGGGCGAGCAGCACCTGGGTGAGGAACGCGAGCACGGTGACGCCGGCCTGGCTGACCCCGAGCAGTCCCAGTTGCCGGAGGCGGCGTGCCATACCGCTGCCGGACCGGCCGGCGGTCGCCGTACCGGCCTGCACCTGGGCTCCGGTCATCGTCCGACCGTCACGCTGTCGCTCGGGCCGGCACGTGCGATCGCAACGTCGCCAGTTCGGCTTCCGTCCGCCGCATCCACGCCTCGCGGGCCGCCGCGACCCGCCCGGCCGCGGCCGGGTCCTCGGCGATGGCCTGCCGGACGCCCTCGATCAGGGCGTCGCTCTGGTTGGCGACGAGCGTGGCGAAGCTTCCGAACAGGGCTTCGGTCGTCTGGGTACGCGACAGGACCAGTGGTCGACCCGCGCTCAGCGCCTCACAGGCGCCACTGGGCTGAGTGGCGTCCCGGTCGGTCAGTACGACGACCGCGCGTGCGGCGGCGACGGCCGCCTCGTAGTCGGGGAGGTCGAGGAAGCCCAGGGTGGTGAGGTTGGGTAGGCGCTCCGCGCGCTCACGCAGCGGCGATGGCAACCGGTGCAGTGGTGCGGTGGTCGCGAAGGGGACGTCGGGCATGGCCTCGATCGCGTCGATGAGGACGTCCATCGGCTCGTCCGGGGCGACGGTGGCCACGACGAACACCCAGCCCCGTGGCGGTGCCGGTGGGATCTCCCGAAGTGGGTCGTGCACGACGAGCGTGCGCAGACCTGGAAACTCCGCGCGGGCGATGGCGTCGGCCTCCGCGGTATGGGTCAGGACCAGTTGCGCGCCACGCAGGATCGAGGCGGTGCTGGGCACGCGGCGCCACCACGACTGGAACTGCCCGTTGTGCGCGTCGACGATGTACGGAACCCGGCCGAGGTAGGGCGCCAGCGCGGACAGGTGCGGCTGCGCCTGCGCGACCACGAACGATGGCCGACGCGAGCGGATCAGCTTGAGGTCGTTCCTCGTGTGGGCGACGTAGTCGAAGGGCCGCAGGGCCTTCGGCGTCGCCTTGGACGGCCGCCAGGCCACCTCCGCGCCCAACGCCTCCGCAAGCACGTCGGAACGACGCTGGTACCGCTTCCACGAAATGAATAGGGGGGAACTCATCTGGGATCACCACTAGCATCGTCAGGCACGCTTACCGGCGCGCTCTTAGCGGGGAAGAACCTGACCAGAAGCAGGAGCGAAAGGAAGAACAACCACATGAAGTACGAGTATGAGGTTGGCTTCTGCGTCAGGGCGGAGATGATGGTCAGAACGTAGAGGACCGTGAGCATCCATCGAGACTCGACCGCGACGGCCCGTTTCGTGACGCGCCAGAGGTTGATGAAGATAATCGACATCAGGGCGAGCCCGAGCAATCCCCACACCACGAATATCCGCAGCGGGTCGGCGTGGGTGTTCCATGGTTCATAGCCGAGTCCGATGAGCCAGACGTCCCACGGCGCGTCCTGCCACACATCTACCACGCGGAACCAGATCTGCCCACGACCGTGCAGGAACTCATCGTTTGTGGGATTGAGCGAACCGACCTGGGTGAGCAGGAACAGCGCACGATCCCAGAGATAGGCCCCCCAGCGGATCGCCGCCAGGACCATCAGGACGACGAGGATGGCGGCTCCCCAGACGGCCGTGCGGAACGGCAGGTCGGAGATCTGCCGGAGGAGTTCGGGGAGGCGGCGCAACTCGAACGCGACGATCACCAACGCCACACAGAGAATGGTTATCCGGTGCGTGCTGACGACTGCGGTCGCGGCCAGGAGTGCGACGATGCCGTACCGGGCCAGCGAACTGAGCCGTAGCCGGTTACCAGCGGCGTAGAGGATGAACACCGCGAAGATCAGGAGCCGGCCGAGCGAGGCGGGATGGAAGTAGCCTCCCGAAGCTCGCCCGACCCGGCCGCTCATGAGGTTGAAGAAGTAGGTGTACGGAACGACGCCGACGACCTGCAGCCAGGCGATCACCGAGTGCGCGACGGCACCGAGAATCACGGCCAGGAGCACCCACCGCAGGCGTTCGAGGGTGAACCAGTCCGGCTTGAAGAACATGACCGCCAACAACGCGATCGGCGCAAAGCCGACCGCGAGTTGGGCGCCCTGCGTGATGACCCCGCTCTTGGGCGCGACGTGTGGCCCGAAGATCTCGCGTACGTCGGCCGTGGCGAAGATCTGGACGAAGTCTTCCCGCGCGGGTATCGCCAGGAGGCCGATGATGGAGAACAGGCCGATGATCAGCACTGCGATGAGGGATGGCGCCAGCGTGGTCGGAAATCGTTTCGCCGCGATTATCATGGCAACGAAAGAACCCACCATGAGGAGGGCGCCAATGACCGTGACGACCATTCCGGCGTCCACGGTGTCAGCCGCGACCTTCTCGCCGAAGATATCGAAGAATGACTTCACGCCGACAACCGCCATGGCCAGTGCTGCCATGATTCTGGCGGCGGCCCACGGATAACGCCCGAGTCGACGGTCACTGCCCTCGGTCGGGGCAGTGGCCGCCTTTCGAGGCATTATGTCCATTTCACGATCCTCTCAGCGCTATCCCTCGGGGCACTATACGCGAGCGTCATAACCGATAGAGGCCGCCTCGGTCGGCGGCGAACCCGCCCGTTGATCGTCCCGACAGCAGGCGGATTTCCCCTCTTTCGCCCACCCTGGGCGGGCAGTCGCGCGACCGTGGCCGATCGTTCCGGACCCTTGGGACGCATCGCGCGGTGCGCGGGTCGCAGACTGGCCGTCAGGGTGCGAGACGTGCCGCGACACGCTCGACGAGTTGGGGCCCCAGGGTGCGCGCGTAGGTCGCCGTCATGTGATGCGCGTCGCGGTAGACGATGACGTTACCGATCACCAACGGACACTGGGTCGCGGTGCAGAACAGATCGGTCAGGTCCACCATCTGCACCTTGCCGTCGCTCCGCTTCGCCGCCTCCTCAAGAGCGTCCCGGGTGCCGAGCGCGGTCTGCCGGTCGACCGCACACCGCGTCGGGTCCCCACCGTTCGCCGCGTCGTCCACCAGGCAGCCGAGGTCCGTCGCCCCGAGCCCCGGGTTGTCCGCCACCACGACGATCCTGGTTCCCCGCTCCAGCACCGGGCGCCACGCCTCGACGTACCTGCGGATCTGGCCGGCCGCCGCCTCAGGGTTGGCGCTCGCATTGCGCTTGCCGGTCACGATGACGAGGTCGTACTTCGGGCCGTCGCCGAGCCGCTGCATCATCGCGTTCCGTCGCGCGTAGCACGGGTCGGACTGGTCTACGGCATCCACCTTCGCCCAGATGCAGCCGCGGCCGACGTAGGTGTCGACCGCCCAGTTCCGCGAGTCGAGCTGCCCCTCGATGGCGGGGATGAGCATGGCGGCGTGCGAGTCGCCCACGAGCGCGACGCGCGTCGCGTCGGCCCGTTGCGAACCGACACGACACGACGTGAGTGTCGCGCCCGGCTCCTGGTCATAGCAGTCGTACGCGGAACCCGTGTCCTTGGTGAGCATCGACATCTCGGGGAACAACTCCTGGCCGAGGGCGCCGGGCTCGCAACGCTGCGCCTCCACCATCGCGCCCGCACCGAGACACGGCGTCCCTGCGGCCATCAACTGCTCAAGGCGTGAGTTGTTCGCCTTGCCGCTCTGTTCGACCAGTCGGTTGCCGGCGACGACGACGGAGAGCACCAGCACCATCGACATCGCCGCAGCCGCGTACTGCGGCCACAGCCGCCGCCCACCGCTGAACAAGCCGAACCGCACCGGGTCCTCGACGAGGCGCTTGGTCAACGCGGCCAACACCACCACACCGGCGATGACGACGAGCTTCACCGGCCAGGTCATCTTGTCGCCGGTCGCCAGCTCGAAGATCACGATTGGCGGCCAGTGCCAGAGGTAGATGGAGTACGACCAGTCGCCGAGCTTCTGGACCACCGTCGAGGCCATCGGCCGCAGCGGAGACCAGCGTGGGCTGGGAGCGCCGGCCCAGATGGCGGCGAGCGCACCGACGACGGGAAGCGCCGCCGCGTAGCCCGGGAACGGTGTCCCGGAATGAAGGAGGAAAGCGGCGATACCGATCAGGAGCAAGCCCAACCAGGAGACCGCCGCCCGAGTGCGGTCACTCGCCGACCGTCCGAGCCCCGGCAACGTGGCGAGCATCGCGCCGGCCCCGAACTCCCAGGCCCGGGTGGGCGTCACGAAGTAGGCCGCGGCGCTGTTAGCGGACGTCTCGTAGACGGAGTACGCGAAGGAGGCAGCGACGATCAGCGCAAGCGTGACCCGGATCGCGCCGATCGGGTCCGTCCGCCGGATCCGGCGGGCGACCAGGACGGCGAGGACGATCAGGAGGGGCCAGACCAGGTAGAACTGCTCCTCCACGGACAGCGACCAGTAGTGCTGCACCGGCGACCTGACGTTCTCCGCGGCGAGGTAGTCCACGGCGTCGTGCGCCAGCTGCCAGTTCTCGACGTAGACCGTCGCCGCCGCGATCTCGCGGAGTATCTGTGACCAGTAGAGCTGCGGCACCCAGACGAAGACGGCCCCCGCGGTGGCGACGAGCACGAGCAGAGAGGCCGGCAGCAGACGCCGGATCCGGCGCGCCCAGAAGGTGCGGAGGCGGACCGACCCGGTCTTCTCCACCTCCCGCACGAGGTGGGCGGTGATGAGGAAGCCACTGATCGCGAAGAAGACGTCGACGCCGACGTATCCGCCCGGGATCCGGTTCGGCCAGAAATGGAACAGCAGCACCAGGAGCACCGCGAGCGCCCGCAACGCCTGGATCTCCGGTCGCACCACCCCGGGAGAGGTCTGCTTCGAATCCGTCACTGTGCCTCACCAGATCGGTAGGGGTAACACCATGGCGCGCAGCGGCCACACCGCCACAGAATGGTGGCGACGGCGAGGGTATACGTTTGTTGCCCCGTCCCGCTGACCGGGAGCCGGTTCCGCCACCCGCCGCGCGTCCCCTCGTTCTGCATACCGCGAGGTGGACGCGTCAGTTCGGATCTCCGGCGTGGGTCAACGTCTCCCAGGCGTAGAAGTAGGCGGGCGGGCCGGCGGGCCGGTCCGCCTCCACGACCCGTCTGGTGTTCGGCAGGTCGAGCTTCATCCTGGTGCCGTAGTGGTTGAAGGCCACCTCGGGTGACGGCGCCAACCCGGTCACGAGCTGACCGCCGCACAGCCAGGGCGGCACCGACCCGCCCGACTCGAGTCCGCTGTGGAACTCCAGTGCGCGGGTCAACCGCTCGCGTGCCTCCGCGTACAGGTCGCGGCCCTGGATCCACGCTGTCTCGGCAACGTGCGCCGCCGCCGCGAGACCCCAACCGGTGTGCAGGAAGTCCCGGCAGGTCTCCTGCGCCAACCCGTCGACGAGCATGGTCTGCCCGCCCCAGTATTCGGTGAGCTGCGACTTCGTGAGGGCATCGCCGGGCGGCGCGTACGGCATGGCCCCGTCGCCGCGCAGATAGACGTACGCCCGCAGGCGCATACGCCACTTCTCGATCGCCTTGAGAAAGGAAGCCCGGTCGTCGAGGAACACCGAGATGCCGACGGCCGCATCGAGCATGATCAGGCCCCAGTTCCCCGCCCTGATGCCATCGGTGCCACCGAGCACCACCGGTAGGTAGACCTTCCGGAGCATCCGTTCGGTCCGCGCCAAAGAGGCGGGATCCCAGCCGGTGTAGGTGTGCTTGATCAGCTCTGCGGTTCGCGCGAACGTCGCCCCGGCCCACCCCGCCTGCAGCGGTGCGTTGGAGTTGGTGTGCTTCTTGACCACGCCGGACCACGCGTCCAGGATGTCGATTGCCTTCTCCGCGTACCTACGGTCACGGGTGAAGCACCACATCAGAGCATGCGTGTACGCGGCCACCGCGTCCTCGGCCTCCGCGGTGCAACCGGTGTCCGGCTGGGAGTAGTAGCCGCAGTTCACAGTGGAAACCGGCCGAGGACGCCAGGAAAGCTCGGCGTACTGGCTGCGCTGCATGGCCAACCAGGCCGAGCGCCAAGGCTCCTCGCCCGCCCTCACCTTGCCGCTCACGAAGTTCAACTGCGCGCTGTTGACAAGCACACCCGGGTGGACGAACCCGCTGCGGGGATCGCGCGACTGGGTCAACGGTGGCGCCGGCGGAATGGGGTCGACGACCCGGGCGCCACGCGCCGCGCTCTCCGGTTTGTCGGCCGAGAAGGCCAGGAGAGCACCGCTGGCGGCCAGCAGGCCGACACCCATCAGTGCCGCCAGCACACCACGCCTACCGGCCCATGCCATCCCGTCTCCCCGACAACCTGCCAATCCGGATTCCCCGGACTCCCGAGATCAGTACATGTCATCGACCGATCGCTCCGCCACCCCGCAGGTGTCAATCGGACAAGCCCGGTCTCAGCCCGCGGACGGCGGCAGTACCTTGGCGACCAGCTTGGCCAACTCGCGCAACGCCTTGCCCCGGTGACTGATCGCGTCCTTCTCGGCCGGGGTCAGCTCGGCGTTGGTCCGGTCCTGCCCGTCGCCCAGGAAGATCGGGTCGTAGCCGAAGCCGCCGTCACCGCGCGGCGCGCGCAGCACCCGCCCGGACTGCCTGCCGTCGACGAGGTGCTCCTTGCCGCCGGGCAGCACCAACGCCACGGTGCAGACGAACGAGGCGGCCCGCTGCTCGTCCGGGACGTCGGCGATCTGGTCCAGCACCAGCTGAAGGTTGGCCCGGTCGTCGCCGTGCTGGCCGGACCAGCGGGCGCTGAACACCCCCGGCATGCCGTTGAGCGCGTCGACCGCGAGGCCGGAGTCGTCGGCGATGGTCGGCAGCCCACTCTGCCGGCAGCCCTCCCGCGCCTTGATCAGCGCGTTCTCGCCGAAGGTCAGGCCGGTCTCCGGCAGCTCCGCGTACTGCTCGACGTCGTCCAGCCCGAGCAGGGCGATCCGGTGCGCGCCGAGCGCGCCGTCCAGGATCCGCTGCAGCTCGACCAGCTTCTTGCGGTTACGGGTGGCGAGCAGGACCTTGTTCATGCTGAATCACCTTTGTTCGCGACTGCGGGGCTCGCAAGCTCACTCCTCGCGCTCACCCGAGCGCCTTTCGCTGGGCTTCGGCCAACTCGGCGCAGCCGGCGACGGCCAGGTCGAGCAGGGCGTCGAGCTGGTCGCGGGCGAACACGCCGGCCTCGCCGGTGCCCTGCACCTCGACGAAGTCGCCCGCGCCGGTGCACACCACGTTCATGTCCACCTCGGCGGCGACGTCCTCCTCGTAGCAGAGGTCGAGCCGGGCCTCCCCGGCGATGACCCCCACGCTGACCGCGGCCACCGAGCGGTGCATCACCTTCTCCGGCTTGCCGGCCAACGACTTGCGGGCGGCAAGCCAGCCCACCGCGTCGTGCAGGGCGACGTACGCGCCGGTGATCGCCGCTGTGCGGGTGCCGCCGTCGGCCTGGAGCACGTCGCAGTCGAGCACGATCGAGTTCTCGCCGAGCGCCTTGAGGTCGATGCTGGCCCGCAGACTACGGCCGATCAACCGGGAGATCTCGTGGGTACGGCCACCGACCCGACCCTTGACGCTTTCCCGGTCGGAGCGGGTGTTGGTGGCCCGGGGCAGCATCGCGTACTCGGCGGTCACCCAGCCGAGCCCGGAGCCCTTGCGCCAGCGGGGCACCCCCTCGGTGACGCTCGCCGTGCAGAGCACCCGGGTGCCGCCGAACTCGACGAGAACCGAGCCCTCCGGATGGGTGCTCCAGCCTCGGGTCAGGGTCACCGGTCGAAGTTGAGAGGGCCCTCGCCCGTCAGGTCGCGCCATGCCTGCACCCTATGCGGTGCGGCGATCCACCTCGCTCGCGGTGCCCCGGGGAACGTTCGCGACGTGCACACCGAGGAACCCGGCGACCGCCGGCCGGACTCGCGAACCGGGCGTGCTGCGTCAGACGTCGTAGCTGGCGCCGGGCCGGACCACCTCGAGCGGCCCGGCGTACGCGGAAGCGGCCGACTCCAACGTGTGCGCCTCGCTGCCCCAGGCGGGCACCAGGTGGGTGAGCAGCAGCCGACCCACCGCGGCCTTGGTCGCCGCCTCGCCGGCCTCCCGACCGGTCAGGTGCAGATCCGGCGGATTGTCGATGCCGTCGAGGTAACTGGCCTCGCAGAGGAACACGTCGGCGTTCTGGGCCAGCCGCAGCAGCGCCTCGCAGGGCGCGGTGTCCGACGAGTAGCACAGCGAACGACCGTCGTGCTCCAGCCGCACGCCGTACGTCTCGACGGGGTGGTTGACCCGGTCGACGGTGACGGCGAACGGGCCGATCGGGAAGGTGCCCGGCTGGAGCGCGTAGAACTGGTACACGTCCTCCACCGAACCGTCGTCGCCGTACGCGGCGCTGAGCCGGTCCGGCGCTCCGGCGGGCGCGTACACCGGCAGCGCCGGGTAAGGGCCGTCCGGGGCGTACCGGCGTACCACCACATACAGCACGGCGTCGAACATGTGGTCACAGTGCAGGTGGGTCAGCAGGATGGCGTCCGGGGCGTGCAACCCCGCGTACCGCTGGAGGCTGGACAGCGATCCCGAGCCGAAGTCGACCAGGAGCCGGAAGCCGTCGGCCTCGACGAGGTAGGCCGAGCAGGGCGACTCGGGGCCAGGGAAACTGCCGGCGCTTCCCAGAACGGTCAGTCGCATCGAGTGGTCTCGCTGTCACTGTCAGTAGCAACCGCGCCGGCGACGGTCCCGGCTATGATCTCTACCGACGCGTACGCCACGCTGCGCAGCCTACGCTGGCGCACCCGGCAGCAAGAATCATCCAACGGAAGTTGTCACGAACGTGACACGCGCTCGCGGTACGTCGGGAAGCGCACGGGCCGTCGACGAATGTCGACGGCCCGTAGTCGGCAGACCAGATCGGTCAGGCCCAGAGCTGCCCGTCCAGGGCGTCTTCGGCATCGGCGAGGGTGCCGCCGTACGCGCCGGTGGACAGGTACTTCCACCCGCCGTCGCAGACCACGAAGGCCACATCGGCCCGGCGGCCGTCGCGCACCGCCTCGTGCGCCACCGCCAGCGCGGCGTGCAGGATCGCACCGGTGGAGAACCCGGCGAAGATGCCCTCCACCTCCACGAGCTGGCGGGTACGCAACACCGCGTCCCGGGTGCCGACCGAGAACCGCCGGGAGAGCACCGAGGCGTCGTAGAGCTCCGGAACGTACCCCTCGTCGATGTTGCGCAGGCCGTAGACCAACTCGCCGTAGCGCGGCTCGGCGGCCACGATCTGAATGCCCTCGACTTTTTCCCGCAGGTAACGCCCGGTGCCCATCAGGGTGCCGGTGGTGCCCAGCCCGGCCACGAAGTGCGTGATGCTGGGCAGGTCGTGCAGCAGCTCCGGCCCGGTCGTCTCGTAGTGCGCCCGCGCGTTGGCCTCGTTGCCGTACTGGTAGAGCATCACCCAGTCGGGGTGCTCGACGGCGATCTGCTTCGCCGTGGCGACCGCCTGGTTGGACCCACCCGCTGCCGGCGAGAAGATGATCTCGGCCCCGTACATCCGGAGCAGCTGCACCCGCTCGGTGGAGACGTTCTCCGGCATGACGCAGACCAGCCGGTAGCCGCGCAGCTTCGCCACCATCGCCAACGAGATGCCGGTGTTGCCACTCGTCGGCTCGAGGATGGTGTCACCCGTACGGAGCCGACCAGCCTCCTCCGCCGCCCGGACCATGAACAGCGCCGCGCGGTCCTTGATGCTGCCGGTGGGGTTGCGGTCCTCCAGCTTGGCCCAGAGCCGCACCGGAGGGGCCCCGTCGGGCACCGTCGGAGAGAGTCGGGGCAGGCCGACCAGCGGCGTACCCCCGCTGGCGTCGAGCAGACTGTCGTACCGCGCCATGGCGGCCGACCTCAGCGAGCCGCGACGGCGCCGCGGGCCACCGCGACGGCGGCGCTCTGCGAGCTGATGCTGTGCGAGCTGATCGCCGCTGCCGCGGCGCTGTGCGAACTGATCGCCGCTGCCGCGGCGAAGCCGAACGCGCCGCCCGCCACCGCCGGCAGGATGGTGACGCTGTCGCCGTCGGAGAGCTTCGCGTCGAGCGCGCCCAGGAACCGGACGTCCTCGTCGTTCACGTAGACGTTGACGAAGCGGTGCAGCGTGCCCGCGTCGGTGATCAGCCGGCCGCGCAGACCGCCGTGCCGGGAATCCAGGTCGGTGAGCAGATCGGCGAGCGTGTCGCCGGTGCCGTCGACGACCTTGGCGCCGCCGGTGTAACTGCGCAGGATGGTGGGGATGCGAACCTCAATAGCCATGATGTGGAACTCCTCGATCGGGTGTGCCTACGGTGACGGGACGAGACGGCTGCGACGCTGACAGGTCAGCGGCCGGAACACTCGTAATCGACCGTCGCCGGGCTCTGCCCGAACATGTAGGACTGGACGGCGTGCGGGTCGACACCGGCCTCCACGACACGGACCGGCTCCTCGGTGACCACGCCGTCGACGATCCGGAACGACCGGATCTCCTCCGAGTCGGGCTCACGGGTCGACACGAGCAGGTAGTGCGCTCCCGGCTCACCGGCGAAGGAGACATCCGTCCGCGACGGGTACGCCTCGGTGGCGGTGTGCGAGTGGTAGATGACGACGGGCTCCTCGTCCCGGTCGTCCATCTCCCGCCACACGCGCAGGTGCTCCATCGAGTCGAACTCGTAGAAGGTCATCGACCGCGCGGCATTGTCCATCGGAATGTGCCGGGTCGGGGTGTCGCTGCCGACGGGACCGGCGACCACGCCGCACGCCTCGTCAGGGTGATCCCGGCGGGCGTGGGCGACGATCGCGTCGATGATCGACCGGTCGATGCTCAGCACGTGTACCAGCCTAACGCCTGCCGGGCGCGGGCCGAAGTGGTGCCGGTCACCCCTAGTCGATCAAGGCGTTGAGCAGCGACTCCTGTAGATATCCGAGATAGGCGTAGACCGAAAGCTGGAACACCCGGCTGGAACCGGGGTCCTCAGCGACCGCGTCGTCCAACTCCTCGCCCAGATCCGTGCCGTCCTTGATCTCCAGGCGGACGCCCATCGCGAGCCGGGCGTCGTTCAGTGCCCGCAACCACGCCTCGGCGGCCTCGGCGTCCAGCCGCACCTCGCCACCGGCATCGTCCGGCAACGCGGCCAGGATCGCCCCCGCCTGATCGATCTTCGCGGTCTTCAGGTCGCCCTCGGTGTAGCGGCGGAACTCGGCGGTGCCCGGAGCGTCCTGTGGGTAGACCGCCGGAAAGAGCCGACCGACCACCGGGTCGGTGTGGTCGAAGCCATCGGTGAGCAGACCCACCACCTCGTTGGCGACCTTGCGCAGCACCCGCACCTCGTCGACGGCGAACACGGCGACGTAGTGACCGGCCTGGCGATGGAACATGCTCATGATCTGTCCACCGTCGCCCACAGCCCGTACGCGTGCAGCTGCGACGCGTCGTGCTCCATCCGTTCGCGGGCACCGGTGGAGACCACGGCACGGCCCTTGTGGTGCACGTCCAGCATCAGCTGTTCGGCCCTCTCCCGGCTGTAGCCGAAAAGCTTCTGGAAGACCCAGGTCACGTACGTCATCAGATTGACCGGGTCGTCCCACACGATCGTCACCCACTGCCGGTCGGACGCCGGCACCTCGTCAGTGTCCGGCGTCTCGACCGGTGCAACCTGCGGAGCCGCCATGCCCCCCATCGTGCCACCGGTTTCCCGGAACCGAGGAACCGGAACGCCGGCCCGGCGCGGATCACCCACCCCGGGCCCTCCCGACCCGCCCCGGACGCCGTCGGAGGTGAGGCCCGGCCCGGACCCGGACCAACCGGTGGGCGCGCCGTCAGGCGAGCAGAATGCCGTGATCGACTGCATCGGAGAGCACCACGCCCAGCGAGAGGCGGATCACCTCGAACCGTCGGGATATCTCCCTGGACAACCCCAACTCGACCTCACGCACCGCCCGTTGCGACCAGGCACGCGCCGCGCTGTGGTCGCCGTTGCCGGGCGTACGCCACTGCTGCCAGCACCCGCCGGAAAGCGCCACCGCAATGGGCGGGAGCACCTCGTCCCGGGACGCCACCGGATAGCTGGCGGCGGCGTCGATCGCCTCCAGGCCGGTCAACTCGGCCACGCCGGCCGTGCTGGTGATCAACAGCACCTTGTCCAGTTCGTGGCCGGGCCGGTGATCGGCCAGGCCGTACTGCACCGCGGCGGCGATCCGGCGGCGCACGCCTTCGGCCGGTGGCGCGCCGAGCACCTGGGAGGCGACGTCGGTCATGATGCCGCGCACCGCCTGATCGCACTGCGCGGTGGCCAACAACGACAACGCCGCCATCTCCCGGTCGAGGAGATCCGGTAGGCCGGCACAGCCGACTCCGAACACGATCTCCTGAACGGCCCGAAGGTGGATGTTCGCCAACTCCAGGGCGAGGTGCTGGCGGATCCGCTGCGAACACGAGCGGGCGTGGCGGTCGAGCCGCTCGGACCAGCCACCCGGATCGGCGGCCACGGCGACGCGACCCTGCTGGCCCGGCAGGACCGGTGGGTCGACGCTGGCCCGCTGCAACCCCTCACGCGACGCCCAACCCACCAGCGCCCGCCGCAGGTCGGCGGCGGTGTCGGCCCCGTCGACCGGGAACCACCGCGCACCGGCCAGCGCCGGCACCGCGGCCAGGAGCGCCGCCCGATGCGCCTCCACCGTCACCGCGACCGCGTCCACCTCGGTCTCCGCACCCCCGACCGGCGGGACGGACGCCCCCGCGCCCTCCGTAGTCGCCGTGCCGTCGGCCAGCGGAGCCCACCCCGCCGCGCCGGGGGTGACCGCGAAGACGACCTCCACCGAGGTCGGGGCGACTTCAGCGAGCAGGTTCAACTCGACGGCGGTGAAGGCCTGGTCGGCGGCGATCACGAAGAGCAGCGCGCCGGCTCGACCCGCCGCTTCGAGCAGCACCCGGGTGCCGGACACGCCGAGGGTGGCGGTGTCCGGAACGTCGACCAGGGTGAAGTGCCGCAGCAGCGGCTGGGGCACGCTCAGCTCGACCCGCCGGGGCGGGCGGGCCAACGCCGGACCGGCGGCGTCCCGGTCCGCGCCGTACGAGTGCGGCTGGCGGTAGCCGGGCACGAACGCCGCGCGGGTGGGAACCTTTGCGTCGCGCACGACCAACCAACTGCCCGCCGGCACGGTGAGCATGACCGGGTCGAGCTCGAGCAGGGTGGCGAGCACGGCACGCCGCTCAGCACCGGCCGGCCCGACGGCGACCACACCGAGCGGCTCGTCCGGGGCGGCGCCGGACACGCCGACCCGGGTGGGGAGAGGGCCGCAGACGGGTACGTCGGTTGGGCCGGTCATGTCGTCCGGCGAATCGACCGAGGGGAGAGGGCCCTGCTTCATCAGGTGCCTCCCGTTGCAGGTGACCGGACGTCCGGTCACGAAAGTTCCGGTACGTCAACCCGGATGTTCGGAAGACTACGGGCGGGCTGACGACCGGGCGGAACACCTCGAATACTCAGCGGTAATTGTGCGAATACTCAACTTCGCACCGTGACGGTGCGGGCGCGGACGGATTCCGGTCGATATGCTGCGCGAATGAGTCGATGGGAGTTCGTCGGCCGCACGGGTGAGCTGAACCGCCTGCTGGAGGCGGTGACCGGTGAGGCCGGCCGCGGGCTCTTCTTCAGCGGCAGCGCTGGCATCGGCAAGAGTCGGCTGCTGCGCGAGGGCGTGGGCGCGTTGCCCACCGACCGGTTCGCGATCTGGTCCATCGCCGCCAGCGCCACCACCGCCGCGCTGCCGTTCGGTGGGCTGGTCCAGGTCCTCCCCGCCGAGCAGCCCCAGGGCCTCTCCCCCGCCGGCATCCTGCGCTGGGCGCTCAACGTGCTGCAACAGCAGGCGGCCGGCCGACGGATCGTGCTCGCCATCGACGATGCCCACCTGCTCGATCCCCCCTCGGCCGCACTTGTGCATCTGGTCGCCCGCGCCGAGAACGCCACAGTGGTCGGCACCCTGCGCGACGGCGAGCAGATCCCGCTGCCGATCCGTGCACTCTGGACCGACGACCTGGTCGAACATGTCGAGCTGACCCCGATGCCGCAGGAGGAGACCACCGACCTGCTGGCGGCGATCCTGGGCGGCCCGGTCGACGCCGGCTCCGCCGACCGGCTCGGCCGGCTGTCGGCCGGCAATCCGCTGCTGCTGCGCGAGCTGGTGCACGCCGCCAACGGCAGCGCCGAGTTGAAGCGCACGTACGGGATCTGGAAGTGGACCGGGCGACTGGAACTGGCGCCCAACCTGACCGACCTCATCGACACCCGGGTCGGCAAGCTCACCGACGGCGTCCGCGCGGTCGTCGAGCTGGTCGCGTTCGGTGAACCACTGGGCCTGCACCTCCTGCGGCAGGCCGCCGAGCAGTCGGACGTGGAGACCGCCGAGGAACGCGGGCTGATCACCGTCATTCAGCACGACCGGCGCACCAACGTCCGGCTGGCGCACCCGCTCTACGGCGAGGTGATGCGCCGTCGCTGCCCGGTCAGCCGCACCCGCCGACTTCAGGCACACCTCGCCGAGCTGCTTGAGCAGGTCGGCAAACGCCGACGCGACGACCTGTTGCGGGTGGCCGTCTGGCAACTCGACTCGGGCACCGCACAGGATCCGGCTCTGCTGCTGGACGCAGCGGTGCAGGCGTTCACCCGCTACGACGTGCCGCTGGCGACCCGCCTGGCGCGGGCCGCGCTGGACGCCGACGGCGGCTACGACGCGGCGGAGCTGCTGGCCACCATCCTGATGTTCGCCGACCGGCCCGACGAGGCGATCGACGTCCTCGACGCGGTCACCCCCGAGGCCGGCGACGAGCGGCGCCTCTGCCGCTGGCTGACCGTACGCGGCATGGTCAGCTACTGGGGGCTGAGCCAGGAGTCCACGGTGGAGGAGATCGCAAGCCGGGTCGAGCAGCTCAGCGACTCCGCCGACCGGTCCCGGGTGCACGCCTTCGAGGCGATCATGCGCCTGCACCGACTGGACACGGCCACCGCGGTGCGGCTCAGCCGACGGGTACTGGACCGGCCGGCGGCCGGCGTCGCCGCCCGCGAGCTGGCCCGTTCCACCATCGCGTACGTCCAGGCCGCGCAGGGCGAGCTGACCCGCAGCGGTACGGCGATCGCCCAGGTGCACTCGGCCGCAGCGAGCTGGCGCACCGACATGCCGTACCTCCAGTTGGCCCTGGAGCTGGCCCGAGGCACCCGGCTCATGCTCACCGGCGACCTCGCCGGGATCGACGCGATCGTGGCCGACGAGTTCGCCGACCTCGCCGGAGCCGGCGACTTCCGCCTCGGCACCGGCTACCTGGCCATCCTCCAGGC
Source organism: Micromonospora arida (assembly GCF_042873195.1). NCBI lineage: Bacteria > Bacillati > Actinomycetota > Actinomycetes > Micromonosporales > Micromonosporaceae > Micromonospora > Micromonospora arida. Next base: position 9,173 of record NZ_JBIALC010000018.1, on the reverse strand, counting down.
GTACGCGGCCCGGCTGCGCGGGCAGAGCGACGCGGCCATGCGGACCTCGCTGGGTGCCTGCGCGGTGCTGGCCACGAGTCGGGTCTACGCCGGTCTGGCCCAGGCCGAACGCGCCCAGGCGGCGGCGCTGCGTGGTGACGCCGTGCAGGCGGTTGCGGCGATGGCCGAAGCCGACCGCACCCACGCGCCGGGCATGGCGGTGCTCTACCCGTGGCTGGAGCAGGCCCGGGGCGCGTCACTCGCCGCCTCGGGCGACCTGCCGGGCGCTGTCAAACACCTCGGTGACCTGGTGGATCGGCTGCGCTCGGACGACTTCGCCGGGCACGAGGTGCATGTCCTGCACGACCTCGTCCGACTCGACCAGGCGGGCATGGCGGTCGGCCCCACCTGCTTCGACGGTGGTCGGCGCACCGTCGCGCAACGCCTCGCCGAGCTCTCCGAGCGGGTCGACGGGGTGCTCCCGCCGCTGCTGGCCCGGCACGCCCGCGCGGCGGTGACCGACTCTCCCACCGATCTGCTCGCTGTCGCCGACGACTATGCCGCCCTGGAGTTGACCGTGTACGCCGCCGAGGCCACCTCCCAGGCCGTCCAGCGGCTGCGCCGGCGGCACTCGGCTGCCGCCAACGACGCCCGGGAGCGCCTCGCCGGGTTGCTCGGGCGCTGTGACCTGATCCGGACGCCGGCGCTCCAGGCCGGGGCGCCCGTGCTCACCGAGCGGGAGTGGCAGGTGGCACGCCTCGCCGCGCACGGCGCTCCCAGCCGGGCCATCGCCGAACGGCTCTACCTCTCGGCGCGCACCGTGGAGAACCACCTCCAACGGATCTACGCCAAGCTCGGCGTCACCGGCCGGGCCGAGCTGTGGGCGGCGTTGCGCTCGATCCCGGGCCACGACGGCGGCGACCTGAGCTGAACCTTAGGCTGGGGCGGTGAGCATCCACCGCCCCGCGCTCCTGACCGACCACTACGAGCTGACCATGGTCAGCGCGGCACTGAAGGACGGCACCGCCGACCGCCGGTGTGTCTTCGAGGTGTTCAGCCGCCGGCTGCCCACTGGCCGCCGGTACGGCGTGGTCGCCGGGACGGGCCGGCTGATCGAGCTGATCCACGACTTCCGGTTCGACCCCACCGAGGTCGAGTTCCTGCTCCGGACCGGGGTGGTCGACGAGGCGGCGGCGGCGTGGCTCACCGACTACCGCTTCACCGGCGACATCGACGGGTACGCCGAGGGTGAGCTGTTCTTCCCCGGTTCACCGATCCTCACCGTCTCCGGCGGCTTCGCCGAATGTGTGGTGCTGGAGACGCTGGCGCTGTCCGTGCTCAACCACGATTGCGCGGTGGCCGCCGCGGCGGCCCGGATGGTGACCGCGGCGCGGGGCCGGACGCTGATCGAGATGGGGTCGCGTCGGGCACACGAGGAGGCGGCGGTGGCCGCGGCGCGGGCCGCCTACCTGGCCGGGTTCCGGTTCACGTCCAACCTCGCGGCCGGCGCGCGCTACGGCATCCCGACGGCGGGCACGGCGGCGCACGCGTTCACCCTGCTGCACGACGACGAGCGGGCGGCGTTCGCCTCGCAGGTCGCCACGCTGGGCAAGGACACCACGCTGCTGGTCGACACGTACGACATCAGCCAGGGCATCCGCAACGCCATCGCGGTGGCCGGGCCGGACCTGCGGGCGGTACGGATCGACTCCGGCGACCTCGCGGTGATCGCTCAGCAGTCCCGGGAGTTGCTCGACTCGCTGGGCGCCACCGAGACAAAGATCATCGTTTCCGGTGACCTGGACGAGTACGCGATCGCCGCGCTGGCCGCCGAACCGGTGGACATGTACGGAGCTGGCACGGCCGTGGTCACCGGCTCCGGGGCACCGACCGCCGGGCTGGTCTACAAACTGGTCGAGGTCGAGGGACGGCCGGTGGTGAAGCGCTCCGAGCACAAGGCGACCATCGGCGGCCGGAAGGTCGCGGTCCGTCGGCACAAGCCGACCGGCACCGCCACCGAGGAGGTCATCGTCCCGCAGGGCGTTCCCGACCGGCAGCCCAACGACCGCCTGCTCCAGCAGTCGTACGTGGTCGCCGGTGAGTCGGTGCCGCTGCCCACCCTCGACGAGTCACGGGAGCACCTGCGGGAGTGTCTGATCTCCATCCCGTGGGAGGGACTGAAGCTCTCGGCCGGCGACCCGGCCGTGCCGGTCACCGTCGTACCCGCTGGCTGAGTCATCCCCGAGCGCCACCGACCGACCGTGCGGAGAGAGGAAACCCCCCGATGGCCAACGCGCTGATCATCGTGGACGTGCAGAACGACTTCTGCGAGGGCGGCTCGCTGGCCGTCGTCGGCGGCGCAGGGGTGGCCGCCGGCATCTCCCGGTTACTCGCCACCGAGCCGGACCGGTGGACGCACGTGGTCGCCACCAAGGACTACCACGTCGACCCGGGTGCCCACTTCGGCGATCCGCCGGATTTCGTGGAGTCCTGGCCCCGGCACTGCGTGGTCGGCACCAGCGGTTCGGAGTTCCACCCGGAGCTGGACACCGCCCGGGTCGAGGCGATCTTCCACAAGGGCGAGCACGCAGCGGCGTACTCCGGTTTCGAGGGACATGCGGACGACGGCGAGTGCCTGGCCGACTGGCTGCGCCGGCGTGACGTGGACCGGGTCGACGTGGTCGGCATCGCCACGGACCACTGCGTCCGGGCGACCGCGCTGGACGCCGCCCGGGAGGGTTTCGCCACCACCGTGCTGCTGGAGTTGACCGCCGCCGTCGCCCCGGCGACCACCGACGTGGCCCTGCGCGCGATGGAGGGCGCCGGGGTGATCATGCACGGCCAGCCTGTGATCAGGGCCGCATGAGGCGCTAATTGGTTGGCCAAGGGGCCGCCGCCGGTCGAGGATGTCGCCGGAGGTACGGACCCACGTGAACATGAAGCCTTACCGGCGGGCGCTCGCCCTGCCCGGCCTGCGGTCGCTGCTACTGGTTGCCGTCCTCGCCCGCATCCCGCTCACCGCGACCGGGGTGACGCTGACCTTCCACGTGGTTCTCGATCTTGATCGGGGCTACGGGGCGGCCGGCCTGGTGGGTGCGGCGGTGACCGTGGGCGCGGCGATCGGCGGGCCGCTGCTCGGCCGACTCGTGGACCGACGTGGACTGCGCCCGGTCCTGGTGCTCACCGCCGTCGCCGAGGCGATCTTCTGGTCCACCGCGCCGTCGCTGACGTACCCCGTGCTCCTTCCGGCCGCGTTCGTGGCCGGCTCCCTGGCCCTACCCATCTTCTCCGTGGTCCGTCAGTCGATCGCCGCGCTGGTCCCCGAGGACCAACGCCGCCCGGCCTACGCACTGGACTCGATGTCGGTGGAGCTGTCCTTCATGATCGGCCCGGCGTTGGCGGTGGCCCTGGTCACCGCGATCTCCGCGCAGACCACCATGTATCTGGTCGGTGGCGGCATCGTCGCCGCCGGGATCGCCCTGTGGGTGGTCAACCCACCGATCCGGGAGGCCACCGAGCCCACCGGCCCCCAACGCCGGGTGCCGCGCCGGGAGTGGCTGACCCCCCGACTGCTCGCGGTCCTGGCGCTCAGCGCCGCCGCGACCCTGGTGCTCGGGGGCACCGACGTGGCGGTGGTCGCCGTCCTGCGGGCAAGCGGCGAGGTCGGGTGGACCGGCGCGGTCCTGGCCATCTGGGCGGTCGCCTCGCTGGCCGGCGGTTTCGCGTACGGGGCCGTGCACCGCTCGTTCTCCCCGCTGGCGCTGACCGCCGCACTGGCCCTCTGCACCATTCCGGTGGGGCTGGGCGGTGCGCACTGGTGGCTGCTGTGCCTGGCGCTGATCCCCGCCGGCGCGCTCTGCGCGCCGACCATCGCCGCCGGCTCGGACGCGGTCAGCCGCCTGGTTCCGGCCGAGGTACGCGGTGAGGCGATGGGTCTGCACGGCTCCGCGGTCACCGTCGGCATCGCGGTCGGCGCACCGCTCGCCGGCGCGGTGATCGACGCCAGCGCGCCACTCTGGGGCTTCGTGGTGACCGGTGCGCTCGGCGCGCTGGTCACCCTGGTGGTGCTCCCGATCGAGCTGCGCCGCCGCCGCAACGCCGACGCGGCCACCCCGCAGCCCGTCGAGGTCGACCTCACTCCCGCCGCCCACTAACGGCCGGGCCCAGATTCGGCGGCCTGGCCTGGACAGGGCCGTCTGGACCGGGTGGGTCCCGGGCGGCGGCCGGGCACTGTGGGGCGGGGCAGTGTCGGCCAAGGCATTCAGTGTCTGACGCAGCTACATCTGCCCGGCCAGTTCCGGGCATGCCGGGACAACTGCAGATCGCTGTGTCCGCCCGACAGCCGGCAGGCATACACGCCAGTGAGCGTGATGTCTGTGAGTCATCACGATGACTCACAGACATCACGCTCACTAGGGACATGGCCTGCCCCGGAGCCACGCCGACGCCGGGCGGGCCACGCCGACGCCAGACCGGGCCGGACCGGGCCGACGCCGAGCGGGCCTGGAGGAAGCGATGGGGAGCGGCCGCAACGAGGGCGAGCAGTAGGAGTGACGGTGGGCTGGACATGGCGACGGGCGCCGCTCCCGGTGTCCCGGGGGCGGCGCCCGTCGTACTGCTGAGCTTGAGCGTCAGTGCCGGTCGACGTCGCTCGCGGTGTCCTCGCGGTAGCTGGCTCCGCCGTCCGACTCGCTGGTGAGCGGCTTGGCGCCACCCTCCGGCGGGCCGGCCAGGCTCTGGCCACCGGCCGCCAACTCCGGGAACTTCGCGTCGAACGCCGGCCGCTCGGAGCGGATCCGGGGCATCCGGTCGAAGTTGCGCAGCGGCGGCGGGCTGCTGGTCGCCCACTCCAGCGAGTTGCCGTGACCCCAGGGGTCGTTCACCTCGACCACCGGACCGGTCTTGTACGACTTCCAGCAGTTGTAGATGAACGGCAGCGTGGAGATACCGGTGATGAACGCGCCGATCGTGGAGATCATGTTCAGCGTGGTGAAGCCGTCGCTGGGCAGGTAGTCGGCGTACCGACGGGGCATGCCCTCGTTGCCGAGCCAGTGCTGCACCAGGAACGTGGTGTGGAAGCCGATCATGGTGAGCCAGAAGTGCACCTTGCCCAGGCGCTCGTCGAGCATCCGGCCGAACATCTTCGGGAACCAGAAGTAGATGCCCGCGAAGACCGCGAACACGATGGTGCCGAAGAGCACGTAGTGGAAGTGCGCCACCACGAAGTACGAGTCCGACACGTGGAAGTCGATCGGCGGGCTGGCCAGCAGCACACCGGTGAGACCACCGAAGAGGAAGGTGACCAGGAAGCCGACCGCCCAGAGCATGGGCGTCTCGAAGCTGATCTGGCCCCGCCACATGGTGCCGATCCAGTTGAAGAACTTCATACCGGTCGGCACGGCGATCAGGTAGCTCAGGAAGCTGAAGAACGGCAGCAGCACCTGGCCGGTCGCGAACATGTGGTGCGCCCAGACGCTCATGGAGAGCGCGGCGATCGCGACGGTCGCGGCGACCAGACCCTTGTAGCCGAAGATCGGCTTGCGGGAGAAGACCGGGATGACCTCGCTGATGATGCCGAAGAACGGCAACGCCACGATGTAGACCTCGGGGTGCCCGAAGAACCAGAACAGGTGCTGCCAGAGCATCGGCCCACCGGTTGCCGGGTCGTACACGTGCGCGCCGAGGATGCGGTCCGCGGCGAGCGCGAAGAGCGCGGCGGCCAGCAGCGGGAAGACCAGGATCACCAGAAGGCTGGTGACCAGGATGTTCCACGTGAAGATCGGCATCCGGAACATGGTCATGCCGGGCGCGCGCAGGGTCAGCACCGTGGTGATCATGTTCACGGCGCCGAGGATGGTGCCCAGACCGGAGATGGCCAGACCCATGATCCACATGTTGGCGCCGACGCCCGGCGAGTGCTCGACGCTGCTCAGCGGCGCGTACGCGAACCAGCCGAAGTCAGCGGCGCCACCCGGGGTGATGAATCCGGCGGTCGCCATCGTCCCGCCGAACAGATACAGCCAGTAGGCGAAGCTGTTCAGTCGGGGGAAGGAGACGTCAGGCGCGCCGATCTGGATCGGCACGATGTAGTTCGCGAACGCGAACACGATCGGCGTCGCGAAGAACAGCAACATGATCGTGCCGTGCATCGTGAAGAGCTGGTTGTACTGCTCGGGCGACAGGAACTGCAGCCCGGGTCGGGCCAGCTCAGCACGCATGACCAGGGCCATCAGGCCACCGATCATGAAGAACACGAACGCGGTGACCATATACATGATCCCGATTTGCTTCGCGTCCGTGGTTCGCAGCAGCCGCGCGATGGCCGACCCCTTGACCGGCTCCCGGACCGGCCAGGGCCGGGTCACGACCGGCTTGGGTGCGACGGTGGTCACGAGTGGCCTCCGGTTCTCGGTTGTCCCGCTCGGCACACGCTGGTTATCGGCGGGCCGTCATCCGCAAGGAGGATAGTCCCCGGCAGGTCGCAGCGCCGCGTGGGGTGGCGTGACACGATCTACTACGGATCTACAGCGGGCCGAGCAGGAGCCGGTAGTGCTCTCCGAAGATCCGGTCGCCGCGTCCGCGCAGCAGCGGGTCGCGCAGCGCCGGTGGCACGTCCCTGGTCCGGTTGCGGTCCCGGGTCCGGTCCCGCACCCATCGGGTACGCGGACGGCGACGACTCTCGTACGCCACGAGCGCCGCCTCCACGCTGTTGGCGGCGCGCAGCGACTCGGCCAGCACCACGGCGTCCTCCAGGGCCATGGCCGCACCCTGCGACAGGGTCGGCGCGGTGGCGTGCGCGGCGTCGCCGACCAGCAGGACACGGCCTCGGTACCAGCGGCCCAACTCCACCTCGTCGGTGATCCCGACGTGCACCTCGTCGAGGGCCGACAGCACCTCGGGCACCGGGCCGCGGTAGTCGGCGAAGAGGTCCCGCAGCCGTGCGAGAGGGTCGGCGGGTTCCTCGGTGCCGGCCTCGTCGGCGTAGAGGTGCAGCCGCCCGGCCCCGATCGGCACCATCAGGAACCCGGAGCGCTGGCCGAGCAGTGCGGTCCACTCGGTGACCGGTGGACCGTCGCGCAGGACGGCCCGGTAGACCACCTGCCCGACCGGGCGTGGCGGCCCACCGAGCGCGGCCAGGGCGCGGACCGAGGAGCGTGGCCCGTCGGCGCCGATGACCAGGTCGTACTCCGTGGTGGTGCCGTCGGTGAAGGTGACGCCGACCGCGCCCGGGAAGAGGTCCAGGGTGCGGACCTCGGCGCCGTGCCGGACGGCGCCGCCGGCACCGCTGAGCAGCACCCGGTGCAGGTCGGCCCGGGGTAGCGCCCGGCACTCGCCGACGCCGGCCCAGAGGGCGTCGAGGTCGACCTCGCAGAGTTGCGCGCCTGCGGCGTCGAAGAACCGCTGCCGACGGATCACCTGCCCGATCGGCCGGACCGGGTCGTGCAGGTCGAGCCGGTGTAGCGCGCGGGCGGCGTTGCCGGGCAGGTAGAGACCGGTCTCGGTGGACTCCCCCGGCGGCAACTTGTCGGTGACGTCGGGCCGGAAGCCTGCCAGGCGCAGCGCCCGGGCCACGGCCAGGCCGGCGATGCCCGCGCCGACGACGAGGATGCGCAGGGGGGAGCCACCCATGGTGGTGTACGCCTCCGGAGGGGGAGCGGCACGCGTTGGAGGCAACACGCTACTCGGAGCGATCGGCGCACACCAGGCCCAATCGGTCCGCACCCCGCCGCCCGTCGGCGACCCGCGCCACTTGGCTGGCCGTCCGCAGCCAGCCGTCCGGCGGGAGATGGCAATCCTCACAATTCACCAGTTCGACCCGGACGGTTGCGTACCAGTTTCAGACATGTAAATGTGTCGTTGAGCGTGGGAGCGCTCCCGCACTGCCCCACCACATCCGGCGCCCGGCACGCGCCGAGTCAAGGAGTGTCATGAAACGTCAACTTCGGGCCCTGGCCGCCGCCGGGTTGCTGGTCGCCAGTTCGCTGGTGGCAGTAGCCCTCGGCGGCAGCGCCTCCGCCGACACCCAGATCTGCGAACAGTACGGCTCGACCGTCATCCAGGGCCGCTACGTGGTGCAGAACAACCGCTGGGGCACCACCGCCCAGCAGTGCATCAACGCCACCAACAACGGCTTCGAGATCACCACTCTGAACGGCAGCAGCCCCACCAACGGGGCGCCCACGGCGTACCCGTCGGTGTTCTTCGGTTGTCACTACACCAACTGCTCCCCCGGCACGAACCTGCCGATCCAGGTGAGCCAGATCAGCAGCGCCACCAGCAGCATCTCCTACCGCTACGTCAGCGGCGCCACATACAACGCGTCGTACGACATCTGGCTGGACCCGTCGCCCAAGCGGGACGGGGTGAACCAGATGGAGATCATGATCTGGCTCAACCGGCAGGGCCCGATCCAGCCCATCGGCTCGGTCGTGGGCACCACGAACCTGGCCGGCCGGACCTGGGAGGTCTGGCGGGGCAGCAACGGCTCCAACAACGTCATCTCCTACGTCGCGTCGTCCGCGATCTCCAGCCTGAACTTCAGCGTGCTGGACTTCATCAACGACACGCGCAACCGGGGCGCGATCACCAACTCCTGGTACCTGACCAGCATCCAGGCCGGCTTCGAGCCGTGGCAGGGTGGCGTCGGCCTCGCGGTGACCTCGTTCTCGGCCAACGTCAACGGCGGCGGCAACCCCACCACCCCGCCGCCGACGACCCCGCCGCCGGGCGGTGGCGCGAGCTGCGCGGTGAAGTACACGGCCAACTCGTGGGGCAACGGCTTCACTGCCGACGTGCAGGTCACCAACACCGGTTCCAGCGCGATAAACGGCTGGACGCTCAACTACAGCCTGCCCAGCGGGCAGACGGTCACCAACGCGTGGAACGCCACGGTGAGCCAGAGCGGCTCCGCGGTGACCGCCCGTAACGTCGGCCACAACGGGTCGATCGCACCTGGAGGCACGGCCAGCTTCGGCTACCAGGGCACCCTGAACGGGTCGTACTCGTCGCCGACCAGCTTCTCGCTCAACGGGGCGAACTGCTCCCGCTCCTGAACTGTCGTGGGGGGGGGGGCCCCCCCGCGCCCCCCCCCCCCCCCCCACACCCCCCCCCGGCGGGGGGGGGGGGGGGCGCCCCCCCCCGGGGCCCCCCCCCCCCCGCCGCGCCCCGGGGGGGGCCGCCCCCCCCGCCCCCGC
>NZ_JBIALC010000017.1:0-107294 GCF_042873195.1 Micromonospora arida | reverse complement strand
GCGGCGGCGGCAGGCGGGCGGCGGCAGGCGGGCGGCGGCGGCAGGCGGGCAGCGGCAGGCGGGCGGCGGCGGCAGGCGGGCAGCGGCAGGCAGGCGGCGGCGGCAGGCGGGCAGCGGCAGGCAGGCGGCGGCGGCAGGCGGGCAGCGGCAGGCAGGCGGCGGCGGCAGGCGGGCAGCGGCAGGCAGGCGGCGGCGGCAGGCGGGCAGCGGCAGGCAGGCAGGCAGGCGGGCAGGCAGACGGGATACCGGCCAGAGAGCCTTTGGAGCTGAATCGTTTGCGGCATCAGCCACAGGTGATCGGCAGGCCGAGCCTCTGACGAGGTCGACAGGCACGGCCGACGGGCGCGGCCGACAGGCACGGCCGACAGGCACGGCCGACGGGCGATTCGTTTGTGACATCAGCTCCATAGGGAGACCAGCCACCCAAGCCCACCTCCCGCGCTGTCCCACCGCCAGCCCACCCGAGCCTCGCGGGCTCAGAAAAAGTCAGTCTTGACTGTTTGTTTTGTAGGCACCAAGCTGTCCCCGTGCCCACCGCATCGACGCGTGTCCCCCAGCAGGAACGCAGCCGCGCCACCCAGGCCCGGCTGCTGGAGGCGACCGTCGACTGCCTGATCGAGCACGGCTGGTCCGGCACCACGACCACCGTCGTCGCGGCGCGGGCCGGTGTTTCGCGTGGGGCGCAGCTGCACCACTACCCGACGAAGGCGGCGCTGGTGACGGCCGCTGTGGCCCATCTGGCCGAGCGCCGGGCCGACGAGTTGCGCACCGAGGCCGAGGCGCTGCCGGCTGGCCCGCAGCGGTTGGACCGGGTCGTCGACCTGCTCGCCGTGGCGTTCACCGGGCCGCTGTTCGTGGCCGCGCTTGAGCTCTGGGTCGCTGCCCGCACCGATCGGGAGCTGCGGGACGCCCTGGTGCCGCTGGAGGCGACGGTCGGGCGGGAGATGCATCGGCTCACCGTCGCCCTGCTCGGTGTCGACGAGCGTCGACCCGGTGTCCGCGAAGCGGTGCAGGCCACGCTCGATCTGCTCCGTGGGCTCGGGGTGGCCAACCTGCTCAGCGACGATTCCGCCCGCCGGACCGCCCTGTTGACCACCTGGAAGCGCCAGCTCGCCACCCTGCTCACGCCCTGACCGCCGGCCGCACCGGCCACCACCGACCGGAGGCACCATGGTCGACCTCAGCGACCTGCTCACGGACCTGGCCGACGAGTCCGCCCACCTGGACGCCCTGGTGGCACCCCTACCCGTGGCCGACTGGGCGAGGCCGACCCCCGCGCCGGGCTGGAGCGTTGGGCATCAGATCGCCCACCTCGCCTGGACCGACCACGTCGCGCTGTTGGCCGCGACCGATCCCGAGGCGTTCTACGCGACGGTCACCACCGCGCCGGACGTGACCCGACTCGTCGACGTCGGCGCCGAGGAATTCCTCGCCCCGCCGGCCGAGCTGCTCGCCCGCTGGCGGGAAGGGCGCACCGCGCTCGTCGACGCGCTGGCCGCCGTTCCGGCCGGCGGCAAACTGCCCTGGTACGGCACCCGGATGTCGGCCGCCTCGATGGCCACCGCCCGGATCATGGAGACCTGGGCGCACGGTGCGGACGTGGCCGACGCCCTCGACGTGGTCCGCCCCGACAGCGACCGACTCCGGCACGTGGCGCACCTGGGCGTGCGTACCCTCGGGCACGGCTTCGCCGCGCACGGCCGGGAGGCACCGACGGCGCCGATCCGGGTCGAGCTGGTCGGGCCGGGCGGGCAGGCCTGGAGCTGGGGTCCGGCGGACGCCGCCGACCGGGTCACCGGCCCGGCTCGGGATTTCTGCCTGCTGGTCACCCAGCGTCGACACCGCGCGGACCTCGCTCTGGTCGCCACCGGGCCGGTCGCCGACGAGTGGCTCGACGTGGCGCAGGCCTTCGCCGGGCCGCCGGGTGACGGCCGGCAGCCGGCCGGCGGGATCGGGGTACGGGCATGATCCGCATCGGCAACGCCTCCGGCTTCTACGGCGACCGGTTCACCGCCTGGCGGGAGATGCTCGACGGCGGTGAGCTGGACGTGCTGACCGGCGACTACCTGGCCGAGTTGACCATGCTGATCCTGGCCCGGGACCGCCTGCGGGACAGCGACCTGGGCTACGCGAAGACGTTCCTGCGGCAACTGGAGACCTGCCTCGGCACCGCCCTCGACCGAGGGGTACGGATCGTGACCAACGCCGGCGGGTTGAACCCGGCCGGCCTGGCCGCCGCCATCGAGAAGCTCGCCAACCGGCTCGGCCTGCAGACCCAGGTCGGGTACGTCGAGGGCGACACGATCCAGCGACCGGACGCGTTGAGCGCGAACGCCTACCTCGGCGCGTTCGGGATCGCCGCCTGCCTCGACGCCGGTGCGGACGTGGTGGTCACCGGCCGGGTCACCGACGCGTCGCTGGTGGTCGGACCGGCCATCGCCCGGTACGGGTGGGGCCGCAACGACCTCGACGAGCTGGCCGGGGCCACCGTGGCGGGGCACCTCGTCGAGTGCGGTGCTCAGGTCACCGGCGGCAACTTCAGCTTCTTCACCGAGCTGCCCGACGGCGGTCACCGGCCCGGGTTCCCGATCGCCGAGGTGCACCCCGACGGCTCATCGGTGCTCACCAAGCATCCGGGCACCGGCGGCGCGGTAACAGTGGAGACGGTCACCGCCCAACTGCTCTACGAGATCGGCGGACCGTCGTATCTGGGGCCGGACGTGGTGACCCGACTGGACACGGTGAGGCTGCACCCCGACGGGCCGGACCGGGTCCGGGTCTCCGGCGTACGGGGCACGCCGCCACCGCCCACTCTGAAGGTGGGCGTCAACAACCTCGGCGGCTTCCGCAACTCGATGACGTTCGTCCTGTGCGGTCTGCACATCGAGGCGAAGGCGGCCCTGGTCCGGGGGCAGGTCGAGGAGGCGGTGGGCAAGGACGGGCTGGAGTTCACCCTCGCCCGGACCGACCATCCGGACGCCGCCGACACCGAGGCGGCCAGCGCCCTGCTGCACGTACACCTGCGCGACGGCGACAAGGCGCGGGCCGGGCGGGCGTTCTCGGCCGCCGCGGTGGAGTTGGCCCTGGCCTCGTACCCGGGCTGCACGCTGACCACGCTTCCCGGTGACGCGACACCGTACGGCGTCTTCACCGCCGACGCGGTGCCGCAGGACGCGGTGGCCCACGTCGCGGTGCTACCCGGTGGCGAGCGGGTGCCGATCGCCCCGCCGGTCGGCACCGCCCCCACCTCGCAGGACGAGTCGGCCCCGGGTGGCGACGCGGCGGTCGACGGCCCGACCCGGCGCGGGGCGCTCGGCGAGGTGGTCGGCGCACGCTCCGGGGACAAGGGCGGGGACGCCAACCTCGGTGTCTGGGCGCGTTCCGACGCCGGGTACGCCTGGTTGCGGACCTGGTTGACCGTCGAACGGCTGGCCGAGCTGGTGCCGGAGACCGCCCCGCTGTCGGTGCGGCGCTACGAATTGTCGAACCTGCGCGCGGTCAACTTCGTGATCGAGGGCCTGCTCGGCGCCGGGGTGGCCGCGTCCACCCGGTTCGACCCTCAGGCCAAGGCGCTCGGCGAGCTGCTGCGCGCCCGGATCGTCGACCTGCCGGCCGACCTTCCGGCGGGGGCATCCCGGTGAGCGCGAGGAATGAGCCGGCCCCGCGAGCCCCGCAGTCGCGACCGAAGGAGGCCCGATGAGCATCGTGGACACCCCGGAGCGCCGGCAACTACGCGAGCTGACCCGGACGTTCGTGACCCGGGAGGTGTTGCCGCACCTGGACGACTGGGAGCGGGCCGGCGAGGTGCCCCGGGCGCTGCACGCGACCGCCGCGAAGCTCGGCCTGCTCGGCATCGGCTTCCCGGAGTCGGTCGGTGGCAGCGGCGGTGATTTGCTCGACTCGATCATCGTGACCGAGGAGCTGATCCGCTCCGGCGGTTCGTCCGGGCTGGTGGCGGCCCTGTTCACGCACGGAATCGCGTTGCCGCACATGGTGGCGGCGGCCGGTGCCCGCACCGGCGGCTCGCTCGGCGGTCGACTCGGTGGCGTCTCGTCCCCGGGCGACGACAGTCTGATCGAGCGGTACGTGCGGCCCACCCTGGCCGGCACGATGATCGGCGCGCTGGCCATCACCGAGCCGGACGGCGGTTCGGACGTGGCCGGCATCCGCACGACCGCCCGCCGGGACGGCGACCACTACGTGGTGAACGGGTCGAAGACGTACATCACCAGCGGGCACCGGGCCGACTTCGTGACCACCGCGGTGTGTACCGACTTCCCCGGCAGCGGCTCGCTCACTCTGCTGGTCATCGACAAGGGGTCGCCCGGGTTCACAGTGGGACGCCGGTTGGAGAAGCTGGGCTGGCACTGCTCGGACACCGCCGAGCTGTCCTTCGCGGACGTGCGGGTGCCGGTCGCCAACCGGATCGGCGCGGAGGACACCGGCTTCCTGGCGATCATGCAGAACTTCGCGGCGGAACGGCTGTCGCTGGCGACCCAGGCGTACGCGACTGCGCAGCGTTGCGTCGAGTTGGCGGTGCGCTGGTGCCGGGACCGGGAGACCTTCGGGCGTCCGCTGGCCAGCCGGCAGCTGATCAGGCACCGGTTGGCCGAGATGCACACCCGGGCCGAGGCGGCCCGATCGTACGTGCATGCAGTGGCGGTTCGGGTGGCGGCCGGCGAGCCGGTGGTGACCGAGGTGGCGATGGCGAAGAACATGGCGGTGGCCGCCTGCGACCACGTCGTCGACCAGGCGTTGCAGCTGCACGGCGGGTTCGGCTACCTGCGCGACGCCGAGGTGGAGCGGCACTACCGCGACGCGCGGATCCTCGGCATCGGCGGCGGCACCACCGAGATCATGAATGAGATCATCGCGAAAGGCATGGGCCTATGACCACCCTGGACAGCGCGGTCGACCCGTCCGCGCCCTCGTACCTGGCGAACCGGGCGGCGTTGCTGGAGCGGTTGACCGAGTTGGACGCCGCGCTGGACCAGGCGCGGGCGGGTGGTGGCGAGAAGTACGTGACCCGGCACCACGCCCGCGGCAAGCTGCTCCCCCGGGAGCGGATCGATCTGCTGGTGGACGCCGACAGCCCGTTCCTGGAGTTGTCGCCGGTCGCCGCGTACGGCTCGGACTTCCCGGTCGGGGCCAGCGTGGTCACCGGCATCGGGGTGGTCGAGGGCGTGGAGTGCCTGATCGTCGCCAACGACCCGACGGTACGCGGTGGCGCGGTCAACCCGTGGTCGCTGGCGAAGACCCGGCGGGCCGGCGAGATCGCCCTGGCCAACCGGCTGCCCATGGTCAATCTGGTGGAGTCGGCCGGGGCGGACCTGCCCACCCAGGCGGAGATCTTCATTCCCGGTGGTCGGGTGTTCCGTGACCTCACCCGGCTCTCGGCGGCCGGCATCCCCACGGTCAGCGTGGTCTTCGGCAACGCCACGGCCGGTGGCGCGTACGTGCCGGGGATGTCCGACCACGTGATCATGATTCGGGACCGGTCACAGGTCTACCTGGCCGGTCCGCCGCTGGTGAAGATGGCGACCGGCGAGGTCACCGACGACGAGTCGCTGGGTGGCGCGGCGATGCACGCCGGCACGTCCGGGCTCGCCGACCACCTGGCCGAGGACGAGCGGGACGGCATCCGGCTGGCCCGGCAGTGCGTACGACGGTTGAACTGGCGCAAGCAGGGTCCGTCGCCGCGTACGGCGGTGCCGCAGCCGCCGAAGTACGACCCGGAGGAGCTGCTCGGCATCACCAGCGCCGACCTGAAGGTGCCGTTCGACCCTCGGGAGGTGCTGGCCCGGATCCTGGACGGCAGCGACTTCGACGAGTTCAAGCCGGCGTACGGGGACGCGCTGGTCACCGGTTGGGGCGAGCTGCACGGGTATCCGGTGGGGGTGCTGGCGAACGCCCGAGGGGTGCTGTTCGGCGCGGAGGCGCAGAAGGCGGCCCAGTTCATCCAGCTCGCGAACGCCTCGGACACCCCGTTGATCTTCTTGCAGAACACCACCGGCTACATGGTGGGCACCGAGTACGAGCAGCGCGGCATCATCAAGCACGGCGCCCTGATGATCAACGCGGTGTCGAACTCGAAGGTGCCGCACCTGACGGTGAACCTGGGCGCCTCCTACGGTGCCGGCAACTACGGCATGTGCGGCCGGGCGTACGAGCCGAGGTTCCTGTTCACCTGGCCGAACGCGAAGTCGGCGGTGATGGGCCCGGCGCAGCTCGCGGGGGTGCTGTCGATCGTGGCCCGGCAGGCGGCTGCCGCCCGGGGGCGCGACTACGACGAGGACTCCGACGCGGCGATGCGAATGATGGTCGAGCAGCAGATCGAGTCGCAGTCCGGGGCGCTCTTCCTCTCCGGCCGGCTCTACGACGACGGGGTGATCGACCCCCGGGACACTCGGACCGTCCTCGGGCTCTGCCTCTCGGCGATCCACAACGGACCGGTGAAGGGCGCCGACGGTTTCGGCGTCTTCCGGATGTAGACCGTGAGCGCGAGGAACGCAGCGAAGCGGAGTCCCGCAGTCGCGAACGAAAGGAAGGCTCAGGGGACCATGATCAACAGACTGCTCGTGGCCAACCGGGGCGAGATCGCCCGTCGGGTCTTCGCCACCTGCCGCGCGATGGGCGTGGAAACGGTCGCCGTGCACTCGGACGCGGACGCCGACGCGCCGTTCGTGGCCGAGGCCGACCAGGCGGTACGCCTGCCGGGGAGAACGCCTGCCGAGACGTACCTGCGGGTCGACCTGATCCTGGACGCGGCCCGCCGCAGCGGCGCGGACGCCGTCCACCCCGGCTACGGGTTCCTCGCCGAGAACGCCGAGTTCGCGGCGGCGGTGACCGACGCCGGTCTGACCTGGGTCGGCCCGCCGGCCAAGGTGATCGCCGCGATGGGCGACAAGCTGGCGGCGAAGGCGCTGCTCGCCGAGGCGGGCGTGCCGATGCTGCCGAGCTGGACCGACACCGACGGGATCACCGATTTCCCGGTGCTGGTGAAGGCGTCCGCCGGCGGTGGCGGCCGGGGCATGCGGATCGTCCGGACCGCCGACGAACTGGCCGAGGCCGTCGCCTCCGCGCGCCGCGAGGCGGCCGCCGCGTTCGGCGACGGCACGGTCTTCATCGAGCGGTACGTCGAGCGCGGCCGGCACGTCGAGGTGCAGATCTTTGGTGACGCCCACGGTCGGGTGGTGGCTCTCGGCGACCGGGAGTGCTCGATCCAGCGGCGGCACCAGAAGATCGTCGAGGAGGCGCCAGCGGTTGTGCCGGACCGGGTCCGCACGGCGTTGCACGAGGCGGCGGTGGCCGCCGGGCGCGCGGTCGACTACCTGGGCGCGGGCACTGTGGAGTTCCTGCTCGCCCCGGGCGGTGAATTCTTCTTCCTGGAGATGAACACCCGCCTTCAGGTCGAGCACCCGGTCACCGAGTTGTGCACCGGGCTGGACCTGGTGGGTCTGCAACTGCTCGTCGCCGAGGGTGAGCCGTTGCCGGCGGCTCTGCCGGCGAGCACCGGGCACGCGATCGAGGTACGCCTCTGCGCCGAGGATGCGGCGGCGGGTTGGCGGCCGGCCACCGGGACCCTGCACCGGTTCAGCGTCGGCGCTGTGGCGACCGAGTTCGGTGGGCTGGCCGGGCCGGGCCTGCGGCTCGACTCGGGTGTGCTGGCCGGCTCGGTGGTCGGGGTGCACTACGACTCGATGCTCGCGAAGGTGATCGCCTGGGGTCGTACCCGCGCGGAGGCGACCCGGCTGCTGGCCAGCGCGTTGGCCCGGGCCGAGCTGCACGGGGTGACCACCAATCGGGACCTGCTGGTCCGGGTGCTGCGGAGCCCCGCCTTCGCCGCCGTGGAGATCGACACGGGTTTCCTGGACCGGCACCCGGAGGTCTTCGCCCCGCTGCTCCCCGCCGACCGGCTGCCGATCACCGCCCTCGCCGCGGCGCTGGCCGCGGCCGCCCACCGCCGGGCGACCGCACCGGTGCTCTCCGGGCTCCCCTCTGGCTGGCGCAACGTTCCCGCAGTCCCGCAGGTCAGCCGGTTCATCGGGCCGGACGGCGACGAGATCGAGATCCGCTACCGGCTGGACCGGACCGGTGGACTCGCCGACTGGTCCGTGGCGACGCCCGGCGACGCAGCGGCGTCGGAGGCGAAGCCACCGGCAGTAGCACTGGTCGAGGCCACCCCGGACCGGGTGGTGCTCGACGTCGACGGGGTTCGGCGCGCGTACCGCGTACACCGGGTGGGTGCGGCGGTCTTCGTGGACGGCCCGGACGGGGCGGCGAGCCTGGCCGAGCTGCCACGTCTTCCGCTGCCCACCGCGGCGGTGGCAGCCGGGTCGCTGCTCGCGCCGCTGCCCGGCGCGGTGACCCGGGTAAACGTCAAGGTCGGCCAGCGGGTCACCGTCGGCGAACCGCTGCTCACCCTGGAAGCGATGAAGCTGGAACATCCCGTGCTCGCCCCGATCGACGGCGTGGTCACCGAGTTGCCGGTGCCGACCGGCGGTCAGGTGCAGACGGGCGCCGTGCTCGCCGTTATCGAAGAAGAGGACGCCCGATGACCTTCGACCTCACCCCCGAGCAGGACCAACTGCGCGACGCCGTGCGGGCGTTGGGCCGCCGCTACGGTCACTCCTACTTTGTCGAGAAGGCGAGGGCCGGCGAACACACCACCGAACTGTGGGCGGAGGCCGGGCGGCTCGGCTACCTGGGGGTCAACATCCCCACCGAGTACGGCGGCGGGGGCGGCGGCATCACCGAGCTGGCCATCGTCTGCGAGGAGTTGGCGGCGGCGGGTTGCCCGTTGCTGCTGCTGGTGGTCTCCCCCGCCATCGCGGCGACCGTGCTCGCCCGGCACGGCACCGAGGAGCAGCGCAAGCGGCACCTGCCGGGCCTCGCCGACGGCTCCCAGAAGATCGTTTTCGCGATCACCGAGCCGGAGGCCGGTTCCAACTTCCACCGGCTCGGCACGGTGGCTCGCCGCGACGGCGACGGTTGGCTGCTGAACGGCCGCAAGTGCTACATCTCCGGCGTCGACGAGGCCGGTCACGTGCTGGTGGTGGCCCGTACCGAGGATTCCTCCACGGGCAAGTTGAAGCCGGCGCTGTTCCTGGTGCCGACCGACGCGGCCGGGCTGACCCGGTCCAAGCTGGACATGGAGATCCTGTCCCCGGAGAACCAGTTCCTGCTCTACCTGGACGACGTGCGGGTGCCCGCCGACGCGCTGCTCGGTGAGTCGTTGGACGCCGGGCTGCCGGCGCTCTTCGCCGGGCTCAACCCGGAGCGGATCACGGTGGCCGCGATGGGTGCCGGCACCGGCCGGTACGCCATCGAGCGGGCCAGTGAGTACACCGTCACCCGCAAGGTCTGGGGTGGTCGGAGCATCGGCTCGCACCAAGGGGTGTCGCACCCGTTGGCACACGCGGCGGTGCAGGTGGAGCTGGCCCGCCTCATGATTCAGAAGGCGGCCACCCTGTACGACGCCGGCCGCGACCTGGAGGCCGGGGTGTCCGGCAACATGGCCAAGTACGCGGCCGGGGAGGCCGCCGCGCTCGCCGTGGACACCGCCGTGCAGGTGCTCGGTGGGGCCGGCATGACCACCGAGTACGGGGTGGCAACTCTGCTCGGCGCCGTCCGGGCCGGCCGGATCGCGCCGGTCAGCCGCGAGATGATCCTCAACTTCGTGGCCCAACACGTCCTCGGCCAGGACAAGTCCTACTGACGTCGCGCTGGGCGGGCGGGGCGGGGTTCAGGCCGGGGTGCGGCAGGCGGCGTCGATGCGGTGGACCGGGCGCACCCGTCGGCCCATGCCCTCCAACAGCGAATCCTCGACGTGGAAGTCGTGAATGCGCAGTTGGTGGCGGGGTAACTCCTCCTCGCTCGGGCAGAGCACCTGGGCGCGGACCAGACCGACCGGGACGTACCGGACTCCGCCCCGTTCCTGGAGGATCACCATGTTGACGTCGTCGGTGGTGACCACGTGCCCACGTACGTCCTCGGTGGGCCCGCTCTCCGGGCCCACCGTGGTGACGGTCAGCGGCAACACCGGTGTGGTGATCACCGGCACCGCGGCCCAGATCAGGGTGGCCAGCACCGCCACCTCGGTCACCGACGCCAGCGGCCGGATCACCATGCCCGGCAACGGCCCCGCGACGAAGGGCGCCAGCAGCGGGGGCACCACGATGAGCGCCAGCACCAGCCACTCGTCGCCCTGCCGCATCGCGTCGCGCATCGTCGGCAGCATCAGCCAGCCGTACCCGGCGAGCAGCGCACCGATCAGCAGCAGCCGAGGCACCACCCGCTCGTGCAGCCGCGCCGGGCGCAGTTGGAACGCGGCCACGAACGCCGGCAACAGCAACGGCAGATAGAGCAACGGCCAGGTGATCAGGGCGAGCAGGAAGCTGGCCAGCACCACCCAGGCCGGGGTGATGTCGGCCCAGCGGGCGAAAAGAGGGCGACGACGGGTGCCCGGCGGAAGTCGATCCGCGCTGACGGCCAGCACCGCGCCGAGCGCGAAGACGGCCACCAGGCCGGTGGAGAGCAGCCGGGCCGCAGTGGTCAGGAAACCGGCGAGGAGGTTGACCGGCCCGACGTTCGCCACCAGCAGCAGCGTGGTCTGAAGCTCCCCGCCGGCCTCCACACCGAGGCGGAGCACCGAGAAGATCGCCGGTACGCCCACCACCGCCGTCCAGAACGACTGGCTGGCCCGGGCGCGCCGCTCGTCCGGATCCCAGCGGACCCGACCGGGCTCGACGTCGGCGACGATCGGCTCCGCCGGTTCGGCGACCGGCACTCCAGCCGGCCAGGCGACGTCACCTCCCGCGCCGGCAGCCGGACGCTCGACAACCGACGGCGCTGCGGCCGTACCGTCGACTGTCGGCGAGTCGGCGTCGCCGCCGGGCACTGACGTGCGGGGCGGCGGGACCGGCCCGTCGCCGCTGGTGGCGGTCGGTGCCGCGCTCACTTCGCGGGCGCCTTGTCGTCGAAGTCGACGAGCTTCGGCACCTCCAGCGGCTGCGGCTGACGCTTCTCGGCCTTCAGCCAGGGGCCCAGGGTCCGGTTGTACGCGGTCTGCCAGGGGCTGGCATCTCCGTCGCGGCCCTGCTCGTAGCTCTTCTGCAGGAAGAACGCGACCAGGTCGCGCAGCGCGGGATCACCGATCGGCACGCCGATGCCCAGCAACTCGCTGGTGCCGAACGGCATGTCCACGATCTCGAACTCCTTGGGGAAGCTGGCCAGGAAACCGGCGAGGATCGACTCGTCGGAGCTGACCGCGTCGTACCGCCCCTTCCGGATGCCGTCGACGCAGTCCCCGACGTCCTTGACCACGAATGTCTTGACCTGGTGCTTCTCCAACTCCGCCTCGGTGGTGGAACCACCGCTGGTGCACACCTTGTACGCCGGGTCGCGCAGATCCTCAATGGTGCGGACCTTGTCCTTGAGCCGAACCGGCACCATCACCTCCTGCGTGGTGACGAAGTACGGCCCGGCGAAGCTGACCAGCTTCTTACGGTCCTCCGTCATGGAGAAGCTGGACACCACGAGGTCGACGGTGCCGCCCTGCAGCGACGGGATGCGGTCCTCGGTGGCGACCGACACGAACTCCAGCCGCTGGTCCCCCTCGTAGCCGAGCGAGGCCGCGACGTACCGGGCGATCTCGACGTCGAACCCGATGTGCTGGCCGTTCCGCAACTCACCCATCAGCGGTTCGTTGGTGGCGACACCGATCCGTAGCTTCGACTGACCGTAGATGTGCGTCTCGCGCATCTTCTCCTGCACCGACGGCAGCTCCGGTTCCTTCCGGCTGTCGCAACCGGCGGCGGCGGCGAGCACGAGAGTGAGAGCGACCGCCAGCGTCGACGCGATCGAGCGGAGCCGGGACTGCGAACTGCCTGAGTTCATGGGCGACCTCGCTACCGGAAGGGCCTGCGGAACACCGAGAGTAGCGGTTCTTGTCCAATCCGTGTGCGCGCGGTGGACCCTGTCCAGTGGACGGCTCGGATCGACGTCGATCGGCGTAGCGGTCGGCTCTGCGGTTGACAGCCGGCCTCGTCGCGACATGCTGGACACGTGAGCCGATTGTCCAGACCCGATGCGCGCACGGTGGCGGTGCTCGCGGCGCTGGGAGCCCTTGTGCCGCTGGTCATGCTGGTCGTGTGGCGCCGACAGGACCTCCTCGGCGTGGTTCTCGCGCTGCTCTGCGTGCTGATGACCATGGTCGCCGGGGTCGCGGTCTCGGCCGCTCGTCAGGTCGACGATCCGGAGCCGGCGGACCGGTCGGCAGTCGTCGGGCCGCCCGAGCTGATGCCGTACGGGATCGACGCGGACACCCTCGATGCCCTGGACCCCCGGGACGCGTTGCGTGCGGTGCGTGACCGCCGACGCGGGTCGGACGGGCTCAGCGGCCGGTGAGCGTGGGTGCGGTGAGCGCGTCCACGCCGCGCCCCGCCAGACACCGGTAGGTCCGGTCGATGCTGCCGTCGATCGGCGGTAGCACCTCCAGGTGCCAGCCGGTCGCCTCGCCGATCCCGGTGGTCAACCGGAACGTCGTGGCACTGCACACCTGCCGCACCGGCTCAGCGGCGACCACCTCGTCGTAGTCGGCGCCAACCAGCGACACCGGCAGGATGCCCTCGGCGTACGTCTCCCAGGTGTGCCGGCCGGCGCAGGACAGCCGAGCCGCCTCGGCGCGGCTACCGCGGATCCGCATCGGGCCGAAGCACTCCAGCTCGGGCAGGCACCGGGCACCCTCGGGCAGGGCGGTGGGCGCACCGGTGCCGGTCGCGCAGCCGGGCAACGGCCCGGTCGCCGGTGCGGCGATCTGGGTGGCCGACGGGTACGGGGTGGGTGGTGGCGCCCGGTCGGCGACCCAGGCCCCGGCGGTCGCGGAGGCGGCGAGCGCGAGCACCCCGGCGCCGCCGAAGAGCCAGCGCCGCCACCGTCGACCGGCGGGGTCACTTCGCTGAGTGTCCTCGATGGAGGGTCGGGGCACCGGTTGGCTGGGCGCGTACGGGCCGGAGAGCGTCGCGGCACCGCTGACCGGAGCGCCGCTGACCGGTGTCGCCGGCGAGCCGAGTGGCAGGTTGGTGAGCAGGTCGTGCAACTCCAGGGCGGAGGGACGCTCGCCCGGATCGTTGGCCATGCCGACGCGCAGCACGTCGATCAGGTCGTCCGGCACCCCGGGCAGTGCGGGAAGCGGCTGGTTGAACATCTCCAGCACGGTGACCAGGCTCGGGTTGCGCTCGGACTGCCAACGCGGCGGCCGGCCGTGCATCACCGCGTAGAGGGTGGCACAGAGCGCGTACACATCGACGGCCGGTGACGGCGGGCTGTGGCTGAACATCTCCGGCGGCGCGTACGCCGGGGTGAGCACCTCCAGGGTGACCGAGGCGTCCCGGTGTTCGGCGAGGACGGCGAGCCCGAAGTCGGCGAGCACCGCCGAGTTGAAGGGCGAGTAGAGGATGTTGGCCGGCTTCACGTCCCGGTGCAGCACCCCGGCGGCGTGCGAGTGGGCCAGCGCGTCCGCGATCTTGATGCCGAGGTCGCGGGCCTCCACCGGGCCGAGCGGTGAGGTGCGCATCCGTTCGGCGTACGAGCCGTCGCAGAGCTCCATGATCAGGTAGGGGTGCTGATCGACTGTGACCCCCACGTCGAAGAGGTCCACCACGTGCGGGTGGGACGACATCCGGCCGGCCGCCCGCGCCTCGCGCAGGAAGCGGGCCTGATCGCGCTCGCTGTCCAGCGTCCGGTTTTCCACTTTGACGGCGACCTCGCGACCCACGGAGATCTGGGTGGCCTGGTAGACGGTCGCGTACCCGCCCCGGGCAAACACCCGCAAATCAGTCAGGCCGGGCACGATCGGCACTGGCAGGCCGCCGGTCGGGGTGTCGGTCACCGCTCGAAAATACCCAACCCGACCGATGGCTCAGCGCACCGCGTCCGCCGGAGCCGCACCGGCGGGACCGGTACCCTCCTCGGCGACCGCAGTCGTCCCGGCACCCTCGGACGATCCGACCCCGCCGGCCGGGACGCCCCGCCGGGCGTCCAGACGCAGACCGATGGCAGTGGCCACGGCGCCCAGCCCTTCCCACGCCGCCACCCCGAAGAACCGGTCGGGAGCGATGTCGGCCAGCACCGCGATGGTGAACACGGTGAACGTGACCAGCCGGAAGACCACGGTGAACCGGTAGAACGCCCGCCACTCGGTCACCGTGGCGAGCAGGTAGTAGACGCCCATGTTGAAGGCCGCCATCGAGGACGCCAGCAGGAACGTCCCGGTGTGATCACCGACGGACCGCGTCGCCGGCACCTCGAACCCGAGCATGCGCAGCTGCGCCTCCGGCCAGAGCAGCCCAACCGCGCCCATCACCAGCGCCAACACGCCGAAGACCGCGATGGTCCAGCCCGCGATGGATCGCGGCAGCTTCATGAAGGGCCTCCCCAGGCACGGCGACGGTCACCACTGTGGATCCGTACGCGGTGCTGACACGCTAGCCGCTCCCCGAGACCACCACATCCCCAAACCCGGCAGAACCCTGCACCCCCCGGGTCGCGTTGATCAAGAGCTTTCGGTCATCGGCGGCCCGGAATCTGACCCAAACCTCTTGATCAACAACGGAGGGTGGGGTGGGCGGGGGTTAGAGCAGGGCGGACAGGCGGGTTTGCAGGGCGTCGGCTGCGGCTCGTTCGCTGCGCTGCTCGGTGGCGTACGCCAGGCGGACCGCCTCCTGCGCGCAGGACACCGCCTCCGCCGGGCGACCGCAGGCGGCCAACGCCTCGGCCAGCACACTCGCCGCGATCACCTGGCTGCGCACGTCCTCGGCCGGCGCGGTGACCGCCCGGCGGGCCCAGTGCAACGCCTGCTCCCGCTGACCGTGAGCGAGCAGCGCCGCCGCGTACTGAGCCATCGTCTGGCGGCGGGAGAAGAGCAGCGAGGGTGCGTTCGCGGCGGCCGTGGCCACCGGGGCAAGCAGCCCGACCGCTGTCGCCGAGTCGCCGGCGGCGAGACGGGCCGTCGCCAGCAGCACCCGGGGCGCCACCTGCGCCGGGGCCTGCGGGTTGTGCGGCTCCACGGCGGTCAGCACCGCGCGGGCCACCCGCTCGGCCGTCTCGCAGTCGCCCATGTCCAACGCGACGAAGCCGCGCAGTGTGCCGGCCATCCCGGTGAGCAGCGGATGCGAGGTGCGCTCCGCGTACGCCAGGGCGTCGGTGAGCAGGTCGGCCGCGTGCTCCGGCTCGCCCAGGCCGCGCGCCACCACCGCCCGGACCACCAGGGCGAACCCACGCCCCCAGTCGTCGGACGCGGCGGCGAACTCCCGGTACGCCCGCCGGGCCTCCCGGTCCGCCTCGGCCAGGTCACCCAGCTCGGCAGTGGCGAACGCCGCCACCGCGCGCAACGTGCCCACCGCCCACGCCTCACCGACCCGCTCGCCGAACGGCAGGAACACCTGCGCCATCCGACACGCCTCGCGCAGTCGGCCGGCGAGCAGTCGGGCGAACGCCGTGGTGCCGCGCAGCCAGGCCCGCCCGTACGGGTCCTTCAGCTCGGCGAAGAGTCGGGCGGCCCGGCCGAGGACCGCATCGGTCCCGGCGAAGTCACCCCGGGTGGTGGTCACCCAGGCCAGGTTCTGCAGGGACCACGCCTGCCCGCGTCGGTCCTGCGCACCGAGGCTGACCTGGTACGCGGCCGCCAACCGGCTGCTCGCCTGACTCAGCCGCCCGGCCACGAAGTCGGCCATGCCGAGCCGGCGCATCGCCGTGGCGCGCTGCGTGGGCAGCCGGCCCTCGGTGGCCACCTGCAACGCCTCCTCCCAGGCGGTCACCGCCCGGCCCTGGTCGCCGAGGGTCTCCTGGGCCTGCCCCGCCAGCAGCAGGGCGCTGACCCGGGTGGCCTCGTCCCCCGCGTTCGCGGCGATCTTCTCGGCGTACGCCAACGCGTCGGAAACCCGGCCGACCTGGAGCAACGCCCGCGCGTGCACCACCCGATCGGCTGCCGGCACCCCGTCGCGGGCCAGTTCGGTGGCGCGCTCGGCGTACTCGACGGCCATTACCGGCTCACCGGCGGAGAGCGAGCGGCGGGCGGCCCGGCCGAGCGCGGCGACGCCGAGCGGAACCACCGCCCGGGCCGGCGCGTCCGGGCGCAGCTTCACCGCGTCGGCGAGCGTGGCGGCCCGCTCGACGTGCGTCGCCACGAAGTCGTCCCGGGCCTCGTCGGTGAACCCGCCCACCGTGCTGGCCGTGGTCTCGTCCGCCGGCGCCGCCCAGCGGGCCAGCGCCGCGTGCCGCTCGGCCAACTCGGCCTTGCTCACCCCGGCGTACGCGGCCTCCCGCATGAGCGGTGTGGCGAACGAGTAGCCGGCACGTGAGCGGTGCAGCATGCGGCGTTGCAGCAACTCCTCGACCGCCCGGTCGAGTTCGACCGCGACCACGGCCGACGGCCGGCCGTCGCGACCGCCGCGTAGCTCCCGCATCGCCTCCAGCGCGCCGGTCGGCACCGTGTCACCGGTGACCGCGGCGTCGCGCAGCACCGACCGGGCGTCCGGCGGCAACGCGTCGATTCGGGCCGCGAGCACGGCGGCGAGGTCCCGGGAGAGCAGCCGACTGCCCAGCGAACCCGGCACCAGCCGCCAGCCGGCCGGCCCGCTCTGCTCCCGCTCGCCGGAGCCGGACCGCTCCACCGCGGCACCCCGCGTCGAGGCGGCACCGCGCACTGATTCGGTGGTGAGCGCGCCCCGTTCGATCAGCAGGGTGACCAGCTCGGCCAGATAGAACGGATTGCCCTGCGCGGTGGCGAGCAACCGGTCGGTGTCGGCCTGCGGCAGCTTGCCGCCGCCGAGGTAACTCGTGAGCAGCCGGGCCGCATCGGCACCGCGCAGCGGCGGCAACGAGTGCACCTCGGCGTCCGCGACCCGGGTCAGCGCACCGGCGGTACGCACCAACTCGGGGCGGCCGAGCAGCAGCACCAGCACCGGGCCGGTGAGCTTGGACAGGGTCAACCCGAGGGCACCGATCGTCTCGGCGGTGGCATCGTGCAGGTCGTCCACCACGATCACCAGCGGCGCCTCCGAGGCGAGCCCACTGAGCAGGTCGGCGACCGCGTTCGGCACCACCTCGGCGTCCGCTGCCGGAGTGCCCGAGCCGCCCCACTCGCCGCTGTCGCTGCCACCGTGCGCCGGGAGTTCGGCGTAGCCGAGCAGGGCCAACAGTTGCTCAGTGGCGATCGGCGGTGTCTCCGCACCGGAGCGGGCGAGCCGCTGCCCGAGCCGGCGCAGCCGCTCCTCGACCGCAGGGCGGGTCAGCGCTGTGGACGCGTCGCTGGGCAGGCCGACGGCGGCCCGCACCAGGTCGGCCAGGGGCGCGAGCCGTCGCCGCTCCCCGAACGCGGCACAGTGCACCGAGAGCACCCGGGCTCCGGTGTGCGCCGCGTACCGGCCAGCACCGACGTCGTACCCGGCGGCGAGGCGCTCCACCTCGGCGGCGAACCGGGACTTGCCAATGCCCGCCTCGGCGGTCATCAGCAGCACCCGTGGGTCGCCCTGGTCGATCACCTCGGCGAGCCGGCCGGCGACCCGACCGATCTCCGTCTCCCGGCCGACGTACGGTGCCTCGTCGCCGAGCCCCGAGCGGGTGCCCGGTGCGTCCAGCAGACCGAGCAGCTCGTACGCCTCGACCGGCTCACGCTTGCCCTTGAGCCGCAGCGGGCGCAGCGCCCGCCAGGAGGAGACGTGCCTGGTGGTTGCAGCGGTACGTCCACCGGCGTAGACGGCCCCGACAGCGGCGGCGTCGGCGAGCCGGGCCGCGGTGTTCACCGTGTCGCCGATGACCGTGTATTCAATCGCGGCCTGGATGCCCGCGATCACGTCGCCGGTGTTCAGCCCGACCCGCAGCCCGAGCGGCGCGCCGCCGCCCCGCTCGTCGTCGAGCACTCGCCGGACGGCCCGTTGCATGGACAGGGCGGCCCGGACGGCGCGTTCGGCGTCGTCCTCGTGTGCCACCGGGGCGCCGAAGACAGCCATGATGCCGTCACCGGTCAGCTTGTCGACGTGCCCGCCGAACGTCTTCACCGCACCTGCCAGGGCGGCGAGCACCCGGTCGGTGACCGCGCCGACGCGTTCCGGGTCGAGGTCCTCCGACCAGGAGGTGAACTCGGAGAGGTCACCGAAGAGCACGGTGACCACCCGGCGCTCGGCCGCCGGCAACGTGGCGGCGGCCGGCAGCGCGGCGCCACAGTTGTGGCAGAACCGCGCGCCGGGAACGGCAACGGTTCCACACACGGGGCAGGTCACATGTGCTCCAACCCACTGACCCCGGGCGCGGATTCCCCGGTGTCGACGCCCAGATACTCCAGCTGGGCCCGGACCGACCATTCGGCCGCCCACCAGAGCGAGCGGTCCACGTCCGCGTAGACCGTCGCGACCACGTCGGCGGGGGTGTCGGCACCGGCGGCGACCGCCGCCCGGACCTGGTCGAGCCGGGCCCGGCGGTGGGCGAGGTAGAAGTCTGCGGCGGCGGCGCAGTCGGCCAGTGCCGGGCCGTGTCCGGGCAGCGCCGGGATCCCCCGGTACGTGGACAGCAGCTCCAGGCTGCTCAGGTAGTCACCGAGGTGCCCGTCGGGGTGGGCGACCACGGTGGTGCCCCGGCCGAGGATGGTGTCACCGGTGAGCACCACCCGCTCGTCGCCGTGCTCGACCAGGAAGCAGACCGAGTCGGCGGTGTGCCCTGGCGTCTGCAACAGACTGATGTGCAGACCGGAGCCGCCGAAGTGCTCGCCCGGCTCGGTCAGCGGCTCGCCGCCGATGGTGTGCGCCGGGTCGACGGCGAGCACGTGCACGCCGCCGAGCAGCTCACTCAGCCGGGCCGCGCCCTCGGTGTGGTCGGGGTGGCCGTGGGTGATCAGGATCAGCCCGACCGGGCCGTGCTCGGCGATCCGGGTCAGGTGCCCCTCGTCCGCCGGCCCCGGGTCGACCACGATGCCGGACTCGGCCGCCGGGGCGCGCAGCACCCAGGTGTTGGTGCCGTCGAGGGTCATCGGCCCCGGGTTCGGCGCACGCAGCAGTGAAACCCAGCGGGGCAACTCGTCGACAAGCGCCGCCACCGCCCCCGTCACGTGCCCGCTCATGGCTGCGATCGTACGACCCCGCCCGCCACACCCCGCGATCTTGCACTTGCGGCCCCTGATTCATCCCGGTTCAGGGCTTTCGTCCGAGCAGAAAGTGCAAGATCGCGGGGCGATGGGGACGCGTCAGGCGACCTCGACGATCAGCTCGATCTCCACCGGGGCGTCCAGGGGCAACTCGGCCACGCCCACCGCGCTACGCGCGTGCCGGCCGGCCTCCCCGAAGACGATGCCGAAGAGATCCGAGGCACCGTTGATCACGGCGGGCTGACCGGTGAAGCCGGGCGCGGAGGCCACGAACCCGGTCACCTTGACCACCTTGACCACGTTCTCCAGGCCGACCAGCGAGTCGACAGCGGCCAGCGCGTTGAGCGCGCACCGCTGGGCCAGATCCTTCGCCTGCTCGGCGGAGATCCCGGCGCCGACCTTGCCGGTCGCCAGCAACTTGCCCTCGGCCATCGGCAACTGGCCGGAAACGTACACGTGCTGCCCGGACTGCACGGCCGGGACGTAACTGGCCACCGGCGGCACGACCTCGGGCAGTTCGAGACCCAGCTCGGCGAGCTTCGCGTGCGGACCGTTGCTCACGCCTTCGGCCGCTTCAGGTAGGCGACCAGCTGGTCCGGGTTCGGGCCGGGGACCACGGCGACGAGCTCCCACCCGTCCTCGCCCCAGTTGTCGAGGATCTGCTTGGTCGCGTGGACCAGCAGCGGGACCGTGGAGTATTCCCACTTCTGCATCGCTGAAGGGCTCCCTCTCGGTGCGGAATTGTTCGAGGGACAGCCTACGGTCCGCTGGCAGGGCGAGGTACGGGACGCTGCTCCGGCGCGGCCGGTAGCTCCCCACAGCGCCCTTCGTGCTCGTACCCCTGCGGGCAGCGGGACCGGTCGGGCAGCAGCAGGTCGCAGAAGACCCGGTGCCGGTTGTTCTGATCGTCGGCGTTGGAGACGGTGGTCTCGCCGGCGTCCAACTCGGGCAGGAAGCCCAGGGACACCGCGACCCGACCGGCCAGCACGGTCGCCGCCGCCAGATTCGGCACCCGGATCGGCAGGTGGATGACGAAGCCCGGCTCGTCGTCCTCGCGGGTCCGCTCGGCGGGCTGGCTCGGCATCCGGGTCGTCTCCGCCTGCTCCGGCATCCGGCGGTACGACCGTTCGTTGATCGGCTGGTTGGTGACCTGCCCGCCGGCCTCGACCACGGACCCGAGCCGGCGGGGCCGGTCGTTCGTCGGGAACTGGGTGCGAGGGATGTTGTCCGCGTCGCGCATGCACTGCCTCCGGTCGTACCTCTCGGACCATGCTTCCGGCCCGGACCCATTCGTCCGTTCCGGCCCCCGCACCGGGACGAAGGTAGGTCTGTGGCCGCGGTCCCGCCAACAGGACGCGCACAAGAGGCCACCAACAGTCACATATGCGACACACCGCAGGTCGGGGGCCCGACACCTAAACCGACGCTGGTACCGCTCACCGTTTCGCTGGGCCGCTCGACAGGCAGGGGCGACACCGATCCGGTCATCGACCGCTACCCTTCCGGTCGGACGGTCGCGCAGCGCCCGGCCGCCCGCTCGATCACGCTCGGCGCCAGGGGTGGCGACGGGCGCCGCACCCCTGGGGGAACGACATGACCCACCCGCCCAGCGGCGACCAGGCCGGCACACCCGCTCACCCGCCGGCCCACCCGGATCCCGCCGGTCAGCCCGGCGCGCCGACCATCCCCAGCCAGCCGACCCCTCCACCGCCCGGGCAGCTCGCTCTCCCCGCCTCCCCCGCCCAGCCGGCGCTCTCCGCCGCCCCCACCTCACCGGCTTTCCCGGGCCAGCCCGGCGGCGCCGGCCAGTCGGCCTTCCCGGGGCAGCCCAGCGGCTCCAGCCAGCCGGCCTTCCCGGGGCAGCCCGGCGGCGCCGGGCAGCCGGAAGGGCCTGGCGGCCCCACCTCGGCCGCCGCACCGTCGCAGCCCGGTGCCCCGAACCCCTCGTCGATCCCCGCGGCCCCGCCGGCCTATCCGCCCTACCAGGGCACGGCCGAGCCGAAGAAGAAGCGCGGTCTGCTGATCGCGGCGATCGCCCTGGTCGTGATCATGGTGCTCTGCGTGGGTGGTGGCGTGGTGGCCTTCCTGACCCTGCGCGATGCCGAGACCGGCGAGGGTGCCAAGGAGCCGGCGGTCGCAGTCGACGAGTTCCTCACCGCGGTCTACAAGGATCGCGACGCGACAAAGGCGGCCGGTCGCGTCTGCGCCGCTTCCCGCGACGACGACAAGATCGCCGCGAAGGTGGCCGAGGTGGAGAAGTACGCCTCCACCTACCAGAACCCGCGCTTCCGGTGGACCACCCCGAAGGTGGACAACCAGACCGGGGAACGGGCCACCGTCTCCACCCGGCTCACCATGACCACCGCCGACGAGAAGGTGGCCGACCAGGAGTTGCGCTTCACTGTGGTGCAGAAGACGGGTTGGTGGGTCTGCGAGGTCGCCTGACCGCCGAGCCTGGATAGGCTCGACGGGTGTGTGCAGCTGAGCGTCCGATCGACCCGGCCGGTACCGGATGGCCCGCCCGTCTCCACGTGGTGACCGGCAAGGGCGGCACCGGTAAGACCAGCGTGGCGGCGGCGCTAGCCCTCGCGCTCGCCGCCGGCGGCCGGCGCACCCTGCTGGTCGAGGTCGAGGGGCGGCAGGGCATCGCCCAGCTGTTCGGCATCGAGCCGCTGCCCTACGAGGAGCGGCACCTCGCCGACGCGCCGGACGGCGGTGAGGTCCGCGCGCTCGCGGTGGACGCCGAGGAGGCGCTGCTCGAGTACCTGGACATGTTCTACAAGCTGGGCGCGGCGGGCCGGGCACTGCGCAAGCTCGGCGCCATCGACTTCGCCACCACCATCGCGCCCGGCCTGCGGGACGTCCTCCTCACCGGCAAGGTGAAGGAGGCCACGACCCGCACCACCGGGCAGCGGCGCGCGTACGACGCGGTGGTGCTGGACGCCCCGCCGACCGGGCGGATCGGCCGGTTCCTCAACGTGACGGCGGAGACCGCCCGGCTGGCCAAGGTGGGCCCGATCAAGACCCAGAGCGAGGGGGTCGCCGCGTTGCTGCGGTCCCCGATTACCGCGGTGCACGTGGTCACGCTGTTGGAGGAGATGCCGATCCAGGAGACGGTCGACGCGATCGCCGACCTGACCGCCCTCGGCTTCGGCGTCGGGAAGGTGCTCGTCAACGGGGTCCGACCCCCGCTGCCCGCCGGACCGGCGGTGACCGCCGCGGAGTTGAAGCGCGGGCTGGTCGCGGCCGGGCTGCCGGCCGATCGGGACATCGTGGCCGGGCTGCACGACGAGGCCCGTGATCAGCTCATCCGGCGCGAACTGGAAGATTCGCTCCGCGCCGACCTGGTGGAGTTGGGGCTGCCGATGATCGAGCTGCCGTTGCTGCCCGACGGGGTGGACCGGGCGGGGCTCGCGACGCTGGCCCAGGCCCTCGTTCGCGCCGAATGACTCACACCTGAGCGCAGCACGGGCGGACGGACCCACCGGCCCGATACGCTCGATTGGTGCCTTCCGAAGACGCGGCGCCGCAGCTGGACGTCGACCAGATCCTCGCCGACCCGGGCGTGCGGATCGTCGTGTGTTGTGGTGCCGGCGGAGTGGGAAAGACGACCACGGCCGCTGCGCTGGCGCTGCGGGCCGCCGAGCACCACGGCCGCCGCACGGTGGTGCTCACCATCGACCCGGCCCGCCGGCTGGCCCAGTCGCTGGGCCTGACCGAGCTGGACAACACCCCCCGCCAGGTCAAGGGCATCGACGTCGAGAGCAGTGGCGGCGAGTTGCACGCCATGATGCTGGACATGAAGCGCACCTTCGACGATGTGGTGTTGCAGCACACCGACCCGACGAAGGCCGCGGAGATCTTCGCGAACCCGTTCTACCAGGCGATGAGCTCGACCTTCGCCGGCACGCAGGAATACATGGCGATGGAGAAGCTGGGCCAGTTGCACGCCCGGGGCGAGTGGGACCTGATCGTGGTGGACACGCCGCCGTCCCGCTCGGCACTGGACTTCCTGGACGCGCCGGCTCGACTCTCCCGTTTCCTCGACGGCCGGATGCTGCGGCTGCTGCTGGCCCCGGCGCGCAGCGGCGGCCGGAGCATGTTCAGCCTGGTCACGGCCTCGTTCGGGATGTTCTCGAAGGTGGTGCAGAAGGTGCTCGGCGCGCAGCTGCTCACCGACCTGTCCGGCTTCGTGGCGGCACTGGATTCGATGTTCGGTGGTTTCCGGCAGCGCGCCGAGCAGACGTACCGCATCCTGCAGGCGCGGGAGACGGCCTTTCTGCTGGTCGCGACGCCGGAGCCGGACGCAGTCCGGGAGGCCGCCTACTTCGCGGGCCGGCTGCGCGACGAGCGGATGCCGCTGGCCGGCCTGGTGCTCAACCGGGTGCACCGGCCGGCGGTCCCGGAGCTGGACGCCGAGCAGAGCCTGGTCGCCGCCGAGCGGTTGACCCAGCTGGGTGGGCATGAGGCCACCGCCGACGTGCTGCGGGCTCACGCGGCGTTGGCTCGCCAGGCGGTACGCGAGCAGCAGGTCGCCGCGCGCTTCACCGAGGCGTTCCCGGCCGTGCCGGCGGTTTCGGTCACGGCGCAGCCCGCCGACGTGCACGACGTCGACGGGCTACGGACGATCGGCGCGGCGATCAGCCGGCCGTGACCGGCGTCAGTTGGCCGCGCTGACGAGAATCTTGTCCTTGCCGGCCTTGTCCTTGCTGTTCTTCTTCATCGCGGCCTCGAACATCTTGCGCCAGCTCGTCACCTGGGGGTGACGACGCAGTAGCGCGCGCCGTTCGCGTTCGGTCATGCCGCCCCACACACCGAACTCGATCCGGTTGTCCAGCGCGTCGGCCAGGCACTCGTACCGAACTGGGCAGCTCCGGCAGATCCGCTTCGCCACGTTCTGTTCGGCGCCCTGTACGAACAACGCGTCCGGGTCCCCGTTCTGACATGCCGCCAGCGACGGCCAGTCAGTGATCATGCCCATGTGTACACGTCCCCCCTTGCAGTACCTACCGACCTCGTCGATGCACGTCAGCCGGCAATTCCCCCCGATCGCCCGGCCTGCCTTCCCCAAGGCGGCGCGAACGACATGTGGCGCTGTCGCCGCCCCCATCATGCTCTGTAGTCGACTGATTACGCAACGTTGTCGGCGAAATCCATCATTCCGGACACTCCCGGCTTCCCGGGCCTTCGACCGCCGGTTACCCCGCCGAGGTCAGCGATAACGCTGCGCCGCCTCACTGAATCGGAGGAGACTCACGCCAGTTCACACGCAACCAAGCACCGGGGGTCGTGCGTTTAGCACAACGAGGGCAGCGCGCGCAGGAAATGGGGAAAGAACGCCCCAGCGCCCCTCGTTCCCTACTCGCGTACCCTGTCGAGGTGACCTGGATGCGGAAACGTGACCACAATGTGCTGACCAACGCCGCATCGCTACTCGTGTGTGGCCTGCTGGCCGGCGTGGTGGTCGCTGCGGCGGCCTTCCCCGCGGTAGCGATGTCCGGCTTGGCCGCGAAGGCCGGCGCCGAGACATTCGGTGCCCTGCCCACGGAGCTGACGGTGGCCCGCGCGCCACAGATCAGCTACCTGCTGGCATCGGACGGCAAGACACCGCTCGCGACGATGTACGACGAGAACCGGCGGGACGTCAAGCTCGCCGACATCTCGCCGGCCATGCAGAAGGCCATCATCGCGGCCGAGGACCATGAGTTCTACAAGCACAACGGCGTCGACATCAACGGTGTCGCCCGTGCGTTCGTCAACAACCAGAGCGAAGGCTCCGGCCGGCAGGGCGCCTCGACGCTGACCATGCAGTACGTCCGGCTGGCCATCGCCTACTCGGCCACCCACCCGGCGGACGTCGTCGCGGCGACCGAGGACACCAGCGCCCGCAAGCTGCGCGAGATGCGGCTGGCCCTCCAGGTAGACAAGGAATTCTCCAAGGACGAGATCCTCACCCGCTACCTCAACCTCGCCTCGTTCGGCAACGGCGCGTACGGCATCTACGCCGCCAGCCAGGTCTACTTCGGTAAGCCGCCGAGCAAGCTGAAGATCGAGGAAGCGGCGTTGCTGGCCGGCATGGTCAAGGCGCCGACGACGAACGACCCGACCACCGAGGCGGGTTACCCGCTCGCCAAGGACCGGCGCGACTACGTCATCCAGAACATGGTCGACATCAAGGCCATCACCCAGCAGGAGGCGGACGCCGCCAAGGCAACCGAGCTGGTCGTGAAGGACAAGCGCACCCCGAACGGCTGCGTCGCCGCCAACGTCAACGAGTGGGGCTTCTTCTGCGACTACTTCTACCGCTGGTGGCTGGATCAGGAGACGTTCGGCTCGACCACGTACGACCGGGAGCGCCGGCTGAAGAGCGGCGGCTACACCGTCGTGACCTCGATCGACGTCCAAGCGCAGCGTGGTGCGGACAAGGCGGTCCGTAAGGCCAAGAGCGTGAACAGCAAGGAAGCGGCAATGGTCGCGGTCGTCGAGCCGGGCACCGGCCGGGTGCGGGCGCTCGCGGTCAACCGGCAGTTCAAGCTCGACGACCCGAAGAACCCGAAGAACAAGATGTCCAGCGATCCGGCCAAGAGCAGGAAGGGCATCCGGGGCAACTACCCGGCGACTGTGAACCCGCTGCTCACCGGCGGCAACGGCATCACCGGTTACCAGGCCGGCTCTACCTTCAAGATCTTCAGCATCCTCGCCGCACTGGAGAAGGGCATCCCGCTCAGCTACTCGATGAACGCGCCCCAGCAGTTCAAGTCGGAATACATCATCGACAGCAGCAGCCCGGCGGCGTGCAAGGGCACCCACTTCTACTGCCCGACCAACTCCGGTCTCAAGGCCGGCGGCGTGCAGAACATGTGGAGCGCCTTCAGCGCGTCGATCAACACCTACTTCGTCCCACTGCAACAGCAGGTCGGTGCGGAGAACGTGGTCGACGCCGCCCGGCGGGCCGGCATCCAGTTCCGCGCGAGCAACGACGCCAAGTTCGCCGCGACCAAGGAAGCCGCCCACCAGTGGGGCGCCTTCACCCTGGGTGTTTCCTCCACGACGCCGCTCGACCTGGCCAACGCGTACGCCACCCTCGCGGCGGACGGGAAGTACTGCGAGCCGATCCCGGTGCAGGAAATCCGGGACCCGGAGGGCAACAAGCTCGACATCGCCAACCCGCGCTGCGAAAAGCGGTTCAGCACCGAGGTGGCCCGGGCCGCCGTGGACGCCGCCCGCTGCCCGGTGGGTGACAACTCCAGCACCAGCAAGTGCGGTGGCACCCGCACGGCCGCCGTCGTGAAGGGCATCGTCGACGCGCCGGTGGCCGGTAAGTCCGGCACCACCGACTCGGAGAAGACGGCCGCCCTGGTCGCCATGACCAAGCAGTACTCGGTGGCCGGCATCATGGCCGACCCGGACTGGCCGCAGACGAACGTCGAGATGAAGCACAAGGAGAAGGACGGCATCAACCCGCCGGTGTACGAGACCTTGCGGGATGCCATGAAGGGCAAGGACCGCGTGCAGTTCACGCCACCGGGCCAGAAAATCTCCGAGGGTGACCAGCGCAGCATCCCCGACGTGAAGTGCATTTCGGTGGATCAGGCGAAGTCCCGGCTCAAGGGCGCCGGCTTCGAGCCGGTCGTCTCCAGCGCGAAGGTGCCGTCCTCCTGCAAGGCGGGCGACGCGGCCGGCACCAGCCCGGACGGACGCACGATCAAGGGTGGTGTGGTCACCATCCAGGTCAGCAGCGGCGGTGGCGGCACGCCGGGCAACACCGACGGCAACCCGGGCGGCCAGCCCGGGGGCCAGCCCGGGGGCCGACCCGGTGGTCGCCCTGGCGGCTGAGCCGACGAGCAGGACACAACGGGCGGGCACCCTCCTCGGGTGCCCGCCCGTTTCGTCTGTCCGGACCCGCGAGCGGCTACGACAACCCGTCGTGCCGCGCCGCTGACCCCGGTGAGTCAGAGACCGAGCTGTCGGCGTACCTCGGCGGCCACCCGGCCACCCTCGGCCTGGCCCGCCACCGCGGCCTGGGCCGCCTTCATCGCCGGGCCCATCTGGGCCTTGCCGGTGAAGCCGCCCGCGGCGAGCGCCCCCGACACCAGCTCGGTCAGCTCGGTGTCTGAGAGCTGCTTGGGCAGGTAGCGGTCCAACACCTCACCCTCGGCGCTCTCCTTCGCGGCCTGCTCGGCGCGGCCGGCGTCGGCGAAGGCGGTGGCCGCCTCCCGACGCTTCTTGGCTTCCTTGGTCAGCACCGCGAGCACCTCGTCATCGGTGAGCTCGCGCTTGGCCTTGCCGGCGACCTCGGCGGTGCCGACGGCGGCCAGGGCCATCCGCAGCGTGGAGGTGGTCAGCTCGTCGCGCGCCTTGAGCGCGGAACGCATGTCGGCAGTGAGGCGGTCCTTCAGCGTGCTCATGGACGGTCAAACTACCCTGAACGCCATGCGAAAGCGCACACTATTCCGGCTCGCCGCCGGAACCGCCACGATCGGCGCGGCCACCCTCGCGTACGCGTCGCTCGTCGAGCGCAACATGTTCACCCTGCGGCGGTACGACGTGCCGGTGCTCCCGGCCGACGCGGAGCCGCTGCGCGTGCTGCACCTGTCGGACCTGCACATGATGCCCGACCAGGCGCGCAAGCAGCGCTGGGTGGCATCGCTGGCCGCCCTCGACCCCGACCTGGTGGTGGTGACCGGCGACAACATGGCGCACCCGGGGGCGGTGCCGGGCGTGCTGCGGGCCCTGCAACCACTGCTGGACTACCCGGGCGCATTCGTGTTCGGCTCCAACGACTACACCGGGCCGGTGTTGAAGAACCCGTTCACCTACTTCCTGCCCGACCGGGAGTACACCGAGGGCGTCGAGCTGCCCTACGAGGAGTTGCGTCAGGTCTTCACCGGCGCCGGCTGGGCGGACCTCAACAACGCCCGGACGATGCTGAAGGCCGGCGGCCGACAGCTCGACCTGGTCGGCGTCGACGATCCGCACATCGACCGGGACGACTACCCCACCGTGGCCGGCGCGGTGTCGTCCTCGGCGGACCTCTCCATCGCGCTGACGCACTCGCCCGAGCCACGGGTGCTCGACCAGATGGCCGCGGACGGCTTCGGGCTGCTGCTGGCCGGGCACACCCACGGTGGTCAGGTCTGCGTGCCGGGCTTCGGGGCCCTGGTGACCAACTGCGGCCTGCCACGCTCGATGGCGCAGGGACTGCACCGCTGGCCGGGCTCGGACTCCTGGCTGCACGTCTCCGCCGGTCTCGGCACCCACCCGACCGCCCCGATCCGCTTCGCCTGCCCCCCGGAGGCCAGCATCCTCACCCTCATCCCCCGCTGACCGCTTCGCCGCCCGCTGGCCCGGACGGCGGGGGTACCGAGTTTGACCACCGGGGCGGGTGGGCTACTATTTGTCGGCACGCCTCGGGGTGTGGCGCAGCTTGGTAGCGCGCTTCGTTCGGGACGAAGAGGTCGTCGGTTCGAATCCGGCCACCCCGACCAGAGGTATGAGGGCACATCCGTTCACGGATGTGCCCTCAAGCGTTTTGTTGACCATGCACCGCCCAGCACTGTGGCGACGCTGCCCGGCTAGGGCCGTCGGCGCGCAGGGCTGCCCGCTCCTAGGGCGCGTTGACGAGTGCGTTCCGCACAAGGTCGGCGTAGCTTGCCGCCACCGTGTCGTCGGACGCCCGGGTGTTGGCGAGCCAGCCGTCAGCGCTCATCCGAGGCACGGCAAACCCGCCCGCTGCCGTCTTCAACCTTTTGCCCCTCAGCGGGGTCGTGACAGGTAACCAATCGAGGCGGGGGCTTATGGCAGCTGACGACGAGCATTTCCGAGAGTTCGTCGACACGCGCTACATGGATCTCTTGCG
The DNA here is from genome assembly GCF_042873195.1 of Micromonospora arida. Classification (NCBI taxonomy): domain Bacteria; kingdom Bacillati; phylum Actinomycetota; class Actinomycetes; order Micromonosporales; family Micromonosporaceae; genus Micromonospora; species Micromonospora arida. The sequence goes on along the minus strand of NZ_JBIALC010000017.1, from coordinate 78,297 downwards.
CGTGGCGTACCACCTCACCGGGTCGGCACAGGATGCGGAGGATCTGGTGCAGGCGGCGCTGGTGAAGGTGATGCGTCGCTGGCGGCGGGTCGAAGATCCGATGGCCTACCTGCGGCGCGTCATGATCAATCAGCACATCAGTAGTTGGCGCCGCTACCGGGTGCACGAGTTGGTGACGGCGATTCTGCCGGAGCGGTCCACCCGGGACATGACAGATGCGGTGGCAGAGCGGCACGCCTTGTACGCGGCGATGCGGGCACTGACGCCCCGTACCCGAGCCGTGATCGTGTTGCGGTACGTGGTCGATCTGCCGGAGGCGGAGGTCGCAGCCACCCTGAGCTGCTCGGTCGGGTCAGTCAAGAGCCGTGCGTCGAGGGGTTTGGCTCGCCTGCGGCTGGCACTGGCAGCGGACGCGCCGCCGTCGACGTCAGCGTCAGCGTCAGCGTCAGCTCATTCAGCACCGGACGGGACAACGAGGATGACGGGGGCAACGCCATGAGGGTCGACGAGGAGCTGGGCCGGGCCCTGGCCGAGCTGAGCAGCACGCTGACCCCGCAGCCGGATCCGTACGGTCGAGTCAGGGCGCGTTATCGACGGATGCGGCAGCGACGCCTCGGCGGGCTGGCCCTGGCCCTCGTGGTCTGCGTGGGTGGCACAGCCTTCGCCATAGCCGGCCCGGCCCGGACCACGCAGCCACCACCAGCGAACTCGAACGAGTCCATCGCACCCGTACTGGCCTGGGCGGACAAACTGCTGCAGTCACCGCCACGCGGTGCCGTCGCCCGGGACACCGGCTATGTCCGCCAACTTTCCGACATTCTGTTGGACGCCCAGCGCCGGGGAGACTTTCCCAACCTGACGGTGCCGGTGAACGCGGTGAAGGTCCTCTTCATCGAAGACGTCAACGACCAACGGATCGCGCTCGCCGCTTTCGTCCGTGACCAGCCCGATCCGGTCACCGGGTGGCCCAGCGCCGCAGTGTGGCTCGTCGCCGAAAAAGGCGCCAGCGCCGAGAAGCTGGCCAGCACCGGCTCTGTTCGGGGCACGAGCGACGCTTTGGAACCCTACGAAAGCCTTGCCGTGGACGACCGGTCCGGTCCGGGAAGGGCGATACACGTGGCGATCGCACCCGCCGGCTGCGTCTTCCTCACCTCACCGGTGCTGAACGGCCACGCGTTCAAGTGGGCCTCGGAGCTGACCGGTTCCTACCTGATCCGCACGCCGCAGACCCAGCGACCCGAGTGGTGGCGGGTCAACTGCGCCGAGGTGACGCGCAAGATAACTCCCGGACCGGGCTCGCTGGCGGCCAAGCCGATCACCGACGCCCAGCTCGCGACCGCGATGTCCCGGGTCCGGGGGGATGTCAAGGCGCAGCGTGCCCGAGTGCTGGTGTATCAGTCGGCCCAGTCGGCGGGCTACCGCCTGACCGCCCTTCCGAGCGTGGTGTGGGGCGGGCACGTTGCTGGCGTCCCGACCGGCGGATCGCCGTCGGTGGCGGACGGCCAGGTGACCGTCCTGGCTGCTCCCGCAGTCGATGGCACCTGGGTCGGCGAGGTGACGATCGAGCCCGATCAGCCAAGGTCCGACAGCGTGGTCGGCACCGGCACCTCCTTCACCGTCACGACGGATCCAACCGATCCCGCAAGCGTGCTGGCCGTGCCGATCGACGGTGACGCGGTCGGTAGCGGGGACCAGCAGTTCCTGCTCGTGGTGACGCCGGCTGCCGCCACCACGGTGCGCGTCCTGCGGGACGGGCAGGAGGTGGCGAGGGCTCCGGCCAGCGGCTCCGGGGCGGCGTTGACAGTGCCCCGACCCACTGCGGGTCTCGTTGTGAAGGCGCTCGACGCCTCAGGCAGGACACTCGCCAGCGCGCAGGTGTCTGACGAGGGTGCGCGAGGGACACCGGAGACGGACGCCTGGAACCAGGAATAAGCGCCCGGAGGTGACCCGTTCCGCGCGTGACGATCCCGCATGTGCCGGCGCTGTACCAACGGCTGCCCGTACAAGCCCTCGGGGGATCTGGAGATGCCTATGTTGTCGCAACTGCGATTACTGAATCGTGGCGTGCTGGCCTTACTGACGGCCCTGCTGGTGTTGGTGGCGTCCAGCACACCGGCGTTCGCGGCGGCCCTGCCGCCGCCCGCTCCGGTCAGCGCGACATTGGTGTCCGAGACCCGGGTCGAGGTGAGCTGGCCGACGGTGGCGAGCGCCAGCAGCTACGAAGTACGGCGTGGGACCGTGTCGGGTGGCCCGTACACGATGGTGGGAACCGTCACCGGGACGTCGTACGTCGACGAAACCGTCGCCGCCGAGACCACGTACTACTACGTGGTGCGGTCCCGATCCGGCAAGCGGGCGTCGGGTGACTCGCCCGAGGTGTCGGTGCGGACCTCGCTGGCGAAGCCTGTGAGCGTACGGGCGGCAGCGGCGGAGACGAGCATGACCCTGCGGTGGAAGGCCGTGGCCGGCACCGCGCGTTACGAGATCGTCCGCCTGAGTAACGAGGTCCCGGTGGAGACGGTGGTCGGCACCACGACGTCGACCGAGTACGTGGACACCGGCCTCAGTGTCGCCACCCGCTACGTCTACTGGATCCGGGCGATCGCCACGGGCGGTGCCGCGGCCACGTCCGACGCCGTGCGGGTCTACACCGGACCTGCCACCACGACGACGGTCACGGTGTCACCGGGCTCGGTGGAGCAGGGACAGCGGATCCTGCTCATCGCGAACGTACGGTACGCCGACGGCCGGATTCCCGGTGGTGAGGTCGCGTTCATGTCCGCGGCCGGAGCGGTCGCGTTCGCCAATGTCAACGGCACCGACGGCACGGCGATCGCCATGGTCAACGGCACCGGCTGGACTCCGACCTCGGTCTATGCCCAGTTCCAGGGCTCCGACTGGCCGCCGGCCGGGGCGAGCGTGGCCGGCGATGCGGTGCCCGTGGTCACCCAGCCCTACGGCTCGGTGGCCTTCAACGGCCCGTCGTGGCTGAAGCTCGGTTCCTGGGAGGAGGCGGTCGCCGCCGGCGACCTGACCGGCGATGGCCTCTCCGACGTGGTGATCACGACGACCGAATACTTCGACGACGCCAACGACCATTCCGCTTTCCTGTTCGTGCAGGAGGCAGACAACCAGCTCGTGATGAAGCAGCAGGTGGCGATGTCGACCTCCACCGGCGGCAGTATGTATCCGGTGATCGGCGACCTGGACGGTGACGGCGCGGACGAGCTGGTCGTCGCCACCGGCGACGGCGTCGACGTGTTCCGCCGTACCGGATCGGGGCTCTCGACGGCGGAGCACCTGTCGTTCGCCGACGACCTCATCGACCTGAGGCTCGGCGACCTCGATGCTGACGGCCGGACGGACATCGTCGCGGTGAGCGACAACGGCGTCCTCGTGCGGTACGGCGACGAGAACGGCAGCTTCGCGCCCGCGGCTCTCGTCTCTCCGCACCGCGGCTTCGTTCTGGACGTGGTCGACATGACCGGGGACGGCCGGGCGGACCTGGTGGTGCAGCTCGGGCAGCTGATCCAGATCAGCACCCAGATGGAGCCCCGGTCGTTCGCCGCCCCCGCGGGCTATCAGGCGCCCGCCGGTCACCTGCAGACTGTGGCTTCCATGGCGGTCGGCGACGTGACGGGCGACGGCAGGAAGGACGTCGTCGTCACCGTGTCCGGCAATGCGCCGAACGCCCAGGTGCAGGTGCTCACGCACGACAGCGCGGGTGTGCTCGGACGGTGGATCCGCTACCCGGTCTACGAGATGCCGGACGCCATCGCGATCGCGGACGTCAACAACGACGGTCGGGACGACGTCGCCATCACCCACGGCGGTTGGAGCGCGGCGAGTGTGCTGTTGCAGCGGCCGGACGGTTGGCTGGGCAACGAGTTCCGGGTCTCCCAGTTGCCGTCCGCCAGCTCCTTCACCCCGCGTGGCCTCGCGCTCGCCGACATCAACAACGACGGTCTGAAGGATCTGCTGATGGCCAACTACAACTACGGTCTGGTGGTCGTACCGCAGCGCCCCGCAGCCACGTCGACGGCGGCGTCACCGAAGGTCCAGGTGGGTCGGGCCTGAGCGACGTTGACGACGGGCCCGCTTCCAGGGGCCGGGCGGGCGGTGGATGGAACCAGGAGTGAGCACGAGGAACGGCCCGGTCGGAGCGACCGGGCCGTTCCTCGTACGCAGCGGGTTCAGGGCCTTCTCAACGGCGTTCGCGTGCCTGTCAGTCCTGTCGTTCGGTGCGTTCGATCTCCGCGAACGCTGCGGCCAGGTAGTCGTCCAACGGCACGCTGGTCGCCGCCAACAGGTCGGCCACCAGCAGCGGGGCGTGTCGGGCCAGCGCCGACGCGTCCGGCGGTGACTCGTCGCCGTCGGGGTCGTACACGCCCAACGCGCCGGCCAGCAGGACGAGCACCACGTGCGGGTCGACATCGGAACGCCACCGCGTCGACTGCTGCACGCAGCGGGTCAACACCTGGCGGATGTCGTCGCCGGTCAACCCGTCCGGATGGCTCTCCTCCAGCAGCAACCGGACCACCGCGCCGAGCACCAGGCCGGAACGCTCGTCCGCGGCGAGACCGCCGACCGCCTCGTCGTACGCCTGACCGTCGCGTGCCTGGGCAGCGGCGACGGCCGCCGTGGCGGTCACCGCGATGGCGCGGGCGGTAGCGGGCAGGTGTCGCCAGGTGCCGGTCATCGGGTCAGCATCGCAGACCCGGTGGACAACGCCGGAGAGTCGTCAGCCGAGTGGATCATCGTGGGCTTGGTCACCCGGCCGCCGCAGCCAGCGGGGCGACGCCCAAAAGCGTTCGCGCGGTGTCGCACCCGACGAACAGAATGCCGGACATGCTGCGTCGTGCCCTACCCCGCCGTTTCGAAGCTCGCCGACTCCTGATCGGCACCCTGTTGTCGGCGATCGGGCGCGGCCTGACCCTGCCGTTTTTGTTCATCTACTTCACCGACGTACGCGGACTCACCGACACCCGAGCGGGTCTGGTGATCGGCTGGTACGGCGCGGTCACCCTGGCGCTGTCACCGTTGGGCGGGACGCTCATCGACCGATTTGGCGCCCGCCGGGTGGTGGTGCCCTGCCTGCTGATCGAGGCGATCGGCACCGGCTCGTTGGCGCTGGTGAACTCGACCGGCTCGGCAGTGCTGGTGATGACGGTGATCGCCGTCGGCGGCTCGGCGATCTGGTCCGGGCAGAACACGATTCTCGCCTCGTTGACCGGCGACGACGAACGGCAACGGGTCTTCGGGTTGAATTTCGCCCTGCTCAACCTCGGTATCGGAGTTGGTGGCATGACGTCCGGCGCGATCGTCGACACCGCCCGGCCGGGCACGTTCCAGATCGTCTACGTCCTCGACGCGGTCAGTTACCTGATGCCGGCGCTGATCCTGCTGACCCTGCCGGGCATCGGTCACCGACTCGTCCGCCCCAGGACGGGCGGCGAGCCGTCCGCCGGTGGCTACCTGACCGTGCTCCGCGACCGCCCGTTCCGCCGACTGGTGATCTTCGGTCTCATCCTCACCACCTGCGGGTACGCCCAGATCGAGGTGGGCTTCGCCGCGTACGCGGTGCGGGTCGTCGAGGTGACGCCCCAGGTGGTCGCCTGGGCGCTGGCGGCCAACACGGCAATGATCGTGCTGGCCCAACTCCTGGTGCTCGGCCGGATCGAGGGGCGTAGCCGTACCGGTGCACTCGCCGTGGTCGGGGCGGTGTTCGCCGCCGCCTGGTTGGTCCTCGGTGCCGGTGGCCTGGTCAGCGCCGAGAACGCCGTCTTTGCCGCGCTGTGCGTGGTGGCCTGCTCGGCGATCTTCGGCTTCGGCGAGACGATGCTGTCGCCGGTGATGCCCGCGCTGACGAACGCGCTGGCCACCGACGAGCTGCGCGGCCGGTACAACGCGATGAGCTCAATGATCTTCGGGATCAGCGGAGTGATCGGACCGGTGACCGCCGGTCCGCTCCTCGGCGCCGCCAACGGCAGCGTCTGGGTGGCGACAGTCGTCGGTGGCTGCCTGGTCGCCTCGTTGGTGGCGATCTCCCTACGCCGACTGCTCAGCGCCGAACAGGACGGACGCACGACGACCACCCCGGCGTCTCCCACCCCGGTCCCGGCCTGACCCCGGCCCCACGTCGCGCACGCCGCTCGGCCCGACGTCGTGACACAGCGCCGGAACCGTTTGTCGTGGCAAAGGGTCGGGCCCCGGAGCTGGTGCTCCGGGGCCCGATGATCGCGGGGTCGGCCGTCAGGCGGCGGGGACCTCGGCGGTGGTGCGGATCCGGTCCAGCGTCGGTGCGGACACCGGCGACTGGGCGGTCAGGTAGTCCACGAAGGCGTCCAGGTCGATCTGACCGGTGACCAGGTTCGTGCCGCCGGTGAGGGCGCTGAAGCCGTCGCCTCCGCCGGCCAGGAAGTTGTTCACCGTCACCCGGTAGGTGGCGGCGGTGTCGACGGTGGTGCCGCCGAGGGTGAGGCTGCCCCGGACCACGCGGGTGCCGGCGCACGGGTCCGCGACGGTGCCGGTGGTGCCGGCCGGGTCGACCACGTAGCCGACGGTGGCCGACGGGTACAGGGTCCGACCGGTGACGAACTGCTGTTCCAGTACGCAGTAGAGCTGCGCACCGGTCAGGTCGAGCGTCACCAGGTTGTTGGCGAACGGCTGTACCGTGAACGCCTCCTCGTAGGTGACCGGGCCGGCGTTGAGGTCCGCCCGGACCCCACCCGGGTTCATGAAGGCGGCGACCGCATTCTGCTCGTCATCGGTGGCGGCGAGCTGCGCGTCGGCGATCAGGTTGCCCAGTGGCGACTCGCCTAGGGTCGTACCAAAGAGGGTTTCCTGGGTCTTGGTGATCGCGGTGGTGGTCTCGCCGACCTGGCGGTCGGCGACCGGGCCGAGCACGGTCTTGTAGCGGTCGATCAGCGCGGTCTGCTTCGGGTCCTTGGCGACGTCCCGGGTGACGACGACGTTGTTCGCGGCAGCGGAGATCACGTCACCGGACCGGCGATCGATCTTCAGGTCGATGTCGGTGACCAGGCGGCCGAACGAGCTGGCGCTGGTGACCAGCTTGCCGTTGATGTCGCAGTTGTACGCCTGGTGGGTGTGCCCACTGACCACCACGTCGATCGACGGGTCCATCCGGTTGGTGATGTCCACGATGGGGCCGGTCATGCCGACGCAGTCGTTGATCCCGCCGGTCGCGGCCTGGGTGCCACCCTCGTGCAGCAGCACGACGATCGTCTCCACGCCCTTGCGGCGCAGCTCGCGGGCGTACCGGTTGGCGGTGTCCGCCTCGTCGGCGAAGGTGAGGCCGGCGACGCCCTGCTGGCTGACGATCTGCGGGGTGCCCTCCAGGGTCATGCCGATGAAGCCGACCTTGACGCCCTGCACCTTGTGGATCGCGTACGGCGCCATCAGCGGCTTGCCGGTTGCGGTCTTGAAGGCGTTCGCGGACAGGTACTTGAAGCCGGCGCCCCGGTACGGGGTGCCGTCGGCGCAGCCGTCCACCGGGTGGCAGCCACCGTTCTGGATGCGCAGCAGCTCGGCGGCGCCTTCGTCGAACTCGTGGTTGCCGACGCTGGCGTAGTCCAGCCCGGCCATGCTCAGCGCCTCGATGGTCGGCTCGTCGTGGAACGCGGCCGAGAGCAGCGGGGACGCACCGATCAGGTCACCGGCGGCGACGGTGATGGTGTTCTTCTTCTTGGCTGCGGCGCGCAGCTCGGCAAGGTGGGTGGCCAGGAACTCGACGCCACCCGCGGTCTGCCCGGCGATGGTGCCGCTGGACCCGCTCGGCGGTTCGAGGTTGCCGTGGAAGTCGTTGAGGGCGAGCAGGGTGACGTCGACCGGCTTCGGCCGCGCGTCGGCTTGCTCAGGGCTGGTGGCGACCGCGCCGAAAGCGGCCACCGCGAGCGCGGTCAGGCCGACAGCGGCCCGACGCATCCCGGGTATGAACATGGATCTCCTCGTGAGAATCGGCGCGTACGGTGCGGTGCCTGGCCTCTGGGTCGACCGGGCCGCCGACGGACGCCGTCGAAAGGGTCGCGGATGACGGTGGTTGAGCATGGCCCCCGCCCCGACAGCCTCTCATCCGGACGTCCACCGGTCGAGCCGGGCAGTGCATCGGAGCAGCGCGTACGTCGAGGCCGCTATCGATCATCGTTTAACGCGGTCTGCCGGACAACGTCGGACCCAGGGTCTAGAAAGGACGGGACAGCCTACGAGGAATGGGGACGGCATCGTGAGCGGAACGACGCCCGTGGCGGAGCAGGTGCGATCGGTCGACGGCACACCCATCGCGTTCGAGCGGTCCGGTGCCGGGCCGGCGGTCGTCCTCGTCGGCGGCGCTTTCAGCGATCGCAACGCGACCCGTGACCTGGGTGCGGCACTGGCGCCGGACTTCACCGCCTTCAGCTATGACCGTCGCGGTCGGGGCTACAGCGGCGACACCGCACCGTACGAGGTCGACCGCGAGATCGACGACCTGGCGGCCCTGATCGCGGCGGCAGGTGGTTCCGCCGCCGTCTACGGCATCTCCTCCGGGGCCGTTCTGGCTGCCCTCGCCACCGCTCAGGGCCTGCCGGTGACCAAGTTGGTCATGTTCGAGCCACCGTTCCAGGTCGGCCCGCACGTGGGCGTCCGCAAGGACATCACCCCGCAGCTCATCGAGCTGATCGCCGCCGACGACCGGGACGGGGCGGTGGAGACCTTCCTCAGCGCCTCGGTAGGGCTGCCGGCCGAGCAGATCACCGGGATGCGGTCGCAACCGGTGTGGGGTGGGCTGACGGCGGTCGCGCACACCCTGGTGTACGACTCGATCGTCACCGCCGGAGGGCGACTCCCCGCCGACCGGCTGGCGACCATCACCGCGCCGACCCTCGCGGTGGACAGCACCGGCAGTCCACAGTGGTTGCGGGACGCGAGTCGGGCGGCGGCCGAGGCCGTGCCGGGCGGCCGGTCCGTGAGCCTCGACGGCGGTTACCACGACGTGCCGCCGACGACGCTGGCCCCTGCGCTGCGCGAGTTCCTGCTCGGTTGATCGCACCAGCGGCCGCCGAGGCGCGAGCCGGCGGCTCAGCCGTCAGCCAGCGCCTTGTCGACCAGGGCAGCTACGGCGTCCGGTGGCCAGGCGCCCGCCATGCCGGGCCGGGCCGCCAGGTAGGTGGCGATCCGCTCGGCGGGCCAGCCGTGCGACTCGCGCAGCCCTCGGGCGATCATGCCGAGGTAGATCGGCGCGGGAGGTCGGCACGGCACGGCTGACGCCCCCTCGGGGGCGGTGAAGGTGAGCATCGGAACACCGTCGCGACTGCCCGGGCAGATGAGCGTCTCGTACCGCCCCGGGCCGAGCGTGGCCCGTCCGTTGGCGACGGCGGCGTCGATGGCCGCGCCGGTCGCCGGGATCAACTCGGTCGGGTCGCCCGGCGGCCGGTACATCTCCTGGGCCGCGATGTCGGTGAACTGCTCCAGGGTGACCAGGTATGCGCGGGCCGCGGCCTCGCCCGGCAGGTGCGGGTCGTAGAAGGCCATGCCGCCGGTCCAGGCACCGGACTCGCCGGCGAAGTAGATGCCGCCGGGCAGCGACACGGGCGTCGATCGGCTGGGTGGACGCCGGTCGCGGCAGCCCGGGTACGTCCGCTTTCCGCCGGGTGGGCAGCCACCACCGATGTACCAGCCCAGCCGGGCGGCGTGCATGTTCGAGCCGTAGGAGACGTACCAGGCCAGCACGAGGACCCCTCAGAAGCCGCAGGTCTGCCCGGCGGAGTGGCTCACCTGCACGGTGTGGGTCACGCAACCGGCGGCCTCGACCGAGTGCAGCAGGAAGGCGGTGGGCTCGTCGACCCAGCCGATCTGTTCGTCGGCGCTCATGGTGAGCGTGCTCTGCTTCCAGGTGCTGGGCGCCACGGTGAGGACCGTGCCCGCGTACGCCGTGGTGACCGGGCGGTGCAGGTGGCCGGCGCCGACCCGCACCACGTGCCGGTGCCGACCGATCACCTCGGCGAGCGCGTCACCGTCGGCGAGCCGGATGGAGTCCGCGACGGGGATGCCGACCGCGACCGGCGGGTGGTGCAGAAAGATCACGGCGGGCACCTCGGGCCGCCCGGCCAGCACCCCGTCGAGCCAGCCGAGCTGTTCCTCGCCGAGTTGGCCGCCGTCGCTGCCGGGGACGAGCGAGTCGAGCACCACGACGGACGCCGCCTCGTGGTCGACGTGGTAGTACGCCGAGAAGCCGCCGCCGAGCCAGGGTGTTCCGCCGAACGCGTCGAGCAGGGACTCCCGGTCGTCATGGTTGCCGGTGGTCAGGTGCACCGGCAGCGGGAAACTGCCGATCACCTCGCGCAGCGCCGCGTACTCGTCGGGCTGGCCGTGGTCGGCCAGGTCGCCGCTGATCACCACGCAGTCCGGTCGGGGTCGCAACGCCAGCACCCGGCCGAGCGCTCGGTGCAACCCGGCGGCCGGTTCGGCGGCGAGCAGGCCGGTGGTCAGGTGCGGGTCACTGAGCTGGGCGATGAGCATGGGCTCGCCTCCTCGGCGCCGGGAGGCTCCACGCTATCGGCAGGCGCGGGGTCCCGGGGGCACACGCCGATGCGGGGTGAGTTGGCCGCTGAGGGGGACTGGGCGCTGGGGCCGGCCCGCTCCGGGGATCGAGTCGGCCGCCGCCCACGCCTGACCTGGGGCCTGTGCGCCGAGGTGGCGCCGCCCCCACACCCCGGGCCTCAATGCCCACAGGCTGTGTCCACAGCCTGTGGATAGCACGTGTGTACGAAGCTGGGTCGGTCCCAGCCACCGTGAGTACGCTTGATCGAGCGGTTCGGCGTCGGCCGAGCCCTCTCCCCTACCTGGAACGACGTGCGAGTGGATCATCAGCGAGTCATCCGTGACGTCACCGTCCGCCTGCCGATGGCGTCGAGCACGCCGGAGGCGTGTCGGTGGACGGTCACCGCGCTGTCCCGCCACACCCCGGCGACCATCTCCGTGCTGCTCGCGGTCCACGACCGCCTGCGCTGCGTCGCCGCGACCGGGGCCTGGCAGGTCTTCGCCACCGTGCCGGCGCGGACCGGCATCGTCGGCCGGGTGTACGCGACCGGCGCCCCCGCCGTCGTCCCGGACGTCACCGTCGACCCCGACTACCTACCGGTCCGCCCGGATGTGACCGCCGAGCTGTGCGTACCGGTGCTGGACCCGACGGGACGGGCGATCGGCGTTCTCGACCTGCAATGGAGTGAGCCGACCGACCTGGAGCCGTGGCGGGAGACCGCGCAGCGGCTGGCCGACGGGCTGGGCGCGCGGATCGCCGCCCTCGGTGGCCCACCTGCGGAGAGTCGCAGCGAGAAGCTGCTTCGGCACGCGGCGGCGCTCTCCTCCGCGCCGACCGAGGGGGAGGTGATGGGGGCTGCGGCCCGCGCCGCTCGGGAGGTCTCCACGCTCTCCACCGCACTGCTGCTGATCGGCGGTCAGCTCGGCCCGTCCCCGGCGACGCCGAGCGACCTGGAAACCCGGATTCGCACCGAGCTGGCCGCGGCGGGCCCGGCCGCCCTGGACCGGATGGTCGAGCGGGCCCACCGTTACGGCGCCGGGTACACGCTGGGCGAGACCGGGCATCCCCCGACGGAGGACTACCGCCCACTGACCCGGGCAGGGGTACGCACGCTGGTCGCCGTGCCGGTCGGGCCCACGGACGCCGGTGGGGTGCTCCTGGTCGCCGACGAACGCGCGCTGCGCCCGGACCCGACCACTGTCAGCCTCATGGAGTTGCTCGCCGGTCAGGCCTGGACGAGCGTGGACCGGCTGCGCACGCTGGCCCGGCTGCGGGAGCAGGCCAGCTCCGACCCGCTGACCGGGTTGCGGCACACCGGCCCGTTCGGGCAGCGGATCGCTGCGGCCACCCCCGGGCGTACGGCTCTGCTGGCGATCGACGTGGACGGCTTCAAGACCGTGAACGACACGTACGGCCACCAGGCCGGCGACCGGGTGCTGGTCGGGTTGGCGCGGGCGCTGGAGGGGGCGCTGCGGCACGGCGACGAGTTGTACCGGATCGGCGGCGACGAGTTCGTCGCGGTGATCGAGGTGAGCCGCCCGGAGGAGGCGGTCCGCATCGCCGAACGGCTCACCGAGGCGGCCCGACGCATCGGCCGCACGATCAGCGTGGGCGTCGCACTGCCCCGCCCCGGCGAAACCCCCGACCGCACCCTGAAACGAGCCGACCAGGCCCTCTACGCGGTAAAACGCCAAGGCCGAGACGGCGTCCTGCTCTCCGCCGCGTAACCGTCCCCACGTCCCCGCCGATCTTGCACTTTCGGTTGCCGTTCTGCCGCCCTCGCCCCTTATGCCGGCACAGAAACTGCAAGATCGCCGCAGCAGGGGGTGTCCGGGGGTTAGGGGGTGCGGAGTTCTTTGGCTAGGAGTTCGGCGATCTGGGCGGTGTTGAGGGCTGCGCCCTTGCGGAGGTTGTCGCCGGTGACGAAGAAGTCGAGGGCGCGGGGGTCGTCCAGGGCGCGACGGATCCGGCCGACCCAGGACGGGTCGGTGCCGACGGCATCGATCGGCATCGGGAACTCCCCGGCGGCGGGGTCGTCGACCAGGATCACCCCGGGTGCGTTGCGCAGGGCCTCGCGGGCGCCCTCGGCGTCGACCTCGGTGGCGAAGACCGCGTGCACGGCGACCGAGTGGGCGGTGACCACCGGCACCCGGACGCAGGTGGCGGAGACCTTGAGGTCGGGGAGGCCGAGGATCTTCCGCGACTCGTTGCGGATCTTCATCTCTTCCGACGACCAGCCGCTGTCCGCCGGGGAGCCGGCCCAGGGGACCACGTTGAGCGCCATGGGTGCCGGGAACGGCCCCAGGTCGTCGCCGACCGCCTGGCGTACGTCGCCGGTGCGCGAGCCGAGCGCCCGATCGCCGGCGACCTTGGTGAGCTGGTCGTGCAGGATGTCGACGCCGGACTGACCGGCTCCGGAGACCGCCTGGTAGGAGGCGAGCACCAGCTCTCGTAGGCCGTACTCGCGGTGCAGCGGCGCGACGGCGACGATCATCGCGAGGGTGGTGCAGTTGGCGTTGGCGATGATGCCCCGGGGCCGGTTGCGGACCTGCTCGGGGTTGATCTCCGGAACGACCAGCGGGACGTCGCGGTCCATCCGGAACGCGCCGGAGTTGTCGACAGCGATCGCGCCCCGGGCGACGGCGATCGGTGCCCACTCGGCGGAGACCTCGTCGGGCACGTCGAACATGGCCACCTGGACACCGTCGAACGCCTCAGGCGTCAGCGCCTGGACGACGAGTTCCTCGCCCCGGCAGCGCACCCGGCGACCGACGGAGCGCTCGGAGGCGAGCAGCCGGATCTCACCCCAGACGTTGCGTCGCCCGGTGAGCAGCTCACACATCACGGTGCCGACGGCACCTGTCGCTCCGACCACGGCGAGGGTGGGCAGCGCCGTCATCGGCGCTACCTACCCGTCCCCGCGTAGACCACGGCTTCGGTTTCGCCGCCCAGCTCGAACGCGTCGTGGATGGCGCGGACGGCGGCGTCGAGGTCGGTGTCCCGGCAGACCACGGAGACCCGGATCTCGGAGGTGGAGATCATCTCGATGTTGACTCCGGCCGCGCCGAGCGCGGCGAAGAAGCCGGCCGCCACCCCGGGGTGCGAGCGCATGCCCGCGCCGATCAGCGAGACCTTGCCGACGTGGTCGTCGTAGAGCAGGCCCTTGAACTTGACCGGCTCCTGGATCTTGCTGAGGGCCGCCATCGCGGTGGGGCCGTCGGCCTTGGGCAGGGTGAACGAGATGTCCGTCCGGCCGGTGCCCTCGGTGGAGACGTTCTGCACGATCATGTCGATGTTGATCTCGGCGCCGGCGACGGTGTCGAAGATCCGCGCGGCGGCACCCGGCTCGTCGGGCACCCCGACGATCGTGATCTTGGCCTCGCTGCGGTCGTGCGCGACCCCGGTGATCAGTGCCTGCTCCACGGAAAGGTCCTCCATCGATCCGGTGACCATCGTGCCGGTGTTGGTCGAGTATGACGAACGGACGTGGATCGGCAACCCCGCCCGGCGGGCGTACTCCACGCTACGCAGGTGCAGCACCTTCGCGCCGCAGGCGGCCAGCTCCAACATCTCCTCGTAGGTGATGTGCTGGATGTGTCGAGCGTTGGGCACGATCCGCGGGTCGGCGGTGAAGATGCCGTCCACGTCGGTGTAGATCTCGCAGACATCGGCGTGCAGGGCGGCGGCGAGCGCCACGGCGGTGGTGTCCGAACCACCACGGCCCAGCGTGGTGACGTCCTTGGTGTCCTGCGAGACGCCCTGGAAGCCGGCCACGATGACCACCGAACCCTCGTCGAGCGCGCCCTTGAGCCGCCCGGGGGTGACGTCGATGATCCGGGCGCGGCCGTGCACCGAGGTGGTGATCACGCCGGCCTGCGAACCGGTGAACGAGCGGGCTTCGTACCCCAGGTTGTGGATGGCCATGGCCAGCAGGGCCATGGAGATCCGCTCCCCGGCGGTGAGCAGCATGTCCAGCTCGCGGCCCGGCGGCAGCGGGCTGACCTGGTTGGCCAGGTCGAGCAGCTCGTCGGTGGTGTCGCCCATCGCGGAGACCACCACCACCACGTCGTCGCCGGCCTTGCGGGCGGCGACGATGCGCTCGGCCACCCGCTTGATCCGCTCGGCGTTGGCGACGGAGGACCCGCCGTACTTCTGCACCACGAGTGCCACGACGGTGCACTCCCTCCCAGCGACCCTGAGCGTGCCGACGCCGCCGGAACCGGGGCCGGCGGCGCGTGTCAGACCCCATGAGGGTATCCGGCGGATAACGAAGCCGGGTCAGGTGATCCCACCATCCGGCCCGGCCGGGACCGGCCGGGCCGGTCCCACCAGGTCGAACGGGTACGCCGGGACGCCCCGCCCGACACGCCGGAACGAGCCGGGTACGCGCCGGCACCCACCTAGCGCCCGCACCCACCAGAATGGGCCGGTGCCCGTCCTCATCCGCTCGGCCGGCCGCGTGCTCGGGCCGCTCGTCCTCGCCCTGCCAGCCCTCCTGGTCGCCTGCACCACTGAGCAGCCTCCGACTCCACCGCCCGTCGATCCGGGGCCGGTCGAGGTGGACGCCGCGCGGGATGAGCTGGCCGCGCTGGCCGCGGCAGCTCAGGACCGTCACCTGGTGGCCCAGTACGTCTACAGCCAGGCGGGTAAACCGGATCGCACCATCGTGTTCACCAGCGCGAACGACGGCAGTTGGCGGGTGGATGTGCCGGGGGGCGCCCTGGGTGGCACCGCCGATGTCTCGATGGCCAGCACGGCCGACGGGCTGTTCCAGTGCGCCCTGCCGTCGGCCGGTCATACCGGGTCGGCGAGTTGCGTACGCCTGGGTGATCGCGACGACGCGATCCCACGGCGGTTGGACCCCCGGGTCCAGCACCTGCTCACCGACTGGCTGAACGTGCTCACCGACCGACGCGCGCCGTTGGCGGTCGCCCCGGCCAACGCGCCCGAGGGTCTCACCGGCACCTGCTACTCGGTGGATTCCACCTCGGCGTCGCTCAACGCTCCGCTGGATGTGGGCATCTACTGCTACGACCAGGACGGCACGCCGACCGGCGTCCGGACCGGGGACGGGACGCTGCGGCTGGCCGCTGCACCCGGCCCGGCACCGGCCACCGTGCAGCTGGCCGGCCCGGTGGTGATCGACCGGGAGCCGCTCGACACCGCGGCGCCGCCGACCCCGGACCCGTCGGAGAGCCCGGGCGCGGGAACGCCCTGATCTTCGTCCCGTTACGGGTGCTCTTGCCCACATTTAGCCACCCCATCCTGAGGGGCGAATCACCCATACAGGACGATCCGGTGTATGGCCGACCTCACCCCGCTGCTCGCCTACCGCTGGAGTCCACGAGCTTTCGACCCGAGCGCCGAGCTGACCCCGGAGGAGTCCGCCTCGCTGCTTGAGGCCGCGCGCTGGGCCCCGTCGGCGGAGAACGGGCAGCCCTGGCGGTTCGCCCTCGGCCACCGCGACGACGAGACCTGGAAACGGATCCTGATCAGCCTCCCGGTCGACGACCAGATCTGGATCCGGCACGCCGCGACCCTGGTGGTCGGCGCCCACACCGGCCTCGACACCGAGCGGGCCGCGTACGACCTGGGGCAGGCGGTCGCCCACCTGACCGTGCAGGCCACCGCGCTCGGGCTGCACGTGCACCAGCTCACCCGCTTCGACCGGGCCGGCCTCTCCACCGAACTCGACCTGCCCGGCGGCGTCCGCCCGTTGGTGGTCGCCGCCATCGGCCGACTCGGGGACCCGTTCGCCCTCCCGGCCGAGCTGCAGGCCCGGGAGACCGGCCTGCGTCGCCGCCGTCCGGTCGCCGAGCTGCTGCTGCGCTGAGCGGGCTCACCCGCCGCGGCTGGCCCGGAGGAGGACCGCCGCGGCGTCGGTGTTGCGGTAGAGGACGTGCCGACCCTCGCGGGACCGGGACACCAGGCCGGCGCCGTGCAGCGCGGCCAGGTGCTGGGAGACGTTTCCGGCGGACGTCCCGGTGAGTCGGGCCAGGTCGGTGGTGGTCAGCGCCGTCTCGAGCAGGTGCAGCAGCGCGGTCCGGCCCGGCCCGATCACCCGTGCCAGTGGGTCGCCCGGCGGTGGCGCGGTCGCCTCCCAGAGCGTCCCGACGGCACGGACCGGGTACGCGCCGGCCGGCAGCGAATCCTCCAGCAGGTTCCACAGCACGTGCTGCTCGGTGAACACCGTCGGGTTCAGCGCCAACCCACGGCCGCGGAGGTCGAAGTCCCGTTCGAACGTGTCGTCGCTGATCACCCGGTCGCCGTGCCAGCGCAGGCTCGGGTGGAGCTGCTCGAAGAACCGACCGGCGCCGCTCTCGGCGAGCTGCGCCGCCCGGTACGCCACGTCGGCGTCGAGCAGCGCCCGCATCCGCGGCCAGTCCGGGGCGATCGCCTCGTCGTACCAGACCCGCACCGCGTCGACGACCTGCGGCAGCAGCCCTCCGGGGTCGGCGAGCAGCGCCCGCCCGAACGGGCTCAGCGGTTTTCGCCAGGTGGTCGACAGCAGGTCCTGGACCACCACGGCCGGCGGCGTCGCGGCGATCTGGTCGAGCTGCTCGGCCAGCTCCACGTTCGGTCGGGCCGCCGGGGTGAGGAAGTCGGGCAGCCAGCGACCCGGCACGACCAACCCCACCAGAGGTCGGACCCGGTCGGCCACCTCGGGACGACGCAACGTCACCCGGGCCCGGTCGATCCAGGGCAGGTGCACCGCGTAGCGGACCGGGTTGGCCAGCGCCCACATGCTCATGACCGTCTCGTTGACCGGTGACACGGCGAGCCGTACTCCCGCCACGTCGGCCAGGCTGAACCGCAACTCGGACACACGCCCCCCAGGAACAGGATTCGGTCCAGCCTAAAAGACTCGACCGGAACGATGGGGGCCCGCTTCACTCCCCGGACATGGGGACCAGAGAAACCATCCGCACCGCCGTTCGAGACGTCGTACCGCCCGCCGGGCTGACCCGCGCCCTGGCCGTGCAGGCCATGGTCTACGCCGTCGGCAGCGGCCTGTTCCACGCCGGCAGCGCCGTCTTCTTCACCCGGGCACTCGGGCTCAGCGCCGCCCAGGTCGGGTTGGGGCTGTCCATCGCGGCGGGGGTGTCGCTGCTGGGCACGGTGCCGCTGGGTGGCCTCACCGACCGGTACGGGCCGCAGCGGGTCTGGGTGGTGGGGCTGGTGCTCAACGCGGCGCTGTTCGCGACCTACCCGTTCGTGGGCGGCTTCGCGGGGTTCCTCGCCGTGGTGGTGGCACTGGCCGCCGTGGACGCCGCTGTCGGCGTGGCCCGGCAGGTCTACTCGATCAACGCGCTCCCGCCGGCCGAACGGGTCACGGCGATGGCGTACCAGCGCTCATCGCTGAACGTCGGCTTCGGGCTCGGCGCGGTGGTCAGCGGCCTGGTGCTGGCGGTGGACACGATCACCGCGTACCGGGGAATGGTCTGGTTCATCTCGACGGTCTTCCTCGTGACGGCCCTCTTCGTGCAGCGACTGCCCCGGCTGCCGCAGGTGGCCCGACCGGCGGAGCCGATGAGTCGGCTCGCCGTGCTGCGGGACCGGCCGTTCATGGCGGTGTCCCTGGTGTCCGGGCTGCTCACCGCGCACGGGGTGCTCTACCTGACGGTCATGCCGCTGTGGATCCTCACCCACACCGACGCCCCGAAGACGATGATCGCCGGGCTGGTGCTGCTCAACACGATCCTGATCGTGCTGCTCCAGGTGCGCGTCAGCCGGGGCGCGGACACCGCGGCGGGCGCGGCGCGGGCCTCCCGTCGGGGTGGGCTGCTGATCGCCCTGTTCTGCCTGGTCCTGCCGATCTCCGGGGTCACCCGGGGCCTGCTGACCGTCGTGGTGCTGGTGGCCGCCGCCATGTTGCTGATCCTGGCCGAGCTGATCGAGTCGGCGGGCAGCTGGGGGCTCACCGCCACCCTGCCGCCGGCCGACCAGCGCGGTGCGTACGTGGGGGCGCTCGGACTCGGCGTGCAGGTCCAGTACCTGATCGCGCCGGCGGGGCTGACCGCGCTCGGGGTGACCACCGGCGGGTGGGGCTGGTTACCGACGGCAGCGATCTTCGTGCTGGTAGCGGTGGCGATCGTGCCCGCTGTGGCCTGGGCGCAACGGACCCCGAGGCTGGGTGCCGAGGCCGCAGAGCCGGCCATGACCCCGGTCCCATAGTCCGGACCTGCCTTTCCACCCCCCGTTCCATCACGTAGGGTGACCTGGTCATGTGGCAGGCGCTGCTCCTCCTTAGCCGCCGCGACGAGGCCTGACCGGCCGGCACCTCGTCGCGGAGTCGCATCGCGCCGTCCAGCACATCCGAACTTCTTCTCGGCACCGCCGCGCACCGTCGCCCGGCATCTCGCCGACACCTTCCGATCTGCTGACGCCACATGTTCCAGGGAGCACTCTGAGATGGCTCAACCTGTCACCGACGCTGAGACCGATCCGATCGCCCGGCAACGCCCCAGCCGGATGCCGTACCACCGCTACCAGCCGTACCAGGAGCAGTTCCGGGTCGAACTGCCGGACCGCACCTGGCCCACCCGCACTGTCCAGGCCGCACCCCGCTGGTGCGCCGTGGACCTCCGCGACGGCAACCAGGCCCTGATCGACCCGATGTCGCCCGAGCGCAAGCGCCGGATGTTCCAGCTGCTGGTCCAGATGGGCTACAAGGAGATCGAGGTCGGCTTCCCGTCAGCCAGCCAGACCGACTTCGACTTCGTCCGGCAGCTCATCGAAGACGACATGATCCCGGACGACGTCACGATCCAGGTGCTCACGCAGTGCCGGGAGCACCTGATCGAGCGGACGTTCGAGTCGCTGCGCGGCGCGAAGCGGGCCATCGTGCACTTCTACAACTCGACCTCCACCCTCCAGCGGCGGGTGGTCTTCGGCTTGGACCGGGACGGCATCGCCGACATCGCCACCACCGGCGCGCGGCTCTGCCAGAAGTACGCGGAGATCCACACCCCGGACACGGAGATCTTTTACGAGTACTCGCCGGAGTCGTACACGGGCACCGAGCTGGAGTACGCGCTGGAGGTCTGCTCCCGGGTGATCGACGTGATCGACCCGACCCCGGACCGGCCGCTGATCATCAACCTGCCGGCCACCGTCGAGATGGCCACCCCCAACGTGTACGCCGACTCGATCGAGTGGATGCACCGGCACCTGCCGCGCCGGGACAGCGTGGTGCTGAGCCTGCACCCGCACAACGACCGGGGCACCGGCGTGGCCGCCGCGGAGCTGGGCCTGCTCGCCGGCGCGGACCGCATCGAGGGCTGCCTGTTCGGCAACGGTGAGCGCACCGGCAACGTCGACCTGGTGACCCTGGGGCTCAACATCTTCTCCCAGGGCATCGACCCGATGATCGACTTCTCGAACATCGACGAGATCCGGCGAGCCGTTGAATACTGCAACCAACTGCCGGTGCACGAGCGCCACCCGTACGCGGGCGACCTGGTTTACACCGCCTTCTCCGGCTCCCACCAGGACGCGATCAAGAAGGGCTTCGACGCCCTGACCGCCGACGCGAAGGCGGCCGGCGTACCGGTGGACGAGCACACCTGGGCGGTGCCGTACCTGCCGATCGACCCGAAGGACCTGGGCCGCACCTACGAG
Organism: Micromonospora arida; assembly: GCF_042873195.1. Classification (NCBI taxonomy): domain Bacteria; kingdom Bacillati; phylum Actinomycetota; class Actinomycetes; order Micromonosporales; family Micromonosporaceae; genus Micromonospora; species Micromonospora arida. The sequence continues at coordinate 58,139 of NZ_JBIALC010000017.1, read as the reverse complement.
GCGGTCATCCGGGTCAACTCGCAGTCCGGCAAGGGCGGCGTCGCGTACATCATGAAGAGCGAGCACCAACTGGACCTGCCGCGCCGGCTCCAGATCGAGTTCTCCGGGGTGGTGCAGCAGGTCACCGATCACGACGGCGGCGAGGTCGACCCGACCGCCATGTGGGAGATCTTCGCGACGCACTACCTGCTCGACCACCAGCCCGACCCGGCGGTCCGGCTGGCCGGCTACACGATCGGCACGGTGGACGGCAAGGTCGAGATCGAGGCCCAGGTCGGTGTGGGCGGCGAGCAGCGCTCGCTCGCCGCGGTCGGCAACGGCCCGATCGACGCGTACGTCAACGCGCTCCAGTCGGTCGGGGTGGGCGTACGGGTGCTCGACTACCACGAGCACGCGCTCTCCTCCGGTGGTGACGCGCAGGCCGCCGCGTACGTGGAGTGTGAGGTGGACGGCAGGACGGTCTGGGGTGTCGGCACCGACGCCAACATCGTCACCGCGTCGATCAAGGCGGTCACCAGCGCCGTCAACCGCGCCCGCCGCTGACCTGGGTGCGACACCCCCGAAGTGGCTTCCTACTTCGGGGGTGTCGCGGCGGGCAGTGAATGGCAGGGCTGGGACGGCGGGGCTTTCCGGGGCGGTCGGTGGACCAGCACCAGGGCCAGCAGCGCGCCGGCCACGAGCAGCCCTGCGCACCACTCCATCGCGCCCCGGAACGCGTCGGTCAGCTCGGCCTTCTGCTCGTACCCGCCGCCGGAGAGCCCGACGAGCAGCGGCAGCGCCGCCACCGCGAGCAGGCCGCCGGCGCGGGATGCGGCGTTGTTGAACCCGCTGGCCACACCGGAGAACCGGTCCTGCACGGCGGCCAGCACCGACGCGGTCAGCGGTGCCACCACCAGGGTCAACCCGATGCCGAAGAGCAGCACCCCGGGCAGCACGTCCCGCCAGTACGACGCGCCCGGTCCGACGCCGCGCAGCAGCAGCAGGCCGAGCGCGGCGATCACCGGTCCGATGGCGAGCGGCAGCCGTGGGCCGATTCGGGCGGACAGCGCACCGGCCCGCGCGGACCCGACCAGGAGCAGCAGGGTCATCGGCAGCAACGCGATGCCGGTGCGGAAGGCCGACCACTCGACCACGTTCTGCAGGTAGACGGCGAAGAAGAAGGTGAAACCGCCGAGTGCTGCGTAGACGACGACGGTGAAGAGGTTCAGCACCGAGAAGAGTCGGCTGCTGAACAGCCCGGTGGGCAGCATCGCGGCGTCGCCACGTCGCCGTTCCAGCAGGACGAAGGCCACCGCGGAGAGCACCCCGACCACGGCTGCGACAAGCACCTCGGCGGAGTCGAACCCGCGGGCCGGCGCGTCGATCAGGGCGTAGGTGACGCCGGCGAGCGCGAGCGCTCCGAGCAGGGCTCCGGCGACGTCGAACCGCCGTCGGGTCTGCCCCCGTCCCTCGGTGCGGGAGGCGCTCTCGTCCCGGCTCTCCGGCACCCAGCGCAGGGCGGCCAGCAGCACCAGCACGGCGATCGGCAGGTTGAGGAAGAAGATCCAGCGCCAGGAGAGCGCGTCGATCAGCCAGCCCCCGATGAACGGGCCCAGCGCTGTGGACACCCCGGACAGCCCGGCCCAGGCACCGATCGCCCGGCCCCGGTCGTCCGGATGGAAGCTCGCCTGGAGCACCGACAGCGACCCGGGTGTGAGCAGCGCGCCACCGGCGCCCTGGAGGAATCGGGCCGCGATCAGCATGCCGGTGCCCTGGGCCAGCCCGCAGAGCACGGAGGCGGCGGTGAACCAGACAACGCCGATGAGGAAGATGCGTCGCCGGCCGAAGCGGTCGCCGAGCGCGCCGCCGAGCAGCACGAATGCTGCCAGCATCAGCAGATAGCCGTTGATGGTCCACTGGAGATCGGCCACGTTCGCCCCAAGGTCCTGCCCAAGTTTCGGCAGCGCCACGTTGACGACGGTGCTGTCGAGGAAGACCATGCCAGAGGCGAGTACGGCGGCGAGCAGCGTGCCCCGGCCGGCGGTGGTGCCCATCCGGAGGGCGGTCGCCGGTACGGATGCGGTCATCCCACCAATCTGCCTTGCATCATGTGGGAGACGCCACGAAACGCCGAAACCGTGCCCGGGTACTGTGCGCAATCGCCGGGAGCCCCCAAGCTGGAGAGGTGTCGTCTGTGCGTACCAGATCAGGACCGCGAGCGGCGGTGGCCGTGCTTGCCGCGGCGCTGGCGCTCGGCATGGCCGGTTGCGTCCCGCAGGATGAGCCGACCACACCGCCGTCGAGCGACGGCGGCGGCAACGCCGCGGAGCAGCTCAGCCAACTGACCGTCGCAACCGCCGGGTCGATGAAGGGCTACAGCCGGGAACGCTTTCCGCACTGGCGGGACACCGGCAAGAACTGCGATGTCCGGGACAGCATCCTCCAGCGCGACGGCAAGGACGTGAAGCTCTCCGGCTGCAACGTGGTCGGTGGGCGCTGGGAGAGCGTGTACGACGGTCGCAGCTTCTCGGATCCCTCCGACGTGGACATCGACCACATGGTGCCGTTGGCCAACGCGTGGCGCTCAGGTGCCGACGAGTGGGACAACGCGAAGCGCGGCGATTTCGCCAACGACACCACCCGTCCGCAGCTCTTCGCGGTTTCCGCCTCGTCGAACCGGGCAAAGGGTGACCAGGACCCGTCGCAGTGGAAGCCGGCAAACCGGTCCTACTGGTGCAAATACGCTCAGGACTGGGTGACGGTCAAGCACTACTGGAAGCTCACGGTGACCAGCGCCGAGAAGGCCGCCCTGACCGACATGTTGGAGGGCTGTTGAGTGGGGAGCTATTCGTGACCGCCGCCGAAGAGAGCGGCCCGGCCGCCGCCGGGATGACCGCCGACGGCACCGCCGAGACCCCTGCCGCCGTGCCGGGTGCCGGCATGGTGGCGGACTCGGGCGGCGCGGCCGGCCCGCAGGCCCGCACCACCGACATCGTGCCCGGCCCCGGCGGCGTGATGACCGACGAGGTCGGCGTCGTCACCGGTGATCTGACTCTGCGCACCGAGTACGCGGACGGCAAGGTCACCCTGCGGGTGCAGTACAAGGACGCGGACGAGTGGTACGCGGTGACCGGCACGTCGGTCACGCTGGCCGACCCGGCCGGGCTGGACGCGGTGCACGGCGTCGCCGTGGGGCTGCTGAGCCGCCCCGAAGGCTGACGGCCGGCACCGCGTCCAGTCTCAGACGTACGAACCGGGCTCGGTGGGTGCGGAGACCACGCTTGGCGTGTCCCCCTCGCCCTCGGGCCGGACGATCTGCGCGCTGACCCCGTGGGGGCGCAGTTCCCCGCTGGCGATCTGCTCGGCGAAGTGACAGGCCACCCGGCTGGCGCCGATGTCCCGCAGCACCGGCCGTTCGTCGGCGCAGCGGGTGGGCTGCGCCCACGGGCAGCGGGTGTGGAAGCGGCAGCCGGACGGCGGGTTGGCCGGCGACGGCAGGTCACCGGCGAGCAGGATCCGCTCCCGGCGGTCCTCCACGTCCGGGTCCGGCACCGGCACCGCCGACATCAGCGCCCGGGTGTACGGGTGCAGCGGCTCGGTGTAGAGCCGGTCGCTCGGTGCCTCCTCGACCAGCGCGCCCAGGTACATGACGCCGACCGTGTCGGAGATGTGCCGGACCACCGCGAGGTCGTGCGCGATCACCAGGTAGGTCAGCCCCAGGCTGTCCTGGAGTTCGTCCAGCAGGTTGACCACCTGGGCCTGGATCGACACGTCGAGCGCCGAGACCGGCTCGTCGGCGACGATCAGCTCCGGCCCGAGCACCAACGCGCGAGCGATGCCGATGCGCTGCCGCTGCCCGCCGGAGAACTCGTGCGGGTAACGGGACAGCGCCCAGCGCGGCAGCCCGACCGCGTCCAGGGTCTCGCCGATGATCCGTCGACGGTCGGTGCGGTCGGTGCCGATCCCGTGGGTCTGCAGGCCCTCGGTCAGGATCGACTCGACGTTCTGCCGGGGGTCGAGGCTGGACATCGGGTCCTGGAAGATCATCTGCATCCGGCGACGCATGCTGCGCAGCTTGCCGGGCGGCAGCGTCGTCAGCTCGACGCCGTCGAAACTGACCTCACCGGCGGTCGGCGGGGTGAGCTGGAGCAGCGCCCGGCCCAACGTGGACTTGCCGCAGCCGGACTCACCCACCAGGCCGTACGTCTTGCCCCGCGCGATGCTCAGATCGACCCCGTCGACGGCCTTCACATGGCCGACCACCCGGTCGAAGAGCACCCCCCGTTTGATCGGGAAGTGCACCTTCAGGTCGCGCACCTCGACGAGGATGTCGTTCTCACTCACGCTGTCTCCTCCTCGCGCGGGGCGGGCACCATGCCCGGCAGCGGCTCCGGGTTGACGCACCGGTAGCTCCGTCCGTCGTGCGCGTGCACCAACTCCGGCGGCTCACCCACACACTCGTCGATCCGCCGGGCGCAGCGCGGGGCGAAGGCGCATCCGTCCGGCCAGGGCAGCAGGTCGCGGACCGAACCGGCGATCGGGTTGAGCTTCTCGCCCCGCCCGGCGTCCAGGCGCGGCACCGAGCCGAGCAGACCCACTGTGTACGGGTGACGCGGCTGGCGGAACAGCGGACGACGGCGGGCCGTCTCCACCACCCGGCCGCCGTAGAGCACGTTGACGGTGTCGACCATGCCGGCCACCACGCCGAGATCATGCGTGATCATCAGCAGTGCGGTGCCGGAGTCCCGGACCAGTTCCTTGAGCAGCTCCAGGATCTGGGCCTGGATGGTGACGTCCAGCGCGGTGGTCGGCTCGTCGGCGATCAGCAGCCGAGGCTGGCAGGCCACCGCCATCGCGATGAGCGCACGCTGGCGCATCCCACCGGAGAGCTGGTGCGGATACTCCTTGAGCCGCCGCTTCGGGTCGGGGATGCCGACCCGGTCCAGCAGCGCCGCCGCCTCCTTCGCCGCGGCCTCGCCCTTCATCCCCCGGTGCCGGGTGAGCACCTCGGTCACCTGCAAACCGATCGGGATCACCGGGTTCAGCGAGGACAGCGGGTCCTGGAAGATCATCGCGATGTCGCGGCCCCGGATGTCCCGCCGCGACCGGTCGTCGAGCTGGAGCAGGTCCGTGCCGTCGAAGACGGCCTTGCCACCGACCCGCAGGCCGGGCTGCTTGGGCAGCAGACCCATGATCGCGAGCGAGGTGACGCTCTTGCCACAGCCGGACTCGCCGACCAGGCCGACCACCTCACCGGCGTCGACCGAGAAGGACACCCCGTCGACCGCGTGCACGGCCCGCTGGCCGCGCCGGGCGAACGTGACGGAGAGATCTTCAACTTCGAGCAGTGCCATTACTGGCCTTCCGTTCGCGACTGCGGGGCTCGCAAGCTCACTCCTCGCGCTTCACACATTCCGGGCCTACTTCCGCAGCTTCGGGTCGAGGGCCTCGCGCATCGCCTCACCCAGCAGGGTGAAGCCGAGCGCGGTGATGATGATCGCGACCGCCGGGTAGATCGCCAGTGACGGCCGGATGCCGAGGTACTGCTGCGCATCGGCGAGCATGACCCCCCACTCCGGTACGGCGGTGTCCGGGTTGCCGAGGCCGAGGAAGGAGAGCGCCGCGGCCTCGATGATCGCGGTGGCCAGGGTCAGCGTGGCCTGCACGATAACCGGGGCGAGCGAGTTCGGCACCACGTGGGTCAGCGCGATCTTCGACTTCTTGACGCCGAGCGAGGTCGCCGCCAGCACGTAGTCGCTGTTGGCCTGGGAGATCATCGAGCCGCGCAGCAGCCGGGCGAACACCGGCACCGAGACCACACCGACCGCGATCATCACCGTGGTCAGGCTGGCCCCGAGCAGGGCGGCGATGCTCACCGCCAGCAGCAGGCTCGGCATCGCCAGCAGCATGTCGATGAAGCGCATCAGGGTGGTGTCGATCCACCGCCCCCACCGGCCACCGAGGCCGGCCGCGGCACCGGAGACGCCACCGATCAGCGCGCCGATCGCCAGACCGATCAGGGTGGAGACCACGCCGACCAGCAGGGTCTGCCGGGCGCCCACGATCATCCGGCTGAACTCGTCGCGGCCCTGGTGGTCGTAACCGAACCAGTGGTCGCCGGTCGGGCCGGGGATGACACCCGGCTTGATCAGACCTTCCCGGATGCCGACCGTGTCCGTCGGCGCGTACGGCACGAGGAACGGTCCGATGACCGCGACCAGCACGAAGAGCGCCAGAATGACGGCGCCGACGATCGCGGCCGGGTTGCCGCGCAGCCGGCGGAACGCCTCCTGCCAGAGGCTGACGCCCCGCTCGTCGTCACGGGCGGCCAGTTCGGAGAGCCGGTCGATCTTTTCGCGCTTCTTGCCTGGGCTGAGTGTCATCGCACCCTCACCCTCGGGTCGATGAAGCTGTAGGAGAGATCGACCAGGAGGTTCACCAGCACGTACACCACCGCGATGATCAGGATGAAGCCCATCAGCACCGGATAGTCGCGTTGGCCGATGGCCTCGGCGACGAACGCTCCGATGCCACTGAAGGCGAAGACGGTCTCGGTCAGCACGGCGCCGGAGAGCAGGCCGCCAGCGAGCAGACCGATCGAGGTGGCCACCGGCAGCATCGCGTTGCGCAGGACGTGCCGGCGACGGACCGTCTGCTCGGTCAGGCCCTTCGCCTCGGCGGTGCGCACGAAGTCCTCGTTGAGCACCTCCAGCACGCTCGCCCGGGTGATTCGGACGATGATCGCCAGCGGGATGCTGGCCAGCGCGATGGCGGGCAGCACGAGATGCCAGAGCGCGTCGGCGGCGGCGTCCCACTCGCGGGTCATCAGGCCGTCGAGGACGAAGAAGTTGGTGACCCGGGTCGCCTCGAGCGTCGGGTCCTGCCGGCCGCTGGACGGGAACCAGTGCAGGTTCTCCGAGAAGATCGCCTTGAGCACGTAGCCCAGGAAGAACACCGGGATGCAGATGCCGATCAGCGAACCGCCCACGGACGCGTGGTCCAGGAAACGGCCGCGACGGCGGGCGGCCAGGTAGCCCAGCGGGATACCGATGCCGATCGCGATGATCATCGCGGTGATGGTCAGCTCGACGGTGCCGGGGAAGCGCTCGATGAACTCCGTGGTGACCGCCCGCTTGGTGGAGGTCGAGGTGCCCAGGTCGAGCTTGATCATCCGCCGGACGAACCGGCCGTACTGCACCAGGATGGGCTCGTCGAGCCCCATGTTGCGGCGGATGGCGGCACGCATCTCGGGCGTGCCCCGCTCGCCGAGGATGGCGGTCTCGGGGCCGCCGGGGAGCCGGCGGAGCCAGATGAAGAGCAGAAGGGAGAGCCCGAACAGCGTGGGTATCAGCTGAAGCAGGCGCCTGACGATGAACCGGAACACGGCGGCCTCGAAGGGGTGCGGAGGGTTGCGGGCGGGCGCTGTGCGACAGCGCCCGCCCGCGTTCCTTGCGTCAGATCAGGACTTACTTGAACTCGGCGGTGGCGAAGCGCTCGTCGGTGAGCGGGCTCGCCTTGACGCCGGTCACGTCCTTGCCGAACACGATCGCCGGCGGCGAGTGCGAGATCGGCACACCGGGCAGGAACTCCATCACGGACTTGTTCAGGGCCTTGTACTTCTCGGTCCGGGCCGCGATGTCCGCGGTGGTGTCCGCGTCCTTGAACTGGTCGAACAGGGCCTTGTTGTTGAAGCCCCACTCGTCCTTCGGCCGGTCGAAGAAGGTGCCGATGAAGTTGTAGGCGTCGCCGTAGTCGCCGGTCCAGCCCAGGAAGTGGATGTCGTGCTTGCTACCCGAGGTGGTGGCGTTCAGGTAGTCCGGGCTCCACTTCAGCGGGATCGCCTCGACGGTGATGCCAACGGCCTTCAGGTCCGCCGAGAGCAACTCGAAGATGTCCTTCGGGTTCGGCATGTACGGCCGGGTGACCTCGGTCGGGTAGTGGAACTTCAGCGTCAGGTTCGACGCGCCGGCCTCGGCCAGCAGCGCCTTCGCCTTGGCCGGGTCGTAGGTGTACTTCGTGACGTCACCGTTCCAGCCCTCGACGGTGTCCGGCATGAAGTTGTCGGCGACCTTGGCACCCGGCGGCAGCTTGGACGTGACCAGCTGCTGACGGTTCAGGGCGTACGCGATGGCCTGCCGGACGCGGATGTCGGCGAGCTTCGGGTTGCCCTTCTGGTTCATCGCCAGGTAGAGCACGTTGAACGCCGGGCGCGTGAGCATGTTGAAGCCCTCGCTCTTCAGCGGCTCGACGTCGGCCGGGCCAACCAGGTCGTAGCCCTGGATGTCGCCGGAGCGCAGCGCCTGCTTGCGAGCGTTCTCGTCCGAGATCGTCTTGAAGATCAGGGTCTTCAGCTTGGCCTTGGTGCCCGAGTAGTCCTCGTTGCGCTCCAGGGTCAGCGTCTTGTTGGCGACGTCCCAGGCCTTGAACTTGAACGGGCCGGTGCCGGTCGGGTGCGCCGTGGCGTACGCCGGGTACTTGATGTCCTCGGCGGTGCCCGCGACGTTGCTCGCGTCGAACTCCTGCAGCGCCTTCGGGCTGTGGATGGAGAACGAGGGGAGCATCAGCGCGGCTGGAACCTTGCTGGAGACCCGGGTGAACGCCAGGTCCACAGTGGTCGCGTCCTTGGCGGCGCACGACTTGAAGAGGCTCGGGGGCAGGTCTTCGCTCTCGTTCTTCGCGAAGCCACCCATGACGTCCTGCCAGTACGCGGTCACGTCCGGGCTCTGCATGAGGCCCTTGGCGTTGTACCAGCGGTTGAAGTTGACGCAGACGGCCTCGGCGTTGAAGTCGGTGCCGTCGTGGAACTTCACGCCCGAGCGGAGCTTGAAGGTCCAGGTGGTGCCGGCGGCGTCCGGGGTCCAGGACTCGGCCAGGCCGGGGGTGACCTTGGTGCCACCCTCCTCCGGTCGGACCAGGGTCTCGAAGACCTGACGCGCCACACGCAGCGACTCACCGTCGCTGGCGAAGCTCGGGTCGAGCACCTTCGGGTCTCCGGCGACGCCGAAGACCAGGGTGTCCTTCTTGCTACCACCGGATTTGTCGTCGTCGCGGTTGCTCTCGGCGCAGCCTGCTACCGCGAGGGCCGCGACCGCGATGGCCGCGATCGCGACCTTCGGCCTGGGTGCACGCATGTGTGCTTCACCTCGTCCTTGGGGGTACGGACAACGTGGTGACAGGGGTCACCGATGGCGGTGACCATAGCTCCCGATGCGTCCACCCGGAAACCGCTGAGTGGACGGTTGGTATCGGATCGTGCCTCAACCGCCGCTTGACATTCGATTCTTAGGTAAACAGCGGCAAAAACCGATCAATCAGCACCCGCGATGCCAAACTGTTACGTCGAACAGCCCCGATGAGGGCACAGGTGTCAGATCATTTCCGGGCACAGACGCAGCGGCGGCCGGCACCCACACGGGGTGCCGGCCACCGGCCGTACGTCAGGAAATCAGACCGCGCGGCGCCCCTCGAAGGCCCGACCAAGGGTGATCTCGTCGGCGTACTCCAGATCGCCGCCGACCGGCAGCCCACTGGCCAGCCGGGTCACCGAGATGCCCATCGGCTTCACCATCAACGCCAGGTAGGTGGCCGTCGCCTCGCCCTCGGTGTTCGGATCCGTGGCCAGGATCAACTCCCGCACACCGCCGCCACCGAGCCGGATCATCAACTCCCGGATGCGCAGGTTGTCCGGGCCGATCCCCTCCAGCGGATTGATCGCGCCACCCAGCACGTGGTAGCGACCGCGGAACTCACCCGTCCGCTCGACGGCCACCACGTCCTTGGGCTCCTCCACCACGCACAGCACCTCGTCGGTGCGGCGCGGGTCGCGGCAGATCCGGCACTGCTCGGACTCGGCCACGTTGTAGCAGGTCGTGCAGAACCGCACCAGCTCCTTGACCTTGCGCAGCGCGCCGGCCAGCCGGTTGACGTCGGCCGGATCCGCCGAGAGGACGTAGAACGCGATCCGCTGAGCGCTCTTCGGGCCCACGCCCGGCAGCCGCCCCAGCTCGTCGATCAGATCCTGGATGGCACCTTCGTACATCTGCCGGCTCAGAAACCGGGCAGGCCGAGGCCGCCCATGCCGCCGGCGACCGGGCCCATCTTGCGCTCGGTCAGCTCCCGGGCCGCCTCGGCGGCGTTGTGCACGGCCGCGACGACCAGATCCTCCAGCGTCTCCACGTCGTCCGGGTCGACGGCCTTCGGGTCGATCTTGATGGCCTTCAACTCACCGGAGCCGGAGACCGTCGCGGTGACCAGCCCGCCGCCGGCGGTGCCGGTCAGCTCGGCCTCGGCCAGCTCGGCCTGGGCGGCGGCGATCTGCTGCTGCATCTTCTGCGCCTGCTTCAGCATCTGCTGCATGTTCGGCTGTCCACCTGGGCGCACGGGATGGCTCCTTCTCGCACTCGTCTGCTCGACCGCCGCTCAGCCTATCCGCTGGGACCGACCTCGCCCCGCCCGGTGCGTCCGCCCACGCCGAGCCTTCGGGTACGGCTACCCCTACCCCGAACCGGCCATCTGCTGGTAGTGCGCCCATACCCGTCGCACTGGTCTGCTCGTGGCATGAACCTCAACCGCACCGGCCGGGTCGGCGCACTGTGCTGGCTCGGGGCCGCGCCCATCTTCCTCGTCGCCAGCCTGATCACCGGGCTGCGGTGGCGCGAGCCCGCCTACAGCTGGGCCACCCACAACATCAGCGACCTCGGCAACGCCCACTGCGGCATCTGGGACACCACCCGCCCCCGCTACGTCTGCTCACCGTGGCACCCACTGATGAACACCGCGACACTGGCCACCGCCGTCCTGCTCGCCGCCGGGCTCCTGCTGACCTGGCGGATCCTCGCTCACGGCCCGGTTGTGCGCACGGCCCAGACACTCCTGCTGCTGGCCACCGGCGGATACGCCCTCGTGGCCCTCTACCCGGCCGACATCGACGAGAACCTGCACGTCCTCGGCGCAGTCCTGATCATGGGGATAGGCAACATCGGCCTGCTCCTCGCCGGCTTCGCACCCCGCAGCACGACGCTCGGCCGATGGCGACGACTCACCCTCACCGCCGGGCTCATCGCGCTGGCCGGAACGACCCTGTTCGCCGCCCAGCAAGGCCTGGGGATCGGGGTAGGCGGTATGGAACGGGTAGCCGTCCTTCCGTTCCCCCTCTGGGCCTGCACTCTGGGTGTCCTGCTAGCCGAGGCCCCTCCCCTGCGCGATCTTGCACTTCCTGCCGCGACATAAGGGGGCATTCTGCGCAAGACGACGACCGAAACTGCAAGATCGCCGGCCCGAGCGAGCCGGGCCGGGGCCGGGCCGGGGCCGGGCCGGGGCCGGGCCGGGGCCGGGTCGCTAGCGGGCGTCGACTTCGTTGATCTTCTCGGCGCCGAAGGTTTCCCGGAGCAGCCGTACCGCCTGTTCCTCGCTGGACTCCCGTGCGGTCTTCTCGTCGATGATCTCGTCCAACGGCTCGTCGCCCGGGTCGAACCCCTCGAAGGCCGGGGCCGCGGCCGGTGCCGCGCCGCCGGGTCGGCCGGCCCGCGCTGGGCCGTCGAAGTCCGGGTCGTAGGGCGGCTCGCCCGCCCATTCGGCGTCCGCGACCGGCCGGGCTGCCGCTCCGGTACGCGCACCGCGCCCCGCCGCCGCCGCGCGAGCCGCGGCGATGGCGCTGCTCACCGGCGCACCACCGGCTGTCGCCGGCTGCCGGGCCGCCGGTGTCGGGTTACCCCGCCCGCCCGGCTTACCGCCACCGGCCGCTGACCCGGAACCGCCCGAACCTTCCGGCCAGGTGCCGTTCGCGCCACCACCGTTGGTGCCGCTGCCGTTCCCGGCGTTCCCGCTCCCGGGGTTGCCGTTCGCGCCGCTCGACGCCGGTGCGGAGTGCGGGCTCGACTCGTTTCCGGCCGACGCGCCGCCAGGTCGGGCGGCCTCCGGCCAGTCCTCGTCATCCGTAGCCTCGGCGACGAGGGCGCCGCCGCCGGGGCGGGCCGCCTCCGGCCAGTCGCCGTCGTCGTCCGCCGCCGGGGCGGAGGGCGCTGCGCCCTGCCCACCAGCACCGTGACCAGCGGAACCCGCACCGACACCACCACGCGAAGCCGAGCCGGGGCCGGTCGGGTTGGCTGCGGCCGGCGAGGCGTTCGTCGGACCGGCGGCGATCGGGGCGTTGGGTCCCACAGTCCCTCGCCCGGCGGCGTTCGCACCTGGCGCTGCGGTTGAGCCGGGCCCAGCGGTCGAGCCAGACGTGTTCGTGCCAGGCGCAGGGTTCGAGCCAGGCGTGTTCGTGCCAGGCGCACCGTTCGAGCCAGGTTCGGGGTTCGAGCCGGACGCGGCGTTGGACCCAGGCGCTGCGTTCGAGCCAGGCGCGGGGTTCGAGCCAGGCGCACCGTTCGAGCCAGGTGCGGGGTTCGAGCCAGGTGCGGGGTTCGAGCCGGACGCGGCGTTGGACCGAGGCGCACCGTTCGAGGCAGGCGCGGGGTTCGAGCCGGACGCGGCGTTGGACCCAGGCGCACCGTTCGAGGCAGGCGCGGGGTTCGAGGCTGGCGCGGGGTTCGTGCTCGGCCCGGCCGGCGGCGCGCTCGTCGGGCCGGCGGCAGTCGGGGTCGCGGCGGCGGGCGCGTCGGGGCGGGCCGGTGCGGTCTGCTGTGTGCGCGGTGAACCGGACAGCGACACGCCACCGCGCTCGCCGGCCACCTCGCACCGGATCTGCCAGCGCCCGCCCAACTCCTCGTAGAGCGCGTCGGTGAGCACCGCCGCGTGGTCGGCCATCATCTTGGCCAGCACTGTGGACTTCACCGTCAGCACCAGCATGTCGCCGTCGAGTTCGCGGACGACCGCGTCGCGCATCAGGGCGGCGATCCGCTTGTTGGTCCGGTTGACCTTGCCGACCACGTCCGGCCAGACGCGGCGGACCGCGACCGCGTCCAGCGCGGCGGCTGGCGCTCCGGGTCGGGGCGGCGCGGGCGTGGCCGGGTCGGGAAGCACCGCCGACGGTGGCACCACGCGACGCGGAGCCGGCCCGGCGGGTGAGACGGGCCCGGCCTGGTCAGCGGGGGCCGACCCGGTCGACGCGCCGGGAGAGACCGGGATCGGCGAGTCGGCCGCCACGACGTAAGAGGTAGGTGCACCGGAGGTCGGAGCGTGCGTGGCGGGTGCCCCGGTGACCGAAGCAGCCGGGGCGGGAGCGACCGCAGCGCTCTGGGTCGGGGACGCTGCCGGGTCGACCGCCCACGGCGGTGCGGAGGTCGGGGCGTTCGCGGGTGCCGGGGTGGCGGCAGCCGGGACCGGGGTGGCTTGCTGTGGGCGTACCCCTGGGTGGTTGGTCGGCGCGGAGCCGGCGGCGGCCGACGGCGCGTCGGTGCCGCCCAGGGTGAGCCGGCGTTCCATCCGCTCCAGGCGCTGGAGCAGGCCGCCGGTGGAGTCGTCCGCGCCGGGCAGCAGCATCCGGGCGCAGATCAGCTCCAGCAGCAGGCGGGGCGCGGTGGTGCCGCGCATCTCGACCAGCCCGTTGTGCACGATGTCTGCGCAACGGGACAGCGTGGCCGAGCCGAGCTGCGAGGCCTGGGCTGCCATCCGCTCGATCTGGTCGGCCGGGCCGTCGATCAGACCCTTCGCGGCGGCGTCCGGCACCTGCTGGATGACGATCAGGTCGCGGAGTCGCTCCAGCAGGTCGGAGGCGAACCGGCGCATGTCGTGCCCGGCCTCGGCGACCCGGTCGACGGTGGCGTACGCGGCCGCGCCGTCACCGGCGGCCAGCGCGTCGCACATCTCGTCGATCAGCGCCGAGTCGGTGACACCGAGCAGCGCGACGGCCCGCGCGTAGCTGACCCCCTCCGCGCCGGCGCCGGCGATGAGCTGGTCGAGCACGGAGAGGCTGTCTCGCATGCTGCCGCCACCGGCGCGGACGACCAGCGGAAAGACCGCCGGCTCGACGGCGACGCCCTCGGCCTGGGTGAGCTGCTCCAGGTACGGGCGGACCACCTTCGGCGGAAACAGCCGGAACGGGTAGTGGTGGGTCCGCGACCGGATCGTGCCGAGGACCTTCTCCGGCTCGGTGGTGGCGAAGATGAACTTGACGTACTCCGGGGGCTCCTCGACCAGCTTGAGCAGGGCGTTGAAGCCCTGGGTCGAGACCATGTGCGCCTCGTCGATGATGTAGATCTTGAAGCGACTGCTGGCCGGCGCGAAGAAGGCGCGCTCGCGCAGCTCGCGGGCGTCGTCGACACCGCCGTGGCTGGCCGCGTCGATCTCGATCACGTCGATCGACCCGGTGCCGTCGGTGGCCAGCGAGCGGCAGGACTCACACTTGCCGCACGGCTCGGGGGTGGGGCCCTGCTCACAGTTGAGCGAGCGGGCCATGATCCGAGCGCTGGTGGTCTTGCCACAGCCACGGGGGCCGGAGAAGAGGTAGGCGTGGTTGAGCCGTCCGCTGCGCAGCGCCTGCGACAGCGGCTCGGTCACGTGCTCCTGACCGATGACCTCAGCGAAGGTACGCGGCCGGTACTTGCGGTAGAGCGCCAGCGTCACTCGTCCCGCCTCCTCTCGACCGAGCCATTCTGCGCCGGTCGGGCGCGGGTGACCACCCACCACCCCGGGCGCCTGGGCCTTCGGGCTTGATCGACTCGGCTGTCAGCCTTGATCGACTCGGCTTCCTGGAAACCGCGGTGTCCGCGTGGCCGGGACACCGCGACATTACGGATGCCGAGTGGATCAACCGGCCCACAGACAAAAAGGCCTCCCGTGCACCCGGCAGAGCTCGCTTATCCTTGCTGCCTTCCGGCCCTGGGGAGGTTCACGAGATACCGCCGCACGGGAGGTGACGCCCAGCCTACCCGACCGCCCGTCGATCTTCAGGGGGTGGTGGGGTGGCCCGCCCGACACGGGCCTGTATCCTGGCTCGCGGAGGATTCGCCTAGAGGCCTAGGGCGCACGCTTGGAAAGCGTGTTGGGTTTACACCCTCACGAGTTCGAATCTCGTATCCTCCGCTCTCTTGAGCAGCACGAACGACAGGGCCGGCCCTAACGGGGACCGGCCCTGAGTCGTCTGCGCGGTCGCTCCCGTGCCTCAACGGACCTTTCGTGAGCGCGCACAGCCACGACCACCGGGTCGCCGGCTACCTCGACAACCAACTTCAGGGACAAGTGGCTAGCGACCCCGAGGACATCGCCGCCATGATGGCGGCATGGGAGAACGTGCGCGGCGAGGCGTTGTCCCACTGGCAGTCGGTCGAATTCATCCAGGAAGTGGCGGAGTCACGGAGCTGAACGACGCCCGGTGGCGCAAGAGCAGCCGCAGCAGCGGCAACGGCGGCAACTGCGTCGAGGTCGCCGACAACCTGCCCAGCGTCGTCGGCGTACGGGATTCGAAGGACCCGACCGGCCCGGCGCTCGCCTTCGCGCCCACGGCCTGGCGCGCGTTCGTCAGCCAGCTATCCCGGCGGGCCTGAACCCGCCCCGACGACCTTCGTCACCCTTCGCGGCCGAGACTGGCGCAAACGCCCGACCGCCGACCGACATGGCCGGCTGCGGCCCGGCACCTCGACTTCGTCGAGATCTTGGACAGTTTCCGTTCGCACGGCGGGCTAACGGAAACTGTCCAAGATCTGGAGCTTGACGCCGGGAAGGCTCGATGGGCGGGCACCGCGCACCGGTAGGGGCCGGCGGGCAGCGGAGTACGCCCGCCTGACCGCAGTTTTCGGCCGTCGCCGGCGGGCCTGACAACGGCCGACTCCGAGCGACCCCGCCTGACGGCACGCTCGCGGCCGGTACTCGCGCAAAACGCCCGGCCGGTCCACGACAGACCGACCGGGCGTTGCTGAGCACCACTCAGAAAACCGTGCCACCACTCTGCGGCCCAGCGATCCGGAGACCGTAGCGCTGGGGCCAGACGAACTCGGTCCGGTCGGACAGACCGCTCCACGTCTTGTTCTGCGGCGCCAGCCCGCCGGCGGAGGCGTAGAACGGATTCATGACCCCGGACGGATATCCGGCGAGGTCACCGTTCACCTCTTCGCCGATTGACGCCACGACGGCGTCGAGCCCGCTCGCGCGGCTGAGGTTCAGCAGGGCGACGGAGGAGCCGAACCTGTCGCCGTTCTCGGAAGCATCCGGAACGGCACCGTGGTTCTGGTCGAACGCCTGCGCGCCGGCCCCAGTCAGCCCACCGGCGGACCCCTTGAGCAGGGTGATCATGCCGGCGTCGACCCGCGAGCCGACGTCCTCGCCGGGGGTACCGACCAGCACGTCCGCTTTGCCATCACCGGTCACGTCGCCGACCGCCAGCACGCCACCGAAGCGGTCGTCGTCCTCGGGGTCGTCCGGCACACCGGCCGTACGCTGGGTGATGATCTGCACGGCACTGCTGGACAGGCCGCCGGAGCGGCCGGCGAAGGCCGCGATGAGGCCGCCGTTGATGTGCGGGGTCTGCGCGCCGGAGGCACCGACGACCACCTCGCCCAGCCCGTCGCCGTTCAGGTCGCCGACCGCGAGCGCGTCACCCAGGTACCAGGCGACGGTGCCG
Organism: Micromonospora arida; assembly: GCF_042873195.1. Taxonomy (NCBI): domain Bacteria; kingdom Bacillati; phylum Actinomycetota; class Actinomycetes; order Micromonosporales; family Micromonosporaceae; genus Micromonospora; species Micromonospora arida. Next base: position 41,659 of record NZ_JBIALC010000017.1, on the reverse strand, counting down.
GTCCCATCGTTGGGTTCGATCGCCGCACCGGTGACCGAGGTGGCACCGGTGGACGACACACCACTCGCCGAGCCCCACATCAGGGTGACCATGCCGGTGCCGTCCCAGCTCGCGCCGTCGTTTTCCCGCGGAGCGCCGATGACCAGATCCTGGTACCGGTTGTTGTCGACCTTTCCGATCGCGAGCGTGAAGCCGAACTGGTCGTTGCTCTCAGCCGATCCGGGCACCGCGGCCTGGTCCTGCTGAAGGTGCTGAGCCCCGGTGGCCGTGAGGCCGCCCGACGCACCGAAGAGGACGGTGACCGCCCCGGCGGCCGCCTTGGTCCCGATCGACTCGCCCCAGGCGCCGATGGCGAGGTCGTCGCGGCCATCCCCGTTGATGTCACCGGCCGCGAGGGCACCCCCGAACTGGTCGAAGGTCTCCGGGCTGTCCGGAACACCCGGCGAGTCCTGGTTGAAATGGATTGCCGAGTTGACCACCAGGCCGCTGCTGCTTCCCGGAATGACCCAGATCCCGCCGGCGTGGGTCTTGGTCCGGGCGTCCGGCTCGTCAGCGTTGCCGATCGCCAGGTCGTCGTAACGGTCGCCGTTGAAGTCCCCCGCCACGAGAGTCGTGCCGAACGCGACGGAACCACCGCCCTCCGGTAATGCACCCATGAGGTAGTCGACCTTTGCGGCGGATGAATACCGCACGGTGACCACACCGGCCGGGACCAGCGGCAAGTTGTAATTGAACGGGTCGCCAGAGGCCGCGATGTCGTCGGTGCCGTCGCCGTCGAAGTCGGATTGACCGACACCCGTGCCCCGCAACCGGGGCGTCGCCTTCAGCCAGGACACCTGGTGGTGCTGGAGAACGACGCCGTCCCGGGTGATGGTCCGGACGCCTTCCGCAGCCTTTGCGGGGGCACTGATTGCCAGGCTGGCCAGAACAGTTGGGAGAACCAGAAAAGTTGCGCTTCGCTGCATAGATACCCCGTTTCGATGGGCGCCTGGACACCATAGGCAGCCGACTCGATCTTCAAAATAAGACGAACGGGCAGTGCGGGGAACGGACCATTCGGCAGTGGGCAACTGAGGGGGAACGACGGGTACCGTCCGGAGGCGGCCGGCGGTCTGCAGCCGTCGTACACATGTTCTATCCACAGGCTGTGGACGGCGGAGGGTTCGATGGCTTACCAGCTCAGCGCGGTGGTCGCGGACGTTGAGCTGCTCCGCGAGCAGACCGCCGAGCTGGATCACGCGGTCCTCGGCGAGCTGCGCCAGGACTTCGCGTTGCTGCCGGTCACCCCGCAGCTGGTGATCGAGCTGACCGGGTCGTTGCCGGATTTCGCCACTGACGACCGGAGCGCCGCGCGCCCGTTCGACCTGGTGTTGTCGACGGCGCTGGTCGAGGTGCTGACCCGATGGTCACAGTCGGGGCCGGTGGCCTATCTGGAGGCGGAGTTCGGTGGTGGCATCGGCCACCAGTCGGCAGCGGTGTGGTTGGGCGGGGTGCTGTCCTGGGGCCCGCGCTTCGACGACGAGTTGAGCGCGCCGCGCGAGCAGTGGCCGATCAACGGTGCGCTGAGTCAGCTCGGCGTGGAGCCCGGCACCTGGATCGACCCGTTCGCCGAGCTGGGGTTGCATCTGGAACGGAGCACCGAGGGTTGGCTGGCGCACGGGCGGCGTCGACTCAGCGCCGACCACTGGGACGAGCTGGTCGAACAGTGGGAAAACCAGTAATCCGGCGTTCGGCAGCAACTTGAACGCTCCGGTTCCGTTGGGGACTGGGGGATTCCATGAAATTGCGACAATTTGCGTTTATCGCCACACTGTTGACGGCTGCCTCGATCGCGGGCAGCGGCGTACCGCCAACCGGGTCGATCCCGAACGGTCGGCCCGCCGGCAACGTGGAGATCATCGACCTGAACGGCCTGCGCAACATCGAGTTCGGTGTTACCGAGGACGAGCTGACCCGACGCGGCATCCTGCGTACCAGCCTGGACGCCTGCGGGCCGATGCTCGCCGGCCACGACATGGTCAGCCCGGTCTTCGTGGAGGACAAACTCGTGCTGCTCTGGGTCGGCGACCCGATGCGGACACCCGAGGGCATAACGGCGGGCTCGCCCGTCGACGAGGTCTGGGACCGCTACCCGGAGGTCAGCCGGCTGCGGGCTCCACAGGGGACGCGTCGCCTCGACGGGTTGCTCGCCCGCAGTGGCGACCGCGCGTACCTGTTCCTGCACGACGGGCGCACGGTCCGAAAAACCATCGCCGGGTACGCGGACTGGGCCCGCCGCCTCTTCGACGAGGGCATCGGCCCCTGCTGAACCGCCGTTCAGCGGATGCCCGACAAGCCGATTGTCGGCTATCGAACTTCGTGAAATTATCCCTGCGCTCGCGCAGATCGCGCGACTCTAGCGGGGGAGCCAAGCGTGCGTACAACCATGTTCGATCCGGTGTGGAGACACGTCGCGAGGTGGGCGGCCGTGGCCGCCCTCAGCGCCGCCGGCGCGGGCGTGCTGGCAGGTCCAGCGACCGCCGCTCCGACCGGCGAGCCGTCAGCGCGACCGGCAGTGACGACCGAGCAGCCGCGCCCGGCCTCCAAGCCGGCGCAAGCGCCGGTCATCCGGGCGACCCCCGCGGCCACCGAGACCCCGGCGAAGGTCGGCACGTCCGCCACCTGCGGCGGGCAGCTCCCGCTGGGCAAGGTCCTGAAGTGCGCGTCGATCTCGGGCGCCACGAAGCAGACGTGGACGATCACCTCGACTGTCGACCAGGACACCCTCTACATCGGGCTTCTGGAGGTCTCCGGCGACGGTGTCGGGGCCGAGGTCAAGGGTCCTGATGGCACCCACGCCTGCTACGTCAGTTCGTACCTGACCGACTGCGTGCTCGGCGCCGCGGGCACCTACACGGTGACTGTGGGCCTCGACTACGGCACCGGCAAGGGCGCCTACTCGCTGTCGGCAGAGTCGATGCGGACCCCGTCCACCTGCGCCAACCTGCCCGAGAGCTTCTTCTCCTTCGCCTCGACCGGACGCAGCGGCACGCTGCCCGCCGGCCTGGCCGCCCGCTGCTTCACGTTCAAGCAGCCCGCCGGCTCGGTCCTGCACCTGGCCGACCCGGGCGGTGCCGAGGACATCCAGGGCGCCATCCTGAATGCGCAGTTCCAGCCGGTCTGCACGGTGCGCTACGTCACGGAGTGCACGCTCGAAGGGTCCGGGCCGTACCGGCTCTTCCTGCGGGAGGCCTACGGCAGCAAGGCCGCCTACACGCTCAAGATGCCGCGGCTGTCGCGGGCCGTCGGCTGCCCCGCCCTGCCCCTAACCGCGTTCGGTGACCCCGGCGCCGCGGTCGGGACCGGCACCGTGCCCCCGTACGAGGGCATCGGCTGTCAAGCGCTGCGAGTCACCACCCCCGGCCCACTGCTCGTCCGCATGGAGCAGAACGCGAACCAGTACCTCAACTGGCAGGTGTACGACGAGGCCGGACGAGTGGTGTGCACGGAGTGGGACTCCTCGCGGTCCTGCGCCGCACCGACGGCCGGCAACTACACGTTCGTGGCGCAGAACTGGAACTGGGAACCGGTCACCTATCGGATGGCGGTGGCCCGACTCGACCAGTCAGAGGGTTGTGCCGCCCCCAGCGGGCTCGGGTGGGACCAGCCGACCCTGACGGTGCACCAGACCTCGGCGGTGCAGACCAACTGCCAGCCGTTCCACGGCGAGGCCGGTGAGCGCGTCATGGTGTACCGGACCCCGGACCGGTACAACGACATCTCCTCCTGGCTCGTCGACGAGCAGGGCGGCGTGGTGTGCGCTGATACGACGGAGGGGGAGGACGGCTGCGTCCTTCCGTCGACCGGAACCTTCCGGGTCGTCTCCTACCTCTCCCGCTGGAATTCGGAGGACACCGACCTGACCTACCGGATGCAGGTCCGCAGCCTCTCGGACGCGACCGGCTGCCCGACGGTCACCCCCGGGGCGTACAACGCCGCCCCGGCCGGCCCGCTCGGCGCCGTCCGGTGCCGCGTCCTGGACCTCCCCGCCGCGGGCACCTACCGGATCAAGGCGGTCGGGGAAGACAACTACCGGCAGTACGCGAACGTCTACGACAGCACCGGCCACCGGGTGTGCATGGACGAGTGGTGTCAGGTCCCCGCCGCCGGCAGGTACACGCTGGTGCTCGGTGGCGGCACTGTGGACGCGGTGATCGACGAGAGCCTGCGGTACCACCTCGCGGTGTTGCCGTGGCTGCCGTCCGACTGCCGGCCGGCGTCCGACACCGGCTGGCAGGACGCACCGGTACGAGGGCAGCTCGCCAACCCCGCGCAGTTCGACTGCCTCCAGTTGAGCAGCCCTTCCGGTGCCCTCATCACCGAACTGCTCCCGGGTGACGCCACCGGAGCCGGCTCGCCCGACGTGACGGTGATCGACTCCACCGGGGCATTCATGTGTGACTCCTCCTGGGCGCTGCGCCAGTACCACTGCGAGCTGACCGGCCAGGCACCGTACTTCGCCGTACTCAACTCGCGCAACGGCGCCTCGGACGGGCCGTACTCGCTCGCGTTCGCACGTACCGACGGCCCGCCCGCCTGCCCGACGTTGCCCGCGGGTGCGACGGGTGCCACGGTGACGACGGGTGCCGACCGGTTCGGGGTCTGTTTCTCGATTCCGGCCGACGCTCGCGCCGCCACGGAGTCGTTCACGTGGAAGCGGACCGACGGAACCGGTGACGCTCGCCTGTCGGTGTTCGACTCGGAGGGACGTCGCTACTGCGGCCCGACCGGTTACGCCGTCGAGCGGACCATTTCCTGCTCGCTACCTGACGGACCAGTCACGGTGATCCTGGAGGCGGACGGCGTCGACGCCGCGTACCAGCTGACCCACCGCGACGCCAGCAACCCCGACGCGTGACGGGCGGCGAGCCGGCTCTTCACTCGGAGAGCCGGCTCGCCGAACACCGCAGCGTCAGCGGCCGAACGACCGATGCGGACACCCAAGGGCATAACGGCGGGCTCGCCCGTCGACGCGGTCTGGGACCGCTACCCGGAGGCCAGCCGTCTGCGGGCTCCACAGGGGACGTGTCGCCTCGACGGGTTGCTCGCCCGCAGTGGCGACCGCGCGTACCTGTTCCTGCACGACGCCCCTGCTGACCGGCGCGGACTGATCAGGACGACGTACGGCTGGCGCAGTCGAGGTCTCTGGCCGGCAACTGTCCGTGGGCGAGGTAGGCGACGACTGCATCGTCCACGCAGACGTTGCCGTAGTTGCCGAAGACACCGTGAATCCGAGCGTCGTGCAGGGTGATCAGCCGGGAACCGGTGAGCGCCCGGTGCATGGCCTGGCCATGCCGGTAGATCGTGCGGGTGTCTCCCGTGGACTGCACGATCAGTGCCGGCACGGAGTTCTGCACGACTGTCGGTCGCTCCCGGGGTTGCTGAGGCCAGAACGCACACGGACTGATAGCCCTGGTCAACTCCCCGAAACGGGGTTCAGCGGTCTGATGCTGCCGGATATCGCGCCAGTAGTGCCCGGCAGCACGGCGTACCGGCACGTCCCCGCAGAGGATCGCGGCCTGCACGCTGCCGGTTGCCGACTCGGCACCGGTCAACAGAAACGACAGGGTGTCCGCCAGAGACGCGGTCGGAGTCGCGGAGCCCGACACCACGGCCTGCCAGAGCACCCGAACCGTCTGCGCGAGGTCGGCCTGCGTTTCGTCCCGATCGTCGCTGAGCCGATTGAGCAGCAGGTACGGCACCGTCTGCCGGTCCACCTGATAGCCACCCACACGTAGCGGGCGGCGGCTCGCGGCGGCGAGGATCCCGTCCACCACGGCCAGCACCTGCTGACTGGTGCGGCCCAGGCCGTACCGCTCGTGGTGGCGGGCCGTCCAGTCCGCCCAGTCGCGCAGTGCCACCTCGTTGGCGGGCCCGGCCTCGCGCAGCACCCTCGCGCCGTAGCTGGCGGGGTCGACAGCGCTGTCCAGGACGACCCGGTCGGCACGCTCCGGGAACATCTGGGTGTAGACCGCGCCCAGATAGGTGCCGTAGGAGTAGCCCAGGTAGGAGAGCTTCTGCTCGCCGAGCGCGGCCCGGAGCAGATCCATGTCGCGGGCCGTGTTCCGGGTGGTGATGTGCGGCAGCAGGTCGGCGTGCCGGCGGGCACATCGGGCGGCCAGGTCCCGTTCGAACGCTGTCAGCCGGTCGAACGTGGCGCGGTCCGGCCCGGCGGAGCGAGTCCAGGTGCCCGTTGGCCAGCCGCAGTCGAGCGGGGTGCTGCGACCGACGAACCGAGGGTCCAGCCCGATGAGGTCGAACCTCGCCCCGACCTCACCCAGCCACTGTCGGATCGGCAGAACGTCCGACCTCCCCGGCGCACCGGGACCGCCGGTGTTCAGCAGCAGGACGCCGAGCCGGTGCGTGGTGTCGGTCGCCGGCAGCCGGGACAGTGCCAGGTTGATGGTGCGGCCGTCCGGGCGGGCGTAATCCAGCGGAACGGCCAGCTCGGTGCAGGAAGCGCCGGCCTGATCCAGCTCGGCGCCAGCCGCGTCGGACGAGCCCCGCTGACAGGTGTGCCAGTCGAGCCGCTGCCGTTGGGTATCGGCCAGGTCGTCGGCGGCGGCGGCCGGCGCCACCCCGGCGGCAGTGGCGGTGATCGCCAGCACGGTCAGCGTGGCCGCCACTCTCGTCGCGGTCGCGGTCCATCTGCTCCAGGTCATCGTCATCTCCTCGGTCGGGAAATCAGCCCGGCGGCGGATCACCGGGCCTCACACAGGGCGGTGTGCAAAGTCGTGGACAACGCCTGCCAGCTCTCGTACGACGCCGGCTCGTCGTTCACCACCAACTGCGCCCGGCGACCGCCGGCGGTGACCCCGCCCAGGGTGCGAAAGCCCGGCGTCGTGCCACCGTGGCCCCAGTACAGGGCTCCGCCGCAGTCGACCAACGGCGTCGAGATGATCCCGAGCCCGTATCGGGCGTCGGGCCACAGCCGGTCCGGATCGGTCGGCACGGTGTGGGTCATCTCGGCGAGGCGGACCGGGTCCAGCAGTCGACCCCCGAGCAGCGCGGCGAAGAACCGGTTCTGGTCGGCGAGGGACGAGACCAGCGCGCCACCAGCTCCGCCGTACGACATGCTGAACTCGGTGACGTCGCGCCGCCGCTCGGCGCCGACCAACGCGTAGCCGCGCGGATGGTCACCCCGGATCCGCACCGAGTCGCCCGGCCAGTAGGTATCGCGCAGGCCCAACGGGCCGATGATCCGCCGGGTGATCTCCATGCTGATGTCGTGGCCGGTGACCTGCTCGACGATCAGGCCGGCGAGGACGTAGTTGGTGGTCGAGTAGTGCCAACTGGCCGTCGGCGGCGGCTGGGCCAGCGCCATCGCGATCAGCTCCGCTGGCGCGAAGTGCCGATACCGCCAACGATCCACCCGGTCCCAGTCGAGCGCATCGACGTGGTCGGGCAGGCCGCTGGTGTGCCGCAGCAGATCACGGACGGTGATCCGTCGGCCGTCGTACCCGTTGCCACGGATCCGACCTGGCAGATACCTCTCGATCGCAGCGTCCAGGACGAGCTGGCCCTCCGCGACGAGTTGCAGCACCACTGTCGCGGTGAAGGCCTTCGTCGAACTGCCGATCCGGATCCGTTCGTCGACCCGCATCGGCCGGCCCGTTCGCAGGTCAGCCCGGCCGCTGGCAGCAGACCACCGGCCGCACTCGGGTCCGCTCACCTCGATGGCCGCGCCGACCAACAGGTGGGCGCCGGTCAGGTCGTGCAGCGCGGCGGTCGTCGCCGGTCGGTCGGAGCACGCCGGCCCTGGTTGACGGGCCGCGGCTGGTGCTCCCGCGCCGGCAATGGTGAGCAGGACGACTCCGGCGAGCACGCCGAATGTGTGCCGTCGTCGTGTCGGTCTTCTCATGTCGTCGACGCTAGGGACGGCCAGGCGTGGCCACGAGGGAGCAGAGACCCGGATCAATGGTGTAGCTGGCTACACTGCCCCGGCCGCCCCTGTGACCGGACAATGTGAGGATGCGGCGGGCTTGGTTCGCGACGACGTACCTGGTGACCGGCGGGGCCACTGCGGTGGCGTCGGCGGTAGCGATCGGCGCGCTCGCCGGGGCACTCGGCTTGAGCCTCGTCCTGGTCGGCATCGCGCTGCTACCGCCAGCCGTGCGTGTCATCAGGTCGCTCGCTCGCCTGGAGCGGCGCCGCGCAGACCGGTTGCTGGGCCCGGCGATTCCGGTCGAGTCCCAGGTGCTGTGCGCCAGTCAAGCCGCGTGGCTGCGCGCCGCCGCAGGCGATCCGGCCACCTACCGGAGTGCGCTCTGGCTGACCGTGCACGCCGTCGCCGGTGTGCCGCTAGCCGCCGGTGTGCTGCTGCTCTGGCTACTCGCGCTGGGTGGGTTGATCGTGCCGCTGATGTGGTGGGCCGTGCCGGTCGAGGCGCCGCTGACCTTTGTCGTGCCGATCCGGAGCTGGGCCCAGGCATTGCTGGTGCCGCCCCTGCTGGGGCTCGCCGCGCTGGCACTTCTCCGGTGGGCCGTCCCGGCCTGCGCCGTGGCGTACGCCCAGGCGGCGCGAGTGTCGTTCGCGCCGTCCTCGCGGAGCCGGTTGGAGCGGCGGGTCACTGAGCTCACCGCCACCCGGGCCGGCGCACTCGACGCCCACGCGGCGGAGCTGCGGCGAATCGAGCGCGACCTGCACGACGGCACCCAGGCCCGGTTGGTGGCGATCGCCATCCAGCTCGGCGTCGCGCAACGTCAACGGGCAGCCGACCCGGCGTTGACGGACCAGCTGATCGAGCGGGCACGGACCAGCGTCGAGGCAGCGCTGACCGAGCTGCGCGCCGTGGTGCGGGGCATCTACCCACCGATTCTGGCTGACCGAGGGCTGCCGGGCGCGGTGCACGCGCTCGCCGCCGACTGTCCGGTGCCGCTAACGGTCCGGGTCACCCCGCTGCGACGACTACCGGCAGCGTTGGAAAGCGCCGCCTACTTCGTCGTGGCGGAAGCGCTGGCCAACATCACTCGGCACAGCAGGGCGACCGGGGGTGACCTGCGGGTGGAGCACCAGGCGGGTCAGCTGGTGGTGAACGTGACCGACGACGGCGTCGGCGGCGCACAGTCGTCGACCGGCACCGGCCTGACCGGCATCCGGCGCCGGGTCGCGGCACTGGACGGCACTGTCGAACTGAGCAGCCCGATCGGCGGGCCGACAGTGCTACGGGTGGTGTTGCCGTGCGCGTCCTGATCGCCGAAGACAACGTCCTGCTCCAGGAAGGGCTCAATCTGCTGCTCAGCACCGCCGGCTTCGAGGTGACGGCAGCGGTGGACACACCGGACGACATCATCGCGGCGATCGATCGGCAGCGGCCCGATGTCGCCATCATGGACATCCGACTGCCGCCGACCTTTCGCGACGAGGGGTTGCGCACCGCGTTGGCCGCGCGCCGGCTACATCCCGGGCTACCGGTGCTGCTGCTCTCCCAGTACGTCGAGCGCGCCTACGCGACCGAGCTGCTCGTCGACGGGCAGGGCGGCGTCGGCTACCTGCTCAAGGACCGAGTGTCCCGGGTCGAGGAGTTCCTTGACGCGTTACGTCGGGTCGCCGCCGGAGGCACCGTGCTGGACCCGCAGGTCGTGGCCCAACTCGTCACCGCCCGGCGCAACCCGCTCACCGATCTCACCGCACGGGAACGCGAGGTGCTCGCGCTGATGGCCGGAGGCAGCACCAACACGGGCATCGCCGCCCAACTCGTCATCACCGAGCGCGCGGTGAGCAAGCACATCGGGAACATCTTCACCAAGCTCGACCTGCCACCCGACGGCGACCTGCATCGCCGGGTCGCCGCCGTGCTCACCTTCCTCAAGGATCCGGGCCGGTGAGCGGGCCGGGTCTCCCGGGGGCCGGCCCACTCGTCGCGCCCGTGACGGCATCAGCGACGGAGTGACCGCCAGAAGTCGTACGAGTGGGCCGCCGCGAAGTCCGACCCGCCCGATCCGCCGCCACCGGCGAACCCTCGCACGTACGGAGCGTCAGGGCGGAGTCGAGGCCAGCCCGCCCGACCCGTCCGGGCGAAGTCGGTCCAGGCCCGGACCATCGCGTCGGAGAGCCGCCGCTGAGTCGGCGTCAAGGCCTCGGCGTAGTCGACAGTGAACAGGTACGGCAACTCAGCGCAGTGGTACGCGCCGGTGGCGAACGTCGGTTCCGGACCTTCGGTGAAGAACGGCGCGTCCTCGTCGGCGAACTCGTACGCGAACGTCGGCACCCGCCGCGCGAATGCCAAAGCGGCGGAGTAGACCGGCTCGGCGTAGTCGTGATCCGTCAGCACGGCGCCCAACGTCACGCTGGCGGGTTGCGCCGCGTCGCGCGGATAGCGGGCCAACACCTCCCCCGCGTAGTCACCGAACATGGCGCGCACCTGGTCGCTGTACTGGTCGTCGGTGAGCGGGCACGACTCCGGCTCCTGGTCCGGCTTCGGCGGCTCCGGGCAGTTGAGCCCGACCCGTTCCATCCCCCACACCACGAGCCGGGACTCGTCCCGGTTCATCCCGGTCAACACCGGCACCGGATGCAGCCTCCCGGTGGTCAGCGCGTACGCCGGGTCCACCGGTAGCGTGCGGCCGTCGACGACCGGGCCCAGGTCGACCCCCGCGCCGGGATAGCCGACCGTCTCGATCAGCTGGGCGGGGGAACGTCCGCGCAGGCAGGCGGCGACCACAGCCGGTTCGGTGCAGCCGATCCTCCACGCGAACTCCTGGGCCGCCCCGACCGCCTCGGCCCGCGTCTGGACCGGGTTGGCGCACGAGTTGCTCTGCATGATCGCCCGGTGGAACAGGCCGGCGGTGGCGGGCGCGGCGAGTTGCGCGCAGACGCTGGTCGCCCCGGCGGACTGGCCGAACACTGTGACGTTGCCCGGGTCGCCTCCGAAGGCCGCCGCGTTGCGCCGCACCCAGCGGAGCGCGGCCTGCTGGTCCTGCAACCCGAAGTTGCCGGTGATTCCGTCCCGACCGGCCAGCGCCGGGTGCGCCAGGAAGCCGAGCGCGCCGAGCCGGTAGTTCACCGTGACGACGACGACATCACCACCGGTGGCCAGCCGCTGCCCGCCGTATCCGTCGCCGCTGCCGAACCGGAAGTCCCCGCCGTGCAACCAGACCATCACCGGTCGAGGCGTTCGCGCGGCCGAGCGCGGGGTGGTGACATTCAGGTAGAGGCAGTCCTCGGACTCGGAGGGTGTGTCCATCGGCAGCCCTTGCAGTTGGGCGCAGGCGGCACCGGGCCGGCTCGCGTCGCGTACTCCGGTCCACCTCGGACCAGGCTGCGGCGGGGCCCAGCGCAGCGCGCCCACCGGCGGGCTCGCGTACGGAATGCCCTGGAACGAGCGGTGCTCGGCCGCGACGGTCCCGCGCACCGCGCCCTGGTCGGTCCGGACGACGGCCGCGCTCCGGAGGTCGTCGTCGGCCGCGGCCGGACCGACGGCCATCGCCGGGCCGACGAGAGCGACAGCGCCCACCGTGACGGCCCATCGGGGGTACGAAAGTCTTCTCATGCTCTCCCCATCTCGTCGACGCCGGTACGGCGTACGCACCGGGCTGCGCCGAGCATGTCGAGCTGGCAACCATCCGGCCAGGGAGCTCTAGTGCGCCGTGGCAGGAAAGACGGGGGCACCCGCTGGTGCTCTAGTGCGCTACGGTCACCGCAGGCCAGCGGGAGGCGATCGTGGCGGAGATCGACGGATCCACTCCTCCTTATCTGCGCATCGTCGGGGAGTTGCGACGGCGCATCGTGGCAGGCGAGTTGGGCCCCGGCGACCGGGTGCCGTCCACCCGGCAGATCGTCCGGGAATGGAGCGTCGCCATGGCGACCGCCAGCCGGGCGCTCACCGCGCTTCGCCAGGAGAACCTGGTCCGGGCGGTGCCGGGTGTGGGCATGGTGGTGACCGGCGCAGCGCCGACCAGGCCGGGTCGGGGTGCCCCGTCCGCCGGTCGGCGGCTGCCCGTCCAGGGGCTGAATCGCGACCAGGTCGTGCGGACCGCCATGACGATCGCCGACGCCGAGGGGTTACCGGCACTGAGCATGCGGCGCATCGCGACGGAGTTGGATGTCCCCACCATGTCGCTGTACCGGCAGGTTCGGGGCAAGGAGCAGCTTCTCGTGCTGATGGCGGACGCGGCCTTCGCCGCGCATCGGCTGCCGGGCACGTTCCCGCCCGGTTGGCGAGCCCAACTGGAGTTGCTCAGCCGACTTCAGTGGTCGATCTACCGGCGGCATCCCTGGCTGGCCCAGGTCGTCTCGCTGACCCGCCCGCTGATGGCACCGCACGCCGTCGCGCACACCGAGTGGGCACTGCGCGCCCTCGCCCGGCAGGGCCTGGACCAGCACACCCAGCTCCACCTGGTGGCCGCACTGGCCAACCATGTTCGAGGCACCGCCATCAACCTGGAGCGAGGAATCGAAGCGGAGCAGGAGACCGGCCTGACCGACGACGAGTGGATGGAGACCCAGGCCGACGTGTTCGGTGGGTTGCTCGCGGCGGGCGAGTTTCCGCATCTGGCCCGACTGAGCCGGACGGCGATCGACCTCAATGTCGAGAGTCTCTTCGACTTCGGTCTGCAACGACTGCTCGACGGGATGGCGGCGCTGCTCGAACGGTGACCGCTCAGACCGGGTCGGCGGCCTGCTGACCTGGACGTGGTGTTCGCCAATGCCGGCGGCGGTGAGTTCCGTTCGCTCGACTCGATCACGGTCGAGCACGTCGCCACCACCTTCGACACCAAGATCTACGGCACCATCTTCACCGTGCAGAAGGCCCTGCCCCTGCTCAACGAGGGCGCGTCGATCGTGCTGACCGGCTCGACCGCCGCCAGCAACGGCACCCCGGCGTTCAGCGTCTACGCCGCGTCCAAGGCAGCCATCCGCTCGTTCGGCCGCACCTGGGCCGCCGAGCTGATCGGCCGGAAGATCCGGGTCAACACCCTGATCCCCGGCTCGACCGAGACCCCCGGGCTGGCAGGCCTCGCGCCCAGCCCCGCGGAGGCCCCCGGGTTGCTGAAGACCATCGCCTCGGGCGTGCCCATGCAGCGCATGGCACACCCGGACGAGATCGCCAACGCCGCGCTCTTCCTCGCCTCCGACCAGAGCAGCTTCATGACCGGCGGCGAGCTGTTCGTCGACGGCGGCGAGCAGCAGCTCTGACGCGAAAACGCCCGGTCGATCCTCGCGGATCGACCGGGCGTTTTCTGCACTACAGAGCGGTGGCGGAGGGATTTGAACCCTCGGAGGGCGTTAACCCTCACACGCTTTCGAGGCGTGCTCCTTAGGCCGCTCGGACACGCCACCGCCGACGAGGGTACAGGACCGCCGGTTCCGACGCCGAACCGGTATCGCCCGGGCCGGCCTGGCAGGATCTTTGCCATGAGTACGCACATCGGCGCGAAGCCGGGCGAGATCGCCGAGCGGGTCCTGATGCCGGGTGACCCCCTGCGGGCCAAGTGGATCGCGGAAACCTACCTCGAGGGCGCCACCTGCTACTCGACGGTTCGGGGCATGCTGGGCTTCACCGGCCGCTGGAACGGCGTCGAGGTTTCCGTCCAGGGCTCCGGCATGGGCATGCCGTCGGCCTCCATCTACGCCCACGAACTGATCAACGAGTACGGCGTGAAGACGCTGATCCGGGTCGGCTCCTGTGGTGCCCTCAGCACCGACCTGCAACTGCGGGACGTGGTGGCCGCGATCGGGTCGTCCACCGACTCGAACATGAACCGGATGCGCTTCGACGGGCTGATCGACTACGCGCCGGTGGCCGACTTCGGGCTGCTGCGTACGTCGGTCGAGGTGGCCGAGCGGCGCGGCATCACCATGCACGTGGGGCCGATCCTGGCGGCGGACGCCTTCTACACCGACCGCCCGGACCTGTACGACACCCTCGCCGACTACGGGGTGCTGGCTGTGGAGATGGAGTCGGCGGCGCTCTACACGATCGCCGCCCGGTTCAAGGCCCGCGCGCTGACCGTGTTGACCGTCAGCGACCACATCAAGACCGGCGAGAAGACCACCTCGGAGGAGCGCGAGCAGACCTTCAGCCAGATGGTCGAGATCGCCCTCGACACGATCATCGCCTGACCTGTTCGGGCGGCAATACCGCGAAGAGCGTGATGACTGTGTGGCATCAATATGCCTCGGAGTCATCACGCTCTTTCGCATCAGGCCGCCAGGCCGCAGAGAGCAGGCCGCCAGGCCGCCAGGCCGCAGAGAGCCAGACGGCGGCCAGCGCCTGTCAGCGGAAGAACGCGCGCAGGACGGTGGCGGTCTCGGCCTCCAGCACCCCGCCGTAGACCTCGGGGCGGTGGTTGAGCCGACGGTCCCGCAGCACGTCCCAGAGCGATCCGGCCGCGCCGGTCTTGGGCTCCCACGCGCCGAACACGACTGTGGAGACCCGGGCCAGCACCAGCGCCCCGGCGCACATGGTGCACGGTTCGAGGGTGACCACCAGGGTGCAGCCGTCGAGCCGCCACCGGCCGGTGCGCTCGGCGCCCCGGCGCAGGGCCAGCACCTCGGCGTGGGCGGTGGGGTCAGCGGTCAGCTCGCGCTCGTTGCGTCCGGTGGCCAACTCGGTGCCGTCCGGCCCGTAGAGCACCGCCCCCACCGGCACGTCGTCGACGTCGGTGCTGACCGTGTCGTCGACGGGTGGACCGGCGACGGCGATCTCCAGGGCGCGGCGCATCCACAGCTCGTGCCGCTGTCGTCGGCCGACCTCGCCCAGGTCGGCCAGACCCTCGTGAGCGCCGGGCCCGGCGCGGCCCACCGCGCCGGGGGTCGGCTGGCCCGGTCGGATCGACTCCAGCGACGGATCGGTGGCGTCGGCCGGCTCAGACCTCACGCAACTCCTCGACCTCGTCGGCGCAGCCGAGCACCTGGCAGATCTCGGCGGTGACGTCCGCCGGCATCATCCCCTCGTGCGTGCAGAGGGTCAGCAGCTTCTGCGCGGAGATGCCCAGGTTGGCCAGCAGGTCGGCCTCACCGACCGGGTCGGCCTCCGGGTCGACGACGGGCTGCTCGCTCTCCTCGTCACCGGTGCTCACCGGGCGTGGCTCGTCGTCACCGTCGAGCCCGGTGACCGAGGTCTTCAGGTCACCGACCAGCAGCGCCCCGAGCTGCGACTCCTCGGCGTACGCGGAGTCCGAACCGAACACGCGCAGGTCCTCGCCCTCGTCGAGGCGCAGGATCACCAGGTACGCGTCATCGGCCTCGACGAAGAGCAGCGACACGTCGGCCTCCAGGTCGACGTCACGCAGCCGGTCGGCAACCTCGTCGATGTCGGTGGCGCCACGCAGGCTGACCTCGGCGGCGGTCCAGCCACTCTCGTCGCGCACCACGGCCGCAGCGAAGTACGACACGGTCCCCCCAATAGCCCTCGACACAGCGTCGACTCGTTACGCGTGCACGTTAGCCGGTCGGGTCGGCAGGCGACCCGTCAACGCCCCGAAGGGCGGGTCATTCCTGACAAAGTCGGATCAGCCGACGACTCGACGGCGGGTGGCGATGAGCTGGCGCAGACGCTCGGTGCGCTGCCGCTGCGGTCGGCTGCGCTGGCGGACCGCCCGGGCGCCCGCCAACTCGGCCAGCAACTGCAGCCGACGGCGATTGCGATCGGGATCCTGCCGGGGAGTGGTCCAGGCCATAGTTGCGAGCGTGCCGAGTCTCGGCGGCCACGTCAAGACGGCGTTCGCTACGCAGCCAACCGGGCACACGGTGCAGTCACCGAACGCGGTTTCGGAGCCTGTCCGTGCCGGTCACCACAGCGGCCAGTCACCACTGGTGGCCCAGCGGACCGCCACCACGGCGGCGGCGATGCTCCAACCACCCGCCGTGACGATGGCGACCCCGGTGGCCACCCCTCGGTCGCCAAAGCGGACCAGCACCAGGGCGGTGGCCCAGGCCAGCAGGCCGGCGAACACCGTCCACCACGCGTAGCTGGTCACATCGGTGCCGAGCAGGCCGAACAGCAGCAGCCAGCCGGCCGCCGCGCCGCCACCGGAGGCGACACCACCGCCGGTGACCGGGTGCGGCTCGCGGTAGGTGGGCCGCGTCGGTGGCCCGGAGGGGAAGAGACCCGAGGGGGTACGCGGCACCGGGCGGACGGCACCGAAATCCGGGCCAGGGTCGGGTCGGGCAATGGTCACCGTCGCTGCCCTCCCTCACGCGTGCCGCTCGTGCCCACGGTACCGGCTCTGCCAGGATGACCGGATGTCCTCGCCGACGATCAGCCGCCGCGCTCGTCCGGCGTACCCGATCCTGCTGCTGCTCGCCCCGGTGCTGGCCGCCGGTTGTGCGACCACCCGGCCGGGGGTGCCCGACGGCGCCGCGCCGACGCCACCTTCGGTCTGGGCGACCGCCGACCAACCGGCGTCGCAGCCGCCCACGCCGGCGGCGACCGACCCGAGCCCCCCGGTGCCGTCGTCGGCCAGGCCGTCGGCGACGGCAACCCGCACCGGGCTGAAGCACGTCTTTCCGGTACGCGCCGACGACGTCGACTATCACCCGACGCACGGGGCGTACCCGGCGACTGACCTCTTCGCCGACTGCGGCGAGCCGTTCGTGGCGGTGACCGACGGGACGGTGCTGGAGGTGAGCCGCGTGGACCGGTACCGCAAGCGCGGGCCGCAGGGCCCGGACAACGGCGGCCTGTCGGTCGCCCTGCTCGGCGACGACGGGGTGCGCTACTACGGCTCGCACCTGAGTGTCGTGACCAGCGGAGTCGACGCCGGGGTGCGGGTCCGCGCCGGGCAGCAGCTCGGCAAGGTGGGCCGCACCGGCAACGCGAACAACGTGTGTCATGTGCACTTCGGCATCTCGCCGGCGTGCGCGGGCAAGGACGGCTGGTGGATTCGGCGCGGGGTGATCTGGCCGGCGCGTTACCTGGACTCCTGGCGGCGCGGCGGCAACCGGGAGCCGGCCGCCGAGGTCACCGCGTGGCAACGCAAGCACGGCTGCCCGAAGGCGCCCTGACATGGCTCGCGCGAGAGATCCCATCGCCGACCTGCGCCGGATCGCGTTCCTGCTGGAACGGGCGAACGAGGCCACCTACCGGGTACGCGCGTTCCGGTCGGCGGCGAAGGCGCTGGCCGGCCTGCCTACGGCCGAGCTGACCGAACGGGCCGGCAACGGCACGCTCACCGAACTGGCCGGTGTCGGTGACGTCACGGCCCGCTGCGTGGCGGAGTCCCTCGCCGGTGAGGAGCCGGTCTACCTCCGCCGGCTGGTGGCGACCGAGGGCAGCGACCTGGACGCCGAGGCCACGGCGCTCCGCGCCGCCCTGCGCGGCGACTGTCACACCCACTCGGACTGGTCCGACGGCGGCTCGCCCATCGAGGAGATGGCGCTGGCCGCTGTGGAGTTGGGCCACGAGTACATGGTGCTGACCGACCATTCGCCCCGGCTGACGGTTGCCCGGGGGCTGACCGCGGAGCGGCTGCGCCGGCAGCTCGACCACGTGGCGCAGGTCAACGCGGCGCTGCCCGAGGGTTTCCGGATCCTCACCGGGATCGAGGTGGACATCCTTGCCGACGGCTCCCTGGACCAGGACGACGACCTGCTGGCGCGGCTCGACGTGGTGGTCGGCTCGGTGCACAGCGGCCTGAAGGACGAGCGGTCGAAGATGACCCGGCGCATGCTGAAGGCGGTCGCCAACCCGCACCTGGACATCCTCGGTCACGTCACCGGCCGGATGGTGTCGTCCCGCCCGGCCGGGGTGACCGGTCCGGGCGATCGGGGGCACCGCGCGCGTACCCGGGCGGAGAGCGACTTCGACGCGGACGCCGTCTTCGCCGCCTGCGCCGAGCACGACACCGCCGTCGAGATCAACTCTCGGCCGGAGCGGCAGGACCCGCCGAAGCGCCTGATCCGCCGCGCCCTGGAGGCTGGCTGCCGGTTCGCCATCAACACCGATGCGCACGCGCCCGGCCAACTCGACTGGCAGCGATTCGGCTGCGAACGCGCCGCCCTCTGCGGCGTCCCCGCCGACCGCGTGATCAACACCTGGTCGGCAGAACAACTGGTGGCCTGGACGCACAACCGCGCCTGACCAGCCTCCGGTGCGTGGGTCTGTCAGCTGCGGGCGGGTTCGGCGGCGGGTGTGGCGGGAGCACCGACGCCGACGACCGGGCTGCTCCGGCGGCGACTGAACATCCCCTGCGAGACCGCGACCCCGAGCAGCACGATCAACGCGCCGACCGGTTGGTGCCAGTTGAGTCGTTCGTCGAGCGCCAGAGCACCGATCAGCACCGCGAAGATTGGAATCAGGTACGTGACGGTGGACGCGGTGCTCGCGCCGGCCACCCGGATGTTGCGCATGTTGATCACGAACGCGAGCCCGGTGCCGAGCGCGCCGAGGGTCAGCACACTTGCCACCACCCCCGCCGACAGCTCGGTGGGCAGCGGCGGCAGGCCGGCGACGAAGGGCGTGACGATGGCCAGCTGCGCGGCGGCGAGCAGCAGTTGCGCGGTGGAGAGCGACAGGCCCGAGTACGAGCTGCCGGCAACGAACCGCTTCTGGTACGGGATGGCCACGCCGTAGCAGGCCGCCGCACCGAAGCACATGAGCTGCCCGGTGAAGTGCGCCCCGCCGATGCCCTCCCAGACCCCGAGCACCACCAGCACCCCGACGAAGCCGAGCCCGAGCCCGACCGCACGGCGCAGCGTGAGCCGCTCGGTGCGGAAGACCAGCACCGCCAGCGGCAGCACGATCAACGGCGTGGTGGCGTTCCAGATGCCGGCCAGCATCGACTCGACCCGCTGCTCGCCGTAGCCGAAGAGGGTGAACGGCACTGCCACGCCGAAGGCGGCGACGACGGTCAGGTGCGCCCAGACCCGGGGCTCGCGAGGCAGCCGATCGCGCAGCACGGCGAGGACCACCAGCAGGGTCAACGCGCCGGCGACGACCCGGTAGAGGGTGAGTTGGACCGGGTGCAGCTCGGCCACCCCGACCTTGATGAAGAGAAAGCTGGAACCCCAGATCGCGGCGAGGGCGACAAAGCCGGGCAGCCAGGCGCGGACCGGCGCTTTGTCAGGAGTGGTATCGGTGGTCACCCCTGACACTCTGCCGCAACCGTACGACAAAGTCGCGCGCCTTTTCGGCCGTCCCGCCGTGCCTGAACCCGCAGCTCCAACACGACAAACGTCGGCGACACAGGGGTGGGGTGGTCACGTAGGGTCGCAGCGTGGGACGAATTGATGAACTCGCCAACCGTTACGTGGCCGAGTGGGCGCCGTTGAGCCCCACCGGCGCCACCTTCGTCGGCATCGCCGGCCATGACGACCAGCTCGACGACCTCTCACCCGACGGCTACGGTGCGCGCGCGGACCTCACCCGCCGGACCCTCACCGAGCTGGAGGTGATCGAGCCGGAGACCGAATCGGAACGGACCGCCAAGGAAGCCATGCAGGAACGGCTCGGCCTGGACCTCGCCCGGTACGACGCCGGCGAGGTGACCAGCGAGGTCAGCGTGATCACCAGCGGGCTGCACGAGATCCGCATGGTGTTCGACCTGATGCCCACCGCGACCAGCGACGACCAGGCCAACATCGCCGCCCGGCTCAACGGCTTCGGCGCCGCACTGGAGGGCTACAAGACCACCCTGCGTGAGGCGCTCGCCAACGGTGAGGTCAGCTCGAAGGTGCAGCTGGTCGAGGTGGCCAAGCAGTGCGACATCTGGGTCGACCCGACCGGTGACAACTTCTTCCACGGGCTGGTCGAGCGGCTCGGGGCAGAGGGCACGCTCGGATCGGAGCTGCGTCGGGGTGCGGCGGCGGCGACCGCGGCGACCGCGGAGTTCGGCCAGTTCCTGCGTACCGAGCTGGCCCCGCACGGGCGGGACAAGCAGGCCGCCGGCCGGGAGCGCTACGAGCTCGCCTCGCAGTACTTCCTCGGCGCCAAGGTCGACCTGGACGAGACGTACGCCTGGGGCTTCGCGGAGCTGGCCCGCCTGGAGGCGGAGATGCGCGTCGTGGCGGGGCGCATCGTCGGCTCCGGTGCCAGCGTCGACGAGGCCGTGGCCGCCCTGGACGCCGACCCGGCCCGGACCATCCAGGGCAAGGAGGCATTCCGGGACTGGATGCAGGCCCTGGCCGACAAGGCGATCACCGAGCTGCACGGCACCCACTTCGACATCCCGGAGCAGGTCCGCCGCATCGAGTGCTGCCTCGCACCGACCAGTGACGGCGCCATCTACTACACCGGCCCGAGTGAGGACTTCTCCCGCCCGGGTCGGATGTGGTGGGCGGTGCCGCAGGGCATCAGCGACTTCTCCACCTGGCGAGAGGTGACCACGGTCTACCACGAGGGCGTGCCGGGTCACCATCTCCAGGTGGGGCAGACCGCCGTCCGGGCCGACCTGCTCAACCGCTGGCAGCGGCTGCTCTGCTGGGTCTCCGGGCACGGTGAGGGCTGGGCGCTCTACTCGGAGCGGCTGATGGACGAGCTTGGCTACCTGGAGGACCCGGGCGACAAGCTGGGCATGCTCGACGGCCAGGCGATGCGCGCGGCACGGGTGATCGTGGACATCGGCATGCACCTGGAGTTGGAGATCCCGAAGGACAATCCGTTCGGTTTCCACCCGGGCGAGCGGTGGACGCCCGAGCTGGGCTGGGAGTTCATGCGGGCGCACTGCCGGGTTCCGGACGAGAACCTGCGTTTCGAGCTGAACCGCTACCTGGGTTGGCCGGGGCAGGCACCGTCGTACAAGGTGGGTGAGCGGATCTGGCTCCAGGCCCGCGAGGACGCCAAGGCCCGCAAGGGCGCCGATTTCGACCTGCGGGAGTTCCACCGGCAGGCGTTGGACCTGGGCGCGCTGGGTCTCGACCCGCTGCGTCGGGCGCTGGCCCGACTCTGAGTCGCTGATGGCGCCGGGCGCTGGCGGCTCGTCGTACCGCCAGCACCCGGAGCCATCGGTACGGGTGACGTTCAGCCGAGGGCCAGCGCCAACGACGGCCGGGCGGTCAGCGTGTCACTGGTGACGTACGCCAGGTCCATCACCGGGTCGGTGAACGTGATCGAGATCGGCAGGGTGACCGGGATCCCGTCCGGCAACGGCAGGTCCGGGGTCAGGGTGAGCTTGATGCCGAGCAGCTTGCCGACGAACCGGGTGGAGTAGAAGGCCACGTCACCCCGGACGGTCAGCCGGTCGGTCTTGTATCGCTGGGTGCGCCCGTCGGGGCCGTCGGCGACCAGCAGGAAGTCGTCGGTCACCGCCTCCCGCATGCTGAACTTCAGCACCTTGAGGCTGCCCTTCTCGGTCTGCAGCTCGGTGGTCCCGTCGAACCGCAGCCCGGTCATGGTGACCTTGGAGCCGGTGAGCTTGGACGGCATCTGGCCCACCATTGGCAGATTCGGGTCGGCCGCGATGCGGGGCAGCGGCTTGCCCGGCTCCGCTTTGTCTGGCTTGTCGGGTGTCGTGGCCCCGGGCTTGCCTGACCCGCCCGGGTTCGGTGACGGGCAGGCCGTGGACCCGGGACGGGCCGTCGGCGTGACTGTCGGCTTCGCCGACGGGCTGGCGGTCGGGGTAGCCGACGGCGTCGCGGTCTTCTCGTTGCGTCCACCGGTGAGCAGGTCCCCGATCTCGTCCAGGATGTCGGTGATGATGTTGCCGTCCCGCTCCGGGCTGGCGCTCGGTGTCGGGGTCGGCGTCCTGGTGGTGGGAGTGGTGGGGCTGGGCGACGGCGTGGCGGACCGGGACGGGGTCGGGCAGGCGGTCGCGGCGGGTCGGGTCGGTGCGGCCTGCACCGCTCTGGGCTGGGTGGCCAGGCCGGCCGCGGCGAGGCCCAGCACCAGCAGTGCGACTCCGAACACCCGAGGATCAGCAGAACGTCCCGGCCACTCGGGGGGTGCGCCCGCGTCGGTCGCGTCGCCCGCCGGTCGGTCCACCGGTTCGCCGGCCGCGTCGGCCTGCACGACTCCGATCCGCTCCGTGTCGAGCCGCTCGACTCCGCACTGCTCGGCGTGGGGCTGATCCGCGTCCGCCTGATCCGCGCCAGGCTGATCCGCGCCAGGCTGATCCGCGCCAGGCTGATCCGCGCCGTGCTGATCCGCGCCGTGCTGATCCGCCTCCGCCTGATCCGCATCGACCTGTTCGGCGACGGGCAGTTCGGTGTCGGACAGGTCGGCAGCGGCTGGCGCGGGTCGGATCGGGGTCCAGGCGAAGGCGAGCGCGCTGCCGACGATGCCGAGCAGCAGACCGACGAAGAAGCCGCCCAGGTTGAGCCCGATCAGCGAGTAGACCGATGTGACCGCCGCGACGACCGAGTAGAACAGCCGCTGCGCCGGGCTCAACCAGAGCAGCAGGGCGCAGGTCACCAGGATGACCGGGATCAGGAGCGAGAGCAGGCCGGTGGCTCCGCTGTGGAAGCTCAGGCCGTTGATCGTCATCCGGGTGGAGGCGAACATCGCCACCCCGGCCAGGGCGATGAAGAGACCACCCCAGAACGGTCGGCTCCGCTGCCAGCGACGGAAGGTCTGCCACGCCTGGGCCGTACCGCCGGGCCGGGCGTGGGACGCGTTGGCGGTTGTCACGTACTCCTCCTGGCGGAGCGGGACGGGGACAGGGGCCGGGGCCCGCGGTGGTCGGCCAGCGCGGACCCAGTCACCTCAGAAGCACTCCTTGCCCTTGGCGTCATCGCCCACGTTGACCTTCAACCGGAGGCCGACCAGGTTGAAGGTGGCCGCCGTGGTGTAGCGGGACACCTGCTGCAGGTTCGTGATGGTGACGTGGTCGGAATTCTGGCCGAACGAACCCTTCTGCGCCGTGGCGTTCAGGTCCGTCGCGTCCCGGCCAATCTTGATGTTGGTGAACGTCGCGTTGCCGTCGAGCGAGTCCATGGCGATCAGCAGGTCCTTGGCCCGGGCAGGCTCCTTGCCCTCACCGGCGTTGATGGTGAGCACCACCGGCAGGCCGGGCAGGTCGGAGCGGATGGACTGGCAGAGGTCGTAGAGCTCCGCGCTGCTGATCTCGGCGACGGCGATCGGGTGGGTCTTGCCGTTCTCACCCTTCTCGCGGACGACGCCGCCGTACTGCTTGAAGCCGTCGCCCTCGAGGCGGGCCGCGCCGATCTTGAACGTCTGTCCGGACACGGTGACGTCGGACGCGATGGCGCCGGTCGACATGCCGAACAGGATGGCGCCGACGGCGGCGGTGGCGGGGACCGCCATGGCGGCGAACCGCCGCCACCGGGTACGACCCTGATCCTCAAACCGATCCTGCACGGGTTCCTCCTCAGGTGGCCGGTCCCGGACTGGCGGCCCCGCACCGGGTCCGCCATGTGTTACCGGCGGGTAACGATCGAGCCTGATCGTGCACCCGTTGCGGCGCGACTCACAACCCCCTGACCATCCGGCGGCAACACGAGGGCGACCCAACAGCAGGCCGACGTCACGAATCGTGGAAGTACCTGTGTGGACAGAAGCCTCGTCGTACGACAAATACGTCACAACCCTGGGCCCCAACAGCGGAGAGTGGCAGAGCATCGACGAATTACAATTAGGTAACGGATGTAAAGTGCGCAGGTCGCGGAGGGCCGTTCGGCTCGTCCTCTCGTCCGAACATCCAGGCGATCCCGGAGACAGCAGGACCCCACTGAACGGCCCGAGGTCCTAGGGTTTCGGCGTGCATCTGAACGACGTGCGACGCCACTGGACCAAGCTCGGAGCTGAAGATCCACTCTGGGCCGTACTCGTTGAGCCCGGCAAACGCGGCGGACGGTGGGACGTCGGGGAGTTCCTGGCCACCGGCCGCACCGACGTCGAGGAGACGACCGGCCAACTTCGCCAACTCGGCCTGCCCACCCGTTGGGAGCGGGTGCTCGACTTCGGCTGCGGCGTCGGCCGACTGTCGCAGGCACTCGCCCCACACGCGGACGAGGTCGTCGGTGTGGACATCGCTCCGACCATGCTGGAAACCGCCCGGCGACTGAACCGGAGCGCCGAGAACATCCGGTTCGTCCTCAACGACGCACCGGACCTGAGCCAGTTTCCCGACGGTCACTTCGACCTGGTCTACAGCGCTCTGGTGTTGCAACACCTGCCGCGCCCCGCGATCGATCACTATCTGGCCGAGTTCCTGCGCGTGTTGCGGCCGGGCGGCACCGCCGTCATCGGGTTGCCAACCGAGCGGGGGCGTACGGCCAGGGGCATCGTCTGGCATCTGGCACCGTCCCGCCTGATCAGTTGGGCACAGCGCCACCTGCTCAACTATCCGGCGCCGATGAAGATGACGGTCGTCCCGCACGCCGACATGGTGCGCCTCATGGCCGCACACGGCGGGGACATCGTCGGGCAGTGGCGCGATCTGTTGTACAGCGACGACTGGGTCTGCATGCGGTACGCCGTGCGCCGCGCAGGGCATTAGAGGCAGGTGCCGCTCCACGACTGGGGGGTGGACCGCATCGCGGCCCACCCCCCAGTCGTGCTTCCTGTCGTACCCGTCAGCGCTGCTCCACCTCGCCGTGCGCCGGGCGCTGGGTCGGCACCGTCGGGTCCTCGGACTTCCAGTTCGTCGACGCCGGCGGGATCTCGTCGGTCAGTGGACCGCCTGCGGGCTCGGTCCTGGGCTGCTCGGCGGTTTCCGCGTCGCGTACCGGTTCCTGGTCCACCCGCGTGTGAGTCGGGTCGGTGCCGGGTGCCACAGCCGGGTCGGCGCGGTGCCGGGCAGCACCGTCGTTGGTCCGCGTCACCAGCCATACGCCGACGACGAGGGCGATCAGACCAAGGACGCCGGCGGCGATCGGGCCCCAGAAACTGATCAGGCCGATCTTGAAACGGTTGTCCTTGGCCGTCTCGACACTGCGAGTGACCGTGTCGTCGTTGTAGTTGAAGTCCGCGTCCAGCAGCACCGTGGCGGCGCCGGTGTCGGGGCGCAACTCCTTGTTCTGCTGTTCCCGGACCTTCACGTAGGAGCCCGTCACCGGGTCGATCCAGAGCGTACGGGTGTTGCTGTAGACGATCTGACCGCTGGTGGCGCCGGGGGCGAACCTGCCGAGCAGCGGCTTGAGGCTCGCCTCCGGGGTGTTCAGCACCTCGTTCTCGATCCGCTGCTCGAAGCGGTACGCCTCGATGTCCTTGATCTTTTCCGTGCCGACGAACTTCGCCGGGACGGCCCGCTTCAGGTCACGGTCGAAAACCTGGTAGGCCCGCTTCTCGGTGCCGAACGGGAACTTGTAGATCTGGCCGGAGTAACTCACGTTCCCGACCGGAGTCTGCTCGGCGCCGCTCTCGTTGAGCCACTGCTCCTTCCACGGGGCAGCCGCGCCGGAGATCCGGTCGAGGGCCAGCTCGGTGCTGTACTGGCTGACCACATCCGGGGTGTCGGCACGCCGGACCGTCTGGTAGACGTCCCAGATCACCGCGTCGCCCTTGAGTTCCTCGGGTAGCCGGTCCCTCGTGTCGTCCGGCTGAGGAATGACCTCGACGCTGGAGACGAGGTCACCTTGCAGAACCTCGATGCTCACCGACTCGCCGACACGAGTGATCTTCAGGAACTTGGCGTTCTTCGCCTCCGCGACGGACGTCGTTGGTTCAAGATCATAAGGGAGCTTGGTCACGGAGGGGGCCACATAGAACGGCAGCCCAGCCGCGAAGACCAGCAACAAAACACCGAGCCCGAAGAGCGCGGCGCCCACGCGAAGCTTCACTCATCCTCCTGTAGCCTGCCGCCCTACGACCTGTTGTCCGGGGCACCCGATCCTTAACATGGCGGGAGGTTACTCCCCGGTCACCTTCAAAGCGACCCCCTGGATGTCCAGATGTCCACAGCCGCCGCGCCAACAGTTCCGCAGACATCGGTAACCGACCGACTCCCCGCCCTCGACGCGCTGCGAGCAATTGGCGCCGTGGCGGTCGTCGGTCACCACATCGGGTTCCAGACCGCCGCCACCATGAACACCACGTGGGGCGGCTGGCTGGCCCGGCTCGACGTCGGCGTTGCCATCTTCTTCGTGCTCTCCGGATTCCTGCTGTTCCGACCGTGGGCACTGAACGCCGCGACGGGACAGGCCCGACCGCGCGCCGGGCGGTACCTCTGGCGGCGGGCCCTACGAATCCTGCCGGCCTACTGGCTGGCGGTGCTGGTCTGCCTGATCGTCCTGCCGCAGAATCAGCCGGCGTCCGCCGGTGACTGGATTCGCCACCTCACCTTCACCCAGATCTACGGGCCCGGCCAGTTGCGCTCCGGGCTCACCCAGACCTGGAGCCTCGCCACCGAGGTCGCGTTCTACCTGATCCTGCCGCTGGTAGCCGTGCTCGCTGTTGGTCGGTCATGGCGTCCCGTCCGAACCGTCGCGATCGTCTGCGGGGGTTTGTTGGTGACTGCGGGATGGCTCGCCCTCTTGGGGTTCGGCTGGCTCAGCAATGGCCTGCACACCATGTGGCTCCCCTCGTACGCCGCCTGGTTCAGCGCAGGGATGGCCCTGGCGGCTGTGCACGTCGCCCTGCGCACCGGGACAGCGCCCGCCGCCTTCCGCGTGCTGGACGACCTCGCCTCCGCACCGATTGCCTGCTGGGCAGCGGCGGTCGGGCTGATGGCGATCGCGACGACGCCGATCGCCGGCCCCCGCGACCTCGCCGGTCCGACAGCCGCCGAGTTCGCCATCAAGCTGGCCCTGTACCTCGCGATCGCGACATTGATCCTGATCCCGGTGGCCTTCGGCGGGCGGACGCGGGTCAAGGAGGTCTTCGGCGCCAAGTCCGCCCGATGGCTCGGCACCGTCTCGTACGGACTGTTCCTCTGGCACCCGCTGGTCATCGAATTGATCTACCTGATCGACGACCGACCGCTCTTCACCGGCGGACTGTTCAACACCTTCGCACTCACCATGATCTTCGGTCTGGTGTACGCCACCGTCAGCTACTACGGCGTCGAGCGGCCCCTGCAGGTGCTCGGATCGCAGCGTCGGAAGCGACCGGCCAGGCGCGGGCAGGCGTCCGGCACACCCGCCGTCGACGTGGCCGCACCGGCCGTCGCGGCGCCGACGGTCACGCCGACACCCACGGTCAACGCGTAGCGCCAGTCGATCAGCGCTGCCCCATCGGGGCATTGCCGGCCGGCACCCCAGCCCCTAGTGTGACGCGCGTCCCTAAATTACTTGAGAGTAGGGTTCGCGTGGAGCGTCGCTTCGGCATGCCCGGACACGTGCTGTTCCTCAACTGGCGAGACACCCGTAACCCCGAGGGTGGCGGTTCCGAGGTGTACGTGGAACGGATCGCCGCCGAGTTGGTGTCGCGCGGTTTCCGCGCCACCCTCTTCTGCGCCGCCCACAGCGAGGCACCCGGCGACGAGGTCAACGAGGCAGGCGTCCGGCTGGTGCGGCGCGGCGGCAGAGTCACGGTCTACCTCTGGGCGGCGCTCTGCTACCTGGCCGGCGCAGTGGGCGTGGGCCCACTGTCGAGCCGTCGGGGTGGCCGGCCCGACATCCTGGTCGACGTCTGCAACGGGTTGCCGTTCCTCTCCCCGCTGTGGACACGGCGCCCGGTGGTCAAGCTGATCCACCACGTGCATCGCGAGCAGTGGCCGGTGGTCCTTCCGCAGTGGGCCGCCCGGTTCGGCTGGTGGGTCGAGTCGTCTCTCGCCGTACGCGTCTACCGGCGGTGCCGATACGTCACCGTCTCCGAAGCCACCCGTAGAGAACTGGCCGTACTGGGCGTACCGCCGGAGCAGGTCGCCGTGGTGCACAACGGCACCCCGGCGCTGCCCCGCACCGACGCCGAGCGGGCGCCGTTCCCGCTGCTCGTGACGCTGAATCGGCTGGTGCCACACAAGCGGGTCGAGGTGGCGTTGCGGGCGGTCGCGGCCCTCGCCGACGAGTTGCCCCAGCTGCGGCTGGTCGTCGCCGGCCAGGGCTGGTGGGAGTCGCACCTGCGCGAGCTCGCCGCGGAGCTGGACATCACCGAGCGGGTGGATTTCCGGGGCTTCGTGACGGAGGAGGAAAAAGCCGCTCTGCTCGCCTCGGCCTGGGTCGCCCTGACCCCGTCACTCAAGGAGGGCTGGGGCCTGACGATTGTCGAGGCGGGTTCCGCGGGCACGCCAACGGTCGCGTTCCGGGAAGCGGGTGGAGTCGCCGAAGCTGTCGTCGACGGGCGTACCGGCCTGTTGGCCGACGACATCGACGATTACCTGGCGAAGGTGCGCACACTTCTGCACGAGGACGAAATGCGGCGGGAGATGGGGGCGCAGGCCCGGAAGCACGCGGCGAGCTTCACCTGGCAGGCCGCGGGTGGGCACTTCGCGGACCTGCTGGGCGGTGTGGAGTCGCCCCGCCCAGTGCAGCAGCGGGGCGAGCCGTCCTACCTGTCGCCGTAGACCACGGGGGCGTACGGGTCCTTCTTTCCGGCACGCTTGGCCGCTTCCGAAACACTCTTGGCCTCGTTGGCCGCCTCTTTGTCGGTGGCGGTCGCGGCGGCCGAGAGCCCGCCGAGGGCCAGGATCCCCAGCAACGCCGCCACCATGCCGGAGACGACCAGGGTCAGAGCTCTACGCATGCCAATCCTCCAATGGCGAGACGTGCGAGCGGACGTTACCACGCGGTAGGACGCCGGTGTAGTGCCGAAATGGCGGCAGCCATGACCACCAGAAGGGCAGCGCCGAGCGCCATCACGACTGCCCACGCTCCAAGTCCAGGGGGGTTCGATTCCGGAGGAACAGCAGGATTTCGGTAGAGAGTGAGGAACGGTCCCTCGTGAACGGCTTCGAGGTCACGAAGGGTCGCAGGGTCGACCTCGCTGGGCAGTTGGTGCTGCACCACCACCCAGCGCACGCCGGTGGCCGAGACGGGCAGCCCCTCGGCCAACACCCGGCGCACCTCGCGGAGCCGTGGATTCTCCCCGGCCACCGCGACATCGCCGACCCGCAGTGTGTCGTCGGTCAGCACCGTCCCCGGCAGATAGCGCGGCAACGGATCCAGGACGACACGTCCCGGGTTCCACGGGTAGGCCTGGTAGGCGGACAGCGGCAGCGCGAGAATCTCCCCCGGCTCGCCGGCCACCCGCTCGGCGACCACCTGCCAGTCCGCCGGATAGCTCACCGGACGAAGCCGGCCGGCACCGCCGAAGGCGAGGTCCGGCATGACGGCCACCGGCAGGAGCAGCAGGCCGACCAGAACCACCCCCGCCACCTCCCGGTCGATCCTGGCCACCAGCCGCTCGGCTCCCAACGCGGCACACACCACCAGCAGCAGGGCGTACGGGGCCAGGAACTTCTGGCCGTCTCGAAGCAGCCCCGCACCCGGCAGATGCACCACCGCCCAGCGCAACGCGGCGGCCCCGCCGGGGAGCACCCCGAGGGCAGCGAGAAGGCAGGCGACCCCGGCGAGCACCGCCAGCCGCACCGCCGCGCCCGGGGGCAGCCGACGCCGCAGCAGGCCGGCACCGACACCGGCCAGGATCAGCAGGAGCAGGGTCGCCAGCGGCACCAGCGGTGCCGCGCGGCTGGACGGGGTCGCCTGTGCGCTCCAGACGCCACCCGTACCCGCGAGCGCCACCAGCGGACCGGCCCAGTTCTCCGAACGCGCCGCGAACGCCGCCACCCCCGCCGGATCGGATGACCCGCCGGCGCCGGTGACCAGGGCCGCGGTCACCCAGGGGGCGTTGAGTAACGCGACGCCGCCCACCACGAGCGCCGACCGGCGAAGGCGCGTCCGGTCCCACACCAGCAGGACCACCGTGCCCAACGCGATCAGCCCGCCGGTCGGGGTGATCGCGGCGGGAGCGGCGGCGAGCACCACCCGAGCGAGCGCGCCATCACGACCCGCTCGCAGGTCCAGCGCCGCCCGGACCAACCAGGGCAGCGCGGCGTACGCGAGCAGCAGCCCCCACTGTCCGATCAGCAGCCGCTCGGCAAGGTAGGGCGTCCACGCGTACGCCACCGCGGCGAGCAACCGGACCGCGAGCCGTTCCGTCGGCACCAGACGGCCGGCGCCGACCGCGGCCAGGAGAACCGCCCCACCGAGCGCCACCCGCTGCACCGCCCAGCCCGGCACGATCTGGGTGACCAGGGACATCAGTGCGTCCATCGGCACCGCCCGGGGCAGAGTCTGCGCCGGGGCGACGAGATCCCAACTCAGCGGCTGCCGGGGTACGAACACCATGTCGTACAGCAGCGCGTAGCCGGGTGCCGCGAGCGGGGCCAGCACCAGCACCGTGACGGCCGCCGCAACGGCGTACAGCGGCAGCGCGTCCCGCACCCGCCGCACCGGTGGGGCCCCGACGCCGGTGGTCTGCTCAACCATTCACGGTGCCGGCACCGCGCGGCCGACGGTGATCAGTTGGGTGCACACCCTGACCCCCGAGGTGCTCACGGTGACCTCGACGGCGTCCCCAGCCCCCTCCAGCAGGAAGAACACGTCGTTCAGCCCGCGCTTCAGGGTGATCACCCGGACGCTGTCCCCGAGACGGAAGATTGCCGTCGAGTCGCCCGAACTGACATAGCCGAAATGGATCGCGTACGGCCACTCCTCCAGGTACCCGTCCAACGGGATCCGGGCGGGCTGACCACCCTCCGCCAGGTGCCCGCAGTCGGGCACCGTGCCGGGCACGACCTTCCGCCCCTGAACCACGACCGGACGAATCCGGCCGAAGTCGTCGAACATGAACGGTTTCTCGGCCTCCTCCACGAACGTGGGCCGACGCTCGGCCGGGCGGAAGAAGTGCGACTGGAGATTGTCCGGCCAGAAGTAGCCGGCGATGACGCGGTCCGGGACGGTGGTTTCCAGGAAGACGGTGCCCGGCGCAGCGGCGGCAAGCTCGATCTGCGTCGTCGCGAGGTAGTCCCGTCCGTACTTGGTGCTCCAGTTGTCCCCGAAACGGGCCGTGCTCCACAGCGTGCCCACCCCGATGGTGGCCAGGACGACGATTATCGAGACCAGGCCGACCGCGAAGGCACCCGGCTCCCGCAGAACGGTCGGCACCGGCCACGCGGACACGTCCTCCTCATCGGCGTCCTTCGTCCCCAACAGGGCCGCGCCGACACAGATCGCGGCGACCAGCACCACGTCGGCGACGTACCGGGGAATGATGCCCACGAACGAGCCGAGCGGCCCACCGAGGCGGGTCACGGCGAAGAGCGCGGCGACCAGCCCGAGGTAGCACGCGAGCAGCAGCCAGGCCCGCCGGGCCGACGGGCGCCGCCGCGCGGTGACCACGATGAGAGCCCCCAGCACCGCCCAGGACAGCCACTTGGCGATGTCGTACGGGTTCACGGCCGGAGGACCGTCACCGGCGTACGCCCAACGCCAGGGGCCACCGAGCAGACCCGGAACGACGGTTTCGCCGACCAGATCACCGAGGAATTTGAGGACCTGACCGGCGGATGTGGGTTCGTCCAACTCGCGGGCGGGACGGGTCAGATAGAACGCCAGGTACGCCCCCGAGAGCGCACCGAGCACCAGCCACGCCGGCCAGTGTCGGCGGACCGTCGTCACCAGGCTGCGCCAGGCGCCGCCCGACGTGAAG
Source organism: Micromonospora arida (assembly GCF_042873195.1). NCBI lineage: Bacteria > Bacillati > Actinomycetota > Actinomycetes > Micromonosporales > Micromonosporaceae > Micromonospora > Micromonospora arida. Next base: position 10,191 of record NZ_JBIALC010000017.1, on the reverse strand, counting down.
AGGAAGACGGTCAGCAGGAACAGCAGCGGCACGATCAGCAGGGACTTGGTGTCGAAGAGCAGGCCGAACACCACCCACAGGACGACCGCCACGAGGTGCCGCAGCCGGCCGGTCCGCACGTACCAGACCTGGGCCGTCGCCGCCATGACCAGGGCCAACTGCATCGGCATCACGAGCAGCCCGACCAGCCACAGCGAGGAAACCTCGAGCGTCAGCGGGCTGAACACGAACAGGCACAGCGGGATGAGCAGCCCCCAGCCCGGCCGGAGCAGATGGCGCAGCAACCGGTAGACGGCGAACCCGATCGCCGCCTGGCCGACCGCCAGCAGCAGCACCCAGGGCCAGGTGACAAAGCCCGCCACCCGCACCATCGCCCACGCCACCAGCAGGCCGCCGGGCATGAGGTGGTTGTTGAAGGTACGCAGGAGGAAGTCCGCGTCCAACCGGGTGTCGAGGACCTGGGCAGCGATGACGAACTCGTCCTGCGAGAACCAGCCACGGGTGGCAAGGCCGGCGCGCCACGCGACGGACACGACGATGAGGGCGATCGCTACCGCGCGGACGCGGTCGGCACGGAACCATCGGCCGACCGGCCCCGGCCGGTCGCCGTCGGACGCGACGCGTTCCGGACGCGTCTCGGCCTCAGCTTCTGGCATTGACATGGTCGGCAGCCTGCCACACGCTTACACGCCGTGGGGACGGCCGTTCTCCCGATAACGCCACCGCAGCCCCCTGGTCGCCCGTCCGTGCCCGGTCCGGATAACGTCGCGCGACAGTCGTCGGCTGCAGGTGCGCGTCCGGCCGGTGAAGACAGGAGCCGAAATGCGTGCAGAGGTGACCAGTGGCGCCGCTCCGGCGTCCAGTCGAAGCCGGCACACGGCCCGACGGTTCCGGCACCTGGTCATCTGCATCGCGCTGACCGCCCTCGCATTCCAGCAGGCCCCGGGTCAGGTCGTCCCCGACACCAAGGTCGACCTGAGCGTCAACCCGGCCGGCTGGCTGCTCCGCTCGCTGCACCTCTGGGACCCCACCGGCACGTTCGGTCAGCTACAGAACCAGGCGTACGGATATCTCTGGCCGATGGGCCCGTTCTTCCTGCTCGGATCGGAACTCGGCCTCGCGCCGTGGGTGGTCCAGCGGCTGTGGTGGGCGCTGATCTTCTGTGTCGCCTACCTGGGAGTGGTACGGCTGGCGGGCAGGCTCGGCATCGGCACGCCCGCCGGACGCATGATCGCCGGTGTCGCCTTCGCGCTGTCACCCCGCATCCTCACCCAGCTCGGCTACGCCTCGGTGGAGTCCTGGCCCAGCGCCATCGCCCCCTGGGTACTCATCCCGCTGGTGGGCCTCGCCCGCGGCACCCCCCTGCGGCGCGCCGTCGCCGGGTCCGCCGTCGCCGTCGCCTGCGCCGGTGGAGTCAACGCCACAGCCGTGGCCGCGGTAGTGCCACTCGCCCTGCTCTGGCTCGCCACCCTCCAACCCGTACGCCGCCGCGTCACCGCCATCGCCGCCTGGTGTGGCGCGGTGGCGCTGGCCACGGCGTGGTGGTTGATTCCGCTGCTCGTTCTGGGGCGGTACAGCCCACCCTTCCTGGACTACATCGAGACCGCCCGGAACACGACCAGCGTCACCGACGCGGTCACGACGCTCCGCGGCGCCTCCTACTGGCTCGCCTACCTGACCTCCCCGTTCGGGGCGACCCTTCCGGCCGGCGCACGACTCGCCAACGAGGCGCTACTGGTCGCCGCCACCCTGGTGGTCGCCGCCCTCGGTGTCCTCGGGCTGTCCCGACGCGGGATGCCGCACCGCCGGTTCCTCATCACCGGTCTGGTGCTGGGCGCCGCGCTCGTCGGTCTCGGGCACGTCGGTGACCTGCCGAACATCCTCGCCGGCCCTCAGCGGGAGTTCCTCGACAGCGTCGGTGCCCCCCTGCGCAACGTGCACAAGTTCGACGTCCTGCTCCGCCTGCCCCTGGCCCTGGGCATGGCGCACCTGATCGGCCTGGCCGTCCGCGCGGCACGCACCGCGCCCGAGCAGCATCGCCCACGAACGGTCGCACGCGCCTGGCTCACGGCCGGCGTGGCCATGGTCGCCGTCACGGCGGTTGCCACGCCCGCGCTTGCCGGCGGTCTCGCCACGCCAAGCGGCGTCAAGGCGGTGCCCGGCTACTGGCATGAGGCCACCGACTGGCTCGACGCGAACACCGGGCGCGGGCGGGTGCTCGTCGTACCCGGGGCGCGCTTCCCCTCGTACGACTGGGGCAACACCACCGATGAGATCGCCCAGCCGCTGCTGAACAGCCGGTGGGCGGTACGCAACGCCATCCCCTTCACCCCACCGACCACGATCCGGCTGTTGGACGCGATCGAGTCGACACTCGCCACCGGCTCCGGCTCGACCGGGCTGGCCGACCTGCTCGCCCGGTCCGGGATCAGCCACGTCCTGTTCCGCGCCGACCTTGACCACGGCCGCTCCGACACGACCCGCCCGGCAGTGGTCCGCCAGGCACTGGAGCGCTCACCCGGGTTGACCCGCGTCACCTCCTTCGGCCCCCTGCGCGGCAAGCCCTCGTCCCCGGACGAGTTCCGCGACCAGGGGCTCGACGTGCCCGTCCGGGCGTTGGAGGTCTACCGGGTCGACCGGCAAATCGAGCCGGTCGTCGCATACGACCGTGACGCCGTGACCACCGTGGTGGGCGGCCCCGAATCGCTCCTCGACCTCGCCGCGGCAGGGCAGCTCGGCGCGGCGCCAACGATCCTGGCGGGCGATGCGGCGGCTGCCGGCGTCGCCGGTCCGGTCGCGATGACCGACGGGCTGCGCAGGCGGGACGTGTCATTCGGCCGAGCGCGCGACAACGCCTCACAGACCCTCACCGCCGACGAAACCTTCGAGGTGACGGCACCCGCCCACGACTACCTGCCCGAGTGGGGAGCGCAGCAGTCCACCGTCGCTCGTTTTGAGGGCATCAACGCGATCCGCGCGTCGACCGCCCGCTCGCAGGTGGACTCCCCCGGCGGCGCCCGCCCCGAGCACCAGCCGTACGCGGCGATGGACGGCAATCCCGAAACCTCCTGGCAGTCCGCGCCGTACTCGCCCAGCGACCGCCAGTGGGTCGAGGTAGGCCTCGCCAACCCGACACGGGTCACCCGGGTCGAGGTCTGGTTCGACGTGAAAGCCGACGCCCTGCCCACGAAGGTGACCGTCACCGCCGGGTACGAGAGCCGCACCGTCGAACAGTTCAGCGATCACATGGTCTTCGAACTGCCCGGCGTCCACGCCACCCGCGCGGTCCAGATCACGATCGACGACGCGTACGACCTCCGCTCGCTCGGCAACAGGTCGGTCGGCATCGCCGAGATCAAGATTCCCGGCATCCAGACCAGCCGGACCCTCGTCCTTCCCGCCGCACCGGCCACCGACCGGCCGGCGACCGTCGTCGTGTCGGCGGCGCCCACCACACCGGCCTGCTTCTCCGTCGACGGCCACCCGCGCTGCTCCACCGACGCCGTCCGCGGTTCCGAGGACGCCTCCACCATCGACCGGACCCTCACCCTGCCCGCCGCCGGCGCGTACGACGCCAAGCTGTGGGCGCGGCCGACGGCCGGCCCGGACCTGGACAACACTCTCGACAAGCTGGTGGCCGACGCACAGCCGCTGCGCCTCGCCGCGCAAGTCAGCGCCTCCTCAACGGCCGTTGCCGACCCGACCGGTCGGGCCGGCGCGGCGCTCGACGGGGACCCGACCACCAGTTGGTCACCGGCGGTCAGCGACGAGGCACCGATCCTGCGCCTCACGTGGCTCAAGCCGCAGACCATCACCGGGCTCCGGTTCTCCGTCGACGACGGCACAGCCGCCACCCGCCTCGGCAGTGTGCGGGTGGTCGGCGACGACGGTTTCCGAAGCAGCCTGCTCGGCGACGATGGGCTCCTTCGCCTGGACCCGCCGATGCGGACCGACGAAATCACCATCCAGTTCCTCGACAAGCCGTCCGCCACGAGCACGGACCCGTACAAGCTGCGGTTGCCGGAGAAGCTGCCCGTCGCGGTCGGCGAGGTGACCGTGCTGCCCGGAGCGACCATCGTCAAACCGCGCCTCGACGCACCCCTGACGCTGGCCTGCGGGTCGGGCCCGACGCTGCAGATCGGCGCGTCCCGGGTGACCACGACGCTCCGCGGCACACTCCGCGACCTGCTGGAACTGCGCGAGATGCCGGCGACACCGTGCGGGCGGGCCACGCCCCGACAGCTTGACCTGGGCCGCGGGGAGCATCGCCTCGTGACCACACCGAGCAAGCTCGCCTCGCCGACTCGGGTCGCCCTGGTGCCGCGGACGCCCACGCCGACCCCGGCGGCGGTCGCTGGCGCCATCGAGGTGGGCTCCTGGGAAGCCACCGAACGACGGGTACGGGTGGCCGATCACCCCGTCGACCGCGTACTCGCCGTGCGGGAGAACACCAACACCGGCTGGGAGGCGACCATCGGCGGGCGGACGCTGAAGCCGCTGGTGGTGGACGGATGGCAACAGGGCTGGATTCTTCCCGCCGGCACCTCCGGGGAGGTGGTACTCCGCTTCGCCCCGGACACGACGTACCGGGCGGGCCTTCTGCTCGGCGGCATCCTGCTGGCGGTGGTGGTCCTCCTCGCGGTGCTACCCGCCCGGCAGCCCACCGGGCGCACGTCGTCGACCGCCGTACCGCGGGGCCGTCGTCGGGTCACCCGATCCCTGCCGTTGTTGGCCGTCGGTGCCGCCGCGCTGGTGTTGTGGAGCGGTTTCATCGGCGGCCTGCTGGTCGCGGCGGGGTTCATGCTGGCGGTACCCGGCCCACGCCGCCTGCCCTGGTCGGCCGACCCACGTCGGGCCAGGACGATCAGCCGGGCCGTCGAGACGTGGCTCCCCGGCGTGCTCGTCCTGCTCGCCGGGTGGCTCTATCTCAATTCGACGCAACGCAACACCGACGCCCTGTTGCAACTCATGATCGTCGTCGCCCTGGGCGCTCTGTGGCTCTCCACCACCGCCCGACGGCGGCCCGTACGCCGGGCCAGGCCGACCGCCGTGACCTCGGCCGTTACGGCGACTGCGCTGGTCGGGGAGGGACCGAACCCGGACCTGGCCAAGCCGGACCCGACCAAACCTGACCCGGCGGGGCCGGCCGACGGGCAGCTTCCGACCTTCTCGGAGGTCACGTGAGCCCTTGGCGACCCGTCCGTCCGACGGCGACAGACCGGACAACGCAGACGGCGCGGCGGGCGGAGACGGAGGATCCGGGCCGACGGAACAACGGTCTGGGCACCGCGGGGATCAGCATCACCCTGGCCGGGGTCCTGGTCAACGGCCTGGCCTACCTGGTGCCGGTGCTGGCCGCCCGACGGCTCGACCCGGCCGACCTCAGCGCGCTCGCCGCCGCCCTCGGTCTGGTGGCCATCGTCGGTGTACCCGGGCTCGGCCTGCAACTGGCCGTCGCCGTGCACCGCGCCCGGCACGGCGCCTCCGACACTCGGCGGCTCACCGCCGTCACCGCCGCAGTGTGCGCGGGAACCCTGGTCGCGGCGACACCACTGCTGGTCACCGCCCTGGATCTGCCGGTCGAGATGCCCGCGCTGCTGGCGGTCACCACGGCGGCGATCGTGCTGTCCTCCCGGTCCCTCGGAGAGTTGCAGGGTGGCCAACGCTTCCTACGACTCGCCGTCGGGATGGCCCTGCTCGCCGCCGGCCGCTACGGCGGCGTGATCGTCGGGTTGCTGCTCGGCGCGGGACCGACCGGCGCGCTGGCGTTCGGCGCGTTGACCGCCGCCCTCACCCCTGCGGTGCTGGCCCGACTCGCCCGCGAGCCCCGACGGTCATCCACCGCGCCACGGCTGACCGTCGCTCAGGTCGTCGCCGGCTGCGGTGCGACCCTGGCGATGCTCGTCGTCTCCTACGCCGACCTGCTGCTGGCCCGGCAACTGCTGTCCCCGTCGGATTCCGGGGCGTACTCGGTCGGCACCGTCCTGAGCAAGGGCGCGCTCTGGGCACCGCAGGTCGCCGCCGTCCTCGCCCTACCGCGGCTGGCCCGCGGCGACCGACGCAGCCGAACGGTTGCGCTCGCGGTGACAGGCGGCTGTGGCGTGGCACTGGTCCTCGGCTCGACGCTCGCCGGGGGGCTCGCCTTCCGCCTCGCCGGTGGGCCCGACTACGACCACCTGGGCCGGTACGCGCCCCTCTTCGCAGCGGTCGGTGCGCTCTACGCGGTGACGTTCGTGCTGCTCAACGACCGCCTCGCGGCCGGCGCGCGTTGGGCGGCGGCACCGCTGTGGGTGGGCGTGGCCGGCCTGGTGGCCGTCACCGCGACCCTCCGGCCCCACACCGTCCCCGGCCTTCTCCTCGTGGCCCTGGGCACAGCCATCGTCACCACCGCGCTGATGGCGGTGACGGCCCGTCGGCCCGCTCCGGTTGCCGCGGCCCAGCCCGACTAGCCCTCCGCGAGCCAGTCCGTCAGCAGTCGGTGGTCGATCGAGTCCGCCCGACCGAGCGGACGACCTGAGACCGCCCGGTCCCGCAGCTCCGCCCGGGTGAACCAGCGCGCCTCCAGCAACTCCTCGCCGTCCACGCGTACCTCGTCGGAGGTGGCGGTGGCCCGGAAGCCCACCATCAGGCCGGCGGGGAACGGCCACGCCTGCGACCCCTGGTAGGTCACGTCGGTGACAGTCACGCCCGCCTCCTCGCCCATCTCCCGACGGACCGCGTCTTCCAGGCTCTCGCCGATCTCGACGAAGCCGGCAAGCGTCGAGTACGCGTCCTCGGCCGCGCCCGCGTGGCGGGCCAACAGACAGCGCCCCTTCCGACCGGGTGCCTCGACCAACACGATGACGGCCGGTTCGATCCGGGGGAACAGCAGACGTCCACACTCCGTGTCGGTGCAGGTCCGCAGGTGCCCGCCGCCGCCGGCGACGGCCGGCGCACCGCACGTCCCGCAGAATCGCTGCTGCCGGTGCCAGTGCAACAAACCCCTGGCGTACGCCTGGACGGCCGCGTCGCCGGGTTCGAGCCGCCCGACCAGTGCCCGCACGTCGACGGACCGCACCGCACCGGCCATCTCGACGGCGGACCGCTCGGGGAGCGCGGAGAGATCCGCGGCGAAGACGGCGGCCTCCCCATCGAGCCCCAGGAAAACGGTCTCGCCGGCGGCGGACCGGACCAGCGCCGCGCGCTCCGCGCTGAGCCGAACCGGCCCGTGCCCGTCGACGAGACAACGGTCCCGCCACATCGGCAGCAGCACGCTGGTCGCTTCGGTGAGCAGCGCACCCAACCGCGTCGGATCGGTGCGCAACGGTCCCGCCCGGTCCAGCGATCCGCCCCCGTACGCCAACACCCGTTCCGCAGTGTCCACCCGGTCACCGTGCCACGTCGGTGGTCTTCCACCGGCACCGCCCCCGGACCGGTGCGACACGCCGAACGACACGCGGTAGCAGCGCCTGACGGGCGCAGCCGACAAGGACGGCCGGGCATTCGTTACCGTAGGTGCCTCCGGGAGGGCGGACCTCCCGCGGCACCCTGGCGATCGAGGTTGCAGTGACGCTGTACGGCGAAAACAGTCCACCCGCCGACGACCGGCCCACCGTGCAGGTCACCGCGGTCACCTGGCCGGACGACGGCGCTGAGCCGATCACCGCAGCCGCTCCCGGCGAGCCGGACGGCGGCCCGCGCCGGCCGCGTCGGGTGCGCATGCTGCTCGCCGCCGGCATCACCGGTGGCGTCATCGCCGCCGTGGCGGGTGCCGGCGCCTGGGCGTACGCCGGTGATGTTCCCCGTGGCACCAGCGTCCTCGGCACCGAACTGGGCGGCAGGAGCCGCGCGGATGCCGACCGGGAGTTGCGGGCGGAGCTGGACCGGCGGGCGGCAACCCTCGCCACGCCGCTGAAGGTCACCGTCGACGGGCGCACCGCCGAGATCAACCCCGCCGACGTGGGGCTGACCGTCGACGTGCCGGCGACCGTCGCGGCAGCCGCCGAGGCCGACGCCCACCCGGTCAGCCGGTTGGTCGGCTCCCGCACCGTCGAGCCGGTGGTGACCGTCGACGTGGGTCGGTTGGACGACGCGCTCCGTAAGGTGCTCGGCAACCAGGCCCAGGGCATGACGATGCCGGCGATCACCTACCAGGGCACCACGCCGAAGGTCGTACAGCCCAAGCCCGGGCTGGCTCTGAACCCGGAGCGTTCCGCCGACGTGGTCCGCGCCGGCTGGTTGGCCGGCGCCCCGGTCACCGTGCCCCTGGTGGAGACCCACCCGGCGACCACTCCGGAGGAGTTGGACCGGATGGTCAGCGAGCTGGCGAAGCCGGCGGTCGCCGCGCCGGTCACCCTGCGTACCAACAAGGGCCAGGTGACGATCCCGCCCGCCGCCATCGCGAAGAGCCTCCGGTTCGGCGCCGACAAGACCGGCAAGCTCACCCCCTCGGTGGACGTCAAGCGGCTGCGGGCGGCGCTCGGCGACAAGCTGGCCGCAATCGAGGTGCCGCCGAAGAACGCCACGATGACGATTGCCGGTGGTCGGCCCACCGCCAAGGAGGGGAAAGCCGGGCAGCAGCTGGACACGGCAGCCCTCAGTCGCGACCTGCTGGCCGTGCTGCCGAAGGCGGAGGGCCGCGAGGTGACCGGCGAGTTGACGCCGACGCCGCCGGAGCTGACCGGGGAGAAGCTCGCCGGCCTGGGCATCAAGGAACGGGTGTCGACCTTCACCACCCGGTTCACCGGCGGCATGGCCTCGTCGCGCAGCCAGAACATCGCGACCATCGCGAGAAAGGTGGACGGCACCGTCGTGCTACCTGGGAAGACGTTCTCGCTCAACGGGCACACCGGCGAGCGCGGCTACGCCCAGGGCTACCGGGACGCACCCGTCATCCTCGACGGCAAGCTCGTGCCGGGCGTCGGCGGCGGCACCTCGCAGTTCACCACCACGCTGTTCAACGCGACCTACTACGCCGGCTTGGAGGACGTCGAACACAAGCCGCACTCGTACTGGTTCGACAGGTACCCGGCGGTCATCGAGTCGACCATCTTCTGGCCGGATCTGGACTTCAAGTTCCGCAACAACACCGAGTACGGCGTACTCATCGACACGTCGTACACGTCCAGCACGATCACCGTGTCGATCTGGAGCACGAAGATCTACGACAGCGTGAAGACCGAGTACGGGCCGCGCCGCAACATCACGACGCCGAAGCAGATCCATCTGGCTCCTGGCCCCTCGTGCATCGAGACCAACGGCATCAACGGCTTCACCCAGGACGCCTTCCGGGTCATCAAGAAGGGCGGCGTGGTGGTCAAGCGGGAGAAGTTCACCTGGCGCTACGACGCGGAGCCCCGCTACGTCTGCGGGCCGAAGCCCTCCTGAGGCCCCCGCTCCGAGTCGGTCCTGCTCTGAGTGGCTGCCCTGCTCTGGGGTCGGGCCTGCACTGAGTGGCTGCCCTGCTCTGGGATCGGGCCTGCACTGAGTGGCTGCCCTGCTCTGGGGTCAGCTCAGGTCTGGGGTCAGCTCAGGTCTGGGGTCAGCTCAGCGGCGTTGCCGCCGCGCCCATTGCGTTTGCCGCCCTGCGGTGGCATCGGCACCGTCCGAGTCTCCTGCACCCGGACCTCGGCCCGGAACCGGTGCGCCGCGGGGTGCCACATCTCCTCGAACGGACCCATGACGTCGCCACCGATGCCCCGACGACGGACCCGGGACGCGAGCCACCAGAGGATGCCGAGGACCGCCGCCACGCAGCCCGCGAACACCACAAAGATCAGGACCTCATCCACAGGCCGAGCCTAGCCCGGGGTACCAGGCCGAGGCCTGGACCGCGCCCCCAGACTGCAGACCCCCAACCTGCAGACCCCCAAACCTGCAGACCCCCAACCTGCGGAACCCTTGACCGCCGACCTGCCGACCTGCCGACCCACCGACCCACCGACCCACCGACCGCAAGATCGCTGACCGGCGCCGGGCCCGGCCGCAAGATCGCGCAACATCCTGGATGTAGTGGTGTCCGCACGTCGTGAGGCCACTACATCCTGGATCGAGCGTGACCTTGGCGGCGTCGGGGCAGTTCGGTGCCCTGTTTCCGGCCTGACAGGCGTGACCTTGCCGGCGTCGGGGCACCTCTGCTCCCTGTTCCCGACCTCACCAGGTCACCCGGGGAGCCCTCGGTATCAGGAATCACCGGGCCGATCCACCAGGCAG
>NZ_JBIALC010000016.1:101970-138159 GCF_042873195.1 Micromonospora arida | reverse complement strand
GGGTGGGGGGGGGGGGCCCACCCGGGGGGGGGGGGGGGGGGGGGGGGGGCGCGGGGGGGGGGGGGGGGGGGGGGCGCCCCGGGGGGGGGGGGGGGGGGGGGGGGGGGGGGGGGGGGCGGCCGGGCCCCCCCCCCCCCCCCCCCACGGCGAGCAGAGTCAGGTCAGGCCGGGCCGTCCGCCGCGCGCGGCCCGTCGGTTGACTCGGCGGTACGCAGCCAGACCGCGGTGTCGGACGGCAGCAACCCGTCGTCGAGCGGCCCGCTGGCCAGCAGCAACTCCCCCTGAGCTGGCATCGGCACCGGCGCGGCGGACAGGTTGACCAGGCAGGTGAAGCCGCCACCGCGACTGAACGCCAGCACCCCGTCCGGGGCGGGCAACCAGGTCAGCTCACCGTCACCGAGCGCCGGGTCGGCCTTTCGGGCCTGGATCGCCGCCCGGTACAGCTCCAGCATCGAGGCCGAGTCGCCGGTCTGCGCGCTGGCTGTCCGCTCCTTCCAGTCGGCCGGCTGCGGCAGCCAGGGTGCCGCGGCACCCTCGGGGCTGAACTCGAAGGGCGGCTCGTCCCCGGCCCACGGCAGCGGTACGCGGCAGCCGTCCCGACCGGGGTCGATCCGGCCGGACCGCTCCCACATCGGGTCCTGCCGCATCGCGTACGGGATGTCCTCGACCTCGTAGAGGCCCAGTTCCTCGCCCTGGTAGACGTAGGCGGCACCGGGCAGCGACAGCGAGAGCAGCGCGGCGGCGCGGGCCCGGCGGGTGCCCAGCTCCAGGTCGGTGGGGGTGCCCTCGCGTTTGGCGGCGAAGCTGAACCGGGTGTCCGCGCGACCGTAGCGGGTGACGTGCCGGGTGACGTCGTGGTTCGAGAGCACCCAGGTGGCCGGCGCGTTGACCGGCGCGTGCGCGCTCAGTGTCCCGTCGATGCTCTCCCGCAGCGCCGCGGCGTCCCAGGCGCAGCCGAGGAAGTCGAAGTTGAACGCGGCGTGCAGCTCGTCCGGGCGCAGGTAGTTGGCGAACCGCTGCCGGTCCGGCAGCCACACCTCACCGATCAGCGCCCGGTCGGCGTACTCGTCGGCGACCCGACGCCAGCCCCGGTAGATGTCGTGCACGCCGTCGAGGTCGTGGAACGGGTGCGGCTCGTCCTCACGGACCTCGGGCAGCGTCCCGTCCTTGACCAGGAGCCCGGCCGAGTCGATCCGGATGCCGTCCACGCCCCGGTCGAACCAGAACCGCAGGATGTCCTCGAACTCCTCCCGCACCCGGGGGTGGTCCCAGTTGAAGTCCGGCTGCTGGGGGGCGAACAGGTGCAGGTACCAGTCGCCGGGGGTGCCGTCCGGGTTGGTGGTGCGGGTCCAGGTCTCGCCGCCGAACTCGCCGATCCAGTCGGTGGGTCGCTCGTCGCCGTTGGGACCCCGGCCGGGCCGGAACCAGAACAGGTCCCGTTCGGGCGCGCCGGGGCCGCCGGCGAGCGCGGCCTGGAACCAGGGGTGCGCGTCGGAGCAGTGGTTGGGCACCACGTCGACGATGGTCCGGATGCCCAGCGCATGCGCCTCCGCGATCAGCGCCTCCACCTCGGCCAGGGTGCCGAAGACCGGGTCGATGTCGCGGTAGTCGGAGACGTCGTAGCCGGCGTCCGCCATCGGGGACGGGTACCAGGGGCTGAACCAGATCGCGTCGACGCCGAGCGCGGACAGGTGGTTCAGCCGGGACCGGATGCCGGCGATGTCTCCGATGCCGTCGCCGTTACCGTCGGCGAAGCTCCGGGGATACACCTGGTAGATCACGGCTCCACGCCACCACGGACTTCTGTCAGCTGTGGACACGAGCACCTGCTTTCTGCGTCAGTACGTCGGCGGGTTCGCCGGACCTGGTCATGTGTCGGGCGAACGGTCGTTGTTCGCCGCGCGGAAGGATGCGGTGGTGGTTATCCCTTGATGCTGCCCGTGGTCAGACCGGACATGATGTTCCGTTGGAAGATCAGGAAGATGATGACCGTCGGGATCGCGGCGATGACCGACGCGGCGATCACCACGTTCATCGGTGTGCCCCCGGCGAAGGTGTAGATGCCGACGCTCACCGTCCGGGTCTCGGGCGAGGGCATGACCAGCTTCGGCCAGAGGAAGTCCTTCCACACCGCCGTCACGGCGAAGATCGAGACGACGCCGAGGATCGGACGCGACAGCGGCAGGATGATCGACCAGAGCGTACGCAGCGACGACGCCCCGTCCATGAGGGCGGCGGCCATCAGCTCCTCGGGGATCGAGTCGAAGAACCGCTTCAGCAGGAAGATGTTGAATGCGTTGGCGACCATCGGCAGCCAGATGGCGAACGGTGAGTCCAGCAGGTTGATGTGCAGGATCGGCAGGTCGAGCACCGTCACGTACTGCGGCACGATGAGGACCATCGCCGGGATCATCAGCGTCGCCAGCATCAGGCCGAGGATCGCGTTGCCGAACATCGGCCGAAGCTTGGACAACGAGTACGCCGCCGCGCTGTCGAAGACCAGTTGGAACAGCACCGCGCCGATCGCGTAGTAGAAGGTGTTGAACAGCAGCTTGGCGAGGGCCAGGTTGTTCCAGGCGTCGATGTAGTTCTGCGGCTGCGGGTCCTTCGGGAACAGCGAGGGTGGGGTCTGCGCGATCTCCTGGCCGGACTTGAGCGCGCCGGTGACCATCCAGTAGAGCGGGCCGAGGAACACGAGCGTGAACCCCGCCACGACAATGACCAGCAGCGTCCAGTAGATGACCTTGCCGCGCCCCCGGCTCAACTGGGAGTGGGAGATGAGGGTCCGGGTTCCGGAATCCTGTGCCATTCCTCGCCGTCCTAGTCCTGTTTCGCAGTCAGCCGCACGTACACGGCGGAGAAGCCGGCCAGCACCACGAGCATGATCACGCCCAGCGCGGCGGCGCCGTTGAGGTCGTTCTGGAAGAACCCGTGCTGGTAGATGAGGTACGCCACCGAGGTCGCGGAGTCCTCCGCGCCCGCACCGTTGGCGAGGATCAGGGGCTCGATGAAGAGCTGCATCGTGGCGACGATCTGGAGCATCGCCAGGAGCGCGAGGATGAGCCGGGTCTGCGGGATCGTGACGTGCACGATCCGCCGCCAGATCCCGGCGCCGTCCAGCTCGGCGGCCTCGTAGAGCTCACCGGGGATGTTCTGCAACGACGCCAGGTAGATGAGCACCGCGCCGCCCATGTTCATCCAGGTCGACGCGACCACCATGGCCGGCATCGTCATCTCGGGCGACTGCATCCACTGCGAGGTGGGCAGGTGCAGCGCCTTGAGGATCGCGTTGAAGAGCCCGGCCTCGCTGGGGTCGTACGCGTAGAACTTGAAGAGGAACAGCGCGGAGGCCGGCGGCAGCATCACCGGCAGGTAGACCAGGATCCGCAGGTACCCCTTGGCGTGGCGGAACTCGTTGAGCAGGATCGCCACGAAGAACGGCACCACGTAGCCGAGGGCGAGCGCGAGCACCGTGAAGTAGAAGGTGTTCTGCCAGGCCGTCCAGAAGCTCGGGTCGGCGATGATGCGGGAGTAGTTGTCCCAGCCCACCCAGGTGGTCTCGCCGCGCCGGGTCCGCTGGAAGCTCATGACGATGCCGCGGATCATCGGGTACCAGGAGAAGACGACGAAGCAGAGCACCGCCCCGATCAGGAACGCGTGACCGGTGAGGTTGTCCCGTACCTTGCGGCCGAGACTGGTGCGCTGCGGCCTCGCCGAGTACGGCGACGGCGGGCGGCCCGGTTTCCTGGGGGTCTCCGGGACGGTGGTGATCGCCAAGGCAACTCCTGGGTGAGTCGGTGACGTCGAGATGTGGTGCGAGTGGCGTGGGGGTCGGGTCGGCGTCCCGACCCCCACACGATCGGTCAGCTCTCGGCGGCGAGGAGCTGGTTGACCTTCTCCTCGGCGGTCTTGAGCAGCGCGTCGATGTTCGAGTTCGGGTTGGTCAGCACACCGGACATCGCTGCGTCGAGCACCGCGTAGACGGCCTGGGCGTTGCGCGGCTCACCCTTGATCGGGACCGGGGTCGCCTCGAAGAGCGCGAAGTTCGCCGTGTCGACGTTCGCGTTCGCCTTACGCAGCTCCAACTCCTGCTTCTGCGCGTCACTCCCGTTGGCGAAGAGCAGCGGCTGGGGCAGACCCACCGGGTAGTTCTGCGGCTTGGCCCGGACGTAGTCGAACTGGCCCTTGCCCGGGGTGAGCTTCTGGTACGCGACCCACTTCAAACCGGCCTTGACCTGCTCGGGAGTGAGGTCCTTCTTGAAGAAGTAGCCCTCTCCACCGCCGAGCGTCCCCTTGGCCGCGCCGTCCTGGCCGGGCAGCGGAGCCATCGCCCAGTCCTGGAACTTGCCCTGGAACTGACTGACGATGGCCTGGGTGGCGTCCGGCGCGCCGATGAACATGCCGACCTTGCCCGCGCCGGCGTTCGTCAGCAGGTCGCCCCACTGGAGCAGCTGACGGGCGCCCATGCTGTTGTCGCCGTACCGCATGTCCTTGAGGTTCTGCAGGACCTGCTTGCCCATGGGGTTGTTGAAGTCGGCCTTCTTGCCGTCCTCGCTCAGCACCTTGCCGCCCTGCGAGTAGAGCAGGGAGGTGAAGTGCCAGCCGCCGGTGTTGCCGGCGCTGTACTCCGAGTAGCCGGCGATGCCGTTGCCGAGCGCCGAGATCTTCTTGGCGGCGGCACGGACCTCGGCCCAGGTCTTGGGCGGGTTGTTCACGTCCAGCCCGGCCTGCTGGAACAGGGCCTTGTTGTAGACCAGGCCCATCGAGTAGTTCTTCACCGGAACGGCGTAGAGCTTGCCGCCGTCGGTGAAGACCTCCTTGAGCGCCGGGTCGACGCTGTCCCAGGTCGGGATCGCGTCCTTGTTGACGTGCTGACTGATGTCCATCGCCTGACCGGAGTCGAGCACCTGCTGGAGATCGGTCATGTACCCGTAGAAGACGTCGGTCACGGTGCCGCCGGCGAGGCGGGCAGTGAAGTCCGGCGGGTTGTTGCACTGCTCGCCGACGCTGACGCTCTTGATGGTGATGTCCGGGTTCTGCTTCTGGAACTCGGCGACGTCGTCGTTCCAGTTCTTCAACAGCTCTTTCTGGGCGCCGACCGGCTGGCAGTCGACCGTGATGGTGACCTTGCCGCCGGCACTCGAGCCCTTGTCGTCGCTCTTCGTGGAGCATGCCGTGAGGCTGAGCCCCAGGCCGGCCACGAGCGCAACCGCCGCAGCCTTTCGGTATTGCGGTACGGACATCTGTCCATCCCTTCGGGAACGGGTGTCTCCAATGACCTTCGCTGATCTGCGGTGATACGACCTGACGCCCAGTAGCTGCGTCGGAGCCAGGTGTGAGTGGAGTCACTGTAGCGAGGCCGACTCATTTCGGCAAGGTATCGACCCTGTTCCGAAAGGACACGACGTGATGACGACAGATGTTGGCAAAGGACTGAAAGCAGCCCGGTTTGCCGGCTATTGCTAGCTTATGGCCGTTCATTCGGCGCGGTCGATTCCGAACAGGGTGAGCAACGACGAAAACGGCCGCCGACCGCGAGAGGCGGTCGACGGCCGAAGCGTCGTTCGGTGTGGTGCCTAGCGGCCGGGGGCGGGCGCGGTGGAACCCCGCACCACCAACTCCGGCTCGAACAGCAGCTCGTCCTGAAGGACGCCGGCACCCTCGATCTGGGTGACCAGCAGATCCACGGCGGCCTGCCCCATCGTCTCGATCGGCTGCCGCACCGTGGTCAACGGCGGGTCGGTGCACGTCATGAAGGCGGAGTCGTCGAAACCCACCACCGACACGTCCGCCGGCACCGAACGGCCCAGCCGTCGGGCCGCCCGGATCGTGCCCAGCGCAAGCACGTCGCTGGCGCAGATGATGCCGGTCACGCCCCGCTCAACCAACTTCGTCGCCGCGACCCGCGCACCCTCCATCGAGAAGCTGGAACGCTCGACGCACTCGGCGTCGCCCTCGTCCCAGCCGGCAGCCTGGACCATCGCGTCGAGCTTGCGCCGCGACGGCACATGCCCCTCCGGGCCGAGCACCATGCCGATCCGTTCGTGCCCGAGCGAGCGCAGGTGCCCGTACGCCTGCTCCACCGCCACCGCGTCGTCCGTGGAGACCCGGGGAAAACCCAACTCGTCCACACCCGCGTTGACCAGCACGACCGGAAGCCCCCGGTCGGTCAGACGGCGGTAGTGGTCGTGTCGGGCGTCGGCGAGCGCGTACGAGCCACCGGCGAAGATCACCCCGGAGACCTGGTGGTCGAGGAGCATCTCCACATAGTCCATTTCGGAGACCCCGCCGATGGTCCGGGCACAGAGCGCCGGGGTGTAGCCGCGCTGGGCGAGAGTGCCGGTGACCACCTCGGCCAGCGCAGGGAAGATCGGGTTCTGCAACTCGGGCAGCACCAACCCGACCAGCCGGGCGCGTTCGCCGCGCAGCTTGGTCGGCCGCTCGTAACCGAGCACGTCCAGCGCCGTCAGCACTGCGGTGCGGGTCGCCTCGGAGACCCCGTCGCGGCCGTTGAGCACCCGGCTGACGGTGGCCTCGCTGACGCCCGCCTTCTTGGCAACTTCAGTCAACCGCTTGGTCACGGTCGCAATCGTACGTCACCTGGATGAAAGAAATGAACAGCAAAATGCGCTGCGCTTGCTGTCCTCCGGCAGGGCTGGGGTCAGGAGAGGTCGCGTAGGGCGGTTTCGATGGCCCGGTGGAAGGTCGGGTACGCGTAGATCATGTGTCGGAGCTGACTCAGCGGCACCGCCGCGTGCACCGCCACCACCAGCGCGGACAGCACCTCGCCGCCGGCCGGGCCGGCCGAGGTCGCGCCGATCAGCACGCCCTGGTCGGCGTCCGCCAGGACCTTGATGAAGCCGTCGTCGCCGACCCGGTGGATCCAGCCCCGGGTCGAACTGCTCAGTGCGGTGAAACCCACCTGCACGTTGATGCCGCGTTCGCGGGCCTGCTGCTCCGTGAGCCCGACCGCGCCGATCTCGGGATCGGTGAAGGTCACCCGGGGCAGCGCGCGGTAGTCGGCTCGCGGGATGGTGCCGGCCGACCCGCTCGATCCGCTGGCGGCCAGCGAACTGGACGCGCCCATCGCTCCGCCGACCACGCTGGAGGTGCCGCTGGCGTCCGCGCCCGCCTTCGCCTGCCGGGCGCGGCCCAGGATGTCGGCGACCACGATCCCCGCCTGGTACATGGCGATGTGCGTGAAGGCACCCTCACCGGTGATGTCGCCGACTGCCCAGACGTGGTCGGTGACGTGCAGACGGTCGTCGACCGGGAGGTAACGCTGGCTGGCGTCCAGGCCGATCGTGTCCAGGCCCAGCTCGGCGAGGTGGGCCTTGCGTCCGGTCACCACCAGCAGCCGGTCGGCGGTGAACTCCGCGCCGCCACCACCGTGCAGGGTGAATCTGGTCCCGTCGTGCTCGACCCGTTCGGCGCGTACCCCGGTGTGGATCTCCACGCCGTCGGCGCGCAGCGCCGCGGCGGCGACCTCGGACGCCTCGGGTTCCTCGATGGCCAGCACCCGGTCGAGCGCCTCGACCACTGTGACCCGGACCCCGAAGCGGGCGAAGACCTGCGCCAACTCCAGGCCGATCGCGCCGCCACCCAGCACGAGCAGCGACTCCGGCAGCTCCTCGACCTCGATCGCCTGGTGGTTGGTCCAGTACGGCGTGTCGGCCAGGCCGTCGATCGGCGGCACCGACGGCCGGGTACCGGTGCCCAGCACCACCCCGTGTCGGGCCTCGAACACCTGGTCACCGACGCGGACCCGGCGCGGGCCGTCGAGCCGGCCGCTGCCCCGCACGAGTTGGCCGCCCTTGCCGACGAACCGCTCCGCCGCGACCGTGTCGTCCCAGGTGTCGGTGGCTTCCTCGCGGATCCGCTTCGCCACCGGCGCCCAGTCCGGCTGGACCTGCGCCGTCCCGGCGAGCCCGTCGACCCGGCGAGCCTCGGCGAGCGCGTTGGCCGCTCTGATCATCATCTTGCTCGGGATACAGCCCCAGTACGGGCACTCCCCGCCGACGAGACCCCGTTCGACGCCGACGACGCTCAGGCCGGCCTCGGCGAGCCGCTCGGCCACCTCCTCGCCGCCGACCCCGAGCCCGACCACGACCACATCCACCAGCTCCGGTTCCGCCACACCGAACAGCATCCCCCAGCGGCACCACCCCAACCACCGGGGTCGGCTGAAATGTCGGCGCGCGCACCAGCCCGGACGCCTACCGTGGCCGGATGCACGCACGCTTCGCTCCGGTCCGGGACTGCTTCCACGACCTGCTCGCCTCCGGCCGGGAAACCGGCGCCGCCCTGACCATCTGGTACGACGGGCAGCCGGTCGTGGACCTGACCGGTGGCTCCCGCAGCGGCCACGGGCCGGGCGGCGAACCGTGGCTGCCGGACTCGCTGGTGAACGTCTACTCGGTCGGCAAGCCGGTGGCCGCGCTCTGCCTGTTGCTCCTCGTCGACCGGGGCACCGTCGATCTCGACGCGCCAGTGGACCGGTACTGGCCGGAGTTCCACACTCCCGCCACAGTGCGTCAGGTGTTGTCGCACACCGCCGGGCTGCCGGCCTTCCCGGTGCCCCGACCGGCCGCCGCGATCGCCGACTGGGCGCTGCTCACCGGCGACCTGGCCGCCGCCGACCCCGAGTGGGCGCCGGGCACTGTCGCCGGGGAACACGCCTGGTCGTACGGGCACCTGGTGGGCGAGGTGGTCCGCCGCGTCGACGGGCGGTCGGTGGGCCGTTTCCTGGCCGAGGAGATCGCCGACCGGTGGCAACTCGATCTCGCCTTCGGGTTGACCGAGGCGGACCAGTTGCGCTGCGCGGACCTGCGGTACGGCGACCCGGGGTGGCCGACCCGGGCACTCGGTGAGCCGGGCTCGCTGCGGGCCCGGGCGCTGGGCAACCCGGCCGGCGGGCTGGACCTGGCCGTGCTGAACAGTCCGCTGTGGCGGGGCGCCGAGATACCGGCCGTCAACCTGCACGCCACCGCTCGCAGCCTGGCCCGGCTCTACGCCGGCCTGCTGGCCGGTGGTGTCCTGGACGGGGTTCGACTGTTCAGCCCGGAGCTGGTCGCGGAGGCGACCCGGGTCCAGTACGACGGGCCGGACCTGGTGTTGGATCGCGACGCCCGCTGGACGTTGGGTATGCAATGGGAGCCGGACGGCAGCTGGGGCATGGGCGGCATCGGCGGCAGCAGCGCGTGGGCCGACCCCGAGCGCGGCTACACCTTCGCGTACGCCACGGCGCACCTCGCCGAGCACGACCGGGTGGACGAGCTGGTCGAGGTGTTGCACTCGGTGCTCTGATCAACGCAGCCAGACGGGGTCGGTGCCGGGCACCGAGAGGGGCGGTGGGTAGTCGAGCGTCTGGCGCAGGGCCTCGGGCAGCCGCCACGGTTGGTGGATGGCCTTGCCCTGCACCGCGGCCAGCTCCGGCACCCACCGGCGCACGTAGTCGCCGTCCGGGTCGTACCGTTCGGCCTGCCGGACCGGGTTGAACCCCCGGTAGGGCTTCGTGTCGTTGCCGGTGCCGGCGACCCACTGCCAGTTGCCGGAGTTGTTCGCCACGTCCCCGTCGAGCAGCCAGCGGAAGAACACCGCCACCCCGGACCGCCAGTCCTGCCCGAGGTGCTTGGTCAGGTAACCGGCGGTGATCAGCCGGGCCCGGTTGTGCATCCAGCCCTGTGCCAGCATCTGCCGCATCCCGGCGTCGACGATCGGCATCCCGGTGCGTCCCTCCGTCCAGGCCGCCAACGCGTCGTCGTCGTAGCGCCACTGCTCGGCGGCACCCCGCCGATAGGCCGCGGCCGAGATCTCCGGGAAGGCGGCGGTGACCTGGTAGTAGAAGTCCCGCCAGCAGAGCTGCCGGACGAACGGGCCGGACCGGTCCCCGGCGCGGTTCGCCACCACCAGCGGCGACACGCAGCCGAAGCGCAGGTACGGGCTGAGTCGGGAGGTGTCGTCGCCGGCCATGTCGTCGTGCTGATCGCCGTACCGGGTCAGGTCGGGCAACCAGTCGGCGAGCCGCGCCTGGGCGATCCGCTCGCCGCCGACGGCCGCTTCCGGCGAGTCGCCGGCTGGCAGCGCCGGCAGCCGGCCCACGCGTACCTGATCGGGGAGCGCGATCCGGCGCGGCGCGGCCAACTCCTCGCGCCACCGGTTGGCGGCCCAGGCCCGGTGGTACGGGCTGAACACCCGGTAGTGGTCGCCGCCGCCACCGGGCCGCAACGCGCCCGGCTCGACCACTGTCAACCCGGGAAACAGTCGCAGGTGCAGCCGGTGCCGCTCGCACTCGGCGCGTAGTCGCCGCTCCCGGCGGCCGGCGTAGTGGCTGACGTCGGCCGAGAGCGCGACGGCGCTGGCCCCGACCTCGTCGGCCAGCCGGATCGTCTCGGCCACCGGGTCGCCGTGCCGGACCACCAGGTCGCCACCACGCTCACGGAGTTGGTCGCGCAGGTCGGCGAGGGCCTGGTGCAGGAAGCGGGTGCGGTTGGCGGAGAGGTCGGCCAGCGCCGGGTCGAGCACGTACAGCGGTACCACCCGGTCGAAGGCCGCACAGGTGGTGGCCAGCGCCGGGTGGTCGTGCACCCGCAGGTCGCGGGTGAGGAGCACGATCGCCGTGCTCGCGGTCACCGGCTCTCCGGCTGGATCGTCGGCCCGGGGATGACGACCGGCGTACCGGTCGAGCTGAGCAGGGCCCGCGCGGCCACCGCCATCCGTCGCCGCTGCGGCACCAGGGCCCGCCGGGCGAAGACGTCGTAGTCCTGCGCGGCCACCTCGTCGAGGATGCCGCCGTAGAGGGCGTACGCGGTGCGCATGCAGGCCTGCGAGGCGGGCGCCAGCATGGTGATACCCGGTGCGGCGGCGGCGTAGTGGGCCTGGGCGCGGGTCACCTCGTACTCGATCAGCTCGCGGATCCGGGGGGTGACGCGGCCCCGGGCGCGGGCCTCGGCCAACTCCTCGCGGGTGACCCCGAACTTCGCCATGTCCTCGTCCGGCAGGTAGGTGCGGCCCCGGTCGAGGTCCTCGGCGACGTCCCGGATGAAGTTGGTGAGCTGGAAGGCGAAGCCGAGTTGCCGGGCCGGCTCCCGGGCCGCCACCGGGTCGGAGCTGCCCAGGATGGGCAGCATCATGGTGCCGATGACCGCCGCCGAGCCCTCCATGTAGTCGAGCAGGTGGTCGTAGGTCGGGTACGCGGTGACGGTCAGGTCCATCGCCATGCTCTTCAGAAACGACGCAAAGTCGTCCCGGTCGAGATCGAAGACGGCGATCGTGTGCAGCACGGCCGGCAACAGTGGGTCATCGACGGGCGCGCCGTGCAGACCGGCCACGAACTGGCTGGCCCAACGGTCCAGCAGAGCGGCCCGCTCGGCCGGCGGAAGGTCCTCGGTGCGGTCGACGATCTCGTCCGCGTACCGCGTGAACCCGTAGAGGGCGTGCACATGTCGTCGTTTCCAAGCGGGGAGCAGGCGGGTGGCGAGATAGTAGGTGCGGCCGTGGCGTTTGTGCAGCTCACGGCACCGGTCATAGGCAGCGGTGAGATCAGTTTCCACCGACCCTCCTCCATTTATCGACGCACCAATCGACGCAACTCGTAGCCTAGGGTACGCTCAGCCGCATGGCCAACGACGCAGTTGCGGGCAACGTGACCCGCGTGGCGCCGACCGGGCCAGGGGACGGGGACGATCCGGTCCGCGCCGTTCTGGCTGCTTATACCCACGATCTGGTGACAGCGGTCGACGCGACCCTGGACACCTTCCTCACCGCCGAGGTCGACGCCCTCAACGACATCGACGCATCGATGGGCAGGTTCGCCGCCACCGCGCGGGAGGCTGTCCTGACCGGCGGCAAGCGGATCCGCTCCACGTTCGCCTACTGGGGGTGGCGCGGGGCCGTCGGTGGCACCGCGCCGCTGCCACCCGTGCTGCCCGCGCTGGCCGCGCTGGAGCTGATGCACACCTTCGCGCTGGTGCACGACGACGTGATGGATGCGTCCACCACCCGCCGCGGCCGGCCCACCGCGCACGTCGCGCTCGCCGAACAGCACGCCGCCGCCGGTCACCGAGGTGATCCCGGCCGGTTCGGTGAGGCCGTCGCCGTGCTCATCGGCGACCTCTGCATGGTCTGGGCCGACCAGTTGCTGGCCCACGCCTCGGTGCCGTCGACGCGCCTCTTCGAGGTGCGCCGCTGCTACGACCAGATGCGGGTCGAGACGGTCGCCGGGCAGTATCTGGACGTGCTCGGCGAGAACGACCCCGGCAGCTGGTCGGTCGACCGGGCACTACGGGTGGCTCGTTACAAGACCGCCAGCTACACCGTCCAGCGACCATTGCTCTTCGGTGCCAGCCTGGCCGGGGTGCCCGCCGACGACCCGCTGGTCTCCGCGTACACCCGCTATGGCCTGGCCGTCGGCGAAGCGTTCCAGCTCCGCGACGACCTGCTCGGCGTCTACGGCGACCCGGCGGCGACCGGCAAGCCGGCCGGGGACGACCTCCGCACCGGCAAGCCGACCACGCTGCTCATGCTGGCCCGTGAGCTGGCCACGCCGGCCCAGCTCACGGCGTTGGAGCGGGCCGCCGACGGATCGGTCGACACGCTCGCCGGGCTGGTCGCCGAGACCGGCGCGGTGACCCGGGTGGAGCAGATGATCGCCGAGCGGGTCAGCGACGCGCTGGCCGCGCTCGACGCCGCACCCGTGGACCAGACGGCGCGGACCGCGTTGACCGGTCTGGCCACCGCCGCTGCCAACCGGCGGGCCTGATGAGCGACTTGAGCAAGGAGGTGGTCCCGTGCGGACGGTGACTGGACGGACGGACCGGGTGGTGGTCGTCGGGGCCGGGCTGGGCGGGCTCGCCTGCGCGCTGCACCTGGCCGGCAGCGGTCGGCAGGTGACCGTGCTGGAGCGCGAGCCGGTGCCCGGCGGGCGGGCCGGCCGCCTCGGCGTGGACGGCTACGAGTTCGACACCGGCCCGACCGTGCTCACCATGCCCGACCTGATCGCCGAGGCGCTCGGCGCGGTCGGCGAGGAGCTGCACGACTGGCTGGACCTGACCCCGCTCGACCCCGCCTACCGGGCGTACTACCCGGACGGCTCGACGCTCGACGTGCTCACCGACACCACCCGGATGGCGGCCGAGATCTCCCGGGTCTGCGGGCCCCGGGAGGCCGACGGCTACCTGCGGTTCGTCGAGTACGCGCGAGAGCTGTGGCGGTTGGAGCGCACCGACTTCATCGAGCGCAACCTGGACGCGCCCACCGACCTGATCACCGGCAACCTGCTCAAGCTGCTCAGCGGCGGGGCCTTCCGGCGCCTCCAGACCAAGATCAACCAGTTCTTCCGGGACCCGCGTACCCAGCGGATCTTCTCCTTCCAGGCGATGTACGCCGGCCTCGCGCCGCACGACGCGCTGGCCATCTACGCGGTCATCGCGTACCTCGACTCGGTGGCCGGGGTCTACTTCCCACGCGGCGGCATCCACGCGGTCTCCAGAGCGATGGCCGGCGCGGCCGAGAAGCACGGCGTGCAGATCCGGTACGACACCACTGTGACCCGGGTGGAGACCGTGAACGGCCGCGCCACCGGCGTGGTCACCGCCGACGGCGACCTGGTGCCGGCGGACGTGGTGGTGCTCAACCCCGACCTGCCGGTCGCCTACCGGGACCTGCTCCCCGCCGCGCCGCAGCGCCGGCTCACCTACTCGCCGTCCTGCGTCGTTCTGCACGTCGGCTCCCGACAGGCCTATGCGAAGATCGCCCATCACAACATCCATTTCGGACGCGCGTGGAAGGGCACCTTCGATGAGGTCATCCGACGGGGTGAGCTGATGACCGATCCGTCGCTGCTGGTGACCAACCCGAGCCGGACCGACCCTGCGGTGGCCCCGCCGGACCGGCACACCTACTACGTGCTCGCCCCGGTGCCCAACCTGCACCGGGCGCCGTTCGAGTGGCGCGGCGACCTGACCCAGCGCTACACCGACCAGCTGATCGGCACCCTGGAGGAGCGCGGCTACGTCGGCTTCGGTGCCGGGGTCGAGGTGCTCCGGGCGATCACCCCCGCCGAGTGGGAGGAGCAGGGGATGGCCGCCGGCACCCCGTTCGCCGCCGCGCACACGCTCTTCCAGACCGGGCCGTTCCGCCCGTCCAACCTGCACCGCGACCTGTCGAACGTGGTCTTCGTCGGCTCCGGGACCCAACCCGGCGTCGGCGTACCGATGGTGCTCATCTCCGGCAAGCTCGCCGCCGGCCGGATCACCGGGGAAGGCCGATGAGCAGTCGTGAGAAGCACCTCGTCGAGCTCGTCGACGAGTCCGGCAAGGCCCACGGCGAGACGACCGTCGCGGCGGCGCACCAACCACCCGGTCAGCTGCACCGGGCCTTCTCGGTGTTGCTGGTGGACCCGGACGGCCAGGTGCTGCTCCAGCGCCGAGCCGCCGCCAAGACCCGGTTCCCGCTGCGCTGGGCCAACTCCTGCTGCGGCCACCCCCAGCCTGGCGAGTCGCTCGCCGAGGCGGCCAACCGACGGCTGAGCGAGGAGTTGGGCGCGGGCCCGGTCGAGCTGACCGAGGTCGGCATCTACGTCTACTACGCCGAGGACCCGGCGACCGGTCGGGTCGAGTTCGAGTACGACCACGTACTGCGAGGCGAGTTCCTGCCCGGCGCTCCGCTACTGCCGGACCAGGACGAAGTGGCCGAGCTGCGGTGGGCCGACCCCACCGCGCTGGAGGCCGAGTTGAAGCTCGACCCCCGGTCGTACGCGCCCTGGCTGGGCGGGGTGGTGAACCGCCTGCTACGCCCTGCGGAGTCCCGGTCGGGCGCAACCGGCCCGGCCATGACGCCGCCCGGATCGTCGGCGGATGACACGGCGGAGCGGTCGGGTGGTCGATGAGGCGCTGAGCGCGGGCGCGGTCGCACGTCGGTTGGGGGTCGCGGTGACGACCCTCCGTACCTGGCACCAGCGCTACGGGCTCGGGCCCAGCGAACACATCCCCGGTCACCATCGCCGGTACACATCCAGCGATCTGGCCCGTCTCGAGATCATGCGACGGCTCACCGCCGAGGGGGTGAGCCCCGCCGAGGCGGCCCGCTGGGCCCGCCAGGCACCGGACCCGATGCCCAACGGCGCCGGCACCGTCACCCCCGCTCACATCCTCCCGACCGGCCGTGACGGCGGCGGCTCCATCCCGGTCGGCCGTGCTGGCCCGGCGGCCCGCGGGTTGGCCCGGGCAGCCATGCGACTGGACGCGGCGGCGATCAGCGAGACGATCGCGCACACCCTGGCCGCCAGCGGGGTCGTCGCCACCTGGGAGGGCCTGCTGCGCCCGGTGCTCGCCGGCATCGGCGAACGGCACGCCGCCACCGCCGGCCTGATCGAGGTGGAGCACCTGATGTCACGCTGCGTCTCGGAGGCGCTCGCGGCGGCCAGTCGGGCCAACGTTCCCACCGGGCCGGCCCGGATCCTGCTCTCCTGCGCCGACGAGGAACAGCACACGCTGCCGCTGGAGGCGTTGGCGGCGGCTCTCGCGGAGGCCGGTGTCAGCTACCGGATGCTCGGCGCCCGGGTGCCGGTGGCCGCTCTCGTCGAGGCGGTCAACCGGACCGGACCGGCCGCCGTTGTGCTCTGGTCGCACACCCGGGCCACCGCCGACCCGACCCAACTCAGCGCGCTGCTCGCTGCCCCCCGACGCCCGTTGCTGGTGCTCGCCGCCGGCCCCGGCTGGCGAGCCGACACGCTGCCCGCCGGTGTGGTGCGGCCGATCGACCTGGCCGAGGCGGTCTCGCTCTCCGCCGCCGTCCGCGACTCCCTGGACCAGTCGAGGCGTGATTGACCGCACTGTCGCCAAATCGCGGCGTGAACTACCGTCGGGCGGGTCCGCCTACCCCGACCCTCCGGGAGCGAGCAGATGCAAGCCCGCGCCATCCTGGCGTCCGTCCTCGCCGTGGCGCTGGTCCTTTCCGGCTGTGCGCAGCCGGTGCGCACCATCGCACCCGCCGGCGCTCCACAGCCGGTGGAATCGACCAGGCCGCCCACCCCGACACCGCACCCCAGCGTCACCAAGCCGGCCAAGCCGCCGCTGCGGCCGCTGCCGGCCAAGCTCCCCTCCGGGCTGGGGCGCAACACCGGTGTACGCCCGGTGGCCCTGACGTTCGACGACGGGCCCAGCCCAGCCTGGACACCCAAGGTGCTCGACCATCTGAAGGCCGCCAAGGTGACGGCGACCTTCTGCGTCGTCGGCCGCGAGGTGCAGCGTCACCCGGAGTTGGTCCGGCGGATCGTCCGGGAGGGACACCAGCTCTGCAACCACAGCTGGCGTCACGACCTCGATCTTGCCCGTCGACCTGTCGGCGAGATCCGAGCCGACCTGGAGCGCACCAACAAGACCATCCAGAAGGCCACTCCCGGGGCGAAGGTGCCGTTCTACCGGCAGCCCGGCGGCCGATGGACGTCGGAGGTGCTCGGGGTCGCCAAGGATCTCGGCATGCGCCCGCTGCACTGGTCGGTCGACCCGCAGGACTGGGACAAGCCGACCGCGGCCACGATCGGCAAGCGAGTCCACGCCGCCACCCGGCCCGGTGCGATCGTTCTTCTGCACGACGGGGGCGGTAACCGGGCGGCGACACTCGCCGCCTGCCCGAAGTTGATCGCCGACCTGAAGCAGCGCTTCGGCATCACCCGACTCCACTAGAACCACTCTGACCTGCGGTTATGGCCCGTCCGAAGCCCTTGCCGATACCGATTTTGTCGACCGACGGAGCATCACGTATGCTTTCCAAGCCTCCGGCGGGGCCGGATGGGAGCAAGTCCGCTTGAAGTTGCGAATGTGCAATGATGGCGGGGCCGCCCTCATCGTCTAGCGGCCCAGGACGCCGCCCTTTCAAGGCGGTAGCACGGGTTCGAATCCCGTTGGGGGCACGACCGGCGCAAGCCGGAGCAAGGCAAGACCGGCGCAAGCCGGAGCAACACAAGCTAGGTCCTGTGGAGCAGTTGGAGTGCTCGCCGCCCTGTCAAGGCGGAGGTCGCGGGTTCAAGTCCCGTCAGGACCGCAGCGCTGACGCCGCGCCTCGCGCGGCGTTCTGCGTATCGGAGCAGGTCGCCTTGCCGCCGGTTCGTCCGGTTGCCGGGTAACATGAGCCGAGCGACACGGCCAGGTAGCTCAGTTGGTACGAGCGTCCGACTGAAAATCGGAAGGTCGGCGGTTCGACCCCGCCCCTGGCCACATAGCCTTTCGCCGGGCTACAGAGGTCCCCGCCAGCGGAAACGCAGGTGGGGATCTTGCTTTTGCGGGTCGCTTTCAGTGACGGCCGCACCCACCGCTCTCTCCCCATGGGCTACTCCTGGGCTGTCGCCGACACCTCCCGTCGGCCTACATGACCAGCCCCGTCGGCCTACATGACCAGCCCCGGCCAGTCCGCGTGATCAACACGACTTCCTTGAAATCGCGGTGTCCCAGCAGGCGCGATGCCGCGACTTCAAGAAAACCGAGTCGATCATGCCCGGGGTCGCCTCCGCATCGGGGCAGCGCGCCGGACGTCACGCACCGCGCGCCGGACGTCACGCACGACCGCGCGGCGTCAGTGGTCGCGGCGACGGCGTCAGTGGTCGCGGCGTCCCTGCGGGCGATGCTGGGCCACGCTGCCCTGGATGGCCTCCCACACGCTGCGTCCGGCCTCTCGCAGCGTCTCCCCCGCCTGCTCGGCGAACTGGGCTGCGCTCTGCGCCGCGGCCTGCGCCGCGCCCGGCAGACCACCGCCGCCGTCCCCGGACGGACTTGGACCGGACGGGCTTGGACCGGACGGGCTTGGACCGGACGCAGCCGACTGGCCGGGCTGGTTTCCGGTCTCCCCGGCCGCCGGCCCCGCCGATCCCTCGGGGCGCTGCTGGTCCCGGTCCGCCCCTGCCGAGCGCCCTCCGTCACCCGCGCCTTCGGGCCGCGCTCCACCGGCGTGACGCGACCCCTCGGACCGCTGGCCTTCCGGACCGTTGCCACGTGGCGAGCCGCCCTCCGACTCACGTCCCTCCGGCTGCCGTCCATCTGGCTGCCGTCCCTGAGGATGCTGGCCCTGCGCATGCGGACCCTCAGGACGCCGACCCTCCGGCTGTCGACCCTCCGGCTGTCGACCCTCCCGATGCTGGCCCTCCGGCTGCTGGCCCTGCGCATGCGCCTGGTCGGCCGGCCCTGGGCCGCCGGCTCGCGGCCCAGGGCCGCCGGCACCCGGTCCCGAGCCGACCGGCCCCGCCTCGGACCGACCCGCATCCGGCCGATCAGAACCCAGACGACCAGGGCCGAGCCGATCGCGACCCGGCGGGCCAGAACCCGATGGCCGACCCGGACCCGGCCGGTCGGAACCCAGTCGGTCGCGGTCGGCCACCGGGCTGGCCGCGCCGACCTGCTGGCCCGGCTCGCCGCGTACGTCGTCCGAGCGTCGACTCGACGCCTTGATCTCCGCTGCGCCCGTGGCCAACTGCTGGGTGCTGCGGTTCACGTCGTCGATGGCGGTGCCGGCCGTGCGTGCGAGCGATTCGATGATCTGCGGGTTGTTGTCGAGGGTGTCGAGCGCTCGTCCCAGGATCCTGGTCAGCTGCTCCAACCGCACCCGCAGCTGCGCCTCGGCGTTCACCCCGTCGATGTTCAACTCGCCGCCGTTGAGGTGCACCCGTACGCCGGCGTCGACCTGGAGCAGGTTGGCCACCCGCGCCCGCAGCGACAGGTCGGCCTCCAGACCGTCGACCGCCAGTCGGATGGAGTCCACGGAGACCTTCGGAATGTCGAGCAGGACGTCGTCCGGGTTCCCGCTGTCGACGTTCCGGTCCGGCTCCCGCTGCTGCCCGCTCTCGCTCATGTTCTCCCGCCCCACCTGCACACCAGCCCGGTCGTCCGGGCCGTCCGGCGCGTTTACCCGCTTTCCGGCGGGCCATCCCGTCCGTGACGGCCCGACGACCCTCTGTCTGGAACCGGGCACCGCGCGAAGCTGCACACCGAGGCATCAGCCGGTATGGTCCGGGCCTATGGGACAGGAATTGACTGATCCGGCCGACATCCGGCAGGACGTCGGCCAGTTCTCTCTCCGGTGCAGCCTTCTCGTCCCGGGCTCCGCCGAGCACGCGTTCACGGTCTTCACCGACGAGCTGACCGACTGGTGGGTCACCGAATACACCTGGTCCGGCCCGGACGCGCTGGCCGAGCTGGGCATGGAGCCTCGGGCCGGCGGCATGCTCTACGAGATCGGCCCGTACGGTTTTCGCGCCGACTGGGGTCGGGTGCTCACCTGGGATCCGCCTCGCCGGCTGGTCTTCGTCTGGCAGATCGGCCCCGACCGGGCGCCGGTGCCGGACCCGGCCCGCGCGAGCGAGGTCGAGGTGCTGTTCCATGCCGAAGGGCCGGAGCGCACCCGGGTCGACCTGGAGCACCGGCACTTCGACCGGCACGGCGAGGCTGCCGAGGGTTACCGCAAGGCGCTCACGGCCGGCTGGCACGAGCTGCTCACCCGCTACGTCGCCACGGTGTCGCGCCACCGCCCCAGCACGACGGCCTGACGGCCCACCGGGTCACCGGCCGGCGGCCCACCGGGGTCACCGGCCGAGCCGACGACCCGCAGCGGCGCCGCCGAGATCCCGACCACCAAGGTTCGCGCGTTCGCCGGCCTCCGCCCCCGAACCGAAGCCGGTGCCGCCCAACCGACGCGGCGGTGCGGTACGCAGCCGTGGGTACTCGTCGGTGAGCCGGCGCTGCACCCGGTCGGACCGGTCGGCCAGCACCAGCGCGACCGACGGTGTGCCCGACTCGCTGGCCGCCGCCGACTCGGCCGCCCAGAGTCGACCGCCGATCACCTCCGCGAAGCCGGCCAGCCAGGAGCGGCGGAAGGCGGCGGGGTGGTCATCGGCAGGCACCTCGGTGGCGGCCAGGCCGTGCGCCGCCTGCACGAGCAGTGAGGTGAAGAGCAGGTCGACCCGTTCCAGGTCACTGGCGAAGCCGAAGAGGTGCAGGGCGAAGCCGTTGCCCTGCCGACGGCGTACGCAGCGGCAGCGCAGCGGCTCGGCCACCGCGGCGAGCAGGCCGACCTTGTCTCGGGCGTACGGGGCGACGACGTCCAGCACTCGGTCGCCGACCGGGTCGGTGGTCGGGTCCCGGGCGGCGAGCAGCGCCCGGTCGACGCCGTAGCGGGCGATCAGCTCGGTCGCCTTGGCGGTGAACGCGGCGGACTCGGCCGGTGTGCAGGCCGGGTCCTCGGCCTGGGCCAACAGCTTGCGCACCTTGCTGAGCATGGCCTCGGACATGCCTACAGAGCTACCACACGGGCCGGACATCTCGGGGCGGCGCGGCTATCGATCGATACGTATCATCGTCACGGCCCGATGATCAGTCCGATACGGACGGTCAGCCAACTGTTTGGAGGAACGAACGGATGCCATCCCCGACCGCTCGTCTGCTCGCCGTCGCCACGGCCGCCGCACTGCTCTCCGTCGGTACACCCGCGCAGGCGGAGCCGACCACACCGACCACGCCGGTCAGCTCCGGGCCGAACGCGTTCGCACCGCTCGCCACCTGTTACGGCGGGGCGGTCCGGTCGTACTTCGAGACCGGCCGCTACGGCGGCTCGGCCGGCCAGTACCGCACCACGACGCGCTGTCGCGACATCAACGTGCGCAACACGAGCGTGTACGCCACCGAGGCGTGCGTGATCTTCGTAGACAAGACGAGCGCCTGCAACTACTGGACCTACCTGCCGGCCAACTCGGGCTGGATCACGGTGGCGACCAACGTCCGGGACGGCGTCAACTTCCGGGTCCGCTTCGAGAACCTGCGGTACGAGTACGAACCGCTGATCGCGTACCACGCGTTCTGACCGGCCCGCACGGTCGCGGCGTCCGCCCCCCGACGGACGCCGCGACCCGGCGGCGCGTCACCCGGCGCGGCTGCGCAGGGTGGCGATCGTCGAGCCGGCGAGTGTGAGCAGGCAGTCGGGGAGCAACCCGTCGGCGGCCGCCGCGCCGAACAACGCCTCCCCGGTCGGCTCGTCCCGATTCGCGTACGCGCTGACGAAGCGGGCCA
Source organism: Micromonospora arida (assembly GCF_042873195.1). Lineage (NCBI taxonomy): Bacteria > Bacillati > Actinomycetota > Actinomycetes > Micromonosporales > Micromonosporaceae > Micromonospora > Micromonospora arida. Next base: position 117,109 of record NZ_JBIALC010000016.1, on the reverse strand, counting down.
CCCAGCGGGTGTCGTACCCGGCCTGATCGATTCCCGGAAAGTCGAGCGCCGCCCCGCTGGCCGCCGGCGCGTCACCGAGCATGGTCGCGGCCAGGCACCAGGCGACGCCGTACGCGCCGTCCAGGCCGGCCCGGTCGACGACCGCGTCGAACGCTCCCACCACCGCGTCTCCATCGCCGGTCAACGCCGAACGGAGCACGGCGGCCGCGTCATCGAACGTCTGCTGTGGTAGGTCGGTCACGCAGCGCACAGTAGGACCGGTGGTCAAGCGCCCCCGCAACCGTCACTGTCCGTGTTCAACGCGAGCTACCTGCGCATTACGCCACCTCCACGGTCCCGCCGCCGGCCTCGGCACGCTAATGTGCGCAGCGGACCTTCGCCGGAGGAAGGACGACCATGTTCGTATCACGCCGCTCGCGGGTAGCCACACTGGCTGCCTGCGCGACGATCCTGCTCGCCACAAGCGCTTGCGGGGAAGACAAGCCCGAAGAGGCAAGCGCCCAACAGGTGCGCCTCTACGGCACGGACGGCAACATGCTCAACTCCTATCCTGCGGAGTTGAAGGAACGGGCGAGTCTCGTCGACGGGATGAAGGGCACCACGCCCCTCGTGCCGCTCCCAGACGACTTCAAGGGCCGGCTACGGGCCGTCAATCCGGCGCTGACGGACTACGTGTACTCCGCCGAGACGTACGACGCGGTGGTGATCGCCGTGCTCGCCGCCCAGTTGGCCGGGAGCACCGACCCGGCCGCCATCACGAAGCAGATCGTGGCCGTGACCAACGACGGGCAGCGCTGCGAAGACCCGGCCAGCTGTCTCGCGCTGGCCCGCAACGGTCAGGACATCGAGTACCGCGGCGTGTCGCTCACCCGGGCGGGCTTCACCGACAAGGGTGAGCCGGCCACCGCGAGCTACGCCACGCTGACCTTCGACGGGCAGCAGATCAACGACGGCAAGACCGAGTTCGTCGGCGCGGGCATCGAGTCGGCGGCGAGCACCAAGACGCCGCCGAAGCCGAAGAAGCAGCGCCCGGGTGGCGCCGCCGACCAGGAGCCGCTGATCCTGGGCGGCCTGCTGCCGAAGACCGGTGACCTCGCAATCGCCTACCCGCCGATGGAGGCCGGCGCCGCGCTGGCGATCAAGGAGATCAACGCCGCTGGCGGCGCACTGGGCAAGCCGGTGACGTGGCTCGACGGCGACGACGGCACCAACCCGGCGGTGGCCAAGGCGACGGTGGCCAAGCACGTGACGGACGGCGTCAGCGTGATCATCGGTGCCGGCGGTTCGGGCATCTCCCGGGCGGTGCTGCCGGACGTGGTGCAGGCCGGGAAGATCCTCTTCTCCCCTTCCAACACCGACAGCAGCCTGACCGACGTCGACGACCAGGGCCTCTACTTCCGTACCGCCCCTCCGGACAGCCTCCAGGGCCGGGCGCTGGCCGACGTGATCCTCCGCGACGGGTCACAGAAGATCGTCATCGTCGCCCGCAAGGACTCCTACGGTGAGGGCCTCCAGGGCACCGTCCGCGAGGAGCTGGAGAAGGCCGGTATCGCCAACGACCGGCTCAAGCTGTTGACGTACGAGCCGCCGGCCGACGCGAAGGCCGCTCCGGTCGACTTCAGCGGCGGCGCGAAGCAGATCAAGGAATTCGGCGCAGACGCCGTACTGATCATCGGTTTCGGTGAGTCCGCCCAGGTGATCCGCGGGCTGGCCGACGCCGGGGTGCAGATCCGGCAGTAGGCAGGACCCGAAACCCACGACGGCCGCACCGGCTTCCCGCCGGTGCGGCCGTTTCTGGTACGCGGGATCAGCGCGGCCGGCGGCGCTCCAGGAACTCGGTCATCCGGCGGTGCTTCTCGTCGTCCTCGAAGAGCACCGCCTGGCTGACCAGGTCGAGATGCGGGTGCGCGGCGGCGGGCGCGTCCACCGCCAGCTTGGTCAGCCGCACCGCCAACGGTGAGCCCAGGGCGATCTCGTCCAGCAACGCGTGCGCCACCGTCAGCAGCTCGCCGGGCTCGTCCACCACCCGGTTCACCAGACCGATCCGCAGTGCCTCCGCGGCGTCCACCCGCCGGCCGGTGAAGAGCAACTCCTTGGCCCGGCCCTCGCCGATCAACGCCGGCAGCCGGTGGGTCGCGCCGGCGCCGGCCAGGATGCCCAACCGCACCTCCGGTTGCCCGAAGACCGCCCGCGCCGTGCACACCCGCAGATCGCAGGCGTACGCCAGCTCCGCGCCACCGCCCAACGCCGGGCCGTCGACGGCCGCCACGGTCGGCATCGGCAGCGCCCGGATGCGGGCGAAGGCGGCCGAGTTGATCGCGGCGAGGGCGTCCGTGCGACCCCGTTCGCGGAGCTGGCCGATGTCGGCACCACCGGCGAAGATGCCCGCCGCGCCGCCGGTGAGCAGCAGCAGGCGCGGGCGCGCCTCCAACTCGGCGCAGACCTGGTGCAGCTCGGCGATCAGGTCGGCGTCAATGGCGTTGCGCTTCTCCGGCCGGTCCAGGGTGACCACCAGCCGGTCCGGCCGCTCCTCGATCCGCAACCCGCTCACTGTGCCGACCTTTCGTTCGCGACTGCGGGGCTCGCAAGCTCACTCCTCGCGCTCACTGTGCCCACCTTTCATTCGCGACTGCGGGGCTCGCAAGCTCACTCCTCGCGCTCACTGTTTGACACCGCCACTCCAGCGGTAGAAGCCCTGCCCGGACTTCTTGCCCAGCCGCCCCGCGGCCACCATCTCCACCAGCAGCGGGGGCGGCGCGAAGCGGTCCCCGTACGCGGCCTGGAGAGTTCGGGCGATGTCCAGCCGCACGTCGAGGCCGACCAGGTCGGTGAGCTCCAACGGCCCGATCGGATGCCGGTAGCCGAGCACCATGGCCTTGTCGATGTCCGCCGGGCTCGCCACCTCGTCGGCGACCATCCGGATCGCCTCCAGCCCGAGGGTGACCCCGAGCCGGGAGGTGGCGAAGCCGGGCATGTCGCGTACGACGACGGGATCCTTGCCGAGCCGGCCGGCGAGCGCGACGGCCGCGGCGGTGGTCTCCTCGGCGGTGGCCGGGCCGACCACGATCTCCAGCAGCGCCATCGCCCAGACCGGGTTGAAGAAGTGCAGGCCGAGGAAGCGCTCGGGCGCGTCCAGTTCGGCGGCCAGCGCCCCGATGGCGATGCTGGAGGTGTTGCTGCCCAGCAGCGCCGGGCGCAGCGCGGCGGCGTCCCGGAGCACGGCACGCTTCTCCTCGAGGCGCTCCGGCACCGCCTCCACGATCACCTGGGGGGCGGGAGCGACCTCGGCGAGGGTCGGGCGCAGCGTCACCCGCTGCCGGTTCGTGGCGGCCTCGTCAGCGCTCAGCTTCCCGCGCTGCACCGCCCGCTCCCACAGCTCGGCGAGCCGGTTCAGCGCGGCCGCACCCCGCTCGGGGTCCACCTCGACCAACTCGACGGCGTACCCGGCACCGGCCGCCACGTACGCGATGCCAAGCCCCATCGTGCCGGCACCGACGACCACGAAACGATCGCTCATCACGCCTCCCTGTCCCGCCCGCCGACGCGCGGGGTCCCCGCTACGCCGGCCCGGGTGTCCCGCCCGCTCCGCTCGCTCATGGTGCGACCCTAGACAGCGCGACGACCCGGCCCATGCGTGGGGGAGCGCCGGATCGGGTAATGACGGCCCGTCAACCGAGGGAAGGACCGCATCGACATGAGCCAGGCACCGGAGAGCGTCACCGACGGGGAGATCGTGGAAACCCGGGGCGACGAGCGGGTCGAACTGCTGCGCGCCGACACCAACAACGACGGCAAGACCGACGTGTGGGTGGTGGACACCGACGGCGACGGCAAGGCGGACCTGTTCCAGTTCGACACCGACGGTGACGGCAAGGTGGACATCACCATGGTCGACATCGACGAGGACGGCCAACCGGACGAGGTGGTCGACGGCGACGGCGGCCTCCCGCCCGAGCAGCTCCCCCCGACCGTTCAGGTCTGAGACGTACGGACGGCCCCCGTTCTCCGTCGGCGGAGAACGGGGGCCGTCCTGCTCAGTCGACGAGGCGCAGGGTGGCCAGGTAGTAGGGGGCGTCGCGGTCGTCCACATCGGTGAGCCGCCAACCGGTGCCGTGCACCAGGCTGGCGAACTCGTCCGCCGAGCAGACCAGGTAGTCGAACCACTCGGTGCTCAACTCGCGGTAGCGCAGCCGCAGCCGTAGCTGGCCACCGAACCGGCCGCGCCGACGGTTGCGCTCGTGGTAGCCGGTGTGCAGCGGGTCGCGGGTGCCGTACGGGTCGGTGCCCTGCGCGATGATCTGCGCCCCCGGTCGGGCGAGCGCGGCGAGCGCGGCCAGGAACTCGGGAGCGCGCTCCCGTCCCTCGAACAGCCCGAGGTTGTTGCCGAGCAGCAGGAACGTGTCGTACCGCGACCCGTCGGCGACGTGCGTGTCGACGGTGCCGTGAACCAGCCGCCGGACACCGCGACGCCGGCTCACCTCCAGCGCGCCCGCGGAGGTGTCCAGCCCGGTGACCGGTACGCCGCGTTCCTGGAGCAGCAGCGCGATCCGGCCGGCTCCGGTGCCGATGTCCAGCGTCTCGCCGTGCGCCCGGTCCACCGCGCGGTGGTCGTACGGCTGCCACTCCGCCGGCCCGTCCAGGTAGTGCGCGGACGGGGCGCCGTTGATCAGACCGTCGTCCCGTTCGATGATCTCGATGACCGGTCGCGGCAGTCGACCACCGACCAGGGGCCGGGGGCCTACCCCGGTGGCCACGGCGAGTGTGTCTCGCAGCAGTTCGCCGACCACGTCACCGATTAGAGGCTCAACCGTCACGACGTTCACGCTATCCGGCCACTCAGTGGCCCGCGCCGGCCGTATCCTGGCGGCGTGACCATGCTGGACCGGCTGTCGGCCGAGAAATACATCCTGCTCACGACCTTCCGCAAGGACGGTCAGGCGGTGCCGACCCCGGTCTGGGCGGTGCGCGACGGGGAGGCGTTGGCCGTCTGGACCCGGGCTGACTCGGGCAAGGTGAAGCGGATCCGCCGCAACGGCGAGGTGACCGTGGCACCGTGCGACGTGCGGGGTCGGCCACACGGGGCGGAGGTGCCAGCTCACGCGACGATCTACGGGGGCGGTGACACCGGTCGGGTCCGCGACCTGCTCAAGCACAAGTACCGCCTGATCGGTCGACTCAGCCTGCTGGGCAGCCGGTTGCGTCGCGGCGAGGGCGGCACGGTCGGCATCCGGGTGACGTTGGCCGAGCCACGGCGCTGACCACGGCCGGGCATACGAAAGGGGCGGCGGATCGAGATCCACCGCCCCTGACGAAGAACTCTTGCCGGCTCAGTCGCCCTGCCGCTGCTGCGGGATCTGGCCCTGCAGCAGCGCCCTGACCTCCGACTCACGGTACCGACGGTGGCCACCCAGGGTGCGGATGGCACTGAGCTTGCCAGCCTTGGCCCAACGGGTCACCGTCTTCGGGTCGACCCGGAACATCGACGCCACCTCGGCCGGCGTGAGTAGCGGCTCTGGTTCGTGCGTTCGCGATGCCATCGGTCACTCCTCCACATGTATAGACATCGGCCGGGGTCCCGCCGGCCGACGCGTCTCCCATGGTCCGGCTAGTCCCCGATGTCCGACATGGGCCGAACGGATGAAGGTCCCTAGACGGACGGATGAACCATGCCCGATTTTTACGACTTTTACACGGCAGAAAGTACCTTATTCGGACTCATGCTCACGGTTCGTGATGCGTCAACTACGAGCAGAACTCACCTTGGGAGCGCTCCTAGGGTGATATGCCCTAGTTGCACCGCTCCAACAGCTGCACCGCGCGCCACCGAGCGACCAACTTGTCGTACGCGGCCGACGCCTCCTCGGCCTCGCCGCGCGACAGCCCCGCGAGGCCGCTGGCAACCAACTCCGGCGAGTCGTCCGCGGCGAGCGTCTCGTCGGAGAGCAGGTCGACCAGACCGCCGTAGTCCAGCTCGACCACGGACCGCGGATGGAACTCCTCCAGCCAGCGGGCCGCCTCCTCCACCGCTTCGGTGATCGGCGCCTCGCCCACCGATTTGCGCAGCACCGACAGCGCCCGCGACGAGCGGCGTCGAGCCTTGGAGATCTCGGTGCGGTAGCGCAACGCCCGCCGGCCCGGCTGGGTGACCAGGTCCCGCTCCGCCGGGTCGAAGAGCACGAACCACCGCAGCGGTACGCCCCAGGTGGCGATCTGCTCGTGCACCCGGGGCACCCCGTGCTCCAGCACCCGGGCGCCACTGCGCCAGTCGTCCACCACCGCCCTGGCCTGCCCGGCGAGCACCGGCGGCACGAAGGCGTCGGCGAGCACCGAGGGCACCCCGTCCCGGGCGCTGAGCGCCGCCTCAGCGACCCGGATGCGCAGGTTCCACGGGCAGACCAGCAGGCCGTCGTCCGTCTCCAGGACGTACGCCTCCTCCGGCAGGTCCGGCAGCCGGGTCCAGCCAGCACCCAGCGCCTCGATCACCGCCGTCCGCTGCCGACCGGGCCCCTCGACCGGGGCGATCGCGCGCCCCTCCGAGACGTAGCGGCGCCAGTAGCTCTGCCGGTCTCGATCGAAGGCGGCCAGCGGTTCGTACACGCGCAGGTAAGAAGCGAAGAGCGACGGCACCGCGCGATCCTCCCACGAACCACGCCCGTACGCGGTCAGCGGCCGGAGCACGCGCGCCGCACCGTGGGACGGCGGCGGCGCGTCGAGCGCCTGCCCGGCGGCCGATACTAGGCTCGATCACACCGGCAGCATCCCCGCCGGGGTCCACCAGGTCCGCGTCCCACAAGGATGCACACCACAGTAGGAGCCAACCATGGGCGTATTCGCGAGCACCGACGACCCGGTATCGACCGGTCACGAACAGGTCGTGTTCTGCCAGGACAAGCAGAGCGGCCTGAAGGCGATCATCGGGATCTACTCCACCGCGCTGGGCCCGGCGCTCGGGGGCACCCGCTTCTACCCGTACGCGAGCGAGGACGACGCCCTCGCCGACGTGCTGGACCTGTCCCGTGGGATGGCGTACAAGAACGCGCTCGCCGGGCTGGACCTGGGCGGCGGCAAGGCCGTCATCTGGGGCGACCCGGAGCAGATCAAGAGCGAGGCGCTGCTGCGCGCGTACGGCCGCTTCGTGGAGTCGCTGGGCGGCCGCTACTACACCGCCTGTGACGTCGGCACGTACGTCGCGGACATGGACGTCGTGGCCCGGGAGACCCGCTACGTGACCGGGCGCAGCGTGGAGCACGGCGGTGCCGGCGACTCGTCGATCCTCACCGCCTGGGGTGTCTTCCAGGGGATGCGTGCCGCGGCCGAGCACGTGTGGGGCACCCCGAGCCTGCGTGGCCGGCGGATCGGCGTGGCCGGGCTGGGCAAGGTCGGCAAGTACCTGACCGGGCACCTGCTGGAGGACGGCGCCGAGGTGGTCGCCACCGACGTCAACCCGAAGGCACTGGCGTGGGTGCGCAGCAACCACCCGCAGGTCACCCTCGTCGACGACGCCAGCGCCCTGGTCGCCGCGGACATCGACGTGTACGCGCCGTGCGCGCTGGGCGGCGCCCTGAACGACGACACCGTGCCGGCGTTGCGCGCCAAGGTGGTCACCGGGGCGGCGAACAACCAGCTCGCCCACCCGGGCATCGAGAAGCTGCTGGCCGACCGGGGCATCCTCTACACCCCGGACTACGTGGTCAACGCGGGCGGCGTGATCCAGGTGGCCGACGAGATCGAGGGCTTCAACTTCGACCGGGCGAAGCTGCGGGCGACCCGGATCTACGACACCACCCGCGAGATCCTGCACCTGGCTGACGCGGAGGGCGTGCCGCCGGCGGTGGCCGCGGACCGTCTGGCGGAGCGGCGGATGGCCGATGTCGGCCGGCTGCGCGCGATCCACCTGCGCTGAGCGTTCCCGGGGGCGGATCGACGAGATCCGCCTCCGGGCCCCGGTGCCGGGCGTCGCTGGGTAAGCTGAGCCGGGATCAAATTTGATGCGGTTTGTCCGGTGTCACGGGTGCTAACCGTTCCGCTCCTTACCCGGTACACTGGGTGACGGCCGGATCGACGCGACGCGCAGAGCCGGCTGACGGTAACCCGAGGTGCCGAACGATGGCATCCCCATGTACCGTAAGAGCCACGAGAGATGCCTGACGTCATCGGGGCCCGCCTTCGGGCTGCCCCGCATTCTGTGCGAGGGGGTCGAGCCATGGGGCGCGGCCGTGCTAAGGCCAAGCAGACTAAGGTGGCGCGGGAGTTGAAGTACCACTCCCCGAACACCGACCTCACCGCTTTGCAGCGCGAACTGGCGGGTGCTGGTAAGTCTGAGCACCACTTCGACGACGACTCTAAAGAGTTCGTCGACGACGATGATGAGGATCACGCGGACGACGATCCGGATCCCTGGGTCCGTCCGACCCGCTGACCTCTCGACGCAGCTGAGCACGCGGTAACCCCCGCGTGCTCACGCACGTCCCGTGGCAGGTGCAGTCGCCGACGATCAGGGGCCTGGCCCGACCGGATCACTCCGGCCGCTCGACAGGCCCCTGACAACGGCTTCCTCAGCGCGGGCGATTGTTCCAGTTGTAGAACGTCGGGATGTTCTCGAAGTGGTTCCAGGCGCAGACCGCGCTGGAGCCCTCTCCGCCCGACACCTCCGAACGCAGCCGCCGTGCGTCCTCGGCCTCCTGAAGCAGTGCGACGAGCGCGGGAGCCGCGTCCCGCACCCGTTCGGTGACTCCGTCGTCCGCTTCGCGCTCAGGCCGCCGGTGACTGGTGGTCTCGGGCATGCTCCAACACTCCCTCCAATAGGCGGATCTTGCTGTTGCGGCAGTGCTCGGTCTCCGTACCGTCAAAACGCCCCAGTTCGAAGTAGCGGTTGGCGGCATGGCCACCACCGCAGAAACCGAAGTACGGGCAGGACGCCCGACACGCCTCCACCCCGGCCAGGAACTCCTTCACCCACGGCGTCGTCGCCGCGTCGCCGAGGATCTGCGCCAACGGGGTGGTCAGCACGTTGCCGCTGCTGAAGTCGCCGTAGCGGAGGTCGGTGAAACCGGCCAGTTCCGGGGAGAGCACGATCACCGAACCGTCGTGACCGATCGTCGGGATCGGGTCCAGGTGGCGGGGCAGCACCCCGTCCGCCGAGTTGTCGAGCACCGCCGCGGCGTAGCGCAACGACCACTCGATCTCGCGGAGGTGGATTCTGGGCTCCCGGCGCCACGCCCCGACCAACTCCGCCCAGAACGCGGACACCGCCGACGGGTCGTGGCGGTTGTCGCGGGTGTTGACCCCTTCGGTCTCCTCGATGTTGATGCCCAACACGTCGCAGCCCAGCTCGAGGAAGTAGTCGTACAGCTCGGTGGCGAGCCCCGGCTCGGGCCGGGACACCACGGCCAGCGCGGAGAAGGGCAGACCCCGCCGGCGCAGCGCCGAGATGCCGTGCAGGATCCGGTCGTACGCCGGCTGACCGCCCCGGTTGACCCGGTCGCCGTTGCGCGCCCGGGGCCCGTCGACGCTCACGCTCACCCGCATCTCGTGCCGGGCGAAGAAGTCGCACCAGTCGTCGTCGATGAGGGTGGCGTTGGTCTGCACATGGTGCTCGACCTCTGGCCCGAACGGGGCGATCAGATCGGCCAGGTGCTCTCGACCGGCGGCCAGGGGCTCGCCGCCATGCCACACCACGGAGAACCGACCGTTCGCCGCCCAGGGATTGACCGCCGCCGCGACCGCCTCGGCCACCGCCACCGGCATCCGGCGGTCGGCGGCGCGAAACGGCAGATAGCAGTACGCGCAGTCGAGGTTGCAGAGGGTGGTGGGCTGCATGACGACGTACGACGGGACGGCGGCCAGACCGCGCATCCCGCTGAACGACTGTCCCCGAGCAGCCATCGCCCTCCTCCGCCTAGCCTGAGGGTGCCCTTCAGGCTAGGCGGCATTGGCCACTCGGGTGAAGCCCTGATCAGGTGCCCGTACGATCACCGGAAAGTGATCATCCTCGGGTGTGCTGACCGACCATCTGCACGTTGCCGGTGCCTTCGATGATCTCGCCGGCCTGCCACGCCTCGACGCCACGCCCAGTCAGGGTGGCCAGCGCCCGGTCGGCGTCCTCGGCCGAGACGATCGCGAACATGCCGACGCCCATGTTGAAGGTCGACTCCATGTCGTGGTCGTCGATCCGACCCTTCGTCTGGATCAGGTCGAAGATCGGCTGCGGCTTCCAGGTGGACCGGTTGACCACCGCGTCGACGTGCTCGGGCAGCACCCGGACCAGGTTGCCGGGGATGCCGCCACCGGTGATGTGGGACAGCGCCCGCACCTCGGCCTCGGCGATCAGCTTGAGGCAGTCCTTGGCGTAGATCTTGGTCGGCGTGAGCAACTCCTCGCCGAGGGTCCGCTGCCGACCGAAGTCGTCGATCACGATGTCCAGACGCATCCGGGCCGCGCCCAGCAGCACGTGCCGGACCAGCGAGTATCCGTTGGAGTGCAGGCCGGAGGAGCGCATGGCGATCACCACGTCGCCCACCTCGACCCGGTCGGGGCTCAGGATGTCGGCTTCCTCGACCACGCCCACGCCGGTCGCGGAGATGTCGTACTCGTCCGGACGCAGAACGCCGGGGTGCTCGGCGGTCTCCCCGCCCAGCAGCGCGCAGCCGGCGTAGCGGCAGCCGTCGGCGATGCCCGCGCCGATCTCGGCGACCTTGTCCGGCACGACCTCGCCGGTGGCGATGTAGTCGAGCAGGAACAGCGGCTCGGCGCCGCAGGCCACCAGGTCGTCGACGACCATCGCGACCAGGTCGATGCCGACCGTGTCGTGAATGTCCATCTGCTGGGCGATCACCAGCTTGGTGCCCACCCCGTCGGTGGAGGACGCCAGGATCGGGCTCTTGTACTTCTTCGTGTCCAGCCGGAACAGGCCGGCGAAGCCACCGAGGTCACCGAGCACCTCGGGACGGCGGGTCTGCCGCACCTTCGACTTGAGCAGCTCCACCGCGCGGTCACCCGCGTCGATGGAGACACCGGCGTCGGCGTACGAGACCGAGCGTTTGCGCGCCTGGCGGCCAGCACCGCCCGTCCACGGCTGGCGGTCGCCGCCGGCGCCGGTCGGGCTGCTTCCTGCGCCGTTGCGCTCGGACACGTGCGTCACGGTTCTCCCCTTTGGTTCTCGGTGCCGCCGGCGGTAGCCGGGCCGCGCCGGTTGGTGCTACGGGCGGTTTGCGGTAACGCCACCCGGAGTGGCGACGGACGAGCCGTTGGTGTGCGGGGCCTCCGGCGCCGAGTTGGCGACGCGTCGACCCACCCCTTCGAGCACGTGCTTGCCGATCAGGTTGCCGGCTGGCAACTCGATCGGGTACTCCCCATCGAAACACGCCCGACACAGCCTGGTCTTCGGCTGCTCGGTCGCGGCGATCAGGCCAGGAAGGGAAACGAAGCCCAGCGTGTCGGCGCCGATGGAGCGCCGGATGCCGTCGTTGTCCAACCCGTTGGCCAGCAGCTCCGCCCGGGTGGCGAAGTCGATGCCGTAGAAGCACGGCCAGCTGACCGGCGGGGAGGAGATCCGGACGTGCACCTCCAGCGCCCCTGCCTCACGCAGCATCCGCACGATGGCGCGCTGGGTGTTGCCGCGCACGATCGAGTCGTCCACGACCACCAACCGCTTGCCGCGGACGTTCTCCCGCAGCGGGTTGAGCTTGAGCCGGATGCCGAGCTGACGCAGGGTCTGCGACGGCTGGATGAAGGTGCGACCCACGTACGGGTTCTTCATCAGGCCGGCGCCGTACGTGATGCCGGACGCCTCCGCGTACCCGATGGCAGCCGGGGTGCCCGACTCGGGCACCGGGATCACCAGGTCGGCCTCGACCGGGTGCTCCTTGGCCAACTGCCGGCCGATCTGGACCCGCGCCGAGTGGACGTTGCGCCCGGCGATCGTGGCATCAGGGCGGGCGATGTAGACGTACTCGAAGAGGCAGCCCTTCGGCTCCGGCGCGGCGAACCGGGTGGAGCGCAGCCCGTTCTCGTCGATCGCGATCAGCTCGCCCGGCTCGACCTCGCGCACCACGCTGGCGCCGACGATGTCCAGGGCGGCCGTCTCGCTGGCGACGACCCAGCCGCGCTCCAGGCGGCCGAGCACCAGCGGGCGGACGCCGTGCGGATCGCGGGCCGCGTAGAGGGTCGCCTCGTCCATGAAGACGAAGCTGAACGCGCCGCGCAGCTGCGGCAGCACCTCCAGCGCGGCCGCCTCGACCGAAAGATCCGGTCGGCTGGCGAGCAGCATCGTCACCAGGGAGGTGTCGTTTGTCGAGCCGTCCGCGATGAGGCCGCGCTCGGCGACCTCCTTCTCCAACTCGGCCGTGTTGACCAGGTTGCCGTTGTGAGCCAGCGCGATGGTCGTGCCGGAGGTGGTCGACCGGATCGTCGGCTGGGCGTTCTCCCAGTTGGACGCGCCGGTGGTGGAGTATCGGGCGTGCCCGATCGCCAGGTGACCACGCAGGCTGGCCAGGGTGGGCTCGTCGAAGACCTGCGCCACGAGGCCGAGGTCCTTGTAGACCACCACGCCGGAGCCATCGCTCACCGCGATGCCCGCCGCCTCCTGGCCGCGGTGCTGGAGGGCGTAGAGGCCGAAGTAGGTCAGATTGGCAACCTCTTCGCCGGGGGCCCAGACGCCGAAGACGCCGCAGGCATCCTGGGGGCCAGGTCGTTGGGGGTCAAGGTCGTGGCTCAGCCGGCCGTCGCCTCGGGGCACCTACCGCTCCCTCATGCTGGTCTGGACCGGCCGGGCGGGGATCACGGGCGGATCCACTCTCCTCTGCCGGGACCACTGTCGTCGCCTGACAGTGTACGCGAATCGACGTCAATACAGAAAGTCACGATTCCCCTGCTCACCGTTACAGCGAGTGGGACACCGGGACGACTAGAGGGGCAGATACGCCGAGAGGTCCGCGCGGTTGCCACTCATCTGGACGCGACCGTCGGTGACCGCCTCCGCCCAGGCAACCCTGCCGGTTGCCAGCTCCAACCAGGTGTTCGGGGCCATCTCGACCACGTTTGGTGGATTTCCCCTGGTGTGTCGAGGCCCCGGTACGCACTGGATCGCCCCGTATGGTGGAACGCGCACCTCCACCGATCGGCCGGGGGCGCGCTCCGCGAGGACGGCCAACAACGACCGGACCGCCTCTCGGAACACCGGCCGTTCGGGCGTACGCCCCTCGTCGAGCGCCGACAACGCGGCCGTAACGGCAGCGGACTTACTGTGCGGAGAGGACACGACGGGACGATACGACCCCCCGGCCAGACACGCGACGCTGGCCCTGGGTCGCGCTCATGCAGTCGGACAAGGCATAGTTGCCGACGGCGTATTCGTACCGTGATGATCCCCGGCCCGGCGCCCCGCCGGTCAGAGGGAAGTCAGCCCGGAAGGCGGTGGACGTGTCAACACACCGACGTGCCTGGAAGCAGCGGGCCGGTGTGGTCGTAGCGCTGGTTGCCGGCGCTCTGCTCGCCGTCCCCGCCACACCAGCCATGGCCGCGAAGATCAGCACAGCTGACAACTCCGTCACGATTGATGCTGGCAAGAGCAGCACAGTCAGCGTGGTTGTTAGACCCGACGTCGGCGAAGAGTCCGCAGACATCGACGTGAATGGTCTTCCTGACGGCGTCACCTGCGGCGGATGCGGCCCGATCACCTTCGACCAACCACTCGCGCCGAAGACCCTAACCCTGACCCTGTCCGCAGCGGCCAACGCGCCCGCAGCTAACGGCACCCAGGCGAGGATCACCGTAACGGGAGACTCCAACTCCCGCACTCTCCGCGTCACCGTCAAGGCAGCCGCCGCTCCGCCGCCGCCGCAGAACCAGACCGTGCGGTCGGTCGCCGGCAAGGTGGTCGCGCAGTCAAACGGCAAGGCCGTGCCGAACGCGTTCGTGGTCCTCCAGGACACCGCCGGTCACCGCTACGACGCCACCAGCAACGACAACGGCGACTTCCGGTTCACCGGTACGACCCAGAACCCGATCGCCCCCGGCCGGATCGACCTGGGCGCGTCGTTCGACAACATCAAGGCGTTCAAGTCCTTCAACGCCAACGCCGGGCAGGCCGTCACCGGTCAGCGGCTCAGCCTCGCGATCAAGGCCGAGCCGACGCCCAGCGCCACCCCGTCCGCCACTCCCGAGGCCACCCCCACCGACGAGGCGACCGAGGAGGGCACCGCGGAGGAGCCCACCGAGGAGGCCAGCCAGGCTGCTCCGGCGAACGCCGCGAACAACGAGGACGGCGGCGGCTTCAGCTCGTACCTGATCATCCTGCTCGGTGGTCTTCTGGTCGCCGCCGGTGTCGGCACGATCGTGCTGCTCTGGATGAAGCGCAGGGAGAACGGCGACGACGACGACGCTCCGGCAGTTGCCGGTGGCGGAGTGGTGCCGCCCTCGCGCGGCGGATTCCGCAGTCCCGACGACCAGACCCGGGTGGTCGGCGGTCGTCCCGGCGGTGGAGCGGACCCGACCATGGTCGGCGGCGCGGCGCTGAGCGAGGCACCGACGATGATGCACCGACCGGTGGTCGACGACGTTCCGCCGGACCCGTACGGCGCGCCTGCCCAGCCTTACGGCGGCGCGGGTCAGCAGGGCTGGGGTGGCGCCGGCTACGGCGAGGAGCCAGCGTCCGCCGGGTACGGTGCCGGCGGCTACGGCAACGCCCCCGCTTCCGGTGGCGGCTACGGCACTCCGGCCGGCCCAGAGGGCGGCTATGGCGCCGGTGCAGCCGGTGATGGTTACGGTGCCGGTTACGGCAATGCTCCGGCCTCCGGTGCCGGCTACGGGAACGCTCCAGCCTCCGGCGGCGGCTACGGCGGTCGGGATTACGACGCCCCGGGCGGCACCGCCGCCTACCCGCCGGCGCCCGCTGGCGGGGCGGCCTACGGCGAGCGGTTCGACGAGCCGACCGGCCGGTACACCGGTGACAGCACCCAGTACCCGGCTCCGGCCGACCCGTACGCCACCGGCGTCTACCAGCCGGAGCAGGGGCAGGGGTACGGCCAGCCCGATGCCGCCCCGTACGGCGGTCGCGCCGCCGAGCCGACCGCGGGATACGGCACTCCGGAGGCTGGCGGGTACGACCAGGGTGGCTACGGTCAACCGGCCGGCGGATACG
>NZ_JBIALC010000016.1:0-101872 GCF_042873195.1 Micromonospora arida | reverse complement strand
CGACCAGGGCGGCAACTACGGCCAGGAGCCTCCGCAGCAGCGCGGCGGCTACGACGACCGGGGCTACGACCAGGGCGGCTACGGCCAGCCCGCCGGCGGATACGACCAGGGCGGCAACTACGGCCAGGAGCCTCCGCAGCAGCGCGGCGGCTACGACGACCGGGGCTACGACCAGGGCGGCTACGGCCAGCCCGCCGGGCGGAACCGACCGGAGACCCCGCCGCCGACCGAGCGCGGCGGTCGCCGCCTCGACTGGCTGGACGACTGACCCCACCACAGCACATGGAAACGGCCACCCGGAGATCCGGGTGGCCGTTTCGCTGCAAGACCCACTCGCGATCGGTGAAGTCGGGCCATCCCGCAACCCTGGACACCGCGGTTTCCTGAAAACCGAGTTGATCAGAGGGCGCGGGCCCGGCACGGTCAGACGCGGCCCCGCGCGGGCTGGCCCGGTCAGGCGGCGGAGAAGACGCCCTGGTGGAGCACCGGGACGACGTCCGACACGCCGATCCGGACGGCGACGTCCACGTCCGCGGCGAAGCCGCTCTCGGTCAACTCCCGTCCGGAGACGCTGCCCCGCACCGCGGCGGGCAGATCCGGGGTGCTCGCCAGCGCGGCGAGCGCCATGGCCGCCTCCACCGAGAGCCCACCCGGCACGCCGGAGAGGGCGTCCAGCACCGAGGCGGCACCGAGTTGGTCCTCCACCGACGGTCGCAGCGACCCGTCCGGCCACCGCTCCCCCGACGCGATCACGCCGATCGGGGCGTCCAGCGTGCCGTACCCTTGGCGGCGCAGCCAATGCCCGACGGCGCGCGCGTTGCGCAGGCACGCCGCGACCACCGGCAGGCCGGTGGCGCTGGCGGCGGCGCTGATGGCCGAGCCGTTCGGGGAGGGCAGCACGAGGTCCGCCACCACCGGTGCGCTGCTCAGCGCGGCGGGCGAGAGCGACCACGGATGTTCCGCGGTCGTCTGCCGTCGCCCGACCGCAGCGGTCGCACCGACCCGGACGGCGTACTCGGCGGCCTGCTCACCCCAGGGAAACGGGTGCACCCGCATGCCACGGGCGACCGCCACCTCCACGGCGGTGGTGAACGAGAGAACGTCCACCACCACCAGCGCCGCGCAGACCCGGCCGAGTTCGGCCGCCCCGGTCAGCCCCCAGTCGAACCGGGCACCCGATCCGGGTTGGCCGTAGACGGCGGCCGTCAACGCCTCAGCGCTCGTCAGGCGACGGCTCGGTGACACCAGAGTCAGACTCGGACACCTCGCCGGGCTGCTCCGACCCGATCGGCTCGACCGCGCCGGTCTCCGGAGACGGACCCGAGGATGCGATCGGCTCGGAGACCACCTCGGCCGCGTCGACCGGCTCGGCCGACTCGCCCGGCAACGGGACGGCCTCGACCGCACCCGCCACGCCGGCAGCCGGCGCGGGCACCTCGACGGCCGCCGAACCCCCGAAGAGGCGCGGCAACGTCTCGGTGTGCGCGGTGCGCAGCTCGTCCAGGCCGATCCGGAACTGGCCGTGCACCTCGAGCGCCCCACCGGACGGGTCGGTGACGCCGATCAGCTCGAACGGCACGCCCCGCTCGGCGCAGAGCGCCGCGAACGCCTTGTCGTGGCCGCGCGGCACCGAGACCAGCGCCCGCGTGGCGGACTCGCTGAACAGGTAGACGAACGGCATCGAACCCTCGGCGAACTGCTCCGGCACCGCGACCCGGGCACCGACGCCGCGACGCAGGCAGGACTCGACCAGGCTCTGGGCGAGACCGCCGTCGGAGAGGTCGTGCGCGGAGGCCAGGTGACCGACGCGGGCCGCCTCGGCCAGCAGCTCAGCCAGCGCCTTCTCGCGGAGGAGGTCGACCTGTGGCGGAATACCACCGAGGTGCTCGTGCGTCACCCAGGCCCACTCCGAGCCGGACAGCTCCACGTTCGTCTCGCCGAGCAGGTAGAGCTGGTCGTGGTCGCCACCGGCGCGCGGCACGAAGCCCATCGGCACCCGGTCGGCGACGTTTTCCAGCACGCCCAGCACACCGACCACCGGGGTCGGGTGGATGGCCGCGGCACCGGTCTGGTTGTAGAAGCTGACGTTGCCGCCGGTCACCGGGATGCCCAGCTCCAGGCAGCCGTCCGCCAGGCCGCGGACGGCCTCGGCGAACTGCCACATCACGCCCGGGTCCTCCGGGGAGCCGAAGTTGAGGCAGTCGGTGACGGCGATCGGCTTCGCGCCGGTCACCGCCACGTTCCGGTACGCCTCGGCCAGGGCCAGCTTGGTGCCGTTGTACGGGTCGAGCCGGGCGTACCGGCCGTTGCCGTCCACCGAGAGCGCCACACCCAACCCGGTCCGCTCGTCGATCCGGATCACGCCGCCGTCCTCCGGCTGGGCGAGCACGGTGTTGCCCAGCACGTAGCGGTCGTACTGCTCGGTGACCCAGGACTTGTCGGCCAGGTTGGGCGACGCGATCATGCGCAGCACGGTCTCCCGCAGTGCCTCCGGGTCGGCCGGGCGGGGCAGCGTCTCGGCCCTGTCGGCCTGGAGCAGGATCAGGTCGGCCGGCTCACGCATCGGTCGGGCGTAGACCGGGCCGTCGTCGACCAGCGAACCCGGCGGCACGTCGACGACGAGGTGGTCCTGCCAGGTGATCAGCAGGCGACCGGGGCTGCCGTCCGGCTCCGGTGCGGTGACCTCACCGATCGCGGTGGCGAGGACGCCCCACTTCTCGCAGGTCTTGAGCACCGCGTCGAGCTTGTCCGGCGCGACGACCAGCAGCATCCGCTCCTGCGACTCGCTGGCCAGGATCTCGTGCGGGTCCATCGAGGGCTCGCGCAGCGGCACCCGCTCCAGCCAGACCCGCATGCCGGTGCCGGCAGCGGCGGCGGTCTCGGTGAGCGCGCAGGTCAGACCGGCGCCGCCGAGGTCCTGGATGCCGACGACCAGTTGGCCGTCGTACAGCTCGAGGCACGCCTCGATCAGCAGCTTCTCGGTGAACGGGTCACCCACCTGCACGGCGGGGCGACGCGCCTCGCTGCCCTCGTCGAAGGTGGCGCTGGCGAGCACCGAGACGCCGCCGATGCCGTCGCGGCCGGTCTTGGCGCCCATCAGGACGACAACGTTGCCCGGGCCGGCGGCGGCCTTGTTCTGCAGCCGGCTGACCGGCAGCACGCCCAGGCAGAGCGCGTTGAGCAGCGGGTTGCCCTGGTAGGAGGGGTCGAAGACCAACTCTCCACCGATGTTGGGCAGGCCCAGGCAGTTGCCGTAGCCGCCGACGCCCGCGACCACACCGGTGAGCACCCGGGCGGTGTCCGGGTGGTCCGCGGCACCGAAGCGCAGCGGGTCCATCACCGCGACCGGGCGAGCACCCATGGCGAGGATGTCCCGGACGATGCCACCGACGCCGGTCGCCGCGCCCTGGTACGGCTCGACGAAGCTCGGGTGGTTGTGCGACTCGACCTTGAAGGTCACCGCGAGCTCGTCGGAGATCTGCACGACACCGGCGTTCTCACCGATGCCGGCGAGCATCCGGTCGCTGTGCGGGGCCTTCTCACCGAACTGGCGCAGGTGCACCTTGCTCGACTTGTAGGAGCAGTGCTCGCTCCACATGATCGAATACATCGCCAGCTCGGACTGCGTGGGCCGGCGGCCGAGGATCTGCCGGATCCGGTCGTACTCGTCGTCGCGCAGGCCCAGCTCGGTGTACGGCTGAAGCTCGCCCGGGGTGCCACCGGCGCGCGGAACGGTGTCCACGCCCTCGGTCCAGACGGCGGCGGCCGGCTGGGCGGGAGCGGTCGCCGGGGCGACCGGCTGCGCCGGGTTCGGCTCGGCCGGCTGCGCCGGGGCGGAGTACGCCTCCGGTGTGTCCCGTACCGGGTCCGGATGGGTGGTCATGACCTCTCCTCGCTGCGCTCGTGCCCGCCAGACCGGCGGTTGAGCTGACCGATGATCGTGCCGCCGGTCATGCCGGCGCCCCCACCAGGTGCTTGAGGACCGACGTGAAGAAGCCGAGGCCGTCCAGCGAAGGGCCGGTGAGCGCCTCCACCGCGTGCTCCGGGTGCGGCATGATGCCGACCACGTTGCCGGCGGCGTTGGTGATCGCGGCGATGTCGCGCTGGGACCCGTTGGGGTTGCCGCCGAGGTAGCGGGCGACCACCCGACCTTCGGCTTCGAGCTGGTCCAGCGTCGCGGTGTCCGCGACGTAGCAGCCCTCGCCGTTCTTGACCGGGATGAGCACTTCCTGGCCGGGCTGGAACGCGTTGGTCCACGCCGTCCCGGCCGACTCGATGCGCAGGACCTGGTCCCGGTTGCGGAAGTGCAGGTGCTGGTTGCGGGTTAGCGCGCCGGGCAGCAGGTGCGCCTCGCAGAGGATCTGGAAGCCGTTGCAGATGCCGAGCACCGGCAGACCACCCTGGGCGGCGTCCACGATCGTCTCCATCACCGGGGCGAACCGGGCGATGGCGCCGCACCGCAGGTAGTCACCGTAGGAGAAACCGCCGGGCAGGACGACTGCGTCGACACCGTGCAGCTCCGGGTCGCCGTGCCAGAGCCGGACCGGCTCAGCGCCGGCGATCCGGACGGCCCGGGCCGCGTCCCCGTCGTCGAGCGAGCCGGGGAAGGTGACCACACCGACCCGGGCGGTCACGAGCGGGCGTCCGCAGTCTCGTCGGCCTCGACCAGGCGGACGGTGAAGTCCTCGATGACCGGGTTGGCGAGCAGTTTGTCGGCAATCTCCCGAGCGCGGTCCAGGTCCGGTTCACCGGTGAACTCGATCTCGATCCGCCTGCCGATCCGAACCGAGGCGACGTCACCGACGCCGAGCCGGGGCAGCGCGTTTGCGACGGCCTGGCCCTGCGGATCAAGGATCTCGGGCTTGAGCATGACGTCGACGACGACGCGAGGCACTGGGCACTCCTGACTGTGTACGCAGTTGGGTGCCGACCCACAATGGGCGAGCGCAGCCAGCGTACCTGGCAGATATCGCCGCGGACGCACCGGCCGGGTGCAGTCCAGGCAGTGATCGACATTACCGACGCCCACTGTGACCCGCCAGGCGCTACAGGTGGCCTCAGCAGGGCATACATGGCGCAACGGGTGGCCAAATCGTTACATTGACCAGCCTCGATCAAATCCTTGATAACGACCGCGTCGGGCCCTACTGTACATCGACGTAAGTCGATTCAGGCGCTCGCGGGAACCCCCGCTGCCGCCCCCGCCCGCACCCGGCGATCCCGGGCCGCCCCGTCCAAGGAGTCCACCCGATGCGCATCCGCCCCCTGCTCGCCGTCCTCAGCACCGCGCTGGTCGGCGCCCTCGGCGTCACGTCCGCAGCGTCCGCCACCCCGCCCAGCCCGCTCATCATCGGTGGCGGCACCGTCTCGTCCGCGCCCTGGGCCGCCGCGGTGCTCAGCAACGGCTCGTTCACCTGCTCCGGCAGCGTCATCGCCGCGCAGTGGGTGCTCACCGCTCGGCACTGCATCAGCGGCACCATGTCGGTGCGCGTCGGAAGCGTGAACCGCACCTCCGGCGGGGTCACCCGCACGGTCAGCGCCACCTACACCCGCAACGACCTCGCGCTCATGCGGCTCTCCAGCGCCGTCAGCACCTCCACGGTGAGCCTGGCCAGCAGCAACCCGCCGATCAACTCGACGAACTCGATCTACGGCTGGGGCATGACCTGCTACAGCGGCTGCTCGGCGTCCACCCAGCTGAAGACCGCCAGCGTCCGGGTGACCAGCAACAGCGCCAGCGACGCGTACGGCGGCCAGGCGATCCGCAGCACCCGGATCAACGGCAACGCCTGGCGCGGTGACTCCGGCGGCCCGCAGTTCTACAACGGCCAGCAGGTCGGCGTCGCCTCCACCGCCGACGGGTCGAGCATCCAGAACTACGGCAGCGTTGCGTACAACCGGGCCTGGATCACCTCGGTGGCCGGTGTCTGACGGTTAACGCCCCGCTCGGCGCGGATGGTCGGCCACGTGCCGGCCGTCCGCGCCGCGTCGTTTTGCAGCATCCGATCAGGTGAACAATGCACACGATCGGGTCGCGCCACTCCTGACAGCATCGGAACCGTGCTGGTCGTGACGACAGAGCAACTGCCCGGCTACGAGATCCGCCAGATTCTCGGTGAGGTGGTGTCATCGATGGCCAGGACGCGCAACCCGTACCGCGAGGGTGTGAAGAACCTGCGCGGTGGCGCGTACGACCCGATGGCCCCGGACAACCTGACCCGCTGGCGCACCGACTCGGTGGCCCGCCTCGGCGAGGAGGCCCTGCGTCTCGGCGCGAACGCGGTGATCGGCATGCGGTTCGACAGCCGGGACTGCGGCGAGATGTGGATGGAGATCTGCGCGTACGGGACGGCAGTGGTCGCCGTACCCAAGATGCCCGAGGTCATGCCGGCCGACCAGCCCGCTGTCGCCGCGGAGACCGCGGAAATCGCGGGCTTCACCGAGTCTCCCGGCGGCATCGCCGAACCGGCCAGCGCCCCCAACCTGAGAACCGCCGCCGAAACCCCAACCGGCGAATAACCCACCCACCGGCCCCCCTTCCCAGTTGATCAAGAGGTTTCGGTCATCAGCGAGATCGAAACTGACGCAAACCTCTTGATCACCCGCGGAAGGGGGGGTGGGGTGGGTGGGGTTAGAGGATGGGGGGTGGGCTGTAGGTGGCGGCTTCCGGGTGGGCGGTCACCACCTTGGTGATGCGGCTTGTCACCGCCGCCACCTGGGCTTGGGCGGCACCTACGAAGGCGTTGCGGTCGGCGACCAGGGTGTCGATGTCGGCGCGGGACAGGCCGAGCCGGCCGTCCGCCGCCAGGCGGTCGAAGAGGTCGTTCTCCGGTGAGCCCTTCTCGCGCATCGCCAGGGCCACCGCCACCGCGTGCTCCTTGATCACCTCGTGGGCGACCTCCCGGCCGACGCCCCGCCGAACCGCCGCGACCAGGATCTTCGTGGTGGCCAGGAACGGCAGGAAGCGCTCCAGCTCCCGGTTGATCACCGCCGGGTACGAGCCGAACTCGTCGAGCACGGTGAGGAACGTCTGGAACAGCCCGTCGGCGGCGAAGAACGCGTCCGGCAGTGCCACCCGGCGGACCACCGAGCAGGACACGTCCCCCTCGTTCCACTGGTCACCGGCCAGCTCACCGACCATCGACAGGTAACCCCGGATGATCACGGCGAAGCCGTTCACCCGCTCCGACGAGCGGGTGTTCATCTTGTGCGGCATCGCGCTGGAACCGACCTGACCCGGCTTGAAGCCCTCGGTCGCCAACTCCTGACCGACCATCAACCGGATCGTGGTGGCCAGCGACGACGGCGCGGCGGCGGTCTGCGCCAGCGCGGCCAGCACGTCGAAGTCGAGCGAGCGCGGGTAGACCTGCCCGACGCTGTCCAGCACCCGGGAGAAGCCCAGGTGCTCGGCGACCCGTCGCTCCAGCTCAGCCACCTTGTCGGCGTCGCCGTCGAAGAGGTCGAGCTGGTCGGCGGCCGTGCCGACCGGTCCCTTGATCCCCCGCAGCGGGTAGCGGGCGATCAGCTCCTCCAGCCGCTCGTACGCGATCAGCAACTCCTCCGCCGCCGACGCGAAGCGCTTGCCCAGCGTGGTGGCCTGCGCCGCCACGTTGTGCGAACGCCCGGTCATGACCAGCTCGGAGTGCTCGTGGGCCAGCCAGGCCAACCGGGCGAGGGTGGCCACCACCCGGTCGCGGATCAGCTCCAGTGAGGCGCGCACCTGGAGCTGCTCGACGTTCTCGGTGAGGTCCCGGGAAGTCATCCCCTTGTGCACGTGCTCGTGCCCGGCGAGCGCGCTGAACTCCTCGATCCGGGCCTTCACGTCGTGTCGGGTGACTCGCTCCCGCTCGGCGATCGAGGCGAGGTCGACCTGGTCGAGCACCCGCTCGTACGCCTCGACCACGCCGTCCGGCACCGGCACGCCCAGGTCGCGCTGAGCGCTGAGAACGGCGAGCCAGAGCCGCCGCTCCATCCGGACCTTCTCCTCCGGGGACCAGAGGGCGACCAGTTCGGGTGAGGCGTACCGGTTGGCCAGCACGTTGGGGATCGTCGTCACGTACCTCATTGTCCCGCACCCGCTGGTCGGGAGCGGGACCGGGCCGGGGGTCGAACGCCGGGACCGGGCCGGGGTGCCCGGGCGGTCAGGGCCGGCTCAGCTCGTAGACGGTGACCGAGCCGACGACCAGTCGGACCTGGGCCAGCCCGGCCAGCTCCGTCGACACCGCACCCGCCCTGGCGTCGGCGAACAGCCACCGGACGCCGTACTCGGTGCGGAGCCGGTCCAGGTCGACCCGGGTCGGCGCGCTGAACACCCCGTCGTTGAGCGCGAGCAGCGCCTGGTCGGGGAAGCTCTGTCGGGCGTACCCGAGGCTCTCGACGCCGTGCGCGGCCACTACCGCGTCGGTGTAACCCCAGCTCTCCACCACCGTGCGGTGTCCGCCCAGGCCGGTCACCCAGAACGCGCGGGCATCGCAGTGCGGGGTGGTCCGCACCGGCCGGCAGTGCACGTTGGTGGCGACCACGTCGTCGTCGGCGGCGTTGTCGTCCAGCCACAGCGCCGCGCGCATCTCGTCGGCGGTCAGCGAGTACGGCTGGGGCCCGGTCACCCGCACCGGCTCGGTCAGCACCGAACGGACGGTACCGCCCACGATGACGGCGGCGCTGGCACCGAGCATCGCCGCGGTGATCCCGGCCAGAGCGATCGTCGCCGCCCGCCGACGACGTGCCGAGCCGTCCGCCGGCCCGGAGACCGGTGCCGGGTGGCGCCGTCGCCACAGGGCGGCCACCCCGACCGCCAGCGCGGCGGCCATCGCCACGAACAGCACGTACCGGGCCGCCGACAGACCCAGCACCCGCAACCAACCCTCGATCGTCGAGGTGGTGGGGGTGCCGGGACGGCTGATCCTCGGCACGGCGAAACCCGCCACCGTGCCGGCCGTGGCGAACCCCGCCAGCGCGCCGGCCACGGCGGGCACCACCAGCACCGGCCAGGGTGCGCGGGCCTCGGCGAGGGACCAGGTGGTCAGCACGACGCCGACCGGGATGACACCCATCCAGAAGTAGATCTGACTGATCGACGGGTGTTGGAACACCCAGGTGGCGGCCGCCCCGGCCAGAACCGTGCCGGCGATCAGCCAGACGGCCGGATCGGCCCGGTGCCCACCGTCGACCAGCAGCCGCATGCCCACCCACCGGGGTGCCTGAGCCAGCACCCACCAGACCACCACGGCGAACGCCAGCAGCCACCCGAGGATGCCACCGTCGTTGATGCCCGGTGGCAGCGGCGCACTCGGCCAGATTCCGTCGCCCGTTCCGACGGTCTCGGCGTACGGGGCGATGAAGTGCAACAACGCCAACGCCTGCACGCGCAGCGTGCCGGCCCCGCCACCGGCGAACAGCCGGAAGCCGAGCGCCATCGCCGCCACGAGGCAGGCCAGCGCCGTCAGGGCGGGTCGCGGTACCTGCCGCTTCCGCCACCAGAACACGACGACGGTGAGACCCAGGCCGGCGATCAGCGGCGGCAACGCGCTGGACTTCGCGCCGGCACAGACCAACCCGAGCGCCGGAACCAGCGGCCAGGCCGGGCCGAGGGGACGCGCCCGGACCACGTCGACGACGAGCCCGGCGATCAGCAGCAGCGGCACCAGCACGTACGTCTGGGAGGGGCTGGCGTACGACAACGGCATCTCGCCGGACGCGCCTACCGGCGAGCCGAGCGTGATCGCGGCCCCGGTGAAGGCGGCGAGAGCTGCCACCGGGCCGGCCCAGACGGCACCACTCAGGTCGCGGGCCAGCCCGGCCGCGAGCAGCACCGCGGTACCGACCACCGGCACCAGCCAGAGTCGCAGCAGCACCACCGCAGGCGAAATTCCGGTGATCATGCTGCCGCTGGCGATGTGCGCGTCGGACAGGTAGTGGTAGCGCAGCGCCTCCCCCGCGACGTGCGGCAGCTCGAACGGCATCGCCCGGGTCAACTCCTGCACCAGACCCAGGTGGTAGAGCACGTCCTGGTAGTAGCCGTCGGACACCGGCGGGAGCGGGACCGTCCGCCACTGGGTGTATCCCCAGGCCAGCACCACCAGCAGCGCCGCGCCCATCCCCCAGTGCCAGGCGAGCGGCAGCGGACGGCGCTCGCCGACCCGCCAGTGCCGGCGCAGCCCGGGGACGGCGACGAACGCCACGAGGACGGGCAGCGGCCACCACCGCAGCAGGGACTGCTGACCGGTCGCCGCGGCCAACGCCCAGGCCATGATCTCCAGCACCAGGCCGGTGGCCGCGCCGTAGCCGAGGTCCTCCGGGAGGTTGCCCCGGCTGCCGCGCAAGGCCCGGTGCACCAGGGTCCCGGGGAGCACCAACGCGAGAACCCAGTACGCGGAGAACCGCGCGAGATCCGTGGCGGGCACACCGCCACGGGACCAGACCACGAGCAGCGCGGCGATCACCAGCAGCCACGGGAGCGTGCTGAGGACCGGCAGGAGAGCGTTCCGGCGCGACGCCGGCGCCGTGGTGTCGATCCGCTCGGCCAGGAGGAGGTCAGCCACGGACGCCGACCGCCGAATCGAAGCTCGGCGTACGGGAGACGTCACCGCTGCGGGCCACCGGCTGCGCGTCCGGGACCTCGTCGCGGGAGTCGAACCCGATGTGGAACGCGGGCCGGTTCTGCACGGTGGCGTAGATCCGGCCGACGTACTCGCCCAGCAGGCCGAGGCAGACCAACTGCACCCCACTGAGCAGCAGCACCGCGACGAACATCGAGGTCCAACCGGGGATGGTGGTGCCGGAGATGTGAGCGACCATGCCGAACACGATCAACCCGAGGCAGAGCAGGAAGCTCGACATCCCCAGCCAGGTGGCCAGGCGCAGTGGCGCGGCGGAGAAGTTGGCAGTGCTCTCCCAGGCCAGGGCCAGCATCCGGCGCAGCGGATACTTCGTCTCGCCGGCGGCACGGGCCTCACGGTCGTAGCGCACCTCGGCGCTGGGGAAGCCGAGCGACGGCACCAGCAGCCGGTAGACCGGGGCGCGTTCGGGCAGCCGGCGCAGGACCTCGATCACGTCCCGGCTGAGCATCCGGAAGTCGCCGGCCTGCGCGGGCAGGTCGACGCCGACGAGGCGGCGCATCGCCCAGTAGTAGCCACGGGCGGTGTTGCGCTTGAAGACCGTGTCGGTGCTGCGGTCCGCGCGAACGCCGTAGACCACATCCACGCCGTCCTCGCGGGCGACGCGGAGCATCTCGGCGATGGTCTCCGGTGGATCCTGCAGATCGGCGTCGAGGCTGACCACCCACTGGCCGACGGCCCGGTGCAGGCCGGCGGTCAACGCCGCCTGGTGGCCGCTGTTGCGTCGCAGCCGGAGCACCCGCAGCTGCGGCCAGTCCCGGCCGTGGTCGAAGAGCACCGACACGGTGTCGTCCCGGCTGCCGTCGTCGACGGCGACCACCTCGTAGTCGACGCCGAGCGCGTCGAGCACCGGCCGGAGCCGGGCGACAAGCGCCGGAATGACAGCGGTCTCGTTGAACATCGGGATGACCACCGAGAGGGTGGTCGTCCGTGGGAGGACGGACTCCATGGTGTTACGGCCCCGTTCCGCACGCAGGAGCGATCGAACCGCGCCCCGGGGCGCGGTTCGATCACCGTTGCGTGTTAAACCCTCCACCAGCGGGCCAGCTTCTGAACGGTCCGTTAACGCCTGCTGGCGGTCACCCCGGTAGGGGACGATCCCGCGTTCAACGCTCCAGGATGGCCGTCACGCCCTGACCACCGGCCGCGCAGATGGAGATCAGCCCGCGCCCGCTGCCCTTCTCGGCCAGCAGCTTGGCCAGGGTCGCCACGATCCGTCCGCCGGTGGCGGCGAACGGGTGCCCGGCGGCCAGCGACGAGCCGTTGACGTTGAGCCGGTCGGTGTCGATCGCGCCCAGCGGCGCGTCCAGGCCGAGCCGGTCCTTGCAGAACTCCGGCGACTCCCAGGCGGCGAGGGTGGCCAGCACCTGGGACGCGAACGCCTCGTGGATCTCGTAGTAGTCGAAGTCCTGCAACGTCAGCCCGGCGCGGGCCAGCATCCGGGGCACCGCGTACGCGGGGGCCATCAACAGCCCTTCGTCGCCGTGCACGAAGTCCACCGCGGCCGTCTCCGACCAGCTGAACCAGGCCAGCACGGGCAGGTTGTGCGCTGCCGCCCACTCCTCGCTGGCCAGCAGCACGGTGGACGCGCCGTCGGTGAGCGGCGACGAGTTGCCGGCCGTCATGGTGGCCTGCTCGGCGTCCGGGCCGCGGGTGCCGAAGACCGGCTTCAGCGAGCCGAGCTTCTCCACGCTGGTGTCCGGGCGCAGGTTCGCGTCACGGGTCAGCCCCAGGTACGGCGTCATCAGGTCGTCGAAGAAACCCCTGTCGTACGCGGCGGCGAGCCGCTGGTGTGAGCGCAGCGCCAGCTCGTCCTGGGAACGCCGGTCGATTTGCCACCGCACCGCGGTCCGGGCGGCGTGGTCGCCCATGGACAGGCCGGTTCGCGGCTCTGCGTTGCGCGGGATCTCCGGCTTGAACGGCTGGAGTGGGCGCAGCTTCGCCGCGATCTTGAGCCGTTCCCCCAACGTGCGGGCCGAGTTGAGCTTGAGCAGCGTGCGGCGCATCTCCTCGTTGACGGCGAGCGGGGCGTCGGAGGTGGTGTCGACACCGCCGGCGATGCCCACGTCGAGCTGACCGAGGGCGATCTTGTTGGCGACCAGGATGGTCGCCTCCAGGCCGGTGCCGCAGGCCTGCTGGATGTCGTACGCCGGGGTGTGTGGGTCGAGCCGGGAGCCGAGGACCACCTCGCGGGTGAGGTTGAAGTCACGGGAGTGCTTGAGCACCGCGCCGGTGACCACCTCGCCGACGCGCTGCCCTGCCAGCCCGTAGCGGGCGATCAGCCCGTCGAGCGCCGCGCCGAGCAGGTCCGCGTTCGACGCGTCCGCGTAGCGGGAATTGGAACGGGCAAAGGGTATGCGGTTGCCCCCGATGACCGCGACCCGCCGGATGCTCTGCACGATCCGCCTCCTCGACATGTGTTGCTCGAACCCTACTCGCCAGTAGGCTACGCCCATGACCGACAGGTACGCGAGCTTCGTCCAATCGGCCACCGGCCGCGCGCTGGTCAAGCGCCTCGGGCTGCCCGACCCGCCCCGACTGCGCCGGCACCACCCCGGCGACCCGCTGCTGGCCGGCCCGGCCCTGCTCGGCGCGGCCACCGGCGGCCGGCTCGCCGGGCCGATCGCCAAGATCCTCACCGCCGCCGGGGTCGAGCTGGCCGACCCGGCCGCCGACCCGTCAGGCGACACCCCGCAGCGGTACGGGGCACTGCTGTTCGACGCCACCGGGATCACCGACTCGACCGAGCTGCGCCAGCTCTACGACTTCTTCCACCCGCAGGCCCGGGCCGTGCTGCCCAGCGGCCGGGTGATCGTGCTGGGCACCCCGCCGCAGGAGTGCCCGACACCCCGCGAGGCGACCGCCCAGCGCGCCCTCGAAGGGCTGGTCCGCAGCATCGGCAAGGAGTTCGGCCGGGGCACCACCGCTCAACTCGTCTACGTGAGCGGTGCGGACGACCCGGCCCACTCCGCCGGCACGATCACGAGCCTCGAATCGACAGTCCGGTTCCTGCTGTCCGGCCGGTCCGCGTACGTGTCGGGGCAGGTCATCCGGGTCGGCGGCGGCGCGGCGAGCGTCCCGGCCGACTGGGACCGCCCGCTGGACGGGCAGGTCGTGCTGGTCACCGGCGCCGCACGGGGCATCGGTGCGGCGCTGGCGAAGGTGCTGGCCCGCGACGGCGCGAAGGTGGTGGCCCTGGACATTCCGGCCGCCGGTGACGCGCTGGCCGCGGTGGCGAACGACATCGGCGGCACCGCCGTCCAACTCGACCTGACCGCGCCGGAGGCGCCGACCCGACTCGCCGAGCACCTGGCCAGCCGGCACGGTCGGGTCGACGTGGTGGTGCACAACGCCGGCATCACCCGGGACAAGACGCTGGGCCGGATGGACGCCGACCGGTGGGACCAGGTGATCGACGTCAACCTCTCCAGCCAGGAGCGGATCAACGACGTACTGCTGGAGCGGGAGCTGATCCCGGCCGGCGGGCGGATCATCTCGGTCTCCTCGATCGCCGGGATCGCCGGCAACCGGGGGCAGACCAACTACGCCACCAGCAAGGCCGGCGTGATCGGGCTGGTCGACTCGCTCGCACCGGCCCTGCGGGAGCGCGGGATCAGCGTCAACGCGGTGGCCCCCGGCTTCATCGAGACCCGGCTGACCGCGCGCATCCCGCTGGTGGTCCGCGAGGCGGGCCGGCGGATGAACAGCCTGGCCCAGGGCGGGTTGCCGGTGGACGTGGCCGAGACGATCGGCTGGCTGGCCTGGCCGGCCAGCGGCGCGGTCAGCGGAAACGTGGTCCGGGTCTGCGGCCAGAGCCTGCTGGGGGCGTGATGGGCGCGCGGCCGGAGTCGGGCAGCCGTACCCGCGTCGAGCTGCCCCGCATGCCGGCGGTCGGGGCGCTGCACCGGCGGGCGTTGCGCGGCGCGCTACCGGGCCTCGGGGGTGGGCGGCGCGGGCCCGACCTGCCGGCGGTCGAGTTGACGGTCAGCGGGGTGCGCGTCGACCGGGCGCAGCTGGCCGACTACGATCGGGTGTGCGGGTTCCGGCTCACCGACCGGCTGCCCGCGACGTTCCCGCACGTCATGGGCTTTCCGCTGGCCCTGCGCCTGATGACCGCGCCGGACTTCCCCCTCCCGCTGATCGGCCTGGTGCACGTCGGCAACCGGATCACGACGCACCGCCCGATCACCGCCGACGAGACCCTCGACTTCACCACGTACGCGGAGGACCTGCGCCCCCACGACCGGGGGCGGCAGGTGGACGTGGTGCTGGTCGGCTCGGTCGACGGGGAGGAGGTGTGGCGCGGCGTCTCGACGTACCTCGGTCGGGAACGCAAGCCGGGCGGGCGCGAGCCCGGCGAACGTCCGGCGGCGCCGACGGCCACCGCCCGCTGGCGGGTCGAACCCCGCATCGGTACGGAGTACGCGCGGGTCTCCGGCGACCACAACCCGATCCACACCTCCCGACTCGGGGCGCGGCTGTTCGGCTTCCGCCGGCCGATCGCGCACGGCATGTGGAGCAAGGCGCGCTGCCTGGCCGCGCTGGAGGCCCGGCTGCCGGACGCGTACACCGTCGAGGTCGCCTTCAAGCTGCCCGTGCCGCTGCCGAGCACCGTGAGCTTCGCGCTCCTGCCCGACGGCGGGTTCGCCCTGCACGACTCCCGTGGCCGACCCCACCTGACCGGTCTCGTGCGCTGAGCGCACCGCACTGGATTCGTGCGCTGAGTTGCCCTTGGCAGGCGCGCGCTTCTGCGCTAGGTTGTTCTCACAGCGAGATGTTCTCAGGATGAGAGAGACGTGATGAACGAGCAGGAGTTCCTGGCCGCGTACGACCCCCGGGCCTACCCGTCGGTCGCCGTGACCGTCGACGTGGTGGCGCTGACCATCCGCGACGGCGCGCTGCACCTGCTGCTGATCCGGCGCGGCGAGGCACCCTTCGCGGGGCACTGGGCGCTGCCCGGGGGCTTCGTCCGCCCCGACGAGGACCTGCCCGCTGGCGCCCGACGGGAGCTGGCCGAGGAGACCGGGCTCGGCGGCGAGGCGCTGCGTCGCGTACATCTGGAGCAGTTGGGCAGCTACGGCGCTCCCGACCGTGACCCGCGCATGCGGATCGTCTCGATCGCCCACCTGGCGTTCGCCCCCGACCTGCCGGACCCGGCCGCCGGCAGCGACGCCGACGAGGCGGTCTGGCTGCCGGTGACCGCGCTGACCAGCCGACAGCTCGCCTTCGACCACGGCCGGATCATCGACGACGCGTTGGAACGGGCCCGCTCCAAGCTGGAGTACACCCCGCTCGCCACCCGCTTCCTCGCCGCCGAGTTCACGATCAGCGAGCTGCGGGCCGTCTACGAGACGGTCTGGGGGCACCCGCTGCACGCCGGCAACTTCCACCGCAAGGTGCTCTCCGTGCCGGGCTTCGTGGAGAGCACCGGCGCCAGCACCGAGCGCGGTGGTGCGCGAGGCGGCCCGCGCGCCCGGCTCTACCGAGCCGGCGACGCCCGCCTGCTGCACCCGGCGCTGCTGCGCCCCGCCCACGAGGAGGCGGTGCGGTGAGGGTCGCGGACGCCATTCGCCTGGTCGCGGCCGCCCGCACCGACGCGGACCTGTTCGGCGCCGACCAGCCCGCCCGCCGCTACCGCGAGCTGGTCGCGGCCCTGCACCCCGACCGCCTGCCGACCGACCCGACGGTACGCGCCGAAGCCATCGACGCGTTCATCCACGTCACCACCCGGTGGCAGGCACGGCAGAGCACCGTCCTCGGCGACTACCGGCTCGGCGCGCCGGCCCACTCGGGTGACCTGGCCGACCTCTACGACGTCGGCGACGACCGGCTGCTCAAGCTTCCTCGACGGCCCGCCGACAACGATCTGATGGCTCGCGAGGCGCACGCCCTGCGCACCATCGCCGAGCGCGGCGACCCGCGCTACCTGCCGTACGTGCCCCGGCTGGTCGACGAGTTCCGGCACCGGGACACCGCCACCGGCGCGGAACGACGGATCAACGTCCTCGCCGCCGCACCCGGCCTGCACGACCTCGAGGAGGTACGGCGCGCGTACCCCGACGGGCTGGACGCCCGGGATGTGGCCTGGATGTGGCGGCGGCTGCTGGTGGTGCTCGGCCTGGCCCACCGGGCGGGCGTGGTGCACGGCGCGGTCCTGCCCCGGCACGTGCTGATCGAGCCGGACGCCCACGGCGTGGTGCTGATCGACTGGTGCTTCTCCGCAGCCGTCGGGAGCACGATCCCGGCGGTCGTACCCGGCCACGGCTGGGACCCGGAGGAGGTCCTCAAGAAGCAACCCTGCGGGCCGGGCACCGACATCGCGATGGCCAGTCACTGCATGAGCTGGCTGATGGGGCCGCGCGTCCCCCGCGAGCTGCACACCTTCGCGCGGGGCTGCCGGCAACGGTCCCTGGACGCCCGACCCGACGACGCCTGGCGCCTGCTGCGCGAACTCGACCAGGTGCTGGACCGGCTCTACGGGCCACGCACCTTCCGACCCTTCACCCTCACCCCCTAAGGAGCTGTCATGGGCAGTGGAATCTGGTCCACCGACGTGTACGACGCCGCCGACCGCTACCGCCGGTCCACCGGCAGGAGCGCCTTCTCCTACAGCGACAGCGGTGCGCGCACCGTGCACCCCGCGCTCGACCCCAGGGACGCGACCCGCGAGAGCCGCGACTCCGACGAGCACCCCCGGTCGACTCCCGTCGCGGTGCTCTTCGACGTGACCGGCTCGATGCGCACGGTGCCGCGGGTCCTGCAGACCAAGCTGCCGCAACTGCTCGGGCTGCTGCAACGGCAGGGTTACGCCAGCGACCCTCAGATCATGTTCGGTGCCATCGGCGACGCCACCTGCGACCGGGTGCCGTTGCAGGTGGGCCAGTTCGAGTCGGACAACCGGATGGACGACGACCTCGGCCGGATCGTGCTGGAGGGCGGCGGCGGCGGACAGATGAGCGAGTCGTACGAGCTGGCCATGTACTTCATGGCCCGGCACACCGTCACCGACAACTGGGAGAAGCGCGGCCGGCGCGGCTACCTGTTCATCATCGGCGACGAGCTGGCGTACCAGCGGGTGAAGGCCCGGGAGGTGGCCGGCCTGATCGGGGACGACCTTTCCGAGGACGTGCCGCTGCGGCAGGTCGTCGACGAGGTGACCCGCCGCTGGGACACCTACTACCTGCTCCCCGCCGGCAGCCACTACGCCGGCAACGCCAAGGTGCTCGACTTCTGGCGGGACCTGTTCGGGCAGAACGCCGTAGTGCTCGACGACCTCGACGCGGTCTGCGAGACCATCGCGCTCACCATCGGCCTCGGCGAACAGGCCATCGACCTGGACGAGGGCCTGCGCGACCTGGACCGCGCCGGCTCCAGCGCCACCGGGACCGTGTCGAAGGCGCTGGCCCGCCTCGGCCGGGAACGGCGGGCCAAGGTGTCGACGCTGCCGGCGTTCACCCACACGGCCAGCGGGGTGACCCGGCTGTGAACCACGTGGCGGTGATCGACCTCGGCTACGGCGACGCCGGCAAGGGCACGGTGGTGGACTGGCTCTGCGCCACCCGTCGGGTGCACACGGTGGTCCGCTTCAACGGGGGCGCGCAGGCGGCACACAACGTCGTGCTGCGCGACGGGCGGCACCACACGTTCGCACAGTTCGGCGCCGGCACGTTCCATCCCGGTGTGCGTACGCACCTGTCCCGGCACGTGGTGGTGGACCCGCTGGCGTTGGCCGCCGAGGCCGACCACCTCGCCACGGTCGGGGTGCCCGACGCGCTGGACCGGCTGACCGTCGACGGGGACGCACTGCTCGCCACCCCGTACCACCGGGCCGCCAACCGGGCCCGCGAGATCGCCCGGGGAGCCGACCGGCACGGCTCCTGCGGGCTGGGGGTGGGCGAGGCCGTCGCGTACGGTCTCGCCCACCCCGACGACGCGCCCCGTGTCTCCGACTGCCACCACCCAGCACTGCTGCGCCGCAGGCTGACCACCCTGCGGGACCGGCTGACCGCCGAGCTGGGCCCGCTGGACGCGCCACCGGTCGAGGACTGCCTGCCCGCGTACACCGGGTTCGCCGACCGGGTCGCCATCGTCGACGCCAGTTGGCTCGCCGGGGCGCTGCGCACCGGGACCTGCGTCTTCGAGGGCGCGCAGGGGGTGCTGCTCGACGAGTGGCACGGCTTCCACCCGTACACCACCTGGAGCACCACCACGTTCGCCAACGTCGACAGCCTGCTCGCCGAGGCGGGCCGGCCCGGCGACGTGACCCGGATCGGGGTGCTCCGCGTGGTCACCACCCGGCACGGGCACGGCCCGTTGGTGACCGAGGACCCGAGCCTGCCGTTCGCCGACGCGCACAACGCCACGAACCCGTGGCAGGGCCGGTTCCGGTTCGGCCACTTCGACGCGGTCGCCCACCGGTACGCCCTCACCGCGGCCGGCGGCGTCGACGGCCTGGCCCTGACCCACCTCGACCTGGCCGGCCCCGACCTGCGGATCTGCCGCCGTTACGACACCACCGACCGGCTGACCCCGGGCCCGCCCGGCGACCTGGACCGGCAGGCCGCACTCACCGCCCGCCTGCTGCGCTCCCGACCGGTGTACGACGAACCGCCGACGGACTGGGCCGAAGCGGTGAGCGCCGAACTGGGTGCGCCAGTGGTGCTGACCTCGCACGGCCCCACCGCCGACGACAAGACCGCAAACGGCCCACTGCTGGCCCCACCGGCCCTGGTGCACGCCGGCCGACTCCTAACGTAGTGGCGCGTCGGCATCCGCCGGGTGCGGTTCGCTGGGCTGGTCGAGCACGCTCACCGAACGTTCGAAGAACGTCTCCAGCACCACCATGGCCTGGGTGCCGGTGACACCGTCGATGCCGAAGATGCGGCGCAGCGCCGCTTGCAGGTCTTCGGTCGTCGCGGTACGGATCTTCACCAACAGGGATGCCGCGCCGGCGATGATGTGCGCTTCCTGAATCTCGGGGATGGCCGCAAGCGCGTCGCGGGTCGGGACGTCGCCCATCCAGGAGTCGGCGCTGACCATCACGAACGCCGACACGCCGCGGCCGACGAGCACCGGGGAGACGTCGACGGTGGTCCGGCGGATCACGCCGCGTTCGCGCAGCTTGCGTACGCGGTCATGGGCCGAGCCGGCGGACAGGCCCACCGCCTTGGCCAGTGCCGCGTAGGACTGCGTGGCGTCGTGCTGCAGGTGTGCCAACAGGGCCCGGTCGATGTCGTCCACCACTCGTGCATCCTCGAATGTGATTTAGTCAGCAACGGTTTGACCATATCAGGTTCGGCTTACATATGCTTCTGCCGAACGATGATCCGACACGGGGAGGCACGGATGGCCGACACTGTTCCCGCTGAGTTCCACCTGCTGGATGAACGGTTCCGTGGCTGCGACGGCGACTTCGTGGTCGAACGGCTGCACACCGGCGCACGTAAGACCGAAGGACCTGCGTATTTTCCGGCTGGCCGCTACCTGGTGTGGAGCGACATCCCCAACGACCGGCTGCTGCGCTGGGACGAGACCACCGGCGCCGTCGGCGTCTACCGCCATGGCTCGGGCTACGCCAACGGCAACACCGTGGACCGCCAGGGTCGGCTTGTCACGTGCGAGCAGGGCAACCGGCGGGTCACCCGTACCGAACACGACGGCACGATCACCGTGCTCGCCGACCGATTCGACGGCAAACGGCTCAACAGTCCCAACGACGTGGTCGTCCGCGCCGATGGGACGATCTGGTTCACCGACCCGACCTACGGCATCCAGGGTGACTACGAGGGCAACAAGGGCGACAGCGAGTTCGACGGCGCCTGTTACGTGTTCCGCCTGGACCCCGCCACGGCCGAGATGCGCGTCGTGGCGACCGACTTCTGCCGCCCCAATGGCCTGGCGTTCTCCGCCGACGAGCAGCAGCTCTACATCGTGGACACTCGGCAGGACCCCAGCCACATCCGCGTCTTCGACGTCATGGCCGACGGCACCCTCGAAAACGGGAAGATCTTCGCTGAGTGTGACTTCGGCCGCTTCGACGGCATCCGTCTCGACGACGTCGGGCGCGTGTGGGCAGCGGCCTGGGACGGTGTGCACTGCTTCGACCCGGACGGCACCCTCATCGGCAAGCTGCTGCTGCCCGAACCGGCAGCCAACCTCACGTTCGGTGGCCCGAAACGCAACCACCTGTTCATCACCGCCGGTACCTCGGTGTACGCGCTGCGAGTCACCTTCAACGGCGCCCACTACCCCGAGGCTACCGGCGAGAAACGATGAGTTGACGGAGAGGGCTGAGGCGGCGAGTGGCTGACCAGTCGGCGCAATGTCGGCGAAGCGCCACCGACCGCCGCCGAGCCATCAAACATGGGGGCATGGACGCCCTGCTCGACCTCCTCCGTGGGACGGTCACCTCGCCGTGGGTGTACCTGGTGATCTTCGGGCTCACCGCCATCGACGCGTTCTTTCCCGCGGTGCCGGGCGAGGCGGCGGTGATCACCGCCGGGGTGCTGTCGGCCAGCGCCGGTCACCCCAGCCTGACCCTGGTGATCGTCAGCGCCGCGATCGGCGCGCTGGTCGGCGACCACATCTCCTACGCCATCGGTCGAGGCGGCGGGGCACACCGGCTGGCCCGGCTGCCCGACGGCAGCCGGCGGCGGGCCAGCTCCGACTGGGCCCGCCGGGCCGTGGACCGGCGCGGCGGCGTCATCCTGACGACCAGCCGGTACGTGCCGGGCGGCCGGACCGCGGTCACCCTCACCATGGGCGCGGTGCGCTATCCCCGCCGGGCGTTCCTGCTCTACGACAGCATCGCGGCGGTCACCTGGGCGTTGTACTGCGGACTGCTCGGCTACTTCGGCGGGCTGGCCTTCGAACGTGAACCCGTGAAGGGCGTACTGGTCGGTGTGGGGGTCTCGCTGGTCATCACGTTCGGCCTGGAGGGGATCCGCTGGCTGCGCCGACGGGCCCACCGCCGCGCCGCCGCCCGCCGCTGACGGGCGCACGCGTCACAGCAGGTCGGCGTCGTACACCAGGATGGCCAGTTGCACACGGTTGCCCGCGTGGAGTTTCGCCAGCGCCCGGCTGACGTGTGCCTTGACGGTGGCCTCGCTCATCGTCAGCCGCCGGGCGATCTCCGCGTTGCCGTGCCCGCGCGCCACCTCCCGGACGATCGCCAGCTCCCGCTCGGTCAGCGGTGCGAGCCGCTCACGGGCCGCGTCCCGGCGGGCCGGACCACGCTCGGCGAACGAGCTGATCAGGCGCCGGGTCACCGTCGGGGCGAGCATCGCGTTACCGGCGGCCACCGTACGAACGGCGGCAGCCAACTCGCGGGGCGGAGTGTCCTTGAGTAGGAAGCCGACCGCGCCGGCCCGCAGCGCCCGGTGCACGTACTCGTCGAGGTCGAAGGTGGTCAACATGATCACCTTCGGGCCGACGGCGACCACGTCGGGCGCCACGGTCAGCCCGTCGACGCCCGGCATCCGCACGTCGAGCAGCACCACGTCGGGGCGTAACCGCTGGGCCTGCTCCAGCGCTCCGGCGCCGTCCGCTGCCTCACCGACGACGGTGATGTCCTCCGCCGCCTCCAGGATCAGCCGCAGCCCGGCCCGAACGAGCTGCTCGTCGTCGACCACCACCACCCGGATCACGCCGCACCCGCCAGCGGGATCAGGGCCCGGACCAGGAAGCCGCCGTCCACGGGAGCTGCCTCCAACCGGCCGCCGAGCAGCTCCACCCGCTCCCGCAGCCCGAGCAGCCCCTGCCCGGCACCCGGCAGCGTCGACCCGCCCTCGGACGGGCCGTTGCGGACCAGCACCTCCAGCCCGTCGGGCAGGTAGCGCAGGCAGACCGTCGTCTCGGCGTCGGCCGCGTGCTTGCGCACGTTGGTCAGCGCCTCACGGACCACCCGGTACGCGGTACGCCCCAGCGTCGCCGGAAGGGCCGTCGGCACACCCTCGTCCTGCCGGGACACCCGCAGCCCGGCGGCACGGGACTCCCCGATCAACTCGTCCAACGTGTCGAGCCCTCGCTCCGGTGTCACGGCCGGGCCGGCCTGGCGCAGCACACCCAGCACCTCGCGCAGGTCGGTGAGCGCCTGCCGGCCGGTCGTCCGGATCAGCGCGGCTGCCTCGACCGTCGCCGGGTCCACGGCGGTCACCTCCAGCGCCCCGGCATGCACCACCATCAACGAGACCCGATGCGCCACCACGTCGTGCATCTCCCGGGCGATCCGGGTCCGCTCCTCGGCGCGGACCCGGTCGGCGCGGGCCTCCTGCTCGCGTTCCAGCCGCTCGGCCCGGTCCCGCAGAGCGGCGAGCGTGTCCTGACGGGCCCGCACCCAGAGGCCGAAGACCAACGGAAGCCCCACCAGGCAGGCGGCGAGCAGCAGCACGTTGCCGGTGCTGGCGGTGGTGATCCGGCGTACGCCACCCACCGCCAACCCGACCAGCACCCCACCGGTCAGCACCACTGCCGCCCCGGCGAGGTAGCCGGCTAGTTGGCGACCGCGCAACCGCAGACCCGCCTGGTACGAGGCCAGCACCCCGGCGGCCGCCGCGGCGAGCACCAACCAGCCGACCGCCGCAGCCAGGAACAACGGCCAGCGGCGGGTCCGAACCGTGGCGGCGGCCCACGCCGAGACCAGTGCGATCAGCAGCACGACCACGCTCGGCAGCGGCGAGCGGACCCCGATGTCACCGGTCGCGCTGGCCCACACGGCCGCGGCGACCAGGACGGCGAGCAGCGGCGGGGCGTACCGATGGACGACCCGCCGGAGGGCGACGGCGCTGGAGGCCACGCAGCGAGCCTAGGGCTCAGCCGACGCATCGGGTCGCCCCGCAGCGCCGTACCCGGGTGAGGTGGGGGATGACCCCGATGCTCGGTCCGGGCCGGCCGCTACCTAAGTAGTGCCGCCCACCTGACCACTGGGCGATGTCGGGAGCCGCCGCCCCGACCAGCATCGGGATCATGGATCTGCTCGACCTGCTGCACGACACGATGTCCTCGCCCTGGGTGTACCTGGCGATCTTCGCGATCGCGGTGCTCGACGGCTTCTTCCCGGTGGTGCCGAGCGAGACGGCGGTGATCACCGCGGGGGTGTTCGCGGCCTCCGGAGCGCCGTACCTGCCGGCGGTGATCCTGGTGGCCGCCGCCGGGGCGCTGGTCGGCGACCACATCTCGTACGCCATCGGGCGGGGTGGCGGCACCCGGCTGCTCGACCGGCTGCCGCCCGACGGCCGACGCCGAGCCGCCATCGACCGGGCCCGGCGGGGGATCGCCACCCGGGGCGGTCTGATCCTCACCGTGGCCCGCTACGTTCCGGGTGGCCGGACCGCTGTCACCCTCACCATGGGTGCGGTGCGCTATCCACGGCGACGGTTCCTGGCCTTCGACGCGCTGGCTGCCGGCTCGTGGGGGCTCTACTCGGCGCTGGTCGGCTACGTCGGCGGGCTGGCCTTCGAGCAGGACCCTCTGCGCGGTCTCCTGCTCGGTCTGGGCCTCGCCCTGACGGTGACGGTGGTCGTCGAGATGGTGCGGTGGCTCCGCAACCGCCGCCGTACGGCGCGGGCCGGCGAGCCGGGCACCGACGCTGTTCCCGCCGGGGCCGTCAGTCGGCCGGCGGACGCCAGGTGACGCCGTGCAGCAGTTGGGCGGCACCGAGCCAGGCCACGTTCATCATCCGGGTGGCCGTCTTCTCCGGGTCGGCGTCCGGGTGGTCCGCGAGCCAGTCGGCCAACGACTCGGTGGCGCCGACCAGGGCGTACGCGACGACCTCCAGGTCGATGGCGGCGATCTCGCGGCCCTCGACGCGCAGCGCGTGGTCGAGCATTCCGGCGACCACCTCGACCAGCCGGGCCCGCATGGTGGCCAGCTCGCCGGCGAACGGCTGCTCGCCCCGGGCCTGTCGGTAGAGCACCGCCCAGCCGTCCCGGTGGGCGCCCACGAAGCCGAAGAACGCCTTCAGCCCGCGCCAGAGCCGCTCGTCGGCCGGCAGGTCGGGGGCCGCCGCCCCGGCGATGGCCTGCATCATCCGGGTGCCCTCCCGGTGCAGGCAGGCGACGAAGAGCTCCTCCTTGGTGCCGAGGTACGCGTACACCATGGGTTTGGAGATGCCGGCGTCCTCGGCGATCTCGTCCATGCTGGCGGCGTGGAAGCCACGTCGGGAGAAGACCTTGACGGCCGCGTCGAGCATCTGCTGCTCGCGGACGGCGCGAGGCAGGCGCTTGAATGCGGGGACGCTGGACACCTTGCGAGCATACCTACTCGTGCGTAGGGTTACGCGCGAGTAGCCAATCTTCCGGAAGGCACACCTGATGACTGACTTCGACCCGGCCACCTTCGCCAACGTCGGCCCCAAGGAGTTCGCCCAGCTGGTCAAGTCCACCCCGGACGACAAGATCGCCCAGGTGATGTCGGGCGACATGCGCGACAAGGTCCTGGGCGAGGTGTTCGGCCGGATGCCGTCGCTGTTCCGCGCGGACCGGGCCGGTTCCACCAACGCGGTCATCCACTGGATCATCACCGGTCGCCCCGACGGCGGCAGCGACACCTACGAGGTGGTCATCGCCGACGGCACCTGCGTCGTGAACGAGACCCCGCAGCACGACCCGAAGCTGGCTCTCACCATGGGCCCGGTCGAGTTCCTGAAGATCGTCTCCGGTGGCGCCAACCCGGTGATGATGTTCATGACCGGCAAGTTGAAGGCGAAGGGCGACCTCGGCCTCGCCGCCAACATCGCCAACCTGTTCGACATCCCCAAGGCCTGACATGGCCGAGTTCTCGCTAGACCTGAACGAGGAACAGCGGGATCTACGCGACTGGGTGCACGGCTTCGCCGCCGAGGTCGTGCGCCCAGCCGCCGCCGAGTGGGACGAGCGCGAGGACACCCCGTGGCCGGTGATCCAGGAAGCCGCCAAGGTCGGCCTCTACGGCTTCGAGTTCCTCGCCACCTGCTGGGCCGACCCGACCGGGCTCTCCCTGCCGATCGCCAGCGAGGAACTCTTCTGGGGTGACGCCGGCATCGGCCTGAGCATCTTCGGCACCTCGCTCGCCGTCGCCGCCATCTACGGCGCCGGCACCCCCGACCAGATGGTCGAATGGGTGCCACAGTGCTTCGGCGACGTCGACTCGCCGGCCGTCGCCGCCTTCTGCACCAGCGAGCCGGAAGCCGGCTCCGACGTCGGCGCGATGCGCACCCGGGCCGTCTACGACGAGGCCACCGACGAGTGGGTGCTCACCGGCCAGAAGGCGTACGCCACCAACGGCGGAATCGCCGGAGTGCACGTGGTCACCGCCTCCGTCGACCCCGCGCTCGGCTCCCGGGGTCAGGCGGCGTTCGTCGTACCGCCGGGCACACCCGGCCTGGCCGCCACCCGCAAGCTGCGCAAACTCGGCCTCCGCGCGTCACACACCGCCGACGTCTTCCTCGACGGGGTACGCGTACCCGGCCGCTGCCTGCTCGGCGGACGGGACGCCCTGCTGGAACGCCTGGACCGGGCCCGCTCCGGTCAGCGGGCCACCGGACAGGCCGCGATGCGCACCTTCGAGCTGTCCCGACCCACCGTCGGTGCCCAGGCTCTCGGCGTGGCCCGGGCCGCCTACGAGTACGCCCTCGACTACGCGAAGGACCGGGTCCAGTTCGGACGCCCGATCATCGAGAACCAGGCGGTCGCGTTCGCGCTGGCCGACATGCGGATGGAGATCGACGCGGCGCGGCTGCTGGTTTGGCGGGCCTCGTGGATGGGCCGCAACAACCGCCCGTTCACCGCGGGCGAAGGGTCGATGTCCAAGCTCAAGGCCGGCGAGGTGGCCGTGTCGGTCACCGAGAAGGCCGTGCAACTGCTCGGTGGAGCCGGCTTCCTGCGTGACCACCCGGTCGAGCGCTGGTACCGGGACGCCAAGATCTACACCATCTTCGAGGGCACCTCGGAGATCCAACGACTGGTCATCTCCCGGGCGATCTCCGGGATGCAGATCCGCTGACCGCCGTCGGCCCGACGCCATCTCCACGGGTCGGGCCGACGGTGGCCCCGGATTCCACGATCTGTGCCGTCTTCGTCACCCCACGCCGACGCCAACTGGGCCCCCAGCCGCCCCCAGTGCATGATCAAGGAAAGAAGCCCTGATGGGCGGGGAGTCGGTCGCCCCGTCCGCGCACCACCCCGAGGAGGTCTGCGGCATGGACCTGCCGTTCATCGTTGCCACGCTGACCCGTCGCGGGCTACTCACCCCCGGCAGCCCGGTCCGGGTCGCCTCGCAGCTCAACGCGTTGCGGACGTGGGGGTGGAGCCTGGCAGGCGAGCTACGCCAAGCAGCCGCCCGGGACCCGGGCCGTCCCGCCGTCATCGACGAGGACGGCGTCGAGCTGACCTACCACGACCTGCTCGACCGGGCCGAACGGATGGCCCGCTCCATGCGGGCCGGGCTCGGCGTACAGGCCGGCGACCGGATCGGCGTGCTCTGCCGCAACCACCACGGGCTGATCGAGACGATCGTCGCCGCCACCCTGCTCGGCGTCGACGCGGTACTTGTCAACACCGGGCTCAGCGCCGCCCAGCTGGGCACCGTCGCCGAGGAGCAGCGGCTGCGGCTCCTCGTGCACGACGACGAGTTCGCCGAGCGGGTCCTCGGCCTCCCCGCCGAGCTGTCCCGGCTCGACGAACGCGCGCGCGAGGAGTTGGTGGCCGGGGCACTGCCAGGTGAGCTGCACCCGCCCGAGCGCGACGGCCGGATCATCGTGCTCACCTCCGGCACCACCGGTACGCCCAAGGGCGCCCGCCGGCCGACGCCCAGCGGCTTCGGCCCACTGGTGTCCATCATCGACCGTATTCCCCTGCACGCCCGCAACCGGGTGATGATCGCCGCGCCGATCTTCCACACCTGGGGATTCGCCGCCCTCCAGGTCTGCCTGGCACTACGGGCCACCATCGTGCTGCACCGACGCTTCGACCCGGCCGCCACGCTCGCCGCCCTGACCGCGCACCAGTGCGACGCGCTCTTCGCCGTACCGGTGATGGTGCAACGGCTGCTGGAGGTGCCCCCGCCGGAGCCGCGCCCCCCGCTCAAGGTCGTCGCGGTCAGCGGCTC
Source organism: Micromonospora arida (assembly GCF_042873195.1). Lineage (NCBI taxonomy): Bacteria > Bacillati > Actinomycetota > Actinomycetes > Micromonosporales > Micromonosporaceae > Micromonospora > Micromonospora arida. The sequence goes on along the minus strand of NZ_JBIALC010000016.1, from coordinate 74,174 downwards.
CGCCCTGCCCGGCGGGCTGGCCCCGAAGTTCATGGACGTCTACGGAGACGTCCTCTACAACCTCTACGGGTCCACCGAGGTCTCCTGGGCCTCCATCGCCGGCCCGCAGGACCTACGTCAGGCACCCACCGCCGCTGGTCGCCCGCCGCACGGCACCCGACTGGCGCTGCTCGACGACGACGGCCAACCCGTACCGGACGGACGGGTCGGGCGGATCTTCGTCGGCAACGAGATGCTCTTCGAGGGCTACACCTCCGGTGCCAACCGGGAAACCCACGACGGCCTGCTCGACACCGGCGACCTCGGCCGGCTCAACGCCGACGGGCTGCTCTTCGTCGACGGCCGGGCCGACGACATGATCGTCTCTGGGGGCGAGAACGTCTTCCCGTCCGAGGTGGAGGACCTGCTCGCGCAACTGCCGCAGGTCCGCGAGGCGGCCGTGATCGGCGTGCCCGACCCCGAGTACGGCCAGCGCCTCTCCGCGTTCCTCGCCCTGCACCCAGGCGAAACCCTCGACCCCGAGGCGGTACGCGAGTACGTCCGGCACTTCCTGGCCAGGTTCAGCGTCCCCCGGGACGTGATCTTCGTGAAGTACCTGCCCCGCAACGCCACCGGCAAGGTGCTCACCCGAGAACTCCGCCGCTACTACGGCTGACGGTGGCCAGCCGCGTCGCTCACGGGTACAGGTTGAAGCCCGGCCACCGGCCGATGGTCACCAGCTGATCCTCGGTGAGCAACAGCTCGTCCACGGACGCACCGGGTTGATCCAGCTTGACCGTCACTGACGTCCCATCGGGACGCAGCACCAACGCGGTACGGGAGCCGGCACCCGCCGAGTCGGCATCGGTACCCGACACCGCCTCGCTGCCGTCCGGGAACCGATCGACGGAACAGTCGTTACCGGACGGGCCGGCCGGGCATCCAAGAACCGCCCCGAGGGTCGGATTCATCCCGATGACCAGATCGCCCTGATCACCACCCCTGGACAGCTTGACCGTCACCCCGTAGGCGTACCCCGTCACCGTGCGCTCGTACGACAGCTGCGGCAGCGGACACCCGGGAACCCCCGACTCGACAGTCAGCTCCCGAGGCAGGTTGACGCTCAGCGCCTCGCGCAGCGCCGCGGTCAGCCGCACCGCCGCGGCGGCCGGCTGCTCCGACGGGAACGGGGGCGCCGAGCCGTACCGCTCGAACGGCGGCACGGTCCCACTGGGAGACGCGTTCAGCGGGGCACAGAGCGACGGGCCGGTGTTCGCCGTCGGCTCCCGCGAATCCCGGTACGGTCCGGTGACCAGTGTCGACGTCAGTGCGATCACGGCCACCGCCACCCCGGAGCCGGTCAACGCCCACGCCCGGTGCTGGCGGCGACGCCGGTCGGCCAGGATCAGTTCGTCCACGTCGATCCGAGTCGGCGGCGCCTGGGCGACCGCCGCACGCAGCTGGTCGTAGAGCTCATCCATCTTTGCGTACCTCCTCGACTCGATCCGGCATCGGGGCGAGGCGGGCTCTCATCGCCTCGATGCCACGCGCCGACTGGCTCTTGACGGTGCCTGGAGTGCAGCCGAGTTCCCGCGCGGTCTCCTCGACGGACAGGTCGCAGAAGTAGCGCAGCACGAGGACCGCGCGGCGGCGCGGCGGCAGCTCGGCCAACAGAGCGAGAAGGGTCAGGCGGTCAGCCGCGCCGTCGGTGCCGGTGGCCGCGACCGCGCGATCGGGCACCTCGGCCCAGGCGGCCTCCCGCCGCCACGGCCGACGCCGCTCGTCCAGCCAGACCCGCAGCAGGATCCGCCTGGCGTACGCGTCCGGGTTGTCCATGACGGACACCCGTGACCAGTGCCGGAGCAACTTGACCAGCGTCGTCGACACCAGGTCGTCGGCCGTGTGCCAGTCACCGCAGAGCAGGTACGCCGTGCGGCGCAGCGGCTCCAGCCGCGCACCGACGTAGTCGCGGTAACCCTCGACATCGACCGGCATTCCGGCACCCCCTCGTCTCACCGCTCAAACGGCAGCGGGGTGGCCGGGGGTTGCCTGAGTTCAGCCGGGAATCGTGATCCGATCCTCGATCGCGGCGGTGGCGATGTCGGTGCGGTGCTGCGAGCCGGCCAGCTCGACCCCGTCCACCAGCGCGTACGCGGCGTCCCGCGCGGCGGCCAGGTCGACGCCGGTGGCCGTACCGCAGAGGACCCGGCCGCCGGCGGAGAGCAACGCGCCGTCGCCGGCCCGGCGGGCGGTGCCTGCGTGGATGATGCCCGGACCCTCCGCGCCGGTGATCACGTCGCCGGTGCGCGGCGCGGCCGGATAACCCGCCGAGGCGAGCACCACGGTCACGGCGCTGCCGTCCCGCCACCGCAGCGGCGGGTGCTCGGCCAACGTGCCGGTGGCCGCGGCGTGCAGCAGCCCGCCCAGCGGGGTCTCCAGCAGCGCGAGCACCACCTGGGTCTCCGGGTCACCGAAGCGCGCGTTGAACTCGATCACCCGAGGGCCGGCAGCGGTGATCGCGAGCCCGACGTAGAGCAGGCCGGCGAACGGCGTGCCCCGGCGGCGCATCTCCGCCAACGTCGGGTGCACCACGTCGCGCATCACCTCGTCGACCAGGCCGGCCGGCGCCCAGGGCAGCGGTGCGTACGCCCCCATGCCACCGGTGTTCGGCCCGGTGTCGCCGTCGCCGAGCCGCTTGAAGTCCTGTGCCGGCAACAACGGCAGCGCCGCCTCGCCGTCGGTGACCACGAAAAGGCTGACCTCCGGGCCGTCGAGGAACTCCTCGACCACCACACGGCCACACTCGTTCGCGTGCGCCAGCGCAGCGGCCCGGTCGTCGGTCACCACCACGCCCTTGCCGGCGGCGAGCCCGTCGTCCTTCACCACGTACGGCGCGCCGAACTCGTCCAGCGCCCGTGCGGTGCTCTCCTCGTCCGTGCAGACGTACGCCCGTGCGGTCGGCACACCGGCGGCGGTCATCACGTCCTTGGCGAACGCCTTGGAGCCCTCCAACTGGGCAGCCACGCCGGACGGACCGAACACGGCGATGCCCTTGGCGCGTACCGCGTCGGCGACCCCGGCGACCAGTGGTGCCTCGGGCCCGACCACCACGAGGTCAGCCGCCACCTCCACGGCCAACGCCGCCACCGCGGCCGGATCTGTCGGAGTGACCGCTCGCAGCTCAGCCACGCTGGCGATCCCCGGATTACCCGGCGCCGCAATCAGCGCGGAAACACCTGGATCGCCAACCAACCCGAGCGCAAGCGCGTGCTCCCGCCCACCGCCACCAACCAAAAGAACCCGCACGCCCGAGATCCTACTGTCCCCCTCCACCTCGCCGTTGATCATGAGGTTGACGGGCCAACTGGTGATCCACTTGCCGGTCAACCTCATGATCGACGGGCGCGAAGGGCTGCGATCGCTTGGCGGACCGTTTTGGGGATGTAGGTGGGGTGGAGGGTGTCCTGCCAGGTGAAACGGAGGATCGTCCAGCCGGCGTTGACCAGGCGGTTCTGGCGACGGCGGTCGGCGTAGGCGGCCTCCGGGGTGCCATGCGCGTCTCGGCCGTCCGCTTCGGCGATCAGCCTTGGGCCGCGCCAACCCAGGTCGCCAATGCCGAGCAGATAACCGTCATCGTCGCGCACTTCCAACTGCAGCGTGTCCGGCGGAACTCCCCCGTCGACGCATCGCAGTCGAGAGCGAGTCTCCAGTGGCGACTGTGCCCGGCCATCCGCCTCGGAGAGGTAGCCGCGTGCTGCGACCGCACCACGTCGGCCTCGAATCAGCGCTGGAATGGTTGCCAGGCATTCGGGCGTGAGTAGCCCTCGATTGAGGGCGGAATCGAGCACCGAGACCGCCGCGTACCGGCACTCCCGCAGGATGATTTCGGAAACGGTCAGCCGTGGCTCCGTAGCCGCGATCCCGTTCACCTGCACCACCGCGCCCGGAGGGTGTTCGAGTTGGTGCAGCACGATTGCGGGGTCCGACACCCGCGCCAGCTTCGCCGCCCTGCCCGGCAGCGCCACATGGATCTCGTCCCGAGGCGGCAGTCCGGCAATGCCGTGCAGCTCTGCCGCTGTGCCGAACACCGCGTGAGCCTGCGGGCCCAACGAGAGCACAGCGGCGCGGATACGACACTGACGGGCGGGTGATTCGATGGACCGGCTGCGGACCAGGTAGACCGCTCGTGCGAGTGGTCGCCACCGCCCGACGGTCACCAGATGGTCGATGTCGTGTCGACTGAATCCGGCACGCAACGCCTGCGCCCGAGTGATCAAGCCATCCTGGTCGCCGGCGATGACGCGTACGAGGTCTGTGCGATCCACGACGACCACGCTGGCCGTTCACCAGCCACCCCACCACCCCTGTGGATAACCCTGTGGACAACACCCGCCAGCCCTGCCGTTGATCATGAGGTTGACGGGGCATTCGTAGATCGAACACTCCGTCAACCTCATGATCAACGAGGGGGGTGGGGGGTGGGGCCGGGGGGGGGTGGGGTGGGGGTTAGGGGAGGAGGGGGTGGAGGACTACGTTTTCTTCTCGGCCTGGGCCTACGCCTACGACGCTCACCCTCGTGTTGCAGAGTTCTTCGACCCTCGCGATGTAGCGGCGGGCGTTCTCCGGGAGGTCGTCGATGGTGCGGGCCTTGGTGATGTCCTCCCACCAGCCGTCGAGTTCCTCGAAGACGGGCTTGGCGTGGTGGAAGTCCGTCTGGCTCATCGGCATGTCGTCGACCCGGACGCCGTTGATCTCGTAGCCGACGCAGATCGGCACCTTGGGCAGGCCGGTGAGCACATCCAGCTTGGTGATGACCAGGTCGGTGACGCCGTTGAGGCGGCAGGCGTACCGGGCGACGACCGCGTCGAACCACCCGCACCGGCGCTCCCGCCCGGTGGTGGTGCCGTACTCCGCGCCGATCTTGCGAAGGTGGTCACCGTTGGCGTCGAACAGCTCGGTCGGGAACGGACCGGCACCCACCCGGGTGGTGTACGCCTTGCTCACCGCGATGACCTTGTTGATCGCGGTCGGCGGGATGCCCGCGCCCACGCAGGCACCACCGGCCGTCGGGTTGGACGAGGTCACGAAGGGGTAGGTGCCGTGGTCCATGTCGAGCATGGTGGCCTGGGCGCCTTCCAGCAGCACCGTCTCGCCCCGGTCCAGGGCGTCCCAGAGCATCGCCCGGGTCTCCGCGATGTACGGCTTGAGCCGCTCCGCGTACGCCAGGTACTCCTCGACGGTCGCCTCGAGGTCGATCGCCTTGCGGTTGTAGACCTTGAACAGGATCTGGTTCTTCTCGCGCAGCGCGAGTTCCAGCTTCTTGCGCAGGATGCCCGGGTCGAGCAGGTCCTGGAGGCGGATGCCGATCCGGGCGACCTTGTCGCCGTACGCCGGGCCGATGCCGCGGCCGGTGGTGCCGATCCGGGACGAGCCGAGGTAGCGCTCGATGACCCGGTCCAGCGCCCGGTGGTGCGGCATGATCAGGTGCGCGTCACCGGAGATCCGCAGCCGGGACACGTCGACGCCGCGCTCCGCCAGACCGTCGATCTCGGCGAGCAGCACCTTCGGGTCGACCACCACACCGTTGCCGATGACGATCATCGCGTCCGGCGAGAGCGCGCCGGACGGCATCAGGTGCAGCGCGTACTTCTGGCCGTCCGGGGTGATCACCGTGTGCCCGGCGTTGTTGCCGCCGGAGTAGCGCACGACGTAGTCGACCCGCTCACCCAGCAGGTCGGTAACCTTGCCCTTGCCCTCGTCGCCCCACTGAGCGCCGAGGAGCACGATCGCTGGCATCTTTTCCGCCTCCAGAAGGCTCGGGTGCCAGGTGGCGACCGCTCGGCGAGCCCGGGGTGTCAGGTTAACAAGTAGTGACGGCGTGGCCGGCAGGGGTCGCGTCGAGAGGCAGGAGGCTCCTTCCGTGTACGACGTGGTGCTGCTCACCCTCGGCTCGGAGCGGGACGCTCCCGGGGGCTGTGGCAGCGGCGGGGCCTGCTGCGGCGGCGCGGCCGGGGCCGACACCGCCCCGACGAGCCAGACCGACACCGACCAGACCGACACCGGCCAAGCCAGCAGCGGCCGGACCGACACCGGCCAGACCAGCACCGGCCAGGCCAGCAGCGGCCAGACCGACACCGGCCGGACCGCCGCAGAGCAGTGCGCGACGGAACGGCCACGGGTGCCGGTGCTGGCCTGCGCCGACGCGCTGAACGCCCGGGGCGCCCGGGTGGAGACGGTCACCGCCCGCTCCGACGCCGAGATCGACGCGGTGCTGGCCCGGCTCGACGGCCCGGCCCGCCCGGACGGCCTCACCTGGCCGGACCCGGACAGCAAGACCCGGCTGGTCGTCGCCACGGCCAGCGACGGGCAGTTGCGCGCCGTGCTGCGCCGGCTGGTCAAGCGGTACGCCCCGGCGCCGAGCAAGCGTCCGGCGGATCTGCCCGGCAACCGGACCCTGCCCGACCTGCCGCCGGTGGCCGTACTCCCGCTCGACCCGGCCCGTGGCGACGCCCACCGGGACCTGGCCGCGCAGCTCGGGCTGCCCCGTGACCCGGCGGCGGTGGCCGCCGCAGTGCTGGACGGCACGCCGCGCCGGCTGGACCTGCTGCGCAACGACGGCGGCTCGGTGACCCTGGACGGCGCGCTCCTCGGCGCGGCCGACGACGCCGGCCGGCCACTGCACTGGCGCGCCCGGGTGGAGGTCGACGACACCATCCTCTCCGACGGTGCGGAACCGCTGCTGGCCTGCGCGGTCGGCAACGCCGGCGGGTACGCGACGCTCAACGACGTGGCGCTGCTGACCGCGCCGGACCCGGCCGACGGCCAGGTCGAGGTCGCGGTGGCCGTGCCGGTGGTCGTCCGCTCGGCGTGGGGGCGCACGCGGGTACGCCTCGAAGTCCGGCGGGCCCGCGGGCGGGCGGTGTCGGTGCTGCCCAGGGAAGGCAAGGTGCCGTACCTCGACGATGGTGTCGAGGGCGAGCTGACCCGTAAGCGTTCCTGGTGGGTCGAGCCGGGCGCCTGGGCGGTCTGGTCGATCTGACCTCGACCGGCACGACCGGCCGACCTGCCTGCGCCGATCGGCCCTGCTGGGCGATTGGGCCTATCCTCGCAGGAGGACTGGGGAGGGCCGTAATGGACGAGAACGCCGACCGGGCGCAGGTGCCCGGCCAGCAGCCGGTGCCGGAGCGGGACGTCGAACCACTCTGGCCGCCAGATCCGGGCGACCGGGGCGCGGTGCCGCCGTGGGCTGCGGTCGCCGAGCAGCGGGGTGGGCCGTCGTCGGTCACGCCACCGGTCACGCCACCGGTGGCCGCGCCGCCGATCGGGCGACCGCCGGTTCCCGGCCAGCCCGGCGCTGCGGCCCAGTCGCCGCCCTCGCCGTCGGACTACCCGTCGCTCACCGGCGCCGTTCCGGCGCCCGGGGGGTGGGGGGCCAGCGGCCCGTCCGGCGCCGGGTCGGGTTGGGCGCCGGCGCAGCCGAGTTGGCCTCCGCCGACCGGCCCGGCCGCCGCGCCACCGCCGCCCGGCGCGCCATCACCGCCCGGCGCGCCACCGCCGACCGGCGCGCCAGCGACCGGTGCCCAGCCGCCGCCGTCGACCGGCCCGGGGAGCAACGGCGGGCCAGCCGCCCCCGGCGTCTCCGTCGCCGCGACACCGAGCACCACCTCCGCGCCGAGGGACGGCCGGCCCGCCGTGAGCGACGCGGGCAGGGCCGCGCCCGTTGCGGCCAGCCAGGCCGGCGACGCGGCGCAGGTACAACCCGGCGACCGGGGTCCGACCGCCGCGTCGATCACCCCGGGCGGCGTCGACCTGAACCTGCCGTTCACCCTGGACCATCCGACCGCCGCCGCCGCCGACCGCCCCGCCGCATCGGCCGCCGACCGCCCCGCCACGGCCGCAGCCACCGACCGGCCCGTCCCAGCGGCCACCGCGTCCGCCGCCAACCCGAACGCCACCGACAGCCCGACGGCCGCCGGCCCCGCGCCGGCAGACTCCTCGGCCGCAGCCCTCGCGGCGGCCGGGCCGGCACCGCAGCCTGGTAGACCCGTACCTCAGGCTGGCGGGCCGGCACCGCAGGCTGGCGGGCCGACACCACAGGCTGGCGGGCCGACACCGCAGGCTGGTGGGACCGCTGGTGGGCCGGCAGCACAGCCTGGCCAGCCGGGGCAGCAGGCTGGTGGGCCCGGTGCGGACGGGTCGGCTGACGGGCCGGCGCGGCCGATTGCCGAGTCGCCGTGGGCGTACCCGCCGCAACGCCCGGCCGGCACGACCGCGCCCGCTCAGGACGAGGCCGGCGCGACGCCCCCGATTCCGCCTCCACCGGTCGTCCCGCACGCCGGCCCCGCGCAGGCATACCCCGGGCAGCCGTTCACCCCGACCATTCCCGGCCAGGCCGGCCCGGCGCAGATTCCGCCGCCGCCGGACGTGACGCAGTTCAGCAACCCACCGCACGGCCTTGCCGCACCGCAGCACGCTCCTGGCCAGGACGGGGCGGCGACCACGCCGCCCGGGCCGTTCCCGCCCTCGCCGGGTTGGTACCCACCGCCCTGGCAGCAGGGCTCGCCCGGTGGCACGCCCGGGCAGCCGTACCAGGAGGCCGACGGGGTGACCCGGATGCCCGCCCCCGCGTACCCGGACGCGACCGCGTACCCGGACGCCAGCTGGACACCGGACACCACCGCCGCACCGACCGCCGAGGACTTCGCCCGACGCCGCCAGGTTCGACCCGCCGACCCGGTGGCGACCATGGGTGTACGCGCGGTGGTCAACAAGATGGGCCTGCTCCGGCTCTCTCCGGGGCGGCACGAGCAGGAGCTCAAGCGGGACATCGAGATGGTGCGCCGCAACTTCGGCGGCCTGCGGCAGGTGACCGTGGTCAACCCGAAGGGCGGCGCCGGTAAGACGGTGGCCATCCTGCTGCTCGCGATGACGTTCGGTCAGAAGCGCGGCGGCTACGTGCTGGCCTGGGACAACAACGAGACCCAGGGCACTCTCGGGATGCGCGCCCAGCAGGACTTCCACTCCCGCACGGTGCGGGACATGCTGCGTGACCTCGGGCAGTTCCAGGGCGCGCACGGGCGGGTCGGCGACCTGTCGCAGTACGTCCGTTCGCAGGGCGAGGGGATGTTCGACGTCCTGGCCTCGGACGAGTCGGCGACCGGTGGCGAGATGTTGACGGCTGCCGCGTTCGCCGAGATCCGGGAGGTGGTCAGCCGGTTCTACAAGTTGATCTTCGTGGACACCGGGAACAACGTCCGGGCGCAGAACTGGCAGGCGTCGATGGACGCCACCGACCAGTTGGTGGTCACCATGTCGGCCCGTAACGACTCCGCCGAGACCGCCGCCCGGATGCTCGACCACCTGGAGCAGAGCGGCCGGCAACGGCTGGTCCGTCAGGCCGTGACTGTGGTGTCGATGCCGCCGTCCCGCAAGGAGATCGACCTGCCGGCCATCCAGGAGCACTTCGCGGCCCGCACCCGGGCGGTGCTGCTGGCCCCGTACGAGCGGCTCATCGACAGCGGTGAGCCGATCCGGTACGGCGGGCTCTCCTCGGCCACCCGGGACGCCTGGCTGAAGATCGCCGCCGCGGTCGCCGAAGGGCTTTAGGGCCTGCGTCAAAGCCCAGACCCGCCGACGGCCGGCCCGATGTCGGGCCGGCCGTCGGGGCGGGGTCAGTTGCTCGCGAGCGCGTCCGCCGCTTCCGGGTCGCAGTCGCGCAGGAACTGGGCACAGCGGGCCGCCTCGTCGGCCTCGCCGATCTCGTCCGCGGCGCGGGACAGCACGTAGAGGCAGCGGAGGAAGCCCTGGTTGGGCTCGTGTGACCACGGCACCGGGCCGTGCCCCTTCCAACCACTGCGGCGCAGCTGGTCGAGCCCCCGGTGGTAGCCGGTGCGGGCGTACGCGTACGCCGTCACCACCTGGCCCTGCGCGAACGCCCGCGCCGCGAGCTCCGCCCAGGCCGCGCTGTAGGTCGGGAAGCCGGCCGCCACGTTGGCGTACGCCTCATCGGTGCCGGCCTCGTCGGCGGCGGCCAGGGCGGCGTCGGCCTCGTCGTTCACGGGCAGGCGGGTGGCCGGTGGCTCTGGCAAAAGGTTCTGCATCGCCCCATTCAACCCGCTGGACAGGGCGACACGCGAGCGGGTCGGCCGACGTGTCCCGCTGAACGGCTGAGGAGTTGGTCACGCCTGCGGCCTATGCCGCTGCCTGGTGTTTTCCACTACAACTAATAGTCCGGAGCCTCCCCAGGAACCGGTTATGCAGGAGCCCGGTGGCCACGACCATCGGGCTCCTGTCGGTTCCACCCCTGGCCCGAGGTTTGACCGGCCCTGGCGGAGGGGCAGGATGGCCGGGTGCCGACCCCACCTCCCGCGGACGTCATCGAGCCGCACCTGCACGCCGGTGAGATTCAGACCCAGGCCGAGTTCGACCAACAGCTGACCACCGGTCGCCTGACCGGGCTGACCGTGCAGGGCCTGCGGCTCGACCTCGCGCCGGTGCCCGACCTGACCGGCGTCGACGTCGCCGGCACCCTCTTCGTCGGTTGCCGGTTCGCGTCCCGGGACGTGGGCGCCGACCTGGTCCGGCGCGGCGCGAACGTGGTGCCGCCGTTCTCCGGGTTGCCGTACCCGACCCAGCCGACGCACCTCTACACCCCGGACGACCTGGCCGCCGGGTTCGCCGAGGGCGGGTTCACCGGGATGTACGACACCCGGGTGTACGACCACTACCGGGCGCACGGCGGCGCGCTGCCGGACGTCAAGGAGGCGCTGGGTCAGCGGCTGCACGACCACGGCGTGGACAACGCGCTGGCCGACGCCACCCGGGTCTGGTTGGCCGCACACGGGCCGCAGTCGGTGGTGGGCATCATGGGCGGGCACGCGGTGCGGCGCGGCAGTCCCGCGTACCGGATGGCGGCCGTGCTGGGTTGGGAGCTGGCGCGGGCCGACCGGCTGGTGGTGACCGGCGGCGGCCCGGGTGTGATGGAGGCCGCGAACCTCGGCGCCTACCTGGCGGACCGGCCGGCGACCGATGTGACGGCGGCGATCGACCTGCTGGCCACCGCCCCCGACTTCACCGACCACCACCGGTACACGGCCACGGCGCTGACGGTCCGCCAGCGGTACGCGGGGGTGCCCCGGCAACGTGGCGACGACCTGGGCTGGGCGCGTGCGGGTGGTCTGGCCATTCCGACCTGGCTGTACGGGCACGAGCCGGCGAACCTGTTCGCCGGGCGGATCGCCAAGTACTTCTCGAACGCGATCCGGGAGGACACCATCCTGCGCCTCGCCCGGGGCGGCATCGTCTTCGCGCCGGGGCGGGCGGGCACGGTGCAGGAGGTGTTCCAGGCGGCCACCAAGACCTACTACGGCACCGACGGGGCCAGCGGGGCTTACATCTTCCTGGACCGCGCCTACTGGACAGTCGAGCTGCCGGTGGAGGCGCTGTTGCGTCCGCTGCTGGCCGCGTCCCCGTTCGGTGACCTGTCGTCGACGATTCACCTCACCGACGACGTTCGCGAGGCCGTACGCCTGCTGACGAATTGACGACGACGGCCGACCCCCGTGCGGGGAGTCGGCCGTCGGGGTGGGACGTCGTTACTTGGTCATCGTGGTGCCGGTCGAACGCAGGTGCTCGCAGGCCTCGACGACCCGGGCGGCCAGGCCGGCCTCGGCGGCCTTGCCCCAGGCGCGCGGGTCGTACTGCTTCTTGTTGCCGACCTCGCCGTCGATCTTCAGCACGCCGTCGTAGTTGCGGAGCATGTGGTCCACGACGGGCCGGGTGAAGGCGTACTGGGTGTCGGTGTCGATGTTCATCTTCACCACGCCGTAGTCCAGAGCCTCACGGATCTCGCTCAGCAGGGAGCCCGAGCCGCCGTGGAAGACCAGGCTGAGCGGCTTGTCCTTGCCGTACTTGGCGCCGACGGCGTCCTGGATCTGCTTGAGGATCTCCGGACGCAGCTTGACGTTGCCCGGCTTGTAGACGCCGTGCACGTTGCCGAAGGTCAGCGCCGCCATGTAGCGGCCCTTCTCGCCGAGGCCGAGCGCCTCGACCATGGCCAGGCCGTCATCGGTGGTGGTGTAGAGCTTGTCGTTGATGGCGTTCTCGACGCCGTCCTCCTCGCCACCGACGACACCGACCTCGATCTCAAGGACGATCTTGGCCTTGGCGGCCTCGTCGAGCAGCTGCGCGGCGATCTGCAGGTTCTCCGCGACCGGCACGGCCGAGCCGTCCCACATGTGCGACTGGTACAGCGGCTCCTCGCCGCGCTTCACCCGCTCCTGCGAGATGCCCATCAGCGGACGCACGAACCCGTCCAGCTTGTCCTTCGGGCAGTGGTCGGTGTGCAGGGCGATGTTCACCGAGTACTTCTTGGCGACCTCGTGCGCGTACGCGGCGAACGCGACCGCGCCGGTGACCATGTCCTTGATCGAGGGGCCGGAGAGGTATTCGGCGCCACCGGTGGAGACCTGGATGATGCCGTCGCTCTCCGCGTCGGCGAAGCCCTTGAGCGCTGCGTTCAGCGTCTGGGAGGAGGTCACGTTGATCGCGGGGTACGCGTACCGGCCAGCCTTGGCGCGGTCCAGCATCTCCGCGTAAGCCTCGGGGGAAGCGATGGGCATGTGATGCGCTCCTTACTTACCACTCTCGGCCGTGCTGGCCGCTGTTCTTCATTTGTGCGCCGGACCGCGCTGTCCTCCACCCGGAAGTATCCCGTAGGTGAGGTGCGCCGGAACAACCGACCCGGGTGCTAGCCGTTCACCGGCGGTCCAGGTTGTCCGGCACGATGACGCTGATCAACCAGGTCACCACGGTCATCACGATGGCTCCCCAGAACGCCGGCCAGAATCCGTCCACCTGGAACGGCAGGTCGAGCCCGCTGGCGATCCGGTCGGTGAGCAGGAACAGCAACGCGTTGACCACCAGCGCGAACAGGCCCAGGGTCAGCAGGTAGAACACGCAACCGACGACCCGGATCACCGGTTTGAGCACCGCGTTGATCACGCCGAAGATCAGCGCCACCACGATCAGGGTGAGCACTGTGTTGCCACCCGAGCGGCCGTGCACGTCCACCCCGGGCACGATCAGCGTGGTTATCCACAACGCAACCGCGGTGATCGCCAGTCTGATGAGGAAGCCCACGGCACCATCCTGGCATCGGGTCGCGTCGCCGAGGGCTGATTCCGCCTACTCCGCTTCCGGGCGGTGTGCCCGCCCAGCCCGTACGGTGGGTGGGAACGTGCCCCGAGACCCCCGGGAGGGACGATGGGTCAGCCCGACGAGGGCTTCATCCCCGGCGACCACCTCACGCCCGACGAACGCGACCCCGAGACGGACCCGGCCGACGCTGTCGATCAGGCGACGGTCGCTGGCCCGGCCGACGTCGACAGTGAGCCGCACCGCGGCCTGGAGGTCGACGACTGGGACGCGATGGAGCAGGCCCGGGTGGTCACCGGGGACGAGGACGACTACCGCTGATTCCGGCTGCCCATTGCGACAGGGGTGTTCACCCGTTCGGGTCATTAGACAAATGTCGATCCGAGAGGGTTACCGGAGGGGTCGTGGCGTCCCTAAGTTGGACGAGCGCCACCTGCATCCCCACGGGAGGACCCCCATGCTCAAGCACTCGCTCCGCTGGCTGACCGGGCTCGGCGCCGCAGGCGCGTTGATCGCCGCCTCCGCCACCCCCGCCGTCGCCGCACCCGCGATCGAGCCCTACTTCCAGGACGCCACCCTTGCCATCGGCTCGGAGGCGACCATCCGCGGCCTGTTGCTGTACTCCGACGAGCCGACGGTCCTCAGCGACGTCTCCGTGCGGTACGACTACCGCTCCCTGGCTAACAAGATCACTGTGACTCCTGCCGACGGCCAGAAGTGCACCGCGCCGGAGCCGGGCGTTCTCGTCTGCACGGAGCCCTCCGATGTCGTCCTGTACGAGATGCCGCCGCTCGGCGGCGGGATCTACCGCAACGGGGCCAAGCGGGTGCACCTCGGCCTCACCGAAGATGCGCAGCTCGGCGACTCCGGCGACGTCGCGGTCAGCTTCCAGGCGGCCGGGGGACGGCGCGGCAGCTACACCTCCCGGGTCCGGGTCGGCGAGGGGGTCGACCTGGCCGGCGGGGAGTTCACCAGCCTCTCCGCCAAGCCGGGGGGGAAGTTCACGGTGCCGCTGGTCGTGGTCAACGCCGGCGACAAGACCGTCACCGGATTCGTCACGGTCTTCGACCTCCCCTACTCGATCCGGACCAAGGACCGGTTCAGCAACTGCAGCTACTCCGACGGCCACCTGGTCTCCTGCCAGTTCGACGTGGACATCCCGGTGGGCACCGGGCTGGCCACCACGCTGAACCTCGAACTCGCCAAGGACACCTACGCGCCGGCCAACCACTCCGGCTACGCCCAGTTCATGACCGTTGCCGATTTCGAGGACCTGACCCGGGTGCGGGAAGCAGCCGGCGCCCGCGCGGCCACCCCCGGCAGCGGCCCGAAACTGACTCTGGCCAAGGCGCCCGGAGCAACGCGGCAGGCCGACCAGACCGACGTCGGTCCGGGCAACGAATACACCGGGTGGACCGTCAAGGCGACCGGCACGAACGGCACCGACCTCGCGGCGATCGGCGCCACGCTCAAGGGCACGGCCGGCACCGTCGTCACGGCCACCGTCGGCTTCCGGAACAACGGCCCGGCGACGCTCGACAACGTCAGCGAAGAGTACGAGGCCGCCACCCACACCGACGTCGAGCTACCGCCGGGCACCACCGCCGTCGAGGTCCCCGACAACTGCTGGTTGCGGCAGGACGCCACCCGCACGTACCTGTGCGCCTCGGAGATGCTCCTGGTGGCCGGGAAGACGTACACCATGAAGTTCCGGCTGCGCATCGACAAGGTCATTCCCAACGCCCGCGGCGCGGTACGGGTCAACGCGCCGTGCGAGTGCCCCGCCGGCGGCGGCTTCCAGGACGACATCAAGCCGGCCAACGACAGGGCCACCATCGTGGTCAACGCGGCCCAGGGCGGCGGTGGCCAAGGCGACGGTGGCGGTGGCGGTGGCGGTGGTTCGCTGCCCATCACCGGCGCCCCCACCAACCTGATCGCCGGCATCGGCGGCCTGCTGCTCCTCGCCGGTGTGGGCAGCTACCTGCTCGCCCGGCGCCGCGACACCCGCTTCGGCGCCTGACCGAACCCGCCGACCGGTGCCCCGCCGTCCCCTAGCTGGACAGCGGGGCACCGTCGCGAATTCCCCGTCCGTCATCGTGCGGGGTTGACCTGCTCCGGGTGCTGCGCCACCCACTGCGCCAACCGATCCTCGCGCAGAGCGGCGAGGAACGCCCGGCCCTGCTTCGGGTCCAGCGGCAGCAGCGTACGGTCATCCACCGGCTGGCCGACCGGGAGGCTGAGCCCCACCGGGTCGACGCTCTTCAGCTTGGGCAGCACCGCCACCAGCCTGGTCAGTGGCAGGCCGTCGTCGTCGACCGCCAGACCCTTACCGGGGACCGACAGCAGTGCGTTGAGCCGCACCGGATTGGTCAGCACCTCCTTGGCGACCGCCGCTCGGATCAACCCGGCGACATAGCGCTGGGCGTTACGGTCCCGGTCCAACGCACCATCGGGCAGGTACCGCCGTTGCCGCAGCAGGTCCACGGAGGAAGCTCCGTCGAGCCGCTGACAGCCGGCCGGAAAGACCCGGCGGGTGTGCCAGGAACGAACCTCCTTCGGTAGGCAGACCTCCACCCCGTCGACAGCGTCGGTGATCCGGCGCAGCCCGGCGAAGGTCAGCACCGCGCCGGCGTCGACGCGTACCCCGGTCAGGTCGGCGACCACCTGGCGGGTCAGGTCGTAGCCGGCGTCCAGGTCGGGCCGGGGCTCGCCGGCACCGCTGTGGAACGCCCTGTTCAGCTTGTCGATCCCCCGGCCGGGGATCGACACCTCCAGGTCGCGCGGCAACGAGATGAGGTACGGCCGGCTCCGGTCCGCCGGGATGTGCACCAGCAGGACGGAGTCCGCCAACCGGTACGGCGGTTGCTCGCCCAATCCGTCCACGCCGAGCAGCAGGACATTCAGCGCCCCGGACTGCGCGTCAGCCGGTTTTCCCGACATCAACGGATCCGCAGCTGGTCGATCGGGTCGCAGCTGCGGCACCCCGACTCCGAGCGCGCCGAGCAGGGCCAGCGTGACACCAGCGGCCTGGAACCGTTGCCGGCGACGACGGCGGACAGCGGCGAGCCGGTCGATCGCGACCCGCAGCGGGCCGGTCGACGGGGTCAACGGTTCGTGCCGGGCGAACGCGGCACGCAGGTCATCCTCGATCATGTTCACGCCTCCACGTACTCGGCCCGGAGCGTGGCCAGGGCCCGGGAGATGGACGAACGGACGGTCCCGACGGCACAGCCGAGGATGTCGGCGATCTCGACGTCGGGCAGGTCCTCGTAGTAGCGCAGCACCAGAGCAGCCCGCTGCCGACGAGGCAGCCGGGAAAGCCAGGACCAGACCTGGTCCCGGTCCACGGCGGACTGGGCGTGGTCGGTGGACAACGGCACCGACGCGTCGGGCTCCCCGCGCAGCAGCACTCGGCGCACCCACGAGCCGCGCCGCCAGTCGACGTACTGGTTGGTGAGCATCCGGCGTACGTAACGCTCGGGCGAGTCCGCGCGGGCGACCCGACGCCAGTTGAGCTGGACCCGGACCATGGTCTCCTGGACCAGATCCTGAGCCTGGTGTGGTTCGCCGGTCAGCATCACCGCGTACCGCAGTAGCGGGGCCAGCCGCGCGTCCGCGAACTCCTCGTACGTCACTGCACCTCCCGGGGGTTCCTGCCACAGATGACGGAAGCGGACCGACCGAACGTTGCGGTGACTCTGATCAACCTTTTGGTTGGTCTTATCCAGTGGACGGCTCCGAGGGCTGCAATCAGCCTTAGCGATTCCTTAAGATCCGCAGGCTCCACCTGATCCCCCAACTGGAGGAACCCCCTCATGCTCACCCACTCCACCCGGCGTTGGCTCGCCGGACTGGGCGTAGCAGGCGCGTTCGTCGCTGCCTCCGCCAGCCCGGCCGTCGCCGCCCCGGAGGCGCCCATCGAACTGGGCGTCTATTTCAGCGACACCACGATTGCTGCGGAGTCCGAAGGCAAGATCGACTCCCCCCTCCTGTTCGCCTCCGAGCCGGTGGTGGTCGAAGGCCTCACTGTCACCTACGACTACCGGGACCTGAGCGGTGTCGTCCAGGTCAAGCCCGAATCGTCGAGCTTCGACTGCAAGTCGCCGGAGGCCGGCGTTCTGGTCTGCACCGACCCCTTCGAGATCGGTCTCGAGGAGTGGGCCTTCGGCGGCCTCTTCGAGGTGGCCCTGACGCCGGCCGCGAAGGCTGCCGACGGCGACACCGGCAACCTCAAGGTCACGGTCAGCGCCGAAGGCCTCGCTCCGGCCAGCCACACCGCCAAGCTGCGGATCGGCGAGGGCGTCGACCTGGCTGCCCCGGGCGAGGAAACCAACATCTCGTCCGCTCCTGGCGGCACGTTCAGCGCTCCGCTGACGCTCAGCAACGCTGGCAAGACCACCGCCAAGGGAGCGGTCGCGGTCTTCGACCTCGACTACGCGATCCGCCCCGACAAGCAGTACAGCAACTGCACCTACGAGGACGGTCACCTGCGGACCTGCGCCTTCGACGAGGTAACCGCCGCCGGCAAGGCCCGCTCGGTTTCGCTGTCCTACGTGCTCGGCAAGGACACCTACGCGCCGGGCAGCGAGTACGGCTACTACAACTGGATGACGATCGCCGAGTTCGAGGACTTCAACGCCTACCTCCAGGCCGGGGGCATCTCGGTTGGGAAGCCCGGTAACGGTCCGGTCCTGAGCCTTCCGGAGGTCCCGTCCGAGATGGGGGCGCGCGGCTTCCAGGCTGACACCGACCCGATGAACAACTGGTCCGGCATGAACGTCAAGGTCACCGGCAAGAACGGCACGGACCTGGTGGCGGTCGGCGGCCAGCTGACCGGCAAGGCCGGCGACGTGGTCACGGCCTCCGTCGGAGTCCGCAACGACGGCCCGGCCGCTCTGGACTTCGGCCGCTCGGGCACGCCGGTCACCAAGATCGACATCGCCGTTCCGGCGGGCACCACCGCAGTCGAGGTTCCCGAGTTCTGCGCGCCGCTCAACGGCGACGAGCAGGACTGGGAGAACGCCGGCAAGCCGGGCGCGAAGCTCTACCGCTGCTACCCGGACATCTTCATCGGTGTCGGTGAGAAGCAGTTGGTCGACATCGGCCTCCGGATCGACAAGGTGATCGAGAACGCGGCGGGCACCGTCACCATCAACGCCAAGTGCGAGTGCGACGGCTTCACCGAGGACCTGAAGCCGGCCAACGACGTCGCCAAGATCCTGGTCAACGTGGCCGGCGGCACGGGCGGTGGCGACGGTGACGGTGACGGCGGCACCCTGCCGATCACCGGTCAGTCCACCGGGCTGATCGCCGGCCTCGGCGCGCTGCTGCTCGCCGCGGGCGCCGGCGGCTACCTGGTGGCCAAGCGCCGCCGGACCCGCTTCGTCGCCTGACCCATCCCGCACCACCGGTGCCCCGTCGACCACCACGGTCGGCGGGGCACCGTCGTTGGACCCCACGACGCCGGGACGCTGTCGGTTGGACCCCAGGGCGCGGGGACTCTGTCGTCGGACCCCACGACGCGGGCGGGTGGTGACGGGCCGGTCCGGCGCGGCCGGGGCCCTGGGCTTCGGTACCCTTTGTGGCCGTGGACACAGCTGAGAAGACCCGCGCTCTCGTGGAGAGCGTCGCCCTGAACCCGCTCGATCCCAAGGATCTGTTGCAGACCTTCGGGCTGATCGGCGTGTGGGTGATCCTCTTCGCCGAGACCGGCCTGCTGGTGGGCTTCTTCTTCCCGGGTGACTCGCTGCTGTTCCTCGCCGGGGTCGCCTCGTCACCGGTGGCGGACGCGATCTTCGGCGACGGCACCCGCCTCTCGCTTGCCGGCCTGCTGATCGGTGGGCCGATCTGCGCGATCGCCGGCGCCCAGCTGGGGCACTGGCTCGGCGCGCGGTACGGCCGGCCGATGTTCGAGCGGCCGAACTCGCGACTCTTCAAGAAGGAGTACGTGGAGAAGGCCGAGTACTACTTCCAGAAGTTCGGCCCGGCGAAGGCCGTCGTGCTGGCGCGCTTCATTCCGATCGTCCGGACGTTCCTCAACCCGGTCGCGGGCGCGCTCGGCATGCCGGCCAGGAAGTTCCTGCTCTGGAACATCGTCGGCGCGGTGCTCTGGGTGGACGGCATCCTGCTGATCGGCTACCTGCTGGCTGAGCAGATCTACCAGGCCATCGGCGACAAGATCGACCGCTACATCCTGCCGGTGGTGGCCCTGATCATTTTGATCTCGGTGCTGCCGATCTTCTTCGAGTTCCTGCGCGACAGGCGGGCTCGTAAGCGCGGCGAGGCGGTCGCTGTGGTCGCGGCGGCCAGTGCCGCTGGTGCCGTGGAGGCGGCCCGCGAGGCGTTCGACCACGACGGGCACCAGCACGGCCATCAGCGCCCGGAGCACGGTCAGGACCGTTGAGCGGTACGACGACGGCCGGCCCCCTGGCAAGGGGGTCGGCCGTCGGCATGTCGAACCCGGCCTCCGGTGGTGCGACCGGGGACGAGCAGGTGTCAACCACCGGTGGCGCCACCCCTGGCTCGCCACCGGACGCCGCCCCGGCTCGGGACGGCGTGTAGTGCCTACGTCAGCGGGCCTTCTTGGTGGCCCGCTTACGCGGCGGGGTCAGCAGGTCGGCGATCGTCGCGATCGCACTCGGGACCAGGCTGTAGTACGCCCAGACACCGCGCTTCTCCCGCTGCAACAAGCCAGCCTCGGTGAGGATGCGCAGGTGATGACTGACCGTCGGCTGAGAGAGGCCGAGCGGCGCCGTCAGGTCACAGACGCACGCCTCGCCCTCGGGGGCCGACTGGATCAGGCTGAGCAGCCGCAACCGAGCAGGATCAGCAAGGGCCTTGAGGACCCCGGCGAGACGCTCGGCATCGGCACGTTCGATCGGCTCGCCGTTTAGCGGCGAGATCTGAGGCATAGTCATTTCGGCCAACGCAGTTCCCACGTATTCCATCCTTCCACCAGCAGCATCGATCCGCCTGCATATCAGCAGATCCGAATCGGCAGACTTTTACGCCACAAGGCCGAGGTCAGCCAACGTATAGGCCGCCCGGTACGGCAATCCGGCGGCTCGCACCGCGTCGCCGGCGCCTCGATCAACAATAACCACAACGCCCACGACTTCCGCCCCGGCCTCGCGAAGCGCCTCGACAGCGGTCAAAACACTTCCGCCCGTCGTGGATGTGTCCTCCACCGCCAACACTCGGCGGCCAGCCACCTCCGGTCCCTCGATCCGCCGCTGAAGACCGTGAGCCTTGCCCGCCTTGCGCACCACAAAGGCGTCCAGGGCCCGGCCGGTCGGAGCGGCGGCGTGCAACATCGAGAGCGCGACAGGGTCCGCGCCCAGGGTGAGGCCCCCAACGGCGTCGAACTCCCAGTCGGCGGTGAGGTCGAGCATCACCCGGCCGACCAGAGGAGCGGCCCGGTGATGGAGCGTGACGCGCCGCAGATCCACGTACCAGTCTGCCTCGCGCCCCGACGAGAGCACGACCCGCCCGTGGACCACAGCCAGGTCGGTAATGAATTTACGCAGGTCGTCGTGGTCCCCCATGGCGATAGAGGTTACTGCGCAACTCTGAACGCCGCGTGCGGGGTCCACCCTGATCAGCCCGGAGGGGAACCGATGACTGGCGATGCTCGACTACGCTCAGCAACTGGCCCGACAGCGGCGCGCCAACGCCGTCCCACCACCGCCTGGGGGTCGACGGGCCGGTCGAAGCTCAGCGCTCGTCGCGACCGATCCGGCCGCGGGTGTCCCGCGCGACCGCCTGGAGCAGCCGCCGCGGCGCGTGTCGCATGCCGGCGACGACCACCTTGTACTTCCACGCCGGGATGCTGACCATCTTGCCTTTGCGCAGGTCACGCAGGGCTTCGTCCACCACATCCTCGGCCCGCAGCCACAGCCACTCCGGCGTCTTGGACATGTTGATGCCGGCCCGCTGATGGAATTCGGTGCGGGTGTAACCGGGGCAGAGGGCCATCACCTGAACGCCGAACGGCCGCGCCGACTGCCCGACGGACTCGCTGAAGTTGGTGACCCACGCCTTGCTGGCCGAGTACGTCGATCCGGGCATGGCCGTACCGAAACCGGCGACCGAAGAGACATTTATCACTGCCCCATTTCGCCGTTCAGTCATCGATCGGAGCGCCGCCAGGGTCAAACGCATGACCGCGTGCACGTTGAGTCGCAACAGTCGCGCCTCGTCCTCCGCCGTGGAGCGCAGGAACGGTTTGTTCAGGCTGATCCCCGCATTGTTGACCAGCAGGTGCACCGGGCTGCCGTCGGCGAGCCGCTGCTCCACGGTGGCGCAGCCGTCGTCGGTGGACAGATCCGCCGGGATCGTCTCCACCTCGCGCCCGTACGTGGAACCCAGCTCGGTGGCCAACTCGGTCAGCCGCGCCGCGTCGCGGGCAACGAGCACCAGGTGCCAGCCGTCGGCGGCCAGTCGTCGCGTGAACGCCGCGCCGATGCCGGCGGTGGCCCCGGTGATCAGGGCTCGGCGCTCGGCAGTCGTGGGGTCGAGCGTCACGAAGTGGTCCTCACCTGGGCGGGTACGGGGGCGTGTGCGGCGCCGACGGGGGCTGGTGCGGGGCGGGCGTGAACATGGGCGGTGCGGTTGGTGCCGTGGAGCGGTGGCGGCCGAACCAGCTGTTCGCCGCCGGCAGCGCCAGCAGCATAGCTACTACAAGGTAACCGAGCGCCTGTGCGACGGAAAGCCCGGCGTTGAGCGGGATCCACCAGGACGGGTACGCGTCGCCGATCAGACCGAGCAACTCGGCGAGAGCCTGCTCGCCGGAGCCCAGTTGCAGTGGCGCGGACCGTTCGCCGACGACCACCGCCACGCTGCAGCAGCCGGCGAGCAGGCCGAGCCCGCTGACCACCCAGGTCGCCACCCGGACACCGTTGCGACCGGTCAGCAGCCCCAGGGCCAGGCCGGCGAGCAACGGCGCGGAGAGCACCGCCACCACCGCCGACAGCACCGCGGACGCGCGGAGCAGAGTCACCACGTCGTCGATCTGCTCCGGGCTCGCCGAGGTGTCGCGGGCGGCGGAGCGGAACGCGTCGACCGTGCCGCCCAGCACCACCAGGTCGACCACTGCGTACGCGAGCGCGGCGACAGCCATCACCGACAGCACGGTCACGGCCGACAGGACGGCGGCGGGCCGGCGGGCCGGTGCCGATTCCGGGTACGACACGACGAATCCCTCCGGTAGGCGTCGGGTTGCAACCTACTCGGAGGGATCGTCGGCGTCGTGCTTATCGAGCCGTCAGCTGGTCGGCGGCGGGTTTGACCCGGGCCGGTCCGTTGGCGGCGTGTCGTCCGGCCGGTTCGCGGTCGGTGGCGGCGGGTAGCTCGGCTCCCCACTCGACGGATAACCCGGCTCAGCCGATGCCTGCGGATAACCCGGCTGACCGGGCGCCTGCGGGTGGCCCGGGTAGCTGGCGCCCGGGGTGGGCGGCTCCCAGCCCGCGGTGGGCTTGCGGAAGAACGGGTTGGCCTTGGGCAGCGCCAGCAGGACCAGCGCCGCGATCAGCGCGATCAGGCTGAGCACGCCGAGCAGGAGGCTGACCGGGGTGACCCAGGAGGGCAGGGCCTCCTCCAGGCGGCGCTGGATCTCCTCGGGGCTCGGCCCGTCGCCGGTGGTCCCGCCACCGGTGTTGAAGCCGCCGGCCGCGTTGCTGAGCAGGCCACCGCCCACGCAGCAGACCATGATGCCGCCGACGATCCAGGTGGTGATCCGGGCGCCGTTGCGGCCCTGGTTGTTGAACAGGGCCAGCACGCCCAGCACGACCGCGAGCAGCAGCAGGACGATGCTCCCGCCGATGCCGACGACGGCGAAGACGTCGGCCACCTGGTCACCATCGGTGGCGCTGTCCGCGTACGCCGCACGGAGCGCGTCCCGCGTCTTGCCGAAGGTGCTGAGCGTGATGATCAGACTGATCACCTGGAGCGCCAGGAACAGGAAGAGCAGGTAACTGGAAATCGACACAATGGATGGCCGCTGACGGGCCGGCGTGCTCTGGGAATCGACCACGATTCTCCTTCCCTAAGATCGCGCCCACACCGTATCGACAACCGGCCAGTTCGGCATGCCGTGACGAGCCCGGCGCGTCCGCCCGGTCCGGCTCGGTGGCGTCAGGAACGGGGCGGGAGGATCGCCAGGTCGGCGGGGTCGAGCAGGTCACCGCGGGCGACCTGCCAGCCCTCTTCGCCGTACGCCTCGAAGGAGAGCCGCGCGGCGGCACCGGACTGGTAGTCGTGGTAGCGCATCGTCCCGGTCGACGGCAACTCGGTCTCTCCGGTGGCGGTGTAACGCGCCTGCCCGGTCTCGGCCCACGTGTAGCGCCGCCCGCCGAGTTCGATGGTCGGGGCGCCCGGGGTGACGGTCGCGCCCGGTTCGGCGGTCCAGAACACCAGCTCGAGTTCGAGGCCGGCCTCCACGGAGAGCCGGTGGCGGGTGCCGGAGTCGCCGTCGAGGAGGTGCTGCACCCAACTCCAGTCGCCCTCGACCAGACGGATCGTGGCTCTCACCGCGTACTCCCGCTCGCGGATCCGCACGCTGTCGCCCGGGGTCAGGCGGAGCGGGCCGTCGCGCGGTGGCTCCGCCGGCTGGCCGTCCGGCCGGCCCGTCGGCCGTCGGCGTGCCCACACGACGACCACGACCACCGCGAGTACGGCAACAGCCGCCACCAGGCACGTCACCAGCGTGTCCACCCGACCACCTCCCCAGGTACGTCGGCGCAGACGGTAACAACCCTCGGCACCAGGAAGGCCCGCGCTGTGGCCGACAGCTCAGCTGACGGCGAATGGATCATGCTGCGGCGAGCCGCCGACTGGCGTAGGTGCCCAGGGTCTCCCGGTCCATCACGCAGCCGACGAAGGTGGTGAACTCGCTCGGGTCGTCCCGCAGCGACGTCCAGGCCGCTCGGGCCGCCTCCGGGTCGACCCGCTCCAGCAGCGTGGCCGCGTACGCCCGGCCGGCGGGTGTGCCGTCTGCCAGCACCCGGTCGAGCTGGCGGCGTACCTCCTCGGGGTGATCGCTGAGGGCCGCCTCGACCCGGTGGTACGCCTCGGTCACCGGCAACAGCGTGCCCGCGATCCCCACCCCACCAAAGGCGAGCGTGTCAGCCGCCACCAACTCGTCGACGGCGGCGCCCAATTCGCGCTCCCAAGCCTTCCGCATCCCAAACATGCCTCCACCCTTTCCCCGTCCGCACCCACTCCACCCCGTTGATCAAGAGGTTTGCGCCATGAGCGGACTCTCTCCTGACACAGCCACCGTGTTCAGGCGCCAGATGGTGGGGTCAGTAGCCGCGCCACTCCGTGCGGGCGTAGTCGAGGACCCTCGGTTGGAGGAGGGTGCTGGGGGGCACGTTCAGGCGGGCGCGGTCGGGGGGAAAGGCCGCCGCCGCCCGCAGCACGCCCGGGTCGAGGAAACGCAGCCGGGGCGCGTCGGCCGGCAGTTCCAGCACCGGCGGGACGGTTCCCGCCGTGGCGAGCAGGAAACCCCAGTCGCCGAAGGACGGCACGTCGACGTGGTACGGCACTGTGGCGAAGCCGGCTTCCCGCACCGACGCATCGATCGACCAGTATGAGCGGGGCGCGAAGTACGGCGAGCCGGACTGCACCACCAGCCGTCCCTGCTCGGCGAGCACCGACCTGATCAGCGCGTAGAACTCGACGGTGTAGAGCTTGGCGGTGGCCGTCTCGTCCGGGTCGGGCAGGTCGGCGACCACCACGTCGAAGCGCTCGGCGGCGGTACGCAGCCACCCGAACGCGTCAGTGTTCAGCACCCGTACGCGGGGGTCGTCGAGCGAGCCGCCGTTGAGCGCCCGCAGCTGCGGCACGGTGGTGGCCAGCGCCACCACCGCCGGGTCGAGGTCGACCACTGTCACCCGGCGGACGTCCGGGTACCGCAGGATCTCCCGGACGGCGAGGCCGTCGCCGGCACCGAGAACCAGGACGTCGCCACGCGGGCCGCGCATCGCCGGATGCACCAGCGCCTCGTGGTAGCGGTACTCGTCGACCGAGCTGAACTGGAGATCACCGTTGAGGAACAACCGCAGGTCGGTGTCGGCGTGGCCGACCTCCCGTACCGACCGGGTCAGCACGATCTCCTGGTAACGGGAGCGTTCGGCGTACACAACGGGGTCCCGGTAGAGCTGCTGCCGGGCGGTCACCTCGAAGTCGGAGGCGGTCACCCAGGCGTACCCCAGGCAGAGCGCGACCACGACCGAGCCGGCGCCGAGGACGAGCCGGGCCCTGCGGCTCAGTTCCCTCCGGAACACCGTGCAGACCAGGGCGAGACCGGCCACCGCGTTCACCGCGCCGACCACCAGGGCACCCTTGAGCTGGCCGAAGACGGGGATCAGCAGGAACGGGAAGGCGAGCCCGCCGAGCAGCGCGCCGACGTAGTCGGCGGCGAACAGGTCGGCCACCGCACTGCCGGCGGCCTGTTCGCGGATGCGCTGAAGCATCACCATCAGCAGCGGAATCTCCGCGCCGATCAGCAGGCCCAGCACGAAGGCGGTGCCCACCAGCGCCGGGCCGTACAGGTCGAGCCAGGCGAAGGCGGCGTAGAGGCCGAGCACGGACAGACCACCGAGCAGGGCCAGGGTCAGTTCGATCACCGCGAACGCAGCGGCGGCCCGGGGCTGCAACGGCTTCGCGACCAGCGCGCCGACCCCCATCGCGAAGACCATCACGCCGAGCACGATCGACGCCTGCCCGACGGTGTCGCCGATCAGGTAGCTGCCGAGCGCGACCAGGGCCAGCTCGTAGACCAGCCCGCAGGCGGCGCAGACGAAGACCGCGACCAGCACCGCCGCGCGGGCCAGCCGCCAGTGCGGCCGGGCCTCGGTGCCGCCGTCGACCACCGGCGGCGCCCCGGTGCTCATGGCCGCCCCGGGTACGGCCGGCCGGCACCGCCCGGTCGCGGACCCCCGGTCATCAGAGGATCGCGGCGGCGATGATCGCGCCGGTGGCCAGGTGCACCACTGCCGACACCCACACGGCGGGGTGCGGCTCCGGGTCGACCAGCAGCTCGCCGAGCCGGCCCGGGGTCACCGCGTCGAGCAGCAGGAACGCGGCGGCCATGATGACCAGGCCGACGATCCCGTACGCCGCCGCGCCGACCAGCCCCAGGGCGAAGTCGTCGTCGCTGGCGACGATCGCCGCGACCACGATGGTGCCGACGCCGAGCAGGTTGGACGCGAGCAGCAGCGCCGCGTTGCGATTGCGCTCGTTCCAGATCAGTTCGTGGAGCTTGCCGGGGGTGGTCAGGTCGACCAGCGCGTAGCCGACGCCCATGAGGACGACGCCGACCGCGCCGAAGGCGAGGGTGGCCAGCAGATCGGTGACGAGGTTCTGCACGGAGGGGCTCCAGGTGAAGGGGTCGGGCGTCGGGCTACTTGCCGGTGCCGGGGCCGCCGCCCCGAACGCTGCTGCCGCGTCCCCAACCCCAGTACGACCCGACGGTCGAGTGGTAGCGGGGGTGAGCGGTGTCCATGTCCTCGAGCAGGATCACCGAGCCGGCGGCGATCGGCAGGATCACCACCGAGTCGTCGTCATAGCGCAGGTAGACGCCGCTGCCGTCGGTGTACCGGTCGGACGGCTTCCACGCGTCGGTCAGTTCCTCGGCAACTGTGGTCGGTGACTTGGACGAGGTGTACGCGGTCGCTTCCCGGCCGATGTCCCGGCTGGCCGCTCGTGAATACCTGTCCTGCACGTAGGCGCGCGGGGAGAAGGTGCCGTTGACGAGCGCGAAGGCCGCGACCAGCACGCCGACCACGGCCACCGCCGCGCCCACCACGAACCAGCGTCGGTATGTCATCGCAGTGCCACCACCGTCTCGGTCAGGACCAGCTCATTGGTCTGGGGGTACGCGTGCCAGGTACGCCAGCCGACCGACCCGTGCGGCGGGTCGGTGCGCACGGCCAGTGCGGTGACCGCGTCCGGGTCACCGGGAAAGACTCCGACCAGGGCGTACGGGTCGTCGGCCAGGTCGGCGCGGAGCCCGGCGATCCGGGTGTGCAACTCCCCGTCGGCGGGGCGCAGCACGCTGGCGGTGAAGCGGTAGCCGCCCGCCTCGTCGTGCAGGGCGCCGGGCAGGTGCGGCGGCCGACCAGGCAGGCAGGCGACCGTCTCGGTGAGTCCGGCCGCACCGCCGGGTTCGGCCAGCACGACCTGGTGGGACGCGCCGAGCAGGCGCAGCCGCAGCCGGACGTCCCCGGGCAGCGTGAGGTCGCGGACGTGCAACGCGGGCCGCTCCGGGCCACCGAGTGCCAGGCTCAAGTCGGCAGCGCAGGTGTCGACGTACGGGGTGTGGAGGCTCACCAACACGTCAGCTGGCCTCCGGCCCGGCCTGCGGGTACACCATCACGTCGGCGCGGTGCAACTGCTCGCCCCGGGCGACCTCCCAGCCGGCCTGGCCGTACGCCTCGAAGGAAAGCCGTTCGCCGCCCTGGGCCCGGTAGTCGTGGTATCGAAGGGTGCCACTGGGGTCGAGGCCGGTGCTGCCGGTGGCCGTGAAGCGGGCCTGACCGGACTCCTCCGAGGCGTAGCGACGGCCGGCAAAGTCGAGGGTGGACGCACCCGGGGTGATCGTGGCGGCCGGCTCGGCGGTCCAGAGCACCAGCTTCAGGTCCGGGTCCTCCTCCACGGAGAGCCAGCGCTTGTCGCCCTCGACGGTGTCCAGCAGGTGCTCGGCCCAGCTCCAGCCGCCCTCATTCAGATGCACCGAGCCCCGGACCGCGTACGACACCCGGCGGATCTCGACGATGTCGCCGGGCTTGAGCCTGCGCGGGTCGCCGCGGAGCGCGTCACTGTCGGTGTCCCGGAACGGGTCTGCGGGTGCCGCCGGCCGGGCGGCCTTGCGGCCCTTGCGCAGCGCCACCACCGCCACCACGACCCCGGCGACTCCGATCAGACACCCCAGCGTCGTCACCAGGTACGCCACGGGACCATTCATGCCGACCACCTCCCCAAGTGCGTCGGCGGGAACGGTAACAACCCCGCGCACCTGGAGAAACACATCATTTTCTGGTGATGCGGCAGCTACGCAGCGTGCCGATGGAGCGCCGGTGGGGCGGAGAACGGGTCGGGCCGACCCCGCCTGCGAGGCGGGATCGGCCCGGGTGCGACGGATCAGGCGGCGGTTACGGAGAGGGTGTTGGTCTCGGTCGCGCGATCCACCTTCACCGTTTCGCCGTCGCGGATCTGACCGGACAGGAGGGCCTTCGCCAGTTGGTCTCCGATTGCGGTCTGGACCAGACGACGGAGCGGGCGCGCACCGTAGATCGGGTCGTAGCCGTGCTCGGCCAGCCAATCCCGGGCGGCATCGGTGATCTCCAGACCCAGCCGGCGATCGGCCAACCGTCGCCGCATCCGGTTCAACTGGATGTCGACGATGGAGCGCAGGTCGTCCCCGCGCAGCGAGGCGAAGACCACGATGTCGTCCAGCCGGTTGAGGAACTCCGGCTTGAAGTGCGACCGGACCACGGCCAGCACGCCCTCCCGACGCTGCTCATCGGCGAGCGTCAGGTCGCTGATCACCGACGACCCGAGGTTGGACGTGAGGATCAGGATCGCGTTGCGGAAGTCCACAGTGCGGCCCTGGCCGTCGGTGAGCCGGCCGTCGTCGAGCACCTGGAGCAGCACGTCGAAGACGTCCGGGTGGGCCTTCTCCACCTCGTCCAGCAGCACCACCGAGTACGGCCGTCGGCGCACCGCCTCGGTGAGCTGACCACCCTCGTTGTAACCGACGTAGCCGGGCGGGGCACCGACCAGGCGAGCGACCGAGTGCTTCTCGCCGTACTCGCTCATGTCGATGCGGACCATGGCCCGCTCGTCGTCGAAGAGGAACTCGGCGAGGGCCTTGGCCAGCTCGGTCTTGCCGACACCGGTGGGGCCGAGGAAGAGGAAGCTGCCGGTCGGGCGATCCGGGTCGGCGATGCCGGCCCGGGCACGGCGTACCGCGTCGGAGACCGCGCCGACCGCCTCGGTCTGGCCGACCACCCGGCCGCCCAGCGACTCCTCCATCCGCAGCAGCTTGGCCGTCTCACCCTCCAACAGGCGACCGGCGGGGATGCCGGTCCAGGAGGCGACCACCGCGGCGATGTCGTCCGCGCCGACCTCCTCCTTGAGCATCGCGCCGTCGGCCTGGAGCTGGGCCAGCTCCTCCTCGGCCTGCTTCAGCTCGACCTTCAGTGCGGGGATCCGGCCGTAGCGCAGCTCGGCGGCGCGTTCCAGCTCGCCGTCCCGCTCGGCCCTCTCGGCCTCACCGCCGAGGCGTTCCAACTCCTCCTTGGCGGTGGAGAGCTTGGTGATGTGGCTCTTCTCGGTCTGCCAACGCTCGGAGAGCACTGTGAGCTGCTCACGCTTGTCGGCCAACTCCTTGCGGAGCCGCTCCAACCGCTCGGCCGAGGCGGCGTCCGGCTCCTTGGCCAGGGCCATTTCCTCGATCTCCAAGCGGCGGACCGCCCGCTCGATCTCGTCCACCTCGACCGGACGCGAGTCGATCTCCATCCGGAGCCGGGACGCGGACTCGTCGACCAGGTCGATCGCCTTGTCCGGCAGGAACCGGTCGGTGATGTAACGGTCGGACAGTGTCGCGGCGGCCACCAGCGCGGCGTCGGTGATCCGTACGCCGTGGTGCACCTCGTAGCGCTCCTTGAGCCCGCGCAGGATGCCGATGGTGTCCTCGATGGTCGGCTCACCGACCAGCACCGGCTGGAAACGGCGCTCCAGCGCCGGGTCCTTCTCGATGTGCTCGCGGTACTCGTCCAGCGTGGTGGCGCCCACCATCCGCAGCTCACCACGGGCCAGCATCGGCTTGAGCATGTTGCCGGCGTCCATCGAGCCCTCGCCCTTGCCGGCGCCGACGACGGTGTGCAACTCGTCGAGGAACGTGATGACCTGCCCGTTGGAGTTCTTGATCTCCTCCAGGACGGACTTCAGCCGCTCCTCGAACTGGCCCCGGTACTGCGCGCCGGCGACCATCGCGCCGAGGTCCAGCGAGATCAGCTTCTTGTCGCGCAGGGACTCGGGCACGTCGCCGGTGACGATCCGCTGAGCCAGGCCCTCGACGATCGCGGTCTTGCCGACGCCGGGTTCACCGATCAGCACCGGGTTGTTCTTGGTACGCCGGGAGAGCACCTGGATGACCCGACGGATCTCGGAGTCCCGGCCGATGACCGGGTCGATCTTGCCGTCCCGGGCGCTGGCGGTGAGGTCGACGCCGTACTTGGTGAGGGCCTGGTAGGTCTGCTCGGGGTCGGCGGTGGTGACCCGACGGTCCCCACCGCGCACGGTCGGGAAGGCGGCGACCAGGGCCTCCTCGGTGGCACCGGCGGTCTTCAACGCGCCGGACACCGCTCCGCCCACTCGGGCCAGACCGGCGAGCAGGTGCTCGGTGGAGGTGTACTCGTCGCCCAACGGCCGGGCGATCTGCTCGGCGGCGCCGATGGCGTTGACGAACTCCCGAGCCAACGTCGGCTCGGCGATGCTGGAGCCGCGCGCGGCCGGCAGGTTGTCGACCGCGCGCTGGGCGGCCTGGCGCAGCTCGGTCGGGTCGGCCCCGACGGCGCGCAGCAGGCCGGTGGCGGTCGAGCCGTCGGTGTCCAGGAGTGACAGGAGCAGGTGCCAGGGCTCCACGGTGGCGTGACCACGCTGGTTGGCCAGCGCGACAGCGCCCGTGATGGTTTCGCGGCTCTTGGTGGTGAGTCTTTCGGTGTTCATGGGCTCCCCCGGATCGGCGTTGTCCACTGGATTGGACACAACCAGAGTTGAGCGTATTCCGCTCAACCTTAGCGCGTGACGCCCATCACTCCCGGAGCCGCCACCGCCAGTCGAACTCGCCGGCCGCCGGGGGCGGGCCGGGCAGCGGGTCCGCGTCCGGCACCGACGACAGGCCGGCCAGCAGGACCGCGAGCTGCCGGCGGCGCAGTTGGCGGGTCCGCTCCGGATCGGGTACGCGGACCGCGGCGCACGACTCCAACAACAACCCCAGATCGTGTACGACAGCGTCGGGGCGCAGCCGCCCGCTGGCGTGGGCCCGGTCGACCAGGGCGGTGGCCAACTCGCCGGCGCGCATCGCGTCCCGGCCCATCTCCTCGGTCGGGGTGAAGGTGCCGGCCAGGTGGACGGTGAGTGAGTGCACGTCGGCGTCGACCACCCGGGCCAGGAAGCCGGTGAACGCGGCCCAGTCGTCCGGCTCGTCGAGGGCGGTCTCGGCCTCCGCGACGTACCGGCGCAGCCCGTCGTGGCAGAGCTGGCGCAGCAGGTCCTCCTTGCCCGCGTAGCGCCGATAGAGGGCACTGATGCCGACACCCGCGCGCTCCGCGACGGCGGCGATCGGGGCCTTCGGGTCGTCGAGGAAGACGGCGCGGGCGGCTTCGAGGATGACCTCGTCGTTGCGGGCGGCCTGGGCGCGGCGACCGCCCAGCGTCTTGCCGGAAGTCGTTGACATGCCCCCAGCCTAACAGTGGAATGGATCGTTCCGCTCTGCTATGGTGACTGCAGAACGAAACATTCCGTTCCGAAGGAGTTCAGCATGAGCGACACCGCGATCCGCCCCTTCCGCGTCCAGATCCCGCAGACCGCCCTCGACGACCTGGCCGCCCGGCTGGACCGCACCCTCTGGCCCGCCGACCTACCCGGCGCCGGCGACTCGTACGGGATGAGCACCGACCGGGTGCGCGAGCTCGTCGACCGGTGGCGAGGCGGGTTCGACTGGCGTTCCGTCGAGGCCCGCCTGAACGCTCACCCGCAGTTCGTCGCCGAGATCGACGGCGAGCAGATCCACTTCCTGCACGTCCGGTCATCCCGGCCGGACGCCACCGCGCTGGTGCTCACCCACGGCTGGCCCGGCTCGGTGCTCGAATACCTCGACGTGATCGCCCCGCTCACCGAGCCGACCGACCCGGACGCGCCGGCCTTCCACGTGGTCGTCCCGTCACTGCCCGGCTTCGGCTTCTCCGGCCCGACCCGCGGCGCAGGCTGGAACCGGTTCCGCATCGCCCGCGCCTGGGCCGAGCTGATGAACCGACTGGGGTACGACAGCTACGGCGCGGTCGGCAACGACGCCGGCTCGATGATCGCGCCGGAGCTGGGCCGGGTCGATCCGGAGCGGGTGCTCGGCGTACACGTCACACAACTCTTCTCGTTCCCCTCCGGCGACCCGGCCGAGTTCGCCGGGCTCTCCGAGGTGGACCAGGCCGCGCTCGGGCACCTTCAGTGGTTCTACGAGAACAAGTTCTCCTTCAACCAGGTGCACAGTCAGCAGCCGCAGACCCTGGCGTTCGCGCTGGCCGACTCGCCGGTGGGGCTGCTCGCCTGGAACGCCCAACTCTTCGACGAGAGCCTTGACGCCGACTTCATCCTGGCCAACGTGGCGCTCTACTGGTTCACCGGCACGGTCGCCTCGGCGATCCGCCTCTACTGGGAGGACGCACACGCCGGCGAGCCGCCGACCGAGCCGACCACCACTCCGACCGCGCTGGCCATGTTCCCCGGAGACTTCCAGTCCATCCGCCCCTTCGCCGAGCGGGACCACGCGAACAT
Organism: Micromonospora arida; assembly: GCF_042873195.1. Lineage (NCBI taxonomy): Bacteria > Bacillati > Actinomycetota > Actinomycetes > Micromonosporales > Micromonosporaceae > Micromonospora > Micromonospora arida. Next base: position 41,483 of record NZ_JBIALC010000016.1, on the reverse strand, counting down.
CGTCCGGTGGACGGCGTACGAGACCGACGTCGACGGCCGGGGCGACGTCGGCGGCCACTACGCGGCACACCAGGCCACCGAGGTGCTGGTCGCCGACATCCGCGAATTCTTCGCCAGCCTCCGCTGACCACGGCGTCTCCGGGTGCCCGCGCCGCACTGCCGACGCGGGCACCGGCGCGTCCGCCCCCGGTGCCTGGCGTGGCCGCCCCCGGCCCCGGCGCGCCCTGCCCTCGGCGCCCGGGGCGGTTGATCCACTCGGCTTTCAGGAAGTCGGGGCGTCCCGCCGCGCCGGATACCCCGACTTCAATGAAATCGAGTCGATCATGGCCTTTGAGCTACGTCCGGGCAGGCCCGAGGAGGGCTGTCCCTCCAAGATCTGCGCTTTGTTCATGAAGCGGTAGCCTTGGAGGGTGCGAGTACGTGTCGAGCAGACCGCCTTACCCGGGATCGGGGTACGTCACGATCTGGTGACGGAGTCCGGACGCCGCCTGGGCGTCGTTTCCCACCGCAACGGCCGCCGTGATCTCGTTCTCTACGATCCCGACGACCCCGACGCCTGCCAGTCGGACATTCCGCTGACCGATGACGAGGCCGAGGCTCTGGCCGACATCCTCGGCGCGTCGCTGATGCTCGGCCAGCTCTCCGGGCTCCGCGAGCAGGCCGCCGGTCTGCTCACCGAGCAGATCGCGATCACGGCCGGCTCGCCGTACGTGAATCGGAAGCTCGGCGACACCAAGGCGCGTACCCGCACCAGCGCCTCCATCGTGGCGGTGCTGCGCGAAGGCGAAGTGATCGTTTCGCCACTCCCCTCCTTCCGCTTCGCGGCCGGCGATGTGGTGGTCGTTGTCGGGACCCGTAGAGGTCTCGACGGCGTGTCCGCCATCCTCGCCGACAGTGACCCGGACGGCTGAGGCGGATGCACGATTCCACCACTCTGCTCGTCGAAGTCGGCGCGCTGCTACTGCTGCTTGGGCTCCTCGGCCGGCTGAGCCGGCGTTTCGGCCTCTCGCCCATCCCCCTCTACCTGCTCGCTGGGCTCGCGTTCGGGCACGGCGGGCTACTCCCGCTCGCGGCCAGCGAGGAGTTCTTCGCGGTCGGCGCCGAGATCGGCGTCATCCTGCTGCTGGTGATGCTCGGTCTGGAGTACTCGGCCAACGAACTGGTCGGCAACCTCCGCTCGGCAGCCCCGGCCGGGCTGATCGACGGCGTGTTCAACGCGCTGCCCGGCGCGGCCTTCGCCCTGCTGCTCGGCTGGGACTGGGTCGCCGCCCTGGTGCTCGGCGGCATCACCTGGGTCTCCTCCTCCGGCGTGATCGCCAAGGTCCTCGCCGACCTGGGACGACTCGGTAACCGGGAAACCCCGGTGATCCTCTCGGTCCTCGTGATCGAGGACCTGGCGATGGCGCTCTACCTGCCACTGGTCACCGCGGTGCTGGCCGGCACCGGCCTGCTCGGTGGCGGCATCGCACTCACCGTCGCGGTGTGCACGGTGCTGCTCGTGCTGGTGGTCGCCATCCGGTACGGCCACCTGATCTCCTCGGCCCTGTCGGCGAAGGACCCGGAGGCGCTGCTACTCGGCGTACTCGGTCTGACCCTGCTGATCGCCGGGCTCGCGGCAAAGCTTCAGGTGTCGGCGGCGGTCGGCGCGTTCCTGGTCGGCATCGCGCTCTCCGGCCCGGTGGCGCACCACGCGACCGAGCTGCTCTCGCCGCTGCGGGACCTCTTCGCGGCGGTGTTCTTCGTCTTCTTCGGCCTGGTCACCAACCCACAGGACATCCCGCCGGTGCTACTGCCGGCGCTCGCGTTGGCAGTGGTCACCATGGCGACGAAGACGCTCACCGGTTACCTCGCCGCCCGCCGGGTCGGCATCGCGGAACCCGGTCGATGGCGGACCGGCCTGGCACTCGTACCCCGAGGTGAGTTCTCCATCGTCATCGCCGGTCTCGCGGTGGCTGCCGGGAGCGTCGAGCCGCGGTTGGCAGCGCTGGCCGCGACGTACGTCCTGATCACCGTGGTGACCGGGCCGATCCTGGCCCGGCTGCCGGACTTCCCGTGGTTCAAGCGGTGGCTGCGCAACCGCGCGGCGGCCCAACGGCGGGAACCGATCCCGGTCGTCGACTCAGCGCTCTGAGCTCCACCTGAACGCCGCGGCGGCGTGGGTCGCACCTTCGCGACGGTAGAACCGGTGCGCCTCGGTCCGGGCGAGGCCGGACTCCAGGAAGACGTAGTCGGCGCCCTGTTCGTGCGCCCACGCCCTGGCCGCCGCCAGGAGGTTGGAGCCGACACCCCGGGAACGCCACTCGGGATGCACAGCGAGATCCTCGATCGAAGCCCGACGGCCGAAGCGCACCGAGATGATGTCCACGTAGACGCTGGCCACGCCGACCAACTGATCCTCATCCGATCGCGCCTCGAAGAGTGCGACGTCTTCGTGGGCGAGCAATTGCGCGGTCCGCTCGACGGCGCGGTCGCGGTCCCAATCCACGGGACGGCTGCCGGGAGGGGCGAAAAGCCACTCCAGCCCCTCGACAAACTGGGCTTGGGCGCCCCTCTGTAACCGTCGAACATGGATTGTCATAGGAGCATCATCGGCTGGGCCGTCGATGCAGTGGACCCGCCCATGCCAACGGTTGCGGAATTGCTCCTCACGGGTACTACCGCAGCACCCGACGGCGGGTTACCGTTTCGCCCCAGCAGCCAGGGTCCGCAGGCAGCGTTGCCAAACGCGGGCGAGAGCGGAAGGTTGGCCGGTGAGCGTGCAGGAGTCGACGTTCCACGGCTTCGCCAACCCCGTCGATCCGACTCCGGCGGAGTTGCGAGCTTGGGCGTACAAGCCCGATTCGGTGCCGTTGGCCTCGATGCCACCGGACTGGGACCTGCTGGTCTCCGGCGACCGGCTGGTGTTGACGCTCTTCGAGTTGGCGATGGATCCAAGCTGCCCGGCCCGACGTTTCGCGCTGCACTGCCTCTACATCTACGCGGCCGACGGCATCCGGACGAACTTCCGCGCCCACCCCAAGCGCCGCTTCCGCAAGCTCGTCGAACAGGCCGAGCGTGACGGCGACGAACTGATGAAGGTCTGGGCGCACAACGGCCGGGTGCTGTTGGCCCGACCGGACCTCTTCATCTACCGGGACTGGTGCGAGGGCGGCCTGGTCCGCGAGAACCGCCGCCTCGGCTGAGACCGCTCAGGCGGCTCCCTCGCCAGCGGCTCCCTCGCCAGCGGCTGCGGGGTGGCGTTGCTGTTCGCGGCCCTTTGGAGCTGATGTCGCAAACGATTCACGCCCAGCCCGGCCAGGATCGCCCGACCAGGATCGGTCGAGGCCGGCCCGGCCAGGATCGCTCCGCCCAGCCCGACCAGGATCGGTCGAGGGCGGCCCGGCCAGGATCGCTTCGCCCAGCCCGACCAGGATCGGTCGAGGTCGGTCAAAGCAGAGGTGTGACGTGATGTCGTAAACGATTCAGCTCGAAAGGACCTGCGCGTCGGCCCGACGCCCAGGAGGCGGCGTCACCGGTCCGCGGTCGATAACGGCGAACGGGCTGGGACCCCCGATTACGGCCGCGGGCTGGGACCGCCGATTACGGCGAACGGGCCGGGACCCCCCGTGGGTCCCGGCCCGCACGTCGGTCACCGGTCAATCCTGCTTGCGTTCCGTCTCGGCTCGGCCAGGTTCGCCGGCGTGGTCGCCGTCCTCGGCGAACCGGCCCCCGATGATCCGGTCCCGGTAGGTCCCCTCGGTCACCTTGTCGAACTTCTCGCGGACGGTCTCGGCCAGGTTCTCCAACCGGTCCTCGGTCTGCTGGGCCACCTTCTTCGCCGGTTCCGCCATCGCTCCCCCTCGCCATGTCGGTAGGTCCGGATTAAGCGGATTGGACCCTTATCGACAGGCTAACCGAAGCGGCCCGGACCGCGCCGGGAATCCAGCGCGGTCCGGGCCGAAAAGACAGATCCGGGTGAGTGGCAGGTCAGCGATCGGGCGTTCGGCGGGGGCGCCACACCACCAGGGCGGTCGAGGTGCGGTTGGTCGGCACCAGATCCCGGCCCGGGAAGCGGGCCAACGACTCCAGCTCCGCCACGCGGCGGTACGCGGCGTCCAGCTCCGCCTCCAGCCGGGCCACCCGCTGCTGCGCCTGCTCCAGCAGCCGCTCCAGCCCGATGATCCGCTTGACGCCGGCCAGGTTGATCCCGTCGTCCTGGCTGAGCCGCTGCACCTCGCGCAGCAGCACCACGTCGCGGACGCTGTAGCGACGTCCGCCACCAGCGGCCCGGCCGGGCTGTACCAGCCCCAGTCGGTCGTACTGGCGCAGGGTCTGCGGGTGCATCCCCGCCATCCGTGCCGCTACCGAGATCATCAGCACCTTGGCCTCGTAGGCAGGGTCGCCCGAACCGAGGAACTCGCCCGACATCCCGCTCACCTCCGCGTCCATTCCACCGGACTAACTGACTCGACGCACCCGTGCGTCGAGATGTTCCCGGGCTGCCGGCGGGGTCTGCTCGGCGAACGACTCCAGCGCCGTGCGCGCCTCGTCCGACAACCGGGCCGGCACCACCACGTCCAGCGTGACCAGCAGGTCACCGGCCTGCCCGTCGCGTCGGACCACACCCTTGCCCCGGGCCCGCAGCACCCGCCCGCTCGGCGTTCCCGGCGGCACCCGCAGGGTCATCGCACCGTCGAGCGTGGGCACCCGCAGGTCAGTGCCGAGCACGGCCTCCGCGAAGGTGACCGGCACGGTCAGCGTCAGGTCGTCCCCGGTACGCCCAAACAGCTCGTCCGGCCGAACCTTGACGTGCACGAAGAGGTCGCCAGCCGGGCCACCGCGCTCGCCCGGCTCGCCACGCCCGGCCAGCCGGATGCGTTGACCGTCGGCCACACCGGCCGGGAAGCGCACGTTCATGGTGCGGGTCTTGGTGACACCGCCGCTGCCGTGGCACTCCGGGCACTTCTCCTCGACCACGGTGCCGACGCCCTGGCAGTTGCGGCACGGCTCGGAGAAGCTGAACGACCCCTGGTTGCGGGTGGTCACGCCGGCACCATGACAGACCGGGCAGGTACGCGGCTGGGTGCCGGGCTTGGCCCCGTTACCGTGGCAGGTGTCGCAGACCCCCGGCGCGCGCAGCGTCAGGGGCAGCGTCACCCCACGCACCGCGTCGCCGAAGTCCAGCGCCACCTCGGTCTCCACGTCCCGACCACGGGCCGGACCGCGTGGTGCGGCCTGCCCACCGGCCTGACCGCCACTGAAGATCGAGCTGAACAGGTCCTGGAAGCCGGCGCCGCCGAAGCGACGGTCACCGCCCCCGCCGCCGCCGAACATGTCGGACACGTCGAACGGCATGCCGCCCGGCTGACCCCCGCCCCGGGCGTTGCGCCGGAACGCGCCCGAGCCGAAGAGCGAACGCATCTCGTCGTACTCGCGACGGCGACCACTGTCCGAGAGCACGTTGTACGCCTCGGACGCGGCCTTGAACCGCTCCTCGGCCTTCGGGTCGCCCGGGTTGTGGTCCGGGTGCGACTCCCGGGCCACCTTGCGGTACGCCTTCTTGATGTCATCCGCGGAGGCGGCCTTGTCCACGCCGAGCACGGCGTAGAAGTCCTTCTCGATCCAGTCCTTCGAACTCACCGGTCCACCTCCTTCCGACCCTGGTGGCCCGGCCGTCCCGCCCACCGCTGAGCGGTGGGCGGGACGGCCCGGTCACTGTCTGGCACTATTCCGGATCCGCGACCGCGACCAGCGCGGGGCGCAGCAGCCGCTCACCGAGCTGGTAGCCGCGTCGCATGACCTGTACACAGGTCGGCTCGCTGACGTCGGCCGAGGTCTGGTGCGCGACCGCCTCGTGCCGGGTCGGATCGAACGGGTCGCCCTGCTCGCCGAAGGCGTTCAGGCCGAACTTGCCCAGCGCGGTGGTGAGTTGTTCCGCCACCGTGCCGAACGGCCCGACCAGGTCGCCATGTTCCCGGGCCCGGTCCAGGTCGTCCAGGATCGGCAGCAGCGCGGCCAGCACCGAGCCGGTCGCCTGCTCCTGTACGAGGCTGCGGTCGCGGTCGACCCGCTTGCGGTAGTTGGCGTACTCCGCCGACACCCGCTGCAGGTCCCTGGTCCGCTCGTCGAGCTCGGCCCGGAGCGCTTCCAGCTCGGCGCCGAGCGAGATGCCCGCGCCGCCGCCGTCCACCGGCTGCGCCGGGGCGTCCACCACCGGCGGACCGGACGGCTCCGGCCCGTCGGTGGAGTTGACCTCGACCTCGATCTCGTCGACCACGACCTCGGCGTCCTCGACCAGACCCTCGGCCGGCACACCGGTCTCCGCGTCGGCGGCGGTCCCCTCCGGCTCGGCGGTGTCGACGAGCTTGCGGTTGTTGCGGATGACGACCCGCTCCCCGTCGCCGGTCGGCTCCGTGGTCGCGGAGCCACCCGGCGTCGACCCGGTGTCGCCCGGGTCGGCGGCTCGTGGCTTCTGCGTCATGCGGCTACCTCATCCCCTTCGCGGTGGAAACGTGTCGGAGGCCGACAGTCACTTCTTGCCGTCCTCGTCCACGATTTCCGCGTCGACCACGTCGTCGGGGCCGCCGGCCTGTGCGCCGGTCGCACTGGTCGCGCCAGTCGCGCCGGTCGCACCCGGGCCGGGCTCGGCACCCGGCTGCTGACCCTGCTCGGCCTGAGACGAGTAGAGCAGCGAACCGGCCTGCTGGGAGACCTGCGCCAGCTTCTCGTGCGCCGACTTGATCTTCTCGATGTCCTGACCGCCGAGGGCGCCACGCAGCTCACCGAGCGCCTCGTTGAGCTGCTCGCGGTTCTCGCTGGGCAGCTTGTCGCCGCTCTCGGCGAGGAACTTCTCGGTCTGCCACTGGAGCGCCTCGGCCACGTTGCGGGTCTCGGCGTCGTCGCGGCGGCGCTTGTCCTCCTCCGCGTGCTCCTCGGCGTCCCGGCGCATCCGCTCGATGTCGTCCTTCGGCAGCGAGGAGCCGCCGGTGATCGTCATCTTCTGTTCCTTGCCGGTGCCCAGGTCCTTGGCGTGCACGTTGACGATGCCGTTGGCGTCGATGTCGAAGGCGACCTCGATCTGCGGCACGCCGCGCGGCGCCGGCGGGAGGCCGGTCAGCTCGAAGGTGCCGAGCTTCTTGTTGTACGCCGCGATCTCCCGCTCACCCTGGAACACCTGGATCAGCACCGACGGCTGGTTGTCGTCCGCCGTGGTGAAGACCTCGGAACGCTTGGTCGGGATGGTGGTGTTGCGCTCGATCAGCTTGGTGAAGATGCCGCCCTTGGTCTCGATGCCCAGGCTCAGCGGGGTCACGTCGAGCAGCAGGACGTCCTTGACCTCGCCCTTGAGCACACCGGCCTGGAGCGCGGCGCCGACGGCGACCACCTCGTCCGGGTTGACGCCCTTGTTGGGGTCGCGACCGGTGAGCTGCTTGACCAGGTCGGTCACGGCGGGCATCCGGGTCGAACCGCCGACGAGGATGACGTGCTCGACGTCGGAGATCTTGATCCCGGCGTCCTTCACGGCCTGCTCGAACGGGCCCTTGCAACGGTCCAGCAGGTCCTGCGTCATCCGCTGGAACTCGGCGCGGCTGAGCGTCACGTCGAGGTGCAGCGGGCCGGCCGCGCCGGCGGTGATGTACGGCAGGTTGATGTTGGTGGTGGTGGCGGCGGACAGCTCGATCTTCGCCTTCTCGGCGGCCTCGCGGAGCCGCTGGAGGGCCATCTTGTCCTGAGAGAGGTCGATGCCGTGCTCACCACGGAACGTCTTGACCAGGTGGTCGATGATCCGCTGGTCCCAGTCGTCGCCACCGAGCTGGTTGTCACCGCTCGTCGACTTGACCTCGACGACGCCCTCGGCCAGCTCCAGCAGCGACACGTCGAAGGTGCCGCCACCGAGGTCGAAGACCAGGACGGTCTGCTCCTTGGAGCCCTTGTCCAGCCCGTACGCCAGGGCGGCAGCCGTCGGCTCGTTGACGATCCGCAGCACGTTGAAGCCGGCGATCTCACCGGCCTCCTTGGTGGCCTGGCGCTGGCTGTCGTTGAAGTAGGCCGGAACGGTGATCACCGCGTCGGTGATCTGCTCGCCCAGGTACGCCTCGGCGTCCCGCTTGAGCTTCATCAGCGTCCGGGCCGAGATCTCCTGCGGGGTGTACTTCTTGCCGTCGATGTCGACGGACCAGTTCGTGCCGACCTCCCGCTTGACCGACCGGATCGTCCGGTCCGGGTTGGTCACAGCTTGGCGCTTGGCGACCTCACCGACGAGCACCTCGCCGTTACGGGCGAACGCGACGATCGAAGGAGTCGTCCGCGACCCCTCAGCGTTGGCGATGACGGTGGGCTCACCGCCCTCGAGAACGCTGACGCAGGAGTTCGTCGTGCCGAGGTCGATACCGACCGCACGTGCCATCTTCGCTTCCTCGCTTCGTAAGGTTGTGCAGGTGACGGGCGTCGCCCGTGGGCTGCTGGCGAGCACCGCCCGCAGCGGGCCCCACCACAAGTTGAGTGAACTTGACTCAATAGTGCCACGCGTTGGCCAATCGTCAAGTTGACTTGAGTCAACCCGACGCAACCCAGCCGTTATTACCGTCCGGTTGTCTTCCCTTGCATCGGTCGGGCACGCTTTAGCGGTGACGACGCACGGCGATCCCGCCACCCGTTCCGGTGCGCCCGCCGTCGCAGCCCGTACCGACCCGCCGGACGCCGCGGAGGAGCCGCCCGCCACCACCGGGGACGACAGCCTCCCCGGCGCACTGACGGGCCTCCGGGAGGCGATCGGCGCGACCCGGTATCCCCTCGCGCTGCCCTCTGCCAACTCTGCCCGGCACACCGCCACCGCACTCACCGACCAACTCGACGACTACCTGCTGCCCCGGCTCGCCCGGCTGGACGCCCCACTGCTCGTGGTGGTCGGCGGCTCCACCGGCGCGGGCAAGTCGACCCTGGTAAACAGCCTGGTCAAGGCCCGGGTCAGCGCCGCCGGCGTGCTCCGGCCGACCACCCGCTCCCCGGTGCTGGTCTGCAACCCGTCCGACGCGGCCTGGTTCCGGCAGGGTGACCTCCTGCCCGGGCTGACCCGCACAACCGAGCCGAGCGACGATCCGCGCGCCCTGCACCTCGTCACCGCCCCGGCCCTGCCCGCCGGGCTGGCCTTCCTCGACGCGCCCGACATCGACTCGGTCGTCGACGCCAACCGGGCGCTCGCCACCCAGCTGCTGGCCGCCGCCGATCTGTGGCTCTTCGTCACCACCGCCGCCCGGTACGCCGACGCGGTGCCCTGGGAGCTGCTGCGCAGTGCCCGGGCGCGCGGCGCGGTGATCGCCATGGTGCTGGACCGGGTGCCCGCCGAGGCCACCGACGAGATCGCCGCGCACCTGACCGAGATGCTCGCCGAGCAGGACCTCGGCCGGGCGCCGCTGTTCGTGTTGCCCGAGACCTGGGTCGACGGTCAGGGGCTGCTGCCCGAGGGGGTCACCGCCCCACTGGCCGACTGGTTCGCCCGGTTGGCCGCCGACGTGGACGCGCGGGCGGCGGTGGTCCGCCAGACTCTCGACGGGGCGCTGGCCGCACTCCACCCCGCCGTGGAGGATCTGGCCGACGCCGCCGACGAGCAGCTCGACGCCGCCGACGGTCTGGACGAACGGGTCCGGGCCGCGTACCGGGGTGCCGAGCGAACCGTCGAGCAGGGGCTCCAGGACGGCCGGCTACTCCGGGGTGAGGTGCTCGCCCGCTGGCAGGAGTTCGTCGGCACCGGCGAGCTGTTCCGCACGCTGGAGGCACGGATCGGCCGCCTCCGGGACCGGGTCGTGGCCGCCGTCACCGGTCGGCCGGCGCCCGCAGCCGAGCTGCGCAACGCCATCGAGTCCCAACTGGTGACGCTGCTGCGCGGGGTGGCCTCGGAGGCCGCCGAGTCCGCGTACACCGGGTGGAAGGCACACCCGGCCGGCGCCGGGCTGCTCGATCCGGCGCTCGCCCACCCGAGCGACGACCTACCCGAACGCGCCGAGCGCATGGTCCGGGACTGGCAGCGCGGAGTGCTGGAACTGGTCCGGGTCGAGGGCGGTGACAAGCGGTTCGTGGCCCGCACCGCCGCGTACGCGGTGAACGCCAGCGGGCTGGCCGTGATGATCGCCGTCTTCGCCTCCACCGCGTTCATCCCGACCGGGTTGGAGCTGGCCACCGGGGCTGGCACCACGGTCGCCGCGCAGGCCGTCCTCCAGGCGATCTTCGGCGACCAGGCGGTGCGTACCCTCGCCGCCAAGGCCCGCACCGACCTGCTGGACCGGGTGCGGACGCTGCTCGACGCGGAGGCCGACCGCTTCTTGAGCCGCACCGCCGACGCCCGCCCCGCCGAGGACGCCGGCGACGGGCTGCGCCGGGCCGCCGGCCGGGTCGAGCTGGCCCGGCACCGCAGCGGCCTGTCCGCCGCCGACGAGGAGGGTTCCCGGTGAGCAACATCGCCGGCCGGGTACGCGAGGTGTTCCGCGGGGACCAGCGGGTCGACGCCGACGCGCTGATCGCCCGCCTGGATGCGGTACGCCGGTTCCTGACCGCCGTGGACGGTCTGCTGCCGGACGCCGACCTGGTGCCCGCGCACACCCTGGTCGAACGGGCCGGCACCCGACTCGCGCTGTCCCGGGACCACACCGTGGTCGCCCTGGCCGGTGCCACGGGCAGCGGCAAGTCCAGCCTGTTCAACGCGTTGGCCCAACTGGAACTCTCGCCGGTCGGTGTCCGCCGGCCGACCACCGGCGTCACCCACGCCTGCGTGTGGGGGCCGCTGGAGGGCGCCAACCATCTGCTCGACTGGATCGGCGTACTGCCCCGACACCGCTTCGTTCGGGAGAGCGCCCTGGACGCGGACGACGAGACGGCCCTGCACGGGCTGATCCTGCTCGACCTGCCCGACTTCGACTCGGTGCAGCGATCGCACCGGCTCGAGGTGGACCGACTCCTGGGCCTGGTCGACCAGGTGGTCTGGGTGGTCGACCCGCAGAAGTACGCCGACCGGGTCATCCACGACAGCTACCTGCGCGAGTTCCACAGGCACCGCGAGGTCACCCTGGTCGTGCTCAACCAGGCCGACCGGCTGCCCCCGGCCGAGGTGCCCCGGGTCCTGGACGACCTGCGTCGGCTGCTCGACACCGACGGGCTGACCGGGGTGCCCCTGCTGGCCACCACCGCCATCGATCCGGCCGGGATGGTCGGGCTGCGCAACGCGCTGGAGCGCACGGTCGCCGAGCGACAGGCCGCGTTGCGGCGGCTCGCGGGTGACGTCGACACGGTCGTCGCCGGCTTGGACGAGTTGGTCGGTTCGGCCCGGCCGGCGGGCGGGCCGGACGACACCGCCGTCAACGGGCTGAACCGGGCGCTGGCCGGGGCGGCCGGGGTGCCGGCGGTGACCGAGGCCGTGGAGCGCGCGTACCGGCACCGGGCCGGCGCGGCCACCGGCTGGCCCGTGGTGCGGGGCTGGCGGCGGTTGCGGCCCGACCCCCTGCGTCGGCTGCACCTGCCCGGCCCCACCGGCGACCAGGCCGACCCGGCGGAGAGCCTGGTGGCGGCCACCTCGGTACCGGACCCGACGGCCGCCCAGCGCTCGGCGCTCGGTCTCGCCATCCGCGCGGTGGCCGACCGGGCCGCCGCCGATCTGCCCGCCGCCTGGCCCGGCGCGGTGACCTCCGCCGCCCGGTCCCGCCTCGGCGACCTGCCGGACGCCCTGGATCGCACGATCGCCGGCACCGACCTCGGCCTCGACCGTCGCCCGCTGTGGTGGCGGTTCGTCGGCGGTGTGCAGTGGTTGGTCACCCTCGCCGCCGTGGTCGGGCTGGGCTGGCTGGTGCTCGGCTACGCGCTGCGGGCGCTCGGCCTGCCCGCGCTGGACAACCCGATGGTCGGCCAGGTGCCGCTGCCGACCGTACTGCTGCTCGGCGGCCTGCTGGCCGGGCTGCTGGTGGCGGCGCTGACCCGGCCGGTGGTGCGCTGGGCCGCCCGGCGCGCCCGGGCCCGCGCCGACCAGCGGTTGACGGCACGGGTCGCCCAGGTGGGCGACGAGTACGTGCTGACCCCGGTACGGATCGTGCTCAGCTCGTACGCACAGGCACGCGACGCGCTGCGGGACGCCGCACGCCGCTGACGCTCCGCACGGCTCGCTACCGCTCTGCGTACGCCTCAGTCGGCGTAGGGTCGGAGCATGGCCACGCCTCAGACCCCCTACGACGCGGTGCTGCACGCCGCACGCGACGTGACCAAGCTGGAGTCCGCTCTCGACGCCGAGATGCTCGGCAGCGCCCTGCTGGGCAGTGTCTACGCGATCGCGGAGACCGACCGCGACGCCGCCGTACGGGAGTTCGTCACTGGCTTCCTCGCCGCCACCGCCCGCCGCAGGATCGCGGCGGCGACCACCATCCGGCAGGTCTTCGCCACGCTCGTCCCGACCGCCGAGGGCACCGATCGGGTGCGCCCGGGCAGCCAGGCACCCACCTGGACGGCCCAGCTCGGCCGGGTGCACCTCACCGGCACCTGGGCGTATGGCGACGTGTACGGCGACCAGACCTCCTACCTCGCCACCTTCGCCTACGACGACGAGTCCGGCGGCTCGGAGCACGCGCTGGTGGCCCTGGTGGACCACAACATCGGGATCACCAAGGACATCTTCGTGGGCGGGCCGGCCGAACGGATCCTGGACCAGGTCCGGCAGATGTGCGCCGACGACGAGCTGACCTGGTTCCGTACCGAAGATCCAGCCCGGTTCCGGGGCGAGGTGGCCCGCCATCTGGCGGTCACCGACGACCTGGGCGAGTTGCCCGGCGAAGGGTCACTCGCCACCGACCGAGCACTGGTCGGGGCACGGCTGGCGATGCTGCCCACCGCGGCCGACCCGACCGGTCCGGCGGAGGTCGAGCCACTCTCCGCGGCCGAGCGCACCGACCTGGTCCGACGGTTCCTCGCCGCGCCGGAGGCCGCCCGCTTCGGGCTGGACGCCGTCGACGGCCCGGAGTTGGCCTCCCTGCACTTCTGCCTGAGCCTAGTGCTGGACCACTCGGCGAGCTTCCCGGACGCCGATCCGATGCGCTGGAGTCCCGCGGTGTCCGGGCTCTTTCTGCTCGACTGGGTGCACCGCCGGGCCGTGCTGGACATGGACGACGCGGCGATGCTCCCCCGGGTGCTGCGGGCCTGGGCGCGGTACGCGTCGCGCCAGCGCGGGCTGCCCGAGGCGGCGGCGACGCGCACCGACGAGGCGATCGAGGAGATGGTGCCGGAGTTCGCCCGCCTCTACTCGACCGGTGAGCGGCGCAGTGCGGCCACCGCCGCGGTGGCGCAGTTGATGGCCGACGGGGTGGACCCGGACGACCCCGCCGCGTTGGACGCGTGGATCGAGGCGAACCGCCACCGCCTCGCCGACGACGGCGCCTGACGGCGTCCGAGGGGTGGGCGGCCACGCGCCGCCCGCCCTGGGCCGGGCTGGCATTGCCCGCCAGAGGGCCGAGCGGCACACCGCCCGCCCTGGGCCGGGCTAGCGCAGCGGGCCGAAGATCACCGCGGCGATCAGGGCGCCGAGCGCACCTCCGGTCAGTACCTGCGCCACCGTGTGGTCCCGCAGCCGTACCCGGGACCAGCCGACCACCGCCAGCAGCGGTACGGCGACGACCAGCCGCGTCCCGAAGGTCAGCATCAGGATGACCAGCGTGCCGGCGGCCACCGCCGAGTGGATCGACATCTTCCACCAGTGGCTGACCGACACGGCCACGACGAGGCCGACGAGGCCGGACACCGCCAGTGCCAGCACCGGACGGGGCGCGCCGAGCACGGCGAGCAGGGCGAGCCCCGCCGCCACCGAACCGAGGCCGACCAGCAGCGGCGCCCGGCGCTGCTCCCGGCGGCCGACGTGGTGGTCGGTGAGCCGGCCACGGCGTACCCCGCCGACGATGTAGGCGAACGGAATGCCGGTGACGAAGAGAGTGGCGAGCAGACCCCAGACGAGGCCCTGACCGGGACGGCTGGCGCTGTGCCAGCTCACCGTGATGATCAGCAACGAGACGAGCACCGCCGGGGCGGTCACCTCGGTGACCAGCCGGGCGATCCGCAACCCCGGGCCGGGCCGGGTGGTCACCGGGCGGGGTTCCGCACCGCCGCCCACGCCACCCCCTCCGGTACGCGCCTACCGCCGAACGCCGCCGGATGGGCCGCGCCTGATCGTCACCGTACCGCCGGCCAACCCGCAGGATACGTCGGTCCGGCCAGCGGCGCGGGCCTGACGCCAGGCGTCGAGGCGACGGCCGACGGCGACGGGATCGCCGGGCCGGGCCGACGGGTCGGTGAAGGGGACGGCGTGGGTGTGGGGGCCGGGACGGACCGGGTGCTGGTCGGCACGGCGGTCGCGGTCGCGTCGTCGGTCGGAGTGGGTGTCGGCCCCAGCGTCGGGTCCGGTGTGGGCGTCGGGTCCACCGTCAGGGTCGGATCGGGATCGGGATCGGCCGAGCCGGTCGGGTCCGGGTCGGTCGGGTCCGGGTCGGTCGGGTCCGGGTCCGGCGGATCGGTCGGGTCCGGCGGATCGGTCGGGTCCGGCGGATCGGTCGGGTCGGTCGGGTCGGGATCGGTAGGCGGTGGCGGAGCGACGGGCGGGGGTACCGGCGGCGAGGTGCTCCGTGTGGGTTTCGGTGCCACCGGCGGGGCGATCGTCCACCGGGCGGGCCCGGGGTCGGCGGCGGCCCCTTCCCGTGGACGCGACGGGGCGGCCGGCAGCCAGCCGCTGGTCGGGCCGACGCTGGGTGTGCCGAGCGGGGGAAGCGGTGGTTGGCTGGTCATCGGCATTGGGATCACCACCGGCCCGACGGATGGGGTCGGCATGAACGGGGTGCTGCTGTCCGGCAGGGCGGTGCTGCCCGGGGTGGCCGAGCCCGCGCTGATCGCGGCGAGGATGGGCATCGACGCCGTGCCGGCCAGCAGCGCGACCGTGAGTAGATAACCGCGGGAGGGGCCACCGGCGCCGGGGGCCCGGTGGACACCGACCACCCGGGGGTAGCCGCCAGCCGACCGGTGCCGACCAAGCGCTGGTGTGCCGGGACCGCCACCTGGCTCGTACACCGCACACCCCTAGTCGTCGGCCGTTGGAGGACATGAATGGACGCCACCAAGGGGCGAAACCCGACAAACAACCCGATAGGCGGCGTTCCTGCGGGAATCAGCCTCGCGCAGTCACCCTGGGTACGCCAACCTCCACCGCGTGTCGACACGCTGTGCTGCCCGAACGGTGACGAATCGTGCCGCATCGCATGGGCAACGCGGGCCGGCATGATGGCGACAAACGGCGTCAAAGCATGGGCGGTCGGATTGCGGGGGCAGGCGTACTGTGGGCGCGCTCACCTGCTCTGCGAATATGGAGCACGACGGCAACGCAGCCGTGACCTCCGCGCACCCTCGCGGCAGGCGCGGTTGAGCGCCGGCGCTCCCGATCCGGGTTCGGCCAGAACCCTGATCACGCCGTGCGGCAACCCCCACCGGGGCTAGGCGCGGCCGCCAGGAACCGGTCCGGCAGCAGCCGGGCAGGCGCACGAGTTGCGCGGCCGGGTGACCCCCCGGTGCCGACGCAGACACGACAGGGAGAGACCGATGGCAAAGGGCGACCCCGGGGGCACCACCCGCAGCAGGCGGGCTGCATCCCGCTCCAAGAAGGGCGCGGCCGGCGACCCCGCGCTGGTGCAGCTGCTCACCCCCGAAGGCGAGCGGATCGACAGCGCCACCGGGCCGGACGGCACCGAGTACCGCGTCGACTTCACCGACGAGGAATACCGCGGTCTCTACCGCGACCTGGTGCTGGTCCGGAAGCTGGACGCCGAGGCGACCGCTCTCCAGCGTCAGGGCGAGCTGGGCCTGTGGGCCAGCCTGCTCGGCCAGGAAGCCGCCCAGGTCGGCTCCGGGCGGGCGCTGCGTACCCAGGACATGGCCTTCCCGACCTACCGGGAGCACGGCGTCCTCTACTGCCGGGGCATCGACCCGATCATGCCGCTCGGCCTGTTCCGCGGCGTCGACCAGGGCGGCTGGGACCCGAACGAGTTCAAGTTCAACATGTACACCATCGTCATCGGGGCGCAGACCCTGCACGCGACCGGCTACGCGATGGGGATCACCATCGACGGCAAGACCGGCACCGACGACGGCGAGGCGGCGATCGCCTACTTCGGCGACGGCGCCACCAGCCAGGGCGACGTGAACGAGGCGTTCGTCTGGGCCAGCGTCTTCAACGCGCCGCTGGTCTTCTTCTGCCAGAACAACCAGTACGCGATCTCCGAGCCGCTGGAGCGCCAGACCCGTGTCCCGCTCTACCAGCGGGCCGCCGGCTTCGGCTTCCCCGGCGTACGGGTGGACGGCAATGATGTGCTCGCCACGTACGCGGTCACCCGCACCGCACTGGACAACGCCCGCCTCGGGCAGGGCCCGAGCCTGATCGAGGCGTACACCTACCGGATGGGCGCGCACACCACCTCCGACGACCCGACCCGCTACCGCATCGCCAGCGAGGTCGAGGCGTGGCAGGCCAAGGACCCGATCACCCGGGTCAAGGCCTTCCTGGAGAAGCAGCAGATCGCCGACGCGGGCTTCTTCGCCGAGGTCGACGAGCAGGCCCGCCGCGAGTCGGTGCACCTGCGCGAGCGGGTGCTCGAGATGCCGAACCCGGAGCCGGTGACGATGTTCGACCACGTCTACCCCAACGGGTCTCCGCTGCTCGACGAGCAGCGCGCGAAGTTCAGCCGCTACATGGAATCGTTCGAGGGGAGCGCCCACTGATGGCCACGGAGACGCTCACCATCGGCAAGGCCCTCAACACCGGTCTGCGCCGCGCCCTGGAGAACGACCCCAAGGTCGTCATCATGGGCGAGGACGTCGGCAAGCTCGGCGGCGTCTTCCGGATCACCGACGGTCTCCAGAAGGACTTCGGCGACCAGCGGGTGATCGACACCCCGTTGGCCGAGTCCGGCATCATCGGCACCGCTGTCGGTCTGGCCATCCGCGGCTACCGGCCGGTCTGTGAGATCCAGTTCGACGGCTTCGTCTACCCCGCGTACGACCAGATCGTGTCGCAGGTGGCGAAGATGCACTACCGCTCGGGCGGCAGGCTCAGCATCCCCATGGTGATCCGGATCCCGTTCGGCGGCGGCATCGGCGCTGTCGAGCACCACTCCGAGTCGCCGGAGGCGTACTTCGCGCACACCGCCGGTCTGAAGGTGGTGACCTGCTCCAACCCGCAGGACGCGTACGTGATGATCCAGCAGGCCATCGCCTCGGACGACCCGATCGTCTTCCTGGAGCCAAAGCGGCGCTACTGGGAGAAGGGCCAGGTCGACCTGGACGCGCCGCTGTCCGACGCGTACCCCCTGCACTCGGCCCGGGTCGTGCGGCCCGGCACCGACGTCACCGTGCTGGCCTACGGCCCGATGGTGCGGACCTGCCTGGATGCGGCGACCGCCGCCGCCGAGGACGGCAGGGAGCTGGAGGTCATCGACCTGCGCTCGCTCTCGCCGCTGGACCTGACCGCGGCGTACGAGTCGGTGAAGCGCACCGGCCGTGTGGTCGTGGTGCACGAGGCGCCGTCCAACATCGGCCTCGGCGCCGAGTTGGCCGCCCGGATCACCGAGGAGTGCTTCTACTCCCTGGAGTCGCCAGTGCTGCGGGTGACCGGCTTCGACACCCCCTACCCGGCCGCCCGGGTGGAGGAGGAGTACCTGCCCGATCTCGACCGGGTGCTCGACGCCGTCGACCGCACCTTCGGCTGGTGAGCGACATGTCCCGGATCAAGACGTTCAACCTGCCCGACCTGGGCGAGGGGCTGACCGAGGGCGAGATCCTGGCCTGGCTGGTCAAGGTCGGCGACACCATCGAGCTGAACCAGCCGATCGTCGAGGTGGAGACGGCTAAGGCGGCCGTGGAGATCCCGGCGAAGTGGGCCGGCCAGGTCCAGGCGATCCACCACCCGGAGGGCACCACGGTCGAGGTCGGTACGCCGATCATCGCGATCGACACCGACCCGGGTGCCGGGCCGCTGGAGGCGCTGTCGACCACTGCCACGCCCAGCGGTGACCTGCCCACCCCGTCGGCGGCCTCGCTGGCGGCGGTGGAGGTGGCACCGGCCGAGGGCATGATCGAGCCCGGCCTGATCGGCGGTGCGGCCCCGGGCGGGCGGACGGCGGTGCTGGTCGGCTACGGCCCGCGTACCACCGCCGCGAAGCGCCGCCCTCGCAAGGGCGCGGTCCCGGCACAGGCCGTGGCGGCTCCCGCACCGGTCGCGCCGACTCCACCACCGGTGGCCACGCCGGTGGCGGCGCCGGCCCAGAACGGGCGGGCCGCGACGACCACCGGCGGTGTGCTGGCCAAGCCGCCGGTGCGCAAGCTCGCCAAGGATCTCGGGGTCGACCTTGGCACGTTGACCGGGTCGGGGCCGCTTGGCTCGATCACCCGGGAGGACGTGCAGCAGGCGGCGAGCGGTGCGAGCGTGGTGGTTGCCGAGCCGATCGCGGCGACGACCGCGCCCAGCTTCGGCGCGGACCGGGAGCAGCGGATCCCGGTCAAGGGCGTCCGCAAGCTGACCGCCGAGAACATGTCCCGCTCGGCGTTCACCGCCCCGCACGTGACGGAGTTCCTGACCGTGGACGTGACCCGGGCGATGAAGGCCCTGGACCGGCTGCGCGGCCGGCGGGAGTGGCGCGACGTACGGGTCTCGCCGCTGCTGCTGGTGGCGAAGGCGGTGCTGCTGGCGGTGCAACGGCACCCGATGGTCAACTCGACCTGGGCGGGCGACGAGATCGTGGTCAAGGAGTACGTCAACCTTGGCATCGCGGCGGCCACCGAGCGCGGTCTGATCGTGCCCAACGTCAAGGACGCCGGCCGACTCTCGCTGCGGGAGTTGGCGGACGCGCTGACCGACCTGGTGCAGACGGCGAAGTCCGGCCGCACCTCGCCGGCGGCCATGTCCGGCGGCACCCTGACCATCACCAACGTGGGCGTGTTCGGGGTGGACACCGGCACACCGATCCTGCCGCCGGGTGAGTCCGCGATCCTGGCCTTCGGCGCGGTGCGGGAGATGCCCTGGGTGCATAAGGGCAAGGTCAAGGTTCGCCAGGTCACCACGCTGGGGCTGAGCTTCGACCACCGGATCGTCGACGGTGAGCTGGGCTCGAAGTTCCTGCGGGACGTCGGCGACTTCCTCACGGATCCGGAGGCGGCGCTGCTCGCCTGGACCTGATCGTCTCGAACGCCAGCCACGGCCGGTGTGCCACGGGTTAACGCCCGGCACACCGGCCGTGTCCGTTGGGCGACGGAACCGTCGGCCAGATGGCTTGTTGACCTTTGATTGTTAGGCAGGTGTCTCAGCTCACCTAATAATCGATGGAAGTTTGCCGGCTTCTGCTGTTGAATAGATGCATCAGGGGCTGACAACCGAATAGCTAGGGGGACCCACCAATGAGCATGATCGAGCGAATCCGCAACCACCGCGACGCGACCCGCCGCGCCCGTGCCATCGAGCACGCGCTGCGCTCGGCGAACTCGCCGGCGGTTCGCGAGGAGATCCTCGTCATCGCCCAGCGTCACATGAGCTGACGCTCCACGACATTCCTCACCCTCCTCCAGATCGATGGCCCACCCGGCCCACCGGGTGGGCCATCGGCGTTTCCCAACCACCACCACCGGGATTCCGCCCTGCCGCAGCGCCCGGTACGGTGGGCTTCGGTCGCCGCCCGCCGACCCGGCAGAGGCCGAGCCGACAGAAACTGCTCGACATCAACCGGCCACGGTGAGTGACGACCAGTGCTCCTTGGACGTGTCGTGCAACCACCCGATACCGTGCGGGGAGCCGGCACAGCGGTACGCCGGTGACGCCGGCAGCCACGCCGAGGAGACCGATCGGCACCGGCGAGCCGACATGTGATGGAGGAGGCGCACCCATGACGTCCGAGGGCCCGCACCGACCCGGCCAGGAGCCGGACGAGGTGTCACCGGGCGCCGGCGGACCGGCGCCGTACGGCGACCGCCCGGCGCAGCCGGACAACGGCCAGAACGCCGCCGGCCCCGACCTGGGCTGGGCACCCCCGCCCCCGACGCGGCCCAACCCGTCGGCGCCGGCATGGGCGACCCAGCCCGAGCAGCCGCCGGCCCCCGCCTGGGGTGCCGCCGCCGCTGCGCAGCCCAACGACCCGGCGCAGCCCGCCTGGGCCGCCGGCGGTGGCGCGAGCGAGCCGCCGCAGCAGCAGCCCGGCACGTGGCCCGGCAACGACGGCGCACCGGCTCCGGCACAGCCCGACCCCTGGGCCGCGCAGCAGCAGGGCTGGACGCCCGCCGAGCAGAGCACACCTGCACCGACCTGGACCCCGAACGCCCCCGCAGAGCAGCCGGACTGGGTGCAGGCCCAGCCAGCCGCACGGGGCGCCGCGCAGGTTCCCCCGGCCACCGCCGCCTGGCCCGCCCAGGAGGACCCGGCCAGCGGCTGGGGCGGCGCGGCGCAGGCCAGCCCGCCCGCAGCTGACTGGCGAGCGACCGAATCTCCGCAATCCGATGCGCCGCAGGCCGCCGGCTGGTCCGGCGGTGCCCAGCAGGACCAGGCCGCTGGCAACGGCGGCTGGCCCGCCGCCGGCGCCGCCCGTGACGACCAGCCGGTGTGGACGCCGGCGGAGCAGTCACCACCGACCTGGGGCCAGCCCGCCGAAGCGACCGAGCAGCCCGCCCCCGGCTGGGGTCAGGCCGCCCAGCCGAACCCGGTCCGTGGCGCCGCCCAGGTCCCAGCCCCGACGACGACCTGGCCCGCTCAGGACGATCCGGCCAACTCCGGCGGGTGGGCCGCGCAGCAGCAGGCGCAGCCCGCAGCGTGGAACGACGGCAGCGACGCGCGGCAGGACCAGCCCGCGCAGCCGGCCGCCTGGGGCGAGGCCGAGAGCCGTCCGCAGCAGCCCGACTGGGTGCTCTCCCAACCGGAGCAGCCGACCGAGCGGCCGGAGCAGGCTGGGTGGACCCCGGCGGAGCCGAGCAACCTCCCCGCCCGGGCCAGCGCCAGCGTGCCCACCAGCGGCGGCGCGCCCAACTGGGCCGCCGGCCCGGACAACGCCGCCCAGAGCAACTCCGGCGGCGTGCCCGAGGTCGAGCCGTGGGCCCCCGGGGAGGTGTGGGGTCGCGCGGAGGCCGAAGCTTCCGCCCAGTCCCGCGGCGGTTGGGAGGCGGACCGAGGCGACGAGGCACCGGCCTACCAGCCCGGGCCCGCGCCGGGCATCTCGCCGGCGAACGCGGTGCCGCTGCCCCCGCAGGAGCAGCGCGTCCCGGGTGCCAGCCTGGCTGCCGTCCCGCCGTCCGACTACGCGCCCCAGGCCCAGTTCGCTCCGATCCCCGAGCAGCCCGCCTACGCCGAGCGGGAGACCCCGGACGCCGCCGCGCAGTACGGTGGCCGCCCCGAGGACGTCTCCGCGAGCGGCGCTGTGGTGCCCGCCCCGCGTACCTCTCCGGAGTCCGGAGCGGGCCGCGCGGTCGTACCGGTGTCGGACGCCGAGTCGGCAGCCGGCGCAGCGGCCCGGGCCACGGCGAGCGCTTCGGTGCCGCTGGCCAGCCGGGTGATGCCCCCTACCGACCAGGCCATCCGACCGACCGGCACGGCCACCCCGCAACCCCGGGTGTACGGCCGTCCGGCACGATCGGAGCCGGAGGCCGAGCCGGAGCCGGAGGCGTTCCAGGGCGACCCGGGCGCCGACCGCCAGGGTGCTCCGGAGTGGCAGAACGACGCGCCACGGCAGGCCACGCCCGACTGGCAGCACGAGGGGCAGCGGCAGATCGCTCCCGACTGGCAGAACGAGGCGCAGCGGCAGCAGTCCGCGCCCGACTGGCAGCACGAGGGGCAGCGGCAGGCTGGGCCCGGCTGGGGCGACGAGTCCCCGGCCGATCCGCGCTTCGACGACCGGCAGCCCGCACCGAACGCGTTCAACGAGGCCCCGTCGGCGCCGCCGGCGTTCCCGCCCGGTGTGCCGTCCTTCGTCGACACTCCGGGCAACAACAGGCCGGTGAACGGCACCCGCCCGCACTCCGGTGGCGAACCGCCGGCGGACCAGTTCGGCGGCCCCGGGTCGCCTGCCGCCGGCACCGCGAACGGAGCGGCGACCTTCGGTGCGCCGAACTTCGGTGGCCCGGGCTCCGGTGCGCCGGGCTTCGGTGGCCCGGCGACCGAACCGGTGCCGGGCGGCGGCTTCCCGCCGTCGTTCCCGCCACCGCCGCAGCCCGCGCCGTCCTGGGGCCAGGAGACCGGCCAGTCGGACCACGGCCGGTTCGACGCGTTCAAGCCGGACGCCGCCGACGAGCCGAAGGTGGAGCCACCGACGCCGAAGGTACGCAACGGCCGGGTGCTGGCCGCGGTGCTGATCGCCGCGATGCTCATCCTGGCGGTGCCGCTCGGCCTGCTGCTGCTGCTCGGCAAGGTCGGCGGGAACGACGCGCCAACCTTCGACCCGGCGGTCGGCACCTGCGTGAAGCAGTCCGGGCAGGGCGGCGCCTCTGCGGCGGACTGCGGCGAGGCGGGCGCGTTCACGATCGTCTCGAAGGTGGACGCCAAGGAGAAGTGCACCGACACGACGCAGCCCCACGTGGTGCTGCCGGGTGAGGGCGCCAACCGGGTGCTCTGCCTGAAGCCGGCCGCGAAGTAGCTGCACCGACGGCGGGGTCACGGGCAACCGTGACCCCGCCGTCGTCGTACCCGCAGGTGGTACCGAATCTCGCCCCCTCCGGCCGGACGCGGGCCGATGGTCAGGCACGATGGGTGCATGAGCGCACGAGTACGGGCTCCCGAACTGCGCGGTCGGGGCTGGCTGAACACCGGTGGACGCGACCTCAAGCTCGCCGACCTTCGCGGCAAGATCGTGATTGCGGATTTTTGGACGTTCTGCTGTATCAACTGCCTGCACGTGCTCGATGAGCTGCGCCCGCTGGAGGAGAAGTACGGCGACGTGCTCGTCGTGATCGGCGTGCACTCGCCGAAGTTCGAGCACGAGAAGGACGCCGACGCGCTCGCCGCCGCGGTGGAGCGGTACGGGGTGCACCACCCCGTACTCGACGATCCTGAGCTGGACATGTGGCAGCAGTACGCGGCCCGGGCCTGGCCGACCCTTTCGGTGATCGACCCCGAGGGTTACGTGGTGGCCACCATGGCCGGCGAGGGGCACGCCGAGGGGCTGGCCCGGCTGATCGACGAGTTGATCGCCACCCACGAGGCCAAGGGCACCCTGCACCGGGGGAACGGCCCGTACGTCCCACCGCCGGCACCGGAGACCGCGCTGCGCTTCCCGGGTAAGGCGGCGCTGCTGCCGAACGGCAACCTGCTGGTCTCGGATTCGGCCCGGCACTCCCTGGTCGAGATCGACCCGGACGGTGAGACGCCGGTGCGTCGGATCGGCTCGGGCGAGCGCGGCCGGGCGGACGGGCCGGCCGCCGCGGCGACGTTCTCCGAGCCGCAGGGGGTGTGTCTGCTGCCCACGCACGTCGCCGAGGTGGCCGGTTACGACCTGGTGGTGGCCGACACGGTCAACCACCTGCTGCGCGGCGTACGGCTGGAGTCCGGCGAGGTGGTCACCGTGGCGGGCAGTGGGCGGCAGTGGCGCGCCGAGGTCGACGACCACGCCCACGACGCGTTTGCCGTCGACCTCTCCTCCCCGTGGGACCTGGCCTGGTACGACGACAAGCTGATCATCGCGATGGCCGGCATCCACCAGCTCTGGTGGTTCGACCCGATCAAGCGGACCGCCGGCATGTACGCCGGCACCACGGTGGAGGCGTTGCGCGACGGTCCGCTGGCCGAGGCGTGGATGGCCCAGCCGTCGGGGCTCTCCACCTCCGCCGACGGCACCCGGCTCTGGGTGGCCGACAGCGAGACCAGCTCGATCCGGTACGTCGAGAACGGTGTGCTGGGCACCGCCGTCGGGCAGGGCCTGTTCGACTTCGGGCACGTGGACGGTCCGGCGGAGTCGGCGCTGCTCCAGCACCCGCTGGGCGTGTGCGCGCTGCCGGACGGCTCGGTGCTGATCGCGGACACGTACAACGGCGCGGTGCGCCGCTTCGACCCGGCCAGCAACCAGGTCTCCACCGTCGCCGACGGGTTGGCGGAGCCGAGCGACCTGGTGCTCACCCCGTCCGGTGAGGTGCTGGTGGTGGAGTCCGCCGCGCACCGGTTGACCCGGCTCGCCCCCGGTGCCCTGTCGGCGGCGGGTGCCAGCACGGTGGACGGGCCGCGGCACCGCACCGAACGTAAGCCGACCGACGTCGCCGCCGGCGAGGTCACCCTGGACATCGTCTTCACCCCGGCGCCGGGGCAGAAGCTGGACGAGACGTACGGGCCGTCGACCCGGCTGGTGGTCTCAGCGTCCCCGCCGGAATTGCTGGTGGACGGTGCCGGCACGGGCACCGAACTGTCCCGCCGGCTGGTGCTCAACGGCGAGGTCACCGCGGGAGTGCTTCAGGTGACCGCGCAGGCGGCGACCTGTGACGCGGACGTCGAGCACGCGGCGTGCCACCTGACCCGGCAGGACTGGGGCGTACCGGTCCGGGTGGTCGACGGCGCCGTGACCCGGCTGCCGCTGGTGCTTCGGGGCCTGGACGCCTGACGCGGTCGGAGGGGCCCACTGGGCCCCTCCGGTCAGGCGAAGGGGGCCAGGGTGATGTCGGCGTCGATCAGGGTGGCGCGGACGAGTTCGGCGGCGGAGACCGCGCCCGGGGTGTCGCCGTGCACGCAGATCGAGTCGACCGAGCAGGGGATGATGGTGCCGTCGACCGCCACCACGCTGCGTTCGGTGGCCATCCGCGCGGCCCGTTCGGCGACCTGTTCGGGGTCGGTGATCACCGCACCGGGGGTGCCGCGCGGCACCAGCGCCCCGTTGGGCAGGTAGGCGCGGTCGGCGAACGCCTCGGCAACCACCGGCAGGCCCGCACCCACTGCGAGTTGGGCGAGCGTCGAGCCGGGAAGGCAGAGTACGGGCAGTTCCGGGTCGTAACCGCTGACGGCAGCGACCACCGCCGCCGCCTGGGACTCGTCGGTGCTGGCCGCGTGATAGAGCGCGCCGTGCGGCTTGAGGTAGCGGACCCGGGTGCGGAACAACCGGCAGAACGCGTCCAGCGCCCCCAACTGGTAGGTCACCTCGTCGCGTAGCTCGGCGAAGTCGTACGCGATGTGCCGCCGGCCGAAGCCGGCCAGGTCCCGGTAGCCGACCTGCGCGCCCACCGCGACCCCGCGGCGCGCGGCGCCCTCGCAGACCCGGCGCATGGTGGACGGGTCGCCGCCGTGGAAGCCGCAGGCGACGTTGGCGGAGGTTACGAGGCTCAGCAGCGCCTCGTCATCGCCGAGTCGCCAGATGCCGAATCCCTCGCCCAGGTCAGCGTTCAGGTCCATGGAATCTGACGGTAGTACCTGGCCGGGCCTGCGCGAGCGGGGTCACGTCGGTGACCACCCCGATGACGGGGTATCCACCGGTGGTCGGATGGTCCGCGAGGAAGATCAGCGGTTGTCCGTCCGCCGGCACCTGCACCGCGCCGAGCACGATGCCCTCGCTGGGGAGTTCGCCGGCCACCGCGCGGGGCAGCGCCGCGCCGGCGAGCCGCGCGCCGACCCGGTTGCTCACCGGGCTGATGGTGTACGCGCTGCCGAAGAGCCGGTCGAACGCGGTCGGCGTGAACCAGTCCTCGCGAGGACCGGGGCCCAGCGTCAGGTGCAGCTCTTCAGGCGGCGTGGGGCACACGGTCAGGTCAACCGGTGCGGGGGTGCCGACCGGATCGCCGAGCGGCAACAGGTCACCGTCCCGCAGCCGGGGCGGGCCGAGCCCGGAGAGGGTGTCGGTGGCCCGGCTACCGAGCACCGGTGACACGTCGATGCCGCCCGCCACCGCCAGCCAACTCCGTACGCCCCGTCGGGCGGGACCGATCCGCAGCACCGTCCCGGCCGGCACGGTGAGCGGGCGTCCGGTGTCACCGGGCCGGGCACCCGCCTGGACGGGGACCTCGGCGCCGGTGACCGCCACCGTGGCGGCCCGGGTCAACCGCAGGGTGCAGCCGGTCAGGGTGATCTCCAGGCCGGCCGCGTGCTCCGGGTTGCCGACCAGTCGGTTGGCCAACCGCAGGGCACCCGGGTCGAGGGCGCCGGACCGGGGTACCCCCAGGTGCGCCCAACCGGGCCGGCCCAGGTCCTGCACTGTGGTGAGCGCACCGGCGCGGAGCACCTCGATGGTGGCCGGGTGGGTCACGCCACCACCATCCGGACCCTGGTGCCCGGACCGAGTCGGGCCGGCGGGTCGGCGGCCACGTCGAACAGCAGCAGGTCGGTCCGACCGACCAGCAACCAGCCGCCCGGGGAAGCGCCCGGGTAGATGCCGGCGTACGGGCCGGCCAACGCGACCGAGCCGGCCGGCACCCGGGGACGGGGCGTGGCCAGCCGGGGCAGCGCCAACTCGGCGGGCAGCCCGGTCAGGTAGGGGAATCCGGGGGCGAAGCCGCAGAAGGCGACCCGGAACCGGGTGCTGGTCAACCGGTGCCGCACTGCCGGCACGTCCACGCCCCAGTGCTCCGCCACCGCCGGCAGGTCCGGCCCGTCGAAGGTGACCGGTACGACGACGTCCGCCGCGTCGCCGGACCCGTCTTCGGCTGTGGCGTTGTGGTCTTGGGCGTGGGCTTCGGCGGGGGCGTGGGCTTTGGCGTCGGCCTGGTTGGGGCGGGTGATCGCGGCGGTGACGGCGGACGTCCATCGGGTCAGCTGCTCGGCCGTGGCGGTCGGGTCGGGCAGGCCGTCGAGCAGCACGGTCCGGGCCGCCGGCACGATCTCCACGGCGATCAGGTCACCCCGCTCCCGACGCCGCCACAGCTCGGCCCGCCACGCTTCGACAAACGCGGCCTCCGGGATGTCGGCCACGGCTTCGGGGGTGTCGGCGGGGGCGGTGCAGTCGAGCAGCAGGGCGTGCGCCCCGACGGGTCGGATCCGCATCCGCTCATCCTCGCCGATGCCGAGTCGATCCGGTGTTCACGCTGACGGTGCCGGGTGTCACCAACGCCACTACTTACAAGTAACCTACGGTGCCGTAACCTGAGTGGGTGACCACCTCCGCCCCGCTTCGCCTGAAGCCGGTCGACATCGGTAAGCCCCGGATGCGCGGCTGGCTACACACGTACGCCTTCTTCGTCGCCGTGGTCTGCGGCATCGTGCTCTGCTCGATCGCCGCCACCCGGCCGGGGTGGGCACCCCTGGTGAGCTGCCTCATCTACAGCCTGACGGTCTGCGGGCTCTTCGGCACGAGCGCGCTGTACCACCGTCGGGTGTGGTCAGAGCGCGGCTACCAGGTGATGCGCCGGATGGACCACTCGATGATCTTCCTGTTCATCGCCGGCACGTACACACCGCTCTGCGCGATGCTGCTCGCGCCCCGGCCGGCCACCGTGATGCTGGCCCTGGTCTGGGGCGGCGCACTGGCCGGCGTAGCGGTCAAGGTGATCTGGCCGCACGCGCCGCGCTGGGTGTCCGCGCCGCTCTACCTGGCGCTGGGCTGGGTGGCGGTGGCCATGCTGCCGGAGATCCTGCACGGGGGCGGCGTCGCCGCGCTGGTGCTGCTGATCGTCGGCGGCGCGATCTACAGCGTCGGCGCGATCTTCTACGCGTTGCGCCGACCCAACCCGTGGCCGACCGTCTTCGGCCACCACGAGTTCTTCCACGCCTGCACGCTGCTGGCGGCGCTCTGTCACCACATCGCGATCTACTTCGCGCTGTTCGCCTGACCCAACCGACCCGACGGCCTGGTCAGCGCAGCGCCGAGCGGCGAGAAACGCCACGGCGGCAGCCGCCATGATCGTGCTCGATCAAGGATGTAGTGGCCTCGCTCGCACCTCGAAAGCCCTATTTCCTGGATCGAGCACGATCTCCGGCCGATCACCGCAACAGACCGAGCCGAGCGCACACACAGACGAGTTGGGCCGAAACGCGAGCCGGGGCCCCGCGACGCTGCGGGACCCCGGAGTGTGTGGGCGAGGATCAGACCGGTCGGCCCGGCCGACGAACCTCGCGGTACTCCTGCACGACCTGGTTGTCCTGGACCGGCACGACCCGGTCAGCCACCACGCGCTCCTCGCGTACCGGCGCAGCCACCGCAGGGCGGCGGCGGCTGTTCCAGAAGTAGAGGGTGGCGAGCAGGCCGGCGACGCCGGCGAGCATCAGCACCCAGCCGACCACGGCCAGATCCAGCCAGCCCAGGTCGGCCTCCACTGCGAACGCGAAGATCGCGCCTAATGCGATCAAGAAGATGCTGCCACCAATGCCCATGTCTCGCTCCTCGGCTCTAACCTGGCGTACGTCGCGCCGCGGCCGTCGGTAGGGGTGCGGCATCCATCGACTTACCCAGGCACGGAGATCGCCAATCGGGCAAGCTGAGGGCATGACGGACGTCGACCCCGACACACGGACACTGGTGTTGCTGCGGCACGCGAAGGCCGAGCAGGGCAGCGACGCGGCGGACGACGCTGAGCGGCCGCTGAGCGCACGCGGGAACGCCGACGCGGCTGCGGCTGGGGCCTGGTTGGCGCACCAGGGGCTGCTGCCCGACGTGGTGATCTGCTCGACGGCCCGACGCACCCGGCAGACCTGGCACGGGGTGGCGATGGGGATGACCGGTTCACCGCCGGAGGGTGGCCCGACCGGTCCTCGCCCGACCGTCCGTTATGAGCCGGGTGCGTACGACGCGCACCCTGAGGAGTTGTTGTCGCTGGTCCGCACGGTGGACCCGGCGGCCCGCACTGCGTTGCTCATTGCCCACAATCCGGGCATCTCGCTGCTCTCCGCGCTCCTCGATCCCCAGGGATTGGACGAGGGTTTGCGCACCGCCGAGCTGGCGGTGCACCGCTGCCCGCCCAGCTGGATGGAATTGAGCAGGGCGGGAGCGCCGCTCACGGCTCGGCACACCGCACGAGACTGAGCCACCCGCCGATCCGGCGGGTGGCTCAGGGGTACGCGTTGGACGGGGATCAGGACGGCGGCGCGGTTGGCGGGGGCGGGTCCGGCGGTGGCGGCATCATCGCCGTCGGATGAGACAGCCGGTTCTCCTCCACGATGAGGGTCCGAGCCCGCTTGCGCCGGTCCTGCCAGAACCAGACCGTGGTCAGTAGTACGGCCAGCCCGGCCAGGATGAACACCCAGCCGACCGCGCGTACGTCGATCCACCAGACGTTGGCTCTCAGCGCGAAGGTCAGGATCGCGCCGATCGCGATGAGAAAAATGCCGCTTCCTACACCCATGTGCGCTGCACTCCCCCGTGCGGTGGCTCTGGGCGTTCCCTTTCGAGGTCACGCGACGGTTACCCGCCACGCCAGCGGCATACCCGACCGGGCGCGGCCAATACGTGTCGCCGCCGGGCGGAGACGGCGACGGCCGGCGGGGCAGAAGCCCCACCGGCCGTTGCGGTGCCGGGTGGTGCGACCCGGAACCGTCAAATGTGCCGTGGCCTGCTTAGAAGGCCTCCTCCGGGAGGTCCATGATGTCGAGGTCGGCATCCTCGATGATCCGCCGGTCGGCACCGATACGGGGCAGCACCTCACGGGCGAAGAAACGGGCGGCGGCCACCTTGCCGGTGTAGAACGCCTTGTCGCTGGCGGAGACCTCGCCGGTCAGCGCCTTCAGCGCCACCTCGGCCTGCCGCTGCAGCAGCCAGCCGACCACCAGGTCACCGATCGCCAGCAGGAACCGCCGGCTGCTCAGCCCGACCTTGTAGAGGGCGCGGGTGTCGCCGCCCTGCGCCTCGCCCAGCCAGCCGGTCATCACACCGAGGATGTTCTGCACCTCGCCGAGCGCCTTGCCGAGCGCCTGCCGCTCCTCCTTGAGCTGGCCGTTGCCCGCCTCGGAGGAGATGAACTCCTGGATCTCGCCGGCGACCGCCATGAGGGCCTTGCCGTTGTCCCGAACGATCTTGCGGAAGATCAGGTCCAGGCTCTGGATGGCGGTGGTGCCCTCGTACAGGGTGTCGATCTTGGCGTCCCGGACGTACTGCTCCAGCGGGTAGTCCTGGAGGAAGCCGGAGCCGCCGAAGGTCTGCAGGGCCTCGTGCCCGAGCATCTCGTACGCCCGCTCCGAACCGACGCCCTTGACCAGCGGCAGCAGCAGGTCGTTGACCCGCTTGGCCAGCTTGGTGGCCTTCTCGTCGCCGGCCGCCTCGGCGATGGCGACCTTGTCCTGCCAGGTGGCGGTGTAGAGAACCAGGGCACGCAGGCCCTCGGCGTACGACTTCTGCAGCAGCAGCGAGCGGCGCACGTCCGGGTGGTGGGTGATGGTGACCCGCGGCGCGGTCTTGTCCGCCTGCTGGACCAGGTCGGCGCCCTGCACCCGATTCTTCGCGTACTCCAGGGCGTTGAGGTAGCCGGTGGAGAGGGTGGCGATGGCCTTGGTGCCGACCAGCATCCGGGCGTACTCGATGATCATGAACATCTGCCGGATGCCGTCGTGCTTGTCGCCCAGCAGCCAGCCCTTGGCCGGTACGCCGTGCTCGCCGAAGGTCAGCTCGCAGGTGTTGGAGACCTTCAGGCCCATCTTGTGCTCGACGTTGGTGGTGTAGACGCCGTTGCGCTCGCCCAGCTCGCCGGTGGTCTCGTCGAAGTGGAACTTCGGCACGACGAAGAGCGACAGGCCCTTGGTGCCGGGGCCACCCACGCCCTCCACGCCCACCGGGCGGGCCAGCACGTAGTGCACGATGTTGTCGCTGAGGTCGTGCTCACCCGAGGTGATGAAGCGCTTTACGCCCTCGATGTGCCAGGAGCCGTCCGGCTGCTGGATGGCACGGGCGCGGCCGGCGCCGACATCCGAGCCGGCGTCCGGCTCGGTGAGCACCATGGTGGAGCCCCACTGCTTGTCGATGAAGAGCTTGGCCCACCGCTTCTGCTGCTCGTTGCCCTCGACCTCCAGGACGTGCGCGAAGGACGGGCCGGAGGCGTACATCCAGATCGGGGCGTTCGAGCCGAGCACCAACTCGGCGAGGGCCCACCAGAGGGCGCGGGGCGCGTTGGTGCCGCCCAGGTGCGGCGGCAGGTCCAGGCGCCAGAACTCGGAGTCCATGAATGCCTGGTAGGACTTCTTGAACGACTCCGGGAGCGGCGCGGTGTGCGTGGCCGGGTCGAACACCGGCGGGTTGCGGTCGCTGTCCGTGTAGCTGGCGGCCAGGTCCTCGCGAGCGAGGCGATCAAGCTCGGAGAGGAAACTGCGGGCGGTGTCGGCGTCGAGTTCGGAGTACGGTTCCTGGCCGAACGCCTGGTCCGCCCCGAAGACCTCGAACAGGTTGAACTCAAGGTCCCGCAGGTTGCTCTTGTAGTGGGTCATGCTCGCTGGCCCCGCTTCCGGACAGGTGTTACCGATCAGTAACCCCGACTGTATTACTCGCGGGTAGGCAGCGACAAGCGGATCACCCAAGTGACGGCCATTACACACCTGCGGGCGCGGCCGGGCGACTCAGCCTTCGGCGGCGCCGACCTCCCAGCTCGGGACGGCGACGGCCGCGCCGGTACGGGCACCCACGTACTCCATCAGGACCAGCGCGATGTCGTCGTCGAGCCGACCGTGCACCCACTCGACCAGGGCGGTCTCCAGCGATGCCAGCCCGTCGGCGACCGTGCCATGGCCGAGCAGTCGCCAGGCCCGGTCGGCGGTCGGGAAGAACTCGCCGTCCCGCCGCGCCTCGCCGAGACCGTCGGTGAACAGCAGCAGCCGGTCCCCGGGCTCGAGGCGTTCGACCCGGGGACGGACCACCGGCATGAAACCGAGCGGAGGCGCCGGGGCCGGCGGTTCCAGCGGGATCACCGCACCCCGGCGTAGCAGCAGCGGTGGCGGATGCCCGCAGTTGACGATCGTGAGGGTGCCGCCGCGCTCCTCGACCAGTGCCGCCGTGACGAAGTCCTCGTCGCCGACGTTGCGGGCCACCGCGCGGTCCAGGTCGGCGACGACGGCCCGCAGGTCGGCCCGCTCGTACGCCACGTGCCGGTAGGAACCGAGGACGATGCTGGCCAGCCGGACCGCGTCCAGGCCCTTGCCTCGCACGTCTCCGATGATCATGCGGACGCCGTAGGGCGTGTCGATCGCCTCGTACAGGTCACCGCCGATCTCGGCCGTCGCGGTGGAGGAGATGTAGCGTCCCGCGACCGAGAGCGTGCCGACCTGCGGCCCGAGCGGGCGCAACACCGCCTGCTGGGCCACCGAGGCGAGCTTGGTCAGCTCCACGATCCGCTCGGCCTGCCGCTGGCGAACCCACGCCACCGCCACGGCCATCCCGGTGGTGAGCGCGACCGCGACAACGTCGACCGAGGTGACCAACGAGACCTTCGGCGCGACCAGCGCGAAGCCAGTGCCGATCAGTATCGCCGCGACGCCCACCCCCAGGACCACCAGCCAGGACGCCAGGGCGGCGGCGAGAACCGGCGCGGCGGCCAGGAGCGCGACGTAGTGCACCTTCCGGCCGTCCGCCGCCTCAACCGCCGACACGATCGCGAGCAGAACGAGGGCCGCGCCGAGGCCGGCGCGGGATCCGGGGCTCAGCGGGCGACGGCCCGACTGGAGGAGTCGCGTGGGTACGAGGGACAGTTTGCCTGATCCACGTGAACCGGTGAATGAACCTGACCCGTCGTCCGAGGAGGTTCTGTCCGGCCGGCCCAGTCGGCCGGCCGAATCGGCGTCGCCGGGCCCGCTCAGCCGAGGACCTCGTAGCGGACGGTGAGCGCGCCCACGTCGACCGAGGCGATGCTGGCGAAGGCGGCCCGGGAGAGGTCCAGGCAGCGGCCATCGATGAACGGGCCGCGGTCGTTGATCCGCACCGTCACCGACTTGCCGTTGGCCGGGTTGGTCACCCGGACCTTGGTGTTGAACGGCAGTGTCTTGTGCGCGGCGGTCAGCGCACTGGGGTTGAACGACTCGCCGTTGGCGGTGAGCTGCCCGTCGGAGTAGAACGAGGCGCCGCACGAACCGCTCTCCAGCACCTTCGCCGCGGCCGTGGTCTTCTTGACGGTCGGCTTCGGCTTCGGCTTCGGCGACGAGGTGCGCTCCTTACCCCGGGAGGCGGCCTGCTGCGACCGGGTCGCCGACGGGCTGGCGGTCACGCTGGGCGAGGCGCTGACGCTCGGGGTGACGGCCGGGGAGCTGGGGGTGAGGCTGCTCGCGGCGGTGGTCGGGGTGAGGTCGAGAGCCACCTGCCCCGACTGGTCGGAGCCGGAGACCAGTTGCACGGCGCCCACCGTGCCTCCGACGGCGAGGGCGACGCCGACCGCCGCGGTGGCCACGATGCCCGCCGGGGAGGAGAAGATGCGGGTACGGGAGTGCTTGCCTGCCACCGGCTCGGTCCTTTCGTCGTCTGAACAAACCGGGTCGGACCGTAACGAGAGAAGCACTTCCGAAGTCAACGTGATCATGGTGGTATGCCCGTATTTACCCAGATACGTGTAGCCGATCATCCGACCCGGGGTGGGCCGGGTGGCCCGGGTGCCGCCACGCCCGCCGCCCGTGCCGCAGGATGAGCGGATGCCCGCCGATCTGACCGAACGCCTGGCCGCCCTGTTCCAGTGGATCGACCCCGGCCCGGACACCAGCCACCTGGTCAGCGACATCTCCGGTTGGTGGCGCGACCCGGCGGTGCTGGCCGAGCTGGGGCCAGCCCTGGTGGCGCCGTACCGGGCCGCCCGGCCCACTGTGGTGCTCGCGCCGGCCGTCACCGGGCTGCTGCTCGGGCCGTTGGCCGCCACCGCCCTCGGGGTCGGCTTCGTGGCCGCCCACAAGCCCGGCGACGGGCGACTGCCGGCCGGGCCACTCACCTGGGCGCAGAGCCCACCGGACTACCGGGGCCGACGGGTGGACCTCGCCGTACGGGACCGACACCTCGGCCCCGACGACCGAGTGCTGGTGGTGGACGACTGGGTGCGTACCGGCGCACAGCTACACGCCCTCTACGACATCTGCGCAGCACGGGGCGCCGAGGTGCTGGGCACCGCTGTGGTGGCCGTGGACTGCCCGCCCGACGTCGCGGCCGACCTACGGATCACCGGCCTGATCGACGCCGCGGATCTGCCCTCTTGACCTGAAGCGAGGTTCAACACCGACGATCGGCGAATGAGCGACGGAGTTCTCGACGAGGCGTACGAGCGACTGCACCGCACCGGCCCCGAATTTCAGGGCTGGCTGTCCAATCACGGGCCGATGGCCGTCGAGGCGTTGGTCCGACACGGGCACCCGCACCGGGTGCACCGTTGGCTCGACGACTACCTCGGCCGACTCGACGAGTTGCCCCGAGGGCTGCACCCGATCGACGACTGGCGGTCGGCGCTTGGCGATCCGAAGCGCGCCGGTGACTGGCTGGCCTACTTCGACCGGCAACTGCGCGAACACCCGTGGCGTGCGGTGCTCGGCACCTGGTGGCCCCGGCTGCTGCCAGGCATCGCCGCCGGCGCCACGCACGGTGTGATCCGGGTCGGGCACGCCGTACGCGCGCTCGAAGCAGACGACGAAAACCCACGACGGCTCGCCGAGTTGGGTCAGGCCCTCGGCTACTGGGCGGCCCGCTGGCAGTCGATCCCCGGCACCGACCAGTTACTCGCCGACGAGACGGACCGGCCGGGCACCGACGACATCGACGTGGAGGTCGCGCTGGCCGGGCTGCCCCGGATCGAGGATCAGACCGGAGGGGTCCGGGATCGGCTGGAGCAGTTGCCGGCCGTACCCCGGTGGGAGCCGGCACTCGCGACGCTGCGCCCCGTGCGGAGCCCGGCCGAGGCGGAGCGCGGGCTCACCACGCTGGTGCACCGGGCCGGCCTCGACTACCTGCGCTTCGGG
Organism: Micromonospora arida; assembly: GCF_042873195.1. Taxonomy (NCBI): domain Bacteria; kingdom Bacillati; phylum Actinomycetota; class Actinomycetes; order Micromonosporales; family Micromonosporaceae; genus Micromonospora; species Micromonospora arida. The sequence continues at coordinate 6,676 of NZ_JBIALC010000016.1, read as the reverse complement.
CACGCCGCGCCGGTCATGCTGGTGCACGCGGTGACCGCGCCGACCGCCGTGCTGCGTACCCTGCCGGCACTGGACCGGGGCCTGTGGGCGCCGAGCCTCGCCGCGGCCTGGGCCGCGACGGCGGCCATGACCTCCGTGTACGCCCCGGCCAAAGGCATCGCGCCACCGACAGTGACCCCCGCGACGCCGGCGGAGGTCTTCGCCCGCGCGGCCCGCCACGGCGACGAGCACGTGGTCAAGCTCGCCGACGCGATCCTCGACGCATACGCGACCAGTGCCGACGAGCGGCTCCTCACCGCACCCGGCTACGCCGGCCAACTGATCTGAGCGGGGCGACGGTATTGCGGCGGCGGCCCGGGCCGCCCTGGCCTAGCCTCGGCAGGATGTGGCCTCGGATCGGTGAACTGCGCGCCCTCGCCCTCGGCACCCCCGGCGACTTGCGGTCAACCCTCAACACCCTGGTGCTGGCCGGTGTGAAGACCGCGACGGCCGGCCGGCTCGCCGAGTACGCGGAAGAAGGCGAGGAGTTGGAGCACGTCGGCGAACGCCTGGCCCTGGTCGACGACGACAACGCACTGGCCGGCGTCGTGGAGATCACCGGAGTCGAGGTGGTCCGCTTCGCCGACGTGCCCTGGGACTTCGCCCGCGCCGAGGGCGAGGGTGACCGCTCGATCGAGGAGTGGCGGGCCGGGCACTCGACCTACTGGGCACGGCTCGGCACGCCGGTCGACGGCGACACCCCGATCGTCTGCCTGCGCTTCCGCCTGGTTTCCGGCGGCGAGGGCGGTGTGGCCAGCGGCGACCTCGGCACCTGACCGGCCGCCCCAGCCGGCTCGGTGTGGCGGCCTCAGCCGCGTAGTTGCGGCAGCAACCGCGTCGCCACGTCCACCAGGATGGCCTCGTCACCGGCGTACCAACTGCTGGCGCGCGGCCAGTGCGTCACCACGTCGGTGAAGCCCAGCTCGGCGGCCCGGCCGACCTGATCGGCGAAGAACTGTGCGCTGCTGAGCGAGAAGACCGGTGCCGCGTCCAGTGACAGGTAGCGGTCCAGGCTGGCCGGGTCGCGGCCCGCCTCGTCCAGGGTCCGGTCCATCCGCGCGGACAGCGCCGCCACACTGGCCCACCAGCCCGCCAGGTCGTTGTCGTCACCGGTACCGGTGGTCACCCAGCCCTGCCCGAAGCGGGCCACCAACCGCATCGACCGTGGCCCGTTGGCGGCCACCACGAACGGCACCCGAGGCTGCTGCACACAGCCGGGGTTGTTGCGGGCATCCACCGCGGCGAACCACTCGCCACGCCAGGTGGTGCCGTCCTCCCGCAGGATCAGGTCCAACAACTCGGTGAACTCGGCGAACCGGTCGACCCGCTGACGCGGCGGCAGAGTCTCACCACCCAGCACCGCCGAGTCGAAGCCGATGCCACCCGCTCCCAGACCGAGCAGCAGGCGGCCGGCGGAGACGTCGTCCACAGTGGTGATCTGCCGGGCGAACGCGGCCGGGTGCCGGAAGTTCGGCGACGCCACGAGAGTGCCCAGCCGAATCCGCGACGTCACCGTGGCGGCCGCGGTCAGCGTGGCCATCGAGTCGAACCACGGGGCGTCGACCAGGTCACGCCAACCCAGGTGATCGTACGTCCAGGCGTGGTCGAAACCCCACTCGTCGACCTGCCGCCAGCGACGCTGCGACTCCGCCCACCGCTGGTCCGGCAGGATCACGATGCCAATCCGCATGATCGCCACCCTAGTCGGGCCGGACATCCGCGCCCTAGCATCACGTCCATGCAGGGGACCGGGCCAGCCGTGCGACCGGCGAGCCTTTCTGACGTGCCGGCGCTGGTGGAGTTGCGCATGGCGAACGCCGAGGCGCACCTAGCACTCGATCCCGACGTCTACCGCCTGCCACAGCGCGCGGCGGTCATCGAGCACTTCACCGCCGTCCTCAGCGACGCGACCGCCCGGAACGCGGTTCTGGTCGCGGAGCAGGGCGGACAGGTGGTCGGGATGGTCGAGGTGCTGCGCCAGCCCGAACCGCCCGCACACCAGATTCTTCGCCCCGAGCCTTCGGCGCAGATCCACACTGTGGTGCTCGGCGAGGCCCGGGGGCGTGGCGTCGGCTCCGCGCTGCTCAACGCGGCGAACCGGTGGGCGGTCGAGCACGGGCTCTCCTACCTGTCGGCGGGCATCCACCACCGAAATGCGAGTGCGGTGCGCTTCTACCGCCGCCACGGCTACGCACCGTCCGGCACCTCGTGGGCCAGGCGAGCAGTCGGTTAGGGCCATCGTCCGGGGCGCCATCGTCGGCCGACCTTGGCTACCGTTTCGCTGTGGACATGCAGGCACGGCGGACCCACACGGTACGAACCTTCGGCACCATGGCACTGGTGACGGGTTTCGTGATCTCGCTACTCAGCATGTCGGCCGGCTACGAGGGGTTCATGCCGCACATCCTGGCGGCGTTCCTCATCCTGACCGGTATCGGTCTGCGGATCGAGGCGGCGATCGCCGACCGGCAGTCCTAGATCACCGTTGCGGCCAGCCCGTACTCTCCGGGGATGCCCACCGAAGGAGCTGCTTCTGCCCGCGTATCCCCGGATCGCCGGGCGCGTCGGGTCCGCACGATCCGCACAGGGGCGTTGCTGGCCGGGGTGGTCGTTCCGTCCCTCATCCTTCGGGAGCTGATCGAGTCCCGGTTCGGCCGCGGGCCGCTGGCCGACCTCAGTGCGGTCGCGGTGCCGATGGCGGCGACCGCGTGGCTGGCGCCGTACGCCTCCTATCGGCGACGCGACGCCCTGCTCTGGCTGGTCGGCCCGGGCCTCTACATCTTCGCTGTGATCGCCTGGCGGGTGGCCCTCGCGCCCTACCGGGACTGGAGCCCCCGCCCGGAGGAAAAGGCCCGGATGCGCTGGTCACGCGACCCGGAACACGCCGGGACGTGGTACCTGACCGAGCCTCAAAGTGGCACGCGTCACACTTCTTCCCCGTAGGGACATCCCGTTCGGCTCCGACCCCTCGGGGAGCGGCACCCAGGCGGGGTGTCGCCCGAGGAGAGGACCAGAGCGCGATGACGAAGGTGACCGCACAACTGTCGGTGTCGGTGGACGGCTTCTACGCCGGCCCACAGTTCGACGGAAGCGGCAACTGGATGGACTCGGAGGAGAGCGCGAAATTCTTCCGGGTCACCCGGTGGGCGACCGAAGCGGCGGCCTGGCGCGAACGGCAGGGCTTCGCCGGCGGGGAACAGGACACCAACTCCGAGGTGATCGCCGAGTCGTTCGGCGCTGCCGGCGCGTACGTGATGGGGCGCCGGATGGCCGACGGGGGTGAGATTCCCTGGGGTGAGGAGCCGCCGTTTCGCGCGCCGGTCTTCGTCGTCACCCACCGCCCCCGCCAGCGGCTGCTGCGGGGAGGGGGCACCAGCTTCACCTACGTCACCGACGGCGTGGCCAGCGCCGTAGAGCAGGCGCGCGCCGTGGCCGGCGGCAAGGATGTCGCAGTGGCCGGAGGCGGCAGCCTGGTCCGGCAGGTGCTCAAGGCCGGCCTGCTCGACGAGTTGGAGCTGCACGTCGTACCGGTCGTGCTCGGCACCGGCCTGCGGCTCTTCGACGCGGACCTCGACCTGGGCGACCGGGAGGGGATCGAGCTGACGCCCACCCGCGTCCTTGCCACCCCACAGGTGACCCACATCCGGTACGCGGTGCGCGGTCGCGCCCCGCTCGTGCTCGACGACCGGGGCCGCGGCGGTGGCCCGACCGTGACCACGAACTGAATCCGCCCGGTAGACCTGAGAGGAGATGCCATGCCACAACTACTGCGGGTCCAGTGCTTCAACGTTTCGCGCGACGGGTTCGGGACCGGAGAGGGGCAGAGCCTGGAACGGCCCTTCGGTCACGCGGACCCCACCCCACTGTTCTCCTGGCGTGCCGCCACCGCCAGCTTCGTGTATCGCACCGAGCCGGGCGGCACCCGTGGCCTGGACGACTACCTGACCCGCGACGCCGAGTGCAACATCGGCGCGGAGATCATGGGTCGCAACAAGTTCGGCCCCCAGCGTGGCCCCTGGGAGAACCATGACTGGCAGGGCTGGTGGGGGGACAACCCCCCGTTCCACACGCCGGTCTTCGTGCTCACCCACCATGTGCGCCCGTCGTTCAGCCTGTCCGACACCACGTTCCACTTCCGCGACGTCAGCCCGGCCGAGGCACTGACCGAGGCGAAGCAGGCGGCCGACGGTCGGGACGTACGCCTCGGTGGTGGGGTCGCCACCATCCGCGAGTTCCTCGAGGCCGATCTGGTCGACACGATGCACATCGCCGTGGCGCCCGTCGACCTCGACCGGGGCGAGCGGTTGTGGGACAGCCCTGACGAACTGCTCGACCGCTTCCACCTCGAGTCGGTGCCCAGCCCCAGCGGAATAACCCATCTCCTGTTCTGGAGACGATGACGCGCGCTCTGAACGACCCCGCCACCGAGATCTTGGACAGTTTCCGTTACGCCTGAACGGAAACTGTCCAAGATCTGCGCGTTCTCAGAGGCGGGTCAGCACCAGCAGCCGGTTGCCGTCGGGGTCCGTGACCCGGGCGGACCGCTCACCCCAGGGCTGGTCGACCGGTTCCTCGGTGACTGTCGCTCCACCCGTGCGCAGCGCGCCCACGGCTGCGTCGCAGTCATCGGCGTAGACACACAACTCCCAGCGGTGCGAGTCGGCCGGCTCGCCAGCCTCCGGGTTGGCGGCCAGGCCGAGCTCGCTGCTGCCAAGTCGCAGCGCGACGAACTCCGGGGCGCCCTCGTCCGGGAACCGGTAGGTCAGCTCGAAGCCGACCACGTCCTGGTAGAACGCGATCAGTCGTGGCAGGTCAGGTGTCGTCACGATCGGAAAAGCTTCGGTGAACACGGACCACCTCCACGCCGGACACTAGCCGGTGCCAACGTCCATCCGGAACCACCGCTGTCGATCCCTAAATGAGATGCGCACCGGCTCGGGCACCTGTTGGATCTCGACATGGAGCATGAGCTTGTTCGTCCCCGCAAGGCCCGTCCCGGGGACCACCTCGCGGTCCTCTCACCGTCCTTCGCCGCGGCCGGTGCCTTCCCGGAGATCCACGAGCAGGCCATGCGACGGCTTGCCGACCTGACCGGCCTCCTTCCGGTCGAATATCCCACCACCCGCCAGGTGGGCGCGAGCGCGGCAGCGCGGGCGGCGGACATCAACGCCGCCTTCGCAGACCCCCAGGTACGCGGCATTCTCGCCGTCATCGGCGGCGACGACCAGATCACTGTCATCCCCCACCTGGACGCCGACCTGGCCCGTGCCGACCCGAAGCCGTTCCTCGGCACCAGCGACAACACCAACCTGCACCACTGGCTCTGGGGCCTCGGCATCGCCAGCTTCTACGGCGGGTCCTCCCAGGTGCACCTTGGCCCCGGGCCTGCCGTCGACGACGTCCATGTCCGGTCGCTGCGAGCGGCGTTGCTCACCGGGGAACGGCTGGAGATCACCGACCCGGGTGAGTCCGAGGACATCGGCGTCGACTGGGCAGATCCGCAGGCGTTGAAGTCGTTCGGAGAGCGCGAACCGACGGAGCCTTGGAGCTGGTACGGGCCGGCCCGAGCGGTCACCGGCCGCACCTGGGGTGGCTGCCTGGAGGTCATCCAGTGGATCCTGACGGCGGGACGCTTCCCGTTTCCTCCGGAGGTTTTGCAGGGTGGGGTGCTGCTCATCGAAACCTCGGAGGAGCTTCTCCCCGCCCGCGAGGTCGGCTGGATCGTCCGGTCACTGGGTGAACGCGGTCTCCTCAGCGCCGTCGACGCCGTCCTGGTCGCCCGTCCGCCGGTCTCCGACCACACCCGCCGACCCCCGGCCGCGGATCGGGCACGGCTACGTGAGCAGCAGCGCGACACGGTCGTCGACGTGGTGACCCGCTACAACCCCGAGGCGGTCGTCTGCGTCGGGGTCCCATTCGGCCACACCAAACCACAATGGATTCTTCCGCACGGCGGTCAGGTCACCGTCGATGGCGTGGAACGCCGCATCTTCGCCGACTACCGCTAGGAAGCCATGGAACCGACACAGACTGCGCTCATCGTGCCGATACCCGAGGCCGAGGGGGCGGTGGGCCCGTTCCGGGCATCGCTCGACCGAGCCGCCGGGTGGGGGGTGCCAGCGCACGTGACCGTCCTCTACCCGTTCCTGCCCCCGCAGCAGATCGATGAGCAGGTCCTGGCGGCGCTGCGCGAGACCGTTGCCGGGATACCGCGGTTCGACGTCGCACTGACGCACGTCGGCTGGTTCGGTGACGCGGTCGTCTGGCTTGCTCCGCAGCCAGCTCGCCCGTTCCGGGAGCTCACTTCGGCGGTGTGGCAACGGTTTCCCGAGGCACCCCCGTACGCCGGGGCGCACAGCGATGTGGTGCCACACCTGACCATCGGTCATGACGCCGACAAGCCCGTGCTGACCCACGCGGCGGAGACCGTCGCCGCGTACCTGCCGATCAACGCGGCCGTCGACAGGGTCCTTCTGATCGCCGGAACGCCGGACGTCAGCCCGTGGCGCACCGTCTGTGAGCTCCCTTTGGGCGCCCACCCTTAGGGCCTGTGTCGAAGTCGGTTACAGCCACTCGTTGATCGCGGCGATGTGAACGGTGGCTTCGTAGCGGACGGCGAGTTTGTCGAAGCGGGTGG
>NZ_JBIALC010000015.1:13181-174724 GCF_042873195.1 Micromonospora arida | reverse complement strand
GCCACCCCCCCCCCGCGTTAACCCCCCCCCCCGCCCCCCCCCGGGGGGGGGGGCGCCCCCCGGGGGGGCCCCCCCCCCCCCCCGGGCGCGGGCCCCGGGGGCCCCCCCGCCGGTCCGGGCCGCCCATCACGTGAATGCGTCGTGTCGCCGAATGGACTCCAAGGTCCCGTTCCCCCGGGACAATCTGGTTCGCTGGATACACTTGACAGATGAGCGACGAGCAGGTGGCTGCGCCGACGAATAGGCGGAGGATCAGTCAACGGGGCATCGCGACGCGAGACCGGATCCTCGATGCAGCGAACCGGCTGATGCTCGTGCGCGGAGTCAACGCGACAACGCTTGACGACATCCGCGAGGCAAGCCAGACGAGCAAGTCTCAGCTCTACCACCACTTCGCCGACAAGCAGGAACTCGTGCGCGCCTTGGTCAGTTATCGAGGCGCGCTTGTGCTTCAGCGTGAACGCGCAGGGCTCGAACGACTCAGATCGTTCTCAGGACTCGTCCGGTGGCGTAACGCTCTGGTCCAGGCCAACTCGCTGAACAACGGCAAATACGGCTGCGGCCTCGGGTCGATGACTCTCGAACTGTCTGATCAGGATGAGCAGGCTCGATCGGCCCTGTCGGAGACGTTCGCGGCATGGGAAAGGCTGATCAGTGATGGCCTGCACCGGATGCGCGACAGCGGCCTACTGCGCCAGGATGCCAACCCGGAGAAGTTGGCCACGGGATTGATGGCCGCTTTGCAGGGCGGCTACCTGCTGGCAAACGCCGCGCACGACGTCGCACCCATGGAAGTCGCTCTGGACATGGCGCTGGAACACATCAAGTCGTTCCTCGTGCAGCCGTCCGAGGAGCCGACCCGCTGACTGGGCCCCGCATCGGCCACGACGCACCGCGCACCGGAGGGGCTGGCGTGATTCCCGCCAACCCCTCCGGGCACGGTCACTTGCCGTACAGCTCGAATTCGTAGAGCGAGAACCCGTACGAGGTGGCCCGCTTGACCCCGTACACCCGCACGTAGCGGGCGGTGACGGGGGCGAAGGTGGCGTTGTCGACGCCGCCGTTGCCGGTGGTGGTGGCGAACACCGGCGTCCAGGAGCTGCCGTCGCCGGAGACCTCGATCCGGTACGAGGTGCCGTGCGCGGCTTCCCAGCGCAGCACGGCCCGGCTGACGCTGCGGGCCGCCCCGAGGTCGACCCGGAGCCACTGGTTGTCGTTGTAACTGCTGGCCCACCGGCTGCCGAGGCTGCCGTCGACCGCCTTGTCCGGCGTGTGGCTGGTCAGGAACTGCGTGCTCGATGCGGTGGTCGGACGGCCCTGCGCCAGGTTGGTGACGTCGTCGCCCCGGCGCGCCGGGAACGAGACGACCTGCTGGTAGGTGGGGCGGTTCTGCCAGGCGATCACCGGGTGGGTGATGCCGCCGAGCCCGGACTGGGCGATCGAGTCGGCACACCACTGGTCGCCTGCGCCGCAGGACTTGTCTCCGGGGTAGACAGTGGTGACCGGCACCGCGGCGGCCTGGCCGAGCGCGTCGAGCAGGGCCTGCCGGCACGCGCCGAGGTTGCCGTTGCCGCAGTACGAGCGGCCCAGCCCACCCGCCACCGGGTCGCCGAGTACGGTCCGCAGGTCCTTGTCGACGTAGCCCCACCAGCCGTACTGGAACGACGAGCCCTTGTGCGCCTGCCCCTGCAACGCCCAACTTGCGGCGCCGTCGCGTCCGCCGTTCTGGCCGCCCGACGGCGCCTCGTTCACCTCGATGGCGTCGACCAGCGCGGCGTAGAGGTCTGGCCCGAGGCCGGGACGGAACTGCGCCGAGGCCAGCAGCGGCCACCAGGCGTCGAAGATCCGGATGGCGTCGGCGTGCTGGTAGACCTTGGAGCCGGGGGACGTCTCCACCCGGCGGGCCCCGGCCTGCTGCCAGGCGCGCAGCTTGCCCACCGCGTCGGCCAGCGTCGGATCCGTGACCGGCGTGCTGTCCAGCACCCGCAGCAGGTCGCCGAGAACCTGCTGGCCGCGCAGGTCGGTCACCGCCGCATCCGCCATGATCTTGACGACGTCGGCGCGGCCGAGCCTGCGCTGGGCGATCGCGGCGCGCACCGGGCCGTCGAGCAGCTGAGCCCGGTGTACGGAACCGAAGCTGAAGTTGCCGTCCGCCGCCCCGAAGTCCCGCGCCTGCTTGTTGTTCCAGCTGACGTAGTAGTCCTGGTTGACCGACTGCGGATGCGTCGACGCCGGGGTGTAGGTGGCGTCGTTGGTGTCCGGGTTCCAGCCGGCCCACTCGTACGCCGGTTCGGCCTTCGTAGGCAGGTTCGGGTCGGCGGTGGCCGGACGGACCGGGTTCGAGCCGGAGTTGACGTACGCCGCCTCGGTCGAGTTGACGTAGAACCAGTTGAACGCGTACCCGACGCTGGCCGCGGACGCCTGGAACGCCGCCGCGCTGCCCATCGCCGACGGGTCGTTGAAGGCCTGGAAGCCGATCGCCGAGTCGGCCTCGTGCCGGTAGGTCGAGCGCAGCTTGGTGAAGGCGGTCGGCTGCCCGTTCACCAGGCCCCGGTAGGAAACCAGCCCGTACTTCGTGCGCAGCGCGCGCAGCGTGTACGAGCCGGCCGGGGTGGAGTCGGCCAGCGTCGGCGACCAGGAGTTGCGCTGCTCCAGCGCCTCCATGGCGAGGCACTGCCCGTGGTAGAGGTAGCGGTTGGTGCGCAGCGTCGGGGCGCTGCCGTCGGTGGTGCACAGCGGCACCGCGTACGTGTCGGTGAGGTCCTGCGAGGCCGAGGTGGCGCTCCACGCGTAGTCCTGGCCCCGGCCGAGCAGCACGTAGAGGTTGAGCCCGGCGAACGCGGCGCCGCGAGCGCTGATGCCCGGCCCCTGCAACTCCTGAATCATCAGCAGCTGCGGCGCGAAGTAGCCGGTCTGCGGCCCGAATACGGCGACCGGGTTGCCGGTGGTGGTGTGCTGTCCGGAGACCACCACCGCGTTGGACATGCCGTGCGCACGCAGGTTGGCCAGGCCGCCGATCAGCCCCTGGGTGGCGGTGCTGGCACCGGTGCGGGCGGCGGCCCCGCCGGTGGCGTCGTACGCGAGGGGTTCGGCGACCACCGAGCCGGCGTCGGGGAGCACCGCGCTGCTCGCGCCGGGCGGCGTGGCCCCGTACGGGAAGCTCTGTCCGTCGTGCAGGGTGAGCACGGTCTCCGGGTCGTTCTGCGAGCGGAACGCCGCCCACACCCGGTCGCCCTCGGTGACGCCGTACTTGGCGCGGGCGGCCACCCGGACCAGCGCGGACTGGATCTCGCTGCCGCCGCCCCCGCCGAAGAGCCCGCCGATCACGCCGGCTGTGGCGATGAGGTCGGTCATGGTGAAGTGCTTCGGCTTACCCGCGCCCGCGAGCACGTACTCGCCCGGGTAGTTGTCGTCGGCGATCGACTTGTCGATGTAGGCGTTGATGCCGGCGATGTAGTCGACCACGTCGGTGTAGAGCTGCTGGCCCCGGGCGCCCTTGAGGCGCAGCGCGTCCACCTGGGCCTGGAGGTCCGCCTCGGTGTAGGGCGAGTTGGCCCAGACGCTCTGCTCCAGCTCCCGGTTGCCCGGCGCGCCGCCGGCGAACGAGGTGACGTTGCCACGACCGACGTGCCGCAGCAGATCCATCACCCAGAGCCGGTCCTGGGCTCCGGCGTAGCCGGCGCCGAACATGGTGCCGGCGCGGGTGGTGCCGGTGACGTGCGGGACGCCGGTGGCCTTGTCCCGCACGATGGTGACGTCCGATCGGGGCGAGACGGTGCTCTCCACCTGTGCGGCCGGAACACCGAACGAGGCGTCGTTGTAGAAGTGGGCGATCTGCTCGTCGGTCAGCCCGGCGTAGTTGTAGACCAGGTTCGCGTACTCGTCGAGCTGGTCGCTCGAGTGCGCCGGGCGGGTGCCGAGCGCCTGGTGCGCCAGGATGGCGACCAGCGTGGCGTTGCCGTTCTGCCCGGGGGGCAGGATGTCGGCACACTGGCCGAGGCAGTAGTCGTTGGCGGCGAACGTCGCGGCGGCCAGCGCCGGTGACGGCGGGGTCACCGTCAGGACGCTCGCGGTCAGGACGGCGGCGGTGAACGCCGCGAGGCGGTTACGGAAAGCGGGACGGGGCATGGCGATCCTCCGGGGACGCGGAGTCGGGCCGTTCGGTCACGCCCGGCTTCCGGTGCCGACGTCTCGCCCTCCGCGCCCGGGCGTTCCACCAGGAGGTGAGAGTGACTCACATCTATCTTCGGCAATGATCGACGCAGGACCCCCGCCCGGGATAGCCGTCGTTCACCACGCGCCAATGCCGACGTTTCGCCGATTTCCCCTCACCGACTTCCCGGATCGCGGCTTTGGTGGTGACCGGCGACTGCCCCGACACCGCACCGAAATGAATGGCCTCACCGACCCGATCCGATCTACCGTGCAACGAGGTATCCATCTCCGACGCATTCACGAGAGGACCTCACCCCGCGTGACACCGCCTGCTCTCTAGACCTGACACGTTCCCCGCGCCTGGGTTGCCGACGTCGCCGTCGGTTCGTTCCCATGCCTTCCGTCAGGTCTTTGGAGAGATCATGTCTACGCGTCCTCATACCGCGCTGCCCTGGCCCGTCGGGCGCACCGGGCTTCCCCTGCTCGCACTCGGCTGCGTCCACTGCGATTCCGGCATCGGCGACCGGCCGTTCCGCATCACGGTCGACGGCGGGCTCGTCCACAACAGACCCCTGGTCGCCTACGGCGCCGGCTTCCCGGGCCAGCATGCGCACCCGATCCTCGTGACGGGCCACTCCGGCAGGTCCTCGGGTCGTCGGCCGCCGTTGGGGCGAGAGCATCGCTGGCCCCGCCCGTGGCTGCATCAGGCCTCGGTCCGCGCGAGGTCGCTCCTGACGCGCGAACGAACGTCAGGACCGGCCCGATACCGACGGAGGAGGTGACCGCCCGGGTGCGGACCCTCGGCCCGCGCTCCGCGCGACCGCCATCAGGCGAAGCCGGACGCGGGCCGTCCGCATCGGCACGCCGACCGGAATGGCGTCATGGCCACGCCCATGTCGAGCATGCCCTGCGCGACGGCCTCGGAGCGACCGGCCCGCAGCATGTCCTCCGCGGCCTCATCGCTGGGCGTCGTAGGCGCGCCGTGCGCGTTCGACCTCTCCGAGGCTGGCGCCCTCGCGGCCTCGGGTGCCGCGGTGACGGCGGTGTCCCGGGGGCAACGTCCGGGCGCCGTACCAGAGGGCATCCGCCACCATCGCGCGGACCTCGAGCAGCCGGAGAGCCTGCGCCCGGCGCTCGCCGGCGCCGAGGCGCTGTACCTGCTCGTGGAGGGCGCCGGAGCCCACCTCGACATGCGCGAAATCCTGCGGGTCGCCGCAGCCGGCGGCGTGAAGCGCGTTGTGCTCCAGTCCTCGCAGGCGGTCGCCACACGACCGGACTCGCCGTCACACGCGCCGCTGCGCGCCATCGAGGACCTCGTCCGCCGATCCGAATTCGACTGGACGATCCTTCGCCCCGGCGGTTTCGCCTCCAACTCCTTTGCCTGGACCGGACCGGTCCGGGGCAGGCGGACCGTGTCCGCACCGTTCGGCGACGTCGGTTTGCCCGTGATCGACCCGGCCGACATCGCCGAAGTGGCGGCCGCCGTGCTCCTCGACCGCTCGCACGATGGCCGTACCTACGAACTGACCGGCCCGGTCCTGCGCACGCCACGCGAACGGGTCGCCGATCTCGCCGCCGCGCTCGGCGAGCCGATCGAGTTCGTGGACCAGACGCCCGACGAAGCCCGCGAGCAGATGCTGCGGTTCATGCCGCCGCCGGTTGTCGAGGGGACGCTGGCGATCCTCGGTACGCCGACCGAAGCCGAACAGCGGATCAGCCCGGACGTTTCCGAGGTCCTGGGCCGATCACCACGCCCCTTCGCCGCCTGGGCCACGCGCAACATCGACGCCTTCCGCTGACGGTCGCGCGGAGCCGATGGAGTGCGGCAGCACCAACGCTTGAGCGGCGATGACGCGTTCGCCGTCGAAGGTCAGCGCCGGCGACCCGTGCAGCTGATAACCCTGGTCGAGTAGGAGGCTCACGCGTTTGCAGAACTCGGCGTCATCGGGTCCGGTGATGAGGCGGTAGCCGAGCGGCTCTGCGAAATCTGACACCGCCGCATTGTGCCTGCCTTGCCCGGATAATGCCCCACCAGGCCGACAACAGCTCAGGCAGACCGCTGCGCGGTCTCGCCGCCGCGCAGGCGGTCCAACTCGGCGAGGTACATCGCCTGCATGCGGTCGTAGTGCCGGACCAGCAGCCGGACCTCCTCAACGCTGTAGCCCTCGATGAGTCGCTCGGCCCCTTCGGCGAACTGCTCGTACGGTTGCTTCAACTCGGCGGTCCGCTCCGGCCGCAGGGTGACGATCAGCCGCCGCCGGTCCGCCGGATCGCGCTCGGCGGTCACGTAGCCCGCCTGCTGGAGTCGGCGGAGCATGCTGGTCACCGCACCGGTGGTGAGGTTCGTCCGCTCGGCGACCTGCCCCGCGGTGGCGGATCCGACGTCGGCCAGGTAGTCCAGGCACTCCAGGTCGCTCACGGTGAGGCCCAGCCGCTCCGCGATGGCGTACCGGAACACCATGGACAGCCGCGACATCTCCCGCCCGGCGCGCATGAGGTCGGCGATCGCGGACGCACGGGCCGGCTCGTGGGACATGCCAGCAATCATCCCTCCGGCACGGTGACCCGATGCAGCCGAGGTAACACGCGGGTCAGCACCCAGTGGGGTGCGGCCGCTCCCCCGGTGAGTCGGCGCATCAGCCTGGCGGCGGTGTCGACGGCACGGAAGGCGTAGGGCACCATTTCGTCCTGGTAGCTGGCGATCGCCTCCTCCACCGGTGTGCCGCTGGCCCGGGCCTCGACCAGCTTGTGGCCGAGCAGGGCGGCGTCACGCAGCGCGGTGTTGCCGCCGTGCGCGCCGAACGGCGGCATGACGTGCACGGCGTCGCCCATCATCGTCGCCCGGGGCACCGCCCACCGGCGCGGGCGCTGGCCGGTGGCGAAGAGGTTGAGCACCGTGGCGTCCAGCTCGGCCGTGCCGACCAGTCGCCGGATGACCGGGTGGAAATCCATGCTCATCCCGGAGGCCAGTCTCCACAGCGCCAGCAGGTCGCCCCGGATGCCCGTGGGCACCTCCTCCTGCCGGAGCAGCAGTCCCCACATGACGTAGTCGTCGCCGGTGGGCGCATAGCTGCCCGGGGCCAGGCGGGCGAACGCCTCCGGCGGGCTCTCGCCGAACCGCATGGAGGTGAAGAAGAAGGCGCGGCCCGGCCGGTCGGCGATGGCCAGGACCCCGCTGGTACGCAGCGCGTCCGGGATGATGCTCTCGCCGTTGCGCCAAAGGGGCGACCGGCCGTAGATGCCCGCCATCGGGGTGTTCGCCGGGTTCGCGTCCGGCATGATCTGTGCGCGCAGCGCCGAGCCGACGCCGTCCGCGCCCACGACGACGCTTGCCGAGGCGGCCCCGCCGTCGGAGAACAGCAGCCGCGGCCCTGCCGGGTCGCCGCTGTCCACCGCGACGGCGTCCTTGCCGTAGTGGATGCGCCCGTTCAGCCCGGACTGCAGGATCGACCGCAGGGTCAGCCGGTCGACCTGGCGGGTCGCGTGCGGCTCGTCCTTGAAGGTGATGGTGAATGCGTCCCGCAGCCGGCCGTCGGTGAAGCGCAGGTGCCCGCCGGGCTCGTCGCCGGTGGTCAGCGCCAGGTTGTACAGCGAGCGGGGCAGGCTCTCGCGCAGCGCCTCGATGCCGTACCGGTCGAGAATGATCCGGTAGCCCTGCCGCCGGACGAAGGGGCCCGAATCCCGCTCGTAGACGTGCACATCGATGCCGGCGCGCATCAGGTACTGGGCGAGGCAGAGGCCGGAGAGGCCGGCGCCGGCGATCGCCACCGAGAAGTCCGTCGATATACTCACAGGGATATCTTAATGACTAAGATGATTTGGGCAAGGCCGCCGGCATGCCACACCGCGGCCCGCCAAGCCGCCCGGCGGGGGTGAATTAGTGTCGATGCATGACGCCAGTCCTTGCCGCCAGTGCCTTCGACTCGCTGCGCCTCGACGCCGTGCCCGACCAGGAGGCGCTGCGCCGGGCCTACGAACTCCCCAGCGACGCGGCCGTGCGAAAGCAGATGACCGAGCTCACCGAACAGACCCGGCGGTTGATCGGCTGCTCGTCGCTGGTCCTGGTCGCCACCGTGGACACCAAGGGCAACTGCGACGTCTCCCCACGCGGCGGCCCTGCCGGCTTCGTCGCCGTCCTGGACGCACGAACGGTGGCAATACCGGACGCCACCGGCAACAAGCGTCTGGACAGCCTGCAGAACGTCGTCGCGACCGGGCGGGCCGGGCTGCTGTTCATCATCCCAGGGCGCACCACGACGCTCAGGGTGAACGGCCGGGCCTGCGTCTCCACTCGCCCGGAGCTGCTGTCGCAGCTGACCGCCGTGGGCAAGCCACCGGCCAGTGCCCTGGTGCTGGGGATCGATGAGGTCTACCCGCACTGCCCCAAGGCGCTGCTGCGCAGCGGGGCTTGGAAGCCCGAGCAGTGGCTGCCGGCGGACGCCCAGCCGACCTCGGCCGAGGTGACGCTGGCCCAGCTACGAATGCCCGAGCTGACGATCGCCGACATCGAGAAGGCCGAGGCAGACTCACTGAAGTACCGGTACGAGTAGCAAGCCGGACAGCGATCGTTGTGGTGTCTCGCGCTTTTCAACGAACGAGTGACAGACATTGCCGAGTTTCGATGAATTTGGGTTTGTGCCTGGTGGGTTTCCGTGGGACTGCTCTAACCTCGATACATGGTTTCGCGTCGATCCGTTCTGCGGGCGGTCCCGCTTGCGGCCGCTGCCCTTACCGCCGCCCCAGGTGGTCCCCATTGGCTCGGTCCGCCGTCCACCTCGACGGCTGTGGACCGCGTACCAGCCGACCCGGCCACGATGCAGGCCGCCGCTACCGCCGTCAGCGGCTTCACGGCCGACCTCTACCGCACGGTGGCGGCGACCCGGGCAGGCGGCAATGTGGTGTGCGCGCCGTACTCGGTCGGGCTCGCGCTCGCGATGACCAGGGCCGGCGCCCGCTCGACCACGGCGGATGAGATGGACGCGGTGCTCCATGCGCCGCATCCGCGCCCCCGCGCGCTCGACAGCGGGCTCAACACCGTCGAGCAGACGCTCGCCGGCCGCTACCAGGACGGTGACGGTGTCAAGCAGCCTCGGCTGACCACGGCCAACGCGCTGTGGACACGACTCGATCTTTGTCTGCGACCCGGGTTCCGGGACGCCCTGGCCGGCTATTACGGCGCCACGCCGCGACCGGTCGACTTTCGCCGCGCGCCGGAGGTGGCCCGCCAGGAGATCAACACCTGGGTGTCCGATCGGACAAACGCGAAGATTCCGGAGCTGTTGCAACCCGACGCCGTCAGCCCCAACACCAGCCTGATACTGACCAACGCGATCTACCTCAAGGCGGCCTGGAAGTACCCGTTCACCGTGGCGGCCACCGCGGTGGCACCGTTCACAAGGGATGACGGGACCATTGTCGACGTCCCGATGATGCGCGGGCCGTTCGACCGAATGGGTTACCTCGAGGGGGACGGGTGGCGCGCAGTCGACGTGCCGTACGCGGGCGACGGGCTTGCCATGGCCATCGTCATGCCGACCCGGGACGACCTCGCCGCGGTCGAGGCGAGCCTCGATGCGACCTGGCTGGGCGCGTTGCTGACCGGATTCCGGATCACCGACGTCGAACTGCGCCTGCCCCGGTGGACGTTCCGCCTGCCGGCTGAGCTGGGCGCCGCGCTGAGCAGCCTCGGCATGCCCACGGCATTCACGTCACAGGCCGATTTCACCGGCATGAGCACCGAACCGGCCCTGTGCATCGACGACGTGGTGCACGAGACGTTCATCGCGGTGGACGAGAAGGGTACCGAGGCCGCAGCCGCGTCGGCCGTCATCGTCCGGCCGCCGTCGATCCCGCAAGGGCCGCAGTTCTTCGTCAACCGGCCATTCCTGTACGTCATCCACGACCGGCTCACCGGCGTACCGCTGTTCCTCGGCCGGGTCCACGACCCGCTGGTCAACGGCCCAGCCTGACCGGACGGGACCAGACGGAGGTGCGCTACGTCAGCTGGCCCCGAGCAGGTCCCACCGGTTGCCGGCTATGTCGAGGAAGACCGCGACCCGACCATAGGGCTCCGTCCGCGGCTCCCGAACGAAGGTGACATCGGCCTCGACCATCCGCCGGTAGGTGGCGTCGAAGTCGTCGACGCGGAGGAAAAAGCCCACTCGGCCAGCCAGCTGGTTACCGATTGCGGCGCGTTGGCCCTCTCCGTCGGCGCGAGCGAGCAGGATCCCGGTCTGGGCACCCGGCGGCCGAACGACCACCCACCGCTTGGGTCGACCGTCATTGGTCAGCGATGGGGAGTCCTCGACGAGGTCGAAGCCGAGTACGTCGGTGAAGAACGCGATTGCGGGGTCGTACTCGTCGACAATCAGGGCAACCAAGTCGATCTGCACCCTGGCAGCGTATCTGGGACCAGGCCCTGCTTGCCTGCTCCCCGGTCCTGGGCCGCCCAGCCCGCGTCGACGATGACAAACCCATGGTTGGGTGACCGGCCTGACCACTGCCTATTGCCTGCGCCGCGGTGCCACGGTCATCGTCCGTGGCGTGCGCACGGCTGCGGACTTCCGCTACGAGTACCAACTCGCTGCTATGAACGAGCGACTCGGCATGCAGACCGTCTGGGTGCCGTCCCGTCCGCACCTGGCCGCCACATCGTCAACGGTCGCACGCGCCTACCGCTCGGCACAGCCGGCCGGTCCGTCGCTGAACGCTGAGAAGTGACGCCGGATTCGCGGCAGATACGCGCACCGAACCTGGTGGAGAAGCCGTGGCTCTACACTGCACGACCATGCGTTCCGCCGAGATCCTCGACCAGCTCGACACCGCGGCCGCAGACTTCAAGTTTCCGGACCTGGGCCACGGCTACTACTACGCGGTCGATGCCCGGCTTCACGCCTACCGTGACGCGCAGCGGTGGGCGCTCATCGTCGAGGTGTTGGGATACTCCCCCAGGGCCGGCAACCTCACCGACGTCCTTCACGTCTTCGGTAACTGTCTGACCGAGGGCGAGTCCGGCTACACCAGCGAGGACTTCCTCGACCGGATCGACAACTGGGACGAGATCGAGGACGTTGACGAGCCTGAGATCTATGACGGAGGGTCGATCGTGGTACGTGGGCGGCGGATCACGGTCGCCGCCGAGCGGGGCGAGGAACTGGTCGACGTGCTTCGCCGGCTCGTCCCGGACCACCGGGAGCTGCTGCTCGCCGACGAAGTCGAGCTACGGCGGCGCATCCCGGCCGACATCCCAGAGATCATTCGCTTGGATCAGTGGCACCATCCATACCTTCTCCAGGACACGCTTCCCAGTCAGTCAGAGACCTTCCGCCAGCTCGCCGACGTGCTGGCGACAGGAGACGTGAAACGATACGCACCAGACATGCGGCCCAACACGCACTGGTCCAACTGGCCGGAGTCCGGGAGCCTGTAGCCATGCCTGGTCATGAGCGGCACGGCTGTACGCAGCTTTGGCGGATACTCCGTGCCACGAATGCGGTGCAGCGCCCCGTAGGATTCCTGTCATGAGTTGCTTCGCCGCCTGGCGTACCCGCCACTGAGGGTCGGCTCGCCGCCGTTCCGGCCGCCGGCTGGCCATCTGATGCCCGTTTGTTGGTTTTCAGAACCTCAGCTCGAGAGGCACACTCACATGCGTATCCGCTCGTTTCTTCAGCATGACCTGGCCCGGCTCACCGAACTGACCATCGAGACGTTCGGACCGTTCTACGAAGACTCCTTCCGCCCTCTCGTGGGCGAGGTCGTCTTCGCCAACCAGCACGGCAAGTGGCGCGACGACTACGTCAAGCAGGTTGCCGAGCTCCACGACCCGGCCGAGCACCGGTACGTTGCGGTCGCCGAGATCAACGGCGCCATCGCCGGCTACGTGGCCTGGGCGGTAGAGCCTGAGCGCCGAAATGCCAGCGTCACCATCCTCGCCGTGTCCGCGGAGCACCGCCGGCTCGGCGCGGGCACCGTGCTGTGCGAGCATGCGTTCGCCGCGATGCGGGAACTGGGCGCCGACGTCGTCATGATCGGCACGGGCGGGGACGGATTCCATGCGCCCGCCCGAGCCCTGTACGAAGCACTGGGCTGCACGCCGCTGCCGGTGGCCGTCTACTACCGGGAACTCTGATCTGATCCGGGGCGGGTTGCGGCGACGCACCCCGCCCCGGTCACAGCGTCTTCCATCTGGACGGCGGCCTGCTCAACGACCGCCGGGCCGCTGAGATCGGTCAACGGCGCACCGGATAGCGCAGGTGAAGCACCCGGTTGCCCTGAATCACCACGTCAGGATCCTCCAACAGGTGCTGCGCGTGGACCGAGCCGAAGTAGCGCTTGCCGGACCCGAACACCACGGGTACGACGTCCATGCGCACCTCGTCGACCAGGCCCGCGGCAAGCACCTGGCCGCCGACGTCGCCAGCGGCGACCTCGACGATGCGGTCGCCCGCGAGCTCCTGCGCCTTGGCCACGGCTGCCTTGACGCCGTCGACGAAGTGAAACGGCGCCTTCGGGTCCCAGCCCTCGGGCTTCGGCCGGTGCGTCACGACGACCACGTGGTCGATTCCGCTCGGAGGCTTCCCGTCCCAGCCGTCCGTCATGTCGAAGACGTGACGGCCGGCGATTGTCACCCCGATGTGGTCCCAGTACGGCCGGGTGTAGTCGTAGGACGTCTGTGACACCTTCAACGTGCCGCTCTCGTCCAACGGGACGTCACCGCTGGTCAACCAGTCGAACAGCGGTCCGGGCTGGTCGTTCTCGTCCGCGATGAAGCCGTCCGCCGACACCGAGCTGTACATGACTACTTTGCCCATCGGCGCGCTCCTCTGCTTGGGATGCCCTCAGGCTAGATTTTCGTGGGCTGTCACTCTTGTAAGAAATCAATCGGTCGGTAGCGGCCAGCCGTCCAGCACGTGGCCGGGATGTTCGCGCAGGAAGCGGCGCCTGACTTCGACGTACCGTGTCGGTGTGAGCCCGGTGAAGGCCCGGAACTCGTGGCCGAAGTGGGCCTGATCGAAGTAGCCTGCGCCACCGGCGAGGTCGGCCCAGTCGATCGGTTCGGCGGGGTTGATCGAGAGCACGGTGGCGGCGAAGCGGTAGGTGCGGGCCAACCGCTTCGGCGTGACACCGATGAGCTCCTTGAACCGCTGTGCCAGGTGAGTGCTGCTGACACCGGCGGAAACTCTCAGGTCGTCGATCGCCACCGCCCCACTGGCCGCGGCGATGATGCGGCTCGTATGGCGGACCAGCCCCAGGCCGGCCGCGTCGCCCAGCCGTCGCATCAGCTCCTCCTCGAGCAGCGTCAGCATCTCGTGAGGTCCCTCGGCCGTAGCCAGCCGGTCTCGCAGCTCAGCGACGGCGGGTCGGCCCCAGACCTGCTCAATCGTCACCGGCCGGTCACACAGCTCCGCTGCGGGCATCGGCAGGAACGGTGCCGGCCCCCACGGCTTGAAGTGCACGCCGACGGACCGGGTCCCGAGTGGGTAGCCGAACTCGAACGCGCGGGTGGGCGTGGTGACCACGCAGCCGTCGGCGTACTCGGCCGTCTCGACGTCGGTGCCGGCACGAATGCGAAACGGTGCCCCGAGGTTGACGATGAGGAACGCCGCCGGACTTGCCGGCAGCGTCAGCCGGGCGTACGGCGGTGCGCCCTCCAGGTAGTAAAGGTCGTCGATCAGCCCGTCCAGCGGCGGTCGCGGCACTCTGGACACGTACTCCACGCCGACAGTATCGCCGACGTGACCCCGGGAAACCTGGGTCACCACCAGTCGAAGTAGCGGCCTGCGTGGAAGATCCCCACGCCGATGGCGGCGACGATGCCGACGACGAGCACGACCGGAGCGATCACCACGCTGCCGGCCGCGATGCCGATGGCACCCGCGGCGATGGCCAGACCCGCCCCGATGCCGACGCCGCCGGCCACCACCCCGGGCGTGTCGCCGGCCTCGGCGGCCCGGTTCATGCTGACGTACGAGACGGCGGCCAGACCGATGCCACCGATCACCAGCCCAGCGGTCATCGCGCTGACGGTGGCGACCGTGGCGCCCGGCACGGCGATGGCGTACAACTCCAGGCCACCGCCGACCGCGCCGAGCGCGTCACCGACGCCCATCTCCCAGTCGCCGTGCTGGTAGTCGCCCCACAGGGCGAACGCCGACAGGCCGAACCCGACGACACCGAGCCCCTTGCCGAGTATGCCGGTCCGGCCCGGCAGTCCGCGTACGTGCTCCGGCGCCGTGGCGGTGGCCGGGATCTTCCGCCCGCGTCCTGGGTTGGTGGCCGTGCGGATCGCGTTTCCGGCGCTGGCCGGAGCGTCGGTCTCGGTGATGATGACGGCCTGGGATCGCTTGCCGGCCATGGTGCCGCTCGGGTTGGCCCGGATCGCGGTGTTCGCATCCCGGGTCGCCGACCGGGCGATGTTACCGACCTTGTCGTACACGTCGGTCGACTTGATCTGCTTGACCGCGGTGCTGGTCTCCAGGTCGTAGTTCGCCGTGTTGTCGCGCCACGGCATGCCGTACAGCCATTCGAGGATGTTGCCGCGGAACGTCCCCCGGCCGCCCTTGAACTTGAAGTTCCAGATGAACTTCTCGGCGGCGGGCGCGGTGTGCGCGGCGGCCCCGCCGACGGCGCCGGGTGCGGCCGGAGCCTTGCCGCCGCCGGAGTCGGCCGGCGGCGCGGCCGGCGGCGGTTCGGGTGGCGGGGCCGGCGCGGGCGGCGGCGGCTCGGCAGGTGGCGGCTCCGGTGGCGGCGGAGGCGGCGCCGGCTTCGGCTTCGGCGGTGCCGGGGGCGGCAGTACGGCGTGCAGCACCCAGGTGCCGCCCGGATGCTCGGACCAGTTGCCTCCCTCCAGGTTGAGGGTGACGTTGGCCTGGTAGTAGATGACCGAGTTCTTGTTGTTGAT
The DNA here is from genome assembly GCF_042873195.1 of Micromonospora arida. Taxonomy (NCBI): domain Bacteria; kingdom Bacillati; phylum Actinomycetota; class Actinomycetes; order Micromonosporales; family Micromonosporaceae; genus Micromonospora; species Micromonospora arida. Next base: position 159,669 of record NZ_JBIALC010000015.1, on the reverse strand, counting down.
CCGTGGATCGAGGGTCGCGCCATGGCTGCTGAGATAGCGGCGGAAGTCCTCCACTGTGGGGTTTTCCGACCCGGTGAAGTGGGACTCCGTGATGGAGATGTTGTGGGTCTCCGGCCCCTTGACCGTGGTGGGCTTGAACCCGGCCGGATCGACCATTCCCACCGGATTGTTGCGGCAGTACCGGAACAGGTTGCCCCCGTCGGCGAAGCCGCCCGGATCGCTGCTCGCCCACCTGCCCAGCCACGGCACGTAGTACCGGGCCCCGGCGTAGCAGAAGCCGGTCTCGTCGTCCACCTCGTGTCCGCCGAAGCGGTACCGCTTCAGGCTGAGGTCGGCGCCCGGCCGGCCGTACCGGTACGCGGTCGTGCCGTACGGGTGGTACTCCTCGTAGGAGATGAGGAGCCCGGCCGCGTCGGTCTCCAGCGTGGCCGAGCCGAGGTGGTTGGTGAGCTGGTAACGGATCAGCGGAACGCCGAGCGGGTTGGCCGGGTCGAAGCCGCCGACGTCGACGGTCTTGACGTCCACCTGGGCGACCGGGCCGGTGTCGTCGGCGATCGTGGTGGTCCACCGTTCGTGCTGGAGGGTGCCGGTGACCCGGTTGCGACGGCGGAACACGGTGACCGCACCCAGGAAGATCCATTCCAGTTGGACGCTGCCCGGCCGGTCCACGACCTTGCGCAGCCGCTGCCCGCTCGCGGCGTAGACGAACCGGGCTTCGCCACCGCCGCCGAGGTCGACCCGGCGGAGTTGGTCGTGGACGTTCCATTCCAGGGCCGGCAGGTGCGGCATGACGGTCAGGTTGCCGACGGCGTCGTGCGCGTACAGGGGCGAGTAGGGGCCGCCGTCCGCGTCGCCGGGCAGGCTCGTGGCGGCCAGCCGGTTCGTGGCGTCGGCCGGGTCGTCCTGGTACGCGTACCGGTGGTGCCGGGTCCAGCCGGCACCCACCCCGGCCTGCGTCCGGAACCGGTGCCGGAGCACTGTCAGGTTGCCCAGCGGGTCGTACTCGTACTCCTCGGTGTAGGCACGGACCGCGCCGGCATCGGTGAGGCTTCCGGCCGGCGGCACGTCGGTCTGGTCGCGGATCGCGTCGTTCGGCGCCCCGGCCAACTCCCGCCCACTCGCCCGGATCAACTGGTAGAGCGGGTCGTACGCGTAGTCGCTGGCGGCTGGCACCGCCGCGTTGCCGAAGAAGGTGGGCGCGCCCGGCTCGGCCACCCGGGTGAGGTTGCCCACCGGGTCGTAGGTGTAGCGCAGGTCGCGCACGCCAGCGGTGAGCAGACGTTCCAACCGGAACGTCATCGGGTCGTAGAAGTACTCGGTGACCAGCCCGTTGCCGTGCCGGGCGAACCGCCGCCGACCCAGCACGTCGTAGTCCTGCTCGGACAGGAACTCCACCTCCGCGCCCTGGCCGCGCAGCCGCGCGGTGAGCCGGCCCAGCATGCCGCCCTCGAGGTAGGTCGGTCGTAGCTCGGTGGCGTCGGGCAGGGTGACCAGGGTCGGGCGGTTCACCGCGTCGTACTCGGCGGCGGTGCCGAAGACCTCGCTCTCCAGCAGTGGCGCCGCGGCGGCCAGCAGCGCGGCGTGGTCGGGCGCGGCGGCCACCGGCGACCAGTCCGGGCCGTCGACGTGATCGGTGGCGAGTCTCCGTTCGGCGCGGCGCGGGTTGCCCTTGAAGTCCACCTCGGGCACCCGCACCTGGCCCGCCGGGTCGAACACCAGGTACGGCACGCCGTGCAGGCCCAGCGTCGCCGCGTCCGGATGGCGGTCGCCGAAGACCACGTACTGCACGCAGCGCTCCGCGCCGGCGGACTCGCTGACGTACAGGCCGATGGGCCGGTGCAGGGCGTCGTACGTGGTGCGGAAGGTCCGGCCGTGTTCGTCCCAGATCCGGCGCACCCCGCCGAGAACGTCCTGGAACACCCACCGCTCGCCCTTCTCCGCGCTCCACGACCGCACTCCCGCGCCGTGCATGGCGGTAACCGCGTTGGCGATGTGCCGGCCCAGCGCGTCGTACCCGTCCGAGGACCGGCCGGTGAGGTCTCCCCTGGTGCGTACGCCGAACCGCTGGCCGGCGCCCCGGTCGGCCAGCGTGTAGACGGCCCGGCCCAGGCTGTCGAAGTGGATCACGGAGGGCGTGTCGGCGTGCCCGGCGGCGAGCCACGCGGCGCGGGTGGCCGGGTCGGCCGGTTCCGGATCGGACACCGCGGGGCTGCCCCGCTCGGCGTACCACTGGCTGTCGAGCACCGTGTCGTTGGCGTCGAACAACCGGTGCGACCAGGCCGTGGACTCGACCCGGCTGAGGGTGCCGTCCGGATACCGGGTCAGCACGGCCCGGCCCAGCGGGTCGTAGTAGCGGATCGCGGTGGCGCCGATCTCGCGCAGCGCCGCCGCGTCCTCGTACTCGTGGGTGGTGCTGAAGTAGGGCTGGTACCGCTTCACCGGGTTGCCCTTGTTGTTGACCACCGTGCGGCCGGTGCCGACCCAGCGCGGGTCGGCGTCCACCTCGACGGCCACCCCGTCCTCACCCACCTCCAGGGCCCGGCCCGGATGTACCCGCGACTTGGTGATCGCCACACCACCGGTGCCGGTGCTGTACTCGTAGCTCTCCAGCCAGCGCGGGTTGGTCGGGCCGTGTCGTTCCCGGTGCCGGCCCCGGCTGTACGCGGGCTGGCCGTTGGCCACCCAGTTGAACGGGTCGTAGGTGAACGTCAACGTCGGATCGTCGAGCGTGTCGCCGTCCCCGGCACCGGGCCGGCCGAGCAGCGCCGAGGCCACCACCCGGCCCAACTCGTCGTAGCGCACCGCGCGGCGCTGCCCGTTCGGGTCGGTGACGAGACTCGGGCCGAGCACCCGGTAGTCGTTGACCGCTGTGGTGACCGACCAGGCCGCCTGGTCGATGGTCATCCGCTCGGTGAGCAGGTGGTAGCCGTCGAAGGTGACCGCCGTCGCCAGGCCCAGCGCGTCTTGGGCCCCGTTGGACAGGTAGAAGTGCGCGGCCGGATCAGCTGGATAGCGCAGCTCGCCGGAGGGTATCCACCAGTCCGGGCCGCCGTCGAGGTGCACGTAGCCGGCGGCGGCAAGGTCCGCGTCGGTCACCGCCGTGCCGTAGCCGGCGGCCAGCGCGGCCGGGGTGAAGGCAAGCTGGTACGTCTGGTGCCCCAGCCCCAGGCTGTCCCACTGACCGGCCGGCAGCGGCGTCAGCGCGTTGTCCCGGAACCGCACCTGTGACCGGGACAGCAACCGCCGCTGCGCGCCGACCTCGTCGGCCACCACCTCGTACCCGATCGGGGTGGCCGCGGTGAACCCGGCGAGCAGTTCGGCGCGGGTGAACAGCGGGCCGGCCGGGTCCAGCCCGGTCAGTTCGTGCCCGACCGCCTCGTACGCGGCGCGGATCCGGTACGCCGGCACCGGGAGCGTCTCGTCGATGTCCGGGGTGTACCGCTGCTCGCCGTACGTGACGTGACGGCGCCGCTGTTCGGCGGTCACCTCGGCGGGCAGCTCCGGGTCGGGCGTGGTGCGGCCGTAGACCACCGCGGCAGCCTGGACGACGGTGCCGTACGGGCCGAGGACCAGGTTGAGCCGGTGGCTGATCCGGGGCTCGTCCGGCTCCCGGTCGTAGGAGAGGCTGACCGCCTCCCGCTCGACGGCGACGAACACCCGCGGGTCCAGCCGCTGCACCTGGTACGTCTGCTCGACCACCCCGTACGGGTGCTCCTGCGCGGCGCTGCCGTCGTACGAGTACACCTCCTGCCGCAACGGCAGGCCGCGCAACGCCCGCCGGCTCTCCCGCAGCTCCGTGGCGGAGATTCCGGCCGGCAGCTCCGGGGTGGGCAGGTGCCGGCCGGCGTACCACTCGGCGGACAGGTCGACCGGGGCGCCGGTGTGGTACCAGGTCTTCGTGGTGACCGGTGGCTGGCACAGCTCGGGCGAGGTGTCCTGGTTTCCGTCGACCGCCTCGACGCCCAACACGTGGTCCACGAACGACTCGCCGTCGATCTGCTCGACCATGCCGAAGCCGGCGAACTCCCGCTCGACGCCGTCATAGTGCCCGTGGTGGTAGCGGTAGGCGGTGACCAGCCGGGTCCCGGTGATCCGGTCCACCTGTTCCACCCGCTCGACGACCTGCACCGGGAACGGCAGCCTGGTCACCCACGGCTGGCCGGCGAGCCGGTCGGCCAGTTGGAAGGCGGTGGACGCGGCGTACCGGATGATGGTCTCGCCGCCCAGGTTGTTGACCACCCGGGTGAGCAGGTGCGGCTTGCCGTCGGCGGCCAGATTCAGGTAGCGCACCGGGCCGGCGGCGTCGCCCGGCAGCGGTGACGACCACACCAGGCAGCCGGTGCCGGCACCCAGCAGGTCGGTCACTGTCACCGTCGAATCGGGCGTGACATGCGGCAGGTCGGGCAGCTCGACGGGGGCCGACCAGCCGTTGCCGGACTGGTTGTACCAGAGCCGGATCTCCCGCCGGCCCAGGTAGCACAGGTCCATCACGCCGGTGCCGTCCACGTCGGTGAGGAGCACCCGGGCCGGGTCGAACTCGTCCAGCCCGGTGAACCACGGCGCGTCGTCCATTTCGACCTTGGCGCCGAATCGTCCGTAACCGACGTTGGGCCAGTAGCAGACGGAGCCGTCGCGGACCCGAACCAGGTCGGTGAGCCCGTCGCCGGACATGTCGGCGAGGAAGATGCTCTGCCGGTCATCGGAGCGCAGCAGCCGCGGCCCACGGTCCTCGTCCGCAGGCCAGAGCGCGGGTCGCGCCGGGCCGTACCCCGCCTCGGCCAGCGACTCGTGCCAGGCCAGCACGGTGTCACCAGTGATCAGCAGGTCGGCCCGGCCGTCCCCGGTGAGATCCAGCAGCAGCAGGTCGGGGCTGGCCCAGTCGACGGCGGGCAGCTCGCGGAACGGCTGGAAGCCGGACCAGCTGGCGTCGTCGGTGCGGCGGACGAAACCCGCCGGTACGGTACCGAGCTGGACCAGCTCGATCCGCCCGTCACCGTTCACGTCGACCAGTTGCTGGCGTCCGCCGGCCAGGTCGGTCAGTGACGGCACGGTGGGCAGCGCGGCGACCGGGCCGATCCGGCCGGCGCCGAGGTTCGGCCGGTAGTAGAGGGCGCCCTCGTGCCCGGTCAGCACCCCGGCGAGCCCTTCCCCGTCCAGGTCCACCCACAGCTCGGTCCGCCCGTCCACGCCGGCCGGCAGGTTCTCCAGGCTGCCCCGCTCCAGTTCCCGGGTGGTCGCCGCGATGCTGGCCGGTGTGTATTCGAAGGTCACCGGGGGCAGCGCGGCGCTGGTGTGCCCGCCACCGGCGGCCGGGGCGTAGCCGCGCTGGGTCACCTCGACCAGGGTGGACAGCACCGGCCCGGCGGCGTATTCCAGCTCCACCGCGCGGACCAGGCAGTCCGCGCCCACCTCTGGCTCGTCCGGGAAGTGGTGGAACATCAGGATCCGGCGGCACAGCCGGTAGGTGCGGACCTCGAATCCCGCGCGGTAGGTGGAGAACGGGTCCGGCCGGCAGGTCCAGTTTCCGGTGTCAGCAGGTAACGGGTTGTCCGGGTGGTGCTCGCCGTAGTCGAGCACCACCTCGAACAGCCAACCGGCATCGGCGATCTGGGCCGGCGTCAGGTCCACCGGGCGTCGGCCGTCGGAGTCGAGCAACGGCACCGTGTTCCCGTAACGCACCGACTTGAGGTAGCGGTTGGCGTTCCGGTCGGTGCGGTGTCGTTCGTGTGGCCGGTCCAGGTCCAGGCCGGTGGCGTCCTCGGCCTTGTAGGTGTAGATGACCGCGTTGCCCCGATCGTCGCGGGTCTCGCAGAGCAGCCAGGTGTGCACCCGCCCGCCCAGGCCGATGCGGGAGCTGCCGTCGCGGCCGTACACGGCCAGCAGGTTCGACCCGGACAGGGTGCGCCAGTGCACGTCACCGTCGGAGTCCCGGGTCCACCGCTCGATGCGGGCGAACGCCCCCTCGATCCGTGGCCGGAACCGCTGCACCGTGTGCCCGGCGACAGGAGCGCCGCCGGGCACCGGGATCAGGTCGTCCTCCCCGGACAGCAGGAAGGTGTCGGTGTTGTCGTAGCGGGGCAGGCCACGGTCGGTGCGCCGGCTGATGGCCGGCACGGGCAGCTGCCAGCCGAGGCCGAACGGGCCGTTCCCGGCTCCCGAGTCGTAGCCGAGCGTCAGGTCGGGTTGGAACCCGGACCGGCCGCCGCTGACCGGGATGGGAACGGACATGCCGCCGGTCCCGGTGACCGGGTGGGCGGCGAACGTCTCGCCGATGGCCCGGATCGCGCCGCCGCCGGTTGGCAGGCTGATCGCCGGTCCACCGAGTCCCGGCCCGGTCGTGCCCCGACCCGCCGACGGCGGCGCGGCGCCGGTCGCGTCGGTCGGCGGCCCGCCCGGTCCGAATGCCCCGCCCGCTCCGCCGGGAGCGCCGGCGCCGGTCGGGTCGGCGGAGCCGCGCCACCGGGAGCCAGGCCCCGGCCCCCACGATCCGCCGCCGACCGGGTAGCTGGTCGTCACCGCGCCCCCTCAGCCGTCGAGCCGGTAGTGCAGCAGGACGACCAGGTCGGTCAGGCCGTCCGGGTCGGCCGCCAGCGTGACCGGGGTGCCGAGAACCAGCGGATCGGACTGACCCACGCACTGCCGCAGGTCGGCGTCCCGGTTCAACGTCACGGGGTCACCGGCCACCGTGAGGTCGTACGTCCCGGGATCACCGTCCACCCGGGCGTACCAGGTCACCTGGTCCACCACCGGCTGGTGGTCGCGGGCGAGGTACGGCAGGTGCTCCGGCCCGATGGCCAGCTCGGTGCTCTGCTGCTGGGTGAGCTGCCACCACTCGTCCGGGAAGTGGTGGCGCAGGCTGTATGCCTGGTACAGCCCCGTCCGGTCGGCGTCGACGAGCATCTCGTTGAGCACCTCCCGCAGGGAGTCCTCGACCAGGCCGCGCAGCGTCGAGCCACCGTCGCGGGCCGTGTACCGCAGGTGCAGGATGACGTCGCTGATGCTGTCGTAGTCGAATTGGCGGACTGCCGTCGGCAGTTCCAGCCGCCAGGTGCCGATCGCGCCCTTGCCCTCGAACGGCAGGTAGCGGTCGTCGGCGAAGTTCAGCTCGAACATGCCGCTGTCGCTGAGGCCGCTGCTGGTCGAGATCGACTCGATCCCGCCCACGTTGTACGCGAACCGCTCGTCGCCGGGCGCCTCGGCGTACTTGTCCTTGGCACTGGTGGCGCCCTGCCGGGCCGCGGTGGCGGTCCGGTACCGGTTGCCGATCAGGGAGAGCTTCGCCGTGACCGGGGTGTACGGGCCAGCCACGCACGGGATGGACAGGCTGACCGTGCGGAGCCGCCGGAAGTAGTGCCCGGGGTGGTCAAGGTCGAACAGCGCCTCCGGCACGTTGACCACGCAACTGCCGGTGGCCCGCAGCTCGATCAACGCCGCCGGGTCGAGCTGTGCCAGCGAGACGTGCCGGGTCAGCTCGCGCTCGCGGCTGTGCTGATCGAGGTAGGCCACCTCCATCCGCTTCAGGTCGTGGCGCAGCGCGTCCGCCACGGTCAGCCCCTTGCGCAGGCTGTCCCAGTAGCCGGGTTGCAGGAACGTGGCCTCGCTGCCCAGCTCGTGGGCGAAGCACCGCTCGGCCTTCTTCGCCACGTCGAAGGCGAGCTGGTACGCCCCGAAGTAGACGGAGCTGGCCCGGCTCACCATCCACTGGTACAGCTCGGTGTTGGTGTACTTGCCGCGCAGGTACTCCTCGGTGGCCCGGGCGTTGTCGGCCTCCCGGTCGTGCGCCGCCAACTCGTCGGTGAGCATGGACACGTGCAGCCGCCCGGTGAGGAGCTGCTGGTCGAGCTGGGTCAGTTCGAGACCGGCCAGCGCCGCCTGGTGTTCCCAGTCGTCCATCCGGCGGCGGTAGCCGCCCTGGTTGGCGGCCATCCCGGCGGCCTTGTCCAGGGCCCGGGCGATCGCCTCCAGGGTCATCACCGCCGAGTCGGCGGCGGCACCGGCCTTGTCCCCGCCGAGGGTGAGGGTCACCGTGGGTGAGCCACCGAAGCCGGCGCCGCCGGCGGTGAAGTTGGGAATCAGCTTCAGCCCGCCGGACAGGATGTAGCCCACCGCGATCGCGGTCTCGCCGAGCAGCGACACCCCGGACAACGCGGTGGCGGTGATCTCCCAGGCGTTCATGTACGGCCGGCCGGCGTAGTAGCGTTGCCGCTCCTCCACCACCTTGCGGCTCAGTTCCAGCGCCGCGACGTTGCCCTCGGCCTCCGCGATGGTGGCGACCTTCACCGCCCGTACCGCGTCGAGCAGGGCGATCTCCTGGCCGGCGCGCAGCCGGGTGAGCTGCTCGGCGTCCCGCTTCTCCATGGCCGCGAGCAGCCCGCCGCCCAGCTCACCGACGTACCCGACGAGTTCGGTGGCCTTCTGGGCCAGCACCCGGAACCGGTAGTTCGGCAGCGGTGCGCCGAGCCCGGCCAGGAACGACGAGACGGACATGCCGGCGGCGGCGGCCCGGACCAGTGCCCCCGGGTCGATCGGCGGTGAGAACAGGGCGAGCATGCTCTCCACCCCGTCGATGTTCTGGCAGTTGCGGATCTTGAACAGCCGATCGGCGATCAGGTCCCACAGCCGAAGCATCTCCTCGTTGGGCGGGACGCAGAAGTACAGCGCCGAGTAGCTCAGCGGGCTGGGCAGTTCCGCCCCGCCGTGCGGCAGCAGATCCAGGTCGGGGATCAGGTTCTCCAGGTCCAGCAGCGCGTTGCCGAACAGGTCCACCTTGGCCTGGAGTTGGTTGACGGTGGCCGGAGCCGGGCTGACCAGCGGCGGCACCACGCTCGGCTTCGGCCCGAGCAGTTTGTCGGCCAGGATGTAGAGCTGGGTGGCCTGGGTCACGGACTCCCGGGTGAACTGCCGGAACAACTGGTCACCCCAGTCGACCAGGTTCTTGATGTAGCTGACCACCACGGCGAGCTGGTAGGCGACCGGCCGGCTGCGGGCCACCACGTGCGGGTTGAACGGCTTCGCCCGCCACTGCTCCACAGCGAACTTGAGGTCGGTGATGCTGGCCCCGGACGGGTCGGCCGCGATCGCCGTGAGAATGTCGCCGATCCGCTGGTTGAGCAGCTCGGGCACTCCGGTCTGGAAGAACGGCTTGGTGACCCAGTACTTCTGCGGGGCGGCAGCACCGTCGGCGGTGCCGACCGGGTTGAAGATGTGGTGGAACCAGTTCCGCGCCTCGGCGAACCGCTGGTCCCGGTTGAGCCGCAGCGCGATGTCGAACGGAAGGTGGTAGAACAGCTCCCAGTTGTAGCCCGCGTACGCGCCGTCCGCGGCGAAGTCCAGGTCCTCCACCGGGTACGGCGACACGACCACCGGCGCCGGCTGGTAGGTGGCGGCGAAGTCGAACCCCGTGTTGGTGAGCTGGGTGGTCCGACTCAGCAACGCCGGCACGCCAGACCGGTAGACAGTGGCCCGTAGGAAACACAGCAGCGGGTGGTAGAAGTTCGCGAACCTCACCCCGTACGACAGGGTGCCGTAGACCTCGAACTCGGCGACCAGCCGGTGGTACTCCGCGTCCTCGGTCATCGCCTGCACGGCGGCCGCGAGGTCGTGCGCCGGATCCTCGGCGTATCGACGTAGGTACTCGGTGAGCAGCGCCAGCACGTCGCGGGCGAACTCGTCCACGTCGCTGTACGTCTTCTCGATCCGGTCCGCCGGGTCCTCGGCACGTCGGTCGTAGAAGCCCGGGATGATCACGTAACCACGGTCGTAGTCGCCGTAGAAGTACGGCATCAGGGTGCCCAGTGGCAGCACCGGCCGGCGGTCGTGGGTGCCTCGGACGCTCTGCGCCAGCCCCAGCAGCATGATGATCCAGTCGAGCAACGACATCTGCATGGGGTACGTCACCCGGAACCGGCCGGGCGTCTGCGCCACCAGCGTCTGGAACGCGCCCATCAGCGGGGTGCTGATCGCCAGGTCGTTCTGCGTCCGGGAGACCAGTTCGGTGAACCGTTCGGCCAGCAGCTCGGTGTCCTTGAACACCGGCGACAGCAGCAGGTTGCCGGAACCGCCGCCCGGCACCGGCTCCGGAAAGCCCCGGCAGCCGGTCAACGCGAACGAGCCGACGAACTCGGTGCCGGTGAGCACGCTGATCGCCTGGCCGGCCGCTCCGGCCGCGTACGCGAAGCAGGTGAACTCGTCCGCCGCGGGGAGGTCCTCCCGGTAGCCGCTGGCCGGGTAGTACAGCGCGTCCTTGGAGATCTTTTTCGGCTGCCAGCGGTCCTGCGTCCGCTCGCCGATGGCCAGTTGGATCCGCCACCGTCGGCGCGGCCGCTCCGTCTCCGTGCCGCCCGGCGGGATGCCGTCCGGGTCCGGAATCTGGGAGGTCTGCGCCGTGTCGGTCTCCTGCGTGAAGACCGGCCAGGCCAGCGTGAGCCGGCTGTTGCGGTCGAAGGCGAGCAGGTGGTCGCCCGCGATGTCCAGCGGCACCCGCCGCCACGGCGTCCAGTACCGCTCCCGCTCGAACTGCCGGTGGTAGTACACCGTCGGGTCGCCGCCCCGGGTGCGGGCGAACACGTGCATGAGATGCCGGTCGTGCTGGTAGTAGCAGGCCATCACGTCCAGGTGCGCCAGGTCGTCCAGCTTCTCCAGGTACGTGATGGTGGCGTTCTCCACCGCCAGGTCGGTCAGTTCGTCCTGCTGCAACTGGTCGTCCAGCTCGGTGAACAGCTCCGACTTGTCGTCCCGCAACTCCGGCAGGATCCAGTTCTCCGGATACAGGAAGATCTTCCGGTTGGCCTCCCACACCCGGTAGTTGGCCATCCAGTTCCACTGGTCCCAACCCGGATCCTCGGTGACCGCCGCGACGCTGTCCGGCTCCAGGCCCAGCAGGCAGCGCTGCACGAACAACTGGACGGTGGCGTGTGCCTGCACGATGCGCGATGTCGCCATGCAGGCGCCCATCTCGACATCGATGAGGAAGTGGTCGTACAGGTCGTTGGTGTCGCGCAGCCCCGGGTTCTCGGCCAACAGGTACGCGACCAGCGCGTCCCGCTTGGCCACCCGCAGCCGGTCCTGCACCCCTTGGAGCACCCCGAACCACTCGGCCTCGGCGTAGCGCGCCTTCAGGGCCTGCCGCATGGTGGCCGCCCCCGCCGCCGTGGTGACCGGCTGGCCCAGCGGCACCGCCGCCGCCACCGGTAGTCCCAGCCGGCGCAGCAGGGTGAGCGCATCGACCAGCCGCTGGATCGTGACCGGCGACCGGTACGCGGTGAGGTCCACCGCCGACAGTTCGAGGTGTGTGTCCAGGTCGGCCAGCACTGTGGCGTCCCAGCCACCGAGCTGCGCCAGATGGGTGTGGACCTGCGTGGCGGTCGTGCCGGCTGCCAGGACCAGGTCGAACAGTCCGTACACCGTCCACGGCGCGGCCGCGTCCAGCGGGTTCGCCACCGGGGGGTAGGTGCAGGCCAGCTCGACCCCGGCGGCCAACCGGATCCAGTCGGCCAACGGGGCCGGAGGGCGGCCGGTCTGGTAGGGCACCCGGTCCGGGGCCAGCCAGCCGAGTGACCCGGCGTTCGCCAGCAGCCAGCCGAGGTCCGCGTCGGGCACCGTCAGGTGCTCGACGAGCCGGCTCAGCACGTGCAGCAGGCGCAGTGCCCGGTACTGCTCGTCGAACCCGGCCGGGGTGACCGCCGGCGGCGCCGGTGGCTCGTTCACCAGGTCCACCAGCGCGTCGTCGGTGAGCACCGCGAGCAGCGGCCGGGTCAGCTCCGCGCCGGCCAGCACGGTGGCGGCGGCATCCGCCGAGAACCCGAAGGTGTCGGCCACCGCCGCCACCGCCAGCTCCTGCTTGGTACGGGTGTACGCGTAGCTGGACAGGGCCGTGGTGATGGCCAGCAGCAGCGTGGTCTGCTGGGCCTCGGTGGGGCTGGCCACGATCGCGGCCGTTATCGGTGTGGTGTCCACCAGGGCGGCGAGCTTGGCGTCGACGAACTGCGCCGGGGTGGTCACCGCGTCGGTCCAACCACCGTCCACGATCGAGGCGAAGCCGGCCAGGTCCGCCTCGGTCATCCCGGGCACGGTGGCCAGCAGGGCACGCATGCCCGGCAGGTTCTCCTCGGGGGGCGCCGCCGGATCGACAGCGGGTCGGGTCGCCGCGTACCCGCTCTGGTAGGCGGCCTGCAACCCGGTGAGCACCGCGGTCAGCGTCTCGTCCGGCAGGTCCCGCGCGGCCAGGTCGTCGGCTTCGTGTCGGAGCAGGTAGCGCAGGTCGGCCGGGCGGATGCCGGTACCGGATCGGGCGGCGTCGAACCGCTCGACGAAGGCCAGCGCGGTGGCTGGTGCGGTGAGCGGATCCGACCCGATCAGACCCTTCATGATCAGATACTCGGTGGCGGTGAGCCCGAGCGCCCGGGCCAGCAGCGTCCCGGCGTACACCGCGTGCAGGCCGACGTTGCTGACGATCGCCGGGGCCGGAAGGTCGGCCACCAGCAGGGCGGTGTCCGCCGTCGTGGCCCCCAGGCAGGTCGCCAGGTACGCCTCGTGCGCCGACAGCGGAGCACCCGAGCCGGGTGTGGTCAGCTCCGCCTGCTCGTTGGCGAGCACGTTGGCCGGCTCGAACGCTTCGAGGACCGGGCCGTTGGCCGAGTTGCGGTACACCTCGGCGTACCGCGACTCGTCCAGCGGGGCGAACAGGTCGACCACCTCCGGCAACGGCAGCCCGAGCCGCGCGGCCAGCCGGTGCAGCGCCGCCACCGTGACCAGGAGGTCGTCGTCCAGGGCGCCGCCGCCCAGCGCGTCGGCCCGGATCGTCCGGTCCAGCAACGGCGGCGTCCAACCGGTGCAGGCCGGCGCGCGTAGCAGGCGCAGGAACCGGTGGATCCGGTCCAGGCGAGCGTCGGTGAGCTGCTGGATCCGCTTTGCGCTGAGGTCGGACCCGGTGTCCAGGTGCTTGACGAACATGGCGTTCCCGGGATTGACCCAGGCCAGCGCCAGCAGTTCGGTCAACTCCCGATAGTCCAGGCGCGCCCGAGCGAGGAAGTTGTCCACCCGGGCGATGCCGCCCAGAGCGCCGAGCGGCGCGGTGTTCCAGATGTCGTCCTGAGCGGCCGGGTCGGCTGTGACCACCAACTGCCGCTGCGCGTCGCTGATCCCCAGTTCCTCGGCCGCGATGGCCTCGCCGCTCGGGCCCGCCGACCGGCGCAGCGCCCGCATCACGTCGGCCCGTGCGATGTCGAACTGGGCGAAGTAGCTGCGGGTCTCCTCGTGCGCCAGGTCGAACGGCAGGGCGAACGCGTACCGGCTGCCCGCCAGCAGGGTGTAGGCGGCGGCATTCACGTACTGCGGCGCGGCCGCCAACTCCAGCGCGGTGCCGGTGGTCTGGCGCAGTCGGCGCACGAACCACCCGCCGGCCCCGTCCGGGGTCGCCTTGGCCACCACGCCGATGTCCCGGACCACCCGGGCCCCAGCCAGGTCCGGTTCATACACGAGGGAACGGTCGGTGAACGGCCATCCCTGGCCCTGCAACAGGCCCAGCAGCCCGGCCGACGGCGCCTCCACCGGATCGACGCCGCCGCTCAGCGGGCCGCCGAACGCGAGGCCCACGTCCGGCGCCACCGCCTCCTCCAGCAGCTCGCACACCAGGTCCAGGTAGGGCAGCGGAAGGTCAGTGTTCTCGCAGCTCAGATCCAGGTCACCGAGGTCCGGCCGGCGCCCGTACAGGACGTCCCGGGCAACCTTGGTGGCCGGACCCGGCGTGTCGGCGTCGGTGACCAGCCGGTTGCCGAGGAACTGAAGGACGTCCACCAGGTACGCGGCGGCGCTGTGCACGCTGCGGCACGGCTCGCAGTAGCTGGAGTCGGCGAGCTGGAACAGGCTGCTCAGGTTGGGAAAGTCGGCGCTGACGGGGGTGAGGTCCGGGGCCGCCGAGCCGCCCAGGGCCCGGACCGGCAGCGCCCGCGCCGCGCTCTGGAGTTCGCCGGCCAGCAGTCCGCTCGCGACGTGCACGTCCACGGCCCGGCGATACACCGACCGGGCCTGCTCGTCGGTGAACCGGCCGGTGTTCACGGCGGTGGCCACGAACCTCGTCTCGCCGAGGGCGTGGATCCGTGCCGCCGACGGCACTTCCGCCGCCAGCAACGCCGTCGTCTGCCGATAGGTCGGCGCCAGCTTGAAGATCCGCTGCGCGGCCTTGAGCGCCGGCCGCCCGGTCCGCAGCCGCTCCGGGTGGTCCCGCAGCAGCCGTTCCACGTTGCCGGTCGCGAGGTCGAAGTCCGGATTCGCGGTGAGCAGTTCGAGCACCGCGTCCCGGTGCCCACCGAAGGCGCGCTCGACGGCGCTGGCCCGCTCGTCGTTGCCGGGCTGTTCGGAGGGATCAGCCCGTCGACCGTGGCCGGGCCGATCGCCGCCGCCGTCGGATCGTTCGCCTGCGGTGTCGGCGTCGGCTGCGGCGTTCGCTGCGGTGCCGGCCACGGCGCCCGCGTCTCGTTCGAGCTGCGCGGTGAAGGCCGTGGTGGGATAGCGCCTCTCCAGCTTGCGGGCCAGAGCGCCGGCGTGCAGGTCGATCAGCTCCGGCCGGACCGGCTGACCGGCGACCCGGACATCCGTGGTGCTGTCCCGCAACACGCGCCGCCAGTCCGCCGGGGCCAGCCGGGCCAGCCGGCGTACGTCGGCGGCCCCCTCGATCCCCTCGCGGTCGAGGACCCGGTCGACAATCGTCTCGTCGTAGCCCAGCACGTCGGCCAGCACGCTCGCCGCACCGGCCGCCTCGGCGGCCGACCGGTCGGGAAACGCCGCCGCGTCGGCCAGCTGGGCGATCAGCCCGGGCAGGTCACCGGCAGCGTCGACGGCGAGGAGATTCTGGACCCGCTCGTGCGCGCCGTCGGCGAGGAACCGCTCCACCCGCGCGTACAACACCTTCGGCCGTTCCTGCGCGACGTACTCCTTGGCCTCCGGCCGTACCCGGGCCAGCATGTCGAGGATCCGGTCCAGCTCGCCGAGCAGGTCCTCGGGAACGTACCGATGGCGCACGGCGTCGGCGACGGCGTTCCGGACGGTCTGCTCGTCGAGCAGGGCGATGTCGTAGTACAGCGGCCGCAGCTCGGTGTTCAGATCGACGTCGAACCGGGCCAGCGCGGCGCCGGTGCGGCTCGTGGTCAACAGCGTCCGCTCGGCGAACAGCGCGTAACCGAACACCGCTGGCAACTTGTAGGACGCGGCCAGTTTCTGCGCCACACCGAAGTGCGCCAACGCCGTCGCGGGCAGCCCGGTCTCGGCGGCCAGGAACGTCACGTCCTCGGCCTCGTCGTCCTGCCGCAGCTCGTACAGCGGGACCTGGCCGAGCAGCGGGACAATCGTGGCGAGGATCCGCTCGTACTCACTGCGTTCCCGGTCCCCGCCACCGGACAGATCCACGGTGAGCACGGCCAGCTCGGGGGCGTTGAACAGCACCGCGCTCAGCGGCGGGTCGGACAGGAGGCGATCACCAGCGGACACCCGGACGAACAGGTCAGCGGACTGCTTCTCGGAGCGGGTGAACCGGTCCCGCGAATAGTCGACGCGATACAGCCCGTCGTCCCCGGTGGTCGCCTCGCCGAGCTGCTCGGCGTCGCGCAGATCCCGGTCGAACGCGCCGACCGTCAGAGCGTTCGCCGGCTGCCCGTCGACCCAACGCACCCGACCCACCACCACGAACCGGGACGGCGGCTCGGCCAGCACCATCTGCACCGCGTCCCGGGTCGCCCCGTCCACCGTGCCGGTCACCGGGAGCTTGTGCGCCCGTTGGAACTCAGCCACCCCACGACGGGTGGTCGGCCCGTATCGGGCGTCGACCAGTTCGTCGGTGGCAATGTCGGCGGGCATCCGCAGCAGCGCGGTGTGCAGCCGCCGGACGTCATCGCTGGGGCGGTGCCGGCGCGAGCCCATCGGGGTGGTCATGAGCATCTCCGATCGTCCGACAGCCGGCGACGGCGGCGGTCTGACGCCGGTGCGACCGGGAGCTACCTGGCATCCTGCGGATCAGAGGAGCCCGCCAGCATCGCACTGTCCAAGATCCGCCTTCCCGTCTGGCTGATCGGCAGCGGGCACTGCCGCTACGGCCGGTGGCGGAGCCGGGTCTCTCCGGAACGAGACCAGCCGTCCCCGGAACAAGCCCGACAGGTGACTGATCTCGATCGAACTCCGTGCTGACTCCCGACAGGAGTCGGCCGGTCGGTGTCCGTGATGGAAGCCACCGGCATGCGGTACGTGCGCACCTACCGCCACTCTGAGATGATCCGCTGTCGGGAGTGGAGGTCGAGTACGAGATGACGCGCGCGATGTGGGAGGCGTGTCGTGGCGCCTGCTGAGGCAGGACTGCGCGGCCACGGGGTGGAGCTACAGCCACTGGAGGAGTCTCACGTGCACAGCCTGGTCGACGCGGCCAGCGACGGAGACCTCTGGGAACTGTTCTTCACGAGCGTTCCCACCCCCGACACCATGGGCGAGACCGTTGGGCGATTCATCGTCGAGCGGTCCGCGGGCACGATGCAGCCCTTCGCCGTGTGCCTTTCCGGCACCGGCCAAGCGGTGGGGGTGACCAGCTTGTGCCACATCGACGCGGCCAACCGCCGCGCTGAGATCGGCTACACCTGGTACGCAGCCTCCCAGCAAGGAACCGGCATCAACGCAGCCTGCAAGCTCCTGTTGCTGACACGCGCCTTCGACGACATGGGCTGTATTGCGGTCGAATTCCGCACACACTGGCTCAACCACCGCTCGCGGAAGGCGATCGAACGCCTCGGAGCCAAACAAGACGGAATCCTGCGCAGCCACACGATCATGCCCGATGGAACGGTGCGCGACACCGTCGTCTACTCGATCATCGCAAGCGAGTGGCCCGCCGTCCGGGCGGAACTCAACCGTCGCCTCACGACGCCGAGATAGACGCGCCACCCGGCAGAAATCCGCCCGCTCCTGCACTCGCCCTCAACGCTGCCGCAACCAGCGGCTGCCACCAGCCCGGCTACCAGCCACACCAGCGCCGGCAGGAAGGGCACTTGGCGGTCAGGTCCCACAGCTGCTGGTACGTCAAGTGCGTACCGCCCGGCGCCTGGTAGCTGCGCCCGGCCGACGAGCACGGCCGGTGCCGGATTCGCGGACCGATCCGGGTATCGAGGTGTCAGCCGACCCGGTAGACCCGAGTCAGCGCGATCCGAACGGGGTTGGAGCCCTGGCTGGACGTGATGTCGACAACGCTGCTGCTGTTGGAGTCGCGCCGAGCGTGGCAGGATTACCGCTTCGGTAGTTGCCGTGACAATCGCATTCACCCGAGCTAATCGTCTGCTCCCGCGTGGAAGTGTGGTGACGCGTGTTCCGCTCAAAAAATGCCGGCGCGGTCCCATTGCCGCACGCCCGCCGAA
Organism: Micromonospora arida; assembly: GCF_042873195.1. NCBI lineage: Bacteria > Bacillati > Actinomycetota > Actinomycetes > Micromonosporales > Micromonosporaceae > Micromonospora > Micromonospora arida. Next base: position 142,282 of record NZ_JBIALC010000015.1, on the reverse strand, counting down.
GGCAGCGTGCCTACGCGATCGGCATCGGAGCCGGTCTGGCGCCGATCCTCATCGCGTGCCTTCTTCTGTGGCCCGACGGTTCACCGGAGCCACCGGCTCCGCCGAAGAAGGCCGCATGCGGCACGAAGATCACCGTGATGTCGTCGACCGAGAAGGCCGTGCTGCTGAAGGCTCTGGCCGAAGAATTTGTACAGACGCCTGCCGGCTGTTACCAGGTGGAGATCACAGCGACAGGTTCCGGTGCCGCGCTGACTGCTCTGGCAGGAGGGCTACAGGCGGGCACTGGCTCCGCGGCGGACCTTCCAGAGGTGTGGAGCCCCGCATCGAGCGTCTGGTACCGGCTGCTTGAGAGACGCACGGACAAGAGCGGGAAGGCGCTGTTCGACGAGGTCCTCGCTCCGATCACCCAGACTCCGCTGGTCATCGCCCTCCCTAAGCCAATCGCCGAGGAGCTGACAAAGACGGGGCCACTCACCTGGGACCGGATTTTGGGGCTGGCGAACGACCCCGCCGCATGGAAGGAGTTGAGCAAGGACCAATGGGGGCCTTTCACCCTCGGCAAGACCAACCCCAATTTCTCCACGGCCGGGTTGACTTCGCTCCTGACCGAGTACGCGGCACTTTCCACCGCCAACCCGGGTGCCGTTAGCGAGCCCGACACCCGCGACAGCATCCTGCAGGAGAAGCTCAAGACGCTGGAGCTCGCCACCATCCACTACGGCAAGACCACCCTGGACTATCTGTGCAAGTTGGCGGCCGCGGACAAGGACAGTGCCGTAAACGCGCTCAGGTATGTGAGTGCCGTCCCAGTCGAGGAGAAGTCGGTCTACGACTACAACAGTGGCAACCGGGACTGGTGCGAACACAAACTTGAGCCGAAGGTTCCGCTTGTGCCGGTGGCTCTGGCTGACGGGACGATCATGTCCGACTCGCCGTTCGCAGTGCTAGCCCGTGCGACACCCGACCAGGTCGCCCTGGCTCACCAGTTCCACGCTTGGCTTGGCGAGCAAGATCAGCAAAAGACATTCACAGAGGCTGGTTTCCGCCATCTCGACGGCACCCTGGACGAGGCTGTGGCCAAGGAACTCGGAGTGACGAAGACGCCTCTCACCAAGTTCACGCAGCTGCCGGACGGCCCGGTCATCGACGCAGTGCTGGACTCCTGGGAGAACATCCGAAAGCCCGCCCGGGTTCTGCTGGTCGTCGACACGTCGCTGTCGATGAAGTACAGCATGATCGACAACGTCCCGGCCGAGACGGGTGAGGAGAGCCGGCTCGATCGCGCCAAGGACGCGTTGACCAGTTCCCTCGCGGACTTCAGCCGGCGTGATGAGGTGGGGCTGTGGACGTTCTCCGGCGACAGTTCCAGTTCCGACAAGCCGTATCGGGAGGTGGTGGCACCAGGGTTGATCGACACGAAAAGAGAGGAACTTGCCAGCGGAATCAACCGGATGCGACCCAGCGGTGCGACCGCGCTGTACGTCACGATCGCAGCCGCCCACGACTGGCTGGAGAAGTCCACCACCGGGTCGTACATCAAGGCCGTCATCGTACTGACCGATGGCGCTGACTCCTATAAGGGCGGTGCCTACAAGCAGAGCCAGCTCACGCAGGCGATCAGCGCCTCAGGCGCCGCCAGGGACCCGGTGCGGGTCTTCCCGATCGCCTACGGTGTCGACGCGAAGGGGGAAATGTTGGAACAATTGGGTACCATCGCTTCGGTCAGTGGCGGGGGGAGCTACCCCGCAGTGGACCGTTCGACAATTCGGGAGGTCCTGCTTGAGGTGATCAGCAACTTCTAATCAGCGGGAACGGAAGCCGTCGTCCTGACCCTCAGCGATCACGGTGGTCACGTAGCAGAGCAGGGCCGCGGTTGTACCAGCGATCACACCGGCCACTCCGCCGGCCACGGCCGTCACAACACCCCCACCGAGGGTGCCGAGCAGACCGGACACCACCGCCGGTCCGGACCGCCAAAATCGGAGGCCGCGGGTCTTGTCTCTGGTGACGACTATTTGAGGCGCAGGCACCGTCTCATCCGTTGCCGGCGATACCTCAGGCGCCACCGAGTGTGAGCGACCTCCGGCCACCTGCCGATCCGACCGCTGATAGGCGCGATTGCGGACCAGGGGCAGGTCACTGAGGTTGCCGTGGTCACGGCGATCCGGTCTCGGGTACGACTTTCTGGGCAACCCGGCGTGCAGTTCGCGGTAGATGTTGTCGAGAGTCAAGAAACCCTGGTTGGACAGACTACTGATCCCGTCCTTCAGCAAGATCAGCAGAGCATCGGTGAATGCGGTGTTCCGTAGTCCCGGGGGTGCGGTACTGGCCTGGTTCCGTCCCGTGGAGGTCAACACGTAGGCACCCTCAATACTCTGGAGGTTGCTCTCGACGCCCATCTGCGCGTGCACATTCCCCGAGAAACAACAGTCGAGGATGACAACCTTCCGTCTCGCGCGGCTGTCCAGCACCACCTCCCTTATGTGCTTGTATTCCAAGGCGCTCGAGTGATTGTCCCCGGAGGAGTCGTTGCACGTCAGGTAGAGAGCCGAGTCTTTTGGGCTCAAATAACCATGTCCCGCGTAGTAAAAGAGCAGCGTGTCGGTTGCCTCTCGGGCTGCCTTCTGAAGCGGAGCGATGATCCTCTTGGGGTCCCACGGGTCGAGGACGGCCTTCACATTATCGGGAGGGAGCCCCCAGATGCTGGAGTCGATGATGGCCACCTTCAGGTCGATCAGATTGTTCTCGACCGCAGGCAGAGCCCTGTAGCTTTCGTCCTGATAGGAGGCTGTCCCGACGAGTAGCACTCGAGATTCGGCAGGGTCAGGAACCGACACGTCTACTCTTCCTCGTCCTCGAATAGCCGCACGATCCGGTCGATCGTTGCGGGGTCGCCGGTGATCTCCAACCTCTTTCCGTTTCGGATGATCGTGACTTTCTGCTGCAGGCTGGCAGGACGGCTGTCCCGCCAGGCGAGAATCGCGATCACGAGTGCCGCCGCGTCCAAGCCCGTGTCGGCGACAAACTGCACGACATCACCGACGATCCCCATCTGGCCCGGGTCTGGCACCTCGTCTACCGGCTGTGCGATCGCGTGCCGGCCGACGTGCGAGTCGTCGCGCAGCCATGCCCGCAACGATCGCAGGTCGTCAGGTTCTGGATCACGAGCGGGTGTGCCGGGCTGATCCGCGCCGGCCAACTCCAGTCGGAAGGAGACCACCAGGGAGCCGGAGGTGCTGTCGGACTCCGCAGGGGATGTCAGGTCTGCCACGGTCTTCCCTTCCCGACGTGCGTAGCACCGCACCGTCTATTCACGAAAGCTTATGCCCTCCAAGCGTACAAAAGAATTCCCAGCTGCCGGTGCCACGGCGGGGCCTCGGCTACGCCAGTACTGTCCATGCCCGAGAGACGCAACTCCCGACGCAGAGCCAGGCGCGGTGGCCCGAGATGACATTTGGACGGACAGTCGAATACCCGACTCAAGCCAACCGAGAGGGTTCAGGCAAACGGCCGGGGTCCCACGGATCTTGGTCATTCACGTACCGTGTTTCTATCTTGCCCTGGTGGGTGCACTACGGACAGCATTGACCGCAGAAGGCCGCGGGCGAATGCAGCAGGGCAGCAGGCATGAACGCCTCAAGCTGCCGAGTCTGGACTTCCTGAGGCGGCGACTCCCCCGTGCGCGAGCAGGCCAATCGTGCGTTGCGCGAGACGGGACGTGAACTGCGACCCGAGGAGTGCTCCGGCTTCCAGCGGTTCCTGAGCCGGCGCTTCAGGGCCTTTCTCCTCCGTCTTCAGACGGAGGAGCGCCGCCAATTCGAGGGCGGCCTGCACCGCGGCGGCGTACGCCTCGAAGAGCACATTGGCGAACCCCTGGGGCCGAGCTGGCTGCGTCAGTCGCGAGCGACCGTGACAGCCTGAGACCTCTCGCTGGATGTCGACCACCACGCGTACGGAGCCGGCCTGGTCCGCAGGAGCCTCGAGCGGAACGTCGAGGAGCACACCTGGCTACGCGACACCTGGCAGACGCTGGACGACGTCGACGCGGAATTGGACGCTGCGGCTCGCCTGCCCGGGCGGACGGACGGACGGGCATGTCGAGCCCCAACGGCTGTCCGGCGTTGCACATCCGCGGAGGCGGGATCACCGGCATGGACGCTCGTGGGGCCTGAGTCTGTGAGACCCCACGAACCTGAAGCAACCCAGGTTGACTATCCACATATAAGCAACTACGGTTGCTTATATGTCCGTGGAGATTTCCGCCTCTGGAGAAGTCGCCGACCGCCTCGCGTCAGTCGGCGCGCTTCGGCGGTTGGCTGACCGGGTCGAGGATGCCGCCGTCGAGGAAGCGATGCGGTCCGGCTGGGGCTGGCCGCAGGTGGCCGAGGCGCTGGGCGTGACCCGCCAGGCGGTTTACAAGAAGCATGCCAAGCGGCTCATCGCCGCCGGCGTCGCGCTGAGGAGGCGTGCGGGATGAGCAGTTTCGACCACTACCTCAACAGGATCCTCGTCGCGGCCGGGTCCGAGGCTCGCGCCGAGGGCTCTACCGTGATCGAGGCCCACCATCTGCTGCTCGCGATCGCCCGGGACGGCTCGCCCGTGCTGGCCTCGGCTGGCCTCGATCACGCGGCAGTTCGCGGAGCGCTGGACCGCGAGTTCGAGCGGAGCCTGGCCGCCGCCGGCGTGCGCGTCGACGGCGGGCTCCCGCTGGCGACCCCGTTGGCAGAGGGTTCGCCGCAGTTGGGTGCCACGGCGAAGGCCGCGCTGGAGCGGGGCTTCGCGGCGGCCCACCGCAAGCGCGACTGCCGACCCGGGCACGTACTGCTCGGAGTCCTGCTCACCCCGGTCGGCACGGTGCCCCGGGCGCTCGAGCTGGCGGCGGCCGACCGGGACGGACTTGCCGAGGACGTACGCCGTGAGATCGCCGGCGGCGGCGATGGCCGCTGACGACACCCTCGTGGTCGACGTGGCGGCCCTCCGGATGCGGTACGGGACGACCGAGGTACTGCACGACGTCACCTTCCAGGCCCGCCGCGGCGAGGTGCTGGCGCTGCTCGGGCCGAACGGGGCCGGCAAGACCTCCACGATCGAGATCCTGGAGGGCTTCCGCACCCGGTCGGCCGGACACGTCCACGTGCTGGGCACCGACCCGGCGCGGGCGGGCGAGGACTGGCGCGCCCGGGTAGGCGTCGTCCTGCAGTCCTGGCGCGACCATGGCAAGTGGCGGGTCCGCGAACTGCTGACGCAGTTCGCCGCCTACTACACCGGCTACACGACGCCCTGGGATCCCGACGACCTGCTCGCCGCGGTCGGTCTCGATGGGCAGGCTGACCAAAAGATCCGCACGCTCTCCGGTGGCCAGCGCCGCCGCCTCGACGTGGCCATCGGCATCGTGGGTCGCCCAGAGGTGCTCTTCCTCGACGAGCCGACCGTGGGCTTTGACCCGGCGGCCCGCCACGATTTTCACGACCTCATTCGCGCTCTCGCCACCGAGCACCGCACCACCATCCTGCTCACCACGCACGACCTGGACGAGGCCGAGCGACTCGCCGCACGCATCCTGGTGCTCGACAACGGCCGGATCATCGGCGACGGCACCGCCCAGCAACTGTCCCGCCGGATCGCAGGCCGGGACGAAGTGCACTGGTCCCTTGACGGCGAACGATTTAGCCAACCCACCGACCACCCGGCGCGGCTGGTCTACGAGCTGTACCGCGAGCACGGCGACGACCTGCACGACCTCGACGTGCGCCGGGCGTCGCTCGAGAACACGTACCTGACCCTCATGCGCCGGGCGGAACAGGCGCACCAGGGCGCACCGGCGGATAGAGGACTGCGATGAACCCGGTACGGATCGCCCTGCGAGCCGGCCGCTCCCGCGGCCTGGTCGAGTTACGGCAGTCGGTCACCAACGGCGGCGACCTGTTCAACCACGTCTTCTGGCCGGTACTCATGCTGATCACGCTGTGGTTCCTGCGGGACCGACAGTTCGGGCCGAGCGGGTTCCCGCTCGGCGCCCTGGCCCTGCCGAGCATCCTCGGCATGAACACGGCCATGGCCATGGTGAGCATGAGCCAGCAGCTGACCGCCGACCGCGAAGACGGCACGCTGCTTCGCGCGAAGGCCATACCGAACGGCATGCTCGGCTACCTGACCGGCAAACTGATATCGGTCTCCGGTGGCCTGCTCATCGAACTCGCAATTTTCCTTCTACCCGCACTGCTGCTGGTGGATGGGCTGAGCACGGCCCGGCCCACCGCCTGGATGACCCTGCTCGCAGTGCTCATGCTGGGCCTGATCGCCACCTTGCCGGCCGGTGCCGTGCTCGGCTCCATCTTCACCAGCGCACGCAGCCAGGGCATATTGACCCTACCGATTCTCGCGGTGATCGCCATCTCCGGCATCTTCTACCCGATCACCGTGCTGCCGCAGTGGCTCCAGACCGCGGCACAGGTGTTCCCGATCTACTGGCTGGGCCTGGGCATGCGTTCAGCGCTGCTCCCACCCTCGGCGGTCGTCGTCGAAATCGGTCACTCCTGGCGGCACCTGGAGACGGTCGCCGTGCTGGGCGCCTGGGCAGTGGCGGGGCTGCTGATCGCCCCGGTGGTGCTGCGCCAGATGGCCCGCCGCGAGTCCGGTTCCAGCGTCGCCGACCGACGCGATCGGGAACTTCAGCGGGCCCGCTGACACTCCTCTACCCCGCAAGTGTCGAACCCCCACGCCTCTCGGCACACGGGTCTGAGCCGTGTGTGTCTACCGAGTTCCACCACGAGCGCGTGGTGCCGACGCCAGTGTTGCCCTGCCGAACTTCGGGTCACTCCTGCGGCGCGATCAGCTGGTCGTCCGCGGCGTCGTGGACCGTGATCGCCTCCACCGGGCACGAGTCGGCGGCGTCGAGGATGACATCGGCCGGGGCGACCACGTCCGCCAGCGGCGCGGACAAGCCGCCGACCAGGCGGAAGTGCTCGGGCGCGGTACCGGCGCAGATGCTCGTGCCGATGCAGCGGCTCGTGTCCACCCCGATCCGCCAGGCGGTACTCACCAGGCCACCGGCATGCCGAGCAGGCCCCGCACCAACATGCCCCGCTTCCACTGCAGTTCGGCTTCCGGCACGGCGAGCCGCAATCCGGGCAGGCGAGTCACGAGGGTGGCGACGGCGACCTGCAACTCCATGCGGGCCAGTTGCGCGCCGACGCAGTGGTGTACGCCGTGCCCGAAGCCCATGTGCGGGTTCTGCTCGCGCTCGAGATCCAAGCGGTCCGGGTCGGCGAAGACGGTACCGTCCCGATTCGCCGACGACAGGGAGCCGAGGACCGGCTCACCTGCCCGGACCAGCACCCCGCCGACCTCGACGTCCTCCTTGGAGTACCGGGCGAAGGAGGAGCCGACGCCGAGCGGCACGTACCGCAGCAGTTCCTCGACCGCGGCCGGCACCAGCGACGGGTCGGTCCGTAGCCGAGCGAGCTGGTCCGGATTGTGCAGCAGGACGTAGATGAAGTTGGGGATCTGGGTCACCGTGGTCTCGTGGCCGGCCGCGAGCAGCCCTCCGGCCAGCTCCACCAGCTCGGTCTCGCTGAGCCGATCCTGATTCTCGTCGCGGGCCCGCACCAACGCGCCGAGCAGGTCGTCGATTCCCGGCTCGCGGCGGCGCTCGGCGACCAGAGCACCGATGTAGCCCCAGAGATTGTTCAGGTACTCCTGGATCGTTTCCATGGGCAGGGATGTGGTCGAGACGATCGCCTCGGACCAGATGTGGAAGCGGTCGCGGTCGGCGTACGGGACCCCGAGCAGCTCGCAGATCACCTGGATCGGCAGCGGCGTGGCGACGTGCTCCACCAGGTCGGCCGGAGGACCGAGCCGGACCATGTTGTCGACCAGCCCGTCGGCGATCTCCTGGGTGCGGGGTCGCAGCGCCTCTACCCGACGTGCCGTGAACGCCTTCGCCACCAGCCGGCGCAGCCGGGTGTGATCGGGCGGGTCCATGGTCAGCATGCCGCTGTACTGCTGGCGCGGGGTGAGCCGGGGCTCGTCGCGCTGGACGGCCGGGGCGCGGCCGAACCGCACGTCGCCGAGGACCGTACGGACGTCCTCGTAACGGGTGGCGAGCCACGCCTCCTCGCCGTAGGGGAGCTTCACCCGGGTCATCGGCTCGTTCTCGCGCAGCTCGCCATAGGTCGGGTCGACGACGAGGCGGTCGGGCACACTGAACGGGTACGGCCGCGCGGGCGGAACGCTTCGGCTCTCGGTGGTCTGCGCGCTCTCCGTCATCCGGATTCCCTTCGTCGAGACGGCGTGATCCTCAGGCCGGCACCAGTTCGTGGCGGCGCCGGATTGCCAGCGTCCAGGGCTTGCGGACAGCACACATCAACGCTCAGTAATCCGTCGATGTCGGATCGTAGCGATAGATGTCGATGATCGCCATGGAGGTTGGTTCCGCATCCGTACGCCTCGGTTGCAGCGACGTAGCGCAGGTCGCAGCCGCCGCCGGGGTGCGGCAGCAAAGCCGCACCCCGGCAGGGACACCAATCGGGACTGACATCACGACCACATGTGTCGAGAGCCGCCGAGCCACCCAGCTCCAGGTCAGCAGCCCAGCCGCTTGCCCGAAAGGGCGATGTCGTCAATCCAGAGGTCAAACTCGCCCGGCGTCGTGCCGCCCTGGTAAAGCTGCCAGCCGATCTTCACCGTGTCGACCGTCGGCAGGACGAAGGGAACGTCGTTGCCACCGTGGTCGCTCGTGGAGGCTGTCAGCTCCGGGTTCGCCACGCCATCGATCCACACCGCGACGCGGTTGTCCGCCGCGTCGATCTTCCACTCGAAGCACTGCCAGGTGTCCTCAGTGACCGGGGCGGACTCCCGCCAGTTGGTCCAGTCGCCGGTCGGACCGCCGTCGGCGCCGACCCCCCAGAAGGTTCCGGGGACCGTGGGCGCGTACTGCCCACCGACCGGACGGACGACCTCCGCGCTGCCGGTGCCGGTCGCTTCCACCAGCGTGAAATGCGCCCAGTCCGGGGCCGTGGGGAAGGCGTCGACGCGCAGACGCATACGGCCGTAGAAGCGGTTGCCCGGCGCGGCGAAGTCGTCGACGCGCAGGAAGGCGCGTCCGTTGTCAACGGTGTGGATGTGCAGCACCTGGTTGCCACGGCGGGCACGTTCGACGGTGAGCGTGCCGTGGCGGGTGTCGACGCCCCAGTTCAACGTGCTGGGCCCCCCGGGAGGCAGTCGCTCGAAGTCCTCACAGAAGAGCAGGCCGCGGGGGCACGAGGGAGGGGAGGCCCCCGACGCGCCGGCCGGAACGCTCCCGACTGCGGCGCCGAGGATCAGGGCGGCGCTGAACACCGCGAGAAATCTGCGCATTGTCATCCTCCAAGACGGCTGGTCCCCGGCCACCAGGGCTGGGCCAGCAGGAACTTTCCGGCCGTGCGACGCTGAGGTGCTCCCGCCTGCACCGTTGCGGCGCGGTTGCCTCCGCGCTGCGGCGATCCGAGCTATTCCGGCATGCCGCTTCAGCTACGACCACATCGATGAACGTCATCATATGTGAAGAGGTTGACTTCGGCGGGCCAGAGGAGGTCGGGCCTGAAGCCGGGCGGGTGCAACCACGAGCATCGGTACGGCCCGACGTGCCAACTCCCTGCACAGGCCGAGTGGATCTACATGATCAACAATGGGCCTTCCGGCGTTGACTCGGAGCCAGGAAAGCGCAACGCTGTGGAAGCGCTCCCATCGTCGAGCTCCTATGCGAAAGGAATGCTCGTGCGACCCACCACAGCTCTACTCCCCGTCGTGCTCGCCACGGCCCTCGGCGGTCTGGCCCTGCCGGAGCCCGCCCAGGCCGCGACCGGCCCGGCGCTGGCCGTGGACACCACTGCCGCCCGGCACCAGATCAGCCCGTACGTCTACGGCATGAACTTCGCCGACCAGGCCCTCGCCCGCGACCTGCGGCTGCCGGTGCACCGCTACGGCGGCAACGCCACCACCCGCTACAACTTCCGTGCCGACACCACCAACCGTGCGTCGGACTGGTACTTCGAGAACATCCCCAACGACAACCCGAGTCCGGGCGACCTTCCCAGCGGTTCGGAGACCGACCGGTTCGTGCAGCAGAACAAGGCCACCGGCGCCGCCACGGTCATGACCGTGCCGATGCTCGGCTGGATCGCCAAGGACCGGTCGCGGGCGTGTGGCTTCAGCGTCGCCAAGTACGGCCCGCAGGAGTCCACCGACACCTGGGCACCGGACTGCGGCAACGGTAAGAAGCCGGACGGTTCACTGGTCACCGGCAACGATCCGAAGGACACCAGCGTCGCCGTCGGTCCGGAGTACGTCACCGATTTCGTCAACCACCTCAAGGGGCAGTTCGGCGCCGCCGCCAACGGCGGGGTCCAGTTCTACAACCTGGACAACGAGCCGGACCTCTGGCAATCCACCCACCGCGACGTCCGCCCCACCGGGATGGGCTACGACGAGCTACGCGACCGCACCTACGGGTACGCCGCCGCGATCAAGGCTGCCGACCCCGGCGCGAAGACGCTCGGTCCCGTCGGCTGGGGCCTGAACTCGATCCTCTATTCGGGCCTCGACCAGGACACCTGCTCGCGCACCGGCTGCTGGTCGAACCCACCGGACAAGGCCGCGCACGGCGGCCAGGACCTCGGCCCGTGGTACCTGGACCGGATGCGCGAGTACGAGCAGCAGCACGGCACCCGCATCCTCGACTACTTCGACGTCCACCTCTACCCGCAGCAGTCCGGCGTGCTCGGCGACGCGGCCGGCGACGCCGACACCCAGGCGCTGCGGCTGCGCTCGACCCGCCAGCTCTGGGACCCGACCTACGTGGACGAGAGCTGGATCAACAGTCCGGTCCGCTTCATCCCGCGCCTGCGCGAGCTGGTCGACCAGCACTACCCGGGCACGAAGGTCGCGATGACCGAGTACAACTGGGGCGGCTTCGGGTCGCTCAACGGCGCGCTCGCCCAGGCTGACGTACTCGGCATCTTCGGCCGCGAAGGGCTCGACCTGGCCACCCTCTGGACCGCACCCACGGCCGACCAACCAGTGGCCAACGCCTTCCGCGTCTACCGCAACTACGACGGCAAGGGCGGCGCGTTCGGCGAGACCTCCGTCCAGGCGACAAGCGCCGACCAGGGCAAGCTGGCCGTGTACGCCGCCGAGCGGAGCGCCGACAAGGCACTCACCCTGGTCGTCGTCAACAAGACCGGCGACGACCTGACCAGCCCGATCGCCCTCACCGGCGCCTCCGCCAGCACCGCCCAGGTCTACCGTTACAGCGGGGCAGACCTCGCCGGCGTCGTCCGGGAGGCCGACCAGCCGGTGACCACCGGCGGCCTCACGGCCACCTTCCCGGCCAACTCGATCACCCACCTGGTGCTGCCGCGCGACACCACGCCCGGCGACACCCAGGCGCCGACCTCCCCGGGCAAGCCGACCGCCGGCACGATCACCGGCGACAGCGTCGCGCTGTCCTGGACGCCGTCCACCGACGACACCGCCGTCACCGGCTACGACGTGCACCGGGTCGACACCACCGGCACCGTGAAAGTGGGCAGCGCCACCGGCACCACGTACACCGTGAACGGGTTGACGCCGGACACCCCGTACACCTTCGTGGTAACCGCCCGCGACGCGGCGGGCAACGTCTCGGCGGCCTCCCCCGGCCTGACCGTACGGACCGCGCCCACCGCCCCGACCGTCGGCTGCACGGTCGGCTACACGGCGAACAGTTGGCCGGGCGGCTTCACCGCGACCGTGACGGTCAAGAACACCGGCACCACCGCGATCGACGGCTGGAAACTCGCATTCGACTTCCCCACCACCGGCCAGAAGGTCAGTCAGGGCTGGTCGGCCACCTGGAAACAGAACGGAACGAGCGTCACCGCAGACAACATGAGTTGGAACGGCAAACTCGCCCCCGGCGCGTCGACCAGCATCGGCTTCAACGGCACGTGGAGCGGCACCAATCCGGCGCCAACCACCTTCAACCTCAACGGTCAACGCTGCGGGTGACCTGAGAGATCCCTACTCCGTACCGACGGAGTAGGCCGGAGGGGGCCGGGGCGCAACGGCACCCCGGCCCCCTCCGGCCTCGAGCAGCCGTCCGGGCCAGACCCGTGGCGTGCTCGGGTGCCATCAGCGGCAGATCTGCGCTCGGACCTCTGCGACCGCGTCGGCAAGGGCTTCCACTCCCTCGGTGATCAAGCGTTCGGTGAGGGTCGCGTAGCCGAAGATCAGCCCGCCGGGTCCGGCAGGGCTCAGTCGGTACCGGGAGACGCCTTGCACGCCCAGTCCGCGCCGGGCGGCGGCAGCCACGACCAGAGCCTCGTCGAGGTCGTGCGGGAGCCAGGTGACGACGTGTTGGCCCGCCGCGACACCGACCGGTTCCAGGTCGGGCAGGCGTGCGCGCAGCGCGGCCAGGAGTGCGTCGCGGCGGCGGCGGTAGACCGGGCGCATGCGCCGTAGGTGTCGGTCGAATTCGCCGCGGGTGAGGAAGTCGGCAAAGGTCAACTGGTCGATGACGGCAGAACCGCGGTCGGCCCGTACCTTGGCGGCCGTGATGTCGTCGACCAGGTGTGACGGCGCAAGCAGCCACCCGAGACGCAGCCCTGGCGCCAGGGTCTTGCTTGCTGTGCCGCAGTAGACGACGGAGTCGGGTGCCAGCCCCTGCATGGCGCCGACCGGCGAGCGGTCGTAACGGTACTCCGCGTCGTAGTCGTCCTCGATCACCACGGCGCCGCGACGCTGCGCCCAGCCGATGATCCGGGCCCGCGCCGTGGCCGACAGGACGCCGCCGGTGGGCCACTGGTGCGAGGGCGTCAGCACGACGGCGTCCGGGTCAGCCCGTTCGAGCTTCTCGACGAGGATGCCGTCCGGCCCGACCGGGATGCCGATCACGTCCAGGCCGAGGGCGGCCGCGACGAGGCGGGCGTCGTCGTCCGCAGATGGGTCCTCAACGGCCACCCTGCGGGCGCCGCGCGCAGCGAGCACCTGGAGTATCAGCGCGACGCCTTGACCGTAGCCACTGCAGATCACGACGTTCTCCGGGCGGGCCGATGTGCCGCGGACCCGGCTGAGGTAGTCGATCAGGGCTGCGTGCAGTTCGGGTACGCCACGGCCGTCGAGGTAGGCGAAACGTTCGTTCGGCGTGGTCGTGAGGACCGTTCGCACCGAACGCAGCCAGGCGGCCCGGGGGAATGACGACACGTCGGTGCGGCCGTACCCAAAGTCGATCCGGGCCGCCGGCCGATCCCCGCCGCGCCGACCCGCCGACGGAGGAGCCGACTCGACAGCGACCTGGGTGTAGCCGCCCGCCCGACTGGTGAGGTAGCCCTCGGCGACGAGTTGCTGGTAGGCCTCGACCACGACGCCGCGTGAGACTCCCAGATCGGCTGCGATGGTGCGGGTGGGCGGCAGGGACGTCCCGAGACGCAACCGGCCGGCCCGGATGCTGCCCCGGATCGAGGCGGCAATCTGCCGGTGCAGCGGTTCGGCCGAGGACCGGTCGACATGGATGAGCAGGTCCCCCGCCGTGCTCGAATTGGTCCTGGTACGGCCCATGAAATCGGACCTTACCGGGTGTACCGATTTACGTCAGGCTCAGACGTATGACGACGATCAATCCCCGCTTCGACGGCCGCCTCCTCACCCCGGGTGATCCGGGTTACGACGCGGCCCGCACCGTCTGGAACGCCATGATCGACCGGCGCCCGCGGATGATCGTGCAGGTCGCGAGCCTCGCCGACGTGGTGGCCGCGGTGCGCCTGGCCCGCGAGCTCGACCTGGAGATCGGGGTGCGCTGCGGCGGGCACAACGTGGCCGGCCTCGCCGTCCCCGCGAACGGCCTGATGATCGACCTGACCCCGTTGAACGGCGTTCGGGTCGACCCGATCCGGCGACGGGCCCGGGTCCAGGGCGGCGCGCTGCTCGGCGCACTCGACCGGGCGTCGCAGCCATACGGCCTCGCCACGACCGCCGGCAACGTCTCGCACACCGGGGTCGGCGGCCTGACCCTCGGCGGCGGTATGGGCTGGCTCGCCCGCCAACACGGGTTGGCCTGTGACAACGTCGTCTCCTACACGATGGTCACCGCGGACGGGGAGGTGGTGACCGCGAGCCGAACCGAGAACCCCGACCTCTACTGGGGCCTGCGCGGTGGGGGCGGCAACTTCGGCATCGTCACCGACTTCGAATTTCGACTGCACCACACCGGAACGCGGACCCTGGTCGCCGAGTTCGACTTCCGCGCCGAGGACGCCGTACCGGTGCTCGAAGGCTGGCGGGACCTCAACGCCGTCGCACCACGGCAGGCGACCTTCACCGCCGACGTCCACAGCACGGCCAGGGGCCCTCTCGCCACCGTCGGCTTCGTATGGGTCGGCGACCCGGCACAGGGTCACCGGTTGCTGCCGGCACTGCGCGCGCTCGGCCGCCCGGTCGCCGAACGGGTCAGCACGCCGTCGTACCTGGAACTGCAGCAACGCGACGACACCGTCGGCGGCCACGCCTACCGCCGGTACTCCAGTGCGCACTATCTGCGGCAGTTCCCCACCGCCGCGATCGAGGCGTTCCTGCTGCGCGGCGCGTCGGACCTGCACACCGGCGCCCACCTGGCCAACGTCGGCCTACAGGCGCACGGCGGCGCCATCGCCGACGTCGCGGACGCCGACGCCTCGTTCAGCCACCGCCGCACCATGTTCGAGTTCGGCGCCGGCTCCCGCTGGACCGAGCCATCCGAAGACGACATCCGGACGGCGGCGGCTCGCAGTGCCGCAGCCGTGCTCGACCCGTACGCCGACGGCGTCTACGTCAACTCGCTCGCCGCCGACGAGGGGCAACGCGGGGTACGCCGCGCATACCCGACCGCCAAGCTCGCCAGGCTCACCGCGCTCAAGACGATCTGGGACCCGCGCAACGTGTTCCACCTCAACCACAACATCCGGCCCCACAGCCAGTAACGCAGCCGGCTGCTCCTGCCCCAGCCTGGTTACGGACTGTTCGCGGCGTAGGAACGGGTCGGACCGTCCTGGCCACGAGCCCGAGCAATGCGGTTGCCGTCCAGAGGATCACTCGTCGTCGGCCTTCTTCTTGTCGCGGTTCATGGCCAGGTCGAGGGCGAGGACGCTGCCGATGATGAGCAGCGGGTCGACGCCGGCGGTGACCTGCACGGCGTAGGTGTCCCGGATCGTCAGCCACCGCTTGGAGACCGAGGCCACCTCGGTGCCGCCGCGTTCGATCACGTACTCGTGGTCGAGCAGGTCACCCTTCATCTCCAGGTCGTCGGGCCCCGGCACGTCGATGGTGAACTTGTCGCGGAACGGCGTGAGCAGCTTCTTGCGGACCTCTGCGGCCTTCTCGCCGCCGATCCGGATCTCGTACGTGGGACGCAGCGCCACCAGGTGCCGGTGCAGCGTGGCGACCTCACGGCCGGACGCGTCCTCGATGACGACCTTGTTGCGGACGCTGAACACCTTGCCGTCGACATGGAAGACCTTGGTGCCGTGCTCGTCGAGCACATCGAAGTCGTCGCCGATCGAGAAGAACCGCTCCTTGATGACAAACATGATTCGATTCTCCCCCACCGCGCACCTAAGTGCCGGCCGAGCACGGCCGGCCCTTACCGCCGCTCTCATCGGTCCGGTCAGGTGCGCTGGGCGATGAGGCGGGTAGAGCCGAGGGGACGGCCGGTGACCAGCATCGGATCAGACCGCCATGCCGCTGCGGGTCCATTCTGGCAAGCTGTCCCAGTGATGGCCGGTGATCTATTGGACGACAGGTATCAGGTCGAGAGCCGTCTCGGTACTGGTGGCATGTCGGCCGTTTGGCGGGCGTGGGACCGGGTCCTCGAACGCGCGGTGGCCGTCAAGGTCCTGGCCGGCGAGCAAGCTACCGCCCGGGGCGCACGACACCGCATCCAGGCAGAGGCCCGGGCCGCAGCCGGCCTCTGGCACCCGCACGTGACGAGTGTGTACGACTATGGCGAGCACACCGATGCCGCCGGTCGCCAGGTCTCGTATGTGGTGATGGAACTGCTGCCCGGCCAGACCCTGTCCCAGCGACTTGCCGCCGGTCCACTGCCGCCGGCCGCCGCGATGCGGACGTGCGCGCAGGTCGCCGAGGCGCTCGCCGCCGCGCACGAACGTCAGCTGGTGCACCGGGACATCAAGCCGTCCAACGTGATGCTGACACCGGCCGGGGTGAAGGTGGTCGATTTCGGTATCGCCACCACTGTCGGTCGGCCGGAGCTGGAGGCGGACGGACAGCTGCTGGGCACCGCGGCATACCTCGCGCCCGAACGGCTCGCCGGTGGCAATGTCCTGCCTGCCTCCGACGTCTACGCGCTCGGACTGTTGCTGTACCGAACGCTGACCAATGAGCTGCCTTGGTCGGCGGAGACCCCCACGCAGATGTTGACCGCTCACGTGTACGTCGATCCGGCACCGCTGCCTGACATCGAGGGAGTGTCACCCGAGGTTCACCACCTCCTCGACCGTTGCCTCGCCAGGGATCCCGCGGATCGGCCGGACGCCGCGGAGGTGGCCACGGCCCTGCACGGTCTGACCGATGACGCCGATCGGCGGGTGACACAGGCGACGCAGCGAGCACCCGACTCGCCCGTGTCGGCCCCGACCGCCGCCGGTCGGCGTCGCCGCATCCCAAACGCCGTGTTGATACCCGTTCTCGTGGTGACGGCAGGGACCGTTTCGCTCCTGCTCCCCCAGTTCATACCTGTCGATGGCAGATCGGGCGGGGTCGCCACAGGTGACGGTGCCACCCCGCCCGGCGCCGCCTTCGATGTGTCTGCCACTGAGGCATCTGCTCCCCGGCAGACGTCCGCGGAGCCCGCACCAGTCTCGAGACCAAGCCGCACGGTGACCGTTCCGGCTGGGCCGGCTGAACCGACCGCCAGAGCCGGTCCGACGGCCGGCCCTGGCCCTGCAACCTCACCCAGCGCCGAACAGCCGACGCGGCCGTCCAGTGCCGCGTCGGCGCCGACCTCCTCGAAGCCAGGTACACCCGTTCGGGCACTCGGTGGCGTGGTGACTGTGCTCTGCACCGGCGATCAGGCTCGCGTCGTAGACGTCGCTCCTGCCCCCAGCTACCGCCTCAAGGATTACAACGCCGGACCCGTCAAGGAGATCCAGGTGGTGCTGCTGTCCGCAGACAACAAGAGCGAGATCAAGGCGCGGTGTGACGACGGCACACTATTGCCGAAGGTAAGGGAGAGCCGTCAGTGAATGGATGACGCGCTGGGAGGGTCGGTGGCCGCAGCAGCCGACATCGGAGCAACCTAGCCAGCGGAGGCGTCGCGAATGGCGAGCGCGGCCTGGACGAGCGCCGCGTGGGTCAGTGTCTGGGGGTAGTTGCCGAGGTGAGCGCCGGTCGCCGGGTCCAACTCTTCGGCGTAGAGCCCGAGTGGGCTGGCGTGGTCGAGCATGGACTGGAACAGTTCGACCGCCTCGGTGCGGCGCCCGGTGCGGGCGAGGGCCTGCACCAGCCAGAACGAGCACGGCAGGAATGCGCCCTCGGTGCCGTGGAAGCCGTCACTTCCCGGCGGATAGCGGTAGAGCAGCGGACCGCCGGCGGAGAGCTGGTCCCGAATGGCGTTGATGGTGCCCTGTACCCGGGGCGACTCGACGCTGTCCATGTCCAGCAGCGGCAGGACGAGCAGAGCCGCGTCGAAGGCATCGGAGCCGTAGCTGCGGACGTAACTGCCCGCCGTCGGGTTGAAGCCGGATGTCCGTACCTCGGCGGCGATGGCATCTCGTGCTTCCTGCCAACGTCGACGTCGGCGGCCGGACAGGGGGTGGGTGTCGGCGATGCGCAGGGCTCGATCCAGGGCGAGCCACCCCATGAGCTTGGAATGCACGTGTTGGGCAGGTTCGCGTACCTCCCAGATTCCGGCGTCGGGCTCCTGCCAGTAACGGGCGACGATGTCGGCGAAGCCGCGTATCGCCCGCCATGTCTCGGTATAGAGACGGTGCCCGGCCCGCACGAACGCCCAGGCGGCGTCGATCACCCAGCCGTAGCCGTCGAGTTGGTGTTGCCCGGCGGCGCCGTTGCCGACCCGTACCGGGACGCTGCCGAGATAGCCCGGCCAGCCGGGCAGTTCCCGTTCGGCGGGCACCCGGCGGCCGTGGAGGGTGAGCAGCGCCGGTAGGCGTGGCCGCTGTAGCCGGCTGGCGTGCAGCAGCCAGGCGAGGAAACCCTGTGCCTCCTCGGGCTTGCCGACGCTGAGGAAGGCGCTGACGCCGATGCTGGCGTCACGGGGCCAGACATAGCGGTAGTCCCAGTTCCGTACCCCACCGGGATCCTCCGGCAGAGACGTGGTGGGTGCGGCCACCGGGGCTCGTGAGGGCGAGTAGGTCAGTAGCCGCAGGGTCAGCAGGCTTCGAACGACGTGTTCCCGGAAAGGCAGTGACAGGTCGATCTCCGCAGTCCAGTCCCGCCAGCGGTCCTCGTCCTCGGTCAGGAGGTCCCAGGCCGCTGCCGGGTCGACGTGGATCAGCGGTTCGCGGTGCGCCACGGCAAGCACGAGGGTGACCGGACGGTCCGGGCTGACCGTGATCGAGGTGGGGCGGCCTGGCTCGATGGAGAGCCGCGGCGCGCTGCCCAGGGAGACCGCCAGCGACCCCCACTGACACACCAGCGCCTGGCGGCGGTGCTGGACCCGTGGCCGGCGGTGCCGCACACCGAACCGGGGGTCGAACTCGACGACGGCGTCGACCGCCGAATCATCGGTCGACAGGCGCCGCACGATCAGTGTCGTGGGCAGCAGGCGACCGCTGACCTCGGCCACCATCCCCTCGGTGAGGGTGAGCCGTCCGCCGCGTACCTCCCACGTCGTCTCCAGGGTGGCGGTGTGCCGCCGGTAGCGCCGTTCGACGACCGTGGCCGGTCGGGCCGGGCCGAGCCGGAACGTCCCCGCATCGGGGCCACCGACCAGCCGGCCGAACAGGGGCTCGCCGTCGAAGCGGGGTACGCAGAGCCAGTCGATCCCGCCGTCACCGTCGACGAGAGCCGCGGTGCGGGTGTCACTCAGCAGCCCGTAGTCACTGATCGGCGCCGGGGGCCGGGGACGCGTCCTGTCGTATCCACCGGTCATGGTGATCGCTTCCTGACGAGTGGCGGGACGCGGGTCAGTGGGCCCGAAGGAGCAGCCCGAGGACCACCCCGTAGAAGACGTGCACGACAGCCACGACCGCTGGAGTCTGGATGCCGTAGTTGACGCCGAACAGGCCGGGCGGCTCCAGCACGGCCGTGCTGGCCGGACCTGCCCGTTGGGAGGCCATGCGCGGGTGGACCCCCGGAAGCAGCGGCAGGAGGACCGTCAGCGCGATTCCGACGTGGACGGTCCCGAGCAGGGCACCGATCCACCAGGTGGCGCGGTGCAGCAGGGCGAACGTGGCCGCGTAGCCGAGAGCGAAGCCCTGACCGGCGCAGAGGTGGATGAAAAACCCGACGACTCGGGCCCGGTCGGGGTCCTCGGTGACGAATGTCCCGAGCACCAGGGGAAAGTCGAGGCGGGTGAGGCCGGCCAGTTGAGCGGTGATCAGCGCTGCGGTCAGCACCGCGGTGGCGACCAACCCGAACAACGCCCATCCGGCCCAGTCCATCTCAGCCGTGCTGGACGTCGCGCGCGGCGGCGGTGCCGGTCGACACGCGGCACCGCGACGTTTTCTCGGTCATCGGTCCGCCCTTCGGTGGACAACGTGAAGGTCTGTGGTCCGGATCCGGACGTCGCACGGCCCTGGACGCGCCGGCTTTTCACCATAAGCCACCGAACTGTCCGGTCGGGTGGAATGCCCGGATGACACCTCACCGGGTCGTCGGTGAGGTCGCCTGCGCCTCGTCGCCGGCCAGCAAGGGACGTCGAGATCGCCAGCCGCACGAACACTCACATCGCTGTCGGCGATGGCGGCGCTGTAGCCGGCATCACCGCTCACTGCCTGCCAGCAGGTGCTGCCAGGGAAGTGGGCGCAGCAAAAGAAGTAGCCTGGTCAGCCGGAGCGACCACCCGGCGCGCCTGAGGGGTACCAGCAGTACGCGCCCGACAGAGACTCGCAGCGCCGCCACGGCTGTGGTGAGCTGCGGGTAGGTCAGCATCACGTCACCGGAGGACATCATCTTCACCGTCAACGCCATCGCCGCGCCTTCTGCCACCGAACCGCTCGTGCGTACCACGATCGAACGGCGGGACCTGGGCCCGCACGATGTTCTCATCGAAATCCGCTACGCCGGCATCTGCCACTCCGACATCCACACCGTGCGCGGCGACTGGGGCAGCGTTCCCTACCCGCTCACCGTCGGCCACGAAATCGTCGGCCGGATCACCGAGGTCGGCGCCGACGTCACCCGGCACGCTGTCGGCGACCGTGCTGGTGTGGGCTGCATGGTCAACTCGTGTCGCGAGTGCGAGAACTGCCGCACCGGAAACGAGCAGTATTGCCTCAAGGGCAACACCCAGACGTACGCGGGCGTCGACCGGGACGGCACCGTGACCCAGGGCGGGTACTCGACCCATGTCGTCGTGAACGAGGACTTCGTGCTGCGGGTGCCGGAAAGCATCCCGTACGAGGCGGCCGCGCCGATGCTGTGCGCGGGCATCACCACGTACTCTCCGTTGGCGCACTGGAACGCCGGTCCCGGCAAGAAGGTCGCCGTGGTGGGCCTGGGTGGTCTGGGCCACATGGCCGTCAAGATCGCCGCAGCGATGGGCGCCGAGGTGACCGTGCTGTCACAGACGCTGGGCAAGAAGGACGACGGCCTGCGCTTCGGAGCCGAGCACTACTACGCCACCAAGGACCCGGCGACGTTCGAGTCGCTCAAGAACAGCTTCGACCTGATCATCAACACGGTCAGCGCGCCTATCGACATGGCCAGCTACCTCGGTCTGCTGCGTCTGGACGGCACGCTTGTCAGCGTGGGTGCCCCGCCGGAGCCGCTCCCGGTGCCCGTCTTCGCGTTGTTCGGCAATCGACGTTCGTTCGCCGGCTCCAGCATCGGCAGCATCGCCGAGACGCAGGAGATGCTGGACTTCTGCGCCGAGCGCGGCATCGCTCCCGAGGTCGAGGTCATCGGCGCCGAGGCAGTCAACGACGCGTACGAGCGGGTGCTCGCCTCGGACGTGCGGTACCGGTTCGTCATCGACATCGACACCCTGCGCTGATCTTCTTCCGGGTGCCAGGGCCCGCCGTTCGGCGGGCCCTGGCACGCAGTCGGGCCGGGCGACCGGTGGCCGGCGGTGATCCACCTGCAAAACAACGCCTGAACAGGGTTCATCCTGTTCCTCGACTACGACCCAGAGATCACAGCAGGTCGGCGACGGTCATCGCGAGTTTCGTGGACGTGGCCGGTGCGGGCGATGCGGGCTCTCAGCCGTTGTCGATCAGACTGGCGATCTCGTTGTAGATGAGGTGCGCCTTCGCGCCCTGGTTCGACGGACAACCGCCGAGGTGGTGCAGGGCGATCACACGGTGACTGGCGTTCAGCACGGGTGAACCCGAGTTGCCGCCGGAGGTGTCACAGCTGTAACTGATGTTCCAGGTGTTGTAGTTCGCGTTCCGGACGGCGCAGGTCGCGCCGTTCTGGGTGTCCTCGAAGATCGACAGCCGCTTCGCAGTGCCGTCGCCGTGGCCGGGGACATAGATCCGGGTGCCGTTGCTGGTGGCGGTAGTTGCCAGGTACAGCGTGCCGAAACCCTGGATGGCGGCGAAGTTGTTGACCGAGAACAGGGCGTAGTCCAGCTGGCTGGAGCCGCCGCTGCTCACCCGGTAGAGGGTGGCACCGCTGACCTTGGTGCCGGCGCCGGGATTCGCGCCGCCGCACGTGGCGCACTGGTAGTTGAACTGCATCTCGCTGCCGCTCACGGCGGACTGCGTCGAGAAGCAGTGCTTGTTCGTCAGCATCCGGTTGGTGTTGCCGACCCGCCAGGTGGTGCACAGTCCACCGCCGCTGATCAGCAGCCGCGCCACCGCCCTGCCGCGGGCGTACTCGGTGGGGTGGCTGTTCTGGTAGCAGACCACGTCCCGGCGGGCGTCGGTGCTGCACACGGACTGGGTGGAGAAGTTGTGCGCGGCGATTTCCGTGCGGTCGTATCCACGCCAGAACCGGTCGATGATGGCGGCGCTACCACGTGAGGGACGGCTGCTGTGCAGTGTCACCACGGCGGTGTCGCCCTCCACCGACATCGCCCAGAAACCCGGCTGTCCGTCGGTGGTGTAGTCCGAACCGGTCGCCCGGTTCAGGTGGCGGTCGTACCGGTAGCTCTCCTTGCCGTCGCGGCTCGACACGGTGACGTAGTCGCCTTCGGCCAGTCGCAGTGAGTTGAAGTGCACCTTCACGTAGGTGGCACCGGGATGCTGAATGATCTGTGTTCCGCCGTTGGGGGCGTAGGACAGGGAGCTGTCGACGGTGCGGAGTTCACCGATCGTGGTCACACCCTCTGCCGAGAACTGGGTCGCTTCCGGTGCCCGTTCGGACTGTGGCGCGAGAGGGGCAACCGAGTACGCCTCGGCGGCGGGTACCGACAGTAGGCTCAGCCCGAGTGTGCAGGCAGCGAGCGCAACCGCCCCCGTTCGTAGGCGGCGCAGGGCATGTTTCATCTGTCGCTCCTTCTCAGGAATCAGCACCGAGACGTGCCTTCGGTCTTCATACCTGAGATCACGCAAGACATGTAATCCCATCTATGTCATAGCTGCCGACAACGTCGACGCCCGCAGCCGCATCGGTCGACCGGGGAGCACGCCCACGATCGCCGCGCCTTGTCAGCGGCAGATCCGGGCGCCTGATCTTGGCGAGACGTCTGGCCGGCAGGAAGGCACCGCCGACGGCTCGGCTGGGTAGCGTCAGGTTTCTGGGTCATCAGCCGATCGGACGGCCGAAGGCGATGATCGGCTATTTCCATG
This sequence comes from Micromonospora arida, assembly GCF_042873195.1. Lineage (NCBI taxonomy): Bacteria > Bacillati > Actinomycetota > Actinomycetes > Micromonosporales > Micromonosporaceae > Micromonospora > Micromonospora arida. The sequence continues at coordinate 119,360 of NZ_JBIALC010000015.1, read as the reverse complement.
TGCGACGGGCGCCCTGCGACGCTTAGGAAGGAGGCATGGCCAACGAGCGGACCGTTCCCCTGCTGCCGTGCGCATCCATCGACGACATCGAAACCTTCTACGGAGTTCTCGGTTTCCGCACCACCTACAAGCAACGCAAGCCCAACGCGTGTGTGGGGGTGCAGCGCGAAGACCTGCATCTGCAGTTCTTCGAGATCGCCGGATTCGACCCCGAGCAGTCCTATGGCTCCTGTCTCGTACTCAGCGCGGACATCGAGGGACTGCATCGGGCATTCGCGGCCGGCATGCGGGCCGCGTACGGCAAGGTGCTGGTGTCCGGAACGCCGCGGATGACCCGGCCCAGGGCGCGGAAGAACGCCGACGGGTTGGGCGGCTTCACCGTCATCGACCCGGGCGGCAACTGGATCCGCGTCTTTCGGGAGGCCGCCACCGCGCCCATGCCGGCCGCCACGACTGTCGGGCGGCTGGCCAAAGCCCTGGCGAATGCTGTCGTGCAGGCCGATTCCAGGGGAAGCGTCGGACAGGCGGTTCGGATCCTCGACAGCGCGTTGGCCCGCCCGCAAGCCGACGACGACCCGGTCGATCAGGTAGAGGTACTGGTCTACCGCGCCGAACTCGCGATGGTGTTGCACGATCCGAACACTGCGGCCGAGATGCTGGCCCGCGCCCAGTCCGTCACGCTCACGGAAGACGAATCCGAAAGGGCGGCACCCGCGTTCGACAACGCCGCCGAACTCGCAGCAGCACTACGGTGACTCACCGTACGAACGCATGTGTCGGGGTCAGGCGCCCTGGCCGGGTGCTTCGCCACCGACAGCAGGACCGGCCCGTCAGCCCTCGATGGGTGTCCGGAGGGCACCGACAGGCCAGAGGATCGTGGTCGGAACGCCGTGGTGCCGCGCCCAGTCGATGGTCCGGTCCGTCGACGCGGGGTGACGGCCAGGTTTGCCGTCCCACACCGCCACGAGTCGCTGCACCCGTCGGACCAGCTCCCGGTTGGCAAACACGTAGGCGGTGGTGTCCGAGCGGTCGTAGCCGGTGTGGACGACCGCTGCCGCCCGGTCGAGCAACTCGTCGAAGGCCGGCCGATTCTCCGGCCTGATCACCGCGACCCGGTAGTCGCGGGCCGGCAGGATCACCTCGTAGGTGCCGCCCAGATCGAGGATCGTGCGCGCGAAGACCTGGTCCGCGCCGGCCGCCAGGCAGGTCACGCCGTGCACGGGCCGGTCGCTGATCCGGCCCAACTCGACGCGGAGAGCGTCGGCGACGAGCAGCTCGGTTTCGCGGGTCAGGTTGATGTGCCCGGTCACGCCGACGCGGACCGGGCCCAGGTCAGGCGGCATCCCTCGGGCCTCTCCGCTGCGCGGGCACCGGGGGTGCCAGCCGGATCAGCTCGAACCCGCTGTCGGACAGCACGTCGGGCAGCGCCCGGATCCCCTCGCGATTCTGCTCCTGCACGTCGGACGGCAGCTCCTCCCACGGCCGCAGGGCGGGATGCCGCCGCTGGACGTCATCACGCGGGTCGCCGTACGTCCAACCGTCCCCGCGCCGTTCCCGGCACCACCGGTCGTGCTCCGTGCGGGCGAGTTCCTCGATCCGGTCGTCGATGGCCTGCCCGGCGGCCGAGGCGTCACCCGTGCCACCGTGCCGGGGCGCCACGACGCAACCGAGATCCAACAGCTTGGCGGCGATGTCCTGCACGTGGGCCCGGTTGGCCCGCCGCAACGACTCGGGCAGTCGTGACCAGTCCACCATTGCCGGGGCATCGCCGAGCCGTACCCCGGCGCGCTGCTGGGCCTGGACGTACCGCTCGTGGATCAGCCGGGCCAGCCGCTCGGTGAGGTCCTCGGCGATCAGCCGGGCGTCGCAGGCGTGGGTGAGCACCGGATAGAGGCGGAGCTTGCCGTGCACCTCGTCGAGCAGGTCGTGACGGGAGTCGCCGTGGAAGGCCGCGGCGAGCGCCGCCTGCCGGTAGACCGGCACGAACACGGCACTCTCGGCGCCCTGCCACAGGGCGGGCGTGTCCAGCACGAACTGCAGGCCGCTGGTCTCGTCCGGTGCGCAGACGTAGATGCGGTCGTAGCGGTCACGGCCGAGACCGACGACACCGTCGAGATCCAGGTCGTACGCGGTCAACTGGCAGACGGTGGCCAGGAACGGGTAACGCGACGACGCCAGAGCGATCTCGGTGCCGGCATCCGGTGCCACGACGTCCACCCGCAGGGGTGGCACGGCGTGGCCACCCGGGGTGTCGGCTCGGGATGCGCGCCAGTGCCGGGCGGTCTCCACCAGGAGAGCCCGGCGGAATGTGCCGGTGCCCGCGATGAGGATCCTGGTTGGTTGGTCTCCCCCGCTGGGCAGCGGGTGGTGCCGGTGCAGTGCGCGTGCGGCGACGTCGTCGACGTGGAAGTAGTCCAGCCGCAGCCGGCTGGACCCGGCGGCACCGAGTCGTCGGGCCTGCAGGGACAGACACATCTCCGAGTCGTGAACCAGGATGTAGACCCGCGGTGGTTGTCGTCGGTCCTGGATGAGCCGGTTGGCGGTGTTGGCGATCGCGTGGTTGCGGTCGTCGTCCTCGCTGCAGGCGTAGATGGTGTGGGCTCGGGGCAGACCGGCGCCGCGCAACACCTCGGGGCTGGTCGGGTCGCCGACCACGCCGAGGTACCGGCGCCACCGGTACTCCAGCGGCCCGAACGGTTCGGAGCGCACCACCACCACACGTTCACCGTCGGCGAAGAGCCGGTCAGCGAGCATATGGGCGAACTGGGAGTCGCCGCAGACCAGGACGTGACCACGTGCCCGCCGGGCACGCAGGCGGCGACTCTCGGCGGCCAGCAGCAGCCGGCTGGCCTCGGCCACGGCGAGGAGCGTGAACAGCGGAGCGGCGAACCGGGCGACCTGCAGCTGCCACGGGTAGGGGCCGGCGTCCTGGAAGGGTTCGGCGCCGAAGACGAAGAGTTGCAGGTCGTAGTAGAGCACGTCGTACGGATCGTGGGCGACGTCCGGTCGGGCCTGGAGCAGGCGCTCGAAGCCGACATAGCCGAGGACGAGAGCGGCCAGCCCGATCACTCCGAAGAGGACTCGCAGACTCCAGCCGGCCGAGCGGGACGAGCCGGCGACCGGATCCGTCATGAGGTCATGGTATTTGACGAGGTCGATCGGATCGTCGCTCGACGCGCACGCGCGGGCACCTACGGCTCCGGGTCGATCACGGAAAGTCGTCGGGTCGGGTGTCGGGCAGCGTGGCCAGCAGTTGCCCGGCCAGCCGCCGCACCGCGCCGTCATCCTCCTGATGCGCGAACCGCACGAGCACCTCCCGGGTCCGGGTGTCCCTGTCGTAGTGACGGGTCAACGCGAGCAGCGCGGTCCGGCGGATCTCCCAGTCATCGTCGTCAGCCAGCCGCAGCAGCAGGTCCCGTACCCCCGTGCGGCCGGCCAGGCTGGCGCCCAGTTGCTCCACGGCCCGGCGGCGAACCTCCAGGGCCGGATCGTCGCGGACCAGCCCGACCAGCAGCACCTGAACCTCCGGGTCGGCGCCGAAGTGCTCGCCGAGCGCGGCGGCGATGCGGGCGCGGATCGCCGGGTCCTGGTCCGACAGTCGGCGCATGAGCCGCAGCGTCACCGCCATGGACGCCGAGCCCTGCTCGGTCAGACAGCGCACGGCCGCATCGAACACGGTCGGGTCGGTGTCGGACTCGACGCATTCCAGCAGCACGTCGGTCACCAGTTCCGGGCTCCCGTACGCGCAGAGGGTCTGTACGGCGGCCAACCGGATGCCGACGTAGCTGTCTCGGCGAGCCCGCCGGCACAGTGTCTCCATCAGGCCCGGGGCGTCGCCGTGACGGGCGAGCGCCTGGGCGGCGGCGCACAGCACGTTCGGGTCGGGGTCCCGACTGACCTGCTCGGCAAGGCACTCCCGCACCTCAAGGTCCGGTGGGTCGGCGAGACGGGCCAGGCTACGGGTGACCCGCAGCCGTACGATCGGGTCCCGTTCCTGGGAGGCGCGGCTGATGAGCAGATCCCGGGTCGCGTGGCCGAACAGCGGTCGCCCGGTGAGCAATTCGACCGCGGCGAGCCGGACGCTCGCGGTCGGATCGCGTCGAGCGCTCTCCAACAGCAGTTCCCCGGTGCGGTGGTCGGGGTAGGCCTCGGCCAGCGCGCGCACCGCGGCGAGGCGTACCGTCGCGTCCTCGTCGACGTGAGCCGAGCGGGCCACCACGGTCCACCCGGTGTCGTCGGCGCGGTCCTGGTCGATCAGAGCGGTGACCGCGGCGGCCCGCACGGAGGACTCCTCGTCCTGCTCGATCTGGTCGATCAGCCGGGCCCGACAGCGCCCCTCCGGGTCGGGCACGAGCGCCAACCGCTGCACAGCCACCGCGCGGACCCGCGCCGACGTGTCCGAGCAGGCCAGCTTCAGCAACAGCTCAGTGCTCTCCGGGCTGGGTCGCTCGGGCAGCAGCTGGGTCAGAATGCAGCGTCGGACCTCGTCCGGGGAATCGCCGGTGACCCGCTGCAACGCTGTGGTTCGTGCGGTCTCGGCGTACTCCGGCAGAACCAGCAGACCCTTCAGCACGCACTGCACCACACCGGGGTCGGTGTCGGTGGCCAGCAGTCGCTGCATCGTCTCGGGTGCGTCCGGCAGGTCGGCGCAACGCGCGGTGAGCACTCCGGCGGCGGCTCGCCGCACCGCGACGGCGGTGTCCCCGGTGGCCCTGGCCAATACCTGACGGACGTCGTCGGAGAGTTCGGGCCGGGTGCCGAGGGACTGCACGGCCAGCGCCCGCACTGCGAGATCGGGAGAGTTGGCGAGGCTGCGCAGCAGGTCCACAAGGTCGAGGTCGGCGCCGAAGTGGGCGACCAGTGCGCGGACGGCGGCCTGCCGCACCGCGGTGGAGACCTCGGCCTGCGCCTGGGCGAGCAGGACGTCCCGGCATCGGCGACTGCTGCCGCCGGTGGCCTCGAGGCGGCCGGCGGCCTCGGCCAGCCCGGCGACCAGGGTGAGGTGGGCCTGCCGCTCGCGGCCCTGCCCCAACTCCCGGACGAGCAGGTCCTCCATCTGCTCCTCGGCGGTGGACAGCACCGCCGCGATCCGGGTGGCGAAGGGAGAGCCCGATCGCCAACTGGTCCGGACCCCGCGGCGGCGGTACCAGTGCAGGAAGATCTCCCGGCCGGGCCAGCTGGGGCCGAGCGCCCGGATCGAGGACAGCAGCTCCTGCTCGGTGAGATCCACCAGGTTCGGGTCGTCGGCGGAGATGCCATGCTCGATGAGACGCACGACCTGGCGCAGCACGGCGTCGCCCGCGCCGGCCAGTTCGGCGGGCTGCGGCGCCTCGGCCACGCACTGCGCCGCCAGCACCAGGTTCCACGGCGGCCCGGTCAGGTTCAGCGGCGGCCACGGTTGAGTGGCCTCGGTGGCGAGCAGGGTGACCAGTTCGTTGGCGATCTGGGCGGGCAGGGCGCTGGCGACCAGTCGAAGCACCTCCCGCCACGACGGATCGGCCCAGTGCTCGCGAAACAGCGAACGCAGACGATCGAGGCCCCAGGTCGGATCGTGCTCGCATCTGTCCACGATCTCTTCGGCACAGAAAAACTCCAGGAACGCGCGGTGCACGAACCCGAACAGTCGCAGTCCGTAACGTTCCAGGATGAAGCTTCGCTGCCGCAATTTGTCGATCATCGAGTAGGCCATGGCGAGCGCCCGCTCATTCTCAAAACCGTAGAACGCGACGAGGTGGTCCCGGAAGATGCGCGCCAGTTCGTCGGACTCAATGTAGTTTCCGGCGGGGCCGGACTCGCGGAACTGCATCCAATACGCCAGGTGACGCAGCAGCCGACGCTTCGCCTGCAGGTCCAGCGACGGCACGTCGCCGTGGCTCTCGCGCAGTTGCTTGGTCACATCCCACTCGGAGATCAGGACGTCGGTCACGTGCGCGTAGAGCCGGCGTCGGTTGCGGGGCAGCGGGTGACCCCGGCCGACGATCGCCATGAGCATCAGCAGCAGGGGGTTGCCGGCGATCTCGCGCATCGCTCGAGAACTGCCCACCACGTCGAGGATCTGCCGCCGCTGCCGCTCTGCCTCCGCAGCCGGCGTGGGCATCACATAGCGGTACCAGTTGCCGAGAAACCTCGCGATCTGCTCGTCGTCGAGATCCTCCAGCGTGAAGTGGTCGAAGCCTGCGTTGGCAAAGGTGTGCCGCTGGTAGCCGGCCGCCCGCGAAGTGACCACGGTCAGCACCCCCGGGTACTCGTTGGCGAACGTGGCGATCTGCGCGGCCACCTCTTCCCGCTGCGCCGGGTCGAACACCTCGTCCAGGCCGTCGAACAGGAACAGCGCCTGGCCGCCCTGGCGCAGGTACGCCTCCAGCACGTTCTGGTCGATACCGGCCAGCCCCTGCTGGTGGCGGTGGCCGACGTAGTCGAGCAAGCCGTCGCACCTGCCGTCCCCGTGATGGGTGGCGTAGGAGCGCAGCTCGATCAGGACGGGTAGGTACCGGTCCAGCGCACTCAGTCGAGGCTCGACGCAGACCTCGGCCAGCGTCAGCGCCAGGTACCGCGCGGCGGCGGACTTGCCGGAACCGGGGTCGCCGAGCAGCACGATCGTGCGCCGGCCCGGGTCGGACACCACGTCGAACAATGACAACTCGTCCTTGGCCGCGTACTCCTCCCAGAGCCGCTCCACCTCCTCCGGGTTGACCACCCCGGGCAGCCCGCCGACGTCGTCGCCCGGCGTGGACCCGGCCCAACGCCACCACGCCAGCGGCATCTCCGGTCGCGCGTCCTCGTGGACGCGGGGTTCAACGAACACCTTGGGCAGCCCGACGGTGAGGTAGCCGATGGTGGGACGCGGTGAGACCGCGTCCACCGAGACGGCCTGGTATCTCAGCGACAACTGCTTGTAGTACTGGTTGCGAACGGCCGTCGGCAGGTGGGTGTCCGGGTCGGCGGGCTCGCGCGCCGGCGACCTGCCACTGCGTACGTCGGCCAGTGCGGCGGTCACCTTGGCGGTGAGGTCGTCCACGCCGGAGAAGAAGGCGCAGAGGTGACGCTCCTTGAGCTCACGGCGCAACGCGACGATCTGCTGCCAGTCGGCATCCCGATCGATCATGTCGACCGGCCAGGGCGTGTCCTCCGCGAGCAGGAAGACCAGGCAGGGCTTTCCCGCCGCGAGCGCCTCCCGGTATTCCAACTCGGTGATGGAGGACTCCTGGCCGGGCGGCCGGAACCCGTACCGCCAGGCGAACAGCCCCACGTAGAGGTCGCACCGGCGCACGTCGGCGAGGCAGCGTTCCAGCGGCGGCCGGATGTCGGCGCCGTACGCCTCCATGGCCACGTCGTCGATCTCCAGACGGCGAGCCACGGCGTGCACGGCAGCGCGGTATTCCAGCAGGTCCTTTTGTGTGGCCGAAATGTAGACCTTCATGAACGGCAAACTCCAGGGGGTGGCTGGCGACCGCACCATTGAAAATATCAGCAGTTGTCACGTCCGTCCGACCCGCGAACACTCCGAACGCCGGCCGTGCATGGGATTCCCGCCGACCCCGGGCTTATGATGGCCATCAACAGATACGGATCCGGCGGTCGAATCTCGTACTCGTGGAGTTTCGGTTGTCCGACGCGGATCCGTGTCGGTGCCGGTCGCGAGGTGTGTACGTCAATCAGCATGAGCCGCATTCCGCGGGATGAGCGCGGATCGGTGGCAGCGTTGCGGAGGAAGCCATGCTCACGGTCGGTGAGGTGCACACCAGCCTTCTGCAGCACAGCACGGCGCTGGCCCAGGAGCAGAGCGCCGAAGTACTCAGCCTGATCGAGGGCGAGGCCGTGCTGACCTCTCGGCGTCCATCGCTGTACGCGGTGTCACCCGATGTCCGCACCGGTGTCGACTGCTGGCTCCCGAGCGCCAGACAGCGCCAGTTACGTGGGGTGGGGGCCGTCGTCACCCGGGCCATCATCACCGGCGGCCGGATCGTGCAGGCCTCCTCGGTCATCCACGTCGTCGCCGGCGAGCGCCGCCAGCCGTGGTCGCACTATCTGGCCAACCCCGGCGTCCTGGAGACGGTCGGCAAGCTCGACGTAGCCGACCTGGGCGCGGGCTTCCTGCACGGCAACAACGCCGACGTGCTGAACCTGGAGGCGATCACCGGCAGGGTGCTCGACGGTGTGCAGATGTCCGACCTGCTGGACAGGCGCCCGCCACTGCGCACCGCCCGCACACGGCTGCGCTGGACCGCGCAGACCGCCGAGCGTCCGAACCGGGACGTCTCGGCGGTGGTCACCGTGGACTCGCCCACCCTGCGTACGGTCGAACTCGTGCTCGACCCGCAGGACGTGCCGGCCGCCGTGGCCGGGCTCTGCGAAGATCTCGCGTTGCACGACTGGCTGCTGACCATGCTGTCCTCGCTGGTGGAGTCCGTGGTCACCCGATCGGCCTCCGGGCAGGAGCACGTCGAGCGGCTGCGGCCGGTGCTGGAGCACCTGCTGCACCTGTGGCTGCCCGGCGCGCGGGTGCACCCGCGGCTGCGGCCGATCTGGGACCAGTTGGAGCAGGTACCCGGGTTCAGCCGTCAGTGGAACTCGTCGGTCAACTGGATCCGGGATCAGATCAGCGTGAGCAACATGGCTCTGCTGCGCGACCTGGCCGGTCGGGTTGCCGTCGACGAGCCGTGCCGACGCTGAGCACGCTCAGTCGCTGATGAACACGTAGCTCAGCCGGTCGACCAGCTCGCTGGGCAGGTGCAGACCCTCGCCGCCGGCCCGTTTGGCGACCTGCTGCGCGACCGCCGGCGGCACCGCCACCTGGCCGAGGATGGTCCGTACGGCCAGCTCCACCGGCAGGTACTGGGTGCCCATCAGGGTCAGCGTGCGATACGCGCAGAACGGCGCGGCCGTCGGGTTCAGCTGGACGATCGCCGGCAGCTCGTCCCAGTCCGTCGGCAGCTCGCCGGCTAGCCGACACGGCTGCGTCATCGTCTCGCCCCGATGCCGTAGCACGCCGAGTCGGGTCATCTGCCAGACCGAGGCGAGCAGGGCGCACGCCCACACCCGGGCGTCCGGCTCGTCGGACCAGAGCTCGATGTCGACGAAGATGGAGTGCCGGGGATCGCCGGACTGCAACGGCGGAGACCACGGACGCGGCAGGGTCATCGCCGGCGCGTCGACGTGCCCGGGGGACCGCTTACCGTTGGACAGCCAGCCCGACTCGCTCAACGGTGGTCGACTCCCGGTGGTGTGCCGAGGGGGTTCCACCACCAGTGTGTCGACCACCAGACGGGCCAGCTCGGCACCGTCGTGCCGGGCGAAGCTGGACTCCCGGGCCACGTAGTCCAAGATCAGGCCGTGCTCCGCCGCGGCGCTCTGCACCTGCGGGATCACCTCACGGGGGGTACCGAAGCGGTGGAAGTAGTCGTCCAACATGAAGCAGGTGCTGATCCGGGGCTCCCGGTGTGCGGGCAGCCCTCGTCGGGCCAGAGCCGGGATCGCGGCCGACCAGTCCGCGATCCGCTCGAACTTGCGCCTCAGCTCCTCACAGCCGTCGCCGAAGTCCTCCGCGTAGAAGTGCCCCAGCTCTACGGACAGGTGCGAGTACGCCACGCTCTCTGTACGACGCACCGCAGCTGCCTCCTGGAACCTGACATCCATGCCGATCACGCGGTGTCCCATGCCGTCTCGTCGAAAAGCTTCTCGGTCAGGTCAACGAAGGCGTCCACCGTTTTGACGTTGGCAATCTTGGATTGCACGTCGTGATCGGAGATCAGCTGCTCCCGCCACTGCAGCAGAGGATCCAGCGGCACCATGCCGAGCAGCGTCGTACGCCCGACACCTCGCCGTCGGGCCAGCTCCGACAGCTCCGCGTCGCACTTGCGCAGGAAGGCCTGCTGCGCGAGGCCGAGGTGGCCGACCTCCGGGCCACGGGAGTCGATCACCGCCGTACGGATGAAGCGCAGCGACTCCCGTAGCCTGTCCGGCTCGTGGCCGTACTCCTTGCCCATGGCCACGATCCCGCCCGCCTCGAAGGCCAGGTCCGCCGCTGCGGTGACGTGCTGGGGAGTCCACCGGTGGAAGACCAACCAGCGCACGGCGACCTTGCGCAGGGTCGAGGTCGCGGTGGCGGCCAGCGCGATCTGACTGGCGTACGACCGGCCGGCGCTGAGGTCCACCAGGGTCAGGTCGAACTCCTCCTCCAGCCGGAGGAAGAGCTCAGCGCAGCGCTTGGCGATGTCGTTGGTGAAACCGAACTCGCTGCCGTTGCGTTGCCCCGGCAGGAGCACCAGCGAACCGGACCCGATGGGCCTCTGACGCAGGCTGGCACGTTCGGAGGTGCCCCACACGTCCAACTGCTCCGGAGACGGGATCTCCCCGCGCAAGTATCGGTGCAGGCCGCCACCGTTGGGTCCGGCGCCCTCGACGCCATTGACGGCCTGCGGAATCTGGAACGTGATGCCGGCGGTCGGCGAGCCGAAGTCGTAATCCAGGTAGCAGGTGGGGCGACCGGACAACGCGCTGCGGTAGGCGATGTTCGCCGCGGTCACCGACCGCCCGGTGCCGCCCTTGTGCGACGTGACGAAGACCAGCATTCAGATCCCCTCGCTGGCCTTCTGCTGCCCGGTGGCGACGTCGTTGAGCAGCAACAGGAGAGTGTTCGCCAGAGCGGCCGCCGTGCCGGGACGCTCGTCAACCAACAGCTGCGCCTGGCCCAGGCTGGCTCGGATGCTGCGCATGCTGCGCTGCATCGCCTCACCGTCGAAGGTGCCGCGCATCAACTCACGGTCGAACAGGTATTCGGCCTCGTCGATGAGGTCCTGCGCGTAGTCGGCCAGCCGGCCGGCTCGTGGGAACGGCCTCTCCCACAGCAGCTGACCGGAGGTGACCAGAGCCTGCACCACCCGCTCGGTCAGATACCAGGAGGGTGCGTCCGGCTTCGGTGCCAGGCCGGGAAAAGCGCCACCGGCGTGGTCCCACAGCCCCTGGTGCCGGCCGTCCGGGATGCGCCGCAGCAGCAGGTGGTCCCACACCTCGTCGGCCAGCTCGAGCAGTTCACTGCGCCGTCGGGCGTTGCTCAGCAGACCGGCGACGGTGGTCGCCCGCTGCAGCAGCACCGTGGAGAATTCGTTCACGTTCCACGTCATGATCGGCTTTGACGTGTCGTCGTTCAAGGTCACCCGCTTGCCTGGCGCGTGCACGAACAGCGCCGGCTCGCCGGGCGACGCCCGCCGGGTGATCCTCGCCCGCTGCGCCAACTCCACCAGCACCGAGGCGATCCGCCCGAGCTCCTCGTCACCGCCGCGCCCGACGGCGATCAGGCCCTTCACCGCCAGCGACGTGGTCTGGAGGGTGTAGTAGTCGGTCCGGTCGCCGTCGGTCGTCCGCCAGGGGATGTCTTCGATGGGCCACCGCCGTCGGTTGCCGAAGGTCGCCACCGTCGCCCAGTACGTCCGGGTGAGCTCCCAGCGCAGTTGCAGCGCCCGGGACAGCCGCTGCTGCTCCTCGTTGAGCAACCCGAGCAGTCGGGTGCGTTCGGAGTTCAGGTCCTCGATGGCGTCCATCGCGATCACGGTGAAGTAGAGGTAGGGGGCGTTCTCCGCAGAGCCCTCACGCTGCAGGCCGATCGGCTCTGTGGTCGGAACCTCCTCGGCCCCGGAGATGATCCCCCACGACCAACCGCACTCGAACAGCATCTCGCTGTTGTCCAGGTCCTCGGTCACCCGACCCGACCCGATGATCACGCTACGCAGGCTCGCCATCGTGTCCCGCAACTGCTCGCGCAGCGCCGCCACCAGCTCGCGGCGCGGTAGCTCGTCCTGGTTGACCATGTCGCACAGACGGGTGCCGTACTCGTCGGTGGAGGTGAAGACGAAGGTGCTGAAGCTGCGGAGCAGGCCGACCATCGCCGCCGTGAGGCGCACGCCCGCCATCTCCTCCAGTTCGTCCAGATGCGCCAACAGGTCGCGCCGCTGGGTGGAGCCCCGGTAGACCTTCACGAAACCGATCGTCGCCAGCGTCAGTGTGACCGACACCGCGAACGAGTCGACGATGTCCAGGGAACGCTGCTCGTCGGTGAGCTCCGGACCGCCCTCCAGCGGGGTGAGGTAACTGCCCCCGCCGAAGATCGGAGCGCCGGCGTCGTCGGTGTACCGCCGAAAATAGTCGATCATCACGCTGACCAGCCGGCGGGGAATCTCGATCGCACCGCCGATCGGGCTGAGCGCCTCGATCACCTCTTCGTCGGCGCGGTCCGGGTCGTCCAGCGACAACACGGGGACCTTGGCCGCGGGGAGCAACAGGGTCAGCAGTTGCTCTGCGTCGCTGATCGAGTTGCTACCACTTCGGCTGCCCCAGTGCCATTCACCGTTCGCCCAGCAACTGCGAACCGTAGCCCGCCAGATGTCGAGGATCTCCTGGCGCGGCTGCATCCGCATGATCCACCGCCGTCTGTTGTAGTCGTCGACTCGGAACCTCTGGTATTGCCGTGCCCACGATGGTCCACTATGACGTACAGCATCATCGTAGCGGGCCAGTCGAGTGCCACTTGAAAGGCGTCGATGGCCGCGTGTCGGCACTCCGGCCAATCGGGCGCGATGGAATGCCACGCCGCCACGCTGCGCCGACAGCGCCACATCGGCGCATCCCACAGGCACGCATCGGCGCTATCCGCGGGTACGGCCGGTGGCCAGCAGCATGCTCAAATACCCGTCCCGCAGCGGCGGCTTGGGCCGCACCTCGTGGACGTCCAGGTTGTACGCGCCCGTCGCGATGCTGGCCACCACGTCGGCGCGCTGCAGTGCCACCGCCGGGAACATCCGCCGACCGACGCTGTAGCCGAGGGACCCGAGCATGACCGTCACGGCGAAGGGCGACCCGGGCCGCAGCGCGTCCAGAAACCGACCGATCGCGTGCTCGGCCTCGGCCCGGTCCGCCGAGATGGAGCAGGCCACGAAGAACATCGTGCCGGCGCTCCAGGCGTGCCTCGGCAGAGTGAAAACGCTGGCCCGCACCACCTGGCCCACCTGCGCCAGGCGCCGGCGCGGGTCCGCCAGTGCCGCGTACGCCGGGTGCTCCGCGCACACCTGCCAGTACGGGTCCCAGAGCTCGTCGTAGCTGTCGACCTGCGTGCGCAGCCAGTTCACGTTCGCCGTCGACCATTCACACAGGTCGACGGCCTTCGCGAACGGCAGAAGCGACAGCGCCGGGTACAGGTTCGCTCCAGACCCCACGTCGACGCACCGCGCGTCGGAGAGCTTCGCCTCGGCGAAGAAGTCTCGGATGCGGCAGAGGATCTCCCGATCGTCGGACCGCAGATCCGCGTAGTTGTGCCGGACATAAGCCTGCGGGTCGAAGCTGTCCCACTCGACGTCGGAATTGACCGGCCTCGGCGACTGAATCGGCGAGTGTGGCGTCGACTCGCCGCAACCGCCCCCAGTCGCCGGGGTCAACGCCATGGACGGGCCTCCATCGGGTCGGCGAATCACATTGGTCGCTGAAGCGGCGCTCAGAGCACTGCCCATTATGTATCGGAGGTGGTGTTGGCTCACAAGTGTAGGAACTTCACCATCCGCCGGGAATGACGACGACAGGACGGTGACCGGATGCCGACAACACGTCCGCACCGACCCGATCGACACCTGGCTGGCCTCCGCCTTCGCACCCCGCCACATCGAACAAACGATCACCGCCCGCCGGTGATGCCCGCATGAGCCTGGTGTCGGCGTTCGCACCGATCTGGATCCTTACCGCGGTCGGCTACGCGGCCTGCCGTTGGGGCCTGCTGGGCGAGGCGGTGGCGTCGGTGCTCGGCCGATTCGTGTTCCATCTTGCGATGCCGTCCGCCCTGTTCCTGGCCCTGTCCCGGATGCCGCTTTCCGGGTTCGCCGGCCGCTCGCTGCTCGCCTTTGCGGTCAGCACGGCCGCGGTCCTCGGGTTCGGGTGGGTCGGAGCGAGCTGGCTGTTCGGTCGCGAGGCCGGCGAACGGCCGATCTGGGGCATGGCCGCCGGGTACGTAAACTCGGCGAACCTCGGCATCCCGATCGCAACGCAGGTTCTCGGCAGCGTGTCGTTCCTGGCGGAGGTGGTGCTGCTGCAGGTGCTGGTGGTGACGCCCGTGATCCTGGTCGCCCTGGACCGGCACACCGACCCGGCCGGGCGGATACGAGTCCGCCGCATCGCCTCCCTGCCGGTACGCAACCCTGTGATCCTGGCGTCACTGCTCGGTGTCGCGTGCTCGGCTGCCGGCCTGCGTCTGCCGTCGACGGCCGACGCGTCGCTCACCCTGCTGTCGGGCGCCGCGGTTCCGGCCGCCCTGGTCGCGCTCGGCGCGTCGCTGTACCGCACGGTGCCGTCGCGGGCCGAGTCGGCCGAGCTGGCCGGACTGGCCGTGATCACCGCGCTGAAGCTCGTCGCACAGCCCGTCATCGCGTACGCGGCCGGGCTGGCCTTGCATCTGTCCGCGCCGCAGTTGCTCGCCGTGGTGGTGTGCGCGGGCCTGCCGACAGCGCAGAACACGTTCATCTACGGCCAGGAGTACGGTGTCGGCGAGGCGGTGGCCAACCGGGCGGTGGTGGTGACCACGACGCTGTCGCTGGCAACCCTGGCCACGGCGGCGGCGCTGCTCGGGTAGGTCCGTCAGCTGGGGACGCCGCACGGCCCAGAAGAGAAGCGCCGCTGCTGTCAGGCCGTCCCGCCGACGCATCCGACGCCACCCTCCCCCTGCCCGACATCCGCCTGACCCCTACGACTCTCGCGCGCGGTTACGGCGGTGATGGACGATCAGCGCGACCGCGCAGAGCACCGCCACCAGGCCGAACGCCGAGCTGATCCACTGGTTGTCCGCTGCGGTCGACAGCACCACGTTGGCCGCCGCGCTGATGAAGAGCACCAGCCACAGCAGCGGGCGTAGCAGGCCGCCCGGCTTCTTCGGTGCGGCGACCGGAGCCTCGGTGATGCGGTACGGATCGGTCATGACTGCCTCCTTGAGCGAGCGTTCCTCGATGCCGTCAACGCTAGGCGCGGGGCGCGGCGGGGACGATCCCGCCAGCTCGACGACCGTGGTACAGCAGGCTGTACCTTCCGCGCCGAGCGTTGCCGGGCGCGGCCTGCGGTGGCCTATGTTGGCGGGGGAGGTGGGTCGATGGCGTACGTGCGGGGCCGGGTTCGCGCCTCGGTCGACGCTCTGGAGCACCTGGTCGGAGGGCTGGGCACCGCCACGCTGGCGCTGGGCGCGCTGCTCTGGGCGGCGATCGTGGCGGTGACCTGCCTGGTCGGGGTGGGGTTGCTGGCGGCACCCGGTGCGTTGCGGGCGGTGCGCTGGGTGAGCGACCGCGAGCGGACCCGGCTGTCGCGCTGGGGCGAGCCGATCCCCACGCCGGGGCCGGTGCCCGCCGGGTTGCGGACGGCGACGCGCGATCCCTTCGTACGCCGGGAGCTGGGCTGGGTCGCGCTGTACTCGCTCGTCGGCCTGGTGACCGGGCTGGTCGGCATCGCGCTGCCGCTCTACGCGGTGCAGGACGGCACCTTCCCGCTGTGGTACCGGCTGGTCCCCCCCGACGCCGCGCCGGGGATCGTCTGGTGGCGCATCGATGGCCTGTCCGACGCGCTCTGGGTCGGGGTGCTCGGGGTCGGCTGCCTGGCCGCCGCGTTCTGGTTCAGCCCGGTCCTGGCCCGTCTCCAGGCGTGGCCGGGCCGGTTGCTGTTGCCTCCGCCGCCGGGCGTCGACCTGTCGCTGCGGGTGGCCGAGCTGACCGCCACCCGCGCTGCGGCGCTGGACGCCCACGCTGTCGAACTGCGCCGGATCGAGCGGTCGCTGCACGACGGCACGCAGAACCGGTTGGTCGCGGTCAACGTGTTGCTGGGTGCCGCGCGACGGGCCGTGCGCCGCAATCCGGACCGCGCCGACGAGATCCTCGGGCAGGCGCAGGACGCCGCGGAACAGGCACTCGGCGAGCTGCGTACGGTGGTGCGCGGGATCCTGCCGCCCGTGCTGGACGACCGGGGTCTCGCCGGCGCTCTGGCGGGCCTGGCCGGCAGTTGCGTGGTGCCCTGCCGACTTGAGGTGGACGTGACCGTGCGGTGCGCGGCCTCGGTCGAGGCCACCGCGTACTTCGTGGTGGCCGAGGCGCTGACCAACGTCGTCCGGCACAGCGGCGCGAGCCAGGTGGACGTGGCCGTACGCCGCGAGCGCGGCCGACTGCTGGTGTGCATCGAGGACGACGGGCACGGCGACGCGGACGAGACACGTGGCTCAGGGCTGACCGGTATCCGCCGGCGGGTCGAGGCGTACGACGGCCGGATGACACTGACGAGCCCACCGGGAGGGCCGACGAGAATGGACGTGGAGCTGCCATGCGGATCGTGATCGCCGAGGACGACCCGCTGCTGCGTGAGGGGTTGGCCCTGTTGCTGCGGGCGGAGGATCTGGACGTGGTCGCCACCGCCGGCACTCCGGGCGAGTTCCTGGTCGCCGTCGACGAACATGCGCCGGACGTCGCGATCGTGGACGTACGGATGCCGCCGACCCACACCGACGAGGGCATCGTGGCCGCTGTGGAGGCCCGGCGGCGTCGCCCCGGCCTCGCGGTGCTGGTCCTGTCGGCGTACGTGGAGCAGGCGTTCGCCACCGACCTGTTCTCGGTCGGCGCCGTCGGGCTGGGCTACCTGTTGAAGGAGCGGGTGGGCCGGGTCGAGGAGTTCCTCGCCGCGCTGCACCGGGTCGCGGGCGGCGGCAGCGTGATCGACCCGGAGGTGGTGGCGCAGTTGCTCGCCCGCAACCGCCGGACGGACACGGCACTGAGCGAGCTGTCGCCGCGTGAGCGTGAGGTGCTGGGGCTGATGGCCGAAGGGCTCGGCAACAGCGCGATCGCCGAGCGGCTGTTCGTCACCGACGGCGCGGTGCACAAGCACATCCGCAGCATCTTCGCGAAGCTTCAGCTTCCACCGGACGACCGCGCCGACCGGCGGGTCACCGCCGTGCTGCGCTACCTGAACGGCGATCGGCGGTAGCGCCTGCTGTACCCGGACCTGGCAGCCCGCGGGATGGTCGCCGTTCTCCCACGTCAATAGCGTTTCTGGTGCGCGCAGTTCTTGCCGATCAAACGGAGAGAGGCCACCAGAATGCCGGAGTATCCGGGACAGACAATCGAACCGGCGGTACGCGTCGAACAACTCACCCGCGTGTACGACACCGGCCCTGATCAGGTGACTGCGCTTGCCGGCATCGATGTCGGGTTCGACCGGGGCACCTTCACCGCGGTGATGGGGCCCTCGGGCTCCGGCAAGAGCACGCTGCTGCAGACCGCCGCCGGGCTCGACCGGCCCACCTCCGGTCGGGTGGTCATCGGAGGCACCGACCTGTCCGGCCTGTCCGAGACCCGCCTGACCGAGCTGCGTCGTACCCGGATCGGGTTCGTCTTCCAGGCGTTCAACCTGATCGGCGCGCTCACCGTCGAGGAGAACATCGTGCTGCCCCTGCGCCTGGCCGGCGTCCGGCCGGACCGGGCCTGGCTGACCCGGGTGGTCGAGCGGGTCGGCCTCACCGACCGACTGCACCACCGGCCGGCCGCGCTCTCCGGCGGCCAGCAGCAGCGGGTGGCGATCGCCCGGGCGCTGGCCACCCGCCCCGAGGTGATCTTCTCAGACGAGCCCACCGGCGCCCTCGACTCGCGGACCGCGGCGGAGGTGCTGACGCTGCTGCGCGCGGTCGTGGACGAACACGGGCTGACCGTGGTGATGGTGACCCACGATCCGATCGCCGCGTCGTACGCGGACCGCGTGCTCGTGTTGGCCGACGGTGCGATCGTCGCCGACCTTCCGCAGCTCGGAGCCGCCGGTATCGCCGAGCACCTGGCATCGCTGGATCGCCGGGTCCTCCGATGACCGGCCTCGCCGCCCGCCTGCTGCGGCACCGCGCCGGCCCCGCCGCCGCGACCCTGCTGGCCCTGATGGCCGGCGTGCTGATCCTGGTAGCGATGGGCACGCTCGTCGAGTCCGGTTTGCGTTTCCGCGCGGAGCCACGGCTCTGGGCCGCGGCCGACGTGGTCGTCGCCAACCGCACGGTCAGTCACACGTTCAAGGAGTTCGGCGGCGACACCACCACGAGCACCGTCATACTGCCCGAGGGCGGCACTGTGGACGCGGCAGTGGTGGACCGGATCCGCCAGGTGCCGGGGGTCACGGCCGTCACCGGCGACGAAAAGGTGGTCATCGGCTCACCCGCCGCCGTGGGACACGGCTGGGACACGTACGCCTTCACCGGTCGTCCCATCGCCGCGGGTGCCGCGCCACGGGCCGACGACGAGGCGCTTGTCGACACCCGGTTCGGCGTGGCACCCGGCAACCGCATCGACCTGGTCGTCGGCGGGGTCAGCCGGTCGTACCGGGTGAGCGGAACCGCCGAGACCGGTTCGGCGGAGGTGTTCTTCACCGACGCGCAGGCCGCCCGGTTGTCCGCCCACCCAGGCCGGGTGGATGCGATCGGCGTGCGGATGGCGCCCGGCGCCGACCTCGGCGCGGTACGCGAGATCGCGTCGGAGGCCGGCGCCACGACGTACGCCGGGAAAGACCGTGGCAACGTCGAGCAGTCGGAGAACCAGGCCGCCCAGACGTTGCTGGTCACGGCCGGATCGGCTTTCGGGGGGTACGTCGTCCTGCTGATCGTCTTCGTGGTGGCCGGCACCATCGGGCTGTCCGTCCGGCACCGTCGACGTGATCTGGCGTTACTACGCGCGGTCGCGGCCACGCCGGGGCAGGTCCGCCGCATGCTGATCGCCGAGGCGGCGCTGCTCGCCCTGGTCGGCTCTGCGATCGGCGGCCCGGCCGGCCTGCTGGCGGCCCGTTGGGTGCACGGCGAACTGGTCGAACGGGGGTTCGTGCCGGCCAGCTTCCCGCTGGCCGGCGGCCTGTTCGCGGTGCCGGCCGCAGTCGGTACGGCGGTCCTCGTGGCCGTGCTCGCCGCGTTGGTCGCCGGACGCCGGGTCACCGCGATCAAGCCGATCGAGGCGCTCGGCGAGATCGCTGTCGAGCCTCGGCGTAGCGGCCGGGTGCGGCTGATCGCCGGCGTGCTGACGCTGGCGGCGGCCGGCACCTCCGGGGCGTTCACGCTCGGTGCCGCCGGGTCGACCGGGGCGCTGGCCGGCGCGGTCGGCATGCTGTACCTGTTCGTCATCGCGGTGGCGCTGCTCGCACCGAGGATCAACGCGTACGCGGCACGCCTGCTGACACCGCTGTTGCCGCGGATGTGGAGGGTCAGCGGCTACCTGGCTGCGGCCAATCTGCGGGCCAACGCGCAGGGCATGGCGACCGTCCTGACCGCCCTCGTACTGTCCGTGGGGCTCGGCGGCTCGGTCTGGTTCCTGCAGAACAACCTGGAACGGCAGACCACCACGCAGAGCAGCGCGGGAACCCTCGCCGAGCGGGTGCTCGTCGCTCCGGGTGGGCTGCCGGCGGACGCGGCGCGGGAAATCCGCGAGTTGGCGGGGGTGCGGGCGGCCACCGGTGTGCACCGTACCCAGGTGCTGATGCGGGTGCTCGGCGGAATCGAGCCGGTCAACGCGCAGTCGGTCGACCCGGCGGGCATCACGTCGACGATGGACCTCGACGTGCGCGAGGGCAACCTGGCCGACCTGCGCGCGGGCACTGTCGCCCTGTCCGCGACGCAGGCGTCCTCGTCCGGCTGGGACGTCGGCGATCAGGCGGAACTCTGGCTGGGTGACGGCACCCCGGTCACGTTGGACGTCATCGCGATCTACGGCCGTGGCCTCGGCTTCGGCGACGTCACGCTGGCCGCCGAGACGGTCGCCGGGCACACGGCCACGGATACCGGCGACGAGATCCTGGTCAGCGCCGGCCCGCAGGCCGGCACCGCGTTGGCCACCTGGGCGGCTGGGCGACCGGGCACCGAGGTTCTCGACGCCGCCACCCGAACGCGTCTGATCAGCACCGATCTGGCGATCGGCGCGTGGCTGAACCGGCTGCTGATCGGCGTGATGGTGGGGTACGCGGCGCTGGCGGCGGCCACCACGATGGTCATGGCCGCGCTGGCCCGCCGCCGCGAGTTGGCGTTGCTCCAACTGGTCGGGGTCACCCGCCGGCAGATTCGGAGAATGGTCCAGGCCGAACAGGCCGGGCTGCTCGGCACCGCGGTACTGATCGGCGCGACGATCGCGGCACTGAGCCTGAGCGCGATCGTCAACGGACTGACCGGCAGCCCGATCCCGTACGTCCCGCCGCTCGGTTGGGTGGCGGTGCTCGGCGGCACGACACTGCTAGCGTTGGCGACCACGGTGTGGCCCGTCCGACGGCTGCTCAGCGCACCTCCGATCGACAACATCGGTGTGAGGGAGTAGGCGTCGCGGCGTCCCTTGCTTCGCGGTCGCGTCCATAAAAGACACCCGCCGCCCCGACCACCACCGCGACCAGCACCGCGGCCAACGACGCGGCCACAGTGAAGGCCTGCGCCGACATCAAGAAGGACATCAAGGACAACGCGGCCAAGGTCACCGAGGCCGAGAAGATCGGCCCGCCAGCCGGGCACTTCGCGGTCAGTGCCCAGTGGGCCGCCGGCTCGGTCGCGATCCTGGCGCACTCGATAAGCGCCAACGAGGCAGTCACCGCCGCCTCCGAGAAAATCCAGAACGAGATGATGGGCCTGAGCGACGCGTACAACAAGTCCGCCAAGGCCAAGCCCAGCAAGAAGGCCCTGGAAGCCGCCATCAAGGAACTGGACACCGCCTGCTCGGCCGCCTGACCGGTTCGACCACGCAATCGGCGGTGACCGTCACTCGGACGGTCACCGCCGATTCGCATATCCGTGCGGCCTGCGCCACCTGGGCCAGCGGCCTCGGAGCACCCCACGGTCAGCCTGCGCGACGCCCAGCGAGCCACCGCTAAGAGCGGCGCGCTGTTCCCGGCAAGCCGCAGATCCCCCCTTGGAGCAGGGATCGAGGCTCAGCGGGCGGTAGGGATGAAGATCAACGAGGGGTGATCAGTGGTGCGAAATCGGCGCGGGTGAGGGGCTGGTCGGACAGTGAACCGTCGGACCGAGGCACTCTGAGAGGTCGGCCATCACGGAAAAACGTGACGGTGGCGACGTCGTCGCGGCTGGTCAGGGTGCACACGATCTGCCCGAAGGCGAGGACCTCGTCGCTGCGGCCGGCGTCGTCGCCGGGTTTGTCGACCACGACGCGGGCCTGGCCGCCGATCACGGTGACGCCGGCGGCGTTGACCGCTCCCGGCAGCGCGCTGGTCAGGTCGGTGTCCCGTTCGGCTGCGGTCGGTCCGGCCAGCAGATGCCGCAGTTGGTCCTCGATCCCTGGCAGCCGGTCGACGCGCCGGACGAAAGAGATGATGCGGTTGTCGCGGACAAAGCAGAGTGTTTCGGCGGCAGGGCCGGCTGGTGCGGTGGTGTCGGCGGGCGCGGAGCTCTGAAATGGTCCTTGCGGGGCCTGCACTACGCGGGGGGCATCGTCGGTGGGGATGCTGCAGCCGGTCAGCAGTGCGGCAAGCGCCAGCACGACGAGATGACGGCGGTTCATGGCAGGCTCTCCGGCAGGGTGACACGGAAGCAGGCGCCTCCGCCGGGCCGGTCCCCGACGGTGACCTGACCGGCGTGTGCTGCGGCGTGCTGTGCGACGAGCGCGAGTCCTAGCCCTGTGCCGTCGCCGGTGCCGCGGGTGTGAGCTGCCCGCCCCCGGACGAAACGGTCGAAGATCGCTTCACGATCCTCGACGGACACCCCGGGTCCGTCGTCGTCGACTTCGATGATGCCGGCGCTACCGTCGCGGCCCAGTCGGACGCTTGCGGGACCGCCCCCGTAGGTCACCGCGTTGTCGAGCAGGTTCGCCAGGACCTGCGCGACACGGCGCCGCTCGACCAGCCACACCGCCGGCACGTCGGGTGCGAGATGGACGAGGGTCGTGGGCAGGTCGAGGGCCCGGCAGGCATCGCGGGCCAGCGTCACGACGTCCACAGGGTCCCGGTGGGCTGGCTGGTCACTGCGGGCCAGGTCGATCAGGTCGTTGACGAGCCGTTGGAAACGGTCGATCTCGTCGGCGACGAGCCCGGCCGCGATGGCGGTTCGTTCGTCCTGGTGTTGCCGACGGCGGGCAAGGACGCTGGCCGCCGCAGCGAGGGTCTGCAACGGGGAACGCAGCTCGTGGCTGACATCGGCGGCGAAGCGCCGGTCCCGCTCGATGCGGCGGGCCAACCGGTCGACCATCTGATTGAACGACGAAGAGAGGCGGGTCAGATCGGGGTCGGTGGCCGGGTCGAGGCGGGCGGTGAAGTCACCGGCAGCGATCTTCTCGGCCGCGTCGGCGACCGCCGTCAGCGGGCGTAGCCCGTGCCGGGTGGCGTACCAGCCGAGCGCCGCGCCAGAGCCGGCCACCATGATCGCGACGGTGGTCAGCGCGAGCGCCAGAACCTGGAACGTCTGTTCCAGCTCCCGGAGCGAGTTGATCTCGAAGTACGTCGCCGACGCCGACAGGGGCACCCCGACGACCAGGACAGATTGGCCGTCGACGCGTACCCGCTGCACCGCGGGCTCGCCGGCCGCGACGACCCGACGCAGCTCAACGGGAACGGCAGCGGTGGTGGTGGGGTCGGCGGTACGGGCATACCACTCGCCGTCCAGGTGCAGCACCGGCCGTCGAATCCCGCCCGTGTCCAGCGACCGGAGCACCTCCACCACATCGGGGGTGTCGGTGTCGAGCCCGGCGCGAACGACGGTAGCGTCGAAGTAGGCCGCGCGCAGGGCGGTGCGTTCCCGCTCGTCGAGCAGGGATCGGCGGGTCAACTCGTAGGAGACCAGGGCCATCGACGCCGAGAGCAGAAGCGCCCCGACGGCGAACACGGCAGTGACCCGGGTGCGCAGTCCGAGGCGTCTCATCGTTGCAGCTTGTAGCCCAGGCCCCGCAGGGTGACCAGGTGCCGCGGGTTCGCCGGGTCCGGCTCGATCTTCTGCCGCAGCCGTCCCACGTGCACGTCGACCAGCCGTTCGTCGCCGCTGTCATACCCCCAGACCCGTTCGAGCAGTTGCTGGCGGGACAGCACCCTGCCGGCATGTTCGGCCAGCTCGCACAGCAGCCGGAACTCGGTACGAGTGACCGGTACAGGTTGGCCGGCTCGGCGCACCTCTCCCCCGTCAGGGATGATCTCCAGCTCGCCGACCACGAGCACAGGCACGGGCTCCGGCACGTGCCCTGCGACGCTGGTACGGGCGCGGCGGCGCAGGGCGCGTAGCCGCGCGGTCAATTCCTTGATCGCCACCGGCTTGACGACATAGTCGTCGGCGCCGGCTTCGAGAGCGGTGACGATGTCGTGCGTGTCGTCGCGGGCGCTGACCACCACGATCGGTACGTCGTCGTGACGGCGCAACTGCCGGATGCACTCGAAACCGTCGAGGCCGGGCAGCATCAAGTCGACCAGCACGTAGTCGGCCGGGTCGCGGCGCTGCACGCGCAGGCCCTCCTCGGCCGTGGCCGTCCCGAGAGCGTCGTAGCCCTCCTCTTCGAGCGCGAGCAACAACGCCAGACGGATGCGGTCGTCGTCCTCGATCACCAGTACGGCCGTCATACCGGGCATCATCCCCAGACGACCGGCTCGGCGGCCAACCGTGGCAGCCGGTTGGCTGATTTGTCACGGAACTGTCACAGATCCGCGTGGTGATCGCCAAGCCAGCACGGCAGGGTCCTAGACGACCGCGTCGGTGAAGGAGAGGAGTGTGCCCGTGACAGGACCGCTGGCAAACACGACGTGCACGCTGCCGCTGGTCGAGGTGTGCATCACCGAGTTCGCCCTGGCCTGCCTGCCGGCGACCGGAGCAGTGTTCGACCGACTGTTGGCCTTACACCCCGCACAGGTGGTGGTCGACCTGTCTGGGTGCCGGCACATCGACGCCGCTGCCATCGGCCTCCTCCTCGACGTGCACCGGCGGCTGGCCCGTGCCGACGGGGTCCTCACCATCCGCAACCCGAACCCGCGCATCCGGCGCATCCTGCACACCGCCCATCTGGACCAGATCCTGCCGGTCGTCGACGGTGCCTCATCGTTGCCGTCCTGCACGCCCGGGACGGGACAGGAACCCGCCTCCGCACCACCGGCGTTGGTCGCTCATGGCCGCGCCCCGGTGAGAGCCCGGCATTGACGAGCGCCAACGGTCTCACCTTCCCACCATCGGGCTGGACCGCCGCCCGGCACGGAAACACCTGGCTCGGAAGCCAAGCCGCTTCGGCACTGCACGAATGCCGTGTCCCACCGCTTGGAGAGACATGGACCCAGGAAGGACCAGAAGAATGACAGTTGTCCCGGACGACCACCTCATGACCCTGATCTGCGACACCTGCGGCGACACCGTCAAAGCCACCGCGTGCGTGCTCCCCGACGCGGAGGTCGTCTGGACCCTGGTGTCCGAACAGGGCTGGAGCGGTTCCCCGTTCGCCACCGGCCCGCACCGCTGCCCGCACTGCAGCCTGCTGCCGCCATCTGGTGGCGGCCACGCGTCGTGCGGCGATCACGGTCCTGGTGGCATCCTCGGCATCGACCACCTCGACGATGTGACCGTTGTCGCCGCCGGCGGTGACGTCGATCTCGACAGCGGGGACACCCTGCGCACCGCCCTGCGGCACGCGGCCGACATGGGCGGACACGTCGTGGTCGACCTGAGCCGAGTACACCTCATCGACTCCACCGGCCTCGGTCACCTCGTCCGTGCCCACCGCGAGGCCCGAGACCGTGGGGCCACCCTCTGCCTGGCCGCGCCGTCGCGGTTCATCCGCACCGTCCTGCACACGATGCGCCTGGACGGCGCCTTTCCCACTTTTGACAGCCGCGAGGACGCCCTCGCCCAACTGTCCGAGGGGTCGGTGTCGGAGCGGTCAACCGCCACCGCCGCCACGGCCACCCCTTCCTGATCGAAATCGGTCCCGGACCGAGGGAATCCTCGCCGCCGGTAGCGACAACCGGCACCCAGGGATCGGATCACAAGGAGCCAAGGCCGTTCGAATGGCCGCTGGTGCACGGCCAATTTTCCAGAACCAACCCCACTCTGTCGTAGCACTCGTACTCGAAGGACATCCGAGGAGCCCATGAGCATCGCTGGCCTCGTCACCGCGCTCCTCGTCGGCGTCGCTGTCGGCCTGCTCGGCAGGCTCGTCGTCCCAGGACGCCAGGAGGCCCCGATCTGGCTGACAGTGTCCGTCGGGGTGGTCGCCGCGCTGGCGGGCAGCATCGTCGCCCGTCTCGCGGGCGTCGACACCAGCACCCTCAACCTCTTGGCCCTGGTCATCCAGGCCGGCCTCGCCGGCATCGGCGTCGTACTCGTCGTGGCCACCGCCAGGCCCGACCCATCCGACTCCCCCTGAACCGGAGACGACGCAGCGCCAGCACCAGGAGCCAGCCACGAGCACGGTCAGGCCGGCTCACCGTCCGCTATCCCGCGCGGCCTCATCACAATCAAGGAGCTGACCGTGTACATGCCATGGCCGTTGCCCGATGAGAACTGGTTCGCCGACACCTCCCACCAGCCCGAGCCGGACCCCGAGGACCTGAGACTTGAGGCGCTGGTCGCGCAACGACTGAGCATCGACTGGACCACGAGGCGCCAGCAGATCACCGTTTCCGTGCAGAACCGGGTCGTCATCCTCGCCGGCGTGGTGAGTGACGCGAACGCGCGGCAGGTCGCGGCGGACCTCGCCTACGACGTGCCGGGCGTCTTCGACCTCTGCAACACACTGCGGCTCAGCGGCCCGCGGCGAAGCCACTGGTGACCGACGATCATCGGTGACTCCGGCTCAGGGCCACAGGCAAGGCGCGAATGGCCCCTCCGTCTGCACGCGGCCCACAGACGACGAAGCGGCGGCGAGCAGATCACCAACGCCGGAGGGGGTGGCGCGGCGACTGTGGCACGGTCGCTGTCGGTGCTCACGGTCGCCGCTATCCTTGATCGAGTACGACCTGTACGCATATGTCCGCCAGCTGAGGGGGAACCGTGCCCGATCAGATCGACCTCGCTCGCCTGCGGGACGTGCTCGACGGACCGTGGGCCGCAGTCCGCAACGCGCACCGGGAGCACCTCGACGCGCGTTTCCTCCCGGTCTACGGCGAGACCGGTGACCAGGCACGGGAGCGGATCACCCGGTTGCTCACCGAACTCCCCGCCGAGCTGGGTATGGCGTCGGCCTTCCCCACCGAGTACGGCGGCAGCTCCGATGTCGGCGGCTCGATCATCGCCAGCGAGATGCTGGCGCAGGTCGACCTGTCACTGATGGTAAAGGCCGGAGTGCAGTGGGGCCTGTTCGGCGGCGCAGTCGCAGCCCTCGGCACCCGCCGGCACCATGACGCCTATCTCCGGGACATCGTCTCGGGCACGATCTTCGGCTGCTTCGCCATGACCGAGACCGGGCACGGCTCCGACGTCCAGCAGCTGCGCACCACCTGCACGTACGACCCGCAGACGCAGACCTTCGACCTGCACACCCCGCACGAGGCGGCCCGCAAGGACTACATCGGCAACGCCGCGCGGGACGGGCGGATGGCGGTGGTCTTCGCGCAGCTGATCACGAACGGCCGACGGCACGGCGTACACGCGTGGTTGGTGCCGATCCGCGACGCGCAGGGCAACCCGCTGCCTGGCGTGCGCATCGGCGACGCCGGGCCCAAGGCCGGCCTGCTCGGCGTGGACAACGGGCGGCTCACCTTCGACCACGTACAGGTGCCGAGGGACATGCTGCTTGACCGCTACGGTCAGGTCGCACCGGACGGGACATACTCCAGCCCGATCGAGAACGACTCCCGACGCTTCTTCACCATGCTCGGCACCCTGGTCCGCGGCCGGGTGAGCGTGGGTGGCGCCGCGTCGGCGGCCACCAAGTCGGCGCTGACCATCGCGGTGCGCTACGGCGACATCCGCCGCCAGTTCGGCACGCCCGACGCGGACCGGGAGGTGCTGCTCAACGACTACCTGGCCCACCAGCGCAAGCTGCTGCCCGCCCTGGCCACCACGTACGCGCTGCACTTCGCCCAGACCGAGCTGGTAGCCGCGCTCAGCGAGGTGCAGGGCGGCGACGGGCCGGTCGACGAGCACCGGCAGCGGGAGCTGGAGTCCCGGGCCGCCGGTCTCAAGGCCGCGCAGACCTGGCATGCGACCCGCACCATCCAGATGTGCCGCGAGGCGTGCGGCGGTGCCGGCTACCTGGCCGAGAACCGGCTACCCAGCCTCAAGGCCGACACCGACGTCTTCACCACCTTCGAGGGCGACAACACGGTGCTGTCGCAGCTGGTGGCCAAAGGGCTGCTCACCGGCTACCGGGACGAGTTCGGCTCGCTGGACGGTTGGGGGCGCGCCTCCTTCGTCGCCGAGCAGGTCCGCGAGATGGTGCTCGAACGCACCGCCGCGCGGTCGCTCATCGAGCGGCTGATCAGCGCCGTACCCGGTCGCGACGACGAGGTCGCCGTCACCGACCGCGGCTGGCAGCTCAAGGCCTTCGAAGACCGCGAGAGGCACCTCCTCGACGGCGCGGTCCGCCGCCTGCGCAACGGCGCGGCCACTAAGAAGAACCAGCCCTTCGACATCTTCAACGACGTCCAGGACCACGTCCTCGCCGTCGCCGCCGCGCACACCGACCGGATCACCCTGGAGGCGTTCGTCGCCGGCATCGAAGACACCGCCGACACCGCGGTCCGGGCGCTGCTCTCCCGCGTTTGCGACCTGTACGCGCTCAGCGTCATCGAGGCCAACAAGGGCTGGTTCCTGGAACACGGCCGACTCACTCCGGCCCGCTCGAAGGCGATCACCGGAGTGGTCAATGCTCTACTCAAAGAGCTACGCCCGCACATGCGGACGCTCGTGGACGGCTTCGCCATCCCGGACTCCTGGCTGCACTGCGCCATCTTGAGAGAGGAACCTCTCCGGCAGGAGACGATGGTCACTCATGACGCCGCCGGCGATTCGCAGGTAGTACCGGCGTAGGCGTAATTGATCGGTTTCCCGGCCACTCGTGCGGGTACCGCCGCTGGTCAGGACCGAGGAAGGGACGCCCATGGCCGAGCGGGAACAGCAGCGCGACGAGGATCAGACCGGGGTGCCGCAGGACGAGGCGGCCCGCGGCACCCGGGCGGTACAGGACGCCCACGGTGGCAGCATGGCGCCGGGGCTGGTCGACGACACCGGTCACCCGGTGGCGCAGGCGCCGGCCGACCGGTTGGCCGAGACCGAGGGCGCGGACACCGCGTTCGGATACGCCGAGGAGGTCATTACAGAGGACGGGTCCTAGGGAAACCTGGAGCCGCAGGCGGGGTCGACGCAGTACGCGCCGTTGGGTGCGGTTCAAGACCGTTCAGGGCACCCTGTTGCTCCCGACCCGATGTGGAAAACGGTCCGCGTCGTCGCCATCGCGCTCGACATGCTGGACGTCGACGCGTCGCGCGACCGCTTTCGACCAAGGCGCCCTCAGGGCCGCAGACATTCGTTCAGGTGGATGGGTTAGCGGCGCTGACGACTTCGACAGCTTCCTGGCGCCGGTCTTCGCGGAGCTCTGCCGCTTCTACCGCTCGACGGCGGCCCAGTGCCAGGCGGTGCTCCTTGGCCTTGTCTGAGATTGTCAGTCGGACGCAGGACCTGTAGGCATTTCCATATGTCGCCTGCGGCGGTGATGGGGAGGCCACCGAATCGCCTATCCGGTAGCCCGGCATGCGACGCTCAAGCTCCGCGACCAACGGGCCACGCCGGGTGGCCCCCGGACACTACCGCCACAGCCACAATTCCTGGCATGACAGCACGGCACCCCCAAACCCCACACCCCTTGTGCCCGGAGGAAGCAGAACATGGACCACGCATCTCAGCTCATCCAGGAGCGGAGTGCCCCGCCGGCCACGCTGGTGATCTTCGGTGCCTCCGGTGACCTGACCCGGCGTAAGCTGCTGCCCGCAGTCGAGAGCCTGGCTCGGCACGAGCGGCTCCCGGACCAGTTCGCGGTGGTCGGCGTCGCGCGCACGTCGATGACCGACGAGCAGTTCGCCGAGAGCGCCCTCGGCGAACGTACCCTCGCCAGCAAGCGCCAGCTCCAGGGCGGCGTGCGGTACGTGGCCGGCGGCTACGACGACCCGGAGACCTACAAGCGGCTCGTGGAGACCCTCAACGAGTTGGACGCACAGCGGGGAACGTCCGGCAACCGGCTCTTCTACCTGTCCACCCCGGCCGGGGCCTTCGAGCCGGTGATCAACGGACTGGCCGGTGCCGGGCTCAACCAGCCACGCGAAGGCTCCTTCTCCCGCCTGGTCATCGAGAAGCCGTACGGGCGCGACCTGCTCACGGCCCGCGAGCTCGACGGCGTCGTGCACAGCGCGTTCGACGAGCACCAGGTCTTTCGTATCGATCACTATCTGGGCAAGGACACCGTCCAGAACGTGCTCGCGCTGCGCTTCGCGAACTCGATCTTCCAGCCCATCTGGGATCGCTCCTGGGTCGACCACGTGCAGATCACCGTCGCCGAGACCCTGGGCGTCGGCAGCCGCGGCGGCTTCTACGAAGACGCCGGCGCGATGCGGGACATCGTGCAGAACCACGTGCTCCAGGTCCTCGCGCTGGCACTGATGGAGCCGCCGGCCTCATTCGAGGCTGAGGGCCTACGCAACGAGAAGGTGAAGCTCCTGCAGGCGATCCGGCTTCCCACCGACCGGGACATCGCCGAGGCCGCGGTCCGGGGACAGTACACCCGGGGCGGCACCCGTGAGGATTTGATGGCCGGCTACCGCGAGGAGGCCGGCGTCGATCCCCTGTCGCGGACCGAGACCTATGCGGCTATGCGGCTCAACGTGGACAACTGGCGCTGGGCCGGGGTGCCGTTCTACGTACGCACCGGCAAGCGCCTGCCGGCCCGGCTCACTGAGGTGGCACTGCAGTTCCAGCGGCCGCCGCACCTGCCGATTCCGACCGACCAGCTCACCGGCCTCGATGCTGACGCGCTGATCCTGCGGATCCAGCCGAACGAGGGCATCTCCCTGCGCTTCGGTGCCAAAGTGCCGGGCCACTCCTTCCGGGTCCGCACCGCCACAATGGAATTCTCCTACGACCAGACGTTCGTCGAGGAATCCCCGGAGGCGTACGAGCGTCTGCTCCTGGACGCGCTGATCGGTGACGCGTCGCTGTTCATCCGCAGCGACGAGGTGCAGCAGTGCTGGCGGATCGTCGACCCGATCATCGACAACTGGGAGAAGGACAACTCGCCGATCCCCACCTACGAGGCCGCCTCCTGGGGCCCGACCGACGCCGACCGGCTCATCGGCCGGCACGGCCGCAAGTGGCGCAACTCCGCGTGACCCTCCCACAACGAGTGGCACCGCGCTGCTGAGCCCGAACGCTTGGTCTCACCATCGACGCGCAGCGCGGTCATCTCAGTGAACCGGTCATCGAGTCGACGGCCGGCCATCCCGGGCGGTGAGGATCCTCGTGCTCGGGGCTGACCCGCCGGTCTCGTAGGCTGAGACCGTGGAAACTAGTCGAGGACGGATCGTGGCTCAGATGTTGGACGCGACGGAAAACGCCTCGCCGGTCGACGCAGTCGAGGCGGTCACCCGGGAACTCGGTGTGGCGCTGGGGGCACGTACCGTCGCGTTCCTGATCGCCGACCTCAGCGGTCGGGCGTTGGTCCGGTTGGCTCACGTGCCGCTTGACGACACCGCGACGGGACGCCGGGACGGCGCCGAGGTCGCCACGGTGATGCCGTTCGACGGCGGGCCCGCCGAGCAGGCGCTCCGCACGCAGACGGTGCAGGTTGTCGCACAGTCTGACCGGTGGACGGTGTTGGCACCGGTGACCGACCGCGGTGAGGCGATCGGCCTGCTGGAGATGACCCTGCCGGACGAGCCCACCACGCCGGCGTTGGAGGAGATCGCCCGCACGGCGCACGTGTTGGCGTTCGTGGTGATCGCCAACCGGCGGTATACCGACCTGTTCGAATGGGGGCAACGCACGACCCCGTTCACCCTGTCCGGGGAGATCCAGCGCCGCCTGCTGCCCGCCTCGTTCACCTGTGAGGCCAGCGCGTTCACCCTCTCCGGGTGGCTGGAACCCGCCGCGAGCATCGGCGGGGACACCTTTGACTACAGCCTCGCCCGCGACCTCCTGCACTTCAGCGTGACCGATGCAATGGGTCACGGGGTGGCCAGCGCGCTGACGGCCACCCTCGGTGTGGGCAGCCTGCGCAACAGCCGCCGCCGCGGGGTGGGTCTGGTGGAGCAGGCCGCTGCCGCGAACGCCGACGTGGCCGGACACACCGCCGTGCCGGGCAGCTACATCACCGCGGTCCTCGGCCGCCTGAATCTTCGCACCGGGGTGTGCGCCCTGCTCAACGCAGGGCACCTGCCGCCGATGCTCGTACGGGACGGGAACACCCGGACGGTGCCGCTACCGGCCGGCTACCCGTTGGGCATGTTCGCCGAGGCCGACTACCGCGCCGGTGAGATCACGCTGCGACCGGGCGACCGTCTGGTGTTGGTCACCGACGGGGTGCAGGAGCGCAGCGCCGCCAGCCTGGATCTGCCGGCCATGCTGCGGTCGATCGCTGGTCTGCACCCGCGCGAGGCTGCCCGGGCATTGGCCGACGCCGTAATCGAGGTCAACGGACCGGACCTGACCGATGACGCCACCCTTTTCATCCTCGACTGGCACGGTGGGCACCGCGAGAACCGGCGTACGAGCGCTGGCGCCGACCAGACGCGTGCCAGCAGCGCGCTGCCCGACTGACTACCGGCCGGTTGCGCCTTCCGAGGAGAGCACATCGGCTTCGGCCGCCCGCACAGTGTCATAGACGTCAACGACTCGATCCACCGACGTGATGGTCAGGACGCGGTGCACGGCGGGTTGCACCGCGGCGAGGCTCAACCGACCGCCGCCAGCACCGAACGCCTTGAACATCACCACCAGGGCACCGAGCGCGCTGGAGTCCATGAATCTCACCCCCGCCAGATCGACCACCACCTGACGGTCACCGGCGTTGATCAGCCCTTGCAGAGCCTCCCGCAATTGCGGGGACGTCGCCATGTCCAACTCGCCCCGCACCTCGAGCACGGTGCAACCCCGGCCCGGCCGCACCGACAACAGCAGTTGCACAACACACTCCCCACGCCGATTATCCCGCTCACCCTATTCCGCCGCCTGGGCCGGCAGTCTGGCCTTGTTCTACGATGCCGCGAGGCGTCTGTGCCGTTGGCGAGTCGGCGCTGAGGGCGGCACCGACCCTGGACGGCCCGACTGGTGGCCGCCGGGTCAGGCCTGCGGTTCGAGGGAGTGTCGCAACGATGAGCAGCGCTGAACAGCGGCCGTTTACCAGGGCTGACGTGTTCGCCGGCGACGGCGAGATCGGCCGTGACCTCGCGAAGGTGGACTGGGCCTCGACTCCGCTGGGGAACCCTGCGGGCTGGCCGCAGAGTTTGCGGACGGCGGTGAGCATCCTGCTGTCGTCGCGCTTCCCGATGTGGATGGCCTGGGGTCCTCAGCTGACGTTCTTCTGCAACGCCGCGTACCGGCGCGACACCCTCGGCCGCAAGTATCCGTGGGCTTTGGGTCGGCCGGCCAGTGAGGTGTGGGCGGAAATCTGGCCGGACATCGGCCCCCGGATCGATCGGGTGCTGACCACCGGGGTGGCGACGTGGGACAAGGCGTTGCTGCTGTTCCTGGAGCGGTCCGGTTACCGGGAGGAGACCTACCACACCTTCTCCTACAGCCCGCTGCGCGACGACGACAACGTCCTCGTCGGCATGTTGTGCGTGGTCAGCGAGGACACCGAGCGGGTCGTCGGCGAACGGCGGATGGCCACGTTGCGTGATCTCGGGTCCGATCCCAGCGTTGTGCGTACCGAAGAGGAGATGTTGACCTTCGCCGGCCGGCAACTCGGCCGCAACGACCTCGACCTGCCGTTCACGGCGATCTACCTTCTCGACAGTGACGGCAGTGCCCGCCTGGCCGCGGCTGCGGGCATCCCCGCAGGTCACTCCGCAGCGCCCAGCACGATTCCGGCCAACGAGTCGACCCCGGTGTGGCCGGTGGCGGCACTGACGCGGGGGGAATCGCGACGTGTTCCGCTCGATGGCGCCCCGTTCGGAGGACTGCCGACCGGTGCCTGGTCACAGCCGCCCACGCAGGCTCTCCTGGTACCGCTGCTGCAACAGGGCGACACGCCGTACGGCTTCCTGGTGGCCGGCTTGAATCGGTACCGGCCACTCGATGACGGTTACCGAGGGTTCATCGAACTGGCCGCGGGCCACGTCGCGGCCGGGATCGCGAGCGCGCGCAGCTACCAGGCGCAGCAGCAGCGGGCCGAGGAACTCGCCGAGATCGACCGCGCCAAGACGGCATTCTTCTCGAACATCAGCCATGAGTTCCGCACTCCACTGACGTTGATCATGGGACCGTTGGAGGAGCTGCGTTCCCGTGTCGGCGACACCGACGAGGGGGTGCGCGAGGAGTTGCAGGTCATGCACCGCAACGGGCTGCGGCTCGGCAAGTTGGTCAACGCGCTGCTGGACTTCTCCCGGATCGAGGCCGGACGGATGCAGGCCCGCTACGAACCGGTGGACCTCGCCGCGGTCACCGCGGACCTCGCCAGCGTGTTCCGCTCCGCCGTCGAACGCGCGGGTCTCACCTTCGAGGTGGACTGCCCCCCGCTACCCGAGCCGGTGTACGTCGACCGGGGCATGTGGGAAAAGATCATCCTGAATCTCCTCAGCAACGCCCTGAAGTTCACGTTCGACGGTTCGATCCGAGTGAGGCTGCGGGCCGAGGCCGGCCGGGCCGTGGTGACCGTCGCCGACACGGGGATCGGCGTGCCGGCCGAGGAGATGCCGCGGCTGTTCGAGCGGTTCCACCGCATCGAGAACGTCCGCTCACGCTCGAACGAGGGCAGCGGCATCGGCTTGGCGCTGGTGAGGGAACTCGTCGGGCTGCAGGGCGGCGACATCACCGCCGACAGCACCATCGGACACGGCACGGCCTTCACCATCGGGCTGCCCTTTGGCAGCGTTCACCTGCCGCCTGGCAGCGTCGCCCGCGCGGGTGACTACGACATCTCCACCACCGCCGAGCCGTTCGTCCAGGAGGCGCTGCGATGGCTGCCAGCACAGTCGGCAGCGAGCGGGGATCCAGCCGTGCTCTTCGAAGAGGATGTCGCTTCGAGCGTGAAGGAGACGACGCCAGGCGTGAGCGCAAGCCCGGCTCACATCCTGGTCGCCGACGACAACGCGGACATGCGGGAGTACCTCACCCGCATGCTGCGCATGGCTGGTTATCGGGTTGAGGCGGTCAACGACGGTCAAGCCGCACTGCTAGCGGCACGCGTCCACCATCCCGATCTGGTCGTCAGTGACGTGATGATGCCCCACTTGGACGGTCTGCAGCTGCTAGCCGCACTGCGCGCCGACCCCCGTACGACGGGAACGCCTGTCCTGCTGCTGTCGGCGCGGGCAGGGCAGGAGGCCTCCATCGAGGGGTTGGAGGCGGGGGCGGACGACTACCTGGTCAAGCCGTTCGCCGCCGCCGAGCTGCTGGCCCGGGTGCGGACGAACGTGAAGTTGGCCCGCCTGCGCAATCACCACGCCCGGTGGCGCACCGCGCTGGTCGACTCGCTGCAGGAGGCGTTCTTCGTCTGCGACGACAGCGGTGCCGTCATCGAGATCAACACCACCTTCACCGACATCCTCGGCTACGGCCCCGAAGGGCTCCCCTACGCGTCCACGCACCCCTGGTGGCCGAGCCGGGAGACGGAGCCGGAGGCACACCAGCAAGTCGCCGATGCCCTCACCCTGCTCATCGGTCAGACCAGCGGCACGTACACCATCCCGGTGACTCACCGCGACGGGCATCGTCTGTGGGTCGCCGCCGCATTCAACCAGGTGCAGGACCCCGACACCGGCCGACGGGTCATCGTCGGCACCTTCCGCGATGTCACGGCGGAGCACTACGCCGTGCAACGGGAAAGCGCACTGGCGGCCCTGAGCATCCGGCTGTCGCAGGCGGACAACCTCACCGACGCCCTGCACGGCGTCCTCGATGAGCTACAGGGGCTGTGGCGCGCCACCCGCGTCCTCGCAGCTGTCTTCGACGGCTCCCACACCCCAACCTTCGCCACGACCGACCCACACCAACACTGGGACACCCTCACCGACCAGCGCCGGCGAACTCTCACCGCCCTGCGGGATCGGCCCCTGCTCACCACGGTCGCGGACCAGACCACTGGCGTCGGAATCGCCGTCGAGCACCCCTACGGCAGGATGGCCCTGTGGATCGACCTCGGCGAGAGGCGCCCCGTCACCGAGCAGGACGAGACCCTGCTGGCCCTGCTGGCCGGTCACCTCGGTCAGGGACTGCACCGCGTACAGCAGATCGATCAGCAGCGGGAAACAGCCCTCGCGTTGCAACGGGCCATCCTCGGCCCCGCGCAGCTGCCCAGCGGCTTCGCCGTGCGGTACGCACCCGCCACGCGACCGCTGAAGGTCGGCGGTGACTGGTACGACACCATCGCGCTCGTCGACGGGCAGATCGGCATCGTCGTCGGAGACTGCGTCGGTCACGGACTGCAGGCCGCCACCGTCATGGGACAACTACGCAGCGCCTGCCGCGCCCTGCTGCTACAGGACTCCAGCCCGTCCCGCACCCTCACCGCACTCGACCGCTTCGCCGCCCAGTTACCCGGGGCCCTGTGCGCGACGGTCTTCTGCGGCGTCCTCGACCCGACGACCGGACAGCTGCGCTATGCCAGCGCCGGGCATCCTCCCGCCATCGTCACCTCTCCCGACGGCACCACCCGACTGCTCGACCAGGGCCACTCCCGTCCCCTCGGAGTTCGGGGCAGCGCCGAACGGCCCGAAGCTGAGGAATTCGTGCCGGCGCGGGCGACCTTGATGCTCTACACCGACGGGCTCGTCGAACGCCGCCGCCAACCACTCACCGCGGGCATCGACCGCGTCGTGACGGTGATCCAGAACGGACGCGCCCACCCCATCGAGACGCTCGCCACCGACGTCATGAACCAACTCAGTCCGCCGGGTGGATACGACGACGACGTCGCGGTCCTGCTCTACCGCCACCCCGGCCCGTTGGAACTCAACTTCGCCGCCGAGCGCGCCGGTCTCGCACCCGTACGCACCGCCCTGCGGAGCTGGCTCGAGCGCTGCGGACTCGATCCCACCAACGCCTACAACGTCCTGGTGGCCGCCGGCGAAGCCTGCGCCAACGCCGTCGAGCACGGCCACCGCGACGACCCCGGCGGACGGATCCGGCTGCGGGCCACCGCCACCGCCACCGGCCTGCACCTCAGCGTCACCGACAGCGGACGCTGGAAGACACCTCAACCGGACGTGGACACCCACCGGGGACGAGGCCTGGTCCTCATGCGTGCCCTGATGGACGCCATCACCGTCACGCCCGGCACCACCGGCACCACCATCGACATGCAGGCGAGGATTCCATGAGCACCGCGCTGACCCTCACCACCAGCCACCGACCCGACGGCACTCCCGTACTGACCGCGACCGGCGAGGTCGACATGAGCAACGCCGCCGACTTCGCGGCCGCCCTCACCCGCGCCGTAGAAGCCGCCCCCGGCCAACTGACGGTCAACCTGACCGCACTGCAATACCTCGACAGCGCGGGCCTCGCCGTCCTGTTCCCCCACGTCGAACGGATCCACCTCATCACCAGCCCACTCCTGGCTCCCGTCCTGACCATCGCAGGCCTCGGCGACCTGATGACGGTCACTCCTGCCTGATCGGTCAGGGTTGTTTGGGCGGGCCGGCAGCTACCCGGCCTCGTGCAGGCCACGCGCTTCGAGATGTTCCTCAATCCCTGCGGTCATTCGCGCGAACTCCGCAGCCAAGTCGACGCCATACCGGTCAGCAAGAACCAAAATCGACCAGAGACAGTCAGCCAACTCATGACCGAGCCGCTCACGAGCATCGGTGATCTCACGGCGCCCGTCGACAGCCATCACGAGCTTCGCGAGATCCCCGACGTCACCGACGAACCCCAACGCCAGATCGCCGGTGCTCCACGCCCCGCGACCCGCGGCGACGTTGTGCCGGTCATACAACTCAGCGATCGCAACGGCCCTCAGCCTCAAGCTCTCAAGATCCATAGCCGCAACCTACAACCGCAGCAGCAGCACCTGGTCCCGTTCATTCGTACCGAGCTGGACACCTTCATCCGTACGCCGACAGGTGGACTGACAGGGCCGAGGAGCAACGGTGGTAGGCGGCGGGCAGGTTGGGGCGGCCCGCGCCGGAATACGGGGGCGGCGCTCCGGAGGCACCAGTGCCGGCGCGGACCAGGCGCGCGCCAGCGCCGTGTCGCCCGGCTGACTAGCCGGCTGGCATATCGGTGGGACGCATGTCGGCTTCAGCCTCCGGCACGCTGTCGTACACGTCGATAGCTTGATCCACCGACGTGACCGACAGGACGCTGCGCACGGCGGGCTGCACCGCGGCCAGGCACATCCGACCCCCGACATCGCGCCATGCCTTGAACATCACCACCAACGCGCCCAGCCCGCTGGAGTCCATGAAACCCACCCCGGCCAGGTCCACCACCACCTGACGGTCACCGGCGTCGACCAACCGTTGCAGACCCTCACGCAACTGTGGGGACGTCGCCATGTCCAGCTCGCCGCGCACCTCGAGCACGGTGCAACCCCGGCCAGCCCGGACCGACAACTGCAGATCCACCACAACCTCCCCACGCCGATGATCCCCGCTTACCCTATTTCGCCGGCGGACGAAACCGCCGACGCCGGTGCACATCGAGCGGACAACTCGCCCGTTTTACCTCAGCTGGGCCGGGGTAGCCATGAGACGTCGGGTAGCGCTGATCAGAACCTGCGCATCCCGCCTTAGGGTGTGAACAGTGGTCCGGCGGGTCAGGCACGGGCCGGGAGGAGTGAGCAGATGCGGGTGAGTATGACGCTGTCACTCCCTCGCCAACCGTCTTCGGCGACCCGCGCTCGCCATGTACTCACCACCCTGCTGAGCCTCACCGACGTCAGCGAGGACACCCGCGCCAACCTGGCCGTATTGATCAGCGAGGCATGCGCCAACGCGGTGATCCACGCCGACTCCGACAGCGACGTCGACATCACCATCAGCATCGACGACCACGTCTGCCGGATCGAGGTCGGCAACCGCGGCCGCAGCCCCGACAACACCAGACTCGACGCCGACCTCCCCACCCCGCTCACCATCGGCGGACGTGGACTGCCCCTGATCGGCGCCCTCGCCGACACGGCCGCCTTCGTCAACAAAGCTCCGGGCCAGGTGCTGCTTCGCATCACCAAACACCTCACCGAAGCCCGCGCAGCACCCGCCCGCTGACCGGTAGGCCCAGCGGCCGCGACGAGATCGTCGAACGAGCCGGCGGGCGCGGGTCGAGAGCACCCCACGCTTCGGGCCGATCCGGTCGGACGGACGAGCCCGCCCACCACGAGGGGTCACCTCGATTCCCCCGGGCGGCTGGCCGCCACCGCAACGGCCGGCAACTGCGGCTACCGGAAGCTGACAGCACGCGGGAGCGGGTAGGGGCGATGGTCGAGACCACCAGCCAGCAGGACAGACGGTCGGTCATGGCGGCTGATGCATTTCGGTCGTAGGCTCGGGCGCGTGAACGCTGTCGCCAATGCCAACGGCACCCTGGCTGCCGCACTGCGCATCCTGCTGGTCGAGGACGACCCGGCCGACGTCGCACTCATCGAAAGCGCTATCGCGGCGTGCGACCTGCCCACCGAGCTACACCTGGTCGGCGACGGCGAGGAAGCTATGACGTTCCTGAACCGTACGGGCACCCACACCGACGCACCACGCCCCGATCTGATCATCCTCGACTTGAACATGCCACGGATGAACGGTGGGGAGGTCCTGTCGGCGGTCAAAGCCGACGACCAGCTGAAGGCGATTCCCATCGTGGTGTTCACGACCTCCGCCGTCGACGCGGATGTGCTGAGCAGCTACGCCGCCCACGCCAACGCCTACGTCACGAAACCCGTCGACCTTCCCACCTTCGAGCGCGTCATCCGTGACATCCACCGCTTCTACAGCACGGTCGCTTCGCTTCCTCTCGCACCGTCGGACCTCGGATAGGTCACGCGGCTGGCGTTGCCGCAGGCGATTCCCCCGCCCTCGGCTAGGTGCAACCACCACCGCTGTCGCCGTCGCAGCCGGGAATCCTGTTGGTGTTCCCAGTACCCGAGCAGCCGTCTCTCGGCGGTGGCCTGCCCGGTACCGAGGCGCCCATCACGTCCTCCGCCCCGCACCTGCCGTCCCGGTGTCCGGCGGCGATGGTCGGTGACCAGAGCGTGCGCGGACCAGACTCAGTCGTTGCCCGGGCGGTTCGCGCCGGTCCCGATCGCGCGCAGGTGGGTCAGCCCCTGCGACCAGGACTGGATCAGGGTGGTCTCGTGGTAGGCGATGCCGTGTTCGGTGCAGAACTGACGGATCAGTGGCTGGGCGTGGCGCAGGTTCGGTCGGGGCATGCTGGGGAAGAGGTGGTGTTCGATCTGGTAGTTGAGCCCACCGAGGACTGCGTCGAGGAGCCGGCCGCCGCGTACGTTGCGGGAGGTGAGGACCTGTCGGCGTAGGTAGTCGAGGTCGTCGGCCTCGGTCAGGATGGGCATCCCCTTGTGGTTAGGGGCGAAGGAGCTACCCAGGTAGAGGCCGAAGAGGGCCTGGTTGACCAGGATGAACACGATCGCCTGCGGAACGCTCAGAACCAGGAACACGGCTGCGAGGTAGCCAGCGAAATGCAGGACGAGCAGGCCGGCCTCCGCAGGTCGGTGCCGGAGCCCGGAACGGCTGACGACCGCCCGGACGCTGGCGGCGTGCAGATGCAGACCCTCCGCCATCAGCAGGGGGAAGAACAGCGTCGCTTGGTGCCGGACGAACAGCGCCCGCAGGCCGCGCTGCGTCGCGGCCTGACCTGCGGTGAAGGACAGCGGAGCCACCGCGATGTCGGGGTCGCGGCCTTCGGTGTTCGGATGGGCGTGGTGGCGGTTGTGCTTGTCGACCCACCACCCGTAGCTGATCCCGGTCATCAGGTTTGCACAGATCATGCCGAGCACGTCGTTCGCCTGTCGGGATCGGAAGATCTGTCGATGCCCGGCGTCGTGACCGAGAAACGCCAGTTGCGCGAGCAGCACCGCGACCCCGACCGCAGTGGCGGTCTGCCACCACGACGACCCGAGTCGAACGAACACCACGCCCATCAGCACGAGACAACCCAGCAGAACCGTCACCCGGGCCGCGTAGCGCCGCGGGTGACGGTCGAGAAGACCCGCGCTTCGGACCAGGCGAGACAGCTCGGCGTACGCACTGCCACGGTCACTACGGGTGCCAAGATCCGCATTACTCACTGTTGCCCCTCCTGTACGACCGCCCATTCAGGCTAGGGGTCAGCCAGCAGCCACGAGCGGGCACGCACGCGACCCATTCGAGTGCGGCAGTCATCGAAACGAGCGAACCGCCCGCTTGATGGTTCCAGTCTTCCTCACAGCCGCCTCTCTCAGGAGGAAACGACAGCTCACGGCAACCACGGCGCAAGCACCGTTCACCCCCATGCAAGTCGCCGATTAGACGCGACGCCGACCACGTGCCCGTCCACCCAGGCGACAAACGGCAGGTGTGTTCCAGCGTGAGCGCCCACCAGGTCGGTCTACGCGCCGAGCTTGTTCCCGTCGATGCCGCCCAGTTGACGCGCGCATCGCCACGTCTGCCGCGCTGGCCCGCCGCACGATCACCCGGCGGACGGCAACCACTCACGCACGGGGCGCTCCTCATCGTGCGACAGGCCTCAGCCGGTCGGACGGCACGCGTGAGTTGATCTAGCCGGGACGGATGACGGCGTGAGGATGGGACGCCCCGACGAAGCGGTTCGACAACACCGGCCGGGCAGCAGCAGTGGCTGAATACGTGCACGGCGGCACCAGGTAGCGGAGGTTGGCCCCTCGTGTGACGTGGCTCCGCAGCGAGAGCCTCCAGGCCGGCGCTGAGTGACAATCTACGGGCTGGTCCATGGGAGGATGCTTGTGAGTAGTTTGGAATCGCTGCGGCAGTTGCTGCAGCAGTCGCACCACGCGCGTCCGGATGATCTGCCGGAGATGGCGATGCGGGCGGCGCCGCTGCTGGACGCGCGTGCCCTGGTGATCTACCTGGTGGACCATCAGCAGCGGCTGCTGCTCCCGCTGCTGGGTGGCAGCGCGCCGGCCCGCGACCCGATCGACATTGACGGCACCCTCGCCGGTCGAGCGTTCAGCACTGCGTCGACCTGCGTCAGCTCCAGCGGCGATGACGGTGTGCGGGTATGGGTGCCGGTGCTCGACGGCAGCGAACGCATGGGCGTGCTGGAAGTCGTCACCGACGGCCCGCTGGCCGATCGCAGCGTTGACGACTGCGCCGCGGTCGCGTCCCTGCTCGCCGAGCTGGTCGTGACGCGAAGTTCATACAGCGACACGATCGAGCGGCTCCGGCGCCGGGCACCGATGCAACTGGCCGCGGAGATGCTGCGCGCGCAGCTACCGCCGCTGACCTTCTCGACCGGGCACCTGATCATCAGCGGTATCCTCGAACCGTGCTACGACGTGGGCGGCGACGCGTTCGACTACGCGGTCAACGGTGACACGGCGCACCTGGCGTTGTTCGACGCGGCAGGTCATGGCTCCAGTGGCGGAATGCGGGCCGTGGTGCTCGCCTCCATCGCCCTCGCTGCCTACCGCAACGCCCGGCGCACCGGCCTGGACCTGACCGCCACCTACCATCACATCGATGTCGCGGTCCGCGACCACGACCGGTACGGGATGATCACCGCGGTGCTCGCCGAGCTCGACCAGCGCACCGGAATCCTGCAGGTCATCTCCGCCGGTCACCCGAGTGGGATCGTTTTGCGCGAGGGCAAGGTCGTCAAGGTGCTGCCCACCCCGACCGCCCTTCCGGTCACCCTCGGCGACCGGCGCCCGCCGGTGGTCGTCGAGGAAGCCCTCGAACCCGGCGACCAGGTGCTGCTGTACACCGACGGCATCATCGAAGCCCGCACATCCGACGGCGAGACGTTCGGCATGGAGC
The DNA here is from genome assembly GCF_042873195.1 of Micromonospora arida. Lineage (NCBI taxonomy): Bacteria > Bacillati > Actinomycetota > Actinomycetes > Micromonosporales > Micromonosporaceae > Micromonospora > Micromonospora arida. The sequence goes on along the minus strand of NZ_JBIALC010000015.1, from coordinate 77,294 downwards.
GGCTCGTTGAGTTCGCCACCAGAGCGGTCGCCGATCAACTGCCCCTGCCCGAGACCGCCCGCCGGCTCGTGCACGCCATTCTCGACCATCAGGACGACCGCCTTCAGGACGACGCCACCGTCCTGCTCGTCGAATGGCGCAGCCCCGCTCCCCCGCACTCGGACCGGGAAACCATCAACGCACCGACCCACCAACCACTGGAAACCCAGTCTTAGACCCGCCGAGCGAGCCGGCCTGGTAGGAGCCTGAACGGCTGCGGACCCGGGCCTGTCTCGCTAAGGGTTTCCGGCGATCTTGGTTAGTAGGTTTCGGCAGCTGGGAAGCGGTCGCTGAAGGGCGTCAGCACCAGCCGTTGACCGGGTTGGCCGATCCGGTGTACAGGTACGCGTCGGGGATCCAGGTGCCGTCGGTGAGCCGGTTCCACAGGGCGGTGGTGCCCCAGCGGCCGGTCTGGGAGGTGCCGTTCGACGAGCAGGCCACTGCCGCCGTGGCACCGTCCGCGACCGAACCGACCACGCCGTACCCGGTGCCTGGCCCGGACCGCCGGCTGACCGACGTGCCGCCGTTGCTGTCGACGATGCCCTCGGTGAAGCCGAGCGCGCCGTAGTTGTAGAGCGTGCCCTTGACGTTCACGCGCTTCGAGCCGTGCAGCGCGGAGCCCTCGTAGGCCACACTGCCCTCTCGCGGCACCCACTTGCCCAGGTTGTGGGTGGCGACCGCCACGTACGCGCTGTTCTGCCGCAGCCCCAGGTGCACGTGCCGGCTGCTGGCGGAGCCGCCGCAGGTGATGTCGGTGCCGGTATTGCCGAGGAAGGTGCCCGCCGAGACGGAGGCACCGTCAACGTTGATGTTGTTCCAGAGGTGGTAGTAGTCCGTGGCGTACCCCCGGTCGTGGACCACCCGGATCCAGCCCTTGCACATCGTGTACGCGGTGCCGGCACGCACGGCCAGCACCCGCTCGTCACCGCCGTAGAGGTCGATGGAACTGAACGGTCGCGGGGAGCCGGACCAGCCGTGTGGGCCGCCCCGGAGGATCCAGGACTGGCCAACGGTGAACGGCAGGCGCATGCCGGTGCGGAAGTCCCCGTTGGCGGCCATCGTCCTGGGGGCGGTGAAGGTGTCCCTCTCCTGCTCAGTGACGACGGAGACGGGCGCGGCCGCAGTCAGTTCGGCGAAGGTGGCTTCGCCCTCGAAGGCGACCTGCCAGCCGCCGCGGTGCTGACGGGCGACGAAGAGCCAACCGGAGGGGTGGAGATCCTCTCCCTGCGGGGCGACGAGCACGGCGGTGCCGAAGGCCCAGGCCCGGCCGTCCTTGCGGGTGACGTCCACCCGGGTGTCCGCCACATCGGCGGTCCGGAACGCCTGGTCCGCAGCGACTGCGGCCTCCGCGAGCAGCTTCTGCTGTACGGCGGTGGTGACGTCGTTGGCCGGTGCGGCGTGGGCGCCGCCCGGGACGGTGCTGGTCATGGTGGCAACGAGCAGGGCCGCCGTGGCGGTACCGATCCAGCGTCGACTAATGATCATGTCCTCTCCAGAGGGGGTTGAGAGGCTGACATATATCCGAAGGACGATATACGAGAGATCGACAGGTGTATATGAGTCTGGATCGTCGTACCGTCGGGCGGCTCGGCCTATTGGGTGTAGAGGGCTCGGTAATACCGGAGACCTCTCCCAGCAAGAGACGAGATCGTGCCAGGCCCGCTGCCGGGTCGGCACCACCACTACGTATGTCCGCGCGAGCCTTCGGGAGGTTGCTGCCGCTCTGGCGGCCCTGACCAACGAGCCTCCTCCCCTCGCCTGAGCTGAGACCAACGCGGGGCGGGCATAGTGGTTACGTCCAGAGGCTCGATGAGTCTGCGACGGGTGGCGGTGGTGTCGGGATGGTCGACGCCCAGCACCCGTTCGCAAAGCGGTAGCAGCGCGGCGAATTGGGCCCGGGAGCCTTCGGCGTCGCCCGCTTTCCCCGTCCAATAGGCAAGTTCGTGTTTGCTGCCCAGGGTGTCCGGGTGTTCCGGGCCTTTGACGCGTTCGCGGACGGGGACGAGTGCGGCGAACAGATCTCGTGCGGCGGCGGCGTCACCCGCGGCGCCGATCCAGAAGGCAAGGCCGTGGCGGGTGGCCAGGGTCTGGGGATGTTCCGGGCCGAGGACGTGCTCACGGATGGGCAGCAGCGCGGCAAACTGGTCGCGAGCAGTGGCGGCATCGCCCGCGTATCCGATCCAGCGCGCCAGGTCATGCTGGGCGTGCAGACAATCCGGGTGCTCCGCACCGAGTACCCGGCGGCAACTGTCGGCCACGCCGATGAGCAGGTCGCGGGCCGCTCCGGCATCGCCTGACCAGCCGGTCCACTGGGCCAGCCGATGCCGGGTGGCCAGCGTGTCCGGGTGTTCGTCGCCCAGTACCCGTTCCCGCACCGGTAGCAGCGCGGCGAACTGATCGCGGGCAGCGGCTGAGTCGCCGGTCCAGCCAGTCCATTGGGCGAGCCCCTGCCACGACGCGAGGGTGGCCGGATGTTCTGGGCCGAGGATGCGCTTCTGGACGGGCAGCAGTGCCGCGTACTGATCACGCGCCGCCACGATGTCGCCAGTCTCTCCGGTCCAGCGGGCCAACTGGTTGCGGGTGTCAAGGGTGTCCGGGTGGTCGGCGCCCAGCGCCCGTTCCTGAGCGGACAATAGCGCGGCGAACTGATCGCGGGCGGCCACCGGATCGCCGGCGAATCCGGTTGTGTATGCCAGGCGGTACCGGATGGTGAGGGTGTCGGGATGGGATGCGCCCTGCTCCCGTTCTCGGATCGACCGCAGGGCGCTTAGGTGGTCGAGGGCTACGGCGTACAGCCCAGTGGCATTGAGGTGACGGGCGGCGTCTTCGGCAATGCGAGCGGCACGGATGATCAGGTCGGTGTCGGTGGTGCGGGCTGCCTGGTTCAGCAGGTGGAAGGCATGCGGGGCAGCTGCCTGCCACTTCGGCCACTGCCCGGAGTCGTCCGGGTCGCCGTCGGCGAATCCGGCCAGCAGTGTGACCGCCAGGCTCAACTGAGCCACCGGATCAGCGGCGGCGCGGATAAGCGGATGGATGCGCAGGCTCGCCGCGTCCTGCTCACCATCCTCGACGGTGATCAGGCCAAGTGTGGCCAGGGCGCGCAGTAACTCCTGCGTATCGCGAGGATTCAAAGGTGATCCCAGCAGCCCGGTCGGAATCGGGGCGTCGGCGAAGGTTGCGAGGAGCCACATCAGCGACCGGGCTTCACGCAGGCCACGACTGTCGAGCAGGTCGAGCGACATTTCCCAGGTACGGCTTACGGCCTCGCCGATGGTGGACTCGCCGAGCGGATCGATCGCGGCCTGGTAGGCCGCGAAGGTGGTCGCGATGCCGGGTAGCCGCAATAGCTGTGCGTCGGCCAGGGCTCGGCCGGCCAGGCCGAGAGCCAGCGGCAGGCCGCCGAGACGCTGCGACAGGGCGACGGCCTCCCGTACGCCGCCCGCGTGGTTCCCGGCATGTTCGAGCAGTACAGCCGCACCGTCAGAGGCGGACAGCATCGTGATCCGGTGCATTCGGCACCAGGAGGTGTTCCACAACTCGGGGTCACCGTCGCGAGTCGTAACCAGTAGGAAGCCCCGACGGTTCGGTACCGGCCGGACCCACCCCCGGGCGGACGTGACCGGCTCACCGTCCAGTCCCAGCAACCGGGTGTCGTCGGCGTTGTCGATGACCAGCAGCCATCGTCCGGGAACGGCGGCCAGCAGCCTCCATAGCAGATCCGGAGCGCCGGTGAGCCCGGACCAGGCTCGCTGAATGTCGTGATCGGAGGCGCCGAGATCGGCGACGAGCTGCCGCATTCCGGTCTGCAGGGCGGTGGCGTTCGCCGCCGAGACCCACCAGACTTTTCCCTTGCGATCGGCGAATCGCCTGGCCACCAACTGGGCCACAGTGCTCTTGCCTGCACCGCCCATGCCGTGCAGCACCCGTACCCGCGCCGCTGGCTGGTACCGCCGGCGCACGAGCCCCGCGAGTTCGCCGACCAGTTCGTCACGGCCCCGCGTGAATGCTGCCGGCTCCGGCACGGCAAGCGAGATCATCCCTGGTGTGCCCGGGGGTGCCGCCACGGTCGGCGCTACGCCGCGGGCCGGCTGCTGTCGGCGCAGCGCCAGGGCGCCGAGAACAACCTGGGCCATCCCGAACGCCAACCCAGCTACCGCGATGAACCCACCGGTCCAACCCGCCTGCCCGTTGGCCTGCGCCCGGGTCGTGGTGAAGAGCCAGTACCCGCCGATCAGCAAAAAGACCGCACCGCTGACGAGAAAGATCCACCGTATCCATCGACGGTTTCGTATCACGCGTGGATGGTAGCGGGCGGGCTGCCTGCGGTTCGGCACAGCGCGAGGACCCTTCTGTCGCTGGGCCAACCACCTCCAGAACCAGCGACGGCCGGTTTTCGGTCTGCTTCGCATCCGGGCAGCCGCCACAGCAACAGGTCCCGCAGACCCGGGTTGGCATGCAGCAACTCGGTAAGCCCACGCCGGTGCTCGACGCGAGTTCGGCGTTGCGTTGCAGCTGCGCTTCGGAGGGGATGCGGCCCACGTTGAGGCAGACGCCCAAGCCTGCCCCGAGGACCACCAGATCGAACTGTTCGGTCACCTCGTTGATGGTCGAGTCCTGTTCAGCCACTCTGTGAGGAGGGGGATCGTGTCCCTGAGGGTGTCGACACCGTGGTGGGCGCCAGTCAGTTCGTCGGCAGGGTGTGTGGTGCGGACGGCGATGACCGTCATGCCGGCAACCCGGGCTGCTTCGATCCCGGCGGGAGCGTCCTCGATCACGAGGCAGTTCGCTGCGGGGGTGTCGAGAAGGTGCGCAGCGCGCAGATAGCCCTCGGGGCTCGGCTTGCCGCGCCGGACCTGGCTGCTGTCGACCATGACGGGAGGATCCGGCAGCCCGCCGGCGCGCAGCCGCTGCTTCACGGTCGGCATTCGGCCCGACGTGACCACACCCCACGGGTAACCATCGAGCAGGCTCAACACGGCGGCGGCTTCGGGGTAGACGGGGAAGGCGTCGCCTTCGGCGGCCATAATTTCTCGGACGAGCCGGTACTCGGCGTCAACGTCGAGGTGCGGGGCCACCACCGTGATGGTGTCGACTGGCCGGCGGCCGTGGGTATGGGACCAGACCAGGTCCGGGTCGAGGTGGCGCAGTGTCGCCCACCGACTCCAGATCCGGCGGTATGCCGGATAGGAGTCGACCAGCACGCCGTCGACATCGAACAACACCGCGGTGGCCATCACGTCGCCGGGCTTTGCAGCAGGTCGACGGTGGCGGCGGCCTGACCGGCGATGTCGTGGAGCAGGCGGGCAGCAGGCCGGACGTCGTGGACGAGGCTCACGGACTGGCCCGCGTACAGGGCCATGGCTGCCAGGTCACCGGTCATCCCGGGCAGCGGCATCAGGTCCTCGTATCGAGGTCGGTTCTCGCCAGACGCGTCGATGGCGACGACATCACCCTCGCCGGGCCGCAGCGGGGCAGGCGGCGAGCCGGCCGCCTGCCAACGCTGGAGGGTCGTGTTGCGCAGCGCGCGATGCGCGGCGTTCGGCCATCCGCCGTCGAAGCAGAGGGTGTGCACGGTGTCCGCTCCGGTGGCCGCGATCAAGTGCTGCCGGTACACCTCGTGGGTGGCGGCTTCGGCAGCGGCCAGGAAGCGGGTGCCCAGCATGGCGCCCTGGGCGCCGAGCGCGAGCACCGCCGCGACGCCACGCCCGTCCGCGATCCCTCCCGCAGCCACCACCGGTACCGGCCCGACCGCGTCGACGACCGCCGGCACCAGGGACATCGTGGTCGTGCCGCCGCGGACGTGACCGCCTGCCTCCCAGTCTTGGGCCACGACGACGTCCACCCCGGCCGCGACGGCGTGCACGGCCTCGGCGATGTCACCGACAGTGTGCAGGTGCAGCGCGCCGGCCCGGTGAATCCGGCCGTGCACCGGCGACGGGTCGCCCCAGAAGGTGGAAATGATCCGCAGCTTCTCCTCCAGGCACACGGTGAGCAGATCGTCCACCGGGAAGTCGAGAACCAGGTTTGCCCCGAACGGCCGGGTCGTGAGCTCCCGGGTACGCCGGATGCTCCGCCGTGCCTGATCGGGGGTCTGCCACGTCAACGCGAGCATGCCAAGACCTCCGGCCTCGGACACCGCCGCCACCAGTTCCGGTACCGCCGCGGAACCTACGGGCGCCTGAACGATTGGCAGATCGATGCCCAACCGGTCACACAATGCAGTGCGCAATCGCCTCACGAAGCAGCCCCGATCGCTTCGGAAATCGAATCAACGCTCCAGACGGTACTGTATCGAATATCGAAGCATCAAGAGGGGCGGCGCAGGCGATGACGGCACCCAGGCCGGGCAAGCCGGTACGCGGATCGAGTACCGGACGACCCCTCATGGCCGCCCTCGACCTGTTCGGGCGCCGCTGGAACCTGCGCATCATCTGGGAGTTGCAGCATGGGCCGGTCGGCTTCCGCGCGCTGCAGCAGCGCTGCGACAACATGTCATCCAGTGTTCTGCGGCAGCGGCTGACCGAACTGCTCGACGCCCACCTCGTCGCTCAGCAGGCGGACACGGCCTATGCGCTCACCGACCTCGGCCGGGGCGCCTACCAGGCCTTGCGCCCGCTTGTTCGCTGGTCCGACGCATGGGCCTCGACCTTGAGCGTGGACGACAAGGCCTGAACCCGCCAAACGCCTGCCCTGGCGTTTCGGAGGCAAAATCGCTACCGTGCTTCTAAATCGGAAGCATCCGGAGTCTGGCCATGGCTCGCATCCCAGCGCTCGAACCCCAGTTCACGCCCAACGTGGAGGCACAACTCGCCACGATGATGCCGCCCGGCATTCCTCCCATCGGCTTGTTCCGGACGTTCGCCAAGAACCTGCCGATGACCCTCGCGACGAGCCATTGGGGCCGGTATGAACTCGACCGTCAACTGTCCCTGGCACTTCGCGAGCGGGACGGGTGGTACCACGCGATCCGCTTCGCCGCCCGCACCGCTCGCACCGACCTCGAGCCCGGTGCTCCCCGCTTCGCCGACGTCACGGCCGCCTGATGGTCGGCCCACCAGTGGTAGTGGTGAACGCCTGCACCCGCTATGGGGGAGGCGGTAGCCCCACCACAGTCGTGATCGACGATGCCATGCTCATCGACGACGAACGGCATGCGATCGCCCGTGGAGCCGACACCTCCCACACCGCGTTCATCGACACCAGCACAGCGGATGCACCCAGGGTGCGGTTCTTCACCAGCGCCGGGGAGCTCACGAACTGCGGGCATGGCACCATCGCCGCGCAGGCCGTCCTGCTGGACCGCAGCGGCGCCAACGAGCACCACGGCCGCCAGTGCAGCGGAGGCCGCACCTTCGCCACGACCGCCATCCGGCGCCAGGACGGCATCGAGGTCTGGTTCGACCAAGGCGTCATCGCCCTACCGGACGACGCTGACGCGACCGGCAGTGGCATCATCGCGGCCCTCGGCCTGGAACGAGCGGACATCGCCGCCGACCTACGGGTCGCCTCACCCGGCATGCCACGACTCCTCGTCCCCGTCCGGGATCGCCGGACGCTGCTGTCCATGCAGCCCGACTTCGATCGGCTGGCAACCGAGTGTCGGCGACTCGGGTATCTCGGCTGCTTCACCTACGCGCTGCAGCCGACCGCAAGAACGGGCACCGCCCGGATGTTCGCCCCAGCGATCGGCGTCGACGAGGACATCGCGAACGCCAACAGTGTCGGCTGCCTCGCCGCTCACCTGCTCGACACATCCGGCAACGGCGCAATCGAAATCCACCAGGGTGACACGCACCAAAGCCCATCATCGGTCTTCGCCAACGCGACATACACCGCAGACGGCATCGTCGCCAGAATCAGCGGATCGGTTGACCTCGGCCCGCCCATCGAACAGCGACGTCGGCTCCGACGACCGGGCGTTCCTCCAATAGTTCGGGGTCCTCACAGGCCTGATCGAACGTACTGACATCGACAGATCAGTACACCGGCTTGGACCTGCCGGCTTGAAGCGCAGCGGTCCGCTGAGGCCGTCGGACGAACTGTCGGTCGCGGGCGGTCACCGAAGCCGTTGGGCTGGCCGCTCGAAGGACGACATCAAGGACCAGGTCTGGATCCGCTACGTAGGCGCCGCTGGCCCATGCGGCATTTGCCTCGATCACGGCCCAATAACCCTCGACCAGTCCTACGTCTACGACGATGGCGGAGGGCAACGTGTGCCCGTAACCGGCGATGAGATCGGCGCCGAAGGCTAGCGCTTCGGTTGACGGAGGCCCGAGGTGCAACCGGCCGTGAACGGCGTACTGGCTGCCTGCGTAGACAACAGCGTCGAGCACGTGTAGCCGGTACTCGGCGGTGAAGTCGACGATGTCGCTAACGAGCACTGGAGTCCGCCGGTCGACAGCATCCGGGCCGGGCAGGCGGGAGCCATCCGTGTAGATCATCGCCGGGATGGTCTTGTCATTGGGCGACTTGATGAACGCCGGTCGACGGAGTTCGTAGGCCTCGCCGATGGCGACCAGGGTGATTTCGCGGCGGGTAAGTTCACGAGGAAGGCCAGTCAGCCAGCCAGGTTCAGCTTCCAGCGGCGCGATCCCGAGCAGCGGTGCGACGACGTCGGCGAAGCTCGGTCCCGAGTGAAGGTGATCAGCACGCAGTCCAGCGGGCACTTCGGAAGAGCCGAGCTGGACGGTACGTAGTCCGCGGCGATGAGCGGCGTCGCGCAGGCTCCGAGCCGAGGCCGTCAGGCGCGGCGGCAGGACAAGTGTCACGACTGATGATCCTGCCCCAATACGCCGTCACAATTACAGCGGTTATCAGGCGTCCCGGTGCGGCCGGCGGCGATCCTGTAGTCGGTGGGTGCAGGCTCCGCCGACGATCACGCGTGCGGCGCTCGCAGCCTTGGCAGCGGCGTGGCAGCACCAGAAGCTTGAGCGGCACTCACGTTTCTGGCGTTCGGCCTCTCAGTCAGCGGAACAGGTGGGCGTTCTCGACGGCCCAGTCGTCGTATGTGCGTGGTGGGCGGCCGATGATCTCGGCAACGGAGGGGCGTTGCGCGAGGGTCCACTCGGTCAGTTCGGCTAGGCGCGCACCGTACTCCTGTAGGGCGTACAGCGTTACATCGATGGCACCCTCGGGCCAGCCGTTGCGTTGCCAGACTGCGCGACTTTCGGCGGCCGTCATGTCGATACCGCGGATGTCGCGGCCGATGGCGTCAGCGATGCTGCGTACTCGTGACCGGGTTGACAGCGGCAGGCTATCCGCACGGACCGGGTGGACGTCGACGCGTGGCTCATCCGGCCCGACGGCTGTCGCCTGGGCCTTGCCTACACAGGGCAGGACCTCGACGCCACCACGGTGACGGGCGCTGGGCACCTGGTTCGGCCAACCGGCCTGAGCACCGTTTTAACAGTCGTCTCAGATTCGCTCGGTACGAAGTCGCCATCAGATAAGCGATGTGACCCGTCTGTAGGAGGCTAGTGATGGCAGTCAACGCAGCGCCGTCCGGGGAAGCGCCGGCCGGTCGGTTGGCCGGTCGGTGGGTGCCGTGGTTGGTGATCGGCCTGTGGGTGGCGCTGGCGGCGGTCATGGTGCCGTTGAGCGGAAAGCTGAGCTCGGTCACTACCGACAGAGCCGTGGACACCCTGCCGGCCGGTGCCGAGTCCACCAAGGTGGCGGTGCTGGAGGACAGTCTCCCGGGCGGTGAGGACAACACGTTCGTATTCGTGTACCACCGCGCCGGCGGCATGACCGCCGCCGACCGCGCGACGGCCGAGCGCCACTACAACACCCTTGCCAAGCGGTACCCGCCGAAGGTGGCGGCCCCGGCCGGCGAGGATGACGAGGGCCCACCGACGAGACTCTCCACCAACGGCAAGGCGATGATGTTCACCCTCGACGTGAGCACGACCTACGGCGCACCGGAGGCCATCGTCGGGCCGTTGCGTGACGCCGCGAAGGACCGCCCCGCCGGCCTGGAACTCGACGTGACCGGCCCGGCCGCGGTCGACGGCGACATGGACGCCGTCTTCGACGGCATCGACCTGCAGGTCTTCCTCACCACCGTCGTCGTCGTAACGCTCCTACTCATCCTCACCTACCGCAGCCCGGTGTTGTGGTTGATCCCGCTGGTGGTCGTGAGCGCGGCCGCACTGACCGCGATGGCAACCGTCTACCTGCTCGTCAAAGGCTTCGGCATCGTGGTCAACGACCAGAACTCGGCGCTGCTGACGATCCTGGTATTCGGCGTTGGCACGGACTACGCGCTGTTGCTCATCGCTCGATATCGGGAGGCACTGCACCACCACGAGAACGTCCGGGTTGCGATGGTCCACGCGTTGCGCGGCGCGGCGCCGGCGATCGTCGCGTCCGCGGCCACCGTGGTCGCCGGCCTGCTCTGCCTGCTCGTCGCGGACCTGAACAGCACCAGCGGGTTGGGCCCGATCGGTGCGGCCGGCATTCTGTGCGCGCTGGTGGCCATGTTGACGCTGTTCCCGGCGGTGCTCGTGGCGCTTGGCAGGCGGATCTTCTGGCCGGCCATCCCGCGGTTCAGCACGACCGTGGAGCAGAAGCCGGGGCTGTGGGGACGGCTTGGCACCGCCATCAGCCGCCGCCGGTGGGTGGCGACGCTCGGCTCGCTCGGAGTCCTCGGCGTGCTCGCCGTCGGGCTGGCGGGCAACACCGGCGCCCTGCGGGAGCAGGACCAGTTCCTGTCCGCGCCGGAGTCGGTCACCGGCTTCACCGTTCTCCGCCAGCACTTCCCGGAGCTCGGCGGCCAGCCGATGACGATCTTCACGCGGCCGGCGTACCAGGAGGGGGTGCTCGACATCGTCAAGGGCACCAGCGGTGTGGCCATGGCCATCCCGGGTCAGACCAAGGGTGGCTGGGCCGACATCTCCGTGTTCCCGACGGACGCGCCGGACACCGTCGCAGAGTACGACACGATCAAGCGGGTACGCACCGCCGTGCACGCGGTGAGCGGGGCGGAGGCGATCGTCGGCGGGCCCAGTGCGGAGAACCTCGACACCGAGGTGACCACCAGCCGCGACGAGAAGCTGGTGATCCCGCTGGTGCTCGCCGTCGTCCTGATCGTGCTCGGGCTGCTGCTGCGCGCGGTCGTCGCCCCGTTGATCCTGATGGCCACCGTGGTCGTCTCATTCGCCGCAGCCTTCGGCGGGAGCGTGTTCGTCTTCGACACGATCCTCGGGTTCAAGGGCATCGACTATTCGGTGCCGCTGCTGGCATTCCTGTTCCTGGTGGCGCTCGGCGTCGACTACAACATCTTCCTGGCCAGCCGTGCCCGGGAGGAGGCCGTGCGTCTCGGCACCAGAGAGGGCATGCTCAAAGCCCTCTCCGCCACCGGTGGCGTCATCACCTCGGCAGGCCTGGTCCTGGCGGCCACGTTCGCGGTCCTCGTCTCACTTCCGCTGGTGATGCTGATCGAGGTCGGGTTCCTGGTCGCCTTCGGCGTGCTGCTCGACGCCCTGCTGGTGCGATCGATCCTGGTGCCCGCCCTCACCCTGCTGATCGGCCGGCGGATGTGGTGGCCGAGCCGGCTGTCCCGACCGGTGGAGCCGCCGGACGGGCGACAGTCGCTCGCCGACGACGAGGACCCCGCGCTGCAACGGTGAGCGCGGCGGCACGGGCGAGATCCGGGACGGAGCCTCAGGCCCGTCCCGGATCTTTTTCATGACCCGGCTGTGGGCCGCGTGATTCGACCGGGCGGGGCCGCGGCGGGAAGGTCGACCCGAAGCAGCGCGCCACCGCGTGCGGAGCGGGCGACGGTGGCCCGGCCGCCGTGGGCGCCGGCGACCCGCTGCACGATCGACAGCCCCAGACCGGATCCTGGCAACGCCCGGGCGCTGTCGGCACGGTAGAACCGGTCGAACACCCGCGGTACGTCGGCGGCGTCGATGCCCGGCCCGGCGTCGTCGACCTCGAGCACCGCCGTCGCGCCCTCGGCACGGAGCCGAACCTGGACCGGCTGGTCCGCGGGGGACCACTTGCCGGCGTTGTCGATGAGGTTGAGCACCGCCCGTTGGAGCGCAGCGGGACGCCCGCTCACCCACACGGAGGTGACGTCGAGCGCGACCTCGATGTCGGGCACGCGGGAACGCGCCCGGGTCGCGGCGGCCACCACCACGTCGGCGAGGTCGAGGAGGTCGGTGCTCTCGTCGGTGACGTCACCGCGCGCCAGGTCGGTCAGTTCGGCGGCGAGGGTGCTCAACTCGGCTACCTGGGCACCGAGGTCGTTGAGCAGCCGGGTCCGGCTCTCCGCCGGCAGCGCGCTGTCCAGGGTGCCGCGCCGATCGAGCCGGATCAGCAGTTCGACGTTGAGGCGCAGGCTGGTGAGCGGGGTTTTGAGCTCGTGGGCGGCGTCTTCGGCGAGCAGCCGCTGGGCCCGCCGGGAGTCCCGGAGCGCGGCGAGCATGTCGTTGATCGACTGGATCAGCCGCCGGATCTCCCCGCCGCCTTCATCCGGGATGTCGGCGTCGAGGTCCTGGGTGTGCGCGACGCGTACCGCGGCGGCGGTCAGCCGGTCGATCGGTGCCAGCCCGGCCCGCGCCACGGTCCGTCCGACAAGGGCGCCGCCGACCACGCAGAGCAGCCCGATCAGCAGCATGCCGAACCCGAACCGGTTGATCGGGCTGTCGTTGGCGACGCGGGCCACCTGGACCGCGCCGTCGCCCGCCCGCAGCGTGTAGATGAGGTAGCCGTCCTCGTCGATGTCGTTCGACTCCATCAGGTCGGCCGACGCGCCCTGCGCCACGCGCCCGGCGTGCTCGCTGACCGGGGGCAGCGCGGGTTGGCCGGCCGGCGTCCGGGTCGAACCGTCGGGCAGGATGACCCGCACCAGTCGACCGGATCCGGGATACGGCGGTAGCTGGACCTGGGCCAGACCGGCGCGCGTCGCGTCCGTCGCCAGGACGCGGGAGTCGGCGCGCAGCTGATCCTCGGCGGTGTCCCGCAGCTCCCAGTCCAGCAGCTCGCTGGCCACCTGGAAGGCCATGAACACGCTGACCGCGATGGCCGTCGCCGCGATCACCGTCAGCCTGGTCCGCAGCGACCGCCGCCGCCACCATCGGGTCAGCCGGCGCGGTTCCCGGCCTGCCGGCCTGCTCACGGAGGATTCTCCCGCAACGTGTATCCCAGGCCGCGCAGCGTGTAGATCAATCGCGGCTCACCCTCGGCCTCCATCTTGCGGCGCAGGTAGCTCACATACACCTGGAGGTTGTTGGCGGTGGCGCTCATGTCGAAGCCCCAGATCGCCTCGAACAGCGCGTCGCGGGTCAACACCCGGGTCGCGTTACGCACGAGGACCTCCAGGAGGGAGAACTCGGTCCGGGTCAGGCGCAGCGGCCGCCCGCCACGCCACGCCTCGAATCTGTCGGGATCGAGCCGGACGTCGGCGAACGACAGGACCTGCGACTCCCCGTCGCCCGAGGTTCGCCGGCGCAGCAAGGCCCGCACCCGGGCCAGCAACTCCTCGGTGGCGAACGGCTTGGGAAGGTAGTCGTCGGCGCCCGCGTCCAGCCCTGCGACCCGGTCCGAGACCTGGTCACGAGCGGTCAGCATCAGCACCGGCAGATCCCGACCCGCCGCCCGCAACCGCCGGCAGGTCTCCAACCCGCCGAGGCGGGGCATCATCACGTCGAGGATCAGCAGATCCAGCGTGTCACCGCCGGCCCCACCGACCCCGTCGAGCACGGCGAGACCGTTGGCGACGGTGCTGGTGTCGTAACCCTCGACCTGGAGAACCCGCTCCAGCGACTCACGGATGGCCGCGTCATCATCCGCGATCATGATCCGCACGCCGACGCGCCCCCTTCCAGTCGATGCTTTTGCCGCTCATGGTCCCCGATCAACCTGAGGCCAGGATTAAAAGGTCGGGACGCACGGTGGACCGCAGCATCCCATCGCCTTGATCAGGCCCACGAGCATCGACATCAGGATTGTGACAGGCAGGAACATCGTCGCATCAGCGCAACTCCCCCGTTGGACAGCTGGTGGCAGGAGTAGTTCAGCCAACGGCACCTGCCGATGCAAGGGTGAGTAAGTAAGCAGGCATTCACGGTCGGCGGGAGATCGCTACTCTCGTAGTCGACCGAGCGGGGAAGGGGTCAGCATGGCGGCGCTGGTCGAGCGCACCGAGCTGTACGTCGATGTTGACTATCGACTGTTCGCGATGATCGACGACAGCAACGACCGGCGCAACGTGCCGCCCCCGCCGCACGAACTCGATCAATGGGTCAGCTCGACGCCGGGCTACGTGGTGGTCGAGAACATCGACGACGCCGTGGTGCTGGGTAGCGACACCCGGCTGGAGACCTGGGACGGGCCGGCCGACTTCGATCCGGCCGGCTGGGACCGCAGCGACGTCCTCGAGGTGGTCTTCGAGTCGGGCATCCTCGGGTTCTCCAGCGGCACGGCCGGCGGCATCACCGACGCGTACCGCCTTCCGCCGGGCCGCCGATGGAGCGTACGGCTGGCCTGGCGCACCGAGGCGCCACCCGCTCCGGACGAGCTGCCGACCGCATCGGTCCTCATCCAGTTCAGCCCGGCCTGAGCCGCCGGGCCGACACTTCGCGGTCGGGCGTGTCTGTTCCCGTGAGTGCGGCAACACCCACGGGGACGCTGACTCTCGGCGCTACTCAGCACTCAGAGCGGGCAGGCACCCACCGGCTGCGGGCCCGGGCGACCGTGGTCACGGCGATCCGGCGAACAGCCACGAGCCACGACCACCCGCGGGAGCGCCAGCGATGACGCCGTCGGGTCCGCCTAAGGCGTGTTTCTTGAGTCAGGCCGGCAGCGTCGAGGTCACGGCGTGGCTTGCTTGGTCGCAGCACCAAACACCGGAGGCATCTTTCTGTTATCGATCACTGGGCGTGTGACTCTCGAGTCGATATCCCCACGCCTGGGCGCCGCCCCGTGTGGGAGGCTCGTCGCCATGGGGCAGTTGATCAATGTGAGGGACGGCTCCGTCTGGGCCGAGGACACCGGGGGCGGCCTGCCGCCGGTCGTGCTACTGCACCCAGGCGTGGGCGACTCTCGCATCTGGAACCCCGTCTGGGAGCGACTCGCCGGGCAACACCGGCTGATCCGGTACGACACGCGGGGCTTCGGCCGCTCCGCGCCGCCGGCCGGGCAATTCTCCCGGGTGGACGACCTGCGTCGGGTTCTTGACCTGCTCGGCGTCGGGCCGGCATTGTTCGTCGGTTGCAGCATGGGCGGCGGTACCGCGCTCGACCTCGCCCTCGCCGAGCCGGATCGGGTTCGCGGGATGGTGCTGGCATGCCCCGGCATCTCCGGCGCCCCGCCCTCGCACGATCCCGACGACGAGCCGGACAGCGTCGACCCAGAGACCTTCGTCGAGCAGGGTGTCGCCCGGTGGGCCCGGGCCGGCCGCGACCCGCTCGTCGTCGATCTGCTGCGTTCGGCGGTCCGGTTCTGGCTCAACTGGGGCGATACCTTCGTCGATGACGGCGACGCGTGGTCCCGACTGGAGGACGTTGCTACTCCCTGCGTGCTGCTGCTCGGCGATCTCGAACGCCGGTCGTTCGTCCCGACCTGCGTCGAGGCCGCGCGGCGCATTCCCGGCTGCCGCCTTGTGCGAATACCCGGCGCCGACCACTTCGTGCCGCTGCGGGCACCCGACGCCGTGGTGGAGGCGCTGCGCTCGCTGCCGCGCTGACCGGACCGGCTACCAGCCGCGGGCCGCGCGAACACAAGACGACGGTGCGGGCCGCCTCTGGGCGGCCCGCACCGTTATCGAACGCCGGGCGCGTTACGCCCCGTCTGCCGCAATGCTGGTGGGTGGGAGTTCCCGGCCTACAGGTCGGCCTTTGTCACGCGGGAGGATTCGTACGTCGTGGAGGCCGTGGGGAGGCCCGGCACGGTGGAGACGTCCTTGACCAGCATGCCGGTCGTGGCGTCGATGGTCAGCACCTCGCTGCTGACGCCGCCGAACACCTCGGGGCCGGCGGTGATCGTCAGGGTGGCCTTGCCGTGGGTGGTCGAGTTCTTGACGCTGACCGCGGAGATGGTGGACAGCAGACGCAGCACACCGGACCGGACCTGCGTGTTGCCGTCGCCAGCGGACAGCGCTTGGGTGCTGTACGTCCACAGGGCGTTGTCGAAGTGTCGCTGAACGGCCTGGGGGCTGTACGGCTTCGGCTCGGCGTTGCCGCCCTTCTGCTTGATGATCACCTGGGCGTCCGCCTGCTGCTTGTCCCACACCGCCTTCTGCGCCGCGGGGTCGAGGCCCACCAGCGGATCCTTGGCTGCCTTGAGCATCTGAGTCCGGCCGTCGGCCGGGCTGCTGTCCGCCGCGGCGACGGCTGCCTTGAGGAGCGGAGCGTAGCCGCCGTCGGTCATCTGGTCCTGGTGACGGGCGATCGCACGCTTGATGTCCTTCACGCTGTTGCCCGTATAGATCGCGTGACCGTCGGTGTACAGCGTGTAGACGACCTGCATGGTCTTGGTGCCGTTGACCTGCGTCGCCTTCACCAGCCACGCGTCGCCCGCCGCCGGGGTGACCGTCTTGATGGACCCGGCCAGGGTCATCAGCGGTGCGCGCTCGGCGGAGCCGTCGACGGCGGTCGAGCCCGAGGTGGCGGCTGACGAATCCTTGCTGGCCTCGATGCCCCCGGTCGCCGGTGAGTTGAGCACCACAGCGACGACTGCCGCCGCGGCGGCAACCCCCACCCCGGCGCCGATGCCCAATCGGCCCGCGATACCGATCCGGCGGCGGCGCTGAAGCGCCGGGCTGGATTCGTGGTCCCGCGTGGTTGTTGTCGTTTCCATGGTTGAAGTCGCCTCCATAGTCGTTTCCTCCGGTGATATCGCGCCCAGCAGCCGCACGGTTCCGGGGTCGGCCATAGCCGCCCGCAGCACCGCCCGCGCCCGCTGATACGCCTCCGGGCGCAGTGGTTCTGCGCTGCCCAACGAACCGACCAGATCGAGCTCGTCGGTCATCGGTGTCTCTCCTTCGCGCTGTTGCGGTCCTTCAGAAGCGCGGACACCCCCGGGGCGTCGCGCAATGCCGCCCTGGCCTGGCTCAGCAGCCGCCGCGCGGTGCCGGCCGGTATGCCGAGTGCCCGCGCGGCGTCGGCCGCGGTCAGGTCCTCCCAGGCGACGAGCCTCAGGACCTCCCGCTCTTCGGGTTTGAGCCGCGTCAGGGCCGACCGGAGCACCGCCCGGGCGTCCACGCCGAGGTCCACCGCCGACCACGGATCCCATCCAGTAGCCACGTCCGGCACGTCCGCGACCAGGTCCTCGGCCGGCCGGGACCGCCAGTAGCGCCGCAGACGATTCAATGCCACCCCGTACAGCCACGGCCGCGCATCGCTGTACGACCGGTCGTACGATCGCCGCGACTCGAACGCCGCAACCCAAACCTCGCCCAGGAGGTCCTCAGCCGCATCCCGTCCAGCCCGGCGAACGAGGTACGAACCGACGGCGGCCTCATGACGCTCGACCACCTCCACGAAGGCGTCGACATCGCCATCCAGCGACCGGCCAATCAAATCCGCATCCGAAGCCATGGCCCTCCTCGGCAAAGTCCGCGCTTCACCCTGACATTGCCGATCAGGCGGGAAAGTGTTCAGGCGCCGAGGTCCGACGGCAAGCGGTCGCCCAAGAGCGACCTCTCGTCGCGTCATGAGCGGCTGCGGCGCGGTCAGCGTTGGGCCCAAGTGTGGCGCCCAGGCCAGGGGCGGGGGTCGAAATCGAGAGGTAGAGGCAGCGTCGCGGCAGCGAGGCTGCCAGCCCACATCGGCAGTCTCCCGGCCGTCTCAGGGCTGGATCTGGTTCTCGACGGGGCTGCGGGCGCGGTGGGTCGGGCCAGAAACGGCGAGGCCGTCGCTTCGGGTTGCATGGACGGCGAGGAGATCCGCGCCGTCGAACCGCCAGGCGCTGCGGTACGACGAACGCCTCAAGCCGCACGGCGGCCGTCGAAGGCGTTGTCCGGTGGTACGACCGTCACATCACGTCCACCAGGCAAGGGGCATTCCGCCACTACCTGCAGCGGTACTGAATGCTCGCGTCGCACCTGCCGGACCTGCCGCATGAACCGGTAGCCGATCCCGAGAACCCCACCGAAGCCGATCACCACCGCGTACGACCAGGCACCGTCGCCCCCGGTCAGCTCGCCGAATTGGTTCGCCAGGAATCCGACGAACGTG
Organism: Micromonospora arida; assembly: GCF_042873195.1. Classification (NCBI taxonomy): domain Bacteria; kingdom Bacillati; phylum Actinomycetota; class Actinomycetes; order Micromonosporales; family Micromonosporaceae; genus Micromonospora; species Micromonospora arida. The sequence continues at coordinate 59,076 of NZ_JBIALC010000015.1, read as the reverse complement.
GCCATGGCCAAACCGGTAACCGCGGCCACGGCGCGCAGGTCGGGGACCACCGCCGCAAAGGCACCAGCTGCCACAGCGACAACGAGTACCCGCCCTGGCATCTCCGACCGCGAGAACATCGCCGCCGCCGCAAGGCACGCGGCCATCATCGCCGTCCAGCCGATCGCAACGCTGACGCCCGTCGGCGTCTGCTGCGCGCCCCGTGCTTCCCACAGACTGCGATCCACCGCCATGGCAGTCCTCCGGCGACCGTGCGGACCCGCGCATCGGGTCCACTTTCCGCCATCTCATTCCGCTGGCCGGCCACCGTCGACGGCTTTTACGCACCCGTTACGACTACCCGCCGATTCTTGACACGGCCATAACGGCAGCCACTCGGCCACGCGGCTTCTCCGAGGTAGGCACACCTCGCAGGCGCGGTTGGTCCTGAGCGCCGGGAAAGCCTGTTCGGCATCGGTCTTGACTGACGAGAACCGGGCGGCGGCGATCCTCACCGCTCGGACACATGGCATCCCTACGTGCTCGCCTCGCTGGCGGTGTTGCGACGCTACGGGTGCGGCCTACGCAGTCATACGAGCCGGTCGGCGCCGGCGCCAGGATGCGCGTATCGGCAGACACGAGCCTCCGCAAGCACGATTCGTTGCGGGACTTGCGGTTTCTGACGGCAAGCTGGCGTATCGGCGGCGTCAATTTCCGGCCGGCCTCCGTATCAGCGGTGTGAAGATCCTTGTGGCGCACACCCCCTACGCGATGTGCTCGTTGTCGGAAGGACGAGGTGAGAGGAACGACGGTGGCCGGATTGACTTGGCGCACCCAGGTGGGCTTGTACGAGCCCAGCCGTAGTGGACGGGCGACCGGTGCGGTCCAGACAGGGCATCGCCGTCCCCCACATGCGGGCAGCGCAGGTCGCCAGCTGCTCTCGACGCCTCCACCCGTCGAGCGGCGGGTTCGGCCGGTTCGGCTTCGAACCCGCCGCACTTCTTTTTTCAAGGGAGCACGAACCAACAGCTGACAGCACACCGGCGTTGGCCACCTACCGCGAGAAGCTGGAATCCACGCGCGCGAGTTCGCCTGAGGACGCGGTCATCGTGGCCTGGCCAGTCGGCTCGCTGTCCCTCTTCGCCGTGGGCCTACACCGTCGGCAGGACCACCATCCATCCGCGCTGGTGCGCGGCGGCGTCAGCAGCAGGTCACGCTCCCAGCCGGGCACCTCCGCAGGCCGGCCGCCGTGGTTCGGTCGGTCACGATCTCGCGGTACGGAACGCGAGCAGAACCGCGACTATGGTCCTGCTCGCGTTCGTGGCCGTCGAGCACCCCCGCGTCGGATTTCCGGCGCTGGGGCGTCGATCGCCCCGCTACGGCAGCAGGGGCAGGATGGAGCAGTTGGAGACAGCCGGCCAGCCGGCCAGGCGGTGGGTAAGCCAGTCCACGGCCGTGGACTGGTCGGTGAGCAAAGGCCCGAAGTGGTTGAGCAGCGCGCTGCTGCCCTTGGGCAGGTTGATCGGGTCATAGACGACCTTGCCGCCGAGGCCGCACCAGTCGACGGCCATCGTGCGTGCCTGTGCGTGCGGCACGAGGTTGTCGTTGACACCGGTGGCGACGCGCACGATGCCGGTGGGCTTACGCGTGCCGATGAGTTGGTCGTTGATGAACGCACGCAGGACGGGTTCGGCTCCGATGATCTCGGCCAGGGACTCGCCGTTGGTGGTCCAGGTCGAGGAGCGTGTTCCGGCGTACGTGATGATCGCGTCGCCGACGCACATGGTTGACATGTCGTGGAGCGCGGCGCGGCCGTTGTCGCTGAAGTACCGGTCGATCAGTGGGCGAATTTCCGGCTTCGCCTGCAGGAAGCCGTTCACCGACCAACCGAGCGCACCCAGTAGTTCACTGCCGTCGATTGCGGCGGTCACGTCGGCCAGGTTGGCCGGCGGGGCACCCGCGTAGGTGGCCTTGAGTGCGACGTCGGGCGCGTAGGTCGCCTGGAGTTCGGCTGCTGAGGCGACTGCACCGCCGCCCTGGCTGTAGCCGTAGAGGCCTACGGGCGCCTGTGCGGTGATTTTGGTGTTCGGGAGCGCCTTGGCCGCCCGCGCGGCGTCGAGTACGGCGTGGCCGCTGTCGATCCGGTTGACGTAGGTATGCAGTCGGTCGGTCGTGCCGAGTCCGACGTAGTCGGTCTGCACGACCGCGATGCCCTTGGCGAGGAGCCGGTACATGGCGAGGATCTCGTAGCCGACCGAGACGGTGCTCTGTTCCTTGCCGATCCCCAGGACGAGACCCCGCTGCAGGGCCAGTGATGTGGAGCACTGGTCGCCCTGGCCCATCGTGCCCGGCGCGAGGACCACCAGCGGTCTCGGTCCCACCCCCAGCCAGGGTGCGGCGGGTTCGAGGTAGGCGCCAGTGACGGCGACGGGGCTGCCGGTGGAGTCGGTGGACTTGTACATGATCCGGATGGCGCTGCCCGGCATGCTGGAGTTGATACCCGGCAGGTTCAGGGCCAGTGCGAGCGGTTCGGTGCGGATCAGTCCTCCGTTGGCTGCCGGTAGGTTGGCCGGCGGCGTGTAGAAGGCGGGGATGGTGATGCCGCGCGAGGTATCGGCCTGAGCGGGGATCGCCCCGAGGCCGACGCTGGCGAGGGTTCCGGCGAGCAGCGTGGCGGAAACGCGGGTGCGTAACGACATGTGCGCCCTTTCTCGTGTCACCGCGGACTTGGCTGCATCGATGCGAGCGGCGGTTACCGGACGGTAGGCGGGAGAACCGAGAACCTCCAGAGGGGCGGCTTATCACTACGGCGTCCACGATTCGAGCCATGTTCCGGAGGGCTCACTCACGTGGGCATGCAACCCGGAGCAGTGTGTGCTCCGGTGTGACTGGACGACGCAGCCGCCGGCTCTGCCCGGAGCGGCTGCAACCCGTCGGCGTCGTGGGCAGTGCGCAGGATGGTGGTCACCGTCGCGGCGCCTCGTGCCAGGCGGCCGTCATCGAACGCGGCGTCGAGTGCGGACACCCAGTCGGCGTCCACCGCCTCGAGGCGGTCGGGTTGAGCGGCACCAACATCACAGCCAGCCGACTGCGGGCACCTCGGCGCCCCGGGCGCGTGGGGTTGTCCGGCAGGCGCGGGCGCAACCAGCAGCGCAGAAACTGGTACCGACAAGCCAAATCGTGTGACATCATCATTACCGATCGGTAACATGAGCCGCTTCGAGGAGCATGTTGGTGCTGTACGGATCGCCGCCGTCACGTCGCCGAGACGCCCTGCGTAACCGTGCCGCCATCGTCCAGGCCGCGAGCGACCTGATGACCGGCGTCCGTTCGGGACCGCCGATGCCCGAGATCGCCCGCCGGGCGGGCGTGGGACAGGCCACCATTTACCGACACTTCCCTGACCGGCGCGCCCTCGCCGAGGCGGTGGTCACCTACCAGGTCGACCGGCTCGAGATCGTCGCAGCGACCGTCGATCATCCGGCGGCGTTCCGCGCGCTGCTGCTGGAGGTGCTGCGCAGGCAAGTTGCGATGCGTTCGCTCGTGCCGCTCGCCCTCAAGCTTGAGCAGGGCAGCCGTAACCGCCTCCAGCACCGAGTCATCGCCGCGCTCACCGGGCCGCTGCGCCGCGCGCAGGCCTGCGGGCATGTACGCGCCGACCTCACACCGGCCGACCTGGCGTTGTTGTTCGCGATGGTGCACGGCGCGACCGAGGCCGGCGTTGCAGCCGAACGTTCGGTGGACCTGCTGCTGGACGGCGTGTTCTGCAGTCCGGCGTGAAGGTCGGGCGCTCGGACCGGCTGCGGCTGAGGTCGAGGGGATGGACGTCCCGGCTCAAACGATCGGCGTAGAGCCGTCTCGTCGGGCAACGCCCGCAAGTCGGTATCGGGGCGTCAGAAGTCGTCGTCGCCACGTTCGCGCAGCATGCCAGCTCCCGCGCGTACGCCACCAGTCTGGCCGAGAACTACGTGGGCCCGCCCCTCAGCTGACCTCGGCGCCGGCTCTGCGGCGGCCCTCTATTGCTACTCATCGATTCGTGGTAGAAATCTTTCGCACTGCCCGTTCCCAGGCAATAATTTCTTCAGACGGAGGCAATGTGAGAGTCACTGCTGGGTGGCTGGCGAGTCTCACCGTTGCCGCAGTAATCGTGGCGCCCGCCGAGTCGATTGCTGTGGCCGCGACACCCACACAAGCATCGACTGCAGTGGTGCCGCTGGCCACCGGCCCGCAACCCGGCACCTTCACCGGCCGGGGATTCGATACCTGCGCCGCTCCGTCACAGACCACGATGAACGCGTGGCGGACCAGTTCGCCCTACGGCGCGGTCGGCATCTACATCAGCGGGGCGAGCCGCTCCTGTTCCCAGCCGAACCTCACCGCAAGCTGGGTGGCCAACCAGACCAGCAACGGATGGCGGCTGATCCCCATCGAACTGGGTTACCAGGCACCGTGCGGCACCCGCACGCCGAAGATGTCCGCCGATCCCACCACCGCCCGGTCGCAAGGCGTCTCCGCGGCCAACAGCGCCGCGAATGCCGCCCAGGCACTGGGCATCGGCACTGCGAGCACCATCTACAACGACATCGAGCAGTACCCGTCGAACGCGTCGTGCCGCGCCGCCGTGCTGTCGTTCCTGTCCGGTTGGACCGAGCAGTTGCACGTACGGGGCTACCTCGCCGGCATGTACTCCAGCGGTTCGTCCGGCATCAAGGACGTCTGCGAGGCATACGACAACCCGAGCTACGCGCGACTCGACCAGATCTGGATCGCCTGGTGGAACGGGGTGGCTGACACGGACGCCGGAAGTTACTGCGCCGATGCCTACTACGCGGACCAGCAGCGCGTGCACCAGTACGCCGGGGAGGTCACCGAGACGTGGGGTGGCGTCACGATGAAGATCGACCGCAACTACCTCGACGTGAGGGTCACGCAAACCCCGCCGCAGCAGTGGACCACGACCATCGACAACAGCGCCTCGGGCGGGTTCACCGCGAGCACTGCATGGGGCACGTCGGCCTACTCCGGCCAACGGTTCGGCACCGACTACCGGTTTACCAGTCCGGTGTCGTCCAGCGACGTCGCCTGGTTCCGGTCGACCATCCCGGCGACCGGAAGCTATGAGATCTCAGTTTGGTACCCGGCCGACCCGGGCTACAACAACCAGACGCCATACCTTGTGGAGACCACCACAGGCAGCAGGTCCGTCTCCGTCAATCAGCGGGTCAATGGCGGTAGGTGGGTCTCGATCGGCGTCTTCACCCTGGCTGCGGGCACGGGCAACAAGGTCGGCGTGAGTCGCTGGACCAGCGGCACCGGACTCGTGGTCGCCGACGCGGTGCGGATCACCCGGGTCTGAATCTCGCAACTGCCGAGTGCACCCCTATCCGGTGGCCTGGCCGCGAAGGGTGAAGGCCCAGTTGATGGCGCCTTCAATCTTGTCGGTCAAATCGAGGATGTCAGGGACCGCGCCCAGAACGGTGACCTCGACCAAGGCGCCATCGCGGCCAAACCGGCGGTGGTACTCGTCGTAGGGGTAGTCCGCGATTTGGGATCGGAGCCGACTGGCGTTGGTGTTGTCCGCTGAGATGGGCCCGGTCGCGCGCCGAACGCCGGTCAGAGCAGTGTCAGCTCGAAGCACCCCCACCCGTCGCCGGCCTGCGCGACGAGCTTCCACGTTCCGGCGGCCGGCAACGGGATGCCGCTGGGGTACATCGCCTGCCCGGCGTCGTTGGTCGCCAGAGAGCCGGCGCTGTAGGTCTCGGTGCGGCCGCCGGAGGTCGCGGTCACGGTGAGCGCGGCGTTGAGCTGGGGGCTGGCCGGCAGCCAGAACAGCTTGCCCAGGTCGGGGCCGAGGTCAGGATGCCATTGCCTGCGGTACTCGACGAAGTCCCCGGCGATGAAGTCGCCCGAGCGCACCAGCGTGGCGTCGCCGGGCACCACGACGCACTCGCGCCGGGCGCTGCCGGGCAGGCTCTGCTGGAAGGCCGGCACCGGCGGCGACGCGGCCGGCGACGACGGCACCGCCGCCGACCCGGCCGGCGAGGCCGGGCCGGCGGCGGGCGGGGCTGGTGCAGTACACCCGCAGAGCACCAGTGCCACGACGAACAGCGGGATTGCTCGCACAGCGTTGCCTCTCTCCTCAGGCGGCCGGGTTCCAGATCGAGACCCGGCCGCTCCAACAGGCCATGAGCGTCGCGGTCGTGATGCATTTCGTCGGCGGGGAGGCGGCCCGGCCCAGCACGTGCACCGCGGTACCGTCGGGCGGCAGGACCAGCGGAGGCTTCAACGGTGGCGCAGCTTCGGCCCCGCCCGCGAACGCCAGCACGCCGACGGCCACCAGGGCCGGGAGCCAGCGCCTCGTCCCGGGCGGGGCAGGGTCGGCGGTGGCGTCCAGGTCGATCACGGCGGCGGACGGCATGCGGTCAGCGTCTCACGAACCGGATGTGTTGGACCCGCTGCGGCATTTGCGAGCACCACCCTCGACGGAAGCCGAGCGGCCGATCGGTGAGGTGACGCTGCTGGCCGTCACCGCGGTCTGGCTCGTGCTGCTCGGGTTCGGTGCGCTCGTCCTACGCCGAGAGCTGGAGCTACTCACCGACCGGGTCGACAGCACCGACTACAAGATCCGCGTCTACGACGGGCACCCGGAAGGCTGACCCACTCCAGCCGTGGACGGTCCCCCGAGTGTCCGCACGCCTCGGCGATTCACTCGGTCACTGACCCCGTTGCTGTACACAAGCAGAAAGGCCACCCGCCTGCCCATTCGGGCGGCTGCCGAGCGACTCCTTGCGATGGAATCATGATCGGATGACGCCCTTCCACATCGATGTGCCCGAAGCCGTCCTGGACGACCTGCGGGCTCGGCTGTCGCGGACAAGGCTCGCGCCAGCCGCCCCAGGAGAGCCGTGGGCCGCCGGGACCGACCCTGGGTACCTGGCAGGTCTGGTGCGGTACTGGCTCGATGGATTCGACTGGCGTGCGGTCGAGCGTGCCCTCAATCGGTACCCTCAGTTCGTCACCACGGTCCGAGGCACGCCAGTCCACTTCGTTCATGTTCGCTCGGCGGCGCCCGACGCCACGGCGCTGATCCTGACCCATGGCTGGCCCAGCACGTACACGGAGATGCTGCCCCTGGTGCCCCGGCTCGCATACTTCGACCTCGTCATACCGAGCCTGCCCGGCTTCGTCTTCTCCGGTCCACTCGCCGAGGGCCCGACGACCGAGGCGGCTGTCGCGGACGTGTGGGCTGAGCTGATGACCCGTTTGGGCTACGACCGCTTCGGCGCCTACGGTGGCGATATCGGGTCCGGCGTGTCGACGTGGCTCGGCGCCCGCCACGCAGATCGGGTCATCGGGGTCTTCTCGCAGCACATCAAGTTCCCGCCAGCGGACCGCAGGGGCGACCTCAGCCCAGCCGAGGAGGCGTTCATCGCCATGCTCGACGCGAAGGCCCAAGATGACTGGGGCTACGGAATCCTCCAGGAAACACGGCCCGACACCCTTGCGGCCGCGCTGAGCGACTCGCCGTCCGGACTGGCCGCATGGATCATCGAGAAGTACCAGCGCTGGAGCGACTGTGGCGGCGACATCTCCCGCCGGTTCGGCTTCGACGAGCTGCTGACCACCGTGATGCTGTACTGGGTCACCAACTGCATCGGCACGTCCTTCCGGCCTTACCGTGACGACCGCCTGGCCCCACATCTGCCAATGGTCGCCGTGCCCGCCGGTATCACGGCCAGCGTGGAGGACGCCGGCCTGCCCCGGTCGTTCGCCGAACGCACCTACGCCAACCTCACCCACTGGCACGAGCCCGGGGTCGGCGGCCACTTCTTCGCCCAGGAAGAGCCCGACCTGCTCGCTGCCGACCTGCGCGCCTTCTTCAGCGCGCTGCGCTAATCCACGAGCTCAACCGGCGGCACCGCTGCTGGTCCTGGTCAGTGTGCAAGGCCGGCCTGGATCGCCAGGATGGCGGGTCGTACCCGGTCGCGACTGCCGGTCTGGCAGCACGTTGGTCACGTGGGTCATCCACAGACCCCCACCCGACTGTCCAGGGTCGACGACCATCCCGGAGCTCAGGACCTGCACGTGGGCCATAAGATCCACGTCTATGGTCCGCGCCACACCTCCGCGTCCTCTGGACATCGCGGCACTCTTCCCTGAACTGCGGGAACATTCCATCACCGCTACCCGCCTGCATCCCCGACCGGGCGCTCCGACCATCACGGACAGTTCGGTCGGCGGACCGCTGCTATGGCCGGCCGACGAGGTATGGCCGGTCTGCGACGACGCCGGGGCGCACGAGCCATGGAACCTGACGACCCCGGCCGCCCTGCACCGCAGGCGGAATATCCTCGCGACCGCAGAAGCTCGGGAGCCGCTGCCGGGCGGAGACTTCTTGAATGCGGAGGAGCGGGCCGAGCTCGATGCGGCCGACGCTTTGGACCTGGACGACCTGATCGAGGATTCCATCCCGTTGGTTCCAGTCGCGCAGCTGTACCGACGCGATATCCCGGACTACGTCGGTCCGGACGGCACCGACTTGCTCCAGATGCTGTGGTGCCCTGTGGACCACTCGGACCGGCACTACAGCCCTCGCGTATTTCTCTACTGGCGCGACAGTTCCGCCGTCGGCCCGCTGCTCGAAGCGCCTCCCGTGCCGCCGGTGATCAGTGACATGTACCTGCCGCTTCCGTGCGTGGTGCACCCGGAGCAGGTCCGCGAGTACCAATACGCCGACCTGCTCCCCGATGACCTACGCGAGCGGCTCGACGAGTGGGATGACGACGAAGACGAGAGCCGTCCCCACTATCAGAGCGACTTGTCGCTGGCGCCGGGATGGAAGGTCGGCGGGTACGCGAACTGGTCACTGACCGATCCGTACCCGATGGACTGTGCTGCCTGCGGCACCACGATGACCTTGATTCTCACGGTCGGCTCCAGCGACTGGAACGGCATGCATTGCAGCTGGCGCCCGTCCGAGGAAAATCCGACCGCGTCCCCAGACACCGTCGGAGTGCAGATCGGGCGCGGCTACTCGCTGTACACCTTCTGCTGCCCCGAATCAATCGACCATCCCCCGGCCACCGCTATGCAGTGACGCGGCATCCCTCCATGGCGTGCCGACAACCTGGTCGTCCGCTACGAAGCCCCATCCAACTCGCCGCCATCGACGAATGGCTGTGACGGACTTCAACACATGCCCTAGACCGGGGCACCGTTCGAGTGCAGTCACCGTCGGGCCACCGGTCGAACGGCTCGCTCACCGGCAGCGCGATCCCTTCGTGCCTCGGGAGCTCGGCTGGGTCGCGCTTCCCCGCTGTACCGCCGTCCGGCCGAGGATCTTAATCATCAGCTCTTGATCCGTTCGCGCGGTCGGTGACGTCCGATCCGCCCGACTGGGCGTTACCGGCCGCACCCCGGGTCGCCCTGAGCCGAGCGCTGCCGGCACGGGCGAGCGTGATTCACCTCGCACACGTTTGCCCCTGACGTCAACGTGAGGTTTTAGCGTGGCGATATGCAAATCAACGGCTCAACAGCTCTCGTGACCGGAGCTAACCGCGGCCTCGGCAAGGCCTTCGCCGAGGCCCTCCTCGCCCGGGGCGCCACCGTCTATGCGACCGCCCGTCGCCTGGAAAGCATCGACATCCCCGGCGCCATCGCGCTCCAGCTGGACATCACGGATCCCGCGTCCATCGAGGCCGCCGCAGGCAAGGTGGGCGAGCTCGACATCCTCATCAACAACGCCGGCACCTCCACTGAAGCCCCGCTGCTCGGCCCCTCCACGGAGAACATCCGCCGCGACCTCGACACCAACTTCTGGGGCACTCTCAACGTCACCCGCGCCTTCGCGCCCAGGCTGGCCGGTGGCGCCATCCTCAATGTCATCTCGGCGCTGAGCTGGTACACCTTCAGCCCCGGCAGCAACGGCTACGCCGCCTCGAAGGCAGCGGAGTGGTCGCTGACGAACGGCATCCGACTCGAGTTGGCCGACCAGAAGACTCTGGTCACCGCCCTGGCGCTGGCGATCGCCGACACGGACATGATGGCTGGCGTCGACATCCCCAAGCTCGCGCCCCACGAGGTGGTCGCCCAGGCCCTCGACGGACTGGAAGCAGGCAAGATCGAAGTCATCGCTGACAAGCCCACCGCCAACGTCAAGGCCTCCCTCTCCCGCGATCCCGCCGACTTCTACGCCGACATCACCGGCAAGCTCTTCGCCTGACTTCACCGGTAATCCGCCTGCCGGAGTAAGCGGCTTGGTCAACGGGCGTACGCCCGGCGGGCGGCCCGGATTCTCATGAAGCCGGGCCTCCGCCTGACCGCCGCAGGGGTGCGGACGGCGAGCGAAGCCCTGAAGATCGTGATCGACTTCGTGGTCTTGAAGCTGGCGCCTCCAAGGTGCGACCGAGGGCTCCGGGAGGTCACTGGTCCGGTGCGGTGTTTCCGGGCGTCGGGATCACGTCGAGCGCGCGGCCATGGGCTCGCCGGTCCAGGGTGATCGCGCTCGCGGTCTAGGTGCCGAATGTCGGCCGTGCCCGGGATCAGCAGAGTCGACGCGGAATCACGAGAAGGTCGCCGAGCACCGCAAGCCATTGATCCACGGCATGGACTTCACGCCGCGGCGCTCGTTGATAAGTCCTCGCCAGTTGAAGCCCTCGACGTCGGCAGCTAGCCCGCTTCCGCTGGCAGAACCGCGACGACTGAGCAGCTGATCGACTCAGCTGACTGATGGGGCATGAGCAGCATGGTGACCGACCGACGTCTGGTGGTCAACAACTCCCGCGCGCTCGGTCTCGGCACGACCTTCGGGCACGGTGGGATGCCATTCGAGATGAATGCCTTGCTCTGCCGCGTGAGACCTACCAGCCGTGGGTCCAGCGCGAGATGTACGGCCAGGGCTGGAGTGTCTATGGACTTGTCGCCTTCGGGGAGCGGATCGAGGAGGCGCTCGAGGCATGCCCGAACACTGCCTCCGCGTTGACGAAGATCCCTCACCTGACGACCGCTGGGTTCTCTCGGATGGCTCCTGGCACCCACATCAAGCCACATCAAGGATGGGTTACCACCGTTTACCGCGCGCATCTCGGACTCGTCGTGCCCCAGGACTGCGCGCTGCGAGTGGGCGACGAGACTCGACAGTGGCGCGAGGGTGAAACCGTCGTCTTCGACGACACCGTCACGCATGAGGCGTGGAACTACGGCAGTAGTGACCGCGTTGTGCTCCTGTTCGACTTCGTCCGCCCCGGCTGCGAGGACAGGCCGCAGGATGAACTGCCGGCCTCGGTGGCCGGCTTCGTGCGGCGCGGCGAGCCCTGACTACTTCGGCATCCGCTGGGAGGCCACACCGCACCGCTCAATCTCCATCACCGCAGGTCAAAGCCCGTTGCCTCCGTCCGGGCATCGGTGATCACTTGGGGCGCGGAGACGTCTTCGGCAGACCGGCTGACCTCACGAACGCAGCGATCTTGGCATGGGCGGACGTCACCCGAGTGATAACCGGAAGCACCATGGCTGACATCTTCGGGTTCGCCGAAAAGGTCACCAGCTCACGGCTGAGCCCATGGAACACGGTCACCCTATTCCGCTGGCCACTGGACGAGGCGCGCGCGCTCTACGATGGGCCGCATGTCGTCGGTCACGAATGACGCCCTGCTGGACTTGAGAAGAAGCTCGACGTACCGCGCCGGGATCTGGCTGGCCCGCGCGGCCAACCTCGCGCTGCTTCCGGTGGTTGTCTGGGGCATCGCCTCCGGGGCGCCGAATGTGCCCGCGCTGCCAGACTCGCTCTTCATGGCCGCCTGGGCGGCCGGGTGCGTGACACTCGTCCCGGCCATGGTGCTGTTCTACCGCTCCGGCATGCCCTTCGAACACAAGGTTGCCACCTGGGTCACCGACAAACGTGTTGGCAACGCAATCCTCCGGGACGTCTTCTGGCTTCGTCCCTGACAGGAAGGCCGTCCTCTTCAGGTTGGTCGGCACCGAGGTAGCTGTACGGGAGGCGGGCGTCGCGGCGGCCGGTGCAGCTGATCCGGCGGCGACGCGAGTCGTAGGAGAACCCGGCGGCGCGGAGTCGGGCGGTGAGGCGCTGCCCAGCGGGTCGCCCGTCAGGAAGCCGAATGCTGGACAGGCCCAGGTCGGCCACGAGCCGGCCGGCGGGAGTCAGCCAGCCCGCCGTCCGGGTCAGGACGGCGAGCTTGTCTCCGACGTAGTGCAGTCCGTGCAGACAGGTGATCAGATCGAACGTCCGCGTTGGGAACTCTTCGGTGGTGCCGAACGGGTCACCAGCCTGCCGTGCCCGGTCAGGACGCTGCCAGTGGGATCGGTGTCTCAGATGACGGAGCTGCTGCGGACCCCGGCCTGCCCGCGCGCAACGCTTCACATAGATCTGGAGCACGCCGACGCCGGTGTCTGGCAACGACTGCATGAGGCCTGTGGTCGAGTTGCGGCGATTTCGCGGTCATCCGCGCGGCGCTTGGTCCGCAGGAGCGTCGCGACGCCGAGCTGCACGGCTCCGCGGTGCGGGGATGGTGCCGTCAGCACGAGTCGTGGCCGCCGCAGTCGCTGCCGCAGCCTTGGATGTGCGGCGGTGGAGCGTGAGAGTCATGACCAGCACGACCAGCGCTCCGACGATCAGCCCGAGGATCGCGCTGGCCACCGTGTTGACGAGCCAGCCGACGAGCCCGCCGAGAACACCCGTGGCGTCGTGGGCGGCGACCTCCACGTGGTGCACGGCCTCGTACAGGAAGTGCAGGTTCAGCTCGTTCGTGCCTAGCAGCAGGATGTGCCCGCCCACCCACAGCATCGCCGCGGTGCCGACTACCGTCAGCACGGTGAGGACCACCGGCATCGCCCTCACCAGACCGCGGCCGAACGTGGCGACGGCGCCGGAACGTTGCGACAGGCGCAGCCCGGCGTCGTCCATCTTTACGATCAACGCCACCACGCCGTACACCAGGACGGTTATGACGACGGCGACGACAGCCAGGATCACCAGGCGGGACCAGAACGCCTGATCGATCACCTCGTTAAGGCTGATGACCATGATCTCCGCCGAGAGGATCAGGTCGGTTCGTACCGCCCCGGACACCAGTGTCGTCTCGTCCTGCACCTTCTCCTCGCCCGCGCCGGAGGCACCGTGATGGGCGATCTTGGCCCACACCTTCTCCGCGCCTTCGTAACAGAGGTAGGCGCCGCCGAGCATGAGGATCGGAGTGAGCAGCCAAGGCACGAACTGACTGAGCAGCAGCACCGCCGGCAGGATGATGAAGAACTTGTTGCGCAGCGACCCCACGGCAATGCGCTTGATAATCGGCAACTCGCGCTCGGCCGCCAGGCTCCGCACGTACTGCGGCGTGACGGCAGCATCGTCGACGACGACGCCCGCAGCCTTGGCGCCGGCCTTCGCGGCGGCCGCCCCGACGTCATCGATCGACGCGGCAGCGGCCCGGGCCAGCACCGCCACGTCATCCAGCAGGGCTACGAGTCCACCGGCCAAGGGAGGGTCCTTCCAGGGTTGAGCAGAGTTCGAACTGGCCCATTCTCGCTCAGGTCCCTGCGCGCGGCACGCCGCCGCCCGGCCGTATGTCAGGCGAGAGCTCAGGTGAGCGACTATCGCGCTCGGCCGACGGCCCGCCACCACCGCGCCCGGGTCATCACCTGGCGCCAGTTCAGGCCGAACCCGTCCGCCGCAGTCACCGTTAGCCAGGGTCGGCGTAGATGCGTTTCGGTCGCTGTCTGGGTCGGCCGCGGATGCCCTTGATCGGCGGGATCTTGTCGACCAGGGCAGTAGTTGGGTGACGTCGTGGGGTTGCCGCCGGTCAGGGACACGGCGAGTGGGATGCCGCCCCCGTCGGTGATGACGCGGTGTTTCGAGCCTGGCTTGCGGCGGTTGACCGGGCTCGGACCTGTTTTGGGCCGCCCCTTGAGCACCCGAACATACGTGCCGTCGATCACCGCCGGGAGATATCCCACTGCCCGGCGGCCCGGAGTTGCCCAGCAGGACCTCGTGCAGTTGGTGCCGGACGCCGGCGTCGTTCCAGTCCCGCAACCTGCGCCAACAGGTCATGCCTGAGCCGAACCCCAACTCCTGGGGCAGGTGCTCATAGGGGATCGCGGTATGCAGAACGCACAAGATCCCCCGCCCAACAACCTTGCGGTCCGCCAGGTCTGGGCCAGACTCGTCTCTGGCCTCGGCGGTCCCGCCGTGGCCGCTCAGACGTCATCGGCTCTGGCCCAGGCCCGCCGCCGGATCGGCGTCACGCCGTTGGCTGCCCTGTTCACCCCATTCGCTGGCCCTGCCGTCGCCCCAGCCGAACGGTGGCGGGGGTCCGGTGCTGCGGGTAGATTCGGAACATGTCTTCCACATCTGTCACAGATGTCGAAGGGCTGCGTGCGCTGGCTCATCCCGCGCGGCTCCGGATCCTGGATCTGCTCCGCGTCCACGACCGGCTGACCGCCTCTGAATGCGCGGCGCAGCTCGGACTCTCTCCCAAGTCCTGCTCCTACCACTTGCACGTGCTCGCCAAACAGGGCCTAGTGGAGCAGGGCTCTCCACTTGCCGAAGACACCCGGCAGCGACCCTGGCAACGCCGCTTCGACGAGGTACGGATGCCCCTTCCCGGAAAGACCGGTGGCGCGGACTCCGACAACGCCCGCACGAACGCGATGGGCGCGGCGGCCCGGCACGACCTCAGGCTCTTTCTGAGCTTTCTGGCGTCACCGCAGGCAGGGAGCGACGACTGGGCATCGAGTACCACCGTGCACACCCGGACCGTCCTCATGACACCCGCCGAACTCAAAGCCTGGGGTGAGGCGGTCGAGGACATCACCCGCTGCCACGTGGAGAAGGCGAGCCGGACCCGCCGCGACGGGCGCGGCCCGGTCCGGCTGGCCGTGCGTGGCTTCGCGCAGACCGCACCAGGGACGGGGACTGCGGAATGACCGGTAACGAGACGACCGGCCTGCGCCGCTACGCCGGAGTGGTCGCGAACCGGCAGATTCTGGCGGCCCTGATCGGCGCACTCGTCGCACGGCTCGCACAGACGATGTCACCGCTGCTCATCCTGCTGCTGGCCAACCAGCGGTACGGCGGGTTCGCCATTGCGGGTGCGGCCGCCGCCACCTACGGACTCTGCGCGAGCCTGAGCGGGCCGCTGATCGCCCGACTGGCCGAGCGCTACGGCAACCTCGTCCTACTGATCGCCGGGATCCTGAGCAGCACAGGCCTGTTAGTCATCGTCCTGCCGTGGCAGTCGTGGAACTTCTGGGCCGGTGTCGTGTTGGCCGGTGCGGCGATCCCGCCGCTGAGCGCAACGCTGCGAGCCACGATCGCGACTACCATCGAAGACCCGCAGGAACGCATCGCCGCGTACGGCCTGGACACTGTGGGCACTGAAGTGCTGTTCGTACTGGGGCCTGCCCTCGTCGGGCTGGTCGTGGCCTTGAGCAGCCCAGCGGCTGCCCTGGCCGGGACCGCTCTGCTCCCGGTTGCCGGTGCCACCACCCTGCTGATCCAGCAGCGTCGCGTCCCGTCGCCGGAGTCGTCGCCGGACGCGCCGGAGCAGGCTGCGGACCGCCGGATGCTGATCCGGCTCTCCCCGTGGCTGGGCGTGGCGGCGGTCCAGATGGCCGCGATCGGTCTTGTGGAGGTCGCGCTGATCGCGGTCGCGGTCACGTTCAGTTCCTCGGCCGCCAGCGGGGCAGTGCTCGCAACGTGGGCGGCGGGCAGTGTTGTGGGTGGATTGTGGTACGGGTCGCGGTCGTGGCGCGCGCCGGTGCGCCGGCAGGTACGGCTGCTGCTGCTCGGCAGCGCTGCCGGGTTCGCCCTGCTGCTCGCCGCCCGGTCCGCTCCGGCCCTGTACCCGCTGGCGTTCCTCGCCGGAGTATTCATCACCCCGGCGGCAGCGGCCCTGCTGACCGATCTGAGCGAGAACCTGACGGGCGGGCATCGGCTGACCGCGTTCGCCTGGCTGGCGTCCGCGAACGGGCTGGCCGGATCGTTGGCCTACGCCGCGGGCGGAGTGCTGGTCACCGGCGCTGGGCCGTGGGCGACGATCGCCGTCGCCGCCACCCTTCCCGCGCTCGCGGCACTACTGTTCCGAAGCCGTGGTACAGATCCTGGACTTCCACAGTGGACCTCTCAGAGTCAAGGACAAACAACTAAAAATGATCAGCATCCCGTGTCGTTTGAAAAGAACCGCAGTGGTTGATATGCAACCCCAACGTCATGGCCTCACGGGGGAGGTGCCAAATGTGCCAGCGACGGGCAGAATTCCACGAACTCGGCATATCGGCTCGCTACGCCGAGCACGACGCCCTTGCATAATCACCGGTTCGGTGATCAACTTTTCTTGTAGCTGAGCGCTGACATGTCCCAGCGGCGACGCTCGGGAAGCCTTCCGGACCGGCCACAACGCCTTCCGGCGCCGCCTGTCGCGTATGGATCGAGGTCACCTCCGGCCCTGCGGATGATCGAGCACCCGGGATGGCCAGGCGCTGCCGACCAGCGCAGCGTCTGCGCAGGTCGGCTGCGGGCCGCCGGTCCGTGCATCCGCTCCACGAACGCCGACGCGAAGCCAGTAGGGGCCTCGGGAGACACAGAACCGGGAGACTGATACTGGGCGGCATGGTCGAACTGGCACTGCCGATCCGTACCGAACGACTGGTCCTGCGGGCGTATCGGCCCGACGACGTGGACGCCCTGCTCGCGTATTACAGCGATCCGCTCGTCGCCCGGTACATCCCGTGGGAGCCGTGGTCGCGGGAGTTCGCCGACAAGATCGTTACCCGGCGGCTCGGCAGCACCGCAATCACCGGACCGGAAGCCCGCTTTGCGGTCGTGGCGGAGCATGCGGGCAAGGTCGTCGGCGACGTGATCCTCTGGCCGGCCGACGACACGCTCTCGCGCGGCGAAATGGGCTGGGCCTTTCACCCGGCAGTCGCCGGTCATGGGTTCGCCACCGAGGCGGTCCGCGCGGTCATCGGTGTGGCGTTCGCGCACTACGGCATGCACCGCGTCATCGCCCGCGTCGACGGGCGCAACAAGGCATCGGCGCGGCTCTGCGAGCGGGTGGGCATGACCCGGGAGGCACATCTGCGCCGCGACGAGTGGGCGAAGGGCGAATGGACCGACACCCTGATTTATGGACTGCTCACCGAGGAATGGCCGGCTTCCACGGAGCAAGCCTGATCACAAAGCCGGAAGTCTACGGTTGCGGCTGGCCGGTGACAGCAACGGCACGAACGACCACAGAGGTGGGTCACCCCGTCGCCGGCTTTGACTCACACGGGAGCGAGTTCCATCCAGGCGGTGCCGATCCATCCCCCAACCGAACCCCGGCGCCGAGCAACACCGGTGCCTGGTGCAGCCGCAGCTCGTCGAGCAGTCCTGCGGCGATGTCTTGCTGGACGATGCTGGCGCCAGCGGACGGGAACACATCACGGCCCTCGGCCGCGTCACTGGGCTCGCTTGACGGCGGATTCCAGCCCCTCGGCCACGAACGTAAATCCCCCGTCCTTCCCCGGGAGCGCCCTGGTGCTCCTGATGCCGACACTGGTAGTGGTGATCACCGCATCACTGCCCGTTGTGCCGAGGCGCGCCGCGAACCTGTGCCAGATGCAGGCCGTCATCGACGCAGCGGAGTCGGCGGTGCTGTCAGTCGCCGGTCCGAACCCTCGGGCGCTGGCTTTCTACCGCAACACCGCCTCTTTGCCGACGGGACGACCCAGGTGGCGGACGACGTACGGGAGATCCGCAGGTACGCAGGGCGAGGGTGCCGTCGCTATTGCCGTGACGCCGACGTTCGCCAGGTCGGTCAGGCGACTGTGGTGCAGCTATTACGTCCGGTTCGGTCGTTCAGTGCCCCGGTCATCACGGCACCCTCCTCAGCGGGCACCACGCCCGGTGGGTCAGGCCGGAAACACCTTGAGATCCCCCCGACCTTTTGCTGGTTCCGCCGGGCGTGAGGTACGCCCGGCGGAACCAGAGGTGTTTATCCGAGTGTGAAGCGGAAGAAGCGGGGGCGGTAGATGCCGGGGTCGCGGTAGTGGTCACCGTCGGGCGAGACGCTGGTGTCCATGCTGTTGACGTTGTACGACGCGATGAACGTGTCGCCAGAGCTGAACGCCGGGTGCACGTGGGCGTTGTACGAGATGACGTTCGGGTTCCAGTAGCTGCCGTATGGTCCGGGTTCGGGCATTCGGTAGACCGGGGTCTTCTGGGTGAAGGGACCGTAGGGTGAGCAGGACGTCCAGGCGTTGATCTGGCCGCTGAACGCCTGGGTGCTGTCCTGGCTGAGCAGCAGGAACTGTCCGCCCCAGGGGGTGACGCTGTATTCGTTGGCGATGCCGGTCAGCAGGTTGCGGGAGTTCTGCTCACGCATCGTCCAGCCCCACGGTGTGTGGTACTGCCAGGTACCGGTGGCGAGGTCGCTGCCGTAGACGCGGGCGATGCGCATCTGCTTGTTGATCGGCGAGTCGTCCACGCCGTAGACGTAGGTGTAGCCGTCGCCGCTGCGGCTGGCCGGCAGGAGCGCCGAGCCCCAGGCGACGCCGCTGGCCGAGGGTAGCTGTCGGACGCTGACCGGGGTTCGTAGGTTGGACAGGGCGAAGTTCGCCACCACGTTGCGGTTGAACCGCCAGTCCCAGGCGCCGGAGCCGAAGCGCTCGTATTCCTGGTACACCACCTGGAGTTGCCCGCCGGAGAGGTGACCGTCACCGACCCAGTACCACTTACCTGGCCCGGAGGGCGGCATCACTGCTCGCGGAGCCCCGGCAGTGCCGCCCTGGTAGGTGGTCAGGGTCCCACCGCTCTGCACCACGAATGTGTTGTTCACCAGCGGTGCGCTGACCGGTCGGGTGCCGTCGCCGTTGAGCGGTCCCATCCAGGTGTCGGAGAACAGCCAGACGATCCGACCGTCGGGCAGCTTCACCGAGTACGTGGAGTCACCGCCGGTCCAGCCGTCGCGCGTGCTGGCGGCGTACCGGTTGAACGTGCCCTCCGGCTCGACGGTGGTCTCCACGCTGCGCACCGACAGCGGGCGCAACACGCACGAGCGGCCGGTGAGTGGCAGCACGCTTTCCACGTGTGTGGAGAACGTCCTCGGGCTGCTGTCCGCGTCGGCGGAGTGGATGTCCAGTTCGGTCCAGGTGCTCACCAAGGTAGCGACCATGGGAAAGGCGAAGTTGGGCACCATGATCAGGCCACCGGCGTCGGGGTAAAGCACGGTCTGAATGCTCGGGTACTTCGCCAGCGTGCCGGTGCTGCCGGTCGGTGACCAGATGATGACCGCGGAGCTGCGGTTGGTGTCCTTGCTCGTATCGATCAGCAGCGTCGAGCAGTACCCGCAGGCCGGGTCACCGGAGTTCTTCACCGCCCGG
The DNA here is from genome assembly GCF_042873195.1 of Micromonospora arida. Lineage (NCBI taxonomy): Bacteria > Bacillati > Actinomycetota > Actinomycetes > Micromonosporales > Micromonosporaceae > Micromonospora > Micromonospora arida. Next base: position 39,720 of record NZ_JBIALC010000015.1, on the reverse strand, counting down.
AAGTCGTGATAGACGGCACCACCCTTACGCAGGATGTCCTGATACTCCACACGCGTGCCAGCAGATGTCGCGTGGCTCTTGCGAGCGGGTCTCGCACTGCCAAGGACGTCGCTGTCGGTGCCGTTCAGGGCGGAGATGTTGTCACGCCACAGTTTCGTATCGGTGTCCGTATACCCGTAGCTGCGCCACGCGTCCACCGTCGGGGCGGGGGCGGCGTTCGCCTTGGCCAGCCGATAGTTGGCGATGTGGTAGCCCAGCAGCATGTCCTTGAAGTTCAGGCCATAGCCCTGCGCGGCGTGCCGGATCGCCTCGATCGGCAGATGGTCGTGGTCCCGGATGCTTTCCCAGGTCCGCCGCACGAAACTCGGGTCGACCTGCTCCGTGAGATAGGCGGGCAGCAGGAACGCCCCGTATTGCGGGCCGCCACCCAGGCCACCCCACGAGTTGAGCGCTGAGCCCGGCATGCTGAGCACGTCGTAGACGTTGCGCGCATACTGCTCTTCCTCGCCGGGGATGGGCAGGTACGGCTCTCGGACGTAGGTCTGGTGGGCGGCCCACTCCGCGGTGGCCTCCATCCACCAGTTCATCGAACCGAACTCCTTGCTGCCAACATAATTGAAGACGAAGTCGACGGCTATGTCAGACTTGTCCCAGTACTGGTACTGCATGACGTGGAACAGCTCATGCCGGGGCAGGTAGTCCCAGTCGGTCTGCCCGTTCGGCACCAGGATGGTGGCCTGCTGATTGAGCCCGAACGGCAACACGAAAGGCGCGTCGATCGGGATGCCGAGCCCGCCGACGACAGGGATCTCGTCAACGCCGTAGACCAACACCCACGGCTTGCCGTCGCGCACCGGCAGCGGATAACCCATCTCGCGATACTCGTCGACAGCGATCGCGAGCGAATTCAGTAGGTGCTGGACGGCCTTGGCCCGGCCGTTCGAATGGTAGTCCGCCGGGATGCCCGGTCGGCCTGCTCCGGCGATGTTGAACAGGATGAGGAACTCGCCGGCGGATGCCCGGCAGCGGTAGGTGACACCGAGATAGTCGAACGGGTCGGCGGCGCAGTCGTCGTAGCCGGCCGCCGCAGGGGCGGCAGCCGGGGCGGCGACGTCCGGCGCGATCATCCTCGCCGCCTCGGGCTCAACGCCCGCCGCCAGCATCGAGAGGTAGGTCAGGTACCGCTGCGGGTCGCGGATGGCACCGGTCTGCCGTAGGTGGGCGGGCACCGCCCGGGGTGAGCGAAGCGCGGTGAGTCCGTACCGCACCGCGTCGTCCCGGGAGAGCTTGCCCCGGTGGTACGCCGAGAGGATCCGTTCGTTCGGTCCGAAGTCGGGCGGAGTGACTGCCTTGTGCGGCGCGATGCTGGGCGGGGCCTCCTCGAACGGCTTGGGCCTCGGGACCGGCGGGGTGATCAGTTCCGGCTCGGGGGTGTGCGGCGCTGGAGCGGCGCCAATGGCACGGCTGGCGGCTCGCGCGGTGTCTGGGTCGGGTGCCGCCTGCGCAGCGCCGCTGGTAGACACTGCCCCGGCCAGAACTACCGTCGCTATGACCAGAGCCAGGGTCTTCCTCATCTACCGCTCCTAGCTTGGAGGTTGTTGGACGTATCAAGTTGCACGTGCGGATTGAGGGAGCCTTGGTATGACACTGTGGACCGTTTCGACCCGATATAGACCGATCCTCCACCCTTGGGTCGCCGGCAGATCACGAGCCCGCTCTCCGACGGCGTGTTCGGAGTTGCCGGCTACATCGCGACGATGCTGATGCCGATCATTCGTGCGCCGGTCTCGGTACGCGGGCGGTGCGTGCTGCCCGGAGCAAACACCACGTAACTGCCCGGGCCCAGACGGTGGCCTCGATCGATGAACTCACCCGACACCACGTAGTAGCGTTCCTCGCCCTCGTGCACGTCCACCTCTGGCCACTCCGCGCCCGGGGCGAAGTCGTACATCCAGCCACGGGCCCGCTCGGTCGCCGGCAGGCGCCGCCGGATGATGCCGGGCACGACCTCGACGGGTTCCACCTCATCGACCTGCAGGATCTGCACATCATCAGATGCATTAGCCATGCAGTCATGATCGTCGTGTTCGCGCCGCACCGGCCAGTGTCTGCAATGACGTTGACAGGTACATTCCTGCCATGATCATTCATCGGGTGGTCGCCCTGGTTCTGCCGCCGCAGTCCACCTTCGAACTCGCCTGTGCCGCTGAGGTGTTCGGCGTGCGGCGCCCCGGTCTAACAGTCAATTACCGGTTCGACGTGTGTGCCGAGCAGCCGGGCATCGTGCCCACCATGGCTGGTTACGACATGGCGGTCACCAGCGGGCTGCACGCGCTCGAGACCGCGGACACTGTGGTGATTCCGGGTTGGCAACGCCGCGAGCAGGCCGCGCCGTCCGCCGTGATCGATGCGCTGCGGCGCGCTCACCGGCGCGGTGCCCGGATCGTCGCCATTTGCTCCGGCGCTTTCCTGCTCGCCCACGCCGGCCTGCTCGATCAGCGCAGGGCGACGACTCACTGGCGGATGGCGGCCGAGTTCGCCGCCCGATTTCCAGGCGTGCATGTCGAAGCCGACAGTCTGTACATCGACCTCGGCGACGTCGCGACAAGCGCGGGGACTGCGGCCGGAATCGACCTGTGCCTGCACCTGGTTCGCAATGACCACGGCGCCGCTCACGCCAACCAGATCGCCCGGCACATGGTCATGCCGCCACATCGCGAGGGCGGGCAGCTGCAGTACGCAGCAGCATCCCTGACCGCGCACACTCCGGTGTCCCTGGGTCCAGTGCTCGACTGGGCCACGGAGAGATTGCAAGATCCGCTCACCGTCACCGACCTCGCCAACCAGGCCAGAATGTCACCGCGTACGTTCGCCCGAAGATTCACCGCGCAACTGGGTATCAGCCCAGGACAGTGGCTGCTCCAGCAACGGATCACGGCTGCACGAGCGCTGTTGGAGGAGACCGATCTGCCGGTCGAGACAATCGCGACCAGAGTCGGCCTGTCCACGGCCACCAACCTGCGCCGCCGTTTCCGCACCACGGTGAACACCACACCAACCGCCTACCGCCGCTCCTTCGGCCGCGGCGGGAGCACGTAGACCGCAGGCCACCACACCTGGCCCAAGCTGCCCGTTCGGCACGTGGAGAGCGGGGGACCCTCGCGCCCGTGGCCCGTTGCAGCACCGCGATTTCGCAGGCCCTGGCGTATCAGACCGCCTCGCCATCCGAAGCGGCGTGCTTACGGCGGTCGTAGTGGCGCGCCACTCGCACCCGGTTTCCGCAGGAGTTGCCGCACCATTCGCGGTTGGGCCGGTCACGGAGGAACAGCAGTACGCATCCGGGCGCCGCACACGTACCCAGGTGGCCGGCGGCGACGAGGGCGACAGCGTCGGCGGCAACCTCGGCGATGGCACCGGTCATGGCCGCTGCTCCGTGTCGCGTCGTCAGTCGTGGCTCCGTATCGGCAAAGGCGAGCTCCTGCCAGCGCGGTGCCATTCGGGCGGCGGCGTTGAGGCTCTCGACGTCCGCTGCGGCGGGAATCTGGCTGGCCGAGACGGCACCAGCGATGGCACGGATGACAGTTCGGATGCCTCGGGCGGCAGCCAGCTCGGCGGAACCTACGGTGTTCAGCGCCTCGTTGTCGACCGGCACGGCGCACAGGAAGCTGACGCGGCCAAGCCAAGCGGCGAGATCCGCAGGTGTCTGAAGCTCATCACAGACCTCCCCGCGACGAGTGCGGACGGTATTGGCGAGCTCGATCGCAAGACGCACGAACTAATGATACCTGCCCCTTGTGGCCATTAGCTTCCCCTGTTAGCTTCTAACGGCCGCTGGTGAAACGACCATTAGGAAGGCTGCGAATGACCGATCAGAGCATCATCACGGGCCACGTCGGGTTGAACGTCACCGACCTTGACCGCTCGCTCGACTTCTACAGTCAGGCGCTCGACATTGAGGTCATCGGCCGCTCAGATGTCGACGGCCGGCGCTACGGCTTCCTCGGCCGCCACGACCTGCTCATGATCACACTCTGGCAGCAGAGTGGCTCGCCGTTCGCGGCTGACCGCGCCGGCCTGCATCACCTCTCGTTCCAGGTCGCCGACGTCCCCGCCCTGAACGAGGTCGAGCGCCGGCTGCGCGGGTTGGGTGCCGACATCCGCGACGACAACGGTGTGCCGGGTGAGCTAGCCGCCGCCGGGCAGCTGTTCTTCTACGACCCTGACGGCATCCGCCTTGAGGTGTACGCCTTCCAGCGTCCGCCCCGGCCGGCGACCGCCACCGGCGACGGCCCGCCGTGCGGCTTCTTCTAGGGGTATGGCATGAGAATCCACTCAGGCGAGGTGTACGTCCAACGCAGGTCCGGCTACACACGCGAAGGTCTCGGCTCGGCCAGCATCGGCGTGCGCCTTCCGGAGATCGCGCGCCAGTTCCTCATCCGGCAGCGCATGGTGGTGATCGGCGGACACGACACGGCCGGAGCGTTATGGGCGAGCCCGTTGTACGGGCCACCCGGCTTCCTGCGTGCCAGCGGCGAGCGCGGTGTGATCGCGGACGCCGCGCCCGCCGCGGGCGACCCACTGGAAGCGGCGTTCGCCGCCCCGGCTCCTCTCGGTGCACTCGCCATCGAGCCGGCCACCCGCCACCGCATGCGCATCAACGGCACAGGTCACGTCCAAGGGGATCGGCTAATCATCAAGGCCGACCAGATCTTTGCGAACTGCCCGAGGCACATCACCCGCCGGGAAGCCCACGGTGACGTCACCACAGGTACCTTTGCGGCCCCCAGCGACCGGCTTTCCGACGAGCAACTGCGCGTCGTGGCCGGTGCCGACACCTTTTTCATCGCCACCGGCGCCGAAGACCATGGAGCGGATGTCTCGCACCGCGGCGGCAGCCCCGGGTTTGTCCTCGGCCGCAGCGCCACGACGCTGTCCTGGCCGGAATACCGCGGCAACGCCATGTACATGACCCTCGGCAATATCCACGTACAGCCGCGTTGCGGCCTGCTGTTCATCGACTGGACCGGCTCCCGACCTGCCCTACAGGTGACGGGCAGTGCCTCCATTGACTGGAACCCCGGCCGGCTGGCAGATCACCCGGGCGCTGAGCGCATGGTCGACATCGTCATCGACAGTGTCGTCGAGACGCCGGGACACGCGCTGATGTGGCGTTCGCTATGAGTTGGCCCGCACACCTTTCATCCCAGACCGGGATGCCGGGCCGATCGGCAACCGATGCATTCGGATGTGCCGACACCACGTACGCCCAGTAGCAGCGCAACCGTCTCCCTCAGCGCGGGCCACATGAGAGACCGGAGGCCGTGCTCGGCTCACGGGTCAGTTCGCTGCCGCCCCGGTGGGCGGCCCGGTCGGGATCTTCAGAACAGCGAGAAAAGCCTCTACCGCGGGGGTTCGAGCCAGGTGGCTCCAGACGAGGTACTCGACACGGGCCGGCGCATCGGCCACCGTAACGGTGCTCACGCCGCTGAGCCGTGGCACGTAGGCGGAGGGGAGCATGGCGACGCCCAGACCCGCAGCGACGAGCTCAGCCATGAGGTCAGCGGCGGTCACCTCGAACGCGACGTCGCGGACAAGGTTGGCGGCAGCGAATGCCTGATCGGTCTGGGCCCGCCCCGCGCTCCCGGCCGGAAAGTCGACGAAGACCTCGGCAGCGAGCCGGTGGAGGTCGACTGCCGGTTCGCACGCGAGCGGATGATCGGGGGCGATCACGGCGACGAGCCGGTCCCGGGCGAGTTCGTGAACGTCAACACCCTTCGGTGGAACCCCTCCCGGCAGTCCCACGAACGCGATGTCGATGACGCCCTGCTTGATGTGCCCCACGAGTTCGTCACTCCCGCCGACACGCAGTCTTACGCGCACGTGTGGGTACCGCTTCCGGAACGCGCGGAGCGTGGCCGGAATGTCGACGGCCGCAACCGTGGGGATCAGACCCACAGTCACTCGTCCCCGCACCTCCCCCACCGCCGCCGCGACCTCGGCGGCCGCGCGCTCGGCGGCGTCCAGGCACTGGCGGGCGGCAGGGAGGAACGCCACACCCGCCGGGGTCAGCCGCACCCGGCGGCTGGTCCGCTCGAAGAGCCTCGCGCCGAGTTCCCGTTCCAGGCGCGCAATTTGGTGACTCAACGCGGACTGGACGACCAGGCACCGTTCGGCGGCCCGGGTGAAACTGCTCGTCTCGGCGACGGCGAGAACGTAGCGCAGCTGATGGAACTCCATTGATCCATCTTTCCTGTCGATCGATCGGATGACAAACATGTGTTGGAGTCATCGATAAGCACGTGATCAGAATTTCGACATGACAAGTTCCGGAGCGGAGAGACTCCTCCGCGGAGCTGGCGGCGGCACGTTGCCCAGTAACCTGCCGCGCACTGCCCTGACCGCGCTCGCCCCGCTGGCCTGGGGCACCACCTACGTCGTCACCACCGAGCTTCTTCCGCCCAACCACCCGCTGTTCGCGGGACTCCTGCGCGCGTTGCCCGCCGGCCTGGTGGCGCTGGCGGTCACCCGCACGCTGCCCAAAGGGGCCTGGTGGGGAAGAGCGGGGGCGCTCGGCGTACTGAATATCGGACTCTTCTTCCCGCTACTCTTCGTCGCGGCCGAGCGGCTACCGGGGGGCGTCGCGGCGACCCTGGGCGCGGTGCAGCCGCTCATCGTCGCCGTCATGGCCACGGCGGTCCTACAGGAGCGACTTTCCGTCTGGCGTGCCGTCTGGGGCGCGACCGGGGTGTTGGGCGTCGGCCTCGTGGTGATCGGGCCAGATGCCGCGCTCGACCTGGTGGGGATCGTGGCCGGCCTGGTCGGCGCGGCCACGATGGCGCTCGGGGTGACGCTCACCAGGCGCTGGGGACGTCCCGCCGGGGTGAGCCCGATGGCCTTCGCCGGCTGGCAGCTCGGCGCGGGCGGTCTCTTCCTGACGCCCATCACCTTCCTCGTCGAAGGGCCGCCACCAGTGATCGATCCGCCCGCCATACTCGGCTACCTCTGGCTGGGCCTGGTCGGCGGCCTGGCTGCGTATGTCCTGTGGTTCCGCGGCGTCACCACGCTGCCCGTGACCGCCGTCGCGGTTCTCGGTTTACTCTCGCCCCTGGTCGCCGCGCTGCTCGGCGCCATCCTGCTCAATCAGACGCTCGGCCCAGTCCAGCTTTGCGGGCTCGGGCTCTCGCTCGCCGCAATCGTCGCGGGACAGCTCTCCACGCCAGCCGGCCCACGCCAGACGGGCGTGCAGGTTGGACCGGACGGGGCAGCTCGATGAAGATCGCCCCAGTCGGAGCCGCGGAAACTGGTCGAGGGTGAGTTGCGGCCGACGTTTCGTCGCAGGCCCGTGCTGGCACCCGTCGCGCTCGGTGCGTGGGCGATCGCAACGCCTACGGCGGTGCCCAGCGAGCGTCACTCGTGGCTTTCGGTGTCATTGACGTGGATGTCGAGGAGTGCGAGGAATGCCTTCGCCGCGGGCGTGAGTTCGGCCCGGTTCCAAATGACGTGCTCGACGCGGGTCGGCGCGTCCGTGACCTGGATGGTGGTGACGCCGGTGAGCTGCGGCGCATAGGCGGACGGGAGCATCGCCACGGCAAGTCCCTGCTCGACCAACCGGGACGTGAGGTAGGCGTTGGTCACCTCGAAGGCGACGTCGCGGCTGAGACCGGCGGCCGCGAATGCCTGATCGGACTGGATTCGCCCGGCGGTCTTGGCCGGCAGGTCGACGAAAACTTCGGTGGAGAGCCGACGCAGGCTGACCGCTGACTCGGCGGCGAGGGGATGGTCCGGGGCGACCACGGCGACGAGCCGGTCGCGGGCGAGCTCTCGAGCGTTGACGCCTTCGGGTCGCGCGGTGGTGGGGAGGCCGAGAAAGGCCGCCTCGACGCTGCCCTGCTTGACCTGCTCGATGAGTTCCTCGCTGGCACCCGCACAGAGGTTGATGCGTACGGAGGGGTACCGCTGACGGAAGTCTCGCAGGACGCCGGGAAGGTCGACTGCGGCGACGGTGGAGATCAGGCCGATCACGAGCCGTCCGCGTACCTCACCGACGACCCCCGCGACCTCGGCGGAAGCCCGCTCTGCGGCGTCTACGCACTGACGGGCGGCTGGCAGGAACGCGGCGCCGGCTTGGGTCAACCGGACACGTCGGCTGGTGCGCTCGAAGAGCTTCGCGCCCAGTTCCCGTTCCAGGCGCGCGATCTGGTGACTGAGCGCGGACTGCACCACCAGGCAGCGCTCGGCGGCCCGGGTGAAGCTGCTCGTCTCGGCGACCGCGATCACGTAGCGCATCTGCTGTAGCTCCACAGATCCATCTTCTTTCACGATCGATGAGGTGACAAGCATGTGTTGGACTCATTGATCCATTCGGGTGAAGCTTCGAGTAGAACCGGCACGGCGCGGCCGTTGTCCGGCCGAAACCTCCAGCACCGCGGACCAACTTCGCCGTCGCCAGCCATCAGCGGAAGCCGGCCGATTTCACACGCGCCATCGCCGACCGCTGTCCCCTCCCGACAAGAAAGAAGACATGACCACAATCGATGAGCACCCGTACTCGACCCTGAGGTCATGGCTGGGTGTAGCCGTCATCACCGCCAGCCTGTTCACCTTCGTCACCACCGAACTGATGCCCGTCGGCCTGCTCACCCCGGTGAGCGCGAACCTGGATGTGTCCGCGGGCGTCGCCGGATTGATGGTCACCCTGTACGGCATCTCCGCCGGGCTCGGCGTGCCGTTCATCGTCGCGTGGACCAGGCGCATCAACCGGCGCATCCTGCTGTCGGTACTCCTGGCGATCCTGGCGTTGGGTAACCTGCTCACCGCCGCCGCACCGAACTTCGCCCTGGTCCTCACCACCCGGCTCGTCATGGGATTCGCCAATGGCGTCTTCTGGGCCATCGGTGTGAGCATGGCGATGCGCCTCGTACCTGGACGTCTCGCCCCCCGAGCCTCGGCGGTCGCGCTGTCCGGCATCTCGATCGCCGCCGTGGTGGGTATTCCACTCGGCACCTTCCTGGAAAGCCTCACCAACTGGCGAGCCACATTCCTCATCTGGGCCGGCCTCAGCGCGCTGATGTTCCTCGCGGTCACCGTGGCCATTCCCTCGCTGCCCTCGCAGAACGCCGTCCCGGTCCGGGATGTCTTCCGACTCCCTTTCCAGTACCCGCAACTGCGCCTGGTGATGGTCGCCGTGACGCTGTACGTGCTCGGCCATTTCGGCGCGTACACCTACATCCGGCCCTTCGCGGAGGAACAGGCGTCGGCGTCGGCCGCCTTCATCACCGTGTTGCTCGTGATCTACGGCATCGGCGGTACGGCCGGCAACTTCATCGCCGGCCACACGGTGACCAAGAATCTCTGGGTCAGCTTCGTCCTTGCCTGTGCAGGACTCGTGACGGCGATGTTGCTGCTGCTCACCATCGGGCACACACGGCCCGGACTGATCCTCGCCGTTGCCCTCTGGGGAGCGTCCTTCGGCGCCGCGAACCTGTGCCAGATCAACCTGATGCTCGGCGCCGCACCCGGGAAGTTCGAGGCAGCCATGTCCATCAACACCATGGGCTACAACACGTCCATCGCGCTGGGCGCGCTGTTTGGTGGATGGTTCGCCGACAGTCTTGGCGTCGACAGCGCCCTCTGGTTCGGTGTGGCGCTGACGACCGCCGCGTTGCTCGTCACCGTCGCCATCCGTCGGACGACCAGTGCGACGGTCTCCGAAGACGAGTTGGCCACCACCGGGTGACATGTTGACCGGCAGAAGGGCGAGCCCGCCCTCACCAGCGGAGCTGCCGCCCGGCAGAGGGAAACCGGGCGGCAGCCGCGTGGTGTCAGTGCGATGCCACCACGCGTGCGTTCATCGTCACGGCCGCGACGATCGCGGCCACCAGGAAGACCGCTCCGCCGAGCAGCAGCCCGTCGACGTACCCGCTGGTCAGTGCGTCCGGGAGGGCGGTGCCCGAGGGCTGGGCAGCGGTCACTGCGGCGGCCACGCCGCTGAGCAGCGCAAGGCCGAGTGCGCCGCCGATCTGTTGACTGGTGTTGACCACGCCAGAGGCGATACCGGTGTCCTGCGGAGTCACCCCGTTGATCGCGACCACTGTGGTGGCCACGAAGGTAAGTCCCAATCCGAAGCCGGCGACCAGCTGAGCTGGCAGCAGCGCGGCAAGGGCGCTCGACGTCGGGCTGAGCGCCCCGAACCAGCCCATGCCGATGGCCGCCAGCACCAGGCCGCCCACCGTCAGGGCGCGGGCCGTCAGCCGGGACAGCAACTGGGGACCGACGCCGCCAGCCGCCACCGCGATGCCGACGGTGAACGGCAGGTAGGCCAGGCCGGTCCGCATCGGGGGGTAGCCCTTGACCACCTGCATATAGAGAGTGAGGAAATAGAACAGGGCGAACATGCCGCCGCCTACCAGGAACATGGTGACGTACGCGCCGGTCCGTGCCCGGTCGCTGAGGATCCGGCCGGGCAGCATGGGCGCCGCTGCGGAGCGCTGGACGAGGACGAAAGCGATCAGCAGGACCGCGGCAGCGATCAGAAAGCCCAGGGTGACGGTGTCACGCCAGCCGTGCAGGGCCGCGTGGTTGATGGCGAACACCAGTGCGGCGAGCCCGGCGGTGGCGGTGGCGGCACCGGAGAGGTCCGCCCGACCACGCTCGCGCTCTCCTCGTGGCAGCACCGACGTGCCGAGCAGCACGAGCACGGCGATGGGCACGTTGACGAACAGGACCCACCGCCAGCTGACGTACTGGGTGAGGGCGCCGCCGAGCAGGAGGCCGACCACCGAGCCCAGGCCGCCCATCGCCCCGTAGACACCCAGCGCCTTGTTCCGTGCCGGCCCGGCGGGGAACGTCGTGGCCAGCAGCGACAGCGCGGTAGGCGCCGCGATGGCGGCGCCGACGCCCTGCAGCACCCGGGCGGCGATGAGGACGGTGCCGGACCAGGCGAAGCCACCCAGCAGTGAGGCGACGGTGAACAGGACCAGGCCGATCCGGAAGACCCGCCGTCGACCGAACAGGTCACCGGCTCGGCCACCGGCTAGCAGGAGACCGCCGAAGGCGAGCGCGTACGCGGTGATCACCCAGTTGAGGTCGGCGGTGGCCATCCCCAGTGCCCGCTGAATGCTCGGCAGGGCCACGTTCGTAATCGTGTTGTCCAGCACGAGCATCAGCTGGGCGGCCGCGATGACCAGCAGTGCGAGGCCGAGTCGTGGTGGTGGGCCCGTTTCCGGCGCCACCGCCAGCGAGGCCTTCGATTCTTCGTAGACAGGCATTGATTTTCTCCAGAGTCGGCGTTTGCGGATCAGCGAATGCGGGGGTTCCAGGGGCGGACGTCGAGGTACTCGGCCCGCCACTCGGTGGCGTACGCCCTCTTGATCTCCTCCGGCATACGGCCGAGGATGGCGGCGACGGTCTCCGGCGACGCTCCCTGGAGCAGCCAGGGCAGGTAACGCGGGGAGTCCGCGCCGACGCGGTTCCGGTGGTCCTGACCGAACGCCGCCCACTGCCGCGGGGTGAGCACCGACTCGACGAGGCGCAGGCCCTCGTCCTCCTCGTGCCGCAGGTGCCCGGTGACGCTCAGATAGAGGGCGTCGACGACGTCGCCGAGGCGCTGCGGCCCGGACTCCCGGTCGGCGATGGCGGCGTCCACGGCGTCGAGCAGCGGATCGATTGCCGCGTGTTCCGCCTCCATGGCGTCGAGCAGTGCCCTGTCCGGCTGGTCGGCCAGCCGGGTCTCCATCGGGCCCCAGACCGCGACGTCCTCGGAGGTGTGGTGCACCCGGAGGAACGACTTGAACATCTCCCAGCCGACCGCCGCACGCAGGATCTGCCGTGGATCGTCGTCGGTGGTGGCGGAGACCCGGGCCAGCTGGGCCAGGTCTCGGCGCAGGGCGTCGTGCACCGCGAACATCATGGTCATGTCGAGGGTGTGGGTGGCCTCGCTCATGGTTCGTCACCTCGCGATCAGCTCATTCATTGGTTAGCCCAACGTTTGGTCGACCAACGGTATCAAATCGTAGGTGTCACCAACAGACTGGTAGGATGGGTCCGTGGATCCATCCGTCCAGGACGAGACGCCGGCTCGACTCAGCGGACTCACCAGCTGGTTGATGACGCAGACCGCCGCTCACGCGGGGCGGCTGGTCGCGGACGGGTTCGCCCGGGCCGGCGCGCGGGGCTACCACTACCGGGTGCTGGCCTCGCTGGACGAGTTTGGTCCGGCCAGCCAGGCCGCGCTGGGGCGGCGAAGCGGCATCCACGTCAGCGACATCGTGGCGACGATCAATGAGCTGGCCCAGACCGGACTGGTGGAGCGCACGCCTGACCAGGCCGACCGGCGGCGCAACGTCATCACCGTCACGCCAGCCGGCCGCCAGCGGCTGCGCTGGCTCGACGAGCAGGTCCTCGACATCCAGAACGATCTGCTTGCGCCATTGTCCGGAAACGAGCGCGCGGAGCTGCGGCGGCTGCTCAGTCGACTGCTGAGCCACCACCGGGCTGAAGCGAAGCAGGAGCCCTGAGCGCATCCCATCGGTCCGGGCGGTCCTCGGACGGCGCGGCCGCGCGCCGCGACCGCCGACGACATCTGCAACGAGAGTGGGCCGGTACTGCGGTGCACGGACCAGTCGTGCGGTTTCACTGATTCGGGCATCTGAGGAGAGGCTCACGCCACTACCGGGCTGACGTCGCCGTTCTGCCGCGAGCGAACCCGCTTGTCTTGTTGGGGCCAGCTGCGGAGGATCGGTGGATGGATCTCCTCACCGCGGAACGGCAACTTCAAGCCGCCCAGCGCGCCGCTGACGTCGAGTCCCTCGACGCGCTACTGCACCCGCAGGTCGTGGGTGCCGGACCGGACGGCACGGTCTTTACGAAGGAAGACGACCTGGCCGGCTACCGCTCCGGTGCACTGCGAATCACCAGCCTGGTGGAGGAGTCACTCGACATCCAGGAAGACGGCCAGACCGGGGTGACTCGCATGGTCGCTGCGGTGGATGCCGTTAAGAGCGGTGCCGCTGTGTCCGCGCGGTTGCGCTACACCCGACTCTGGGTGCGTGAGGACGACAACTGGCGGGTGTTGGCCGCCACCTTCGTCCCGGTCCAGTGAGTCCGTTCACAAAGGACGAGGATGGAGTGCACGATCGCGGTGGCGAGGCGTGGTCAGCAGCGTAGTTTCGTCAGGACCTTCCCGGTTTGAGGGTGGCATTGGCGCTTTCACCGATGGCGCGGATGCGGGTGTGAGCGCGGTTCACCGGCCTGGACAAGAGACGCCGCCGTCGGAACCTGCGCTGGTCACGGTGGCGGCGGATGAGGCCCGCAAGGTGGTTCAGGCAAGGCCGAGGTTGGGCCGGCGGACGCATTCCAGCAGGCCTACGGCCTTGTCGAGCCATTCGTGACGACCGGGCGCTGGGCGCATGCCGGATGGCACGCGCCCAACTCCAGTCAACGTCTCAGAACGGGTGCCGAGAGACCGCCGTCAGGGCTTTGTCAGCAGCTCGAACAAGCTCGAGAACCCCTGAGCGCCGAAGCCGTCAGCGATCCGGCGGTTCATCAGGTCCCTGACCTCTCGCATCCGCACGGCTTCCACGCCAATGGATTCCCGATGGCTGATCATGTCGTCCATCAGGGCGGCCTGGACGTTGAGCGGGCCGAGATCCGGCGGGTATTCGCCGGCCTTGACCGCGTTGCCGATCGAGGCCAACAGCGGGGGCAGCGCGGCGACGGAGCTGGCGGCACGCTCGGCGAACTCCGCTACGTCGACTCCTTCTGCCTGCACCAGCCTCAGGGTGTGCAGGAACCCGATGAGGATCTCGTAGCCCATCGCGACCTGCGCCATGAACTCAACGGCGGCCAAGCCGGCTTCTTCCCCGTGGTAGGTGACCGTGCCCAACTCCCCCAGCGTCGACCCGTGCGCATCGAAGGCCTTGCGGGGACCACTGAACGACAACATGACGTGCGGCGTACCGACGTCTGCCGCATCTCCCATGATCTTGCCATCGAGGTACGTGGCCCCGCGATCTCTCGCCCAGCGATCGTTGGCCCGTGCCTGGTGGGGAGAGCCACTGGTCAGGTTGACCAAGACCTTGCCCGCGACTGCGGCGTCCACGGAAGCGAGCACCTCGTCGACCGCCGCGCCGTCGAGCAGACACACCACGACGAGCGGGCTGGCCGCCGCAGCCTCCGCAGCGCTCGCGGCAGCCGTGGCGCCGGAGTCGACCATCGGCAGGGCCTTGCTCACGGTCCGGTTCCAGACCGTCGTACGGTATCCACGATCGATGAACGTCTTGGCGATCGCCGAGCCCATCTCGCCGAGACCGAGCACTGTCACCCGGCCGGCCTGTTCGGTCGGATCCGCGGTGGTTGTTGTCAGCATGATTTCTCTCGTTTCTACTCGGTGATTCGATGCGTCAGGTGGCGGGAAACGGGCATCCGTCGCCCGGAGGCGACTACTCGTGATCTCGCCCCGGATGCCGTACCGCTCGTCGCCGGGCTTCTACCCGAGGTGGGCTCTCCGCGCGGACGGCGGCTGTCAGGCGGGTGAGGCGTGCGCCCTGGAAGCGGGCCGTCTCGAGGACCGCTCTGGCGTACTCCGGATCCCGGCCGGCGCGGCTCTCCACGAGGCTGACGCCGTACGGGTTCCCGCCGGCGGCGTGCGCGGTGTCGTAGTTCAGGTAGCCCGTGGGCAGGATGACCGCCCCCCAATGGTGGAACGTCTGGTAAAGGCTGAGCAGGGTCGACTCTTGGCCGCCGTGCTCCTCGTAACTGGCCGTGAAGCCGGTCGCCGGTTTGTCGGCCAGTTCCTCTGCCTGCCAGGGGGCGGTCGTGGTGTCGATGAATTGGCGCAGTTGAGAGCAGACGTTGCCAAAACGTGTCGGTGTGCCGAAGGCGTACCCGTCCGCCCACCGCAGGTCGTCCAGGGTGGCGAGCGCAACATCGGCGGTGGCGTCGAGGTGGGCCCGCCACTGCGGCCTGGCATCGACGACCTGATCCGGTGCCAACTCCGCCACCCGGCGCAAGCGGACCTCCGCGCCGGCGTCGGCCGCTCCGTCGCTGAATGCCTGCGCGAGCCGGTGCACAGTGCCGGTGGCGGAGTAGTAGATGACGGCGATCCTGGCAGCGGTCTGCACGGTTACCTCCTGGGTCGGCTCGGTTCTCGGTCAACCGTGCCGAGCAGGCTTACCGTTCGCTGACCATCCCCTTACCGATGCCGCTGAAATCCTCTTTGCCCAGGTCGAGCTGTGCGCCGTGGCTCATCTCGGCAGCGAGTTCCTCGCTGCCGAGCGCCGTGCGGAGGCGAGAGGTGATGCGCTGGACGTCATGCTGCTCACCGGGGGGGCAACGGCGTTCCGGCGCCCGCGCGAAGCGTGCGGGCCGCGCCGAGCAGCCGTGCGGCGAGTCGATGGTCACCGCCGAGGCTGGTCGCCCCGGCCAGGCCCTCAAGGGCCAGGGCGACAGCCCTGGGATCCCCGGTGGCGTGGGCCGCGTCGAGCGACTCGCGGTGGTGGCGCTCGGCGAGGACCGCATCGTCGCGGTGCTCCGCGATGAATCCCAACTCGGCAAGCGCAAGCGCGTAGCCGGGCAGGTAACCGGCGTGCCGGTTCCAGTCGAGTAGGTCCCGCTGCTGGGTCTCGGCGGCGTCGAGGTCACCCCGGCGGCGAGCGATCATCGCCAGGCCTGTGCCGGCGAAGGCGGCGGCGGACCGGCTCGACTGTTCCCGCGCGACCTGTAGCGCGCGGTCGTGGCAGGCGGCCGCCTCGTCGAGGTCGCCGCGCAACAGGGCGATCCGTCCGATGCACGCCAGCTGCCGGGACACCGACGTCCACAGCCGCAGATGTTCGGCGATGCGCAACGCCTCCCGGTACCGCATGGCTGCGCTGTCGTAGTCGCCGTTGATCTCGGCCAGGGTGCCCAACAGGCTCGTCGGATGCACCTGCCCCCAGCAGTCGCCCAGTTGCACGAACAACGTCCGGCTGGTCTCGCAGTCACGCAGCACACCGGGCAGGTCGCTGCGGTGTACGAGCGCGAGGTCCGCCCGAGTGGCGCAGGCGGCCGCGATGCCCCACTGGTCGCCGTTGGCGCGGAACGTCGTCAGCGCCGCGTCGACCAGGGCGGCAGCCTCACCCGGGTCTCCGGAACCGAGCATCATGGAGGCGAACAACCACTGCACGAACGCCTTCTCCGGCCCGTCGGCGTCCTGATGGCATTCCAGGATCCGTTGCCGGGGAGCGTTCGGGTCGCCGTCACGGGTGGCCAGGGCGGTCAGCCACATATCCGCACGTCGCCGCAGGGCGTCCGGTGCGACGTCGTCCGCACTTCTGGGGACGATGTCCAACGCCGTTCGCAGCGACCGGCGCATCTCTCCGAGCCGACCCCGGAGCAGCCGGTACCAGGCCAACGAGGTCGCGAGCGTCAGGCCCACGCGAGGCTGACCGTCGGTGGCGGCGACGTCGAGTGCCGCCCGCAGGTTGGCATTTTCGGCATCGAGTTCCCGTAGCGCGCGACTCTGGTCATGACCCCGTAGCCGCCCTGCGGCCTGCTCGGCGAGACGGACGAAACACGCGGCGTGACGGCGACGGGTCGCCAGGAGTTCGCCGGCGCTGTCGAGCTGTTCGAGACCGTAGGCAGCCACCGTCTCCGGGAGCCGATAGCGTCGTGGACTCTCGCCGTGGCGCGTCAGGACCAGCGATCGGTCGATCAATCGTGCCAGCGCATCGAGGACCTCGTCGGACGCCACCTGTCCGCCCGCGCATACCTGCTCGGCGGTAGCCAGGGTGGCGCCGTCGGCGAAGACCGCCAGCCGGCGCAGCACCGTCCGTTCGCCGGGCGACAGCAACTCCCAACTCCAGTCGATCATGGCGCGAAGCCCCTGTTGACGAGGAGGCGCGGTACGCCGACCGGATGACAGCAGTCGGAAGCGATCGTCGAGCCGTGCCGCCAACTCGCCCGGGTCGAGAACGGGCAGCCGGGACGCGGCCAGTTCCAATGCCAGCGGTACGCCATCGAGACGCCGGCAGATGGTGGCGATCGTGTCCGTGTTCCGCTGATCGACGATGAAGCCCGGCTCAACGGCGCGGGCACGGATCTCGAAGAGCCGAACCGCCGGGGCACCGGCGATCTGTTCCGCGGTCGCTCCCGGCTCCGGCAGCTCCAGCGGCGGCACCGGCAAGACGACCTCGCCTGGGATCCCGAGCGGTTCACGGCTCGTCGCCAGGATGCGCAGGTCGGCCGCAGCGCCGAGAAGACTCTCGGTCAATTCAGCGATGGGCGTCACCGCATGGTCGCAGTTATCGAGCAGCAGCAGCATCCGCCGGTCCCGCAGTGCGGCGAGCAGCCGATCCATCGGCTCACCTGGCCGATCACCGGGCAGACCGGCCGGGGCGTCGTCGCGGATCTCAAGAGTCGCCGCCACCACGTCGACAACCTCTGTAGAGGTCGCTTGGCCGTCGCGGTGCGGCTGGCCCGCCAGCTCGACGAGCCACACTCCGGCGGGGAACGTGTCGGCCAGCAGACGAGCGGCCTCGAGCGCCAACCTGCTCTTACCCACCCCACCCATTCCGGTAAGGGTCACCAGCCGCCCGTTCGTCAGCCGCTCCCGTACCGCCTCGACGGCCTCGTCACGCCCGATCAATCCGCCGTACGGACCAGGTGACAGAGGCGCCGGCAGGTTGGTTCGGACCGGAGACGACGGCGGTGCCGGCGGCTGCAGCGCGCGGTCCTGGCGCAGAATCGCCCGATGCAGCTCGGCCAACTCCTGGCCGGGATCGATGCCGAGTTCATCACGCATCTGCCGACGGAACTGCTCGTAGGCGGACAGGGCTTCACGCTGGCGTCCCGAGCCGTACAGGGCGCGCAGGTGCGCGGCCCGTAGCCGCTCGCGCCACGGGTGACGGGTGACCAGGTCGGCCAGCTCACCGGCGAGCAGGTGATGCTCACCGAGATCGAGCCGGGCCTCGGCCAACTCCTCCAACGCCGCCAGGCGCTGGTCGTCGAGCCGCTCGACCGCCTGACGGACGAATCGCTCGTCACCAAAGTCGGCGTACGGGGAGCCACGCCACAGCGACAGGGCCTCCGTCAGCTCCGCGGCCCGGCCAACTGGCTCCCGCTGCGCCCGCGAACGCGCCAACAGAGCCGCGAAGCGGCCAGCGTCGACCGATTCCGGCGAAGTACGCAGCCGGTAGCCGGCATCACCGGACTCGACAAGCGCACGGCCACCCGCCTCACCCGACTCCAGCGCGCGACGCAACTGCGACACCTTGGCCTGGAGCGCACCGAGCGGGTTGCCCGGCGCCCGGTCACCCCAGAGATCCTCGATGAGCCGATCGGAGGACACCGGATGCCCCTCATGGACCAGCAGGTCAGCCAGGAGAGCCCGAACCTTCAGGCCGGGTACGGCGACGGGTTCGCCGTCGGGCGTCCACACCGCGATCTCGCCCAGCACCCCGAACCTCACCGCTTCACACTAGCCAGTCGGCTGTCCCACCCGCGAAACGTCGAACGACAGTCGGCCCGCTCACCGGGACGCGGCGCCGACGCCACGGAGGCGAACGTCAGTCGACGAGCAGTCGGCGGTAAGCGACCCCGGCGAGGCTGAACCGAGCCGACACCGGAGGAATGACATGGATTACCTACAGCGGCCCCGAACCGCCAACGGTCACGGGCAGGTCGCACCACGACGGGTGGCCACGCCCTGGCTGGCCCTGCTGGCCGGTCCGCTGTCGTACGGGATCGCCGCGCCGGCCCTGCTGCTCGACGAGCTGGCACGCGCGACGGGCACCGGGGAACGGGCCGCGGCGGCCGGCGTGACCGCCTTCGGCTGGGGGATCGCGTTGGGTACGCCACTGCTGGCGGCGCTACTGGCCCGCCGCGGCGTACGGACGGCCCTGACCGCCTCGGCCGCGCTGCTGGCCGCAGGGACGATCCTCCTCGTGCTGGTGCCGACACTGCCGGCGTTGGTGGCTGGCGCGGCGGTGCAGGCACTGGGGTCCGCCGGCCTCAGTGTGACGGCCATGAAACTGGCCGACTCCCCTCGGCGGATGGGGGTGGTCGCCGCGTCGCTGGCGGTCGTGGGGGCCACCGGTCCGCTGACCGGTGCACTGGTAGCCGAACTCCTTTCGTGGCAGGCGGTGCTGGCGTTGCCTTTGCTGGCGGTGGCCGCCGTGCCTGCGGCCCGCCGCGACGCCACACCGTCGGACGCGGTGCCGGCGTCGTTCGATGCGCTCGGCATGGCTCTCCTTGCCATGCTGGTCACCGCGGCAGTTCTCACTCCGCACCGTCCGCTGGTGGCCGGCCCGGTCACCGTCGCGCTGCTGGTGTTGCTCGTGGTCCGGACGAACGTTCGCCCTGACGGCTTTCTGCCCGCCGCAGTGGCGCGTAACGGCCGGTTCCTCACGGCGTGCGTGCTGGTTTTCACTGTGGGCCTGGTGAACTTCACCCTGCTCTACGCCGCCCCAGATCTGCTGCGAGAGCACGCGGGCTGGGACAGCACGCGGAGCGGGGTCGTGCTGCTGGCGCCGTACCTGCTCGGTGGCCTCTGCTCGGGGTTCCTGATCGCGGCGTCCGTGCGGGTGCCACACCGCGTGACGGCCGCCGCACTGCTCGGCGGAGCCGTCGCCGCACCGCTGCTGGCTGCGGTCGCCTCCGCCGTGCCGCTACTGCTGGTGGCAATGGCACTCGCGTCCCTTGCCGCCGCGACCGGCCAGGGCGTACTCGCCCTGCGAGCGACCGGCGTCGTGCCCGGCTCTCACAAGGCCGAAGCCCTGGGCCTGTTCAACCTTGCCTATCTGCTCAGTGTCGCGTTCGGTCCAGCGATCGCCGTGACGCTCTCGCATCAGACCGGCTGAGAACCGGGCGCGTCCGGCGCGGTGCCGGCAGGCCGCCACGGCGACAAAGCCGAGGTCTACCGGCAACTCGGACTCCGACTCACCTACCAGACCGAAACGCAAACGGTGCGCGCTGCAGTCGATCTCAGCGCACACCGTGGGCAAATCATTCGTGCCCGAGGGGCAACACGACCCTTTGTCCCACCGTCGATGACACTCGGCACGATTTTGAAGCTCGCGCGAGGCTAGCGATCGTAGTGATCTATCGCTCGCCGCGGCGGGCCGACCGGACCGGGGCGATGCGGGGTCGGCCGACGCGAAACACGGCGAGCGGTTGGCCGGCGACCCGCTCGGCGAGCCGACCGGCGGTCGCGGGGCAGTCGATGAGCTGGCTGAGCGGATGGACCGCCAGGCCGTGCCGGGCGAGAGCCAGCCACGTACGCAGCAGACGTCGGCCTGAGGTGATCTGGTCGTCGCCGTCGGCGGCGAGGAGGACCAGGACGCTGCCGTCGTAGCGCAACAGGCCGCGGCCGCTGGCGGCCAGCAGCGCCGGCAGGCCCAGTCGGCGGGTGACCGGGTACGCGCGCAGCGCGGCGGACAGGACACGCGCCTCGGTCCGGGACAGGCTGAGCGCCCGGTCCGTGAGTCCGTCGAGGTGATATCGCGGATGGCGTGGACTGAGACGCAGCCAGTCCCGCAACTCGACGGCGACGGCAGGTGTGCGGAACATCCACCGGTCGGCGACGGCCAGGTCCGATACGAGATCTCGGGTCGGGACGTGCGCGATACCCGGCTCGAGATCGGCGAGGACGGCGTCGTCGACGTACCCGGGTGCATATGGACCACGGGCGACCCGGCGGACCTCGATGTCGGCGATCGTGAACGGAGTCGCGTACCTGTCCGCCGCGGGGACCAGTCGTGGACCGGGTGCCACGGTGACGGTGAGGCCGAGTTCGGCGGAGACGATGAGGCATGTCTCGACGAACGCGCCGATACCGAGGGTCAGGTCACGCCCGGTCGGGTCGGAGTCGGGAAGGCGGCGCGCGGGATCAACGTCGATGGTGATCTCATCGGTGTGGTATTCCGGTCGCCACGGCTGCGTGTTGTGTGCGCTTGGTGCCCGGCGGCAGATCGCCTCGGTAGCCCGCAACTGCTCGACCCAACTCACACCGCTGTTCCTCGCTCGTAGAAGGTGTACCCGTGCAGTGGCCGCCCACCCGCGCGCCGGTACTGAGCGGCCGAAGCGACGTTCGCCCGCTCGACGAAGGTGCTGCGCAGCGTCCGGTAGCCGTTGCGGGCGAGGTTGCGATGCAACTCCCGGGACAGCAGCGTCAGGTACCCGTTGCCCTGCTCATCGGGAACGGTGCCCTTGATGATGAGGACCGCGTCCCGCCGGTACCGGCCGCGGGTGGCGAGAAGCCGGAGCTGATTGAGTACGCCGAGCCGACCGCCGACGCTCATCAGGTAGTCGGAGATGTCCGGCACGGTGACGACGAACGCGACGGGTCGGCCGGCCTTCTCCAGCCAGAGCAGCAGCGCCTCGTCGAGTAGGAACGCCAGGCCGTCGGTCTGCTCCGCCAGTTGCTCGGCGGAGATCTCGGTGTAGTAGCCCAACTGCGCGAAGCTCGCGTTGAGCATCCGGCGCAGGATCGGCAGTTGGCTGCGCAGGTGCCACCGGGAGCCGTGCCGGATGACGAGCCGTTCGGCGGCCATCCGAGCATCGTCGAAGGTGAAACCGTGGTCGGTTCCGGCCGGAGCACCGGCTGCGGGCCGAGCAGCCGGGGCCGTACCGTCGAGGTCGACCAGCCAGGTGTCGGCCTCGAAGCGACGGTGGAAGCCGTGCCGCTCGTACATTTTGGGGTAGTAGGGGGGGTTCCACGCCGAGTCCACGAAGCCACGGTCGGCGAAGCCGGAGGTGATCACCCCGCCGGTCTGGTTGGGCAGCAGGGCCACCGGCCCGAACAGGTGTCGACCGCCGGCCTGGGTCGCAACCGCGTCCATGATGGCGGTGAAGACATCGTCGTCGTCGACGAACTCGGTGTGCCCGAACAGTTGTCGTGGGCCGATCTTGTCGTCGAGGGGCGAGCTGCGGTGCATGCTGGTGCGTCCCACGACCTCGCCGCGTCGGTCGCGGACCACGAACAGCTCGGCGGCGTCCCGGTGGGCCGCGATGACCGAGGACACCAGGGGTACGTACCGGTCGGTCGGGTGGAGCCGGAGCGGAAAGTCGACGAATGCGCGCAGGTCAGCCCGCGACTGAACGGGGTCCACTCTCATGCGCGGTGCACCGGCGGCCCGGACGTCTCACGCGAGAGCGGCGTGAACGTAGGTATGTGTGCCATGACGTCGGACTCGGCGCGCCAGATGCCGTTGCTGTAGCCCTCGGGCTCGGCGTTGTAGAGGCGGATGTAGCCGCCTGTCGCGTTCTTCGTGCCGTGATCGGTCACCCAGCACATGAGGTCCCGGTGATGGCGGCTGCGGGCGAACGTCAGGAGCGCGTCACGGTCGCTGAAGAAGGCGATGGTGCCGAGCGTGAACGGGAACTGGTAGTAGACGGTGTGCCAGCGGTATCCGTCCATCCGTCTCATCTGCCGGACCATTCGGATCCAGGTCCGGGTGAGCGTGATGATCGAGCGCGGCCCCCGGTAACGGGTGGCGCCGACGAACATGGCTGTCGCCTGGCCCACTGCGGGCGCGGCGGAGAAGTCGGTGGTCCTCATGCCGGCGCGCCCTTCACCAGGTAGACGTTCTTGATTCTGGACGCCGCGTCGGCGAACGGGCCGGTGCCGTACTCGTGGACCTCCACCCGCAGGTCCGCCGCGGACGGGTCCTCGGCGAGGGATTCGGCGAAGTCCCGGCTGACCTCGGCGAGGTGGCGCAACACCCCCGCGCGGCAGGTGTCGGTGAGGGTTCGCCGCTGCACCGGGTCGAGCGCCAGGCCCTCGCGGAGTTGTAGGTTGACCACCGGCCGGCTCTCCAGGTCGGCCTGCTCGGTCACCGCCAGGCAGAAGCTCTGCAGCAGGTGCGCCTGGGGATTGCCCGCGTAGAGCCCGTATTCGACGTCCTGCGGGTAGATGTTGGCGCCCATATAGGAGATTGTGCTGTCCTTGCGGCCGTAGAGGAACAGCAGTGGTAGACGCATCCGGTCGACTTGCCAGGCACGGTCCGCGGCGGCCCGCGCCGCGGGGTCGGCGATCGCGGCCAGGACATCCGGGTACGAGATCAGCCGGCCCTCGTCGCCGATGTTGTAGCGGACTCGGGGATTGAGCACCGCCGTGGAGTTGATCGTGCAGAGCACCTCGTGGTCCGCTGTGGTCTCCAGGTAGGTCTCCAGCGGGTTGTACTGGAAGACCATCGGCAGCCGGTGCTCGTCGGCGCCGAGCAGCGCGGTCCGCAGCGCGGCGTCGGTACGCAGCTGTCGGCGGACCCAGACGCTGAAGTCGCTCTCCCCGGCCATGCCGATGGTGAGGTCGCTGGCCCCGTAGCCGGAACGCACCTTGACGAAGCGCTCCTCCAGGTAGTCGCGCAGCGCTTCGGTCATCCCCTCACCGCCGACCAGTCCGCTGATGCGGTATTCGGCCCAGGGGAAGTCATCGGCGTCGAGCTTGTCGCGCAGGTGCTTGAGGAACGGTGGGTAGGCGGTGACGATGTAGTCGAAGCCGGGGCCGAAGTACAACAGAGTGTCGACGATCTTCCGCAGGTCGGGCCCCGTGTTCTTGACCATCGCGATCGCCGACATGGCGATGCCGGTATTGGTCCCGGTGGCCCAGGCGCCCATCGAGTACGCGTTGATGACGAAGCGCCGCTCGGACGGGAACACCATTGTCGCGTAGCCGGCCAGGTTCTTGTGCACCGAGCGCAGCTCGCGGCGGCTGCGGATCCAGTTGAACGGCTGGCCGGACGAGCCCGACGACTCGTCGACCACGCTGCCGGCGATCTCGATCTGCCCGTGCCGACAACGCTGCGCCTCCGGGTACGCCTGCACGTACGACCGCTTGTCGGTGGGCGGGTAGGACGACAGATCGAACCAGCGGAACCGCCAGTGGTGGCGGCGGAGAAAGGCGCCGTACGCGGGCACGTCGATCGCGGCGAACTGGCAGGTCATCCAGGCGTGTAGCCGGGCGAAGCGGCCCATGTAGGGACGGTACTGACGTGCCGTGAGCCGCCACACCGCCGGATGGATCCGGTAGAGGGTGTAGAGCCAGGTCAGGGCGAAGCTCGCGGCCCGCAGGGTCCACCGACGCAGGAATGTCACCACGCGGCAACACTAGGGGTCGGTCGAGCCGGCCACCTGATGACGAATACTCAGCCCTCCTGAGTATTCGAACCCCGCGGGTTGCAACGAGTTCGAGACGAGGCCGGGTCGGCTTGGGGACCCAACAGTGAGCCATTGACCGCGGAGGATGCCAGGCCGGTCCGCCGGGTTGAGGCGTACGACTCGAGGCTCGTCGTGCTTCAAGGGTCGGCTCACCGTGAGGACCGGTTCGGTGGCCTACGGAATAACGCGATAGCGGAGCGACAACGGATGGTTCCCACCAGTTCTTACCGTCCGCGTGGCTGTCTAAGCGCGCGCTCCCCGCGTCAGCGCCGACATGGTGAGTCGGCCGTCCTGGACCTTGGTGATCTGGTCGACCGCGGTGAGGTGGGTCCGGTCGTGGGTGACGAGAACGGTGGCGGTGGCCTGCTGGTGGGTGAGGCGGGTGATGAGGTCGATGATGGTGGCGCCTCGTTCGTGGTCCAGAGCGCTGGTGGGTTCGTCGACCAGCAGCACGGTGGGGTCGTTCATCAGTGCGCGGGCGATGTTGATGCGTTGTCGTTGGCCGCCGGACAACTGGTGGGGGCGCCGGGCTGCCTGTGCGGCGAGGCCGACGGAGTCGAGGAGTTGCATCGCCCGGCTGCGGGCCTTGGCCGGGGAGCGGCCGTCGAGTTGTGCCATGACCTGGAGCTGTTCGGCCGCGGTGAGCGATGGCAGCAGATTGGGCTGCTGGAACACGATGCCGATCTTGTTGCGGCGCAGGGTGGTGAGTTCGCCGTGGGTCATGCCGCTGGTGGTGGTGCCGTCGATGGTAACGGTGCCGGAGTCCGGAGTGATGAGGGTGGCGGCGACGGCGAGCAGGCTGGACTTGCCGGATCCGGACGGTCCGACGACGGCGGTCAGGCTGCCCTTGGGCACGGTCAGGGTTACCTGGTCGAGGGCGGTCAGGCGGGTATCGCCGTCGGGGTAGGTGAGGGTGACGTCGTGCAGGTGCAGGCTCATCGGGCGCTCCCCAGGGCGGTCAGTGGGTCGACGGAGGTGATGCGGCGGATGGACAGGGCGGCGCCGAGCGCGCCGAGCGCGATCATCACGGCGGCCGGGACGAGGATGGTGGTGGGAGTGAGCAGGAACGGCACGGCCGCGCCGGCGACAAGCGCGCCGAGGCCGGCGGCCAGGGCGGTGCCGAGCAGGGTTCCGCCGGTCAGCAGGACCACGGCTTGGCCGAGGGCGTCCTTGAGCAGGTTCGCGGTGGATGCACCCAGCGCCTTGAGGACGGCGACGTCGCCGCTGCGCTGGATGGTCCAGACGGTGAAGAAGGCGCCGATGACCAGGGCGGAAATCGCGAACAGGAAGCCGCGCATGAGCTGCAGTGAGCCGTTTTCGGAGGTGTAGGAGCCGATTGCGGACAGTGAGTCAGCCGTGGAGACCGTCCTGGTGCCCGCGGCGGCGTCGGCGGCCTGAACATCGGCGCCGGAGGTGATGTTCAGGGCGATGACGGTGGCGGTGGGGCCGTCGTTGGCGTCGGTCGCCGGGGCGAGCTTCTGCCACAGGTCCAGGCTGGTCCAGATGACGGGGGTGTGGCTGTAGGAGGCGTCACCGCTGACGGCGGCGACGCTCACCTGCTGCCCTGCCAGGGTGAAGGTGTCGCCCCGGGCGACACCAAGATTCTCGGCGGCGGTCACGGACAGCACGGCCGCGTGCTCGCCGATCTGGTCGGTGGCCGTTGCGAGGGTCGACCCCGGCTGGACGCCGAAGGCGGACACCGCGGTGCTTCTGGTGCCGGCGGTGGCCTTGGTGGTGGTGATGCCCAGCGGCTGCGCCCGCTTCACGCCCGGGGTAGTCGCCCACTGCTGCCATTGCTTCTCCGCGATGGTGGAGTTGGCGAATGACGGCTTCTCGCCCTTGCCGGGCGCTGCGAACGCGATCATGTCGGCCGGTAGGCCGGTGATCGCTGAGACATTCTGCTGACCGAGGCCGGCGGTCAACCCGGACAGCAGCCCGACCAACAGAGTGATCAGCACGATAACGGTCCCCATCAGGGCGAAGCGCCCTTTGGCGAACTTCAGATCTCTCCAGGCGACGAACATCGCTTTGACCCGCCTTTGTGAAGGTGAACTTCGGTAGGCCTCTACCGTCGCCGCTGACCCCCTGGGTCTGCTTCTGGCGCAGGACAGCATGTGGCGGGTCGAAAGGCTGCACGCCGGCTCTAACTTTCGATGGAGGCATCGCGCGGGAATCGCCGCTTAGGCTGGAAGAACTGTGAAGACCACCGCTGCGGTGCTGACGCCCGCCACCCGCACGCTGACCTGGTGCCTGCACCTGCTCACCGTCGGCCTGCTCGCCCTGGCCGGCGGGGGGGGGGGGGGGCGGGCCCCCCCCCCCCCCCCGCCCGGGGGGGGGGGGGGGGGGGGGGGGGGGCCGGGGGGGCCCGCGGCCCCGGCGGTGCCAGCCCCCACCTGGTGGGCGCCCCCCC
>NZ_JBIALC010000015.1:0-13173 GCF_042873195.1 Micromonospora arida | reverse complement strand
TGTATTTCCTCCAGCTGCACCTGCTGTCACGCCGCGCCGGCCTGACCGCCGTAGTGACCACCACAGTGGCGGCTGTCATCGGTTTCGCCGCCCACCAGGGCTCGTTCAGCCCGACGGCGGCGATCGGCCCGACCCTCGGCGCCGCCGTGGCGGTCGCGGTGGTGTGGGGATACCAGAGCTTGTACCGCGAGAGTGAACACCGCCGAAGGCTGATTGGGGAACTCACCGCGACCCGCGCCGACCTCGCCGCCGCACAGCACACCGCCGGTGTCCTCGCCGAACGCGAACGCCTCGCCCGTGAGGTCCACGACACCCTCGCCCAGGGCTTCACCAGCATCCAACTACTGCTACGGGCTGCCGAACGCGCTCTTCCCGACACCCCGCACAAAGCCGCCCACCACCTCGGGCAGGCCCGCCAGGCCGCCGTCGACAACCTGGCCGAGGCCCGCCGCTTCGTCGCCGCGCTCACCCCGCCCGCCCTCGACGACACCACTCTGGCCGGCGCCCTGGAACAGCTGTGCGCCACCACCAGCACCCGCCACCGCCTCACCGCGCGTTTCCACCTCACCGGCGATCCCCGGCCGCTGCCGGCCGCGTACGACACAGCCTTACTGCGTATCGCCCAGTCCGCCCTCGCGAACACCGTGCGCCACGCCGAGGCCACCACCGCCGACGTCACCCTCAGTTACCTCGGTGATCACGTCGCCGTGGACATCGTCGACGACGGACACGGCTTTGACCCGCACCGACTTCCCGCACCCGAAGCAGGCAGCGGCGGATACGGCCTGCCCGCGATGCGCGCCCGCGTCCTGGCCCTCGGCGGCACTCTCACCCTCGAGTCTGTCCCGGGCCACGGCACCGCTCTGGCCGCCCAACTGCCACTCGCCTGCTCGAGCGACCACCCCGTCAAGGCGACCTCATGACCGACGTCCCCATCCGCCTGCTGCTGGCCGACGACCACCCCATCGTCCGTGCCGGTCTACGCGCCGTACTGGAAACCGAACCCGGCATCGAAGTCGTGGCCCAAGCCGCCACCGCCGAGGACGCCGTGGCCCGCGCCGGCCAAGGCGACATCGACGTCGTGCTCATGGACCTGCAGTTCGGTAAAGGCATGAACGGTGCCCAGGCCACCGCCGCTATCACCGCCCGACCCGGCGCCCCCCGCGTACTGATCGTCACCACCTACGACACCGACGCCGACACCCTGCCCGCCATCGCAGCTGGCGCCACCGGTTACCTACTCAAAGACGCCCCACCCGAAGACCTCGCCGCCGCCGTCCGCACCGCCGCGGTCGGCCGAACCACCCTCGCCCCGGCCGTCGCCGACCGGCTCATGAACCGGCTACGCGACCCCAGCACCACCCTGACCCCCCGCGAAACCGAAGTCCTCACCCTGGTCGCCGAAGGCCTGTCCAACCACGCCGTCGGTGTCCGCCTGCACCTCACCGAAGGCACCGTCAAATCCCACCTCGCCCGCATATACACCAAACTCGGCGTCGACTCACGCACCGCCGCCATCGCCACCGCAACCCAACTCGGCTTGATCCGACGGTGACCCGGACACCACAGAGCCACCGAGCGGCCCCACCGCCCTCTCCTCTGGCCACGGTTCCCGCGACCGTCCCTTGGGGCGTGGTCCGTCGGTCAGCCCAGGCGGGCGGTCACCGCGGCAACCACCTGCTCCTGTTCCGGCACGAGATAGAAGTGGTCACCGGGGAACGTCGCCAACTCGAAGCCGCCGGTGGTCAACTCCCCCCAGGCCCGCACCGTCGACGTGGTGCATGTCGGGTCCTCGGTCCCCAGGTAGGCGGCGATCGGGGCGCGGACCTTCGCCGGTTCGCGCGGCAGGTGGCGGTAGAGCATCCGCAGGTCCCCCCGGAGCGAGGGCATGATCAGCTCGCGGAGCTTCGGTGACCGCAGCAGCACCGGATCGACCTCACCCAGGGCGCCGATCCGGCCGAGCAGATATTCGTCGTCGGCGAGATCCGGGTCGAGTTCGACCCGGGAGATGTGCGGCGCGCCGTGTCCCGAGACGAAGAGCACGCTCGGCGTGAACCCGTAGCGGGACTCCAGGACCAGGGTGACCTCGTACGCCACCGACGCGCCCATGCTGTGGCCGAAGAACGCGATCGGCCGGTCCAGGTACGGCACGAGCACGTCACTGATCCGTTCGGCGAGCACGTCCATCTGATCCACGCAGGGCTCCAGCAGCCGGTCCTGCCGGCCCGGGTAGCAGACCGCCAGCAGATCGGTGGCGCCGTCAAGCAGGCCCGCCCAGGGTTGGAACACGTTGGCGTTCCCACCGGCGTGCGGGAAGCAGACCAGGCGCAGGTCGGACCGCTCAGCTCGGCGGAAGGTCCGCAGCCACCGGCCACGCACCCCGGCCCCTGTCATCTCCACGTTTCTCCTCCCGCCAGCCGATGCCCGGTCAGTCCGACATCGCCACGAGGATGCGGCGGCTCCCGGTGTAGGGGCGCCGACCGTGCGCCACCAGCACGTTGTCGATCAACAGCAGGTCACCGACGCGCCAGTCCACGTCGATCGCCGCCTCCAGCCCCCGGTCGCGGATCTGGAACACGTACTCGTCGGGGATCGGGCTGCCGTCGGCGAAGGTGACCGACTGGGGCAGTTCGTCCTGCGTCATCACCTGGGTCATCACCCGAGCGACCTCGTCGTCCAGAGCGGCCGGGTGCCACTGGTCGCTCTGGTTGAACCACACCTCCACCCCCGTTACGGGGTGCCGGGTGGTGGATGGGCGGACCTGGCTCACCCGCAGCCCGTCGGAGGTCCACTTCCAGGTCGCCCCGGCGCCGTCGAGGAACGCCTCGACCTCCGCCTGGTCCTCGGTCTCGAAGGTCTGCTGCCAGCTCTTGCCCAGCCCCAGGCCGTCGTGCAGGTTCTGCTGGTAGCACACCCCGCCCGCGAAGGCGGCGCGGACCTCCGGGTCGAGGGACTCCAGCCAGAGGTTGGCGTCGACGACCGGGGTGGCGCCGCCGGTCGGCGCGGCGAGCTGGCAGTAGAACAGCAGGCGGGCTGGCCAGTGCGCCGCGTACGACAGTTCGTTGTGCATGGAGATGGTGTACGGCGCTGGGTACTCGGTCGAGGTGTAGACGTTGCGGCCGACCTTGGTACGTGGCGAGTTGCCATGCACGTAGGCGAGCCGGTTGGGCAGCACCATGTCCATCACCGGGTCCAGCGCGCCCGGCTCGACGCCGAAGCCCCGGAACACCAGCGCCTTCTCGGTGGTGAGTAACGCCGTCAGGTCCAGCTCCCGCAGATGGCCGATCAGCCCGTCAACGGTGGCCGCGCATCCGGCGCTGCTGGGTGTGATCTCGTGCGGCTGCCACGTGCCGTGCTCGCTCATCGGTCGGTCTCCTCCACGCCAGGGTCGGTCCTGTGCCGGGCAGCCTGACGTGGGCGGCCATATTTCCTCGATATCGTCGCCGGGCTCAGCCATGCGGGCCGCGACCGGCTGCCGTCGCCGCCAGCTCGGCGTCGGCCCGCTCGGCGTCGGCCCGCTCGGCGTCGGCCCGCTCGGCAGCTGCCTCGGCCCGTTCCGCCTGCGCGGCGGTACGGGTGCCGAAAGCCAGCACCGCGAACACCGCGATCACCACCATCGTCGCGCCCACGACGGCCAACGCCACCTCGATGCGTACGGCGTCCAGCAGGAAGCCCGCGAGCAGCGCGCCGATCGAGTTGGCACCGGAGGAGAGCAGCGTGAAGATCGAGCCGGCCCGGCCGCGCAGCTCGTCGGGTGTCGTCCTCAGCAGATACAGCACCCCGGCCACGTTGCCGATCCCGGCACCGTAGTTGATCAGCGCCAGGAGGACACTGACCGCAACCAGCCCGGGTGCCACGACCAGCAGCGGCATCAGCACCGCCCACGCCAGGTGGATGCCGATCATCATCCGGCGGATGCCCCACCGGCGCAGGAAGGCGTTGCTGGTCATCGCGCCCGCCATGCCGAAGACGCTGTTGACCGCCAACAGCAGACCGACCGTCGCGGGCGTGCCGTCCCGGTCCTTGACCAGCACCACCAGACCGAGGCCGAGGATCTGGAAGAGAATGTTGCTGGCCGCGAAGAGGCACAGCGCCCGACGCAGGTAGAGCTTGCCCCAGATGAAGGCGACACCTTCCCTGATCTGGGCGATCAGCCCGCCTGCCGAGCCGTCCGACGACCGGGGCGCCCGTAGGTCCCGCCGGACGAACAGCAGGGTCACCAGCGACACCAGGTGCACGGCGGTGGCGAACAGGAACGGCGCGAACCGGGCCACGGCGTAGAGCACGGTGCCGGTCGGCTGGCCCAGGATGCTGGCGGCATTGGCCCGCGACTCGTTGGCCGCCAGCGCCGCGCCCAGTTGGTCGCGGGGCACCACGGCACACACCGCGGCTCGTTCCGCCAACGCGTAGCAGATGCCGAGGGTGGCCTCCAGGAACGCGACCACCATCAGGTGCGGCAACCGCACCGCGTCGAGCAGCACCACCGCCGCCACGCTGCCGGCTCCGAGAACGCGGCCGGCGGTGCAGATCAGCATCGTCGTACGCCGGTTCCACCTGTCGACGAGCGCGCCAGCCGGCAGCTGGGCGACGAGGTTCGGCAGCAGCGCGGCGAAGGTGACGAGGCTGGCCGCGGTGGCCGAACCGGTCGACCAGTAGACCAGCAGGGTGTAGCCGATGGAGGTGGCCCGGGCACCGAGCGCGGAGAGCCCCGAACCGGTCCAGAGCAACAGGAAGTCCCGGTTGCGGGTGAGCCTCGCCGCGCGGCGGGCGGGCCTGCCCGGCGGCTCGGTGACCGTCACCGCGTCGTCCCACCCGCGTGCGATCGGCACCACTCCAGCACCGCCATCGCGCTGTAGAGCTTGTTCTCCGCCTGACCGAAGGCGATGCTCGCCGGCCCGTCGAGCACCTCCGAGGTCACCTCCTCGCCGCGATGCGCCGGCAGGTCATGCAGGAACACCGCGTTCGGGCTGTGCCGCCAGAGTTCCTGCTCGACCCGGAACGGGGCGAAGACCTGTCGCCAGTCCGGGTCCGGCTTCACGGTGCCGGTGGTCTGCCAGCGGGTGGTGTAGATGGCGTCGAGATCGCCCGGCAGGTCGGACATGTGGCACCGCTGGACGATGCTCGCCCCACTGATCTCGGCCTGCCGGGTGGCGTCGGCCAGGATCTGGGCGGGCAGGCCGTAACCGGGCGGGGTGCGCAGTTCCAGTTCAACGCCCGGAAAGCGAGTGAGCGCCAGGGCGAGGGCGGTGGCCGTGTTGTTGGCCTCCCCCAGGTAGAGCAGGCGCAACCCCTCGATCCGGCCGAACTGCCGCAGCAACGTGGTCAGGTCTGTCAGCGCCTGGGTGGGGTGCTCCTCGGCGCTCATCGCGTTGATCACCGTCATCCGATTCTGGGCAGACCAGGCCCGCAACTCGGCCGGGTCACCGGCGGTGCGGGCGACCAGCACGTCGAGCATGCCGGACAGCACCCGGCCGGTGTCCTCGCTGGTCTCCCCGGTGTTGGTCTGCAGGTCCTGCGGGCCGTACTGGATCACGCCGGCGCCGAGCCGCAGTGCGGCGCTGGTGAAGGCGGTCCGGGTACGCGTCGAGGTCTTGAGGAAGTAGACCCCGGCGACCTGCCCGGCGAGCGGGTTCCCGCACTCCCCGGCGGCGAACGCGGCGCCCCGGGCGACGATCGAGTAGAGGTCCGCATCGGTCAGGTCGCGGATCGACACCAGGTGCCGCACCTGCTGGACGGTGGGGTCGGTGACCGTAGCGGAGACGCTCGGAAAGGTCGTCATCACATGTCCTCCGTCCGTGCGGTGTTCGACAAGAGCAGCGACATGACCTCGTCGCCGGCCTCGCCGTTGGTCAGCAGCACCAGCCCGGCCCCGTCCGGAACCCGACCGGTGACCAGCGCCCGGTAGCCGGCGATGTGGCCCCGGTGGGTGAACTCCACGTGCGTTCCGGCGCTCCCCTCGATGCGGTCCACCATGCAGCCGAGCCCGAAGACGCCGCCCGGGCCTGCGGTCAGTTGTGCCCTCACCGTTTCCTGGCTGAGCAGGGCCGGATCACCCCGATAGGCGGTCTGGATCTCCCTGGTCAGCGCGGCCAGGTCGGTAGCGGTGGTCCAGAGGCCGGCTGCCGCCAGGTCCGCACGCACCTCCCAACCGTGTGGGTGTGGCTCGCCCCGTTCGTCGTGCCCGGCTGCCACCGGCCGGCCGGACGTCTCCGGGAAGCTCTGGTCGAAGCTGCTGCCGGTCATCCCCAGTGGTGCGAAGACCAGCTCGGCCATCAGGTCGGCGAAGGGTGTCGCGGTGACGTCCTCCATGAGCTGCTGGATCACCACGAAGTGGCTGTTGCGCTCCACCGCGACCGGGTCGGGCGCGTCGAGCGCCCGCACCGGTTCGGTGGGCACGCCACGGCCGAGCAGCAGGTCCGACAGCGGCGGTACCGGGCCTCCGCGCGGATGTCCGCTGCTGCCCGTCGACGTCAGGCCGGCAACGTGGCCGAGCAGTTGCCGCAGGGTCACCGGCCGGTCGGCGGGCAACTGCCACCCCTTGAGGTACGCGTTGACGTCCGCGTCGAGCTGGAGTGCTCCCCTGTCGACCAGAGCCAGCGCACCCACCGCCGCGACCAGCTTGCTGACCGAGCCCACCTGGAAGATGGTCTCCGGGGTCACCGGGGCGTCACCGCCCGCCGTGCAGTGCCCGACAGCAAGGACCTGCACCAACTCGCCGTCCGCGAGCACGGCCAGCGACGCGCCGGGCACCCGCGCCTCGGCGAGCAGCGGAGCGACCCGGGACAACGGCGCGATCCGGGGCAGCGCCACGGCTCGCGCCGCACCGGCCCCCGGGGCCGTGACGGCCACGGTGAGCGCGGCGGCGAGGTCCGCCAGCGGTTGGTCCATCATCGCCTGTTGCAGGGTGAGCGGGAGGCCGGCCTGCCGGGCCGCGGTGACCACGGGCACCACCAGCAGTGAATGCCCGCCCAGGGCGAAGAACCGGTCCTGACGACCGACCCTGGGCACGTCCAGCACCTCGGCCCAGATCCCGGCGAGGATCGTCTCGGCCGGACCCTGCGGCGCGGCGATCTCCGCCTCCGTCCGCAGTGGCACCGCCGGCAACGCCCGCAGGTCCACCTTGCCGTTGGGATTGAGCGCGATGGCGTCGACCGGCACGAAGGCCGCCGGGACCAGGGCCGCGGGCAGCCGCCGGGCGCAGTGCCCGGCCAGGTCGTCGGCACCACCCACGTGGTACGCGATCAGCTGGTTGCCCCCGCCCGGAGCCGGGCGGGCCACCACCGCCGCGTCGCGTACGGCGGAGTGTTCGAGGAGCACCGCGCGGATCTCGCCCGGCTCCACCCGGTGCCCACGGATCTTCACCTGATCGTCGACCCGGCCGAGCAGGTCGAGTTGCCCGTCCGGCAACCAACGGCCGCGGTCACCGGTGCGGTACAGCCGGGAGCCCGCCGGCCCGTACGGGTCGGGCACGAACCGGGCGGCCGTGTGTTCGGGCCGTCCGGCGTACCCCCGAGCCAGTTGCGGTCCACCGAGGTAGACCTCGCCGACCGCGCCGACAGGCACCGGATTCAGCCGAGCGTCCAGCACATAGGTACGCATCCCGCTGAGCGGCCGGCCGACCGGCGCGACCTGGCCGGTGAGCGCGCCGGTCACCGGGTAACGGCTGACGGCGACCGTCGCCTCGGTCGGTCCGTACTCGTTGAGCAGCACGGTCCGTGGTGCGAGTTTCTGCCATCGCGCGCAGGTCCGCGCGGTGAGCGCCTCGCCGCCCAGCACCAGCACCGGGGTCAGCGCGGCTGCCTGCTCGCTCGACAACTGCCCGGCGAGCAGGTCCAGATGACTCGGGGTCAGCTTGACGAAGCTGAACGGCCCCGCCGCGGCCAGCCGCGGGCCGAGTTCGTCCAGCCCGGCGTCGGTCGGCATCAGCCACAGCCGCTGCCCGGCGACCAGCGGCGCCCAGATGGTGGTCACCACCATGTCGAAGGCGACCGACGAGAACAGTGCCGCGCCACCCACCCGGTCGGCGACGAGTTCGTCCACCGCCCAGTTCAGGTAGCCGGCCAGGCTGCGGTGGCTGACCTGCACACCGTTGGGCCGTCCCGTCGACCCCGACGTGAAGATCACGTACGCGAGCTGGTCCGGGTCGGTGCGGCCGGGCGGCTGGTCGTCGGGGCGGGCCGCGATCGGCCCCGCGTCGACGTCCAGCAGCACCCGGTCGACGCCGGTGAACCGGTCGACGTAGGCGGTGCTGGTGACCACGACGGTGGCCCCGGCCTGGGTGAGCATGGACGCGATCCGCGCTGCCGGGTACGACGGGTCGATCGGCAGGTACGCCCCGCCCGCCCGCCAGATGCCCAGCAGGGTCGTGACGAGGTCGACACCCCGGTCGAGCAGCACTCCCACCACCCGCTCCGGCCCGACGCCCCGCTCCCGCAGGTGCCAGCCGAGGCGGTTCGCCGCCGCGTCGAGGCCGGCGTAGCTCAGCTCGCCGACCGCCTCGGTGTCGCCCGCTATGGCGGCCCTGTCCCGCACCAGGTCGGGCACCATGCCGGGCTCCGGCGCGTTGCCGTCGGTCGCCTCGACCCAGCCCACCAGCACGTTGTGCCGTTCCGCCTCGGGCAGCCGGACCGCGCGGGCGTCGCCGTCCGGGTCCGCCACCATCGCGTCGAGCACGAGCCGGTACATCGCGGCCAACCGCTCGACCTCGGCCCGCTCCAGGTGGTCGCTGTCGCTGCTCAGCTCCAGGTGCCCGGCGACCGCCGAGACGGCCAGGGCGAACTCCGAGCTGGCGGCGGCGTACCGGGGGCCCGCCTCGACGTGCTCACCGACCACCTCGTTGAAGTCGAGGTAGCTGAAGTAGACGTCGAGCAGGCGGGTGCCGGAAACCGCCGGTCGGATCGCCGGCGCGGGGTAGCGCCGGTGCGGCCACATTTCGACCTCCGTGGCGTGCACCCGGCGGACCAGTTCGGTCCAGGTGGCGCAGTCGCGCTCGTACGGGAACGGCAGCGTGTTCAGCGACATGGCGTACACCCGCTCGCTGCCCGGCATGTCCGGCCGGGTGTGGCAGACCAGGCCGCTGTAGAACCGGGGCTCGTCGCTAAGCTGGCCGAGCACCGTCAGGTGCGCGGCGTGCAGCACCGCCTTGAGCGAGACGCGCGCGCTGGAGGCCAGCGCGCGAAGCCCTGGTTCCAGGTCGCGGAACGGCACCCGGACGGTGTGGGCGGTACGCGTCGGCGGCGGCGACGTGGGCAGCCAGCCGGTGGGGAAGGTGAACTTCACGCACCGCTCCATCAGGTCCTGCCAGTACCGTCGGTCCACCGGAGACTCCAGGGCGCGACGTTCCCCTGCGATGAAGTCGGCGAACCGCACCTCCGGCAGGGGCTCCGGTTCAGGCCCGACACCGACGCGCATCGAGCGGTAGCGGTCGAGGATCTCCGCGACCAGCGCGTGCAGGCTCCAGCCCTCGACGACCACGTGGCAGATCGTCAGCACCAACCGCCAACTCCGGTCGGTCTCCCGGCAGGCGGCGAACCGCAGCAGCGGTGCCCGCTCGACGTCGAACGGCGACGCGTACTCCACGGCGACGAGGCGGCGCAGCTCGGCCTCCCGGTCCTCCTCGGACAACCCGCGCAGGTCGTGCGACACGACCGGCACCCGCACGGCGGGATGCACCAGCTGCATCGGCACCGAGTAGCCGGTCGGGTCCACCGAGGAGCGCAGAACCTCGTGCCGGTTCACCACGAGGTTCACCGCCTCGCGCAGCGTCGCCAGGTCCAGCGGGTCGTCCTCGCGGACGAGGAAGGACGTCACGTTGTGGTAGTGGTTCCAGCCGTTGTCGGCCAGCATCTCCAGCAGCATGCCGAGCTGCACCTGGGACAGCGGGTACGCGTCCGTGAGGCCGTCCGGAAGCAAGGCCCGGTCCGGCGCGGACACCAGCTCGAGCGGCTCCACCGGGCGGTCGACGTGCACCGGTCCGGTGCGGTCGACCAGCGCGGCGCACAGCCGGGAAACGGTTTGCAGGTCCATCACGTCCGCGACCGAGACGTCGAAGCCGGCCGTCCGCAGCGTGCTGGCCAGCACCAGCGCCTTGATCGAGTGGCCACCCAGCTCGAAGAAGCCGTCCTCGACGCCCACCGCCGGCAGGCCCAGCACCTGCGCCCAGATCCCGGCGACCCGTTCCTCCAACGCGGTACGCGGACCGACCATGGCCCGCCCGTCGCCGGGATCGCCGTCCTGCGGCGCGGGCAGCGCGCGCCGGTCGAGCTTGCCGCTGTTGTTGCGGGGCAGCTGGTCCAGCGTCACGAAGGCCGACGGAATCATGTAGTCCGGCAGCGTGCGGGCCAGCGCCGCGCGCAGCTCGCCCGTGCTCGGCCGCTGCCCGGACGCTCCGGCCAGGTATCCGACCAGTCGTGGATCGCCGGCGGTGTCCTCGCGCAGGACGACCGCAGCCTCGGCGACCGCCGGCAGCGCGGCCAGCGCCGACTCCACCTCGCCCAACTCGATCCGGTAGCCGCGAAGCTTGACCTGGTCGTCGAGCCGTCCGAGGAACTCCACGCTGCCGTCGGGTAGGCGGATCCCCAGGTCGCCGGTGCGGTACATCCGGCTGCCGGCAGGGCCGTAGGGGTCGGGCAGGAACCGCTGGGCGGTCAGCGCCGGTTGGTTCAGATAGCCCAGGGCCACGCCGTGTCCGGCCAGGTGGATCTCGCCGGGCACACCGAGCGGCGTCGGGTGCCCCTGCTGGTCGAGTACGTACATGCGCAGACCGGCCAGCGGACGCCCGATCCGGCTGCCCACCCCGGCAGCGAGGTCGGCGCGGGTGACCCGGTGATAGCTGGAGTAGACAGTGGTCTCGGTGATCCCGTACATGTTGACGAGGGCGATCCGGGCCAGTCCGAGCCGATCGACCCACGGGGCGAGTTCGGCGAAGTCCAGCCGCTCGCCGGCCAGGACGACCGCGCGCAGCACCAGTCGCCGCAGCCGCTGGTCGCCGTCGGCGGCCAGCCGAACCAGTCCCCGGAAGGCCGTGGGGGTCTGGGCCAACAGAGTCACCTCCTGCTCCACCAGCAGGTCGAGCAGATCCTCCGGCACCCGGGCCACCGCTGGCGGCACCACCACCAGTCGGCTGCCATGCAGCAGCGCACCCCACAACTCCCACACCGAGACGTCAAAGGCGTACGAGTGGAACAGCGCGACCACGTCGGTCTCGTCGGTGGCGTAGTGCTCCTGCGCGCTGTCGAGCAGCCGCAGCACGTTGGCGTGGCTGACGCAGACACCCTTCGGGCGGCCTGTCGAGCCGGACGTGTAGATGACGTAGAGCGGGTCGCCGGCGTCGTTCACCGGGGCCGGGTCGGTCTCCGGGTGGCCGGTCAGGTCGGTGCGGTCGAGCAGCACCAGATGCCCGTCGTAACCGGCGAGCGCGTCGACGTGGGCACCCGTGGCGACCACCGTCCCGGCGGCTGCGTCGGCGAGCAGGTACGCGATGCGCTCGGCCGGCTGGGTCGGGTCCAGCGGCAGGTAGGCGGCACCGGCCTTGAGCACGCCGAGCAGGGCGGGCACCAGGTCCGCACCTCGATCCAGGCAGACACCGACCACCGCGCCCCTGCCCACACCGCCGGCCCGCAGGTGCCCGGCGAGCCGGTTGGCCTGTGCGTCTACCTGCGCGTACGTCAGTCGGGTCGGGCCGGCGACCACCGCTACCGCGTCGGGTGCGGCGGCCACCCGAGCCTGGAACAGCTCGACCACCGTGGCGGTCACCGGCTCCTCGACGCCGGTGTCGACCACGCCCAGCAGCCGCTCCCGCTCGCCACCGGGCAGGTGGACAGCCTGCGCGTCACCGGCCGGGTCGGCGACCATCGCCGCCAGCACAGCCCGGTACATGCCGGCCAGCCGCTCCAGATTTGCTCGGGAGAGCACGTCGCTGCGGCTGGATAGCTGGTAGTTGCCCCGGTGCGCGAAGACCGACAGCTCGAACTCGGTGGCGCCGTCGCCGGCGCTGCCGACGACGACCGGCTCGGTGCCGGTCATGGTCGCCGACTGCCCGGCGCGGGAGAAGTCCTGGTAGTTGAAGAGCACCCGCAGCAGCCGCTGACCGCTGCCACGCTGGATCTCCGCCAGCGGGAGCCGCCGGTGGGGCCAGAGGTCGACCTCCTGGTCGAAGACTGCCGTCACCAGGTCGCGCCACGTCCGGGCGGTGCGCTCGTAGCCGAACGGCAAAGTGTTGAGATACATGCCCTGCACCCGGTCGGCCCCGAGCACCTCGGGCCGGGCGTCGCAGACCAGCCCGGCGTGGAAGCTCTGCTCGGTGGTGAGTTGGCTGAGCACCTTCAGGTGCGCCGCGTGCAGCGCCGCCTTGACCGAGACGCCGGCTCCGGAGGCGAACCGTGTGACGGCCTCGTCCAGGTCGGTGACGTCGACGGTCGTCGAGATGGCCGTCGGATCGCCCGGCTCACCCCAGCCCGCGGGGAGCACGAAGGGGTTGCGCCCGTCGACCACCGTGCGCCAGTAGTCCCGGTCCTGGTCGGACGCCAGCGCGGACAGCTCGGCGGCGATGAAGTCGGCGTACCGCACCACCGGCTGTTCGGTTTCGGTGGGGCTCCGCCCGTCGGCCAGGTCGGCGTAGACGGCCAGCAGTTCGGCGAGCAGTTGTGCGCTGCTCCAGCCCTCGGTGACCGCGTGGCAGATGGTGAAGCTCAGCCACCAACTCGCGTCGCCGTCCTGGTGCGCGGCGACGCGCAGCAGTGGCGCGACAGCCAGGTCGAAGGGGGTGCCCCGCTCGGTCGCGACGAACTCCTCGAAGAGTCGCACCTGCTCATCGGCCGGCACGTCGCGACCGTCCACCACGGTCACCTGCGGGGTCACCTCGGCGTGGACGAGCTGCATCGGCACCGAGTAGCCGGTCAGGTCGAACGATGTGCGCAGGATCTCGTGCCGGGCGACGACCGTCGCGACGGCGGCCCGCAGCGCGTCGGCCGAGAGCGGTCGCCCGTCGCGGACCTGGTGGGCGATGACGCTGTGGTAGGCCGCCCGGGCTCCGCTGGTGGCCAGCTCGACGAGCATGCCGAGTTGGGTCTGCGCGGCGGGGTAGGCGTCGGTCAGGCCGTCCGGCAGAGCAGCCCGGTCCGCGTCCGACAACAACGCGAACGGCGCCACCGGCTCCCACTCGTCAACGCCCTC
>NZ_JBIALC010000014.1:55238-185742 GCF_042873195.1 Micromonospora arida | reverse complement strand
TCCCACTTCCACGAATTCGCCGGCAGCTTGTAACTGCCGAAGTACGCCCCGAACCCACCACTGGCATTGGCCAACGACGTGAACAACTCGATCGAACCATCCCGATAGCCATACAACATCGCCGCGTCGTCACGACCGTCACCGTTGAAGTCCCCCGACAACTGCACCACGTTCGGGTCCGCGACCGGAGTCGGCTCCGGCTCGGGCGTCGGGTCGGCCTCGATGTTGACCCGCCGGATTGGTTGGTAGCTGGTCAGATCGCTCCAGCTGTTGAATCCCCTGGCGTCCTTATTGGTGAGAGCGTAAGGGTTTTGCACCGTCTCACCGGAGTTGTTGAACGAGTAGACGTAAGCACCCTTGCGGTGATCGCTCTTGTCCCTCCAAAACGCGAAAAGCTCCATATGGCCAGTGCGAACCATGGCGTCGCCAGGCTGGAAGTCGTCCCAATTGCTGAACTTCGTCCACATGGGGTTACTGCCCTGAAAGGCTTCGGTGTTGTAATCCGTGGACAGATGCCAGGCCATCGAGACGAGGCCGGAGCAGTCCCGTCGGTAACTGTGAGCGCCTTCGGCGTCACTGACCTTCGCATACGTGTTGTACGTGATGCCACGATCGACCCAGTTCTGGGCGCGGTCCAGCATCTCGGTTCGGGTCATGGGTCCGTTGATCGACGATGCCTCGGCGGGCGAGACGGCGAGCAGGCCACTCGCACCGACGACCGCCACACTCAGCGCCACGCCGGCAACCAGCCGGGTCAGATGCCGCAATTGTGAGCGTGCTGCGAAGACTCGCATAGCAGATGTCCTCCTGATGAATAGTGTTTTTCGGACCGGTAGCGGCCCTGACGAGCGGCTGGCATCACCTCGGGGGGCACTGATGACCACCGATGGCGGGCTAGAGTCGCTGGGAACCTTGCAAGATCACGAGGGCTGCCGAGACCCGGCGGCTCTCTTCGCGTCATCCGATGAAAATCGATACTCGCGGCTCCTATGGGGGAGAGGACGACTGTCGTGGGCTGCACGGGCCACACCCGTTGGCGGCGCACCAGATCGCTTGTGGCAAGACCTTCGCAGCCGGACCGGTAGCGAAGCTGAACGAATCCTTGACAGCCACATCTGCCCTCTTCACGGGCGATGTGGACAATCCAGCGGGCGCGGGGGCGATGCCGTGGAACTTCGAATACTTGGCGAGTTACAGATCCAGGTGGCCGGCCGGCCGATCGAACTCGGCCCACTGAAGCAGCGCCTGGTGCTGGCGGCCCTGGCCGTCGACGTCGGTCGGGGCGTACCGGTCGAGGTGCTGATCGACCGGGTGTGGGATGGCTCGCCACCGGCGGACGCCCGAGGGGTGCTCTACACCTACATCACCCGGATCCGCCGGCTGCTCGCCGCGGCCGCGCTCGGGGAGGGCGTCCATCCGATCACGCTGGCCCGGCGACCGGGCGGATACCAGTTGGAAGCCGCGGATGACCGGGTGGATCTGCGGCAGCTGCGGACTCTCAGCGAGCAGGTCCAGCAACTCGACGCGGATGACCCGCGACGGGCGCAACTGCTCCGTCAGGCGGTCGAATTGTGGCGCGGCGACCCACTGGACGGTCTGCCCGGCGACTGGGCCGCCCGGGTCCGAGAACGGCTACGTCAGCAGGCGCTCGGCACGCTGTTGGAGTGGGCGGAGAGCGAGTTGCGCCAGGGCCGCCCCGGGCCGGTGGCCGATCGACTCAGCCAGGCGTTGGAACGCGACCCACTCACGGAACCCCTCGTGCTGCACCTGATGCGCGCGCTGCACCTCAGCGGGCGGCGCGCCGAGGCGCTGGACCAGTACGCCCGTACCCGCAGCCTGCTCGCCGACGAGTTGGGCGTCGACCCGGGCAGCGAGCTGCAACTCCTGCACCAACGCATCCTGCGCGACGAGTCGGTACGGCGGCCGGTGGCCGTGCTCGAACCGACGCCGCCGCCCGCCGTGACGCCGTCACAGCCGGTCGAGGCGACCGAGCCGGACGAGCAGGACCAACCGGACGACATACCGCACGCCGGGCGGGCGGGCCGTGGCTGCCAGCTACCGCCCCCGTTGCCGGACCACACCGGATGCGAGGCGGAGATCGAGCAGGCGCTGACCGCCCTGGCCCAGCCGCAGCAGACGCTCACCGCACGGCCACCGCTGATCTTGTCCGGGCCGGGCGGCGTCGGCAAGACCTCGCTCAGCGTCCGACTCGCCCACCTGCTGCGCGCCAGCTACCCGGACGGGCAGATCTTCGTGGAACTTGACGGCCGGCGCAGCGACCCGGTCAGCGTCCTCAATCAGGTCCTGCGCGCCCTGGGCGTGTCGAACGTCCAGCAACTGCGCAGCACCGAGGAGAAGCTGGGCGAGTACCGCTCGACCATCAGCGGACGACGGATCCTGATCGTCCTCGACGCGGCCGTCAGCGCCGAGGAGGTCCGTCCGCTGGTCCCGGGCGACTCGGGCTGCGCCCTGATCGCCACCAGTCGGGCCCGGCTGACCACTGTTCCCGGCGCGCACCATGTCGAGCTCACGATGTTCACCCCCGAGCAGTCACTGGCCCTGCTAGGACAGATCATCGGCGCGGACCGGATCGCTCGCGAGCCGGAGGCGGCCGAGACGCTGGTCGAGCTGTGCGCCGGCCTGCCGCTCGCCCTGCGCATCGTCGGCGCGCGGCTGACCGCCCGACCACACCAGCGGATAGCCCGTCTCGCCGACCGGCTGCGCAACGAGCGCTACCGGCTCGACGAGATGACCGCCGACGGTCTGGCGGTCCGGCTCAGCGTGGCGGTCAGCTACCACGGCCTGGACCCGGCCGCGCGGCGGGTCTTCCGCCTGCTCGGCTTCATGGGAGCGCCCACCTTCGCCGAGTGGCTGGGCGCGGCACTGCTGGGCGAGCCGGTGGACGTCACCGAGGAGCTTCTGGACCTGTTGGTCGACGCCCGGCTGATCGAGGTGGTCCCGGACCCGGTGCACCGCACGCTGCGCTACCGGATGCACGATCTGGTTCGGCTGTACGCGTACGAGCGTGCCGTCGAGGAGGACAGCACAGCCGAACTGCACACCGCCGTGGCCCGGGTGTTGACCGCGGCAACCGGGCTCAGCGAGCGCCTCGGCGAGCGGCTTCCGCACGCGGTGCCGCCGCTGTACCGGCAACCGCCGATGCCGGTCAGCCTCCAGTCCTGTGTGCTGGCAGCGGATCACCTGCGGCCGGGCTGGCTCGACGCCGAGGGCGCGTGCCTGGTCGCGGCGGTGGAGCGTGCGGCCGAACTCGACATGGACGCCGCCGCCTGCGCGTTGGCCGACGCGCTGGTCTTCGCCTCGTTCGCGGTCCGCAA
The DNA here is from genome assembly GCF_042873195.1 of Micromonospora arida. Classification (NCBI taxonomy): domain Bacteria; kingdom Bacillati; phylum Actinomycetota; class Actinomycetes; order Micromonosporales; family Micromonosporaceae; genus Micromonospora; species Micromonospora arida. The sequence goes on along the minus strand of NZ_JBIALC010000014.1, from coordinate 182,407 downwards.
CGACTTCGTGAGCTGGGACCGTACCCACGCGGCGGCGATCGGCGTCGCCCGCCGCACCGGCAACCGGGTCGCGCAGGCCGTCATCGAGTGTGGCATCGGGCTGCTCCGCTACAAGGAGGACCGGTTCGCCGAGGCGGAGCGCTACTTTCCCGCCGCGGTCACGCTCTTCGACGAGGCCGGTCACCAGGCGGGGGCCGCTGCCGCGCGCAACGGTCTCGGCACGGTGCTGCGCGAGGTGGGACGGCACCACGAGGCGATCCCGCTGCTGGAGACGGCCGCCGAGACGCTGGCCCGGCTCGGCGACGAGAACGGCGCCGCGCACGCCCGCTACGGTCTGGGGCACTGTCACCGCGAGTTGGGTGACGACACGGCGGCCACCACGCGGCTCGGCGAGGCGATCAGCGGGTACCGCACGCTCGGCCACTGGCGTGGCGAGGCGATCGCCACGCGCGCCATCGGCCTGGTGCACCGGGCGCGCGGCGAGCTGGACGAGGCGGAGGCGTGGTGCACTCGCGCACATGCGCTGATCGTGGAGCATCAGGACGAGCACATCACCTGCTACACGTCGCAGGCGCTGGCCAAGATCTGGCTGCGCCAGGGGAAAATCGACCGGGCCCGGGGGCCTCTCGAACGCTCGTTGGCCACCTGCCGGCGGCTGCACGACCGGCTGGGCGTGGCCCTCGTTCAGCGCACCATCGGTGAGCTGCACCTCGCCGCCGGCCAGCTCGACGACGCGGCCCGCGTGCTGGAGCTGGCGTACGACGGATGGCAGGCGCTCGGGCACGACCTGGGCCGAGCGCGGACCCTGCGGGACATCGGGCTGGTCCGGGCGGCGGGCGGCGACCTGCCGGCGGCCCACACCGCCTGGACGGACGCCCTGGCCGTGTTCACCCGGCTGGGCACCCGGGAGGCCGCCGAGGCTCCGGGCTGGCACCGGGCGTGCGGCCCCGGCTGTGGCTTCGACTGTGCCGGATCGACCGCCGCCGGCTCCCTGGCCGTGTCGGCCGCCTGAGGGCCCTCCCCGCCTGCGGATTCAAGGTTTGGTTCAGCTTCGGCAGAGGCACGACTCCTACCGTCGTCGGCGGGTCCGGAAGGCGAATCCGGCCCGACCGACGAGGCAGGGAGTCAGCTGTGCGAACTCGAGGCAGTGACGTGGCATTGACGATGGCGATGGTCCTGACGTGTGCGGTGGCGGGCTGCTCCCAACCCGCGCCGCGCTCGGTCGGCGCGCCCGCCGCCAGTTCGCCCGGGTCCACCCCGTCCGCGGCGCCCCCGACCGGCGGACCGTCTCCCTCCATCGACGCCCCGCAGACCGCGAGCGCCGCGCCAGGCCGGGCCAACGGTGGTGGGTCCGCCGCCGGTGACGGGTCAGGTCCGGCCACCGCCGGCGCCGAGTCACCGGCGGTGGGTGGCGGCGCGCCGGATCGGCCAATCGACACCGACGCCAGCTGTACGCCCAGCACGCTGCTGGCGGCCAGCCAGGCGCTGTTGGACGGCGCACAGATCGCCCGGGTCGAGATCTTCGCCTGTCGGAATTCCTATGCGCGGCTGACCGCCGTACCGGCCGGGGCGCCGGACACTCTCCCGGAACCGCAGATCTTCCTCCAGCGGTCGGGAACGCAGTGGCAGCTCGCCGGGCGGGCGGCGGCGAACATCGACTGTGGGGACGGCGGCCTGACGCCGGACATCAGCACAGCATGCGGTGCACTCGCCCGCTGACGTCCGGCAGGTCCCGCCGCCCGCGTCGACGCACACACGCCGGATCAGAGCGCCTCGCTGTCGTCGGAGAGCGTCGGGCCGGCGGCGGCGGGCACCAGGTGTCGGACCTCCGGTTCCCCGTCGGTCAGCTCCCGGGCCCGTTGCTCGGCCGCGCGGTCCTCACCTGTCAACCGGCCGCCGTGCTGGCGCAGGTGCTCGTCCCAGGACGGCACCAGGTACACCTCGACGAACCGGTCCACCGTTTCGGCCGGGCGGAACAGCCCCCAGCGCATCGCGCCGGTCCGTTGCCGCGCGCCACGCACCAGGTCCATCGCCGCCAGGAACTGCTGGGTCCGCTCCGGTCGGACGGTGTACTGCACCGTCACCAGCACCGGCCCCACCCACGGGTCCGGTTCGTGGGCCAGATGCAGTTGCGGCCAGTAGGCCGCCGGTTCGCGGTCCACCGACCGCAGGTTCGGCAGCGGCCAGATCCGACTCGTCACGGTGCCGACCAGCATCAGTGCCGCCGCCACGAGGTAGGCGGACAACAGCCCGGCCATGTCGGCCAGCAGCCCCCAGATGAGCGCGCCGGCCGCCTGCCCACCGGCGAAGCAGACCTGGTAGACGGCCAGGCCCCGAGCCCGTACCCAGCTGGGCAGGAAGATCTGCATCTCGGCGTTGACGTTGGCCAGTACCGTCACCCAGGCCATCCCGGCGGGCAGCAGGGCGAGCAGCACCAACGGCACCGCCCGCACGGTGCCGACCACGGTCAGCGCCACGGTGAACAACGCTCCGGCGATGAGCAGAAGCTGGTTGGCCGACAGACGGTTGCGGATCACGGCCAGCAGCACACCACCCGCGATCGCACCGATTCCGAGGGCGGCCAACAGCACCCCGTACCCGCCGGAGCCCAGCCCCAGCCGGCGGCTGGCCACCAACGGCAGCAACGCCCACAGCGCGCTGGCCGGGACCACGAAGACCAACGCACGGCGCAACAGCCGGCGGACTGTCGGCGAGTGGCGTACGTAGCGGCTGCCGGCCCGCAGCGCGGCGGTGAACCGCTCGGGCACCTCGACCGCGCGGGCGTTGCCGGGCCGCCAGCGCCACAGCGCGTACGCGAAGATCCCGAAGGCGACCGCGTTGATGCCGAAGACCGGGGCGACGCCGGTACGGGCGATCAGCACGCCGGCCACCGCGGGTCCGACCGCCCTCGCCACGTTCACGCTTATCGACCCGAGCGCGGACGCCGACCGGAGTTGGTCCTGGGGCACCAGCTCCGGGATCACCGCCGCCCAGGCCGGCAGGGTCAGCGCCTGCCCGACACCGAACGCGAAGGTGAGGGTGAGCAGCAGCGCGGGCGGCATCCGGTCGGTCAGGGTGAGCAGCGTCAACGCGACCGCCACCGCCACCAGGAACAGCTGCACGGCGATCAGCAGGTGCCGGCGGTCGAAGCTGTCGGCCAGCACCCCGGCGGGCAACGCCAGCAGCAGCACCGGCAGCAGACTGGCGGTCTGCACCAACGCGACGAGGGTGGCGGCGTTGGAGTGGTTGATCAGCAGCCACTGCGCGCCGACGGTCTGCATCCAGGTGCCGATGTTGGCGGCGAGCAGGGCCAGCCACAGGTTGCGGTAGACCGCCGTCCGCAGCGGCGCCCAGGCCGAGGCCGGACGGTCGGCGGGTCCGGCTGCGGCAGTCACCACCGCCCGTCCGCGCGCAGCACGCGCTCACCGGAGACGTAGAGGTCGTCGGGTTCGAGCAGCAGCAACCGGACGACCTCGGTGGCGACCTGTTCGGGCATGGCGTACACCTCGTCCAGGAACTCGGCACCCACCCGTTCCTGTAGCCGCGTCGGCATCGGCCCGGGGTGCAGCTGCATCACCTTGACCCGGTTGCTGTGCTGGGCCTCGGCCAGCGAATCGACAAGGCTGTTGCCGTAGCTCTTGGTGGCCCGGTAGACGGGGATGCCGGGCCGGGGCGCCGCCAGCGCCAGCGCGCCGATGTAGACGACGTTGCCGTGGCCCTGCCGGTGCAGGTGCTGCACCGCCTCCCGCAGCAGGTACGTGATGCCCAGAACGTTGATCTCCACGGCCCGGCGGATGTGTTCCACCGACAGGTCTCCCAGGTCGCCGCCCGCCCACATGGAGGCGCAGGCCGCCACCCCGTCGATCGTGCCGTAGCGCTCGACCACTTCGGCAAGCCCGTCGCGGACCTGCTCGTAGGAGGAGATGTCGCAGACGGCGCCGTCGCAACCCAGCTCGTCGGTCGCGGCGGCGACCTCGGCCGGCACGTTGCCGAACACCACGACCTGATGCTCGTTGACGAGCAGTCGGGCCACCGCGAGGCCGAGACCGCTGGTCCCGCCGACCACCACGAAGGTTCTGGCACCCATGTCTCTCCAGCCGCCGGCACAGGTCACGCGGGCCGCGCGACGGCGCGTTCTTCCCGTTTCCGGGCCCCGTACACCCGTCCGCCGGTAGTGCTGGGCATACCCCGAAGAGTGGATCTGGACGGCTGGGGCACCCGGTCGCTCCCGATTAGCGTCTGCTGCATGACCACGGAACACCCTTCGCACCTGGCCGAGGCGCTACGCCGCCGCCGCTGGCTGATCTCCGCGTGGCCCTGGCGCGCGCTGGCCTACCTGGTGACCACCGTGCCGATCGCCGGTGTCCTCGGTGTCGGGCTGCTGGTCATCGGCGCTCCCCTGCTGGCCGCTGTCAACGGGCTCCGACAGCACGGCCGACCGCCGAGCATCGCGCTGATGCTGTTCCTGGCGACCGGCAGCCTCACCCTGTTGGCGTTGGCACCGCTCGTGAGCTTCCCGGTGGCCGTCGTCGAGCGGTGGCGGGTGGGGCTCGTCGACGGTCGTCCGCTGGCCTCGTCGCCGTGGCCGGGCCTGGTCGCCCGCTACCGCAGCGCCGCGACCTGGCGGGAGGTGGCGTACCTGTTCTGGCTGGGCGGGTTCACGCCGGTCGCGTACTGGGTGTTCCTGGTCCTGGTGCTGCTCGACCTCGGAATGATCTCCAGCCCCTGGCTGGCCGGCGACGCCAACCAGCCGGTGGTGATCTGGCAGCCGATCGACAGCGTCGGCGAAGCCATTCCGTACGCCATCGTGGGCGTGTTGCTGATCCCGGTGCTCTGGTACGCCATCGGTCTGCTCGCCGCCGTCCAGGCAGCCGTGGCCCGGTGGTTGCTGGCCCACCCGGTGGACGCGGCGGCGTTGCGCGAGGTCACCCGTTCCCGCACCCGACTGGTCGGCGCGTACGAGGCCGAACGCCGCCGCATCGAACGCGACCTGCACGACGGCGCACAGCCCCGACTCACCAGCCTCACCCTCCAGCTGGGGCTGGCCCGGCTGGACGTACCCGAGGACTCCCCGGCCTCCCGACCACTCGCCGTGGCGCACGACCAGGCCCGGGGTCTGATGGTGATGCTGCGGCAACTGGTGCACGGCATCCGCCCGCAGAGCCTCACCGACCTCGGGCTGGCCGGCGCCGTACGCGAGCTGGCCGACGCCGCCACCATCCCGGTCGCCGTGCACGCCGACCTGCACGACGAGCTGCCGGAGATCGTGGAGACCACCGCCTACTTCGTGGTCTCCGAGGCGCTGGGCAACGTGGCCCGGCACGCCCGGGCGACCCGCGCCGACGTACGCCTCACCCGGTCCGGCGGTGACCTCGTCGTCGAGGTGACCGACGACGGTCACGGCGGCGCCGACCCGGCCCGGGGCACCGGCCTGACCGGGCTCGCCGACCGGGTCGCCGCCGTGGACGGCCGGCTGCTGCTGTCCAGCCCGCCCGGCGGGCCTACAGTGGTCCGGGTGGAGCTGCCATGTCGTCGGTGACCCGGGTGGTGCTCGCCGAGGACGAGGTGCTGCTGCGGGAGGGTCTGGTCGCACTGCTGACCCGCTTCGACTTCACTGTGTGCGCGGCCGTCGGCTCCGCACCGGACCTGCTGGCTGCGGCCCGCGACCACCGACCGGACCTGGTGCTGACCGACATCCGGATGCCGCCGGGCCGCCGCGACGACGGGCTGCGCGCGGCCGTCACGCTGCGCACCGAGCGACCTGACCTCCCGGTCGTGGTGCTCAGCCAGTACGTGCAGACCGGGTACGCGGCGGCGCTACTGGACAGTGGCGACGGCCAACGCGTCGGCTACCTGCTCAAGGACCGGGTGGCCGAGGTCGCCGAGTTCGTCGACACGCTGCGCCGGGTCGCCGGGGGCGGCACCGCCATCGACCCGGACGTGGTCCGGCAACTTCTGCACCGCCCCCGCGACCCGCTCGCCGCACTGTCCGCCCGGGAACGCGAGGTGTTGGCACTGCTTGCCGAGGGGCGGTCCAACGCGTCGATCGCCGGCCGGTTGCACGTCAGCGAGGCGGCGGTCGGCAAGCACGTCGGCAACATCCTGCTGAAGCTCGACCTGCCCCCCAACGACGACACCAACCGTCGGGTGCTCGCGGTCCTCACCTACCTGCGCGCCGACCCGGTGAGCTGACGGGCCGAGATCGGGCCCGACCGCCCCCGGCGTAGATTCTTCTCAGCGGTACCGGGCCAGGTCAGGGCGCGGACCAGGGAGACGGGGGCACGGCATGGCGAAGGCGCTGCGGGTTGGTCTGCTGGGGTACGGGCTGGCGGGCAGGGTGTTCCACGCGCCGCTGATCGCCGCGACTCCCGGGCTGCGGCTCGACGCCATCGTGACCCGTGATCCGCAGCGACGCGAGCAGGCGCGACAGCACTTCCCGGACGCCCGCCTGGTCGACGACGCCGACGAGCTGTGGCGTACCCCGGACGCCCTGGACCTGGTCGTGGTGGCGACGCCGAACCGGCAGCACGTGCCGATGGCGCGCGCGGCGCTCGCCGCCGGCCTGCCGGTCGTCGTCGACAAGCCCCTCTCCCCGACTGCCGCGGAGGGCCGCGTGCTGATCGACGAGGCGACCGAGCGTGGGGTGCCGCTGACGGTCTTCCAGAACCGGCGCTGGGACGGCGACTTTCTGACCGTGCGCCGCCTGGTCGAGCAGGGCGAGTTGGGGCAGGTGCTGCGCTTCGAGTCCCGGTTCGAGCGGTTCCGTCCGACGATCAAGCCGGGCTGGCGGGAGCTCGCCGGTCCGGAGGAGGCCGGCGGCGCGCTCTTCGACCTCGGCGCCCACCTCGTCGACCAGGCGGTGCAGCTGTTCGGCCGGGTCGAGCGGGTCTACGCGGAGGTGGACCGTCGCCGCGCGGGCGCGGCCGTCGACGACGACGCCTTCGTGGCGTTGACCCACGCCAACGGGGTGCACTCGCACCTGTGGATGGGCACGGTGACCGCTCAACTCGGGCCGCGCCTGCGGGTGCTGGGCGACCGGGCCGGCTACACCAGCTACGGGCTGGACGTGCAGGAGGCGGCGCTGCACGACGGTGGCCGACCGGACCAGCCGGGCTGGGGCGAGGTCCCGTCGGACCGCTACGGCCTGCTCGGCGTCGACGGTGACCTGCGGCCGGTGCCGACCGAACCGGGCGCGTACCAGAGCTTCTACGCCCAGGTGGCGGCTGCGCTGCGCGACGGCGCGCCGATGCCGGTGGACCCCCGGGACTCCGTCCACACTGTCGAGTTGATCGAGCTGGCGCACCGGTCGGCGGCCGAGGGTGTGGTGCTGCCGGTGCCGACCGCCTGACCGGGGCGGACACCCGACCGGTCGGCACCTCCCGCCACCCGGGCTCCTGGCGCGTACGCGAAAACCAGTGGAGCGGCGCCGCCGTGCGCCGTTACCGTGCTGCGCAACCAGGTCGTCTAGGCAAGGACGTGCCGTTGTACACCCTGTGAGACCTCCCGAGAGCTGATTTGTCGCGCGTCGCGCCTGTGCGCCGCGCTCCTTTTTGCTGCGGACTTCTCACTGAAACCGGTGTACTTCTGTGCTCAAAAACTGGGCCGTCGTGCCCACCTGCCTGCCCATCATTCGCCGCCGTTGCCACGCGTGCCCGTCCCAACGCCTCCGGGCGAGCGGCAAGTTCCGTGTCAACGCCAACCACAAGCTCCTCGACGTCTGGCTGCTCGCGCTCTGCACCGCCTGCGGGGAGACGGCCAAGCTCACCGTCCTGGAACGGATGACAGTGCGCGCCATCCCACCCGAACTGCTGGACCGGCTCCATGCCAACGACCCGGGCCTGACCGCCGAACTGCTTCAGGATCCGGCCGTGCAGCACCAAAACCGATTCGCCCTGGACTGGACCGACGCCTGGCGTCTCGACACCGGCGGATCGGATCACCTGGACCTCGACGTGATCGACGTCGCGGTCCGCAACGCGGCACGGATCCCGGTCCGGCCGTCCCGACTGATCGCGGAGGGTTGCGGTGTGTCGCGGGGCGAGGTCGATCGTCTGATCGCGGAGGGGAAGATCGTTTCGGCGTTCCGGTTGAGCGGCAAGCTCTCCGGGGACTTCACCTTCACGCTGAAGCGCTGACCCTCTTCGCCGACTGCGGGCCTGTCCGGTTCGATCCGCCGGACAGGCCCGCAATCGGGCCACCCCTTTCGGGAGGACGCGGGACTGCGGAAGCAACTATCGAAGGCGGAGCATCAATCGGGGCTGTCTTCGGAGCAAGCCTCGTCCGGTGCACGGGCGTCGTCGTCGGTCAGCGCGTCGTCCGCCGAGGTGCCGAGGTTGGCGAGCCGACGCTCGGCCTCTCGGACCTCCTCGTCGATCCTGGGGTTCTCCTCGTCGGGACCCTGCGACATGGGCGACCTCCATCGGGCGCGACCGGCAGCCCTTCGGATACCCGACTTGAGGGCGGGGACACGGAGACCCTCCGCCATCTCTTGATCAAGTGATGACAAGTAGCTCAATCCGCTCCCCGGGACCTACTTGTCATCACTTGATCACTTGATGAGGAGTAGTGGCCCGCGGGCAGGCGGCTGCTTTGAGTGCCGAGAACACAACCGCTGCCCGCAATTGGACTGGGCGCTGGCGCTTCCGGCAGATGTTGCTTCCGTCATGCTGCAGAAGGGATGACCTGCGAGCTGACCTCAGCCGAGTTGGTGAGTGGTTACCGAGCGCCGGGCCGGTCGGCGGGCGCGCCGGGCTGGAGCCCGGGAGCGTTGCCGACCCGGCCCGGTGCCGGATCAGCGCTGCTTTAGCTCGCGCCAGGATGGGTGGGTGCCGCGCCAGGCGTCGGCGAGGATGGCCGCCGAGGCCCGGCTTGGGCACTGCTGCACCCGCTCACGACCCGACGCCCCACCGATCTGGGCGCGGACCTCCCAACCCTGCCCGTCAGTACGGATGTACACGTCCCGGCGCCCGCGCGGGGTCGTGTCTCCGTTCCACCAGTGCTCCTCCACCTTCATTCGCCGACCGTATAGCAATTCCCGCGCCGAGGGTACGGCGCAGGTATGCCCGGACCGGGGCAAGGGTGACAATCCAGACGCATTTCGGGCCAACCGTTGACGGTTCGCAACCATAACGGGCGGTTCTCCCGCTCCTGACTTGCGAATCAGGAACCCCGCCCCACTCTGCACCCTCCCCGCAACTCCCGCTCCCAACCTTTGCTGATCAAGAGGTTCGCGTCATGAATCGCGTTCCCGGTGACGCAAACCTCTTGATCAACACGAGGGGGACACGAGGAGGTTGGGGCGGGCTGGTCAGGTTTGGGTTGTCAGAAGGTAGTCGTCGGCTTCGGGGCTCCAGCGCAGGTCCAGCACGCCGGCGGTGGCGGCGGCCTTGCAGAACTGCAGGAAGCTGCGGTAGCCGAGCTTCTTCTCGCTGAAGTCGGGGCGGGCCCGGCGTACCTGGTTCTTCAACCCGGACAACGCCACCGGGTTCCCGCCGCTACCCAGGTCCGCCACGACGCCCCGGAGCAGGCCGAACGCCACCTCGCGGTCGCCGTGCTCGGGCAACGAGACCTCGGGATCACCCTTCGCCGGGCCCTCGCCCAGCTCGATCACGTTGCGCTCGGCGAGGTGGCGCAGCAGTTCGCCGAAGGTGCGGAAGCCGTAGTCGGACTCGCTGAAGGTGGGGTCCTTGCGCAGCAGGGTGCGCTTGAGCCGGGAGGCGGTGACGTCACCGTTGGCGCTGCCCTGCAACCCGGCGACCGACTGGGCGACGAGCACGGCGAGGGCGTCCACGTCCCGATCGGGCTCCGCGTCCTGCGGTCGACGGTCCTGCTCCTGCTCCTGCTCCGGCTCGGGTGGGCGTTGCTCCGCGCCGGCCTGCCGCGTGGTGGGACGAGCGCGCCGGCCGCGGGCCGGCGGGATGTCCACGCCCTCCAAGCGGTCGTAGTACAGGAACTCGTCGCACGCCGGGGGAAGCAGCCCCGAGGTGGACCCCTCGACCCCGACGCCGATGACCCGCTTGTTCAGCTCGCGCAGCTTGTGCACCAGCGGGGTGAAGTCGCTGTCACCACTACAGATCACGAAGGTGGAGATGTAGTCGCGCTCGAACGCCAACTCGATCGCGTCGACGGCCATCTTGATGTCCGCGGCGTTCTTACGGGACGCGCCCATCCGCTGCGGGATCTCGATCAGCTCGACGTGGGACCGGGTGAGCATCCGACGGTCCTCGTCGAAGTAGGACCAGTCGGCGTACGCCCGGCGGACCACCACCCGACCTCGTTCGGCCAGCGCATCGGCGATGGGCCGGAAGTCGAAGGCCGCGCCGCCGCGATGGTCGCGCGCGCCCAACGCGAGGTTCTCGTAGTCGAGGAAGAGGGCAATCCGGTCTTCTTGATCCACGCGGATCAGCCTACGCCGGGCGTGAGCTGGTCGGGGCGGACGACGCGCGACACCTCAACTCGACGACCGTCCATTTCTTGCGGCTTGATAGTCGTTTATTTTCGTTGTTCGATAGGTGTCTTGCAGTGCCCTGTCCGGTGCTGCATCATGACGATCAATGTCGGGCGTCGGGGGAACGCCGGGCGGACCTCCACCACCACCCATTCAGGAGGGTCACCGATGTTTCGCAGCCTCACGCCGGCGCGGGGACGCCCCGGCCGGCCCAGCGGCACCGCCGTCGCGCTCGCGGCCGGTCTCGCCGTGCTGGTCGCCGGGCCCACCGCGGCCGCCGCCAGTCCACCCGCGTCCGCCGGCGCGCAGCCGGTGGTCACCCGGGCCGCCCTCGATCCGGCGCTGGTCGCCGGACGCGGCGCGGACGTCGACTTTCTCGAGCAGGAAGCGGAGAGCGCCCGCACCAACGGCGAGATCATCGGGCCCGACCGGACCGCCTACACGTTGCCCGCGGAGGCTTCCGGCCGCCGGGCGGTCCGGCTCACCCCCGGGGAGTACGTGGAGTTCGTCCTGCCCAGCGCGGCGAACGGGATCACCGTGCGGTACAGCATCCCGGACGCGCCGCAGGGTGGTGGGATCACCGCGCCGCTGCGGGTCGCCGTCAACGGCAAGCACCTGCGCACCATGACACTCACGTCGCAGTACTCGTGGCTCTACAACCAGTACCCGTTCACCAACGACCCGCAGGCCGGTCTGTTGCACCCGGACTGGTGGATCACCGAATGCCAGTGCGTGCCGTCGGCCACCACGCCGTACCCGAGCATCACCAAGCCGTTCCGGCCCACCCACTTCTACGACGAGCAGCGGCTGCTGCTCGGACGTACCTACCGGGCCGGCGACACGGTCCGGCTCACCGCGCCGCCCGGCAGCGCCGCCGCCTGGACGGTCATCGACCTGCTCGACTCCGAGTTGGTCGCGCCGCCGCACGTCCGGCTGCTCGCCGCGAACGTGCTCGCGTTCGGCGCCGACCCCACCGGCCGGCGGGATTCCGCCGACGCGCTGGACCGGGCCATCGCCTTCGCTCGGCGCGCCCACCTCAAGGTGTACATCCCGCCGGGCACCTACCAGGTCAACCGGCACATCATCGTCGACGACGTGACCATCGAGGGCGCCGGAAACTGGTACACCACCATCAAGGGTCGCGAGGTCGCCCTGCCGACGCCCGCGCCGGACGGCTCGGTGCACACCGGAGTCGGGTTCTACGGGCGGGACGCCGCCGACGGCGGGAGCCGTGGCGTGCACCTCTCCGGCTTCGCCATCGAGGGCGACGTGCGGGAGCGCATCGACACCGACCAAGTCAACGCGATCGGTGGGGCGATGAGCGACTCCACCATCGACGGGCTCTACCTGCACCACACCAAGGCGGGCCTGTGGTTCGACGGCCCGATGCGCAACGTCCGGGTCACCAACAACATCATCGTCGACCAGATCGCCGACGCGCTCAACTTCCACACCGGCGTGACCGACTCCCTCGTGTCGCACAACTTCGTCCGCAACACCGGCGACGACGGCCTGGCGATGTGGTCGGAGAAGACGGCCAACGCACGGAACACGTTCGACCACAACACCATGCAGTCACCGACCCTGGCCAACGGCATCGCCATCTACGGCGGCACCGACACCACCGTCTCGCACAACCTGGTCGCCGACCCGGTACGCGAGGGCAGCGGCCTGCATGCCGGGGCCCGATTCGGCGCAGAGCCGTTCACCGGGCACCTGCGGTTCACCAACAACACGACCGCTCGCGCCGGCACGTACGAGCTGAACTGGAACATCGGGCTGGGCGCGATCTGGGTCTTCGCCCTGGATCGCAGCATCGAGGCACCCATCGAGGTGACCGGCGACGCGTACCTGGACAACACGTACAACGCGATCATGCTGGTCAGCGACTGGCCGGTGAAGGATCTCTACTCGATCTCCGATGCGCGCTTCCGGGACGTCCGGGTCGACGGCACCGGCACCTCGGTGGTCAGCGCCCGCGCGGCCGGGTCCGCCTCGTTCGCCAACGTGGACGCCCGCAACGTGGGCGCGGTCGGCGTCAACAACTGCGGATCGTTCCACTTCACCCCGGCCGGCTCGGAGTTCACACTGACCGACCTCGGCGGCAACGACGGCGGGTGGCTCGCGCCGTGGCTGCTGCCCAACACCATCACCTGCGACGACCGGCCGCCCGTGTCGCCGCCCCCGCCTCCGGCACAGTGGTGACAGCGGTGGGCGGCCCGAGCGATCGGGCCGCCCACCGCGCACAGATCAGCGCGTCCTGACGTACGCCAGCGGCACGGCCGTGGACCGACCGTCCCATCTGCCGCTCAGCGTGCCCCCGGCCGGCCCGTCGGCCCCGGCACCCGGCCGGCGCACGACGACCAGCTCGACGGTGTCGGTGTCGATGAGCGTCTGGTCCTCATCGACCACCCGTCGTACCGCGCCGACGGCCGGTGCCTGGGCGTCGGCCACGCCGTCGACGACGACCGTCATGGTCGGCTCACGCACCTCGCGCCGGCCGTCGACCTCGAAGTACTGCTCCGCCTGGCCGCTGCCGGTGAGGATCGCGTGGGCGAGCGCGGCCGCGTACACCGGGTCGACGCAGCCGTCGTACACCCAGCGCCGGCCGAGCACCGAATGCTCGGTGGTGCCGACCAGCCAGCCGTCCGCACCGTCGAGAGGCGCGGCGCGGTAGGTGAGCGGAACATGGTGGACCGGCCCGTCGGCGGCGCTGACCAGCATCGTCTCGATGCCGACCTCGCCGGCCGGGTCGTCGAAGCGGTAGGCGCCCCGGCTCACCACCCCGACGCCGGGCGGTCCGGCGAACCACTGTCGTGAGGGCAGCCAGGCCGTCAGCAGGTCCAGCTTCGTGGGGTGCAGGGTGGCCCTGTGCAGCAATGCCATGACGGCAGCCTAGTCAGAGGCCCGCGCAGGGTTGCCCGCCGATCGTGCAGCTCTCCGGCTCCCGGGCGTTCGGCCGGCTGTCGCGGACGTCGAAGCTGATCGTCTGGGATCCCCCGGCCGCCACCGCCGCTCCGGTGAAGGTGATCACCCGTCGGTCCTGTCGCCAGGTCGCGCCGTCGACGTCGTCGACGGTGGTGCCTTCGGCGAGGGTGACCACCACGGCCCAGTCCGCCACCGGTGCGCCGCCGGGGTTGCCGACCACGATCTCTCCGGTGTAGCCGAACAGTCGGTCGGATTCGGTCTCGTAGCGGGCCGTGACGGACGGCGCCGAAGGCGGAGGTGGGGCAGCCGACGTGGGCGCCAGCGAGGGCTTCGCCGACGGGGTCCGGCTCGGCCGGGTGGTCGCCGATGCGGTGGCCCGGGAGGGGCGCGCCGAGGGGGTCGCCGTGGAGACGACCGTCGCCCTGCCGGCCGTCGCGGTCGGCAACGCGGACGCCGTCGCGGTCGGTGCGGGCGCGGCGACCGGCTTCGAGTCGGGCGGCAACGTCACCCATGCCGCGGTCCCCGCCAGCAGGACGGCGCCGGCGACCACGGCGACGACGACCGTACGACGCCGACGGGGGTTGCGACCGGCCCTGCCACGTACGCCGATCAGCGGCAGTTCCGCGGTCATCCCACCGTCGGCCCGGCGCAGGTCGACCTGCTGGAAGGCGAGCCAGTCGAGAATGGCCGGCAGTCGTACCGTCAGCGCCTGCCGGAGTTGCTGCTCGCGTGGCTTCTGCTGCTCGACCGACCACCCGCCGTGCGTGGTGACCTCCCGCACCTCCAGCCGGCAGCCCTGAGTCGTGGCCGTGACGTCGCAGGTCACCTCGCTGAGCCGGCCGGCCTCGTCGCAGGCCAGCACGAGGAGGTCCGGCTCCTGCCGCTCGGTCACCTCGACCTCGACGTCGGCCTGGAAGCCGGGCAGGCCGGCGGTGTGCAGCAGCAGCCGGTCCGGTACGCCCTCGACCATCTCGGCCTCGGCGATCCACCGGCCGAGCAACTCCCGATCGGTCAGAGCGCGCCAGACCCGCTCAGCCGGGTGGGACAGCTCGACCTGCGCACCGATCTCGATCACGGCGAGACTCTAACGGGTTGCCCGCCTGGCCCTGTCCCGCCCGCCCGGCGCGGTTGCCGGCGTCCTGCTCAGCCCCAGCGGCTGGACCGCTCGACCACTGTGGCCAGCGCGGCCCGGGCGTCGGCGCTCACCTCGGCGACCACCTGCGCCGCCGGCACGTCCCGGGCCAGCGGGTGCGCCTGCCCGGCCCACAGGTTGGTCACCGATGCGTCCGCGTCGCGCCGGGCCGCGGCGAGCAGTGGACGCGTCAGGTGCAGCACCTGGGGGTAACCGCTCGGTGCCACCGCGTCGTGCTGGCGCAGGAAGTCGTTGGCCACGCCACGGGCCCGCTTACCGGTGTACGCCCGGGTCAACGCGGTCGGCGTGGCACTGGCAACCGCTGCCCGGTGCATCGGCGAACTGCCCGCCTCCGGGCAGCGCAGGAAGGCCGTGCCGAGTTGCGCGGCGGCAGCGCCGGCAGTCAGCACGGCGGCCACCGAGGGGCCGTCGACGAGGCCACCCGCGGCCACCAACGGCCGGTCACAGCGGGCGGCGGTCAGTCGGAGCAGCGGCAGCAACCCGTAGTCGTCGTCGTCCGGCAGGCCGCCGCGATGCCCACCGGCCTCGGTGCCCTGCACCACCACCGCGTCCACGCCAAGGTCGGCGGCGGCGGTCGCGGCGTCCGGGCGGGTGACGGTGGCCCACACCTCGGTGCCCCGCTCGCGCAGGGCGGTCACCGCCGCCCGGTCGGGCAGCCCGAAAACGAAGGACACGACCGGGACCGGGTCCGCGAGCAGCGCGGCCAACTTCTCCGGGTACGCGTCGTCGCCGCCCACCGGCTCGCCCAGGCTCACGCCGCGTTGCGCGGCCTGCGGGGCGAGCCGTTCGGCGTACGCCCGGACGGCGGCCTCGTCGACGCCGCCGGGGTCGGGCAGGAAGAGGTTCACACCGAACGGCCGGTCGGTACGCGCGCGGACCTCGGCGACGTCGGCGACCAGCCGGCCGGTGTCGATCATCCCGGCGGCGAGGAAGCCCAACCCACCCGCGGCGGACACGGCGGCCACCAGCGCGGGCGTGGACGGGCCACCAGCCATCGGGGCGGCGATGATCGGGTGGCGCAACGTGGACAGGACGGACATCCCCCCATCCTGCCGCAGGCCCGGCCCGCTCACCGGCGCGCGGTGTGCCTCCACCACAGCACGCCGGCCAACCCGAGCAGGATCAGCAGTGTTCCCGCGCCGAGGGCCAGCGGCCAGGTCCGCCCAGCCCCGCCGCCGATCTCCCCGGCAGCCGGACGGACCGCCGTGGGCGACACCGGGTCGACGGACTCCGTGGAGGGCGCAGCCGTGGCCGCGCTGGCGGTGGCCGGGTAGCGCAGGATCGTCGAGCGGGTGCCTGCTGGTTGACCGGCGGACTCGGAGACGGTGAGCAACGACCGACCGTCGCGACTGTAGGTGATCGACTCGCCCTGGGGCTCGTCCGGCAAGGGCGTGATCCGCGGGGTGCCGGTGGTCAACGCGCGGACCACGTCGCCGTCGGGCACGTCGTACTCGAAGGCGTCGGCGTAGCTGCGCAGCACCACCCGCCGTCCGTCCGGCGCGCTCGCCGCGCCGGTGATCACCCCGCGCCCCAGGAACGAGAACGGGTTGCTGGTCGTGGTCGAGGGCACTGTCACCTGGCCGAGTGCGGTCAGCGGCGTCGTCGCGTCCGACCGCAGCGCGGTGGCCGGCGCGTACAGGAAGACCGTGCCACTGCCGCCCTTGGTGACGATCAGCGGCCGACCGGACGCGTCGAGCAGCAGCGCCTCGGCGTCGTGCGGACGGTCCGGGTAGGTCATCCGGTGCAGCACCGGCTGCTTCGCCCCCGGCGCCAGCCGCCACACACCGACCGTCGGCCGGGAACGGTCGTTGTCACCGATGTCGGCGACCCAGACGGTGCCGTCCCGGCCGATGGCCAGGTCCTCGGTGTCGCGGGGCCGGGACGGGAAGGAGACGGTGCGCACCACCGCGCAGCGCTGGTCGAGGAAGAAGATCCGACGGCGGGCCTCGTCGTCGGCCCCGTCGTTGATCACCACGTACCCGTCGTCGGTGGCGACCATCCCGGAGATCTCGCGCAGCCGGTCGTCGCGCACCTGGCAGACCGGCGTCCCCGCCGCCGCGGCAGCGCCCGCCGCGGCAGCGCCCGCCGTGGCAGCGCCCGGCACCAGCACCACGGCCGGCGGTACCACGCCCGCGAGCAACGCGGTCACCACCGCCCCCGCACGAGCACGCCGCCCCCAGGTCAACCGTCCACGTCCCCGCATCGCCCACCCTCCTCGTCGCGGCCGTGACCGGCCACCCGCCCATCCTGGCCGATCCCGGCCACGGTCGGCGGTCATCCGGGGGACGCGCCGGGACCCCTGGTCGATGTACTGTCGCTCCGCCTGATCTTCACGCCGGAGGGTGGACATGTCCGTGAGCGACACCGCGCGGGCCACCCGGTTCGCACGGCGGCTGCTGCGCCGCCTCGGCCGCCCGGCCGGCGGCTCCGCCGTCGCATGGGTGCCGCTCGCCGCTGTCGTCTGCGGCCTCTTCACCGGCGCCCTGGCCAGCCGGGCCGCCTGGGAGACCTCCCGACCGCAACCCGACCGGGCCGAGGCCGCCGCCATCCTCACCGAGGTCTTTCCCGGCCACGACCTCGGCGAGATCGACACCCCGCCGGCGCTCTTCGTCGTCTACGGGCACGCGCTGCGCCTGTCGACGGTCAAGACCCTGGTGCTCGGTGACGGCGGCGAGTACCAGGAGAGCGCCACCGGCGCCGGCGCCCTCGGCGCGCCACCGGTGCCCGCCGAGCAGATCGTCTCGGTGGCCCGGGAGCGCCTGACCGGTGCCGGCTGGCGGGTGTACGAACAACAGGTGTCCGACCGCGTGAGCTGCGCGGACAAGATGTGCGCCACCCCGCGGGCGGTCACCGACACCGAGCTGACCGCCCGACGTGGCGACACCATCCTGAACGCGTCGATCTCCTCGCAGACAGCCGTCGACGCCAGCTACCTCTCGGTCGAGCTGCACCGCGCGCCGCCGACCCTGGTGGTCCCCGCCGGAGTGCTCGGCACGGTGCTGGGCGCGGTGGCCGGTTGGCTGGTCTTCGGCTGGGCCAGCCGACGCACCGAGGAACGCCGTAGCCGCGCCACGGTGAACGGCCTGATCGGTGTGGCCACGGTGCTGTGGTGGCTGCCGGTGTTGCTGGCCGCACCGCAGCTGCTGTACCACCACCTCGGCGAGGCCCATCCGGCCTGGCACCCGTACTGGGAGTGGCTGGGCCAGCCGGCCGCCTCGCTGCTCTTCCTGGTCGGCGCGGTGTGCGCGCTGCTGGCGCTGGCGCTGGCCGCCGGAACCCGCCGGAACACCACACCCGAGGCGACGGCCGACTGACCGCCGAGGGTTACCTGTCGGTGCTCAGACCGGTACGGTCCGAGATGTCCACTGTCGCGGCAGGCCCGGACGACGGCGCCCCCGCCGGGCCCGGCGCCCGGCACCGCCAGGCCGACCGGCCATGGAAGGGGCGCAGGGTGCGGATCAAAGTGGGGTTGTGTGTCGCGGCGCTGGTCGCGGCGGGACTGACGGTCGCCACACCGGCCGCCGCCACACCGGCCGCCGTCCCGGTGGCCGGCGCCACCGTGGTGCCGATCCAGGTCACCGGTGACCCGGCGACGCGGTTCAACCTGGTGCTGCTGGGCGACGGTTACACCGAGGCCGACCTACCCTCTTTCCGAGCACACGTGGACCGGCACCTCAACACCCTGTGGACGATCGAGCCGTTCAAGTCCTACCGCAGCTACTTCAACGTCTACGCCGTGGAGATCGTCTCGGCGGAGTCCGGGGTGGACTGCGACCCCGGCCTGTCCGCGCCGCGACGCGACACCGCGCTGGGCATGGGCTTCTGGGGTGGTTGCAACCCGGCGAGCGTGCAGCGTCTGCTCACGGTCGACGGCGCCGCCGCGAACGCGTACGCCGACCTGGCCGGCGGCACCAACCCCGGCAACCGCCAGTTGATCGCGCTGGCCAACAGCGGCACCTACGGTGGGGCCGGCGGCAGCAACGCCACCGCCTCCGGCGGCAACGCGCTCTCCGCGCTGATCAGTCCGCACGAGCTGGGGCACTCGCTCGGTGGCTTGCAGGACGAGTACGACTACTACGGCCGTGGGGTGCCGGGCGACACCTACAGCGGGCCGGAACCGGGCTCGGTGCATCACACCGTGCTGACCGAGCGGCAGATGCGCGACACCCGGGCCAAGTGGTGGCGCTGGCTGGGTGAGCCGAGCGAGGCGGGCGGAACGATCGGCCGCTACGAGGGCGGCCTGTACCTCCAGCGTGGGGTGTGGCGACCGAGCCGGCATTCGATGATGAAGTCGCTGGGCTTCTACTTCGACCAGGTCGGCCGGGAGCGCATGACCGAACGGATCGCCGCCCGGGTCGGCATCGTTCAGGGCGGCACGGCCACCGATCAGGCGGTCGGTGTGGACCGGCTGCTCTGGGTGGACACCCTGCACCCGGTGAGCCACGCGCTGACAGTGACATGGTCGGTGGACGGCAGAGCGGTGCCTCGTACCGGCAATGCCCGCCACCTGGACCTGCGGAAACTACGGCTCTCTCCCGGCCGGCACACGGTGACCGCCACGGTGACCGACCCGACGGAGTTCGTCCGCGACCCTGCGGTCCGCAGCTCACCGGCGCTGACCCAGACCCGCGCCTGGACCGTGGACACCGCGGTGCGTACCCCGGTGGTGGAGTCGCCGTTGGCGATCACCGCGTCCACCGCGACCGACCGGCCGGTCGGCGCGCACGACGTGGTGTACGTGCGGACCAACCAGCCCACCGATCGGGCGCCACGCGTGCGCTGGACACTCGACGGCAGGCCGGTGGCCGACACCGGCACCGACCGCGACGTGGACCTGGGCGCGCTGCGCCTGTCGCGGGGTACCCACCGGCTGACCGCCCGGGTAGACGAGCCGGGCACCGGGAGGACGGTGACCCGCACCTGGACGGTCGACGCGACGCGGCCCGACGTGGCGTACGCCCTCTCCGAGCCGTTGCTCACCGTCACCCGGCCCGGCCGACCCACCGAGTACGTGTACAACGGCCCGTTCACCATGGGGTTGACCGGCACCGACGACGGCACCGGCCAGGTCACCTCGGAGTTCCGGCTCGACGGCGACGGGTGGCACAACTACTACGGCTGGCCCACCGATGCCCGATCGCCGTTCCTGTTCACCGCCACCGGCACCGACGTGGACGGCCTGGTCTACGGCAACCTCGGCTCGGGCGGCCTGTCCGTGTCCCCGTTCGCTGAGCGGTCTCCCGGGTACGGCCGGCACCGCGTCGAGTACCGAGGCATCGACGCCGTCGGCAACATCGGGCCGGCCCGGGCGTTCGTGGCCACCCTGATCCCGCCACCACCGGCCTGCACCACAGTGGTCACCGGCCGACACGCCGGCCCGCTGACCGTCACCGGCGGTGTCACCTGCCTGCGCGCGGCAACCGTGACCGGCCCGATCACCGTCGCGCCCGGCGCCGCCCTGGTCGCCCAGGGCTCCTCGATCGCCGGGAATCTGACGGCGTCCCGTGCCACGGCCGTCGAGGTGCTGAACACCGAGGTACGCGGCGCGGTGGCGCTGACCGGCACCACCGACCACGTCACGATGGTGGGGGCCCGGGTGGCCGGGCCGTTGGCGCTGACCGGCACCGCATCGGCGCCCATCCTCGCCGGCGGCCAGGTGGGCGCGTTGGCCTGCTCGGGCGGCCCGAGCCCGGTCGACCTGAGGGCACCCACCACGGTACGAAAGCCGACCGCAGGCCACTGCCGCCGGGCGTGACGCCAGACCCTCCCAAGATCCGCGCAACTACCGGGGAGGGGCTGCTTCCGCCGCCTGCGGAGGCAGCGCCTTCCCTGAAACTGCCCAGATCTTGACCAGCGTGGCGGCGTGAGTGCGGCGCTGACGGGTAGGCAGCGGCCCGGCGGCATGTCGACACCCGCCGGGTGGGAGGCTCCGATGAGCACGTACCGGGACGAACAGGGCGGCACGTTCCCCCCGCCGGAGGCGGATGCCCTGGAACAACGGCAGGACGCGTTCGACGTCGGGCCGCCGGACCGGGTGTCGGGTGATGTCGACCCGGAGGCCGCCGAGGCCGACCTGGCCGAGCAGGGCGCCTTCCCGGCGGGCACGCTCGAAGAGGTGACGTCGCTGCCAGCCGACGCCAACCCGGCGGACGCCCTCGAACAGCGCCAGGAGATCCCGACCCGCGACGAGGGGCGGCGCACCTGACCACGACCGCTCCCACCGGCCCATCCGCCCACAGGGATGGCCGCCCACACGGGGTCCGGCCCGACATGGTCTTCAACGCGTTATGCCTGTGAGTCATGAGAATGACTCACAGGCATAACGCTCGTGGGGATGTCCGGGCCCAGGCAGCCAGCCCCGCTCACGCCAGCGCCGACCGGCTCAGCCGGCGACGCCGACCAGCCGGCTCAGCCGGCGACGACCTGCCAGAGGAGGAACGCGTTGAGCGCGACCACCAGCACGGCCACCAGGGACGCGGCGGCGGTGGTGAGCGGGTGGTTGACCAGGTTGCCCATCAGGTCGCGGCGGCGGGTGAAGGCGACCACCGGGATCAGCGCGAACGGGATGCCGAAGCTGAGGATGACCTGGGACAGCACGAGCGCCCGGGTCGGGTCGAGGCCGATGGCGAGCACGGCCAGCGCGGGCAGCAGGGTGACCAACCGACGCAGCAGCAGCGGCACCCGCCGACGCAGGAAGCCCTGCATGATCACCTCTCCGGCGTAGGTGCCGACGCTCGTGGAGGCGAGCCCGGAGACCAGCAGGGCGACGGCGAACCCAAACGCGGCGGCGGTCCCGATGGTCTGGCCGAGCCCGGCGTGCACCCCCTCCAGGCTGTCCGCACCACCCGGGCCGCCGCCCCGGAAGCTGGCCGCGGCGATCAGCAGCATGGCGAGGTTGACCGCGCCGGCCGCGCTCAGGGCGAGCAGCACGTCGGTGCGCTGGCCCCGGAACAGGATCCGACGCTCGGTGTCGTCGGCGGCGGGAATGCGGTCGCGGGTGAGCGCGGAGTGCACGTAGATGACGTGCGGCATGACTGTCGCGCCGAGGATGCCGGCGGCCAACAGCACGCTGTCCGTGCCCTGTAGGCGCGGCACCAGACCGGCCATGGCCGAGGCAGGGTCGGAGCCGGAGGCGAGCAGGTTGGCGGCGAAGGCCAGGACGATCACCCCGAGCAGGACGGCGATGACAACTTCGAAGGCTCGGTAGCCGCGCGAGCGCAGGGCGAGCACGGCGAACGCGGCCGTGCCGATGATGATCCCGCCGGGCAGCAGGGGGATGCCGAAGAGCAGGTACAGGGCGACCGCGCCACCGATCACCTCGGCCAGGTCGGTGGCCATGGCGACCAACTCGGCCTGCACCCACATCACCCGGTTCACCGGCCGGGGTAGGCGTTCCCGACACAACTCGGGCAGGCTGCGCCCGGTGGCCAGACCCAGCTTCGCGGTGAGCGTCTGCACCAGCATCGCCATCAGGTTGGCCACCACCACGACCCAGACCAGCAGGTAGCCGTAGCGGGCGCCGGCAGCGGAGTTGGTGGCGAAGTTGCCGGGGTCGACGTACGCGACGGCGGCGACGAACGCCGGGCCGAGCAGGATCAACCGCCCGCGTACGCGGCCCCGGGCGCGAGCGGCCTGTAGTGGAGTCGCCCTCGACGTCGTCAGTTCGTTGGTGACCACCCGACACCTCCCCGTCCACACGGATCGCTGCCGGCTCCTTCCCCGCGGGCTGACCCTTGGGTGCCAACCGGTGGCCTGCCGGTGCCACCAGGGTCCTGCCCGCCGCGCCGGGCCCGATGCGCCCGACGACCAGCAAGCGGCGCGCCGGATGAGACGCGCCGCGCCCGAACAGAACATGCCGCGCCGGGCTTGACAGCCGGTGGGTCACCGATGAAGCTGTCTATTAGTCCTACTGTCGTAGGACAACAGGAAGGATCATCGGGAGTGATCGAGTTCGTACTGGACAGCCGGTCGAAGGTGAACACCTACATGCAGCTCGTGCAGCAGGTGAAACAGGCGCTACGGGTTGGCCTGCTGACACCGGGGGACCAGTTGCCGAAGGTCCGGGACGTCGCGCAATCCCTGGCGATCAACCCGAACACGGTGCTGAAGGCGTACCGGGAGTTGGAGATCGAGGGTCTGGTCGGCGGCCGACCCGGGGTGGGCACGTTCGTCCAGCGCACCCTGGCCAGCGCGTCCCTGCCCAACCAGGCCGAGCTGCGCGACGACCTGGTCGCCTGGCTGCACCGAGCGCAAGCCGCCGGCCTCACGGCCGAGGACGTCATCGCCCTGGTGGAGACGACGCTGCGCGCCACCCTCGCCGACGACGCCCCACAGAAGGAGCCCGCGTGAGCGGAACGAGAGGACAAGGGATGGACATGGTCTTGGAAGCAGACCGGCTCGGCAAGCGGTACGGCAGCACCTGGGCGTTACGGGACTGCTCGCTGCATCTGCCGGCCGGCCGGATCGCCGCGCTGGTCGGGCCGAACGGCGCGGGCAAGAGCACGCTGCTGCACCTGGCCGTCGGGCTGCTCAAACCCGATGCCGGCACGGTCCGGGTGTTCGGTCGCTCCCCGTACGGCGACACGGAGGGACTGGCCGACATCGGGTTCGTCGCCCAGGACACCCCGTTGTACCGGGACTTCACGGCGTCCGAGTTGGTCATCGCCGGCGACAAGCTGAACAAGCGGTGGGACGCGACGTTGGCCCGAACCCGGCTGGCGCAGCTCGGCATCCCGCCGGACAAGCCGGTCGGCAAGCTCTCCGGCGGTCAACGGGCCCAGGTCGCGCTTGCTCTGGCGCTGGCGAAGCAGCCGCGGCTGCTGCTGCTCGACGAACCGGTCGCCAGCCTCGACCCGCTGGCTCGACGGGAGTTCCTCCAGTCGTTGATGGGCAGCGTCGCGGAGTCGGGCACCACCGTTCTGCTTTCCTCGCACCTGCTGGCCGACCTGGAACGGGTCTGTGACTACCTGATCGTGCTGAACGCCTCCCAGGTGCAGCTCACCGGCGCGGTCGACGACCTGGTCGCCGAGCACCGGCAGCTCGTCGGGCCGCGACACGACGGCGGCGTCATCGGGGGCGTCGCCGCAGTGGTCCGGGCCAGCCACACCGACCGGCAGTCCACGTTGCTGGTCCGCGCCGACGGGCCGGTCACCGATCCGGCCTGGACGGTCCGCGAGGTGAGCCTGGAGGACGTCGTGCTGGCATACCTGGCCGACGGCACCACGAAGACCAGTCACAGCGAGTGGGGGGTAGCAGCATGATCTGGTTGACCTGGCGGCAACACCGCAAGCAGGCGTTCTACACGCTGCTGGCGCTCGTGGCGCTCGCTGCCCTGCTGGTGCCGATCGGCATCGCGATGCGGCACACCTTCGCCGACCTCGGGCTGACCGACTGTGCCAGCCAACTCGCCCGCGCCGACGTGGCGCAGGCGACCCGGGCGACCTGCGACGCGGGGTTCCACCGCTTCAGCAACAAGTACGGCAGCCTGAACCTGGTGGCCGTCCTGCTGATCACCCTGCCGGCGCTTGTCGGCCTGTTCTGGGGTGCCCCGCTCGTCGCCCGCGAGGTGGAGCAGGGCACGCACCGGTTCGTCTGGACCCAGGGCGTCGGCCGGACCCGCTGGGCCGTGGTGAAGTTCGGGCTGGTGGGCGCGGCGGTCGTGCTCCTCGCAGCGGTCTACGGGCTGGGCATGTCGTGGTGGGTCGACCCGCTCACCCAGGCCGCGTTCGAGGGTCGGTTCGGCGTGATCGTCTTCGACCTGCAGGGCGTCGCGCCGATCGGCTACACCCTCTTCGCCGTCGCGCTCGGCGTCTTCGTCGGCACCGTCTGGAAGCGGATGCTGCCCGCCATGGGCATCACCCTCGCCGGGTTCATCGGGGTACGGGCGGCTGTGGCGATCCTGGCCCGACCGCACTACCAGCCGGCCCGCACCCAGACCTTCCCCATTGAGGGGGAAGGGCCGCCGGAGATCAGCCGGGGGGACTGGGTCCTCGCCCAGGGCATCCGTAACCCCGACGGAGAGTTGGTCTCGGACGGCCGGATCCAGTGCCCGCCGGGCGGGAAGGGGCCGGACGGTCGGGTCTGCGGGGCCGAGTTGGGCCTGGAACCGGGCGCGTACAACTGGCAGCTCTACCAACCGGCGGACCGATTCTGGCTGTTCCAGGGCATCGAGACGGGCATCTTCGTCGCCCTCGCCGTGCTGCTGCTCTACCTGGCCATCCGCCGGGTCCGCCGGATCGCGTAGCTGGGCGACGGGTGCTCGTCGGGGAGCGGGGGCCTCGGCGATCACCCGTCAGCGCAGGCCCTCGACGGTCAGCGACAGCCAGGACGCCAGGTCGTGCAGCTCCTCGTGCACGGCCCGGGTCACCTCGGGCGTGAAGGGCACGTCCTCGTGGACGGCGTGCACGGCGAGCGTGCCGCGCCGACGCTCGGCCGTGGCGTCCACCTTTCCGACCAGCCGATCGCCGTGCAGGATCGGCAGCGCGAAGTAGCCCCACCGCCGACTCGCCCTGGGCTTGTACATCTCCAGCACGTACTCGTACTCGAAGAGGTCGGCGAGGCGGACCCGGTCGTGCACCAGCCGGTCGAACGGCGACAACAGCGCCGTACGCCCGGTGAAGGGCTGACCGAGCGCGGCCGGGTCCACTCGCCACTCCCCCGCGACGCCCTCGATGATCGCTGGCTCGCCGGCGTCATCGACCTCGGCCGGCTCGCCGGGCACGACCACCGCCTTCTCCCGAGCGATGCCCAGCGCCCGCAGCCGTCGCTCGTTGCGAAGTCGGCGCGCCTGCTCCAGCTCGATGACGGGGACGTCGGCCGGGTAGACCCGCTCGGCCACGTCCCAGAGCCGCTGTCGGCCCTGGCGGCCGGCGATCGCGACCTCGCCGCGCAGGACCAGGAACTCCAGCATCTGGGTGACGTTGCGGTTGTTGGTCCAGCCCGACGACGGCCAGGGCACGGCGCTCGTGTCCGGGATGTCGCGGGAGAGCAGCGGACCGGCACGGCCGAGCAGGTCGAGGACGTCTCGCCGGAACGAGTCGTTGGCGCGCAGCCACTCGCGGTGGCGCTCATGACCGGGCGACGCCGCCATCGCCGCGAGGAAGAGCCCCAGGTCGTCCATCGGCCGCACCATCGCCTGGTGCTCGAAGAGCGTCCGGTCCCGTTCGAGGGCCTCGCGCATGTGCGCTGGCTGGTACGACGAGCCGAGCCGGCTCCAGCAGACGAGGTCGGCGCTGGGCGCGACGGCCGCGGTCGGGTCGATCTGTACCAGGGTCAACTGGCGGACCACGGTCATCAGGTCGGTCGGACGCGGAGCGGCCAGCAGCTGGGCCCGGATGGCGATCCGCCGCGCCTGGGCCCGATCGAGTCGGTGCACATCCACGCCGGTGAGCCTAACGACGACCACCGACACCGATCGGGCCCAGAGGGTCAAACCCGCGTCCGTGCGGTCTCAGCCGGCCAGCCGTCGGTACCGGGCCACCGAGAGCGGCAGGAAGACCGCGACCAGGACGAGCGGCCAGAGCACCGCCAGCAACGGGTAGTGCTGCGCCGCCCAGGAGTCGCCGCCCCAACCGGGGTTGCCGAACAGCTCACGGGTGGCGCCGACGGTCGCCGACAGCGGGTTCCACGCGGCCACCGCCCCGAGCCAGGCGGGCATGGTGGACGGTGCGACGAACGCGTTGGAGAGGAAGCCGAGCGGAAACTCCAGGGTCTGCACGGCCACCACGGCGGTCTGCCCACGGGCGACCAGCCCGAGGAAGATGCCGACCCAGATCAGGGCGAAGCGCAGCAGCAGGATCAATCCCACCGCCGCCAGCGTGGCACCGACCCCACCGTGTGCCCGCCACCCGGTTGCGAGACCGGTCAGCAGCAGGACTCCGAGGGTGACAACCGCGAACAGCATGTCGGCCACCGCCCGGGCCGCCAGCGGCGCCAGCGGTGACACGGGCATCGATCGGAGCCGGTCGGTCACCCCGCGCTCCAGGTCCTCGGCAACGGCGATCGTGGTGAGGCTGATGCCGAAGACCATGGTCATCACGAACATGCCGGGCATCAGGAACTCTCGGTAGCTGCCACCGCCGGGCACCTGCAACGCGCCACCGAACAGGTAGGCGAACATCAACACGATCAGGATGTTGAAGCCGAGCGAGGCGATCAGTGGGCCAGGATCGCGTCGCCACCGGGCCAGGCCGCGCCAGACGAGCGTGCCGCTGTCGGCCAGGAGGGCGGGCCGGCCGGGCGTCAGATCCACCGGCGGGGCCGGCACGGTCACCGCGCTCATGCCGCCACCTCGGCGGTCGCCGCCCGGTGCCCGGTGAGGTGCAGGAACACGTCGTCCAGGGTTGGGCGGCGCAGCGCGACGTCCGCCACCGGGACGTTCACGGCGTCGAGCGCCCGCAACACGTCGACGAGCGCACCGGCCTGGTGACCGACCCGGACGCTCACCATCCGCCGGTCCACGTCGACAGTCGGTTCGTCGTCGGCCGCCCGGCGTATCTGGGCGACGGCGGCGGCAAGGTCGGTCGGCGCTGCGACGACCACCTCGATCCGATCGCCGCCGAGCCGGGTCTTGAGGTCGTCCGGAGTTCCCTCGGCGATCACCCGGCCGGCCTCGACCACCGAGATCCGGTCGGCGAGTTGGTCGGCCTCGTCCAGTTGCTGGGTGGTGAGCAGCACTGTGGTGCCGGTGCGTACCAACTCCCGGACCGACTCCCACACCTCGTTGCGGCCACGCGGGTCCAGCCCGGTGGTGGGCTCGTCGAGGAAGAGGACCGCGGGGGCCAGGATCATGCCGGCCGCCAGGTCGAGCCGTCGGCGCATGCCGCCGGAGTACGTGCTGACCGGCTGCTCGGCGGCGTCGGCAAGGCCGAAGCGTTCCAGCAGCTCGACAGCCCGTTGGCGGGCCCGGCGGCGACCCAGGTGGAACAGCCGGCCGAAGAGCACGAGATTCTGCCGGCCGCTCAGCGCCTCGTCGAGCGCGGGATGCTGCCCCACCAACCCGATCCGGTAGCGCACCTGGTCGGGCTCGCGGGTCACGTCGAAGCCGGCCACCTCGGCACGACCCTCGTCGAGTCGGAGCAGGGTGGAGAGGATCCGTACCGAGGTGGTCTTGCCGGCCCCGTTCGGGCCCAGCAGGCCGCACACGGTTCCCCGCGGCACCCGCAGGTCGAACCCGTCCAGCGCGTACCGGTCCCGATACCGCTTGCGCAGCCCTTGCGCCACTATCGCGTCGGCTCTTGTCATCAGCGCGCTCCCCTCCCGAAACTGTCTGGCCGCGCTACCGTACACCGTACGATAGCGCGTACGGGAGGTCCCATGAAGACCAGACCGAGTGGGGGCAGGGTGGTGCCAGCGGCAAGCGTCGCGGCCGACGTCAGGTAACTTCCGGAGCCAGGCGGCACCGGTGGGGAGTCGCGGTTACGCGGGATCGGCGGTGCCGACCTGGCCCGCGACGCCGACGTTCAACGGGTCGGCCAGGAGTTTGTCGAACGCCAACTCGGCGGTGCCGATCAGGACGGCGTCGCGGCCGAGCGCCGCCGCGCGCAACCTCAGGTGCTCGCGGGAGGCGGGCAGTGGCATGGTGTCGAGCCGGTCCCGGACCACGTCCGCGCCGGCGGTGAAGATGTCGCGCAGCGAGCCACCGAACACCACGGCGTCCGGGTTGACCACGTTGACCAGGTTCGCCACGCCGAAGCCGAGCCAGTCCGCCACCTGCTCGACCGCCGCGCGGGCGGTCGGGTCGCCGTCCGCCGCCGCGCGCAGCACCTCGGCCACCGCCGCGCGGTCGCTCGGGTCACGGCCGGCGTGCCGCAACAGCGCGGCCTCGGAGATCTCGGTCTCCCAGCAACCGCGTGAACCGCAGCCGCAGGGCAGGCCGTTGGGGTTGACGACCATGTGGCCGACCTTGCCGCTGTGACCCCGGTGGCCGATCACCAGTCGGCCACCGACGATGATGCCGGCGCTGATGCCCAGGTCGCCGTGCAGGTAGATGACGTCGTCGATGCCGACCGCGACGCCCCGGACATGCTCGGCCAAGCCGGCGATGTCGGCCAGGTCGCCGGCCACGAAACCGGGGCCGGAGCTGAACTCCGCCTCCAGCGCGGCGCCGAGCGTCTCGTCGATGCTGGCGATCCGGAGCCTGCCGTCCGGGTCGCGGGTGGTGTCGGTGACCGCGGCGGCGCCGCCGACAAGCAGCGCGTCGCCGGCCACCGAACGTTCCATGTCGCGGACCAGGTCGGCGAGGGGCCCCACGGCTTCGATCGCCGACATGCCGCCGGGTCGGGGGATTTCCCGTAGATCGAGGATCTGCCCGCCGAGGCCGACCCGGGCGGCACGCAGCCGGTCCGCGTCGATGCTCAACGCGTGGGCGTAGACCCGGTCGGAGCGAGGGCTGACGACCAGCGAGGGGCGGCCGGCGCGGCGGGCGGTGGTCGGAGCCTCCTCGGTGACCAGGCCGCTGGCGACCAGGTCGGCAGCGAGGGCGCCGATGGTGCTTCGGTTGAGGCCGAGCCGGCTGGTCAACTCGGCGCGGGACGTCGGTCCGTGCAGGTGGACGTAGCGCAGCACAGCGCCGAGGTTCTGCCGCCGGATCTCCTCCTGGCTGGCGCCGGGAACCGCCGGCAGCGGGGATTCGGCGTTGCGGCCGACGCCGGCTGGCCTGGCCCGTACTGGTATCGCCACGGTCAGACCTCCTTCCGGGTCGAGGCCGGTTGGTGCGGGGGTGCAGGGACGACGATGGGTCCCGGTAGAGGAGACCCGGGACCCATCGGCGTTACTGCCTACCGTGCGTGATTACTTGGTGAGCGGCGCGAGCTTCGGGTCGTTGGCGTACGCCTCAGCCGCGTTCGCCTTGGTGACGGCGACCGGCGGAAGCAGGTACGTGTCGACGACCTTGCTGCCGTTGTTGTAGGACTCGGTGTCGTTCACCTGCGGCTTGTCGCCGGCCTGGAGAGCCTTGACCATGTTGATGGTCTCCTTCACCAGGTTGCGGGTGTCCTTGTTGATCGTCATGTACTGCTCGCCCTTGACGATCGACTTGACCGACTCCACCTCGGAGTCCTGGCCGGTGACGACCGGGACCGGCTTGCCTGCGCCCTTGACCGAGGTCAGGATCGCGCGGGCCAGGGTGTCGTTCGGGGAGAGGACGCCGTCCAGCTCCTTGCTGCCGTAGGTCGAGGTCAGCAGCTGGTCCATGCGGGCCTGCGCACCCTCGGCCTTCCAGCCCTGGATGGCGGTCTGCTTGACGTCCTTCTGACCCGAGGCGACAACGACGTTGCCCTTGTCGATCTCCGGCTTGAGCACGTCCATCGCGCCGTTGAAGAAGACACCGGCGTTGTTGTCGTCCGGCGAGCCGGAGAACAGCTCGATGTTGTACGGGCCGTTCGGCTTCTTGGCCTTCATGCCGTCCAGCAGGGCCTGGCCCTGGAGCTGGCCGACCTTGAAGTTGTCGAACGCGACGTAGTAGTCGAGGTCGGGCGTGTTGGTGATGAGCCGGTCGTACGCGATCACCTTGGCGCCGGCGGCGTGCGCCGCCGCGACCTGGGTCGCCAGCTGCGCGGCGTCGGTCGCGCCGATGACGATGACCTTGGCGCCCTTGGTGGTCATGGCGGTGATCTGGGCCTGCTGGTCGGCGACCGTGGTCGACGCGCCGGCGTACTGCACGTCAGCCTGGAAACCGGCCTCCTTGAGGCCGTTGCTGAACAGGTCACCGGCGAGGACCCAGTTCTCCGAGGTCTTGGCCGGGAGGGCCACGCCGATCAGGGAGTTGGCCGCGAAGCCCTTGGCGGCGTCGCCGCTGGAGCTGCTGTCGCCGTCGCGGCCGGAACCGCAGCCGGCGAGGGCCAGCATGGCGGCGGCGCTGACCGCGACCACCGACGTGCCGAAGAATTTACGCATGGTGAGGACTTGCCTTTCTGGAGGTGTAACAGGGTGGTGAGGTCGGTGACCGTCAGCCGGACACCGCTGCCTTGGCGGGCTCGCGCTCCGCGTCCGGCGGTGAGGCGGGTGGGACGGAGTCGTCGCGGCGGAAGGGCCGCATCAGGCTCCCGATGATGGAGAACCGCCCCTGGCTCTTGTTGTAGACGTCGATCGCGACCGCCAGCAGCAGGACCAGGCCCTTGATGATCTGGACCTTGTCGGTGCCCACGCCCTGAAGCTGGAGGCCGTTGTTGAGCACGGCCATGACCAGACCACCGACGATGGAGCCGCTGATGGTGCCGATGCCGCCGGCGACGGCCGCGCCGCCGATGAAGACCGCGGCGATGGCGTCCAACTCCCAGCCGTTGCCGTCCTGCGGGCCAGATGCCTGCGAACGGGCCACGAAGATCATGCCGGCCAGCGCGGCCAGGACGGACATGTTCATCATGACGAAGAAGTTGACCCGCTTGAGCTTCACGCCGGACAGCTCGGCCGCCCGGGAGTTGCCGCCCACCGCGTAGATGTGCCGGCCGCCGGCCGTGTTGCGGGTGTAGAAGGAGTACGCGATGACCAGCGCCACCAGGATGATGCCCGAGATCGGGAAGCTGGTGCCGACGCGACCGCTGGCGAAGCGCAGCGCCGCGAAGGCGATGACCCCGACCATGACGGCCATCCGGAGGATGGAGATCCACATCGGCACCGGGTCGGCGTCCATCGCCCGACGGGTCTTGCGGGCCTGGATCTCGCGCCACACCACCGCCACCGCCGCGGCCAGACCGAGCAGCAGCGTCGCGTTGTTGTAGCCGGTGTTCGGACCGAACTCGGGCAGGAAGCCCGAGCCGATCTCCCGGAAGCCCTCCGGCACCGGAATGCTCTGCGCGTTGCCGATGAACTGGTTGCCACCGCGGAACAGCAGCATGCCGGCCAGGGTGACGATGAACGCCGGCACCCCGACGTACGCCACCCAGAAGCCCTGCCACGCGCCGATCACCGCGCCGATGGCGAGGCCGAACACGATGGCGGCGGGCCAGGGCAGATCCCACTCGGTCATCGACTTGGCGACCAGGATGCCGGTGAATGCCGCGACCGAGCCGACCGAGAGGTCGATGTGCCCGGCGACGATCACCATGAGCATGCCGATGGCCAGAATCAGGATGTACGAGTTCTGCTGGAACAGCGCGATCAGGTTGTCCGACCGCAGCGTCAGCCCATTGGTCCAGATCTGGAAGATCAAGACGATCGCCACCAGGGTGAAGATCATCCCGAACTGGCGGGCGTTGGAGGTCGTGCCTCCAAACAGGTTCTTCTGAAGGTCCTTGATACGGCTCATCGGGTGGCCAACTTCTTCGTCGAGGTCATCTGCTTCATGAGGGTCTCCGGGTTCGCGTCCGCCCGAGCGATCTCGCCCGTGATGGCACCTTCAAACACGGTGTAGATGCGGTCGCAGAGCCCGATCAGCTCAGGCAGCTCCGAGGAGATGACGACGACGCCCTTCCCCTGGTCGGCGAGCCGCTGGATGATGCCGTAGATCTCGTACTTGGCGCCCACGTCGATACCGCGGGTCGGCTCGTCGAGGATCAGCAGGTCCGGGTCGCTGAACATCCACTTGGCCAGGACGACCTTCTGCTGGTTGCCGCCGGAGAGCTTGGAGACGCCCTCGTCGACCGTCGGCGCCTTGGTCCGCAACTCCTTGCGGTACGCCTCGGCCGCCTGGTACTCCTCGACCTCGTCCAGCACGCCATGGTGCGAGATCTTGGACAGCTTCGCGGCCACCGTCGACGTCTTGATGTCGTCGAGCAGGTTGAGGCCGAGCGCCTTACGGTCCTCGCTGACGTAGGCGAGCCCGTTGTCGATGGCGTCCGCCACCGACTTCAGCACGATCTCCTTGCCGTCCTTGATGATCGTGCCCGACTCGTACACCCCGTAGGAGCGGCCGAAGACACTCATCGCGAGTTCCGTGCGGCCCGCACCCATCAGGCCGGCGAAGCCGACGATCTCCCCGCGGCGCACCACGAAGCTCTCGTTCTTGCAGACCTGCCGATCGGCGGAGATCGGGTGCCGGACGTTCCAGTTGCGGACCTCGAAGAAGACCTCACCGATCTTCGGCGTGTGGTCCGGGAACCGGCTGCTCAGCTCGCGGCCGACCATGCCCCGCACGATCCGGTCCTCGTCGACCCCGTCCGCCTTGACGTCGAGGGTCTCCACGGTCCGGCCGTCGCGCAGGATGGTGATCTGGTCGGCGATCGCCTCGATCTCGTTGAGCTTGTGCGAGATCATGATCGAGGTGATGCCACGGGAGCGGAAACCGCGAAGCAGGTCCAGCAGGTGACGGGAGTCGGCCTCGTTGAGAGCCGCGGTGGGCTCGTCGAGGATCAGCAGCTTCACGTCCTTGGCGAACGCCTTGGCGATCTCCACGAGCTGCTGCTTGCCGACCCCGATGTCCTTGATCAGGGTGTCCGGGTCCTCTTCCAGACCGACCCGGGCCATCAGGTCCAGCGCCATCCGGTTCGCGGCCTTCCAGTCGATCGCGCCCCGCTTGCGCGGTTCGTTGCCGAGGAAGATGTTCTCGGCGATCGACATCCCTGGAATGAGCGCGAGCTCCTGGTGGATGATCACGATGCCGGCGTTCTCACTGGCCCGGATGTCGGAGAACTTGCTCTCCGACCCCTGATAAATGATCTTGCCGTCGTAGGTGCCGTGCGGGTACACCCCGCTGAGCACCTTCATCAGGGTGGACTTGCCCGCGCCGTTCTCGCCGCAGATGGCATGGATCTCGCCGGCGCGAACCACCAGGTTGACGTCGGAGAGGGCCTTGACTCCGGGAAACTCCTTGGTGATGGAGCGCATCTCAAGGAGGATGGGCACGTCGCTCATCGCTCGTACCACCTCGCCAACGTCATCGGTTGCCTCCGGAAGGTTGAACCTTCACTTGGTTTTGTTGTTGACGGCAACGTATTGCGGCCGAAGGGCCATCCGCAAGGCGAGGGACTGTTGAAAAGGTAACAATCCGGCAATATAGATGTGGCAGAGTGTTCGCCTGCCACAGCGGCCACCGTAGCCCCTCCCGGCACCCCGCTTCGGCTCCCGCACCCACGCCGACCTGCGACAACGCGCCGATCGACCCGCGCCGCTACCCGCAGCTTTCCCACCAGGCAAGACGCGCCAGGGAGGGTGCGGCCGGTAACGCAGCGCACCCGCCGTGCCATCGAACGACGGTGATCGGCAACGAGGCCCAACGCCGCACGGGAGGCGCATCACGGGTCTCGGGCAACTGATGTGACCCACGCCTCTGCCGGCCGGACGCATCGACCGCCACCTTCGCGGAGCGGCGTTCACCGGACGACAGATCAGTGCCCTGACGTCCGTTAAGGGCGGTTCGTGGGCGGCACACCGGCGCCATCCCGGCCGGTCAGCTCGGGTGCAGCACCGCCTTGATCACACCGTGCTCCCGCCGGTCGAAGTGGCGATACAACTCGGGGGCGTCGGCCAGAGTGCCGTGGTGGGTGACGATCACGCTGGGCCGCGCCCGGCCCGCGACGACCAGGTCCCGCAGCAGGACGGTGTAGCGGCGGTCGTGGGTGCGACCGAAACGGACCGCGACCCCCCTGCTGAACAGCACTCCCCACGGCGCGACCAGGTTCTCGTGGCCATCCGCGCCGGGCCCGGGGTGTGGGTCCCGGTCCGGGTACACACCGGCGACCGCGATCGCGCCGGCGGCGTTGACCAGCCGGGCCGCGTCGGTGATGACCTGGTTCGGGCGCTCCCGGTCGGGGTGCTCCCGGTCGCGGGCCTGGAACCCGACCGCGTCGATGACCTTGTCGACACCGCCCAGTTTCTCCTCTCCGAGCGGCAGCCCGGTCCGGGCCCGGTCGGCCCGGATCTGCTCGACCGGGTCGCCCCGGCGGAAGTCGATCGGCACGGCCCCGATCTCACCGGCCTTGTCGAGTCGGGCGTCGACGCCGTCGACGGAGTACACGACCCGGGCGCCTCGGAGCAGCGCCGCGTAGGCGCCGAGCAGGCCGATTGTGCCGGCGCCGAACACCGCCACGGTGTCACCGGGCCCGACCTCGGCGAGGGTGGTGGCGGCGTGCCACCCGGTGACGAACGCGTCGGCCAGCAGCACGAAGTCGTCCTCGTACGCGTCCCCCGGCTCCCCGGGCAGGGGTACGCAGTTGGCGTCGGCCCACGGCACCCGCAGCAGGTCGGCCTGCGCTCCCCGGTACGGACCCATCCCGGCGTACCCGTACGCCGCGCCCGGCCCCGCGGCCCGTGCCCGCAGGCAGGCCGCCGAGAGCCCGCGGGCACACATCACACACGTCCCGCAGAACAGGTGCGTGGGGATCACCACCCGGGTCCCCGGCCGGACGGTCTGCACCGCGGCGCCCACCTCCTGCACCACGCCCAACGGTTCGTGCCCGAGCACCAGACCGGGCTCGGCGCTAGTGCGTCCGTCGTACATGTGCAGGTCGGTGCCGCACAGGGCGGTGGAGGTTATCCGCACGAGCGCGTCGGTCTCCGCCTCCAGCGTCGCGTCGGGCACCTCCCTCACCGCGACCGTCCGGACGCCGGTGTAGACGACGGCTTTCATCCCGGCTCTCCTGTTCGGCGGTGGAACGGCCGGTCTTCCCCCGACTGGGCAGTTCATGCCTGCCCGAACCCAGCAGCCGACTGCGGCGCTATCTTAGGGGCCCTAAGTTATTTCCTAGCGAAGCAAAGGTCCGGGATGCCACGGCAGGGTCTGACCAACGCGCGCGTCTCGGCCGCCGCTGCCGAGCTGGCGGATTCGGTCGGCCTGTCCCGGTTGACCGTCGCCGCCGTCGCCCGGCACTTCGGGGTCTCGGACGCGGCCCTGTACGTGCACGTCCGCAGCCGGGACGCGTTGATCGAGCACGTCGCGGTCCGGGCGGCGGCCACCTTCGCCGACGCGCTGGCGATCGCGGTGGCGGGGCGGGCCGGCCGCCAGGCCCTGGTCGGATTCGCCGACGCGTGGCGCGCGTTCGCCGTCACCCATCCGGGGCAGTACGCGGCGACCCAGCTCCAACTGCCGCCCGAGGTCGGCACCCGGTCGGCCGGGCACCTACGCCTGATCGAGCTGAGTTACGCGATGCTGCGCGGGTACGGGCTCGACGAGCCGGCCCTGACCGACGCCATCCGATTCGTCCGCAGCACCTTCCACGGCTTCGTGAGCCTCGAAACGGTCGACGGTTTCGGGCATCCCCGCGCTGTCGACGCGTCGTGGCAGTCGATCCTCGACGCGGTGCACACCACGTTGAGCAACTGGCCGACCCAGAAACAGGAGCAGCAGTGAGCAGCCACGATCAGTCGGTCGAGTCGGCCGACGGAACCCACCTGGTGGTACGACGACTGGGCGTCGGAGACCCCGTCGTCCTGGTGCACGGCTCGGGTGGCGGGCTGCACTCCTGGGCCACCGTCGCGGAGCACCTGACCCAGGACCACGAGGTGTGGCTGCCGGCCCGGCGCGGATACGGTCCCAGCGACGTCCCGGCCGGCACCAAGTCCTTCCGGGACGAGACCGCCGACCTGCTCGCCGTCATCGAGGCCGCCCGGCGATCCTCGGGCCGACCGGTCCATCTCGTCGGCGCGTCCTACGGAGCGACCCTGGCGTTGCACACCACCGTGGTCGATCCGCGCGACGTACGCTCCCTGGCGATCTTCGAGCCGCCGCTCTTCGCGGCCGGAGCGCAGGTCGCGCCGCTGCTCGACCGGTACCGTGCCGCCTTCGAGCGCGACGACGCCGCCGCGATGGCAGCGGCCCTCAACGATGTGACGCGGGTTCCGGCCGAGATCGTCGCCGCGATGGCCGCCGACGCGGGAGATCGGGTGCCCGACCCGGTCGAGGCGCGCCGCTCGGCGGTCGGCTGGCTGCACGATCTGGAGGCGCTCGCGCAGGACAGCACCGACATCACCCGGTGGTCCTCGATCGCCGTGCCGACTCTCCTGCTGGCCGGCGCGGACACCTGGGAGCCGATGCCCACCACGATGAACGCCCTCGCGCGGGCGATTCCAGCGGCCCGTTACGTCGTCTGGCCAGGTCAGTCGCACTTCGTGACCATGACGGCACCCACCCTGGTCGCCGACGCGCTGCGGCAGTTCTTCGCCGCGGTACCCGCCGCCTAGCCGAGCCGGCCGAGGCACCGGCGGCACCGCCGAGACACCTCACCACCTCAGCCCGTCGAACGCATCCGCTCGGGCTCGATGACTGCGGCCGGTGACCCACCGGCGCACGAGGCGTACCCCGCGCGGGGTGTCGCACCGGCCGCCGTCGGGCAGGATCCGCACCGGCGGTGCGGATCCTGCCCCCACACATCGGTGGGCGGCCTGCTCGGTGTGGCGGGATCAGTGACCGGCGTTCTGCCCGCCGTCGACGTGCAGGATCTCGCCGGTGACGAACGGTGCGGACTCGAGGTAGACCACGGCGTCGACGACGTCGCTGGTCTCGCCCATCCGGCCCACCGGGTGCAGGCCCGCGAGCGTCTGGTGCGTCTCGACCGGGTGCATCGGGGTCTTGATGACGCCGGGTGCGACGGCGTTGACCCGGACACCGCGACCCGCGTACTCGATGGCCAGCGACTTGGTCGCCGAGCTGAGGCCGCCCTTGGTCAACGACGCGAGCACCGACGGGACGTTGGAGTTGGGCTGGTCGACGAAGCTCGTCGTGATGCTGACGACATGACCGGCCCCGCTGGCCAGCAGGTGCGGCATGGCGCGCTGGGTGAGGTGGAAGAACCCGGCGAGGTTGATCCCGGTGACCTGGTCGAAGTCCTCGTCGGTGTAGTCGGTGAACGGCTTGGCGACGAAGACGCCCGCGTTGTTCACCAGGCTGTCGATCCGCCCGAAGCGGTCGAGTGCGGCACGCACCACCCGCTCGGCGGTGTCCGCCTCGGCGATGTCGCCCCGGACCGTGACGATCTCCGGGTCGTCGGACGCGCCGATCGAGCGCGAGGTCGCCACGACGCCGTACCCGAGCTTGCGGTAGGCGGTCACGAGGTCGGCACCGATGCCCTGGGAGGCACCGGTGATCACGACGACCTTCTGGCTCTGACTGCTGTTCATGAGGAAACCACCTTCACTAGACGACTGGTCTACTAAAAACTAGCCGACCGGTCGTGTATCGTCGAGGCATGGGTCGGACCAGTGACGCGAAGAACAAGATCCTCGACGCCGCCGCCACGCTGATCGAGCAGCGCGGCTACACGGCGCTCGGCGTGGCCGAGATCTGCGCGGCGGCGGGCGTACCGAAGGGCAGCTTCTACTACTTCTTCGAGTCGAAGCAGGCGCTCGCCCGCACCGTCATCGACGAGCACTGGGTCACCCAGCGCCGCCAGTGGGAGCAGTTGCTCGGCAGCGAGCGCGACCCGCTGCAGCGGCTCCGGGACCTGTTCGAGGCCACCGAGGAGGTCCAGCGCGTCGGCCAGCAGAAGGCCGGCGTGGTCGCGGGCTGCCTGTTCGGCAACCTCGCCCTCGAACTCAGCAACCAGGCCGAGGAGATCCGCGGTCGGCTCCAGGAGATCTTCGAGGAGCAGATCAGCCTCATCGAGCAGGTCGTCGTCGAGGCGAAGGAGCGCGGCCTGGCGGGCCCGGCGGTCGACAGCCGGGAGGCCGCCCGATCGATCGTCGCCCAGATCGAGGGACGGGTCCTGCTCGCGAAGTTGCTCAACGATCCGACCCAGCTGGAGACGCTGTGGCGCAACTGCCTCGATCTCCTCCAGGTGCCGGCGCAGGCGCGGACCACCACTGGCTGAACGGACGACGGTCGCTGACCGTCCACTCCGGGCGCACTGCTCGGCCGCTCAGTAGCATCGGCGAGGCACGATATTCAGGCGGACCAATCCCCGACCGGATCGAGCACTCGACATGACGACCGAGCAGACCACGTCTCCCCCGCGTGCCGGTGTCGGCATCGCCGCTCAGGGGCTGGGCCAGAGCGTCCGGAGCGGTCGCCAGATCCTGACCGACATCTGCCTGAGCATCGCGCCGGGCGAGCTGGTCGCGATCATCGGCGCCAGCGGCGCCGGTAAGACCACCCTGCTGGAGATCCTCGCCGGGGTACAGCGACCGGCGGCGGGCACCGTGACGTACGACGGCAGCGCCGCGGCCGGCACCATCGGTGTCGTTCCGCAGGACGACATCATCCACCGCGAGCTGCCCCTGGCCCGCACCCTGCGGTACGCCGCCCGACTACGCCTGCCCTCCACCACCGGGCCGGCCGAGATCAGTGGCCGGGTCGCGGAGGTGCTCGCCGAGCTGCGACTCACCGACCGGGCCGCCACGCCGGTCGGCCTACTCAGCGGCGGTGAACGCAAGCGCGCCAGCATCGCCGTCGAGCTGCTCACCCGACCCGGCGTGTTCTTCCTGGACGAGCCCACCTCCGGATTGGACCCGGCGATCGCCGTGGAGCTGCTCCGGGTGCTCCGCGCGCTCGTCGACACAGGTGCCACCGTCGTGCTGACCACTCACCAGATCACCGACGTGGACCATTGCGACCGGGTCGTCGTGCTGACCAGTCAGGGCCGGCTGGCGTTCACCGGCACCCCGGCCGCCGCCCGGGAGTTCTTCGGCCTGCGGTCCCTGGTCGAGGTCCACCTCCGGCTCGACGAGGCGACGCAACCCGCCGAGTGGCCCGATCGCTTCGCCGAGCAGCGCGCGGCCGAACAGCGACCCCGTACCACCGACGACGCTGACGTCGCCGCGACGCCGCCCCGGCGCGTCGGCCGGCTGCGCCAGTGGGCGGTCCTCACCGCGCGCAACACGGAGATCGTCGGCCGCAACCGGCTGACCCTTGCGATCCTGCTCGGCTCGCCGCTGATGGTGCTCGGCATGTTCGCACTGCTGTTCCGCCCGGGGGCGTTCGAGCCGACCAGACCCAGCCCGACGGTGACCGTCATGATCCTGTTCTGGATCGCGTTCGGCGGCTTCTTCTTCGGGCTGACCTACGGGCTCCTCCAGATCTGCACCGAGCTGCCGATCCTGCGCCGGGAGCGGCTCGCCGGTGTCCGGCTGGTCCCGTACCTGTTGGCGAAGGTCGCGGTGCTGCTGCCGCTGCTCGCCCTGGTGGACCTGGCCCTGCTCGGGGTGCTGCGCGCCATGGACCGGTTACCGCCGGTCGGCGGCACCGATTTCGCCGCCCTGTACGCGACCCTGCTGCTCTCCTCGGCGGCGGCGCTCGCCCTCGGTCTGCTCTGCTCGGCGGCCGTGTCCGACGCGGCCCAGGCGACGCTCATGCTGCCGATGCTCTGCTTCCCACAGGTGCTGTTCGTCGGCGCGATCCTGCCGGTGCCGGCCATGGCGGCCGGCGGTCAGTGGCTCAGCTACGCGATGTCGAACCGGTGGGCGTTCGAAGGCCTGGGGCACACCGCCGGGGTGGAGCGGCTCTGGCGCGACGGCGGCTCCCCACTCGGCCCGCCGCTGCTGGCCACGTACGGCGACAGCTTCTCCCGGCCGCTGTGGGTCGACTGGCTGGTGCTCGGCGGTTTCGTGCTGCTCTTCCTGGGCGCGGCCTGGGCGGTCCTGCTCCGACGGGATCCCCGTCGTGCGTCCTGACCCGACGCCACCCGCCTCCCCCACGGCGTTGCCGGGATACGCCGCCACCGGCCGGATCGACGAGCTGCGCGCCAGCGAGTACCGACACCTGGACACCGACGGGCAGGTGTACCTCGACTACGCCGGAGCCGGGGTGGCCGCCCAGGCGCAGGTTCGCGCCCACCACGACCGGTTGCTCGCCGGCCTGTACAGCAACCCCCACTCGGAGAACCCCACGAGCGTGGCGGCGGGCTCGTTGGTGGAGTCGGCACGACGCGCGGTGCTCGACTTCTTCCGCGCCGACCCGGACGAGTACGCGGTCATCTTCACCCCGAACGCCAGCGGCGCCTGCCGGCTGGTCGGCGAGGCATACGACTTCGGCCGGGCCGCGCCGCTCGTGCTCAGCTGGGACAACCACAACTCGGTCAACGGCATCCGCGAGTACGCCCGGTCGGCTCGCGCGTCCGTACGCTACCTGCCGCTGAACGGGCCGGAGCTGCGGTTCGCCGAGTCGGACCTGGTCGCGGCGCTGGACGCCAGCCGAGCCCGTCGGTGGGGTCGGCCCGGTCGGCGCGGGCTGTTCGCCTATCCGGCGCAGAGCAACTTCTCCGGGGTGCAGCACCCGCTGGGGTGGGTGGAGCTGGCCCACCAGCGCGGCTACGACGTGCTGCTCGACGCGGCCGCCTTCGCGCCGACGAACCGGCTGGACCTCGGCGTCGTCCGGCCGGATTTCGTCTGCCTGAGCTGGTACAAGCTCTTCGGGTATCCCACCGGGGTCGGCGCGCTGTTGGCGCGCCGTTCGGCGCTGGCCCGGTTGCGTCGACCGTGGTTCGCCGGCGGCACGATCCGCGCGGTGAGCGTGCAGGGCGACTGGCACCGGCCGATGGACGACGAGTCGGCGTTCGAGGACGGCACGCTCAACTTCCTGAGCATCCCGGACGTGGAGTTCGGGTTGCGCTGGCTCGACTCGATCGGCGTGGACCTCGTCCACGCCCGGGTCGGCCTGCTCACCGAGTGGCTGCTGGAGCGGCTGGCCACCCTGCGGCACGACACCGGCGGGCCGCTGGTCCAGGTGTACGGGCCGACGACGGGTGCGGGGCGCGGCGGCACGGTGACCTTCAACCTCCGGCACCCGGACGGCACGCTGGTCGACGAACGGCTCGTGGCGCGGGAGGCGGCAACGGCCGGGCTCTCCCTGCGTACCGGCTGTTTCTGTAACCCGGGCGCGGCCGAGGGCGCGTTCGGGTTGAGCCGGACGTCGATGCGGCAGCGGCTGTTGGCGGGGGTCGACACGATCGACCAGTACCTCGCCG
This sequence comes from Micromonospora arida, assembly GCF_042873195.1. Lineage (NCBI taxonomy): Bacteria > Bacillati > Actinomycetota > Actinomycetes > Micromonosporales > Micromonosporaceae > Micromonospora > Micromonospora arida. The sequence goes on along the minus strand of NZ_JBIALC010000014.1, from coordinate 141,111 downwards.
CGCTGGGGCTACCGACGGGCGGCGCGGTCCGCGTCTCGTTCGGACTGGCCTCGATTGCGACCGACGCGGAGCGCCTCGTCGACTTCGTCCAGTCGACCTACCTCAACCGGAGTGCCGGTGCGGAGTCACCTCTGCCGCCTCGGCTGCGCTGCTGACCTGCCGACTAGCTGACCTGGGCCACCGGCGCCGGGCGGTGCTTGATCTCCTCCATGAACGGGAACCGGGCGGTCAGCTCGGCGAACGTCAGGCCGGCCCGCCAGGCAGCGGCCACCTGGGCGACCTGCACCAGGTCCATGACGTCACCGCGGGCGAGAACCTCTCCCGAGACGCGCAGGTCAATCATGAAGTAGCGGGCCTGCGAGCCCAGCCCCACGCAGACCACGCCCTCGTCGGAATGCAGCTCGGCGCAGGTGAACCGGGCCCGCCCCTGCTCCGGCGCGGTCACCCGGCCGATGTCGAGCCCGTGGCGGGCAGCGGTTTCGATCAGCGCGGGGGCCAGGCCACCCCGCTCGACCAGATCCGGGTAGAGGCGCACACCCAGCGCCGTCGACGCCTCGCTCATGACTGACTCCCACTTCCTTGTGACAGAGACCAGCAGCGCGCAGGTTACGGGAAAGTTTCCGGCACGCCTCGTCATCCTGTCCCGCGTGGACGCCCCACGGCAATAGGAAGGGTCGATTCGACCGCTATCGAGTAACCCTCGGCCGCGCCGAACTCCTTCGATGGTCGCGTCGTCCATCTCGGAGGCATCGAGCGATGCAACGGCGACGACCGGGGTCAGCGCTCCGCCGCTCACTGGTCAGCATCGGGCGGTAACGGACAGTCGTGATACTGGAAACACTCTTGACAGAAACGCATGATATCGACATGCTTCGCTCTAGAGAGCGCTCTCTATCCTGGCGAACCGCCTCCACCACTCCCAAGCTGAGGAGCCTCCCGTGTTCACAGCCCGGCCCAGCCTCCGCTTCCGCCCCCTCGTACTCCTGGCGGCCGCCCTCGTCGCGACCGCGACGGCGCTCGTCGTCCCGGCGCACCCCGACCGGGCCGAGGCCGCCATCGGCCCCATCAGCTGGCAGGACGAGTTCAACTCTCCCGCCGGCACGCCCGTCGACCAGAACAAGTGGCGGTTCGACACCGGCGGCGGCGGCTGGGGCAACAACGAGCGGCAGTACTACACGAACAGCACCAGCAACGCCGTCCACGACGGCCAGGGCAACCTGGTCATCACCGCCCGCCGGGACAATCCCGCCAACTACCAGTGCCACTACGGGCGCTGCGAGTACACGTCGGCGCGGTTGCTGACGGCGGCCACCTTCACCCAGACGTACGGGCGGTTCGAGGCCCGGATCAAGATCCCGCGCGGTCAGGGCATCTGGCCGGCCTTCTGGATGCTCGGCACCGGCGGCGGGTGGCCCGACGCGGGCGAGATCGACGTCATGGAGAACATCGGCCGGGAGCCCAACACCGTCTACGGCACCGTGCACGGGCCCGGCTACTCCGGCGGCGGCGGCATCACGGGCAGCCGCACCCTTGGCGCGCCGCTCGCCGACACCTTCCACACCTACCGGGTGGACTGGGAGCCGAACGTCATCACCTGGTACGTCGACGGGGTGCAGTACCACCGGGTCGATCCCGCTCGGCTCGGCGGCAGCCGCTGGGTGTTCGACCACCCCTTCTTCATGATCCTCAACGTGGCGGTCGGTGGTAACTGGCCCGGTTACCCGGACGGCTCGACCCAGTTCCCGCAGCAGATGCTCGTCGACTACGTCCGAGTGTCCAGCTACACCTCGGGTGGCGGGGGCGACCCGACTCCCGGCACCAACCGGATCCGGGGCGCGCAGAGCGGTCGCTGCATCGACATCCCCGGCGCCGACCCGGTCGAGGGCGCCAAACTCCAGATCTGGGACTGCAACACCACGGCGGCCCAGAGCTGGACCTTCGCCTCCGACGGGACCGTCCGCGCGATGGGCAAGTGCATGGACCCGGCCTGGGCCGGCACCGCCAACGGCACCGAGGTCAACCTGGTCAGTTGCAACGGCAACACCGCGCAACGCTTCACCCTCAACGCCTCCGGCGACCTGGTCAACCTCAACGCCAACAAGTGCGTGGACGTACGGGAGGCCAACCCCAACAACGGCGGCAAGCTGCACCTCTGGGACTGCCTCGGCGCCGCCAACCAGAAGTGGTCTCGCATCTGATCAACCCGAGCGAAGGCGAGGGCCGTCCGAGGTGAACTCGGGCGGCCCACCGCCGTTGGAGCCCTCGCCCACCTCCTCGAACCGGATTGACTCGATGGGAGGGGAGGTCCGGCTCATGCCCACTATGTTCGGATTAGTCAAGAATCCGGCAGTTCCGGGAGTGAGCTCATGTCGCACCACCTCGATACGCCCCTGGCCGCCCAGGGCGGCCAGTTGTACATCGACGACCTGTACGTCTTCAACGGTGACCGCGCCACGGTGTTCGTCATGGACGTCAACAGCTCGGTGACCAAGGCCGACATCAAGCGCGGCTTCCACGCCGAGGCGCGTTACGAGATCAAGATTCACATCAACGGCGCCGAGGTGGAGGACCTGACCTACCGGTTCGCCTTCGGCGAGCCGGACGGCGACGCCCGGCAGGCCCTCCAGTTGTACGAGCTCACCGGAGCGGACGCCCGTGACGACGCCGCGATGGGCACCCCCGTCGCCGAGGGGCGAACCGGCGAGGTGACGACCGGCGGCAACGTCCGGATCTGGGCCGGCCGGATCACCGACCCCTTCTTCATCGACCTCGACGAACTCGCCACCGTCAACGGCGCGGTCAAGAACGGTTCGCGGGTGGACCGCTCGGCGTGGCGGGCCGACCAGGCCAAGAACAGCTTCGCCGGAACCACCGTCGAGTCGATCGTCCTCGAGGTCTCCCACGACGAGCCACTGCTGCGCGACGGCACCGAGATCGGCGTGTGGTGTCGCACCATGCTGGCCACCGACGCCGGCGGATGGCGCCAGATCAACCGCGCCGCCCACCCCATGATGTGGCCGATCTTCTGGCCCCACGACACCGACTTCTCCGACCCCGCCAACTTCCGGCACCCCAGCAACGACCTCGCCGAGGGCGGGGAGGAGATCGCGAACGCGGTCGCCGGGGTGGTCAAGGCGAACGGCACCGCACCGGACCCGCAGGCGTACGGCTGGAGCGTCGCCCGGCAGCTCTACCCCGACCTGCTCTCGTACAAGGTCGGCACGGCCGCGAACTTCGGCTTCGCGGTCCGCAACGGGCGCACCCTGGCCGACAACGTGCCCGAGGTGATGTTCTCCCTGGTCCTCAACACCGGCACCACGGCGGGCCTCACCTCGGAGGTCACCAAGGCCGCCCGTTCCGCCACGTTCCCGTACGTGGTAGCGGCCTGAATCCGCTAGCAGGGCTCGGCGGCCGGTACGGCGCCGAGCCCTTGCCGTGCGCGCCCTTCCGCGCGGGCCCAGCGCGCGCGGCGAGCCATCCATGATCGTGCTCGATCCAGGAAAGAGGCCCCTCCCGCGAACACGACGCCACCGCATCCAGGATCGAGCACGATCATCGAACGTCCACCGGGTGACGCTCGCGTCATTCGAGCATGAATGGGCGTTTTGCGTAGTTAGTCTCTTAAGTGCTTCCCAGCGCTCTTTAGGACAAAGGAGACTCGATGCGTAGAAAGATTCTCGCGGGCTTGGCCGGCGTCGCCGCCGTCGTAGCGCTCGCCGGACCGGCCGCCGCGGACACCACGGGTGACACGATCGTGACCCTCACCGTCGACGCCGCCGGCGGCCTGTCGATCACCGTGCCGGCGACGGCCAACATCGGTCACGGCATTGAGGGCTCGACCGTCACCGGTCTGCTCGGCCCGGTCACCGTGCTGGACCAGCGAGGTTCACTCACCCCCAACTGGACGGCCAGCGTCATCTCCACCGACTTCATCACCGGTGGCGGCTCCTCCGGGGAGACGATCCCGAACATCAACGTTCTGTACTGGTCCGGCCCCGCTACGGCGACCGCCGGCACTGGCACCTTCACGGCGGGCCAACCCACCGCGGCCCAGCAGGTGATCATCAACGTCCCCCGGACGGCGATGACACACACCGGTGGCACCGGCAACAACTTCGCCACCTGGAACCCCACCCTGGTGGTGAACATCCCCGTCGGCACCGTCCAGGGTGTCTACACCGGGACGGTGACACATTCGGTGTTCTGAGCCGCTCGGCCGGCTGGTGCTGCTGGCCTCGGTCGCCCTCGTGGCGCTCGGGGTTTCGGCGGCACCAGCCGTTGCCGTGCGGGAGCAGCAACAGGACCCAGCCGAGGAAGCCGCGATCAGCATCCGGATGCTGGACATCCCGGCCAGCCGGGTGCAGGACCCGAGGGCCCAGGTCTACATCGTGGATCACCTGAAGCCCGGCACAACGATCAACCGCCGGGTCGAGGTGCAGAACACCTCCGCCGAGGCGCAGAAAATCGAGTTCTATTCCGGAGCCGCGTCGGTCGAGAACAACGCCTTCACCGTGCCCGAGGGGCGAACCGGCAACGAACTGAGCGGGTGGATCCGGCTGAAGACCTCCACGATGCGGCTGGACCCGGGCGAGCGACGACCGGTCGAGGTCGAGCTCGCCGTGCCGAAGAAGGCGTCGAAGGGCGAGCGGTACGCCGCGATCTGGGCGCAGGTCACCAGCGTGAAGGAGCGCACCGGCAACGTCACCCAGATCCACCGGGTGGGCATCCGGGTCTACCTCGACATCGGTCCCGGTGGTGAGCCGCCAACGGACTTCCGGATCGAAGGGTTGGCCGCGGAGCCGGGCACCGGGGAGTTCCCCGTGGTCACCGCGAAGGTCACCAATACCGGCGAACGTGCGCTGGACATGACCGGCACCCTGTCGCTGACCAAGGCGGCGGTCCAGGCCGGTCCGTTCAAGGTGACCAACGGCGTGACGATCCTGCCCGGCCAGAGCGGTCAGGTTCGGATCGAGGTCAACCAGGCCCTGCCCGCCGGGACCTGGGACGTGCACGCGAAGCTCGCCAGCGGCACCGTGGAACGCACCGCTACCGGGAAGATCGTCCTACCCGTCGCGGCGCCGATGACGGTCGCGACGTCCAGCGGGCCGAGTTGGCTGGTCTACACGGTCGGCGGCATCGCCCTGCTGGTGCTGGTCGCCCTTGGTGGCTGGTACCTCGTCCGCCGGCGCCAGACCCGGTGGGCCTGACCACCCACCCACCGCCCCACTCCACCCACCACCTGCCCGGCCGTTCCCCGGAACGGCCGGGCAGCATCGTCCAGCAAGTCGATCATGGACTTGTGGTGCCCGGCTTGAGAACGACAAGACCGATTCGCCACCCACCACAACTCCATGATCGACATGGGAGGGCGAGGGCGGGGCGGGGCGGGGGCGGGTGCGGGCGGGGGCGGCAGGGCGAGGGCTGGAGGGGGCTAGATGACGGAGTGCGTCACGACCGCCACGTAGTCGCCGACCACCACCCCGGACGGGAGGGTCAGAAACAGCGTGGGGTTCCAGGTGGCGGAGTTCGGGCCTCCAGCCTGGCCGGACCACCCCGCGGCCACACGCGGGGTGTTCAGCACCGCCCCGGGCTGCGGGACGAAGGATCCGACCCCGGTGCCGGCGAGGGCAGGCCCCGAGGCGTACGTGATGTTGCTGTTGGGGATGGTCTCTCCGCCCGAGCCGGAGCCGGTGGTGAAGCTCGTGCTGGAGACGACGCTGACCCAGTTGCCGGAGAACGGGCCACGGTCGTCGGTGACGGTCACCGGGCCGAGTTGGCCCGAGACGCCGGTGGTGCCCGAGGTGACGGTGCCGAGCGCCGAGATCGCCGGGACGTTGATGGAGAGTCCACCGAGCGGGGTGATGAGCAGGTCGACCGGTCGGGTCGCGGACTGGTTGAACGAGTCGGTCACCCGGACGGTGAACGGGAACGTCCCGGACACTGTGGGCGTGCCGGAGAGCAGACCGGTGACCGGGTCGAGGGTCAGCCCGGCGGGCAGGCTCCCGGCGCTGACGGACCAGGTGAACGGGCCGGTGCCGCCGGTCACCGTGAGCTGGTACTGGTACGGCTCGTACGCCTTGCCGGGTGGGGGCGGCGGGAAGGTCAGCGTCGGTGTCGCGTTGACCGTCACCGGCCCGGAGGGGGCCGACTGCGGGCCGGTCCCGCCGGCGTTCGTCGCGGCCACCCGGAAGGTGTACGTGGCACCGGCGGTCAGCCCCGTGACGATCTGGGTCGTGGCGGTTCCGCTGAAGACCCGGGGTGTCTGCGCCACCGCGCCGAGATACGGCGTCACCGTGTAACCGGTGATCGGCGATCCCCCGTTGGCCGGGGTCGTCCAGCTCACCCTGGCGGCGTTGGTTCCGGCGGTGGCCGAGGTGTTCGTCGGCGCTCCCGGCACTGTGTACGGGACCACCGCCGCCGAGGGTGGGCTGGCCACGCCGGTGCCGAACGCGTTCACCGCCGCCACCCGGAAGGCGTACGACGAGCCTGCGGTGAGCCCGGTCAGGGTGCGGCTGGTGGTGGAGGCGTCGAAGGTCAGGGTCGGTTGGGTGACGCCGTCCCGGATCGGGGTGATCAGGTAGCTGGTGATCGGGCTGCCGTTGTTGTCCGGCGCGGTCCAGCTCACTGTGGCGCTGGTGACGCCCGCGACCGCTGTGGGGGTGGTGGGCGTGCCCGGTGTGGACGCGTAGACGAAGTTCGCCGACCCGGCCGAGCCTCGGGTGACGACGCTGACCGTGACCGTCGCCGGGCCGGACCGGGCGGGCATGGAGGAGATGGCGAGGGTGCCGTTGGGGTTCACTGTGAAACACCCGGAGGCCGGGCCGGAGGTACACGGCACCAGCAGCACGGACGTGCCGGCCTGCTGTTCGGCGGCCGTACCGATGGTGATCGCGGTGGCGCCGGCGAGGTTGCTGCCGCCGACGGTGACCGGGACGCCCCCGGAGACGGAGCTCTGGGCCGGGGTGACGGTGACGCCACTGGGTGCGGTGGCCGGCGCGACAGGTGTGGTGCTGGTGGCGAGGCCCGGGTTCGCGTCGATCGACGACGAGGTCGCGACTGTCGTGGTCTGGATCTGCGTCGGTGTGACACCGGTGCCGGTGACTGTCGCGACGACGGTGATGGGCGGCAGGGAGGTGCCGCCGACGAACGGGCCGTTGCTGTTGGTGCAGGTGACGGTCTGTCCGGATGGTGCGGCGCAGACCCAGCCGGAGCCGTACGCGGCGCGTGGGAGGACACCGGCGGGAACGGTCTGGGTGACCGAGATCGGCGACGTCTCGGTGGCGCCGGCATCGACCCCGGCGGTGATCGAGTAGGTGACCGGGTCACCGGGCTGCGGGGAGGCGCCGACGGAGCTGGTCTGTGACACGTTCAGGTCGGGCACCGGGTTGAAGCTGACCGCCCGAGCGTTGTCCACCTCGTGGAAGTCGGTGACCGAGCCGGTCGAGCCCACCCAGCCGAAGGCGACCTGCCGTGGGTAGCCGCTGGCGTTCAGCCAGGTCGGCGACGGGTACAGGCCGGGCGACACGACCGGAAGCATGCCTGACAGGGTCCGGGCGGCCCCGCCGACCGGGGTGAACCTGACCCGGTACTGACCGGCCGGAGTGGTGATACCGGTATCGGTGGAGTACGGCGACGAGGTGGTGTTGATGACGACCTCGACCGGCACCACGGACGCGGCCCGGGTGCTGGCCCGCAGCGGCAGGGCAGGTGCCGAGGTGCTTCCGGCGGTGCTGTCGATGGCACAGTAGCCGACGCCGTTGCCGCCTGGTCCACGGATCACGACCTGGCCGGGGACCCGCCCGCCGGTGGTCGAGATGTACGGCGGGTTGGTGCAGCCGGTCCCCTGGTAGGTGCTGTTGCTGAAGTTGCCGAAGACGTCGAGCCCGACGCCCAGGTAGCCGTTGGAGAGACCTGCGGACACGCCGTTGAACGCCGCGGAGTAGCCCAGCGAGCCGCCCGATGGGCCGAGGGTCGACGGGGACCTCGGGTTGGCGGGGTCCACGGCGGCCAGGGCGAAGGCCAGGCCGTCGGCGCCCGGGTTCGTGCCGCCGTACTGGTAGGTGTTGAAGGTGAGGTGCAGGCCCTGCGAGGTGGGAACGCTCACCGCGCCGAACACGCCGCCCTGCCGGTTGATGGTGGCGGGGGTGAGGCGCAGTTTGCCCGCGCCCTGCGGGTCGGTGGAGGTGGTGCAACTGAGCAGCGGGCCGGTGGTGGAGTTGCCTGCGGCGCTCAGGCAGGCGGCGTTGGTGGCGCCGGCGCCGGGCACGGCGGGCACCGCAAGCGGGCCGATGCCGTTGGCGGTGTTGTTGTGGAAGGGTTGGTCGAACAGGACGGAACCGGCCGCCGACGCCGGGAGCGGCGCAACCCCGAGAACTCCCACAGTCACGGCTACCGCCAGCGCTGCGATGCTGCTCGGACGACGCCGGCCCCGAAACGACATGCCCACTCCCAGCTTTCACTCCAGCCCCGAACTGGACTATAACCCCACAAAACACCCATATTTTTCGTACGGGGATAAAGCTGGTTCGGCATCGGCCACGCACAAGCGGACCGACCTCCTCTGCCACGCCGAGGAGGTCGGTCCGCTGAGACTGGAGGCTGTCAGCCCTCGATGTCCCGAGGGTCGCGGCTGCGGGGGTAGGTGTTCTTCTCCCCGATCGTGCCGTCCTGCTTCTTGATCACGTGTTCGACGCCGCGCTCGGCCGCCATCTCGCGGCCCTCGGCCTGCGCGTCGGCCTTCACGTCATGCGTGCTGGTGGCCCGCTCGTGGCCCTCCGGCTTGTTCTTCCACTGCCCGTCCTCGTGGTACGTGTCGACGTCACCCTTGGCCATGACCGGCTCCTCCCCTGCGTCTGCACTGTCCATCGAATCAGTGCCCCCGAGCCGTGCCGGGCAAACTGCGGTCCTCAGGGAACGGCCGGGCAGTTGTTGCTCACCCGCCGCAGGATCTGTTCGCGTTCGTCGGTGGTGATGCCCGACGGCGTGCCGTCGAAGTGGGTCTCGACCTTGTCCCAGCCGCGGCGCTGCTCGTAGTGCAGGTGCGGTGCGCCGGAGTTGCCGGTGCTGCCGAGCCGCCCGATCTGGTCACCCTGGGCGACCTTCTGACCGACCGTGACCAGTGGCGGTTCGAGCATGTGCAGGTACTGCGTCTCCCACTTGCCACCGTGGTCGATCTTCACCCAGTAGCCGCCGCCGCGCCCCCGTGGACCGTCCGGGTTCTCCGGGTTCCGACCACCCAGCGAGCCGTTGATGCCCGCCACGGTGACCGTGCCGGCGTACGAGGCGAGCACCGGCCGCCCCCACGTCTCACCCTCGGTCGGGAAGAAATCGACGTCGTAGTCGTCGTGACCGGGGTAGGTGCTGAGCTGCCACGTCTCGCCGCAGGTCACCGGCATCTGGAAGAGCGGGCGCGGCCCGGCCGGTCGCAGCATCGGCACCGCGACCACCGCGACGCCCAGGACGGCCGCCGCCGCGACGAGCGCGAGGAGGACGCGGATGGCACGGCTTCGAGGGCGGCGGTGGGAACGGGCTGTGGTCGGGCGGCCGGTCGTCACCGGCCCGAGCATGGCAGATCCCGGCAACGTTCCGATCCCGAGGTGGCGCACCCACAGCGGTGACATTGCAGTCGCATCGCCAAGAGGGTACGGTCAGATGCAATGCAGTTGTATTGCAATGAGAGTGGGCTCCCATGCACGTGATCGCGTTGTCCGAGGTGACCGCCACCATGACCGCCCTGGTCGGCGGCAAGGCGGCCGGGCTGGGCGAGCTGATCCGGCACGGCGAGCGGGTCCCCGACGGTTTCTGCGTCACCACCGAGGCATACCGGCTCGGCGTCGTCCCCACGGCCCAGGTCGTCGCCGCGTACCAGCGGCTCGGCGCGGGCCCGGTGGCGGTGCGCTCCAGCGCCACCGCCGAGGACCTGCCGGACGCGAGCTTCGCCGGGCAGCAGGACACCGTCCTCGACGTCACCGGCACCGCCGAGCTGATCGCCGCCATCGAGAAGTGCTGGGCTTCGCTGCACGGCGACCGCGCGACCGCCTACCGCGACGCCCGCGGCATCGATCACCAAACGGTGCGGATGGCCGTCGTCGTGCAGCGCATGGTCACGCCCACGGTGGCGGGAGTGCTGTTCACCGCGAACCCGCTGACCGGTCGCCGCGACGAGATGGCCGTCGACGCCGCTGCCGGCCTCGGTACGACAGTGGTGGACGGCGCCGCCGCCGTCGACCACTACATCCTCGACGACGTCACGCGCACCGAGGCCGGATGCCTGACGTCCCCGCAACTGGCCCGCCTTCGCGCCACCGGCGATCGGTTGCAGGCCCACTTCGGCTGCCCACAGGATGTCGAGTGGGCCATCGACGCGGACGACGCGCTGTGGCTCCTCCAGTCCCGGCCGATCACCAGCCTGTTCCCCGCCCCGCCGCTCAGCGAGAAGCCCCTCCCCCGCGTCTACCTGGAATTCGGGCACGTTCAGGGCATGCTTCAACCGGTCACCCCGATGGGCATGTCGACCCTGCGGACGCAGATCGCCGCGATGCTCGCCGCGCTCGGGGTACGGGTCGAGATCGTCGACATCGGCGGCCGCCTCTACGGCGACCTGACCGACCTCGCGCGCGACCGGTCGTCCCGCAAGCGACTGGTGAAGCTCCTGGCGGTCGACTTCGGGCCGCGCGCCCAGGCTGTGATGCAGCACGTGCTGGCGGATCCCCGGTTCGCCCCGACCAGCGGCGGCGACCGGCGCGGTGGGGCATCGGGAGCCGCGTCGCTGCGCACGGCCCGTCGCGCGGTGGCGGGGATCCTGCGGGCGCTGGCCCGTCCGGAGGCCGCGCGGACCCGGATGTTCGAGGCGATCGAGCAGCTGAGGGTGAGCTCCGCCGCCCCCGCCGACCTGCGTACCACCGCCGACCGGCTGCGCTTCGTGCAGGCACAGGACGACGCCGACGCCGACGACCGCGCCGACGCGATCATGTGGCCGATCGTCGCCGGGATGCTCGCCGCCGCCCTGCCGACCGCGCTGCTCAAGGGCGTCGCCGGCCCGGACGAGATCCACACCGTGCTCGGCGGCATGCCGCACAACGTCACCATCGAGATGGACCTGGCCCTGTGGCGGCTCGCCCAGGGCGTGGGCGAGCACCGCCGGCTTCTCCTCGACACCCCGCCGGCCGAGTTGGCCGCACGCCACCTGCGCGGGACGCTGCCCGACATCGGCATGGCGGCCTTCCTGGACGTCTACGGGCATCGGGGCGTCGCCGAAGTCGACCTCGGGGTGCCACGTTGGGCGGAGGACCCCACGCCGGTCTTCGCCGCGGTCGCCAACTACCTGCGGGTGACCGATCCGCAACAGGGTCCCGACCAGCGCTTCCAGCGGGCCGCCTCGGCGGCCGAGACAGCGCTGCAGGAACTGGTCACCCGAGCTCGCCGTCGGCGGCCGGTGCGGGGCAGGATCGCCGGTTTCCTGTTGCGCCGGGCGCGGTCGTTGGCCGGCCTGCGCGAGGCCGGCAAGTTCGCCGGGCTGTACCCGCTGCGCGAGACCCGTCGCCAACTGCTGCTCATCGGCGTCGACCTGCACGCCCGCGGGTCGCTGGACCAACCCGACGACATCATGTTCCTGACCCTCGACGAGGTGCACACCGTCGTACACCAGGGTGTTGATCTGCGCGGCACCGTCGCCGCCCGACGGGCCGTGCACCGCCGCGAGATGCGGCGTCGGACGGTGCCGGTGGCACTGCTCTCCGACGGTACGGATGTGGAGACCGTCCTGCCGGCGGCATCGACCGGCGACGGGACGCTCGCCGGAGTGGGTGCGTCAGCGGGCCGGGTGACCGGCCCAGCCCGGGTCGTGAACGACCCGGGCTGGGCCCACGTCGAGCCCGGCGAAGTCCTGGTCGCCGCGACCACGGACCCCGGCTGGACCCCGCTGTTCCTCACCGCGGCGGCGCTGGTCACCGAGACCGGCGCGATCATGGCGCACGGCCCGACGGTGGCCCGTGAGTACGGCATTCCCGCCGTCATCTGCGTGCCGGACGCCACCCGGACCATCACCACCGGGCAGCTCGTCACAGTGGACGGCGGCGCCGGAACCGTCACGCCGCACGGACCGTCGGCCCCCGAGCGAGAAGGACGACCATGAACGACACCAGGACACCGACCAGGGCGCGGGTGGGCCCGCTGCTGCGTCGGGCGGCCGAGGCCGAGGCCGCGACGTGGCGCAGCCTGTACGTGTGGGCGCGGCGTCGTCCACTGCCGCTGGGGCCCGGCGACGAGCCGTTCGGCTACCTCGGCGTGGTCAAGCCGATCCTGGGCATCTTCATCGGCCTGTCGGTCGTGGAGATCCCGATCTTCGACGTGGTGGTCACCCACGTGGTGCCGTGGCGGCCCGCCCGCTGGATCGTGCTGGGCCTCGGCATCTGGGGTCTGCTCTGGATGATCGGCCTGTTCGCCAGCATGACGATCCACCCCCACGTCGTGGGCGACCGGGGCCTGCGGGTGCGGCTCAGCTCGGGCATCGACATCTGGATCCCGTGGACGGACGTCGAGGCGCTGCGCAAGCGCTACCGTTCGCTGCCGTCGAGCAGATCGGTGCAGGTCGAGCAGGAGGGTGACCGTCGGGTGGTGTCCATCTCGGTCGGCAGCCAGACCAGCATCGACGTCCTGCTGCGCCGGCCGCTGACCTTCGACCTGCCGAAGGCCGGGTCCACGCCGGTGAACGAGCTGCGACTGTACGCCGACGACCCGGACGGCCTGCTGCGCAGCGCGCGGGGCACTCCGGTGAGCCAGACCGTCAGCCGGTGACCGTCGCGCTGGCGGAGTCTCCGGGCCACCCACTGTGAAACGATCGAGGCCATGCCCAAGAAGGTCGATCACCAGGAGCGACGCACCCTCATCGCGGACGCGCTGATGCGGGTCGCCGCGGACCAGGGCCTGGAGGCCGTCAGCCTCCGACACGTGGCTGCCGAGGCCGGCGTGTCCGCCGGGATGGTCCAGCACTACTTCCGGACCAAGGACGAGATGATGGCGTTCGCGTTGAGCGTGGTGCGGGAGCGCAGCCAGCTCCGGGTCACCGAGGCGGTGGCAGGGCTGGGCGAGAACCCGTCGCCTCGGCTGCTGCTGCGCACGATGCTCGCCGCGCTGTTGCCGCTCGACGAACGCACCCGCGACAACGGGCGGGTGGCACTCGCGTTCCTCGCCTACACGGCGGTGCGACCGTCGGCCGCGCCGAGCCTGCACGAGGACACCGCGCAGTTCACCGGGTTCATCGCCAGCGTCCTGCCCGACCGCCACGGTGCCGCCGCCGCGGCCGGCCTGCTCGCGCTGATGGAGGGGCTCGGCGTCTATCTGCTGGGCGGGCAGTACACCGCCGAGCAGGCGCTGGGCGCGCTGGACGCCCAGCTGGACCTGCTCTTCGGCTCGTCGGCGGCCGCCTGAGCGGTCGTGGTCGTACCGCGCCCTCAGCAGCGCGGCACGTTCGGTATGTACCCGTCGTAGCCGGTCACCACGAAGGCGTCCGAGACGTAGCGGTTGGTGCCGATCCGGTTCCAGACGGAGGTCGTGCCGTACGGGCCGGTGACCGTGCTGCCGACGGCCTGGCAGTAGACGGCGACGGTGGCGCCGTCGGCGACCGAGCCGACGACCGGATAGCTGGCGCCGGGGCCGGAGCGCACGTTGAGGCTGGACGCCTCGGTGGTCACCACGCCGGAGCCGATGCCAGTGATTCCATTCACCAACTGCATGTAGTAGGTCCAGTTCCAGTTCGGGCCCGGGTCGGTGTGGGTGGCACCGGGCACCTCACGGTGGGCGATGATGTGCGCCCGGTCCCTGGGTATGCCGTACTTCGTGGCGAGGCTACGGGTGAGCGCGGCCGAGGCGCGGTACATCGAGTCGGTGAACCAGGCGGGGTTGTCGACGAACCCCTCGTGCTCGATGCCGATCGACTCGGTGTTGTAGGTCCAGTTGCCGGCGTGCCAGGCGATGTCCTTCTCCCGCACCGACTGGGTGACGGCCCCGTCGGAGGAGCGGAAGGTGTAGTGCGCGCTGGCCTGGGCGGCCGGGTTCTGGAACCAGCTGACAGCGCCGGCGTACGAGCCCTGCGTCATGTGGATGACGATGCGGGTGACCGGGTGGCTGCCCGGTCGACTGGCCACCGTGTAGTTGCTCGTGCTCGCCGGCGCCCACGCGGCCGGCCCGTAGTCGGTGCTGAGGGTGCCGATCCCGCCGAGCACGGCGGCCCGCTCCAGGCCACCCCGCCGGGGCGCGACCGGTCGCCCGGCCACCGCCTCGCCGCGCCCGGTGAACCCGGTCCGCAGCAGGTCGTAGACGGTGTCGGCGTAGAGCCGCGCGACCGACGCCTCGCTGGCGCCGCCGTACCGGGCGACCGCGCCGTACCAACCGTTCACGTCGTCGCGCGTTGCGGCGTCGAGGCCCGCCTGGTCGGCGTACGAGCGCAGCACGGCCGCCGCCCCGAGCACGTTCGCCGCGGGTTCGGTCCGCAGCGCGGCCGGACTGAGCCGGGTCAGCGCGGCGGCCTCGTCCAGGGTGCGCACGCCGGGGGCGCTCGCCAGGTGCATCAGCCCGTGACCGCCCGCCGCGCTCGGTGTGCGGGCGTGCATGTCCAGCCGCGACTCGGCGTACCCCAGCGCCACCAGCAGGTCGCGTGGCACGTCGTATCGCGCGGCGGCGGTGTCGAACGCGACGGCCAGCGGGGTGGCCGGCGCTGGCGTCCCACCGGGGTCGGCGAAAGCCGGTGACGCGACCGCGACGACTCCGGTCAGGGCGGTGGTCAGGGCGGTGGTCAGGGCGAGCAGGAGCCGGCCTCGGTGGAAGGTGCGAACGGACATGAGCCCTCCTTACGGTGACTGAGGGTTGGCGGCCGGTGGGCCGCCAACCCGCAGGATGAACCTCGTCAGCACCAGCCGTTGATCGGGCCGTTCACACCGGTCGACAGGTAGGCGTCGGACACCCAACTGCCGTCGCTCAACCGGTTCCACAGCGCCGTGGTGCCGTACCGGCCGGTGTGGGAGGTGCCGTTGGCGGAGCAGGAGATCGTGACCGTGGCGCCGTCGGCCACCGAGCCCAGCGAGCCGTAGCCGGTCCCCGGCCCGGCACGTCGGGTGAGCACCCCGCCGCCGTTCGCGTCGACCACCCCCTGGTTGAAGCCGAGCGCGCCGTAGTTGTACAGGCCGCCGCCGGCACCGGCCCAGGCCGACCCGTGCCGCGCCCCGCCCTGGTACGCGGCGGCGCCGTTGGCCAGTACCCACTTGCCGATGTCGTGGCCGGCGATCGGCACGTACGCGCTGTTCTGCCGGAGCCCGAAGTGGACGTGCCGGCCGTAGGCGGCTCCGCCGCAGGTGACGTCGGTGCCCGTGTTGCCCAGGGCGGCGCCCTGGCCGACGCTGGCGCCGTTGACGGAGATGCTGTTCCACAGGTGGTAGTAGTCGGTCGAGTAGCCCCGGTCGTGGATCACCCGGATCCACCCCTGACACATCATGTACGCCGCTCCGGCCCGGGCGGCGCGGACCACCTGGTCACCACCGGCCAGGTCGACCGAGCTGTACGGCGACTCGGTTCCACCCCAGCCGTGTGGGCCACTGGTGAGCGTCCACGTCTGGCCCACACCGAACGGCAGGGCCATTCCGGTCCGGTAGTCCCCGCCCGCGTACATCGGGGTGGGGGTGGTGGTGAACACGCTCTTCTCCTGGCTTGCCATCAGGGGCGACTCGGCGGCCAGCGCACCGAAGGCGGCCTCGCCGTCGAAGGCGATCCGCCACCCGGCGGGCTCGGACCGGGCGATGAAGATCGAACCGGTCGGGTGGGCGTCCTCCTGTCGGGGCGCGAGCGCGACGGCGGTGCCGAACGCCCACCGGCCGCTGGTGCGGCTGACGGTGATCCGGGTCTCCGGTTGCGCATCGGCGGCGGACAGCTCGGCGGTGCCGAGCAGTTTGGCGGTCACCGCAGCGGTGAGCGTGGGGGTCACGGCCGCGGAGGCGGCGCTGGGGGCGGCCCCGATCAGACTCGTGACCATCAACAGGGCCGCGGCGACGCCGCCGGCCAATCGTCGACCGTTTCTCATCGTGCCCTCACTCTCGATTGGGGTCTCGGGCCGGCTTGATGCAGAGCCCGTGGCCGCTGAGG
Source organism: Micromonospora arida (assembly GCF_042873195.1). Lineage (NCBI taxonomy): Bacteria > Bacillati > Actinomycetota > Actinomycetes > Micromonosporales > Micromonosporaceae > Micromonospora > Micromonospora arida. The sequence continues at coordinate 124,980 of NZ_JBIALC010000014.1, read as the reverse complement.
GGTGCAGTGCCGGCGGGTCTGAGCAGCGGCGACTGCAAGGTTCAAGAGATAGACATAAATATTGAAGCTGATTGTTGTGTAGTAAACCGTCGAAGTCAACGCACTCATCGAAGGTTTCCTACAGGTTTCCGGACCGTTGGGGCCGGGGGCCGGACCGTCAGGTGAGCGGCGACGGCGACTCGGCGCCGGGGATCACCAGCGTCGGTGTGCCGGACCCGTCCGCCGGGACGCTCCAGACGTCGGGCTGGCCGTCGTCCCGGCGCAGCGTGTAGGCCAGCTCTTCGTTGTTCAGCCACGCGGCCTGGGACGGCATCGCAGTTCAACAGCTACTACGAGCCCACCTGGGGTCGGCACAGGTCCCGCACCCGCCCGTCGCCGGGCAACCACGACTACAACACGTCGGGGGCGAGCGGCTACTACAACTACTTCGGTACGTCCGCCGGCCCGAGCGGTCGCGGGTACTACTCGTTCGACCTCGGCAACTGGCACGTCGTGTCGCTGAACTCGAACATCAGCATGTCGGCCGGCTCGACGCAGGAGCAGTGGCTGCGCGCGGACCTGGCCGCCAGCAGCAAGCCGTGCACGATCGCGTACTGGCACCACCCGCTGTTCACGTCCAGCTCCAACCACGCGCCGTCGACGTCGACGCGTCCGCTGTACCAGGCCCTCTACGACTACGACGCCGACGTCGTGGTGTGGGGGCACAACCACGTCTACGAGCGGTTCGCTCCGATGAACCCGGCCGGTGGCGCAGACTCCAGCCGGGGTCTGCGCAGCTTCGTCGCCGGGATGGGCGGCGCCGGCCACTACGGCTTCGGCACCATCCAGCCCAACAGCGAGGCGCGTAACAGCTCGGCGTGGGGCGTACTGAAGTTCACCCTGCACTCCAACAGCTACGACTGGCAGTTCGTACCGGTGGCCGGCCAGACCTACACCGACAGCGGCACCAGCACCTGCCACTAACCCCACCACCCACCCACTCCACCCCACCCCACCCCACCCCACCCCACCCCACCCCACCCCCCGTCGATCTTGCACTTTCTGTCCCGACTTCTGCCGCATAAGCCGCAGATCGTCAACACAAAGTGCAAGATCGCGGAGTCGGTTAGTACGCGCGTGCCCCCTGTCCGCGAGGCGGGCAGGGGGCACGTGCGTACCGGCCGAGCGTCAGCGGGCCGTACCGGCGCGGCGCTTGTTGTAGACGTCGAAGGCGACCGCGACGAGCAGGACGAGACCCTTCACCACCGACTGGGTCGACTGGTCGATGCCCATCAGCTGCATGCCGTTGCTCATCACCGCCATGATCAGACCACCGACCATCGCGCCCACCACGGTGCCCACGCCACCGGTGACCGCCGCGCCGCCGATGAAGGCCGCGGCGATCGCGTCCAGCTCGAACATGTTGCCGGCGGCGGGCTGGGCGCCGTTCGACCGCGACGAGTAGATGACGCCGGCCACCGCCGCCAGGAAGCCCATGTTGACGAACATCCAGAAGTTGACGGTGCGGACCTTCACCCCGGACAGCGCCGCCGCCGACAGGTTGCCGCCGATCGCGTAGACCTGGCGACCGAAGACGGTACGCCGGGTGAGCAGGCCGTAGACCAGGACCAGGACCGCCAGGATGATCAGCACGATCGGCAGCCCTCGGGCGTGCGCCAGCTGCCAGGCGAAGTACATGAGGACCGCGCCGACCAGTACGACCCGGGCGACGAAGAGCGGGAACGACTCGACGGGCTGCTGGTAGCGGATCCGCGCCACGCGGGTGCGGAAGCCGCTGACCGCGTAGCCGGCCACGGCGATGGCGCCGATCAGCAGCGTGAAGGCGTCGAAGCCCTGCCCACCGAGCAGGCCGTTGAGGAAGCCGGCCGCGACCTGCTGGTACTCGGACGGGAACGGCGACAGCGAGATGTTGTCGAGCACCCGCAGGGTCAGACCCCGGAACAGCAGCATGCCGGCGAGGGTCACGATGAAGGCCGGAATGCCGGCGTACGCCACCCAGAACCCGTGCCACGCCCCGACCGCGACGCCGACGACCAGCGCGGCCACGACGCCGATCCACCAGGGATGGCCCTGCTGGATCACCAGGACGGCGGAGACCGCTCCGGTGAGCGCGACGACCGATCCGACCGACAGGTCGATGTGCCCGCCGATGATCAGGATGACCATCCCGATCGCGAGGACCAGGATGTACGAGTACTGGAGGACGATGTTGGTGATGTTGCCGGGGCTCAGCAGCACCCCGTCGGTCAGGACCGCGAAGAGCGCGACGATGACGACCAGGGCGACGTAGATCCCGCTCTGCCGCAGGTTGTTCAACACCAGCGCCCGCAGGTCGTTCGTCCCGCTGTGCAGGGCGGCGGCGGGCGGGCTGTCCGGGGGCGTGGGGTGCTCCGTCGAAGGGGTCTTGATGCTGGTCATCCGACGAGCTCCTTGTCCTTGGTCATCAGCTCCATGAGGCTCTCCTGAGTCGCCTCGGCCACCGGCATCTCGCCGGTGATCCGGCCGGCGGCGAGGGTGTAGATGCGGTCGCACATTCCGAGCAGCTCCGGCAGCTCGGAGGAGATGACGATCACCGCCTTACCGGCGGCCACCAGCCGGTTGATGATCGTGTAGATCTCGTACTTGGCGCCGACGTCGATGCCGCGGGTGGGCTCGTCGAGGATCAGCACGTCCGGGTCGGTGAACAGCCACTTCGACAGCACGACCTTCTGCTGGTTGCCACCGGAGAGTTTGCCGACCACCGCCATGACGCTCGGCGTCCGGATGTTCATCTCCTTGCGGCTCGTCTCGGCAACCTTGATCTCCTCGTTGCCGTTCACCCAGCCCAGGCGGGACAGCCGGTCCAACGCGGCGGCGGACACGTTGCGCCGCACGTCGTCGATGAGGTTGAGGCCGTAACGCTTGCGGTCCTCGGTGACGTAGGCGATGCCGTTGTCGATCGCCTCGGCGACGGTGCGCGCCTGCACCTCCCGCCCGTGGACGAAGAGTCGGCCCCGGATGTCGCGCCCGTAGGACCGACCGAAGACGCTCATGGCCAGCTCGGTCCGCCCGGCGCCCATGAGGCCCGCGATGCCGACGACCTCGCCGGCGCGTACGGACAGCCCGACGCCCTCGACGACCATCCGGTCCTGGACCGGGTGCCGCACGGTCCAGTCCTCGATCCGCAGGACCTCGTCACCGGGGGACGACTCGCGGTCGGGGTAGAAGCTGTCCAGGTCGCGCCCGACCATGCCCCGGATGATCCGCTGCTGGGTCACCTCGTCGGACCGCATGTCGAGGGTCTCCACGGCGCGGCCGTCGCGGATGACCGTGGTCGAGTCGGCGATGGCGGTGATCTCGTTGAGCTTGTGCGAGATCATGATGCAGGTGATGCCCTGCTCCTTGAGGGCCCGCAACAGGTCGAGCAGGTGCGCCGAGTCGATGTCGTTGAGCGCGGCGGTCGGCTCGTCCAGGATGAGCAGGCGCACCTTCTTCGACAGCGCCTTGGCGATCTCCACGAGCTGCTGCTTGCCGACGCCGAGCTGGATGACCGGGGTGACCGGGTTCTCGTGCAGCCCGACGGACGCCAGCAGCTTCGCCGCTTCGGCGTTGGCGAAGTTCCAGTCGATGAGCCCGCTGCGGCCGCGACGCTCGTTACCGAGGAAGATGTTCTCCGCGATCGACAGGTACGGCACCAGGGCGAGCTCCTGGTGGATGATGACGATGCCGTTGGCCTCGCTGTCGCGGATGCCCCGGAACTGCATCGGCTTGCCGTCGAAGAGGATCTCGCCGTCGTACGAGCCGGACGGGTAGACGCCGGACAGCACCTTCATCAGGGTGGACTTGCCGGCGCCGTTCTCACCACAGATGGCGTGGATCTCCCCGCGGCGCACTGCGAGGTTGACGTCCTCCAGCGCGGTCACGCCGGGGAAGGTCTTGGTGATGCGACGCATCTCGAGGATGGTGTCGTCCATGGTCACTGTCCTCCGTCAGGTCTGGACGTGGTACGCGCCCAGGCGTCGGGCCCGGCGGGTGACCGCCGGGCCCGACGAGTGGCTTACTTCTTGGCCTGACCGGCGGCGACCTCTTCCGCCGTCCAGTAGCCGGAGTCGATCAGCGTCGCCTTGATGTCGTCCTTGTAGACGGTCGCGATCGGCAGCAGGTACGCCGGGACGACCTTGACGCCGTTGTTGTACGTCTTGGTGTCGTTGGCCTGCGGCTGCTTCTTCTGCAGGAAGGCCTCGGCCGCGTTCACGGCCTGCTCGGCCAGCAGCCGGGTGTCCTTGAAGACCGTGGAGCTCTGCACGCCGTCGTTGATCAGCTTGATCGAGGCGATCTCCGCGTCCTGGCCGGTCACCACGGGGAGCTTCTTCGCGCCCTTGCCGTAGCCGGCGTTCTGCAGGGCGGTGATGATGCCGCGGGAGATGCCGTCGTACGGCGAGAGCACCCCGTCGACCTTCGAGCCGTCGTTGTAGGCCGAGGTGAGCAGGTTCTCCATCCGCTTCTGCGCGGTCTCCTGCTGCCACCGCAGGGTGGCTACCTGCTCGGGGGTGGTCTGCTTGGACTTGACGACGAGCGTGCCGTCGTCGATGAACGGCTTCAGCGTGTCCATCGCGCCGCCGAAGAAGAACTGGGTGTTGTTGTCATCCAGCGACCCGGCGAAGAGTTCGACGTTCAGCGGCCCCTTGGCGGTGCCCTTCGAGCCGTCCTTGTTCAGCAGGCCGAGACCGACGAGCAGCGCGGTGCCTTGGGCGACGCCAACCTTGTAGTTGTCGAAGCTGACGTAGAAGTCGACGTCCTTGCTGCCACGGATCAGTCGGTCGTAGGAGATGACCGGGATCTTCGCGGCCGCGGCGGCCTGCAGCTGGCTGCTGAGGGCAGTGCCGTCGATCGCGGCGAGGATCAGGACGTCCGCACCCTGGGTGATCATCTGGTCGACCTGCTGCGACTGCGTGGGGATGTCGTCGCCGGCGTACTGGAGGTCGACCTTGTAGCCCTTGGCCTCGAGCTTCGACTTCACCGCGTTGCCGTCGGCGATCCACCGCTCCGAGGTCTGGGTCGGCATCGACACACCGATGGTCAGATCGCTCGGCTTCTCGTCGCCGGACTTCTCACCGCTGCCCGCACCCCCGCCGCTGCACGCCGCCAAACTCAGCGCGAGTGCCGCGCCGCCGAGAGCAACCAGGAATTTCCTGCCCACGGGCTTCTCCTCTCTGGACTCCCCCGCCGACTGCCGGGGCCAACTGTCATCTTTCGGGTAGTGTTAGCGCTCACATAGATTGCGTCAACACCAGATCCGTAATACCGGTGTCACGGTCTCGTAACGGAGCATCTGGGCGAGCGTAGCCATGTGGCCGATCCACCGGAAGGGCAGGACGCGGCGACTCAGCGTGGTCGTCCGCAGCACTCTACAGACCGATGCCCGCGGACGACGTCTGTCGTCCGCGGGCACCAGCATCACGCCGGATCAGGTGGGTTGCCGCGACCTCGGCGGTCGGCGGTCCCGATCGGCTACCGCTGCGACCACCGCTGGTTCGCCGCTCCGGTGCAGGTCCAGAGGATCACCGTGGTGCCGTTGGCCGTGCCGTTGTTGTTGACGTCCAGGCAGAGACCCGACTGCGTGTTGCTGATCGTGCCGTTGGCGTTGACCGTCCACTGCTGGTTGGTCCCGCCGTTGCAGTCCCAGAGCTGCGCCTTGGCGCCGGCCGTGGCGTTCAGCGGCGCGTCCAGGCACTTGCCGAGAGCTTGCAGGGCCTGACCGCTGCGGGTCCAGCGCTGGTTGGCGGCGCCGTTGCAGTCCCAGATGACCGGTTGTGTGCCGTTGGTCGTGTTGCTGTTCGGCACGTCGAGGCAGCGGCCGGAGGCGGCGCTGGCATACGCGCTCGACGTGGTCGGCGGAGGCGTCGTCGGAGGAGTGGTTCCGCCGCCGCTGACCCGGTACACCACAGTGCCGTGCGCGGGGACGCTGGCGCTGATGGTCCCGCTGCTGGAGCTGGTGCCACCGGTCCACGCGTCCACCAGGGTGAACGACGAGCCGGACTTGCCGATGGCCGCGGCCGTGGTCGAGATCGTCGTCGTCGAGCCGCCCTGGTTGAAGAGGGCCACGGCGACGTCACCGTTGGCGAGCCGCTTGGCCAGCACCCGACGCGTGCCGTCGAACGACACCTGCGTCCCCTGCAACCCGAGCGAGTCCTGGTTGATCGCGATCAGGTTGGCGTTCTTGAGGATTGTCTGCGTCGCGGCGTTCATGTTCCGCACGTCGTTGCCGGCGATCAGCGGAGACGCCATGATCGCCCACATCGCGAAGTGGCTGCGCATCTCCGTGTCGTTCATGCCGCCGCGGCCGATCTCCATCATGTCGGGGTCGTTGAACCCACCCGGCCTCGCGTAGGACGCCAACGGAACGGTCACGTTGATGATGTTCTGGATGCCCATCGGGTAGCCGTTGCTCTGGCCGGTGTCCCACGCGTTGGTGATGTCCTCGGTGGTTCGCCACATGTTCGCCACGTCGCCCCAGTTGCGCTGCGGGCCGGTCTTGGCGTGGATGCTGTTGGAGTTGATGCTGTAGACGATCGGTCGGCCGGTGGCGGCCAGCGCGTCACGCATCTTGGCGAAGGTGGTCACCTGGTCGTTGATGCTGCCCTCCGGCGAGCACCAGTCGTACTTCAGGAAGTCGACACCCCAGGCGGCGAACTGGCGCGCGTCCTGCACCTCGTGGCCACGGCTGCCGGTCGCGCCGGGGTAGGAGCCGAAGTACTGCGCGCAGGTCTTGTCGACCGGCACCTGGTAGAGGCCGAACTTCAGGTTCCGGGCGTGCAGGTAGTCGCCGAGCGCCTTCATCCCGCTGGGGAACCGGCCGGGGTCGCCCTGGATGTTGCCGGAGCTGTCCCGGTTGGGGTTGAACCAGCAGTCGTCGACCACGACGTAGTTGTAGCCCAGGTCCCGCATGCCGCTGCTGACGATCGCATCCGCCGTCTGCCGGATCAGCGCCTCGTTGATGTTGCAGCCGAACGAGTTCCACGAATTCCAACCCATGGGGGGAGTGCGCGCCACGCCGTTGTCCAGTGCCTGCGCCGTCGGGGCGCGAAGGCCGACCAGGGCACCGGCGAGCAGAATTCCGGCAGCCAGTGCGCTCCCCCAGCGACGACCTCGGGTATTGCGGTTCATCGAGCCTCCTTGTCGGTGACGCCCGCCCGTGATTACGATCTATGGTCGGCACGCCGATAGTTGGACGCCAATTTTTGTTAGCGTTAACAGAGACGCCCATCATGTTACGGCGACATTTCACGAGGTTCAATACCTTCACCGCTTCGTATCGCTCGGCATCGATTGGGCACGCTGCGTAACCCATCGAGTTGCGTCTTATCGAGCGAGGAAGCCGAAAATTGGCGCACGCTGGGCACGAACCCGCACGGCGTGCGCCGCTGGCACGGACCCGCACGCGCGTGCGCCGCTGGGCGGAGAGCGGCGGCGGGACCGCTCCCCGCACTACGCGATGGGCGACCTCCGGTCGGTCCGACCGTCAGCGACGAGGTGGAGCGACGCTCTCGCGGGCGACCAGAGCGGGGGCGATGGTCTGCCGCAGCGCCCCACCGGTGCCCGACTCGATCTGGGACAGCAGCATCTGCAGGCTCGCTCGCGCCACCGCGTCGAAGTCCGGTCGGACGGTGGTCAGCGGCGGAATGAAGTACGCCGCCTCCGGCACGTCGTCGAAGCCGACAACGCTGATCTCGTGCGGCACCCGTCGACCGAACTCGTGCAGCGCCCGCAGCACGCCCAGCGCGAGATGGTCGTTGGCGGTGAAGACGGCGGTGACCTCCGGCATCCGCGCCAACATCTGCCCGCACCGGTAACCCGACGCGGCGGACCAGTCCCCCGGCATCGGCGGCGGCGGATCCAGCCCGGCGGCCAGCAACGCCTGCCGCCAGCCGTCGATCCGACCCACGCTGTCGAACCAGTCGGTCGGCCCGGAGACGTGCCAGACGGTGCGGTGCCCGGCGTCGAGCAGATGTTGCGTCGCCGCCCGGGCGCCCGCCACCTGGTCGACCGTCACCAACGGCACCGGCCGGCTCGGGTCACCGTCGACCGTGACCAGCGGGACATCCTTGGGCAGGCGCTCCAGCGCCTCGCCGGCCGACTCGACCGGGGCGATGACCACGATGCCGGCGACCCGGTGCGACAGGTGCCGCTCGACGGCCGCCGAGATGGAGCGGTGGTCCAGGTTGCGCACGCTGCCGACGCTGACCGCGAAGCCCTCTTCGGCGGCGGTCTGCTCCAGGGCGGCCAGCAGCGACGCCGGACCGTAGAGCGTCGTGTTCTGCGCGACCACACCGATGACCTGTGATCGACCGGTCACCAGAGCGCGTGCCGCGCCGTTGGGGCGGTAGCCGAGTTCGGCGATCGCCGCGCGTACCCGAAGCCGGGTCTGCTCACGGACGTTGGGGTGCCCATTGAGCACCCGCGACACCGTCTGATGGGAGACACCGGCGAGACGAGCAACGTCCGTCATCGCGGGACCGTGGACGGCCATTTCACTCCCCCCGCTACATCGCCGGCCCGCGGCCCGTCGACGTCGACTGGAGCGGCCCGGCCCGATCCCCCTCGCTCAGTCACCACGCCGGTGCTGAATCCCAGGTGACCAGCGCTGGATCGCCGACAGTCTACGCCAGCAACGGCCCCGAACACGGCACGGCTGTGCGGGGACCGCTCCACGCGCCGAAGCCGTACGACGCGATGCCCGCCCGGAGTCACCAACCAACCGGTACGGGCAGGGTCCCGATGTGGTTCGCCGGCCTGCCCTCGCTCCTGGGCAGAGCGTGGAACAGGCCGGCGAGGACCTGACGCGGTGGCGCGGACTTCACATGCCGCCAGGGCTGCGTCGCCAGCGCCACCGGTCAGATCGATCGTCATGTGACCGGTGTCACGGGGTGGTCAGGTCGAACCGCCGCACGGTGACCGCGCCACCGAGCGACTGCGTCGCGTGGTTGAAGATGGCGAATCGGTAGCCCATGAAGAACTGCCAGTTGTTCGCCAGCGTCAGGGCGTTGCCGAACGAGGTGAAGTTCACCCCGTCGGTGCTGTACGAGAAACGAGCCTGTCGGCCGGAGCCGGGTCTGATGTCGGCGTTGGCGCGCAACCAGATCCGGCCACCGGAGACAGCGGTGCTCGCCACCTCGCTGCCGGTGCTGGTGGTGTTCCAGCTGCCGTCCATCGTCAGACCGTTCTGCATGACCAGTCGGGTGGAGCCGTTGTCCCGTCGGACTCCGATCCAGGCCGACGAGTTGCGTAGCACCGCCAGGCCGGTGCGATCACCGTCGCGCATGGTGGAGTAGTCCAACTCGATCGTCGCGGTCGAGGTGGGGCCCTGGATGCGGTGGGTCAGCGTGTTGCGCGCCTTGTACAGGTCGCCGGTGACGGTGGCGGTCTGCAGGTTCAGCCCGTTGTTGACCGACCACTTGCTGTTGTCCGGGTTGTGGTTCCACTCCCACTGCGGGCCGAGCGTGGTGCCGGCGAACGTGTCGGTGCCGGTGAGCGGCTTGACCGCCCGGGGCGGCGCGGGCAGGTTCGGCTTCGGGTACGAGCTGCCCCACGTGCCGTTGACCGTCTGCAGCACGGGCCAGCCGTCGCCGGTCCAGGTGATCGGGGCCAGGGCCGGCATCCGGCCACCGGGGTACGCGTCGACGAAGGACATGTAGTACCAGTCGCCGTTCTGGGTCTGCACCAGCCCACCCTGGTGCGGCACACCGCCACCGGAGATCGGGCCGGGCAGGTTGAGCAGCACCTGACGCTGCTCGTACGGGCCGAACGGGCCGTTCGTCGACTTCAGCACGTACTGGCCGTTGGCGGGGCGGGTGAGCCAGATGTAGTAGGCACCGTTGCGCTTGTAGAAGCGGGCGCCCTCCAGCGTGCCGATGCTCGACGGCGTCGTATACACCTGCTGGGCGCGAACCTGGGACTTCCCGTCCGCGGACAGCTGCGCCACGCTGATGGTCCCGTTGCCGTACGCCACGTACATGGTGTCGTTGTCGTCGATCAGCATCCCCGCGTCGTAGTAGCAGTTGGGGATGGTGGTGTGCTTGCTCCAGGTGCTGTCGACGGCGGACGCGGTGTAGATGTGGGTCTGCGCGAAGTCGATGCACCCGGCCCAGTAGTACGTCCGGTTGCTCGGCCGGTAGTTCAGCGTCGACGCCCAGATGCCGTCGACGTAGGCGTTACCACCGCTCATGTCGTACTTCGAGCCGAAGTCGAGTCGAGGCACGGAGTGACCGGCGAACTCCCAGTTCACCAGGTCGTACGAGCGCAGGACCGGAGCGCCAGGCGAGTAGTGCATGGTGGACGCCGACATGTAGTAGGCGTTGTCCACCCGGATGATGTCGACGTCGGCGAAGTCCTGCCAGACAGCCGGGTTCGAGAACGTACCGTTCGACGGGGGCGGCGTGGTGGGGGGCGGCGTCGTGGGGTCGGTCCCGCCGTCGACGCGGGCGAGCTGCCACTGCTGGTTGGTGCCGTTCCAGTCGTCGTACTGCACGATGTTTCCGCCGTCGGCGGTCGAGGCGCCCTGCACCTCCATCGCCTTGTTGCTGTTGCGGTTGATCAACCGGACGTACCCGCCGTCCGAGTCGGCCAGCCGGAACTGCTGGTTGGTGCTGTTGTTGTCGCTCCACTGCACGATGCTGGCGCCGTTGGCGGTCGAGAAGCCCGAGACGTCCAGCACCTTGCCCGACAACCTCGACTTGAGTCGGTAGTAGCCGCCTCCGGAGTCCACGAACTGCCACTGCTGCTGGTTGCCGTTGTTACGCGTCCACTGGGTGATCCGCGCACCGTCGTTCGTAGCCAGGTTGTACACGTCCACGGCTTTGCCACTGTTGCGGTTCACCAACACGTACCAGGCGCTGGTGTCGACGGTGGCCGCTGACGCGGGCGACGAGGCGACGGCAGCAGCCGCGCCACCGACCACCAGCACCATCGCGGCGACGGCGAGTCTCGACAGCCACCCGCGCCGTCGTGGCGCACCCCGGGGAACCCGACCGATGGAAAGCATGATCCTCCTCTGCTGACGCGAACCGTGCGGTCTGGGTCGGCGTCCGCGGCACCGGGCGGGGCACCGAGCTGACCACGCCCGGCCATGTGATCGCTAACACCGATCGCCCTACCGCCGCGGTGACGAGGCGCCGAAACCGCGGGGGTAGGACGTGCGCGCGGCCGGACCAGCCAACGACATCGACCATCTTGGTTATAGACTGTGAGCGATAACATGCTGTTAGTCAAGGCGTAACACAACCGCCTCGTGGCCCGGCTGGCGCACACGCGAACGGGTGGCCCACCCCCGCCCGCAGGCAGGGGTGGACCACCCGTTTCGTGCGGTCCGACCGCGTGAATCAGAAGCCGCGGGCCAGCCGGTAGTAGGCCTGGTTCCAGCGCAGCTCGTCGGCGAAGCGGCGAGGCTCCGTGGTGGCGTCGATGACGACGAGTTCGGTGCGGCTCATCTCCGCCAGGTCGTGCAGCTCCTCCACGCCCACCGCCTGCGACAGCACGGTGTGGTGCGGGGCGCCCGCGGTGATCCACGCCTCGGCCGAGACCGGCAGGTCGGGGCGCGGACGCCAGACGGCGCGGGCAACCGGCAACCGGCGCAGCGGCTGGGGCGGCGCCACCACGTCGATCTCGTTGGCCACCAGCCGGAAACGCTCCCCCATGTCGGACAGCCCGAGCACCACGGCCGGACCGGGCGCGGCGTCGAACACCAGCCGGACCGGGTCCTCCCGGCCACCGATGCTCAGCGGATGGATCTCCACGTTGGGCACGTCGGAGGCGATCGTCGGGCAGACCTCCAGCATGTGGGCGCCGAGCACCAACTCGTTGCCCGGGGTGAGGTCGTAGGTGTAGTCCTCCATGAACGACGTGCCGCCGCTCACGCCCACCGACATCGCCTTGAGGGTGCGGACCAGGACCGAGGTCTTCCAGTCGCCCTCACCGCCGAAGCCGTAGCCGTCCGCCATCAGCCGCTGCACGGCGATGCCCGGCAGCTGACGCAGCCCACCGAGGTCCTCGAAGTTCGTCGTGAAGGCCCGGAACCCGCCCGCGTCCAGGAAGGCGCGCATGCCCAACTCCACGCGCGCGGCGTACCGCAGCGAGTCGTGCTGCTCGCCACCGGGCAGCAGTTCGCCGACGATGCGGTAGGTGTCCTCGTACTCCTTGACCAGGTCGTCCACCTGCGCGTCGGTGACCTCGCCGACCACCTCGACCAGGTCGTTGACGCCGTAGGTGTTGACCGAGACCCCGAACCGCAGCTCGGCCTCGACCTTGTCGCCCTCGGTCACCGCGACGTCGCGCATGTTGTCGCCGAAGCGGGCCAGGCGCAGCGACCGCATCGCCGACCAGCCCAGCGCGGCGCGGGCCCAGGCCCCGATCCGAGTGGTCACCCGCGGGTCGCTGACGTGCCCGGCCACGGTCTTACGGGCCACACCGAGACGCGTCTGGATGTACCCGAACTCACGGTCGCCGTGGGCGGCCTGGTTCAGGTTCATGAAGTCCATGTCGATGTCGTTCCACGGCAGCAGAACGTTGGCCTGGGTGTGCAGGTGCAGCAGCGGTGTCTGCAACGCGTCCAGACCGGAGATCCACATCTTGGCCGGTGAGAACGTGTGCATCCAGGCGATGACCCCGACGGCACCCTGAGCGGCGGCCTCCCGGCAGACCTGCAGGATCTCACCGCTGTTGGTCAGGACGGGCTTCCAGACCACGCGGGCGGGAATCTGCGGCGAGTCGTCGAGTGCGGCCGCGATCTGGCGAGACTGCTCGGCCACCTGGCGGAGCGTCTCCTCGCCGTACATGCCTTGGCTGCCGGTGAGGAACCAGATCTCGGGTTCGGTGTGTGGTGCCATGGAGTTGCCTTCCGCGAGAGGGGCGGTCACTTGTAACGAATTCCGATGAGGCGCTGAAGGAGGATGAACGCGAAGAGCAGACCGCCAATCACGATCTTGGTCCACCAGGAGTTGAGGCTCCCATCGAAGGTGATGAGGGTCTGGATCACGCCGAGAACCAGCACGCCGAGCACCGTGCCGAAGACGTAACCCGCGCCGCCGGTGAGCACCGTGCCACCGATGACGACGGCGGCGATGACGTCCAACTCCATCCCCACGGCGATCAGCGGCGCGCCGGAGAGGGTGTAGAAGGACAGCAGGATCCCGCCGATGGCCGAGCACAGACCGCTGATCGTGTAGACGGCGATCCGGGTCCGCCCCACCGGCAGGCCCATCAGCAGCGCCGACTGCGGGTTGCCCCCGATGGCGTACACGTTGCGTCCCAGCCGGGTGTAGGCAAGCGTGTACGCGGCGATGACGACCACCACGAAGGCGACCAGCACGCTGATCGACACGAAGTTGCCCTGCGGGTTACCGATCCGCTCCTGCGACATCGAGGTCCAGAACCCGTCGGTGATCGGGATCGACGCGCCGGAGATGAACGTGCACATGCCCCGGGCGAAGAACATCCCGGCGAGCGTGACGATGAACGGCTGGATCTCGAAGAAGTGGATGACGCAGCCCATCAAGAAGCCGAGCGTCGGGCCGATGAGCAGGGCGATGACCAGCACAAGCGCCGCCGGCATGCCGTCCTGCAGCAGCGCGGCCGACACCATCGCCGTCATGGCGACCACCGAACCGACCGACAGGTCGATGCCACCGGTGAGGATCACGAAGGTCATGCCCACCGCGACGACGAGCAGGAAGCCGTTGTCGATGAAGACGTTGAAGATGACCTGGACGTTGGAGAACGCCGTGTACTGCGAGACGCCGATGCCGTACATCACCAGCAGCAGGGCGAGCGTCGCCAGGACCGGTATCTGCTTCCTCGGCAGTCGGAACCGGGTACGACCGGCGGTAAGCGTTCCAGTGGTCATGCCGGCACCTGCTCCTTCGGCTTGTCGGCGATGGTGGCGGGCGGCGGGGCTTTGCGCCTACGTCGGCTGAACCGGGCCCGGAAGGCCGGCGCCTGGATGAGGCAGACGGCGATGACGACGACCGCCTTGAACAGCAGCGAGGTCTGCGGTGAGATGTCCATGGCGTACACCGTGGTGGTCAGGGTCTGGATGATCAGCGCGCCGATGATCGTGCCGCTGAGGAAGAACCGGCCACCCGCGAGCGACGTACCGCCGATGACGACCGCGAGGATCGCGTCCAACTCGACCCAGAGACCGGCGGCGTTGCCATCGGCGCTGGAGACGTTTGCCGTCATCATGAAACCGGCGACCGCGGCGCACGCGGCGCTGATCACGTACACCAGGAAGATGACCCGGCCGGACCGGATGCCGGCGAGCCGGCTGGCCATGGCGTTGCCGCCCACCGACTCGATGATCATGCCGAGTGCGGTGCGACGGGTGAACGCGGCGACCAGCAGGGCCGCGGCGAGGGCGATGAAGATGGCCAGCGGCAGGGTCAACGCGTGGCCCAGGCCGATCGCCCGGTACGGCTCGGAGTTGATGGTGATGATCTGGCCCTCGGTGATCAGCTGGGCGAGACCCCGGCCGGCCACCATCAGGATCAGGGTGGCGATGATCGGTTGGATACCGATCACGGCCACCAGCACCCCGTTCCAGGCGCCGAGCACGAGCGAGACACCCAGCGCCATCGCGAGGGCGGTCACCACCACGCCAAGGCTGTTCTGGTCGGGCTGCTTGCTGATGTACATGCAGGCGATCGCACCGCTGATCGCGCAGAGCGAGCCCACCGACAGATCGATGCCGCCGGTGGAGATGACCAGGGTCATGCCCAACGCGACGAGGATCAGCGGTGCGCTCAGCCGCAGGATGTCGATCGGCGTGCCGTACAGGTGCCCGTCCTTGAGCTCGATGGACAGGAACCCGGGCCGGTAGATCGTATTGGCGGCGAGCATGACGAACAGCACGGCGGCGGGCCAGAACAGCCGGTGACCGATCATCGTCCGATAGCGGCTCATGGTGTCGTTCATCGGTCTGCCTCCTCCCGGTGGGATCCGCTGGCGATGGTCTGCATGACGCGGTCGGCGTCCAGGCTCTCGTCGTTGGCGAGCTGCGCGACCATCTGCCGGTCCCGCATGACGGCCACCTTGTGGCTGAGGCGCAGCACCTCCTCCAACTCGGCGGAGATGAACAGCACCGCCATGCCCCCGTCGGACAGCTGCGTCACGAGCTTCTGAATCTCGGTCTTCGCGCCGATGTCGATGCCCCGGGTCGGCTCGTCGAGGATCAGCAGTCGCGGCTCGGTGATCAGCCACCGGGCCAGCAGCACCTTCTGCTGGTTGCCGCCGGAGAGGTTGCGTACCGGCACCTCCGGGTCGGCGGGCCGGATGTTGAGGGCCTTGACGTACTTGTCGACCAGCTCGTCCTGGCGGCGACGCGGAATGGGCCGCAGCCAGCCGCGTGCCGCCTGCATGGCCAGGATCATGTTCTCGCGGACCGACAGGTCGGCGACGATCCCCTCGGCCCGGCGGTTCTCCGAACAGAAGCCCACGCCGTGGTCGATGGCCTGGGCGGGGGTGCGCAGGCTGCCCGCCGCGCCGTCGATCGCGACCTGACCGCCGTCGGCCCGGTCGGCCCCGAACAACAACCGCGCGACCTCGGTACGCCCCGAGCCCAGCAGGCCGGCCAGGCCCACCACCTCGCCGGCGTGGATGGTGAGGCTGAACGGCTCGACCGCACCCGCCCGACCGAAGTCCGACACCGCCACCAGGGGGGTGCCCTCCTCCAGCGCGGCGAGGTCCCGCCGGGAGTGCTCCTCGATGCCCTCCAGGACGTCGAGCTCCTTGCCGATCATCTTCTCGACCAGGGAGAGCTGGGGCAGCTCCGTGGTGAGGTACTCGCCGACGAGCCCGCCGTTGCGCAGCACGGTGATCCGGTCGGAGATCTCGTAGACCTGGTCGAGGAAGTGGGTCACGAACAGGATCGCGATGCCCTCGTCGCGCAGTTGCCGCATGATGCGGAACAGTTGCGCCACCTCGCTGGCGTCGAGGCTGGACGTCGGCTCGTCCAGGATCAGCACCCGCGCCTTGATGTCGATCGCGCGGGCGATGGCGACCATCTGCTGGATCGCGAGCGAGTACGAGCCGAGTGGCGCGCTGACGTCGAGGTCGAGGTCGAGGCGGGCCAGCAGGTCCCGGGCGCGGCGGCGGACCTCACCCCAGCGGACGGCGCCGAGGAGCCGAGGCTCACGGCCGATGAAGATGTTCTCCGCCACCGAGAGGTTGGTGCAGAGGTTGACTTCCTGGAAAACGGTGCTGACACCAGCGGCGGTCGCCTGCATCGGCCCGGTGAACGACACGGGCTCGTCGTCGAGGGTGATCGCGCCCTCGTCGGTGTCGTAGACGCCGGTGAGCACCTTGATGAGGGTCGACTTGCCGGCGCCGTTCTCGCCCATCAGGGCGTGCACCTCGCCGGGGAAGAGCCGGAAGTTGACGTCGTGGAGTGCACGCACCCCGGGGAAGGACTTGCTGATCCCGGTCATCGTCAGGACCGGACGGCTATCCGTCATCCCATCAGACCTCTTCTGGGTTGTCGACACGGAAGGGCCGCTACGCTCCCGCCACGCCCGCCCGGTCGACCCTGGGGGGCCGCTCGGGCGGGCGTGGTTCGGAGGTCGTCGCGGGCCAAGCCCGGTCCGTTTCAGGTAGGAAAGCGACGCGGCGGGGCCGCCACGCGAACGCGGCGACCCCGTCGTCGATCAGTACTTGCGGTTGGGCAGAGCTTCCTTGGCCTGCTCGGACGTGAAGGTGGTCTCCTGCGTCTCGATCCGAGCAGGCACCTCCTGGCCGTCCTTGACCTTCTTGGCCAGGTCCATCAGCTGCGGGCCGAGCAGCGGGCTGCACTCCGCGATGAAGTTGAACTTCCCGTCGGCGAGAGCCTGCATACCGTCCTTGACGGCGTCGATCGTGATGATGGTGATGTCCTTGCCCGGCACCTTGCCGGCGGCGGTGATCGCCTCGAGAGCGCCCAGGCCCATGTCGTCGTTGTGCGCGAACAGCACGTCGATCTTCGGGTTGGCCTTGAGGAACTGCTCCATGACCTGCTTGCCGCCGGCCCGGGTGAAGTCTCCCGTCTGGGAGGCGATGACCTTCAGGTTCGGGTTGGCGGCGATCGCCTCGGCGAAGCCCTTCTTGCGGTCGTTGGCCGGTGCCGCGCCGGTGCTGCCCTGCAGCTCGACGATGTTCACCGGACCCGAGGCGGTCTTCTTCTGCTCGACCAGCCACTCACCCGCGAGCTTGCCCTCCTTGACGAAGTCCGAGCCGAGGAAGGTCTTGTACAGCGACTTGTCGGCCGAGTCCACCGAGCGGTCGGTCAGGATGACCGGGATGCCGGCGTCCTTCGCCTCCTTGAGCACGGTGTCCCACCCGGACTCCACCACCGGCGAGAAGGCGATCACGTCGACCTTCTGCTGGATGTAGTTGCGGATCGCCTTGATCTGGTTTTCCTGCTTCTGCTGCGCGTCGTCGAACTTCAGCTCGATCCCGGCCGCCGTGGCGGCCTCCTTGATCGAGATGGTGTTCGCGGTACGCCAGCCGCTCTCCGCACCGACCTGGGAGAAGCCCATCGTGATCTTGCCGTCGTCCTTGGTGCCGCCGCCGCCGGTGTCGCTGTTGCCGCAGGCCGCCACGCCGCCGACCAGCAGCACGCTGGCGAGGACCGCGGCAGCGCGCCACCGAACGGACTGCGTTCGCATCTTTCCCATCGAATCTCCTTGGCTGGATGTGGTGGGTAACCGCGCCAACCGCCGAGGTGCGAGAAGCGGCGTACGCGGGTGGTGCGTGCTGGTGCGTCGTGGTGCAGACCGACGGGTCCCGGATGATCGGTGCAGGGGTCAGGAACCCGCCGGTGCGACTGGTTGTTGACCGTAGACGTTCTGGTAACGGTCATAAAGAGCATCGATGTCTGCCTGGGCCATCGGGATCGGCTGCCCAAGGGTGTGGGCGAGGTGCGCGGTACGGGCCACGTCCTCGCACATGACCGCCGCCTTGACCGCCGCGCGGGCGTCGCGGCCGATGGTGAACACGCCGTGGTTGCGCATCAGCACCGCGGGCGAGCGGTGCCCGGCGAGCGTGGCGACGATGCCCTTGCCGATGTCGTCACCGCCGATCAGCGCGAACGGGCCGATCGGGATCTCCCCACCGAACTCGTCGGCCTGGGCGGTGAGGTGGCAGGGAATCGACTCCCCACACGCGGCCCAGGCGGTCGCGTACGAGCTGTGCGTGTGCACGACCCCACCGACCTCGGGCATGGCCCGGTAGACGTAGGCGTGGGCGGCAGTGTCGCTGGACGGGGCGAAGTCGCCCTCGACGAGAACGCCGTCGAGGTCGCACACCACCATCGTGGCCGCGGTGAGGTCGTCGTAGCTCACCCCACTCGGCTTGATCACCATCAGGTCCTGGCCGGGGACCCGCGCGGAGACGTTGCCGGACGTCCAGGCGACCAGGTTGTACCGGGTCAGCTCGGCGTGCAGGCGGGCGACGGTCTCGCGCAGCTCGGCGATCTGTCGGGTCACCTCGGCGTTCACGCCACCACCTCCAGCGGGGCCTCGTGGGTGGTCGCGGCGGTCTCGACCGCCGCGTTGCGGATCGCCCGCAGGCGGAGCATGACGTCGTTGCCGCCACGTCCGAAGTGGTCGTGCAGCGCCCGGTACTCGGCGTAGAGGGCGTCGTAGGCGCGGGCCCGCTCGGGGTCCGGACGGTAGACGGCCTCGTGCACCCGACCCATCGCCTGCGACGCCTCGTGGATCGAGGGGAACTCGCCGGCGGCGACGGCGGCGTGGATCGCCGAGCCCAGCGCCGGCCCCTGCGCCGAGGCGATGATGTTCAGCGGTCGCCTGGTGACGTCGGCGTAGATCTGCATCAGCAGCGCGTTGTTGGTCAGACCACCGGCGATCACCAGGTCGTTCACCGGGACTCCGGCGTCGACGAACGCCTCGATGATCATCCGGGTGCCGTACGCGGTGGACTCCAGTAGGGCCCGGTAGATGTCCGCCGGCCGGGTGGCCAGGGTCATGCCGACGATCATCCCGCTGAGGTCGTGGTTGACCAGCAGGGAACGGTTGCCGTTCCACCAGTCCAGCGCGATCAGGCCGTGCCCGCCGACGGGCTGACTCGCGGCCAGCTCGGTGAGGCGTTCGTGCGAGTCGACGCCGGCCGGGGCGGCATGCTCGACGAACCAGCCGAAGATGTCGCCGACACCGCTCTGCCCGGCCTCGTAACCCCACGCGCCGGGGCTGATGCCGCCGTCCACCACACCGCACATGCCAGCCACCTCGGCGACCTCCGCGCCGTTGACGACGTGGCAGGTCGAGGTGCCCATGATGGCGACCAGCCGACCGGGCTGCACCGCCTGCGCGGACGCCGCGGTGACGTGCGCGTCGACGTTGCCGACGGCCACCGCGATCCCCTCCGGCAGGCCGGTCCAGGCGGCGGCCTGGGCGGTGAGCGAACCGGCCCGGGCGCCGAGGGGCAGCAGCGGACCGTCCAGCTTGGCCACGAAGTCGCCGAAGTTGGGGTTGAGCGCGGTCAGGAAGCCCTCGGAGGGGTAGTGACCGTCCTGCAGGATGCCCTTGTATCCGGCCGTGCAGACGTTACGGGTCTCGGTGCCGCAGAGCTGCCAGACGATCCAGTCGGCCGCCTCGATGAAGCGCTCGGCCCGGTCGTAGACCTCCGGGTCCTCCTCCAGGATCTGCAGACCCTTGGCGTACTGCCACTCGGCGGAGATCTTGCCGCCGTACCGGCCGATCCACGGCTCGGCCCGCTCATGGGCCAGCGCGTTGATCCGGTCGGCGTGCGGCTGCGCGGCGTGGTGCTTCCACAGCTTGACCCAGGCGTGCGGTCGGTCGCGCAACTCGGGCGTCTCGCACAGCGGGGTGCCGTCGGCGAGCGTCGGCAGCACGGTGCAGGCGGTGAAGTCGATGCCGATGCCGACCACCGCCGCCGGGTCCACCCCCGCGGCGGACACCGCCGCCGGGACGGCGTACCGCAGAACGTCGCGGTAGTCCTGTGGGTTCTGCAGGGCCCAGTCCGGGGGCAGCGTTCGACCTCCCGGAAGCGCCGTGCTGATCACGCCATCGCCGTACTCGTGCACTGCGGTCCCCAACTCGGCACCGTCGCCGACACGGACCACCAGAGCTCGCCCGGACAGGGTGCCGTAGTCGACACCGACGACGTAGCGGTCGTCAGCTCCGTCCACACGGTTCATGTTCACCTCCACCGTTAACGGGGATAGTGTTAACGCTCACATCCAGGCTCGTCAAGACATCTACCCGCAACAGCTCCGTAACGGAACGCGGAAGGCGGACCGACTCGGGAGGGTAGATAGCGGACCGGCATAAACCCCTAGATTCCACCCCCAACTGCGGCAACCATCCGACGAATGGGGCCTGGGTCCGGTACGGGTGCCACCCGGAGACCCGTCGACAGGCGGCGCGACAGGTCCAGTGCGCCGCATACCGCGGCGTCGCCGTCCGATAGCGACCACTTCTCCCCCGCCGGTGATGGCAGCGATAACATTCCCAAGGTGTCGCGGTCGCGTGCCCGGGTCCGCTCGACAGCCATCGACGACCACGCGGCTCATGGCTGAGCGCTCCGGAGGGCGACCCACCCACCGCAAAGCCGGACGGCATGCCTGTGTTATCGATAACATTCAACGTCTCGGTGTGCCCGCGCACCCGGTCGACGCCCGCGCCCAACGCCGCGTCGGGCGGCGTCTCGGAAAGCAAGATCCACTCGCGCTCCTTGAAGTCGCTGGGTCCGCGGCGGCGTAATCGGCCGACTTCACGAAAGCCGAGTCGATCACGCACTCGCGCCGCCGGCCCGCCGGTCGAGCACGCACTCGCGCCGCCGGCCCGCCGGTCGATCACGCACTCGCGCCGCCGGCCCGCCGGTCGAGCACGCACTCGCGCCGCCGGCCCGCCGGTCGAGCACGCACTCGCGCCGCCGACTCGCCGCCCGATCGCGCACTCGCGCCGCCGACTCGCCGCCCGATCGCGCACTCGCGCCGCCGACCCGTCGGTCGCACTACGCCACGAGCCGGCGGCCCGACCCCTGTGGGCCGAGCCGCCGGCTCTCCGTTGCGTTGGCGGGACCGAACGCGCCGGACGGATCAGGCCGTCCGGTTGCGGTTGTACAGGGCCTTGGCCCAGAGGAAGCAGCCCACGGTGATGACGGCGCACCAGACGACCGCGATGATCCCGTTGGCGCCGATCCCGGTACCCAGGAGCAGGCCGCGGAGGGTCTCCATGACGGGTGTGAAGGGCTGGTAGTCCGCGAACCACCGCACCGCGGTCGGCATGGAGTCGGTGGGAACGAACCCGCTGCCGAGGAACGGCAGGAGGATCAGCGGCATGGGCAGGTTGCTGGCCGTCTCGACGCTGTCACTGACCAGGCCGAGGGCGACGGACAGCCAGGTGAGCGCAAAGGTGATCATGGCGAGTACGCCGATCGCGGCGAGCCATTCGACCGGGTTGGCGGTGGGCCGGAACCCGACCAGCAGCGCCACGACGGTGACGGCCGCGAGGCTGAGCATGGTCTGCACCAGGCTGCCCAGTACGTGACCCGTCAGGACCGACGGTCGGAAGATCGACATTGTGCGGAACCGGGCGATGATCCCCTCGGTCATGTCCATCGCGACCGAGATGGCGGTGCCCTGCGCGGCGCTGACCACTGTGATGAGCAAGATGCCGGGGGTGACGTAGTTGGCGTACTGGGAGCGGTCGCCGGACGGGCCCAGACCGGCGCCGAGCGTGCCGCCGAAGACGTAGACGAAGAGCAGCAGGATGATGATCGGGATGCCCATGAGCAGGAACGTCATCGACGGGTACCGCCGCATGTGCAGCAGGTTTCGCCGCAGCATGGTGCTCGAGTCGCGGACGGCGAGGGAGAGGGTGCTCATCGCGCGGGAGCCCTTTCGTGGTCGGGTCGGCCGGCCCGGGTGTCGGGCTGACCGGTGAGGGTGAGGAAGACGTCGTCGAGGTCGGGGGTGTGCACGGAGAGCCCCGCCACGCTGATCGAGGCGCTGTCGAGCTGGTCGAGCAGGGCTCGCAGCGAGCCGACCCCGCCGTCACTCGGCACCTGGAGGGTGAGGGCCGCGTCGTCCCGGGTGGCGGCGTCGAACGTTCGGGCCGCCGAGTCGAGCCCCTCCTGGTCGGCGAACTGCAACACGACGTGGCCGCCCGGGATGAGCCGCTTGAGTTCGCGCGGCGTGCCCTCGGCGATCAGTCGGCCGTGGTCGAGGAACGCCACCCGGTCGGCGAGCTGGTCGGCCTCCTCCAGGTACTGCGTGGTGAGCAGGATGGTCACGCCCTCGGCGGCGAGCGCACGGATGATGTGCCACATGGCCCGGCGACTGCGCGGGTCGAGGCCGGTGGTCGGCTCGTCGAGGAAGATGACGCGGGGCTCGCCGACCAGGGTCATCGCGAGGTCGAGCCGTCGGCGCATGCCGCCGGAGTACGTCGACACCGGCTTGCCCGCCGCCTCGGTCAGGTCGAACTGGTCGAGCAGGTCGGCGATCCGCCGTCGACCGGCGGCCCTGTCCAGGTGGCACAGGTCGGCCATCAGGATCAGGTTCTCCCGACCGGTGAGCAGGTTGTCGACGGCGGAGAACTGGCCGGTGACGCCGATCAGCGCGCGTACCGCGTCGGGTTCCCGGGTCAGGTCGTGGCCGAAGACGCGGGCGTTGCCGCCGTCGGCGTCGATCAGGGTGGAGAGGATCTGCACGGTGGTGGTCTTGCCGGCGCCGTTCGGACCGAGCAACGCGAAGATGGTGCCCTCGGTGATCATCAGGTCGATGCCGTTCAGCACGACCTTGTCGCCGTAGGACTTGCGCAGGTCGGTGGCGACGATCGCGGGGTTCATGGAGCTGGTCATGATCTCCTCATTTGTGGTCGGCGGAAGGCGGTGGGTCAGGCGCGGCGGATCATGATGTCGCCGAAGGAGGTGTTCGCCCGGACCTCGACCGTCTCGTCGGTCTGCGCCGGGCTGTCGGTCGACTCCAGCGCGTTGTGCACACGGCCGTGCTTGGAACTGACGTCCAGCCAGGCGGCCGTCCCGCGACGGATGCCGACCTCGATCGCGCCGTAGGAGGTCTGCAACTCGACAACTCCCCGGACGACCTCGCCCAGCCGGAGGTTGCCGTAGGCGGTACGGGCCGTCACCGAGGCCAGCGAGGTGTCCACTGTGACGTCGCCGTAGGCCGTGTTGATCCGGACGGCGCCGCCGCCGCTACCGATCCAGCAGTCACCGGAGGAGTTCTTGATCTCGGCGCTGCCGTCGACGACTCCGAGACGCACCTTGCCGGACGACACCTTCACCCGGGCGGAGCCGAGGACTCGCTCGGCCGCGACCTCGCCGTGACTGGAGTCGATGTCCAACGGCCCGGTCTCGTCGAGCCGGATGTTGCCACCGGTCTTGATGCGGCACTCGCCGAGCCGACCCTCGCAGCGGAACGCCGCCCACGACGACTCGGCCTGTACGCCCGATCCGGTCGGCAGCTCGATCAGGACGTCGACCGACGGCCCGGCACCGAACCCGTAGCGACGCCAGCTCTTCGGCACCCTGACCACCAGTTGTCCGGCGGCGTACTCGACTGTGGTCTGCTCGGCGGCACTCAGGTCGGCCTTGCTGGACGGGTCGCGGGGCCGCACCGTCACCACCGTGTCGGTGCGGTCGCTGGCCGCGATCCAGACGTCCCCGACCGGAATCTCGATCCGGGCGGAAATCGCTTCTGGCGTGTCGAAAACAGGCATGGTGGTCTCCCGAAAGGTGGTCGGCGGAGGTCGCCGCTGGTCAGCGGCGTGATGAGGTGGGGTACGAGGGGATTAGCGGGCCCAGCCGGTGAAATGTTGGCCGGAGCGCGGCTCCGGACGGCGGGGCGGACGACGCTCCGCCTCGCCCCCACCGACGGCACCGGCGACGGCGCGCACCAACCAGGCGTTGACGGAGAGCCCGGCGCGCCCGGCGGCCTCCTCGACGCTGGCCTTGAGGTGGTCGGGCAGCCGCAGGTTGATCCGTGAGGTGCCGCCCTCGTCACCCTCGGGCGCGGACACCGGCACCGACAGCGGTGGCGGGCCACTGGGCTCGCTCGCCACCTCGCCCGGCGGGCTGGCCGGCGTCACCACGAAGTCGGGCTCGCGCCCGCGCAACCGAACGTGCACCGAGCCCGGCGCGAGGTCGCGGGTGATCTCGTCGGCCGCGTCGGACAGCGCTTCGAGCAGCGTGAGACGGGTGGCCGCCTCCAACTGCGCGAAGAGTCGTTCGGCCAGCGCCCGGGCCTCCGGGTCCACGCCCTCCGCGGCCACGGCGAACTCGTTTCGCAGGTTCTCGACGTATGACCTCAGCTCCATGGCACCATCATGGCACCACTTTGGCTCAGCATGCAACAGCTATGGCTCAGAAAGATGCCGCCGCTTGGCTCCACCGGCGGTCACCTGGCTCTCAGAGGTCGCCGAAGAGCCTCCGGACCAGGTGATTCGCGTCCTCCTGACTCAGGCCGGAGGCGACCAGAAGGTCACTGACGGTCGTCCGGACCTGTGCCACCACCACCGCACCGGAGAAGCCAACGCCGTCCCGATAGGCGTGCCCGGCCGTCCGGACCGCTCGTAGCGCCTGCTCCCGGGCTCGGTTCGGCTCGGCGCCTGCGGCGAACTGCCGCTTGAGCAGGCGGACCGCCTCGGCGAGATCGGCCACCGCCGTCGGCAGCGACTCCGGCACCGGCTCGCCGTCCTCGATGAGCGTCACCGATCGTCGGATCAGGGTGCCGCTGTTGCGCATCGCCCGGTCGATCGGCTCCGCCGCCTGCGCGTAGCGGCCCACCGGCCCGTGCCGTTGATGCCAGTACACCGGTGACAGGGTGCTCGCTTCCCGGGCGCCCTGGGTCGCCTCAACGAACGCGTTCAACCGGCCCGCGCTCTGCCGCAGCTCACCTCGGGCGGTACGGGCCCGAGCGGCATCCCGCTCAGCCAGCGCCTCGGCGGTGGCGTCGAGCTGGGTCGCGAGGAGATCCAACGCCGGCCGCGCAGCCCGGTTGAGCACCCGCAGCGGGTTCAGCGGCAGCAACACGGCGGTGACCAGCAGGGCCACCCCTCCCCCGACGAGCGCGTCCACGAAGCGGGGGATCTCAAGATCCCGGACGGTTGGGCTGAGCGTGGCGATGAGCACCGCCGTCGCCCCCGCCTGGATCACCACCGCCGCGCTGCCCGCGAGGAAGAGCGCGACGACGATCGCCAACACGACGATCAGGGCGAGCTGCCACCACCCGGTGCCGATCACCAGGAGGAGCAGGTCGCCGATCAGCACTCCGACGGTGACACCGATGATCAGCTCGACGGTGCGACGCAACCGCTGGCCGACCGACGCGGCGAGCGTCGAGACGGCGGAGATCGGCGCGAAGACCGGCTGCGACACCTGCAGCAGCGAATGCGCCACCAACCAGGACAGCGCCGCGGCCAGGCCGGCCTGTAGGGCGAGGCCACCGATGGTTCGTACCCGACGGACCCGGTCGCGCAACGCGGCCACCAAGCGGTCCCACCACCGGGCGACGGTCGACGGGCCCGAGTCCGCTCCGCGCCGACCGGCAGCGACCATGGCGGCACCTACCCCGCCACGACCGGATCAATCCTCGCCGGCACGGCCCGGCCGGTGACCGCCGGTCACGCCCGGCCTGGGCGGTAGCACCCCGGCCGGCGGAGATTGGGGGCGTCCGGATCGGGTAGACCCGGCCCTGCCGCCACCGCGGTCGGCGGCCCGGGACGTGACGTCGGGCCGGGTCGCGGGACAAGGGCTGCGAGACGCTCGGGGGAACGTCGGATGGATCAGCGCGGTTGAGCGGGCCGGACGACTCCGGCGACGTCGTGGAGCTACGGGTGCACGGAGTCTCCGGCGCGAGCGCCGCACAGGTGCTGGACCTGCAACAGACCGGGCAGGTCGCTGGCGACCGCAGTGGCGGGTTCTACCGGCCGCGCCCCCGGTATTCGGACAGCACCGGCGCGCACGGGGTGACGCTTGAGGCGTACCGCTGGGGTGACCTGCCCTCCGGGACCGTGGCCCGCACCCTGGCGGTGGTTTTCCTGCTTCCCTTCATGCTGGTCAACGTCGCGATCTGGATGCGCCCGGCGAACCCGAGTTCCGAGGCGACGGTCAAGTCCCTGTGCCGCCTGCTGGCGCTCACCCTCACCGTGTTGTACGTACTCGCCATCGCCGGCGTCGCCCTGGACCTCGTCGGTTGGAGGTGCCTGGCCTCGCCGGACTGCCTGTCCGGACGCAGTTGGTTGTCCTGGTTGGGTGGACGGCCGGTCGGACTGCGGCTGGCGGTGCTCGCGCTGGTCCCGGCCGCCGCGATCGGCCTGGTCTGGCAGGTCAGCTGCCGTCCGGGGCGGTCCTTCGAGGCGTTTCGGGCACCGGATCAGGGCAGCTCCCCGTCTCGGCTCGGCACCGTCGGCCAGTGGGACGCCGAACCGCTCGTAGGTCGGCTGCGCGCCGTCCACGTCGCTGCGGCCTTCGCGACGCTGGACCTCGTCCTGCTGCTGGCCCGAGGCGCCGGTGACGCCTCGCCGGCCACTATCGCGCTGACGGCGGTCACGGGGGTGCTCCTGACGGGCTGCGTGGGGCTGCTCTGCACACCGCCGTTGATGGACCGGGCCCCCGGCGACCAGCGGCTCGACCGGGTCACCCGCACCCTCCGGACCGCTGCCATCGTCCTGACCGTTGTCGTGGTGGCACACGTGCTGATCAACTCGGAGCCGTGGCCGCAGGAGCGCGGGCTCCCCGGCTACGACCCGACCCTGGCCGGTCTGTTCGTGACTCAGACCACGCTGTTGGCCGTCCTGGGCGTGGTGCTGCTCCGGCACCGCCGCCGGGAGCGGGGAGCCACCCCGATGTTCGGGCTGGGCCCTCTCGTGGTCGCCGCCACCGGGATCAGCATGGCGGTGGCGTACTCCGCCGAACTGGTCTACCGGGTGGCGGACTTCCTGGACCGCGACGTGCCGACCGGAGAGGGCATCGCCTCCGGCCCGCCCCGGGCCTACACCTGGGCGATCTACGGCTTTCTCCGGGCGTTGCTGGTCACGGTGATCATCGCTGGGCTCGTCGTCCTGCTCTCCCGCCGGGGTCGTCGTCGAGCCGGTGCGACGATCGTCGCGCGGGACTTTCCGAACCCACCGGCCGAGGCAGGGCCCCGACTGCGGCAGGTCCGGGACGCGATAGCTCGGGCTCGCTTCACCGAGAAGCTGGTGCCGCTGGCCGTGCTGTACGGCTGCCTCGCCGGGCTCGCCACTGCCACCACCACCATCGGCCTGCTGGGGCAGTTCCCGAGCGACGTGATCGAGCGGAACGTGGGATTGCCGGCGGACGCTGTCACGTTCGGCATCGCTTTCGGTAGTTGGGTGATCGCGGCGATCATTCTCGGGCTGATCATCGGCGGCATCTTCGCGTACCGGACCGAGCCGTACCGCCGACACATCGGCGTCCTCTGGGACCTCGGCACCTTCTGGCCGCGGGCCGCCCACCCGTTCTCACCGCCCTGCTACTCCGAGCGGGCGGTGCCGGAACTGGCCCGCCGGATCACCTACCTCGTCGAGCGCGGCGACGCGGTGCTGCTCACCGGGCACAGCCACGGCTCGGTTCTGCTCGCCGCCACGGTGCTCCAACTGCCACCGCAGGTCGGCGACCGGGTCGCCCTGCTCACCCACGGATCCCCGCTGCGCCGCCTCTACGCACGACTCTTCCCCGCGTACGTCGACGACGCGGCACTGCACGAGATCGGCCGGCGGGTGGGGTGGCGGTGGGTGAACCTGTGGCGCGACACCGACCCCATCGGCGGCTGGGTCTTCTCCCCCCGTACGTCACCCACGCCGGCCAGCACCGGTGACCCGGCCGCCGCTGTGGATCGTCGACAGCGTGACCCCTGTGACGTGGTGGCACCCCCCGGGGACAGCGTCGCCCCACCCATCCAAGGACACTGGCCGAGCGAGTCCGACGAGCCGTTCACCGAGGCGGTACGGGAGTTGGTGCAGCGACTTGGTGGGCGGGCCGGCCCGCCCCGGACGCCGAGGTGACGGGCCGGCTCAGTGTCCCCGGCCCGCCCGGACACGCCAGTCGTCCAGGGCGGTGCCGGCGAGGCGGGCACCGTCGGCCGGGACGAGCGAGCGTTCGCCCAGCTTGGCGCCGAAGTACCGGGCGTCGGGGTCGGCCACCACCGAACGACGGTCCTGTTGGTCGGCGAGGAGGGATCGGCCCAGTTCGTCGAGGCGGAACTGCTCCGGCCCGGCGACCTCGACCACGGAGTTCGTCGGCGCGCCGAGCGCCACCTCGGCGACCGCGGCCGCGACGTCGTCCGCGGCCATCGGCTGAATGAGCACCGGCGCGAGGTGCACGGTGTCGCCGTCCGTGGCGGTGTCGACGATGCCCTTGAGGAACTCGAAGAACTGGGTGGCGTGCACCACCGAGTACGGGAGTCCGGACGCGACGATGAGCTTCTCCTGGGCTACCTTCGCGCGCATGTACCCGCTGTCCGGGATCCGGTCGCACCCCACGATGGAGAGCGCCACGTAGTGGTTCACCCCGGCGTCCGACGCGGCGGCGAGGAGCGTCCGGGTCGAGGTCTCGAAGAACTCCAGTACGGCGGCGTCCTCGAACGACGGCGAGTTCGACACGTCGACGACGACCTCGGCGCCGGTGAGCGCGTCGGCCACACCCTCCCCGGTCAGGGTGTTCACGCCGGTCTTCGGCGATGCCGGCACCGCCTCGTGGCCCTGGGCGCCGAGGCGGTCCACGAGCTTGGAACCGATGAGGCCGCTGCCCCCGATGACGACGATCTTCATGGTCGAACCACGTCCTGTCTGCACTGGGTTGGGTCGTGCTGCCAACCAGTAAGACGGAAAGCGTGCACGGATGCAGGACAATCGCCGGAGAACAGTTCGACGGAGATCAGGAGGTCGACGTGGCCACGGTGTCCCACCCGGTGTTCGCTCGGGTCTACGAGCGGCTCAGCGTCGCCATGGACCGCGCCGGCACGGCGGCCTTCCGGCGGGAGCTGGTCGCCGGCCTGTCCGGCCGGGTGATCGAGATCGGTGCGGGCAACGGGCGGATGTTCGCCCACTACCCGCCGGGGGTGACCCAGGTCCTCGCTGTCGAACCGGAGCGGCGTCTGCGTGCCGCTGCCGAGCGCGCCGCGTCAACCGCGCCGGTTCCGGTCACGGTCGTCGACGGTCTGGCCGAGGCGCTGCCCGCCGCAGACGGCGAGTTCGACGCGGCCGTGGTCGCGTTGGTGTTGTGCACCGTGCCCGATCAGGCGAGCGCGTTGGCCGAGATCAGCCGGGTACTGCGCCCCGGAGGCCAGGTGCGGTTCTTCGAGCACGTGGCCGCCGAGGAGGCCAGCGGTCTGCACCGCGCCCAACGACTCCTCGACGCCACACTGTGGCCGAAGCTGTTCGCCGGCTGCCACACCAACCGCGACACCGTCGCCGCCATCGGCGCGGCCGGCTTCGAGGTGCAGGAGCTGCGCAGGTTCCGTTTCCCGGCCACCAGCAACAGCCCCTCCTCCCCCTGCGTCCTCGGCCGCGCGGTCAGGCCGGCCTGACATCGCCGTCGATCGCAGCTCTCACCGGCGGGGCAGCCCGGCCAGCCAGACGTCCAGCTCCGCTGGGGAGCGAAGTAACACCACGGGCGGCGCGGACGGGTCGGCCTGCCAGGCCCGCATCCGCCGTCGGGCCCGGCCGAACGCGGTGACGTGCCACACCAGGATCGAGTCCGGGGACAGCACACTGCTCAGCGACTCACGGTTGCCGTTGCAGATCACCTCGCCGGTCACCACCCGGCGGACGGTGCGGCGGAGCAACCGCCCGAACGACAGCCATCGTGGATAGTCCAGGCCGACGACCAGGTCGGCGCGGGCCATCGGGACGTCCCGCCAGCCGTGGTACGCCCCGTCGATGATCCAGCGGTCCCGCCGGCAGATCTCCTCGATCCGGCTGCGCTGCTGGGCGACCGGCACCTCGACCCAGCCCGGTTGCCAGAGCAGGTCGTCCACCGGATACCACTGCAGTCCGAGGTGTTCGGCCAACCGCGCCGCGAGGGTGGACTTGCCGGAGCCGTACACCCCGTAGACCAGGATGCGACGCGGTGCGCTCATCGCGGCAGCGTACGTCGTGAAGGAAAATCAGTTGTCGTGCCTGGCGCGGCTCGGCCAGAGTGACGTCCATGACGTACTGACGGACTCCACCCCCCTGCTCCGCGCCACCGGTGATGCCTCCCGGGGGCCGTGACGCCGTCCGCTTTCACGTTCGCAGCCAGAGATGAGCCTCCTTGTCCCAGCACCACCTCCCTCGGGAGCCCCTGCCCCCGTCCGCCCCGGCCACCGTCACGGTGTTCGCCTCTCCCGCGAGCTGGATCGAGTCCGATGCGCTCGCACAGTGCCAACAGGTCGCCGCCCTGGACGGCATGCGGCACGTCGCCGCGATGCCGGACCTGCATCCCGGCAAGGGCGCGCCCATCGGCGCGGCCATGGCGTCGACAGTGCTGTACCCGTTCCTGGTGGGCTCCGACATCGGCTGCGGCATCGCCGTGTTTCCGATCAAGCTCAAGCGCGCCGTACCGGAACGGCTCGCCGCCCGGTTCCCCGACCTGGACCAGGCGCTCGACCCGGTGCGCGACGCCGACGACCCCGCCTGGGCCGCCGTCGACGGTGACGTTCCGGCCGGTCACCTGGACGGCCTCGGGACGGTGGGCCGCGGCAACCACTTCGTGGAACTGGCCCGCGTCGACACCGTCTTCGACGTACGGCACGCGGGCCGACTCGGACTCGACGCGGGCGATCTCGTGCTGATCGTGCACAGCGGTTCCCGTGGTCTGGGCGAGCGGATCCTGCGGGCGCACACCGAGGTCCACGGCGCCGGGGCGGCGCGCGACCCCGCCGCCTACCTGGGCATGCACGACGACGCCGTGCGTTGGGGTTCGCTCAACCGCCGGGTGCTGGCCGCCCGGGTGGCACACGCGTTGGGAGCCGCGCCCACCGCGCCGATCGTCGACCAGTGCCACAACCTGGTCGAGGTCCGGGACGGGATCTACCTGCACCGCAAGGGCGCGGCGCCGGGTGACGGGCGCGACGTCCTCATCGCCGGTACCCGGGGAACGGCGTCCTACCTGGTGGCCGCGCACGCCGGGCCGGAGGCCAACCATTCGGTGGCACACGGTGCCGGCCGCAAGATGTCGCGCGCCGACGCCCTGCGGCGGGGCCGGGCCAAGCACACTGTCGAGGAGCTACGCCGCACCCCGGTGGGTTCGCTGGTGGTGTGCGGTGACCGGCAGTTGCTCTTCGAGGAGGCGCCCACGGCGTACAAGCGCATCGAGCAGGTGATCGCCGATCTGGTCGAGCACCGGCTGGCCACACCGGTGGTCAGCACGACGCCCCTGGTCACCTACAAGACGCCCGACCTCGGGTCCGCCGCAGGCTCGGAGCGGCGGGGCCACCGCGGCCGGCGAGGCCGCTCGTGACCACGTCCCTGCTGTTGTCGGCCGGGCGTGGGCCGCAGGAGTGCGCCTGGGCACTGAGTCAACTGCTGCACCGTCTGCGGGGCGAGGGCGTCCGCCGAGGTCTGACGATCCAGCAGGTCGAGGCGGTGCCCGGTGACCGCGCCGGCACCTACCGGTCGGTCCTGATCCGGATCTCCGGCGTCGACGCCGAGGCGTTCGCCGCCTCGTGGACCGGGACGCTGTGCTGGCAGGCCCCGAGCCCGTACCGGTCGGGCACCGGCCGGAAGAACTGGTACGTCACCGCCCAGCCGCCCGAACGCGACGCCCCGCCGACGACGTTTCGCGAGGCGGACGTCGACATTGTCGCCTGCCGCACCGGCGGGCCGGGTGGTCAGCACCGGAACAAGGCCAGCACGGCGGTACGCGCAACGCACCGCCCATCCGGCCTGGTGGTCGTGGTGGACGAGGAACGGCAGTTCAGCCTCAACCGCCGGATCGCCCTGGACCTGCTGCGCCAACGCATCGAGCAGGGCGACGAGGCGACGCGGCGTGCCGTCACCACCGCCCGGTGGCGCATCCACGACGGGCTGGTTCGCGGCGATCCGGTGCGGGTGGAACGTCCGACGCCCCGGTGACCGGGAGGCTAGCGACTCAGACCTCCAGCACCGCGTCCGCGAATGCCTGCGGCGCCTCCTGCGGCAGGTTGTGCCCGACACCGCCCCCGACGGTCCGGTGCTCGTACGGGCCGGCGAACTGCTTGCCGTAGACGGTGGGCTCCAGGTGCGGCGCACCGTTGGCATCGCCCTCCAGCGAGATGCTGGGCACCGTGATCTTCGGCTTCGCGGCCAGCCGCTCCTCGATCTCCTCGTACTGCGGCTCGCCGTCGGCGAGGGCCAGCCGCCAGCGGTAGTTGTGGATGACGATGTCGACGTGGTCGGGGTTGTCGAACGCCGCCGCGCTGCGGTCGAACGCCGCGTCGTCGAACGCCCATTGGGGGGACGCGGTGCGCCAGATCAGCTTGGCGAAGTCGCGCCGGTTCTTGTCGTACCCTTCCCGACCGCGCTCGGTGGCGAAGTAGTACTGGTACCACCACGCGAACTCCGCCTTCGGCGGCAACGGGACGGTGCCCGACTTCTGCCCGTCGATCAGGTAACCGCTCACCGAGACCAGACCCCGGCAGCGTTCGGGCCACAGCGCGGCGACGACATCGGCGGTCCGTGCGCCCCAGTCGAACCCGGCGAGCTTCGCGGTGCCGATGTTCAGGGCGTCCATCAGGGCGATGAGGTCGAGCCCCATGGCCGCCGGTTCACCGTTTCGCATGGTGTCGTCGGAGAGGAACCGGGTCGTGCCGTAGCCCCGCAGGTACGGGACGACGACCCGCTGACCGGCGGCGGTGAGCAGCGGCACGACGTCGGCGAAGCTGTGGATGTCGTAGGGCCACCCGTGCAGGAGGATCACCGCGTCCCCGTCGGGCGGCCCGGCGTCCACGTATCCGACGTTCAGGACTCCGGCGTCGACCTGTCGCAGGTCAGTGAACCCGCCAGTGGCCCTTGCCATCGACTTCTCCCTGCGTCCGGACCTGCTCGGATGTGCCGATCAGGCCCGAATCTAGCGACCCGCCCGGAGCCTGCGCGCCGTTCACGAAAGGACCGCTGGACGGAGGCCGAGCTGGGTACGATGCCCGTTCCCGATGGAGGTCGTGGGGCCGTAGCCGGATGACCGTAGGGTGATGGCATGGCTGAGTGACCTCTGACCCTGATGGCGGTGCACGCCCACCCCGACGACGAGGCGACGAGCACCGGCGGCGTCCTTGCCCGCTATGCCGCCGAGGGGGTCACCACCGTGCTGGTTACCTGCACCGACGGGCGATGTGGGGACGGCCCGGGTGGGGTCAAGCCGGGCGAGGAGGGGCACGACCCGGCGGCCGTGGTGGCGATGCGCCAGGCCGAGTTGGAGGCCAGCTGCGCCACGCTGAAGGTCACCCACCTGGAGACGCTCGGGTACGCCGACTCCGGGATGATGGGCTGGCCCACCAACGACCTGCCCGGCGCGTTCTGGACGACACCGGTGTCCGAGGCGGCGGCCCGGCTCGCCGAGCTGATTCGGCAGTACCAGCCGGACGTGATCGTCACGTACGACGAGAACGGTTTCTACGGCCACCCGGACCACATCCAGGCCCATCGGATCACCATGGCCGCCGTCGAGCAGACGGACGTCCCGGCGAAGGTCTACTGGACCACGGTGCCGGTTACGGCGTTCGCGGAGTTCGGCCGGATCATGAAGGAGCTCGGCGTCGAGTGGGCCGAGCCGGACGCGGCGACGGAGCCGGGGCCGCAGCTCGGCCTGCCCGACGACGAGATCACCACCTGGGTCGACACGAGCAAGTACGGCGCGCAGAAGTTCGACGCGCTGGCCACGCACGCCAGTCAGACCGAGAACATCTTCTTCCTGCAACTGGGCCAGGAACGGTTCACCGAGCTGATGGGCGTGGAGACCTTCGTGCGGGTCCGGGACCGGACGGGCGCGCCGACCCCCGAGGACGACCTCTTCGCCGGTCTGCGCTGATCACTCTTCCGTAGCGCCACCAGGCATCGTCGGCCACCGGGCCGACGATGCCTGCGGCGTGCGCCGCGATGACCTCACCAAGCGAACCGGTCGCCGGCCGCCGGTCGCCGGCCACCGAAAGTTTCGACCGCTGGCCACTCAGCGCTGGGCAGGTCATGTGATGAATTTCCGGAAGTTTTCAGCGTTGACGCCCAGACATCGATCGGCTTAACGTTTCGAGCAAGTTTCCGGTTTCCGGCCGGAACTACCGGCGTCACCCGACCCAATCGGCTTCCCGCCCGTCAACACCGAACCCTCACCTCCTAGATCGACATCTATCTATTGATCGTCTGGAAGGGCAGGCACATGAAGTTAAGACAGTGGTCGACCGTCGGCCTGGTCGCCGTCGCGACCATCGCCACGCTGAACACGGTGCCGGCGACCGCGAGTCGACCGTACGACCCCACGACGCAGAGCCTCGGCACCCTCGGCCTGCGCCATGGCCTGCACGTCGGCACCGCGGTCAGCATGGACGCCCTCAACGACGCCAGCGACCCGCAGTACCGCAAGCTGGCCTCCTCCGAGTTCGCCTCGGTCACCGCCGAGAACGTGATGAAGTGGGAGAGCCTGGAGCCCACCCGCGGCACCTACAACTGGGGTCCGGCCGACGAGTTCGTCGACTTCGCCAAGCGCAACCGGCAGAGCGTGCGCGGTCACGTGCTGGTCTGGCACAACCAGTTGCCCGCCTGGTTGACCAGCGGCGTCGCCGACGGCTCCGTCAGCAAGCAGGAGTTGCGCGAGCTGCTGCGCAAGCACATCACCACCGTCGTGAACCGCTACAAGGGCAAGATCTGGCAGTGGGACGTGGTCAACGAGGCGGTCAGCGACCCGTGGGACACCCCGTCGACCCTGCACTACAAGGGCTTCTGGGCGCAGAACCTCGGGCCCGGCTACATCGCCGACGCGTTCCGCTGGGCGCGCGCCGCCGACCCCAAGGCCCTGCTGTTCTACAACGACTACAACATCGAGGCGTTCGGCTCGGGCAACCCGGCGGACGACAAGACCCAGTTCGTGTACGACATGACCAAGAGCCTGCGCGCCCAGGGCGTCCCGATCGACGGTGTCGGCGCCCAGGGCCACCTGGGCACCCAGTACGGCAACTTCGACACCCTCCAGGTGACCGCCGCGCTGAAGAAGTTCAGCGGGCTCGGCGTCGCGACCGCGTTCACCGAGGTCGACGTCCGCAGCCAGCTGACGGAGGGCGTCCAGGCCGGCAACTCGGAGGAGATCAACCCCCGGCTACAGGCGTCGGCCGCAAACTTCAGCGTGCTGATGAAGGCGTGCCTCGCGGTGCGGAGCTGCCTGTCGTACACGGTCTGGGGTTTCAGTGACAACCATTCGTGGGTGCCGGGCTGGTTCGACGACCCGCCGGAGGGCCTGGCCACCATCTACGACGAGAACTACCAGCCCAAGCGGGCGTACCAGGAATTGAAGTCCGACCTGATCTTCGCAGGGCCGCCGTACGTCCTGCCCCGCATCGCACCCAAGCCCCGCCGTTGACGCAGAGGGCCGTGTGGAGCTTCCCGAAGCTCCACACGGCCCGTGTGCCACCACGGACGTCGACGTTCGACTCACGTTCGGTGGTTCCATCGCGCCATCCGGACGCCATCGGAGGGCTGGTGCCGGATCTGCCGGTTTATTGATGGTGTTGGTGTCACTATGGCAGGCGTGGGAACTGCGAAAACTGCCATGCCTGCGATCTCGCCGCTCACCGGCGATCCCATCAAGCGGGCCGATGCCGAGCGGCTAGCGGGGGTGCTGAAGGCCTTCGCCGATCCGGCGCGACTCCGGTTGCTCAGCCTGATCCAGTCCGCGCCGGAAGGTGAGGCCTCCGTGAGTGACCTCACTGCGGCGCTCAATCTCTCCCAGCCGACGGTGAGTCATCACCTTCGGATCCTCACCGAGGCCGGCCTACTCGAACGCGACAAGCGCGGGGTCTGGGCGTACTACCGCCTGGTGCCCGCCGCGATCGCGCAGATCGCCGACCTGTTGACGCCGCCCCGGAAGCGGGCAACGAAGAGGGCCCGCTGACCGGGCCGGAAGGCCGGCTCGTCACATCCGCTCCAACGTGCGGATGCCGAGCAGGTGCAGCCCCTGCCGCAGGGTCCGGGCGGTCAGCTCGGCCAGCAGCAGCCGACTCTCCCGCAGCTCATCCGGGGCACGCAACACCGGGCAGCGCTCGTAGAACGCGTTGAACGCGGTCGCGAGTCGGTGCAGGTAACCGGCGAGCTGGTGAAACTCGAGACTCCGCTCCAGCTCGCCGACCACAGCGGCGAAGCCGAGCAGCTCGACCGCGAGCGCGCGCTCCGCCGGCTGCGCCACCACGATGGGCGCGTCCGGCCGCACGGCGGTCCCGGCCCGCCGGAGCACGGACCGGATCCGGGCGTACGCGTACTGGAGGTAGGGAGCGGTGTTGCCGTCCATCGCCAACATCCGTTCCCAGTCCAGGACGTAGTCCTTGGTCCGGTCGACGGACAGGTCGGCGTACTTGATGGCGCCGATGCCCACCGCGCGGCCGATCTCGTCAGCGGTCTCGGCGGCCAGATCCGGGTTCCTGCTCCGGGCCAGGTCGGTGGCACGGGCGACCGCCTCCTCCAACAGCCCGACCAGCTTCACCGACTCACCGGCCCGGCTGCGCAGCATCCGCCCGTCGGTGCCGAGGATGGACCCGAAGCCCAGGTGCTCAGCGCGGGCCGGTGGGCAGAGCCAGCCGGCCGCCTCAGCGACGGCGAACACCATCGCGAAGTGCTGCCGCTGCGGTAGGCCGACGACGTACAGCAGCCGGGTCGCGCCCAGCTCGCCGACGCGCTGCCGCAGTGCGGCCAGGTCGGTGGCCGGATA
Source organism: Micromonospora arida (assembly GCF_042873195.1). NCBI lineage: Bacteria > Bacillati > Actinomycetota > Actinomycetes > Micromonosporales > Micromonosporaceae > Micromonospora > Micromonospora arida. The sequence goes on along the minus strand of NZ_JBIALC010000014.1, from coordinate 88,095 downwards.
GCCGTACCCACCGTCACTCTTGCGCACGATCAGCGGCAACGGCTCGCCGTCCCGGCCGGTGAACCCGGGCGGAAAGACGCACTCGGCCCCACCGCTGGGCAGCAGCAGCCCCAGCCGGTCCAGGTCGTCGACGACGCCCGCGAGCAGGTCGTTGTAGGCGCTCTCGCCCCGAAAGTCGGTCCCGGACAACGTCACGTCGAGCAGGTCGTACACGGTCAGGAAGTACCGCTCGGACTGCGTCACCAGCAGCCGCCACAACCGGCGGGTCCGTTCGTCACCGCTCTGCAACGCGACCACCCGCAGCCGCGACCGTTCCTGGAACGCCTCGTCGACGTCGAACTTCACCCGGGCCGCCCGGTAGAAGGTGTCCAGGTCCCCCATCGACAGGTTCTGCGCGGCTTCGGTCTCACCGAGGTCGATCAGGTGCTCGATCAGCATGCCGAACGGCGTCCCCCAGTCGCCCAGGTGGTTGACCCGCACCACCCGGTGCCCGAGCCAGTCCAGCAGCCGCACCGCCGCATCACCGATGACTGTGGAACGGAGATGGCCGACGTGCATCTCCTTCGCCACGTTGGGCGCCGAGTAGTCGACCACCACGGTCTGCGGCGTCGCCGTCGGCGGCACGCCGAGCCGGGCGTCACCGGCCAGCCCGGCGACCAGGTCGGCCAGGGCCCCGTCGGCAACCGTCAGGTTGAGGAAACCCGGCCCGGAGACCTCCGCGGATACGCCGACGTCGTCGAGCACCGCGAGCGCCAGCACCGCCGCGGCGATGTCGCGCGGCGGCCGGCCGAGCCGCCGGGCCAGGGCCAGCGCCGCGTCGGACTGGAAGTCCGCACGCGGAGACCGCCGCACGAGCGGGTCGACCGGGCCGCCGGCCACCGCCGCGAACGCCGGTGCCAGCCGGTCGGACAACAACTTTTCAAGATCCATGAGTACGCCGATCTCGCTCGGACCCGCGCTGTCACGCGAGCCGTTGACGGGGAGATACGGGCGGACCGAGGACGACCAGCGAACGACCGGCGGCTCGATCCGCCGGTCGCAGGAAACAGGTCAGCGTGGGCGGGCGACGGATCGCCGGCGTCGCCGCGCACCGACCTGGACGTCACACGACAGTCCGGTGCACTGAGCGATCACGCTGGTCATGCGGGGCAGCCTAGCGGCCCGGCCGACGCGACGACACCTCGATTCCAGTGCTCCGGTCGATGCCCGGGGCGTGGTCGTTTCGTTGGACACCGGGCAGGGAACTGCCCAGGGACAGACGAGGGGTGACGATGAGCCGATACACACCACTGCCGGTGACCCGTACGCGACGCGCGCTCGCGCTGCTCCCGCTTCTCGGCGCCGTCACGCTCGCCGCTGCCTGCACCACCACCGAGGATCCGCCCGGCTCGGCCCCGGCGACCACCGCACCGGCCACCGCGTCGGCGTCAGCGCCCCCGACAGAGCCTCCATCGCCGAGCGCGAGCACCCCGGTGACCATCCCGACCTCGGCTTTCGTCGAGTTGCCCGCCGAGCTGCGGAAGTCTCCGCGACGGACGACGCCCGTCGAGGAGGCCCTGCCGAAGCTGTGCGGCAACGAGTTCCGCACCGGCGGCCGGCAGGTCACCGCGAGCGCCGCGATGACCGTCACCTATCAGAAGGCCGGCGAGCCCTACAGCAACGTGCCGCAGGGGATGATCCACCAGACCATCTTCACCTTCGACGGCGACGGCGCCTCGGGTTACCTGGGCCGTCTCCGCACCGGCGTGCAGGCGTGCCCCTCGTACGACCAGGCCGGAATCCGCGTCACCGTCAAGAGTCAGGCACTGCCCGGGGTCGGCGACGAGGCGTTGCTGCTGACCCGGACCTGGCCCGAGACGAGCCTGAACGGCGAACGCACCGGCGACACGGCGTCCAGCCAGATCGCGGTGGCCCGCGTCGACAGCGCGGTGACGGTCCTCGACGACCAGGGGTGGGAGGGCACCAGCGGCAACCCCGCCATCCTGGACCGAGTTGTCCGCGACGGCGTACGCACCATCGACGCCTGGCAGCGGTAATCCGCCCGCCCGCCACCGAAGCGGGGCTTCCACCGATCGGTTCGATCCTCAGTCGGATCATGGACACGCGGACGCGAGTCGCGGTCGCGCCGGAAGACTTGAGGATCTCGGTCCACTGTGGCGACCGCGACCGCGTGACGCAGCCACCCGGGCCATCAGCGTTGGTCGGTGGAGGAGGTCGTCATGTCGGACGGTCAGGAAACGAAGGCGCCGTGGCTCCCGCCGCGGTGGTTCATCCGACTGGCCTGGTCGGTGCACCGGGGCCTGTACCGGGTCACCGGCAGCCGGGTCGGGCTGTGGCGACCGCGCGAGCACCGGTGGGGCACGCTGCGACTGACCACGACCGGACGCCGCACCGGCCAGCAGCGCAGCGTCATTCTCGCGTACTTCGAGGACGGCCCGAACCTGGTCGGCGTGGCGATGAACGGCTGGGGTGAGGGCGCCCCTGCCTGGTGGCTCAACCTTCGAGCGCACCCGGACGCGTCAGTCGATCTGGTCGACGGACGGCGGCTGGTGCGTGGCCGCGTCGCCACCGACGACGAGCGGAAACGACTGTGGCCACGCTGGCGCGAGGCCGACAAGAACTTCGACGCCCATGCTGCGCGGCGATCGTCCGAAACGACAGTGGTGGTGCTGGAGCCCAGATCGGAGGGCGACTCCCCAACGTCGTGATGCGCTGCCAGGCCGGGAGTCAACTGCGGCGGTACGACGTCCCGAGGGCGTACACCCCGGGTGGTAGGTCCATCGGCAACTCCGGCATGACGACTCACCAGTGGTTCGCTTCCTAGGCTGCCACCCGTACCGTCACGCGACCGAGGGGATCCACGATGTCCATCCGTCACCTGCTCGCCGCCGCCGTCGTCGCGCCGCTCGGAGGAACCGAACTGGCCGCACCGACAGCCGCGCACCTCCTGGCCCAGCCGACCGCCGCCGCTGCTCTCTCCATGAGTTCCGGGCGCCTCGGCGCCAGTGCGGCCGTCCTGCTGGGGCTGGTCGGCACCATCATCGGAGGACTGGCCCTGGCCCGTCCCGCGAGTCGGCTCGGTACCGGCTCGGGAAGCCGCGGAGCCGTCCTGGCCCTGGCGACGGGGGTGATCGGCATGGCGCTCGGCGGGCTGGTGGTGGCCACCTCCGACAGTGGCATCGGCACGGGCAACGGGCGAGGCGGGGCCTATGTGGCGCTGGCGGTCGGGCTGGCCGGCGTGGTGCTCGGCGGGCTGGCCCTGCTTCGCGCCCGCCGCACCGGCCGCCTGGCGGGCTGACCCTGACCGGTCCCGGCGCGGGATCGGCCGGGCTGATCTCGTTCCATCCGGAGGCTGCCCCGCCGGTGGTCGTTTCGGCCGACCAGCCGATGGTGGTGCTCAGGAGCGAGCGAGCCAACCCGGCACGGTCAGACCGGACTCGTAGGCGAGGATCACCAACTGGGCTCGGTCCCGGGCATGGGCCTTGGTCATGATCCGGCTGACATGTGTCTTGGCGGTCGCCGGGCTCAGCACCAACCGCGCCGCGATCTCGTCGTTGGAGAGGCCGGCGGCGACCAGCGTCAGCACTTCACGCTCCCGCTCGGTGAGCACGCTCAGTCGCGGCCCGGGGTCGGGATGCCTGGCCCGGGCCGCGAACTCGGCGATCAACCGCCGGGTGATCGACGGCGCGATCAGCGCGTCGCCCCGGGCCACCACCCGCACTCCGTGGATCAACTCCGCTGGCTCGGTGTCCTTGACCAGGAAGCCGCTGGCACCGGCCCGCAGCGCGTCGTAGACGTAATCGTCCAGGTCGAACGTGGTCAGAATGATGACGCGAGCATCGGAGTTCGCGACGATCTCACCAGTGGCGGCCAGGCCGTCGAGCCCGGGCATCCGGATGTCCATGAGGACGACGTCGGGTCGCAGTTGCCGGGCCAGCCGCACCGCTTCGAATCCATCGGCAGCCTCGCCGACCACCTCGAGACCGTCCTCACCGTCGAGGATGGACCGGAAGCCGGCGCGTACGAGGGTCTGGTCGTCGACGAGAAGCAGCCGGATCACGCCTGCTCCCCCACCGATGCCGGGTCGGGTCGCATCGGCAGACGGGCGCAGACCCGGAAGCCCCCGTCCGGCTGCGCGCCAGTGGTCAACGAACCGCCGAGTGCCCGTGCCCGCTCCCGCATTCCGCGGATCCCGCTGCCCGGCGAACCCGGCTGGCCGGTGCCGTCGTCCTCGACCTCCACGAGCACGTCGTCGTGATCGGGCCGGACCCGGACCACCGCGGTGGTGGCACGCGCGTGACGCGCCACGTTGGTGAGCGCTTCCTGGACGATCCGATACACCGCCAGATCGACCTCCGGCGGTAGCGACCGCGTCTCGGCCAACTCGGTGCGGATTTCCAACTCCGGCCGGGCGGCCGTCCTGATCAGATCACCGAGGCGGTTCAGGCCGGGTGCGGGCGCGACCGCCGGGGCCTGGCGCAGTGCGCCCAGCGTCGCGCGCAGCTCACTCAACGTCTCCTTGCTGGTCTGTTTGATCGCGGTGAGGGCCTGCTCGGACCGGACCGGGTCGGGTCGGTGCAACGCGGCGCTGGCCTGCACGTTGATCAACGACAGGTGGTGGCCGAGCACGTCGTGCAACTCCCGGGCAATGCGCAGCCGCTCCTCGGTGGCCCGTCGCCGGGCCTCCTCCTCCATCCGCTGCTCGGCGACGACCGCTCGGGCCTGCGCCTCGGCGAGGTAGGCGCGGCGGTTGCGGGTCACGCCGACGATGACCGCGACGAGCCAACCGGCGTGCAGCAGGGTCGCCCCGTTCATGGAGTTCGGGGACCGGTTGTAGCTGTCCGCCACGGCGAAGGCGATCACCGAGGCGAGACCGAGCCCGATGGCGACCGCGAGATATCCCTCGTCGACGACGGTGTAGAGCGCCGCGACGAACACCAACATGATCGGGCCGGGCCGGTGCAGCAACGCTCCGTACGCGCCGATGGCAGCCAGCGCCACGACGCCCACCAGCACCGGGTGGCGGCGGCGGACGTACAGCGCGCCGGTGGAGAGCAGCACCGCCAGCAGCGCCGCCCATTCGGCGGCGGCGTCGATGCCGCGCGACTGCACCACCAGGCCCGTGACGGCGACCAGACCCACGGCGGGCACCAGGGCCACGTCCGCCGTCCGGCCCCGCCACCCTGACATGGGCCGAAGCCTAGCCTCCCGCGATCCAGCGGGAGAAGGTCCGACTGGACGGTTCAGGTGTGCCGGTGGCCCTCGGCCAGGTTCGCGTCGTAGCCGGCGGCCTGGAGGGCGAACAGTTCGGCGTACCGGCCGCCGGTGGCGACGAGGTCGGCGTGTGTGCCGGCCTCGACGAGCCGGCCGTGGTGCAGGACGAAGATCCGGTCGGCGTGCCGGACGTTGGCGAGCCGGTGCGTGATGAGGATCGTGGTGGCACGACCTCTCCGGTCCCGGATGGTCTGGAACAGGGCGTCCTCGGCGCGGGGGTCGAGCGCGGAGGACGGCTCATCCATGATCAGCAGCTCGGCGTCGCGCAGGAACCCGCGAGCCGCGGTGATGCGCTGCCACTGCCCACCGGAGAGGTCCTGGCCTCGCGCGAAGGTCCGGTCGAGCAGCGTCTCGTACCCGTGCGGAAGTTCATTGATCATGTCGTGGGCGACGGCGCGGCCGGCGGCGGCCTCGATGCGATCCTGCCGGGCCTCGCTGTCGACGTCGCCGATGGCGATGTTCGTGGCCGCGGTGAACGGCCACTTGTGGTATTCCTGCGTCACCACCGCGATCCGGGCGCGCAGCCCGTCGACGTTCCAGTCCGACAACGGGCGGCCGTTCCACTCGATACTGCCCTCGCTGGGTACGCGAAGGCCGGCGATCATCGCGGCGAGGGTCGTCTTGCCCGAGCCGTTCTCCCCGACGAACGCGACAGTCTGCCCGGCGGTGATCGTCAACGTCACGCCGTCGACGGCGGGGTCGTCCCGATCGGGGTAGCGCAGGCTCACCTCGTTGACGGTCAACTCCCGCAGCCGCTCAGGATCGGCCGCGGCAACGGATCCGGTGCTGGTCGGCAGGTAGGCGTCGGCGCGGGTCATGAACCCGGTGTAGTCGCCGAAGTGCTGCCCCTCGGTGTAGACGTGGTCGACCTGAAAGGTGGCGATGGCCAGGGACCGCTGCGCGGACTGCACCGCGATGACGCAGGTCGCCGCGGCGGCGAGCGGGATCTGCCCGTCGAGGAGCAGCAACCCGAGCAGGGCGTAGACGGTGCCGGTCGCGAGGCCACCGACGACGGCTCCGACCGTGGTGGTCGTGGTGACCCGCCGGGCGAGGGCAAGCTGGATGTCGGTCTCCACCTGCATCACCCGGTCGTACTGGTCGAGCAGGAACCGGCGCAGCCCGTAGGAGCGCAACTCCGGGGCCGAGGCACGTTCGGCCATCAACTTGTGCAGCAGCCACAGTCGACGTCGACGCACCGATCCGGCGGTGTACGTCTGGTAGCGCAGATGCCCGGCCCGCAACGACGCCCACGCGTTGGGCACCGTGGCGACCAGCAGCGCCAGCAGCAGCAGCGGATGGATGATGACGACGGCGGCCGCCACGGCGAGCAGCCCGGCCAACCCGGCGAGCAGGTTCATCGACGCCTGCACCAGCCCGATCGTCGACTCGGTGCCGCGCGAGGCGCGTTCCATGTCATCGGCGAACGCGTCGGCGTCGAACGCCTCCAACCGGACCGCTGTGGACACCTCGAACAGGCCCCGCTCCACCTCACGGCTCACCCGTGGCGTCAAGCCGTTCTGCGCGTACCCGGTGGCGATGCCCATCCCGGCGCGGAGCGCGACCGTCGCCGCCAGCACGGCCAACGCGGGCAGCGCCGCCCGAACCTTGTCCGCGGTCGGTCCGCCGGCGAACAGTTCCACCAACACCCGCTGCGTGGCCAACAGGCCGAAGGCCGCCATCACCCCCGCGCCGACCGTGGCCGCGGCCACCACACCGGTACGGAGCCGGTCCGCGCGCCAACTGATACCGATGGCTGTCCAGACGAGCCTGGGCAGCTCCGCGAAGACGGCGAAGACGCCGGCCTCCGCGCGCGCCCGTACCCCCGTCTCCCACCACATCTCCCGCAGTTCCGGCAGCACCGACTCGGTACGCCCCGGGCCGGGTTGGCCCGGTCGAACGCGGCGAGCCTCTGCGGTGGCGGTCTCGATCATGGTCGTACCTCCCGGGGCGGCTGCCGTTGCCGTCTCAGCCAGCGCAGGCGGATTGGCGGGTTCCTGGAGGATTGGACCACCCGGGCATAGCCCTTAGCAATTGACCGGTCACTAATTGTCATGGATGACGTGGTGGCCGGATGCGGCGCCACTCCATCGCGTCGGACGCCCGTGCCATGATCGCGCTCCCCTCACAGCAAGGAGCATGGCGGCATGGCCACGGTGATCGTTCGGGACGAGACAGCGACAGGGAAGGCCATCGACCACTGGCCGTTGACCGGGCTGCCGGAGCGCATCTCCGCTCGGGAGTTGGTCCGGCTACGCGTCCGCGAGGAGGTTGCCCGGTTCAACGCCCAGCAGTCCGAGCACTTCCGGGGATTGGTTCAGCCAACCGACACGGAGGCCACCCTGAACGGCTACCGGGTCACCTCGGGCAGGCGGCTCGACTGGGAGCAGCAGGCGGATGCCGCCTGTAAGGCCTTCGCCCGCAACGGCTTCCTGCTGCTGGTCGGGCACCGCCAGATCGAGGACCTCGACGAGGAGATCGATCTGCTGGCCGACCCGGACGTGGCGTTCGTACGGCTCGTCCCGCTGGTGGGTGGCTGACATGGCTGACTGGGCAGCGCTTCTCCCCGTCCTGACCGAGGCGGACCGACGTCGGGTGGAGTTCAGTCTCGCCGAGGCGGACGCTCGAATCAGGGCCGTCCTGCACGCCGCCAGCACTTACCACTGGCGGTACTCGGTGACCAACGTGCCGGAGTGGAGCGCGGTCGAGACGTGGCCCGTCGAGCTACGCCGTAGCGCCGCCCTGGCCATGCACCTGGAGTCGGCGACCAGTTCGACTCCCACCGCGCTCAACGATGTGGTGCGGAGCCTCGCCGACGGCGAGCTGCCCTGGACGCGGGAGGATCTCGTCTGGTGCCTGGAGGTCTGCGCACGCGGCGAGTGCTACGACAACGGGGCGCACCTGGAGTTACCGGCCGTGGTCGCCGCGCGCCTGGCGCCGGCCGAGTTGGCCGACCTGGTGCCTGCCCTCGACGCCCTCGTCAGCGAACTGGTCGGTGACCATTTCGTCGCAGTGGAGCCTCGACGACGCGCTGTCCTCCTGATCGGTGCGGGCCTCGATCGTGCCACCGGCCGGAGTGTGCCGTCCTGGCTGCTCCACGACGGAGACGGGTTCGGGCCGCTCGCCCGCGCCAAGTTGGGTGTCGTCCTCGCCGCGCCGGGCGTGCCGGAGTTGCTGGCGCACTGCGCCTCGTTGGAGAAGCCGACAGCGCCAGCGAAGTGGCAGCGCCGCGTCGACGACCTCCTCGCCACCGCGCCGGGCGGCACCGCGGCCGTGCAATCGATCCTGGAAGCATTCGCCGCCTACGGTGTCCCCCTGCACGACGACACCGACCGCCTCCTACGCGGCCTGGTCTGGGCGCTGTCGCGCCAGCCGGACGAGCGGGCGACGGACCTGTTGGCGCGGGTGACCGCCGCCGCGGCGGCGGCGCCACGACAGTCGCCGGGCTTCCCCCATGCCCAGAAGACGGCGGTGGCGGCCATTCAGCTGCTCGCGGGACGCGACGGCGAGGCGCCGTTACGCACGCTGGCGAGGCTGGCGGTCACGGTCCGGAACAAGGCGGTGCAGAGCCGCGTCCAGACCGCACTGGCCACCCTCGGGGCGCTGCGCGGGTGGTCGCTCAACGAGGTGATGGAGCTCGCCGTCGACGACCACGGGCTCGCCCCCGACGGTCGACTGTGCACAGGGGTCGGGCCGTACGAGGCGGCGGTCGAGGTGATCGGCGAAAAGGCGCGCCTGACCTTCTCGCGTGACGCCGTCGCGCTCAAGGGCGTTCCGGCTGCGGTGAAGCAGGCGTACGGTGGCGAACTCCAGCGACTGCGTGACCTCGCCAAGAGTGTCGGCGCGACGCTGTCCGGCGAGCGCCAGCGGGTGGAGGGGCTGCTGTCCGAGGAGCGCATCTGGTCGTACTCGGACTGGTCGGCCCGATACCTCGAACACCCGATCACCGCGACCTACGGGCGGCGGTTGGTGTGGGAGACCAGCAGCGACGGCCACCGGTGGACGGCGGGCCTGCCCCGACGCGACAGCGACGGTTGGACGATCGCCGACCTGGAGGGTCGGGCCGCCCCGGGGGATCAGGTCAGGCTCTGGCATCCCGTCCGCGCGACGACGGACGAGGTCCTCGCCTGGCGGGAGCACGTCCTCGCCACCGGTCTGACGCAGCCGTTCAAGCAGGCCTTCCGAGAGGTCTACCTGCTCACGCCCGCCGAGGAACGGACGCACACCTATTCCAACCGGTTCGCCGCGCACATCCTGCGCTACCGGCAGGCGAACGCGCTCGTCCGCGCCCGTGGCTGGCAGGCCGGATACCTCGGCACCTGGGACGGCGGCTACGAGAGCGAAGCCACAAAGCCCTTCGGCGGTGGTATGTGGCGGGCATCGTTCCACCACCAACTGGTCGCCAACACGGATGAACGCCGCCACGACGTCGAGTTCTGCTCCACCGACCAGGTCCGCTTCGCCCAACGCGACGGCGCGACCTGGCAACCGACGCCGGTCGTCGACGTGCCACCGCTGGTGTTCAGCGAGGCCATGCGGGACGTGGACCTGTTCGTCGGCGTCACCTCGATCGCCAGTGACCCGCAGTGGGCCGATCGCGGCGAGGATCGCTTCCACGCCTACTGGCACAGCACTGCCGTCGCGGAGCTGACCCCGTCGGCGCAGGTGCGCAAGGACGCACTGGCTCGGCTGCTGCCCCGCACGAACATCGCCGATCGGGTGCGCCTTTCCGAACGGTACCTGCACGTCCGCGGCACCATCCGCAGTTACCGGATCCACCTCGGGTCCGGCAACATCATGATGGAGCCCGACGACGCCTATCTCTGCATCGTCGCGGCGCGCGACCGCACAGGCCGGCTGCACCTGCCCTTCGACGACGACCCCATGTTGTCGACGATCCTGTCCAAGGCGTTCATGTTGGCCGCCGACGACACGATCACCGACACCACTGTGCTCGGGCAGCTCGCCAGATGACCGGGAAGCCCAGTGATCAATCCTTCGCCAGGACGTCGAGCCGCGCTCGCAGCGCCGTGGCGATCTCGCCCGCCGCGACGATCTGATCCGGGGTGAGGGCGTCGACGAAGAGCTCCCGGATGGCGCGCAGGTGGGGAAAGGTGGCTCCGCTGAACGCCTCGGCGCCGGCCGCCGTGAGCAGCACCTCCGACCCGCGGGGAACCGTGGCGCACTCCTGGCGGCGGATCAGGCCGCGCCGCTCCATCCGCCCGAGGTGGTGGGAGAGTCGGCTCCGCTCCCACCCGATGTGCGAGGCGAGTTCGGACGACCGCATCGCCTGGCCCTCCGCCTCGCTGAGGGCGAGGAGCACGGAGTAGTCCCCGGTCGAGAGCGAGGAGTCGCCCTGTAGTCGGGATTCGAGCCGGGAGCCGAGCGCTGCCGTCGCCTCGATGAAGTCCCGCCAGATTCGCAGCTCGTCGGCGGTCGGGAGCTGTCGTCCGCCCCGCCGGCCGGGTGTGGCCTCCGTCATCTCACTCTCCCGGGAATTGACGTGTCAATCGTCAAGTTAGCATCATTGACACGTCAACCGGTAGGTCCGCTCCCGTGGGCCGGCGGCGGATTGCACGGAGGAGGAGACGATGGCAGCTGCAGACTTCGAGCTGGGGCTCAACTCGTTCGGGGAGGTGGCCACCGACGGCGACCGGGTTCTGAGCGACGCCGAGACCGTACGGCTACTCGTGGACGAGGCACGGCTCGCGGAGTCGGCCGGACTCGATGTGTTCAGCGTCGGTGAGCACTACCGCGAGGGCCACAACGACTCGGCCACACCCGTACTGCTGGCCGCGGCCGCGACGGCGACCGAGCGAATTCGCCTCGGCACCTCGGTCACCGTGCTCAGCACCAACGACCCGGTACGGCTCTACCACGAGTTCTCCACCCTCGACGCCGTCTCCGACGGTCGCGCCCAGATTGTCCTCGGCCGCGCATCCGCTACCGAGTCGTTTCCGCTGTTCGGTTACGACCTGGCCGACTACGAGCGGTTGTTCGAGGAGAAGCTGGACCTCTTTCTGCGGCTTCAGCAGGACGAACCGGTCACCTGGTCCGGGTCGGTACGAACCCCACTGACAGCGCAGCGGCTGCACCCACGGATGCAGCCGGGCGGCATCCCGACCTGGATCGGTGTCGGGGGAAGCCCAAATTCGGTCATCCGCGCCGCCCGGCACGGACTTCCGCTCATGCTCGCGATCATCGGCGGGCGCCCCCAGCGCTTCGCCGGCCACGTCGACCTCTACACCAGGGCGCTCGAACAATTCGGGCATACCCTGCAGCCAATCGGGCAGCACTCACTCGGCCTTGTCGCAGACACCGACGAGGAGGCGGTGGAGACGTGGTGGCGATACTGGCAGCCGGTCGTGGCGGCCTTGGCCGCCGAACGCGGCTTCTACAAACCAGACCGCGCGCGCTACGAGGCCGAAATCGACCACGGGGCGCTCTTCGTCGGATCGCCCGAGACGGTGGCGCAGAAGATCGCCAAGGTCGCTCGCGACCTGCGACTGAGCCGCTTCGACCTGAAGTACGACATCATGCACCTGCCCCGCGAGGCACGCGCGCGCACCATCCAACTGCTGGGCAGTGAGGTCGCGCCGCGGGTCCGGGAGCTGCTGGCTAAGGAGCCCAACCATGTCTGATCTGCTGTTCGGCCTGGACACCTTCGGCGACGTACCGCAGGACGACGCCGGCAAGCTCGTCTCCCACGCGGCGGCGATCCGGCAGGTCGTCGACGAGGCCGTGCTCGCCGACCAACTCGGGGTCGACGTCATCGCCCTGGGCGAGCACCACCGGCCGGAGTACTCGGTCTCCACGCCGGAGACGGTGCTGGCCGGAATCGCCACCCGCACCTCGCGGATCCGGTTGGCCTCCGGCGTGACCGTGCTGAGTTCGGACGACCCGGTACGGGTGTTCCAGCGCTTCGCCACAGTGGACGCGCTCTCGAACGGCCGAGCCGAGGTCATCCTCGGTCGCGGCTCGTTCACCGAGTCGTTCCCGCTCTTCGGCTACGACCTGCGCGACTACGACACGCTGTTCGAGGAGAAGATCGAACTGTTCGTCAAGTTGCTGGACGAGAAGCCGGTCACCTGGAGCGGCACCCTACGTGCCCCACTGGAGAACGCCGACGTGTTCCCGAAGACCGAATCGGGCCACCTGGACACCTGGGTCGGTGTGGGTGGCTCGCCGCAGTCGGTCGTCCGCACCGCTCAGTACGGGCTGCCACTCATGCTCGCCATCATCGGCGGCGCCCCCGAGCGCTTCGCGCCCTACATCGACCTGTACCGCCGGGCGGCCGATCAGCTCGGTACCACCGCGCACCCGGTCGGCATGCACTCGCCGGGCTTCATCGCCGACACCGACGAGCAGGCCAAGGAGATCTACTGGCCGCACTACCGGATCATGCGAGACCGGATCGGCAAACTGCGGGGTTGGCCCCCGATCCGCCGTCCGGAGTTCGACTCCGAGGTGGAGAACGGCTCCCTCTACATCGGTTCACCGGAGACGGTGGCCCGCCGGATGGCCCGTGCGATCCGCAGCCTCGGCGTCGGCCGGTTCGACCTCATCTACTCGGCCGGAGCGCAGCCGGCCAGCGCCCGGATGCGCGCCGTGGAACTCTACGGCTCGAAGGTGATCCCCATGGTCCGCGAACTGCTGGCCTGATCAGCACTTTCCAAGCGAGAGGACGACATGAACGACAACGACCGGAGCCGGCCTGCGACCCTCGGCATCCTCGGGGCCGGCAAGGTGGGCACGGTGCTCGCCCGGCTCGCCGTCGCCGCCGGCTACCGGGTACGGGTGGCCGGCTCCGGCGACCCGGCGAAGATCGCCCTCACCGTCGAGGTCCTCGCCCCGGGGGCCGAGGCCACGACGGCGGTCGACGCGGCGGCCGACGCCGACGTCGTCATCCTCGCCCTACCCCTGGGCAAGTACCGCAGCGTTCCCGCCGACGCGTTGCGCGGCAAGCTCGTCGTCGATGCCATGAACTACTGGTGGGAGATCGACGGCATCCGCGACGACCTCACCAACCCGCGTACCTCGTCGAGCGAGACCGTCCAGGCGTTCCTGTCCGGCTCACGCGTCGTGAAGGCCTTCAACCACATGGGCTATCACGACCTGGAGGACGAGGCCCGGCCGGCGGGGGCGACCGGCCGCAAGGCCATCGCGATCGCCGGCGACGACAACGCCGACCTCACCGAGGTCGCGGCCCTGGTGGACGCGCTCGGCTTCGATCCGGTCGTCGCCGGCCCGTTGGCCGAGGGGGTACGACTCGAGCCGGGCAGCGAGTTGTTCGGCGCCAACGTGAGCGCCGACGAGGTACGCGCCATGCTCGACCGCTTCGGAGAGTCGGAGCGGGGACGGATCATCACCGCTGCCCGAGCCTCGACCTCGCCCGAGGCTGCCTAAGCGTCGAACGCCGCCCGCGGTTCGAGGCGCTGGCCCACGGCGTACTGCTCGTCGAAGCCGGTCGGGCCCAGCGCCTCGGTCGCGGCGGCGCGCATCCTGGCCAGGTCCGCCGCGTCGTCCGGGTCCGGCACCTGGCCGAGTGCCGCGAACGCGGCATCGGCGACGCCGATCATCCGGGCCGCGCGGGAGTGGTCCCCGTCGGCGGTCGCGAGCGCGGCACCCGCGACGCAGACGTACGGCACGAAGTCGGCCCAGCGGTTGCGGAACACCCGCTCGCGGTTCTCGGCGAACAGCGTTCGGGCCACGTCCAGGTTGCCCAGCCCCAACTCGCAGAACGCGAGGTTGTGGAATTCGGAGTTGACCGTCTTGGGTTGGCCGAGCGCCTCGTTGAGCGCGATGCTCTCCCGGTACAGGTCCCGAGCGCGGAGCAGGTCACCGGACATCCTCGCCACGCCGGCCAGCACGTGCCTCGGTCGTTCCTCCAGGGCCCGGTCGCCGGAGCGCAGCGCCACCGCGAGGGCCTCCCGGGCCCGTGCCTCGCCCCCCGGCAGGTCACCGCCGCGAATGGCGACCCGGGCGAGGCTGTACCGGGCCTCCACCTCGCCCACCAGGTCACCGGCCGCCTGGGCGCGCTCGATCTCGGCCTCGCTCATCCGCACCACGGCGTCGGTCTCGCCACGCCGGAAAGCCGAGCGGACGTTCTCGCTGAAGGTCACAGGTCTTCCTCCTTCTGGCCGGTCGCGCCGGTCAGGCCGCCTGGAACACGGTCCAGGTCTCCACGAGCGTGAAGCCCATCGCCTCGTAGAGCGGGCGACCCATCGGGCTGGCGTGCAGGTACGCTGCGTCCGCGCCGGCGGCGACGCCGTCGCGCAGCGCCGCCTCGGTGAGCGCCCGGCCCAGGCCGCGACCCCGGGCGGACGGTACGACGGCGATGTTGAACACCCCGATCACGCCGGGTGTGCGCATTCCGAGCCCGGTGCCGACGGGGCTGCCAGCCTCCTCAGCCATATACCCGGTGATGGCGTCGGTATCGAGCACCGCGCCGCCCATCAGCGGGCCGAAAACGCCGTCGGGCGCCTCGAAGCTCCGGGTGAGGGCGTCGGTGTACCTGTCGCTCTCGGCGGCTCCGACCCGGCGGACCATCGCCTGCTGGGTCGAGCCGGCCCGGAACACGATGTCGTCGGTGGCGCAGGCCATCAGGGGGAGGTCGCCGCGTCCGCGTAGCCCGTGCCGGGCCGCCAGTTCGGCGACCTCGTCGCTCGCCGCACCGCGAATGATGATCGACCAGTGCGGTGTCTGCCGGCTGACCTCGGTCGCCAACTCGTCGATGGCCGCGAGATCCGGCTCGGTGGCCGTTTCGAGGACCCCGTTGAGTGTCGGAACGCTGGCGTGGGTGAGCCCCGCACGGGCGGTGCCCCGCTCGGCGTACCAGCCCTTCGGCGTCACCCGGCAGAGCAGTTGGATCGCGTCGAAGTACGCCGTCGCCATCTGGTCGGCGGTGGTGCTCATGTCTGGTTCCCCCGGAACGCTCGCTCGCCCTCGTCCGGCAACTTAGCCACCGGGCGGGCTGCTGAGCACCTTCGAGAGGCCGAGGTCACCCCGCAGCGGCACCTCACCGGCAGGAGGGCGGTCCTCGAACGATCAGGAATCGAGAAGCTCGGGAGCGCCGCCCGACCTAGCCTTTTCCCAGGCAGTCGGCAGCGCGCCGGGCCAGACGACGAGAGGAAGCCCGACAATGTCCGCGAAGAGCACCACGACCGGGTCCAACGGCTTCAGCGCCGAGGAACGGGCCGCGATGAAGGAGCGCGCCGACGAACTGCGCGCCGAGGGCAAGAAGGGCGCCAAGAAGGCGGACGGGCTGCAGGCGGTCCTCGACCGGATCGCGCAGATGGAACCGGAGGACCGTGCGCTCGCCGAGCGGGTGCACGTGACGGTGACCGCCGCCGCCCCGGCCCTGACGCCGAAGACCTGGTACGGGATGCCCGCCTACGCGAACGAGGACGGCAAGATCGTCGTCTTCTTCCAGGACTCCGGCAAGTTCAACTACCGGTACTCGACAGTGGGCTTCCAGGACCCGGCCAACCTCGACGACGGGGATTTCTGGCCGGTGGCGTACGCGTTGCAGCAGTGGAGCCCGGCCGTGGAGAAGAAGATCACCGAGCTGGTGCGGACTGCGGTCTCCTGACCGACGCCCGCCCTCTCGTTGGCTGGCTCACGGTGCGATGATCGAGGCCCGGAGCCGACGGAGACAGGTGGTGCGGACGATGCGGTATGAGCCGCCGACGGTACGACGAGTCCCCCGATGACCGGCCGGGCCGGTGAGGTGTTCGACACCGGTCGGACGGTGTCCGACATCGAGTCGTTGCTCGCCGCGGACCTGCCCACGGGCGGCGTGCCGGTCAGCGAGGGGGACCCGGCCACCGGTGAGTGGACCGGCACCCGTGGCGAGGGCTTTCGGGTCGCCCCGCTCTGGGAGAGCGACGCCCTGACGGGTGTGTACGGTCGCGAATGGAACGAGGCCGAGGAGGCCGCCGAGGCGAACCTGGCCCTGGTCGTAGCGGAGTTGGACCAGAGGTGGGGCACGCACCGCAAGGTCTCCATGCGGGTGCCGCTGTTTCGGGGTCAGGCCGGTGAACCCATGCCGGCGCTGTTCCAGTCGCTCTGCGACCTGGACTGCTACGGCGACCTGACCGTCTGGGGGCCGACGGTGACCGAGGGGCGGTGGGTCGCGGTCTCAGTCAACCAGTGTGACGGCGACGCTCCGATGATCATGACGGCGGTCGTCAGTCAGCTACCGATCATCGAACTGTCGGACTGACCTGCCAGGTGACCCACGGCCTGGGTGCGGGGCTGTCATCGACCTTGCCCACAGCTCCTATGGTTCGTGCATGTCGATCACAGACCATGCGCTGGTTGTCGAGGCGGCGGAAGCTGGAGCCTCAGTTGTCCGCTCCCGGTACGGCTCAGCACTGACGCGCGTCATGAAGACCGCCGGCGACTTCGCCACCGCCGCCGACGTCGAGGCCGAGCAGGCCATCATCGACGTCCTGCGCGCGGCGCGTCCGGGCGACGCCGTGGTGGCCGAGGAGAGCGGGCGCACGGGTGCCGGCGACAACGGGCGCACCTGGCTGGTCGACCCGCTGTGCGGAACGTTGAACTTCGCCGCGCGGACCATGCTGGCCTCGGTCAACGTCGCCCTGCGGGTCGGGTCGGACGTCACAGTGGCGGCCTCGGTGGACCCGTTCGCCGATGAGGTGTTCTGGACCGACGGCACCGCCGCGTACGTCCGGGGCGCGGGAACGGATGGGCGACTCGTCCCGTCGGCCGAGTCGGCGCTTGTCGACCTCAACCTCGACCCGCCCTTTCCCAACCGGGACGTCTTCCTGGCCGCCCGCATGCTCGCCGACGAGAGCTTCCTCGAACAGTTCCGCCCCCGGGTGGTCTCCACCAGCCTGGCCGTGGCCTGGGTCGCCGCCGGCCGCCGCGCCGCCTACGTGACGGACCGCCACGACCTGCGCAACAGCGTCCACTTCGCGGCCGGAATCGCGCTCTGCGAGGCGGCGGGCTGCGTGGTCACCGGGCTCGACGGCCAGCCCTTGCACGCCGGTGGGGACGGTCTCGTCGTGGCCGCGGACGAGCGGACGCACGCCGCCCTGCTGACGCTCATCCGGAAACAGCACTCGCCATCGACTCGACCTTGACATGAAGTGCGGTTGAGGTTTTAGCGTCCCTAGATGATCACGTCCGGGCCGCCGCGCCCGGACGCACGTCAGCCGAACGCCACAGTCGAAGGGATTCCGATGTTCCTGTCCCACCTTCTCCGCCCACGCACCGTCGCGAGCGCGCACTGCGACCTCCCCTGCGGCGTCTACGACCCGGCGCAGGCCCGCATCGAGGCCGAGTCGATCAAGGCGGTCTCCGAGAAGTACCAGGCCAGCAACGACCCGGAGTTCCGCACGCGCGCGCTGCTCATCAAGGAGCAGCGCGCCGAGCTGGTGAAGCACCACCTCTGGGTCCTCTGGACCGACTACTTCAAGGCGCCGCACTTCGAGAAGTACCCCCAGCTGCACGGCCTCTTCAACGAGGCGACCAAGCTGGCAGGTGCCGGCGGCGCGAAGGGCGCCGCGGACCCGGCGGTCGCCGAGCAGCTCCTCGGCAAGATCGAGGAGATCTCGAAGATCTTCTGGGAAACCAAGCAGAGCTGATCAGCCGGCACCGGGTGGCACCGGCCACCCGGTTCGGCGTACCGCGTTCGGGAGGAACCGCATGACGTCGCGCACCGACCTCGTCGAAGAGTTGATGGGCCGTTTTCCACACGTGCCGCGGGAATCGGTCCTCAAGGAGGACCTGCTGCGGGGCGGGCTCGCCTTCGACGACGCGGCACTGACCGACAACGAGCACGGCGACGTCAAGCCGAAGTCGTACTTCATCTTCTCCTTCGACCACCGGACGCTGCCGGAGTTGGGGACGGCGGCGCTGCGGCGGCCACCGGAGGAGATCGTGCTCACCGGGGGTCCGTACGAGCTGCGTCGTACCGTCGTTTCGGTCCGCACCAACCCCAGCTCGCCGTACCGCGTCGGCACCGACAGCGACGGTCGGCTGCGCCTGTTCCTGGACGGGCGGCCGATCGCCGATGTCGGGCTGCCCCCCATGCCGGCGTACTACCGCCACACGCTCGCCAACGGCAAGTCGGTGATGGAGGTCGCCCCGACGATCCAGTGGGGCTACCTCATCTACCTCACCGCGTTCCGGGTCTGTCAGTACTTCGGCGCCAAGGAGGAGTGCCAGTACTGCGACATCAACCACAACTGGCGGCAGCACAAGCAGGCCGGCCGGCCCTACACCGGGGTCAAGCCCGTCGACGAGGTCCTCGAAGCCCTGGAGATCATCAACCGGCACGACGTCGACCGCGCGTCGCAGGCGTACACGCTGACCGGTGGCAGCATCACCTCGCAGGTCAACGGGCTGGCTGAGGCGGACTTCTACGGCCGGTACGCGCAGGCGATCGAGGAGCGGTTTCCCGGACGGTGGATCGGCAAGGTCGTCGCCCAGGCGCTGCCCCGAGCCGATGTGCAGCGGTTCCACGACTACGGAATCCGCATCTACCACCCCAACTACGAGGTGTGGGACAAGCGGCTGTTCGAGTTGTACTGCCCGGGCAAGGAGCGGTACGTCGGCCGGGAGGAGTGGCACCGGCGCATCCTCGACTCCGCCGAGGTTTTCGGCCCGCGCAACGTGATCCCGAACTTCGTGGCGGGCGTCGAGATGGCCGCCCCACACGGCTTCACGAGCGTCGACGAGGCGATCGCCTCCACCACCGAGGGGCTTGACTACTTCATGTCCCGGGGGATCACGCCCCGGTTCACCACCTGGTGCCCGGAGCCCACCACACCGCTGGGCCGGACGAACCCGCAGGGCGCACCGCTCGAATACCACGTCCGCCTGCTGGAGGCCTACCGGGCGACCATGGACGCCCACGGCCTGTCCAGCCCGCCCGGGTACGGCCCCGCCGGACCCGGGCGAGCAGTCTTCTCGGTCAGCTCCTTCATGGACACCCTGCCGTCCACGGATTCGTGACGGACGCGCACGGGCGGGAACGGGGTCACCTGCCCGCTCCCGCCCGTGCTCGGCGCTAGCTGGCGTACGTCTCGAACTCACCGACCCGTGGCGTACCGCTGGAGCTGTTGATCTTGAAGTTGATCTTGCTCATCGCGGCGGCCGAGAAGGTGATCGAACCGGCCCCGCTACCGGAGGCCAGGACGGCTCCGTTGTCGTTGTTGATCAGCTGCCAGGACCCGATGGAGCCCTGGGTACCGGACGGCTCGCGGATCACCACCCGGGACACCTGAGTCGCCGAGCCCCACTTGATCGAGATCGTGCCGGTCGACCCGGCCGGCGACCAGTAGGTGCTCAGGTTGCCGTCACGCACGTTGCCGTAGCTGGTCCCGCTGGCCTTGCTGGAGCCGTCGGCGCCGGCGCCCAGGCTGAGGTTGGTCCCGCCGCCGGGCGGAGGCGTCGTGGGCGGAGGCGTGGTCGGCGGAGGTGTCGTCGGCGGAGGCGTGGTCGGCGGAGGCGTCGTGGGCGGCGGGGTCTGCGGCGAGCAACTGCCGTTGGACACCCTCAGGCCCGTGTTGGCGCCGACCGTCTGACGGACGATGTCCGGCACGCAGTTCGCCCCGTCCAGGCTGTACGGGTACGGGATGCTGACCGTGGTGTTGGAGGTCGGGTTGGGGCCGGCGGGGTAGTTCTCACTGCCGGCGCTGGACCAGGTCACGTTGTCGAAGACGTTGCCGGCGACCTGCCAGTAGCCGCGCTCGTTGGTGTAGAAGGTGCCCAGGACGTCCTTGGAGTCGCGGAAGTAGTTGTTCTCCACTTTGGCCCTGGCCCCTGCCCGGGAGTTGATCCCGGATTCATGCAGGCTCACGTAGTGGTTGTTGTAGATGTGGGCGACCCCGCCGCGCAGCAACGGCGTGCGGGAGTCGATGTTCTCGTAGAGGTTGTGGTGGTACGTGATGAAGCCGTTCGACAGGTCGCTCTCGCTGGACCCGACGAGACCACCGCGACCTGAGTTGCGCAGGATGCTGTAGGACAGCGTCACGTACTGGGTGTTGTCCTTCATGTCGAAGAGGCCGTCGTACCCCTCGGACTCCCCGCCCGAGGCCTCCAGGGTGACGTGATCGACCCAGACGTTGCGGACCGTGCTCTCCATGCCGATGGCATCCCCACCGTTGGAGGTGGGCGAGCCCGACTTCTTGACGTTCCGCACTGTCACGTTCTGGATGATGATGTTGCTGGAATCACGGATGTGGATGCCGAGCTGGTCGAAGACGGCGCCGCTGCCGACCCCGATGATGGTGACGTTGCTGATCTGCTTGAGCTCGATCACGCCCGCGGCGGTGTTGCAGCTCGACCCGGACACCTTGCTGGTGTTGCCGTGGTTGATCGTTCCGGTCACCTCGATGGTGATCGGGGTGCTGCTGCTGGTCCGTCCGCACAGTGCCGCGTGGATCGCCGTGCCCGTGCTGGCCCGCACCGTCTGCCCGCCCGCGCCGCCGGTGGTCCCGCCGTTCTGGGTGGCGTAGCCGGTGGCGTTACCGACCGCCGCCGATGCCTGCGGGGTCGGCAGCACCACCCCGGCCGCGATCACCACGGCCGCCGCAGCCGCCGCGGCCAGTACCGCCTGACGTCGCAACACGACTGGTCGTCTCATGTCGCCTCACCTTCGCATTCGTCTCGTTCCAGGCTTCGCCCCGACGGACATCGCGACCGCACCTGCCGACGAACATCATTCGGAATTGGCGACAGTCAATCGCGAGGATTTCATCGAGGTCTCTCGCGCCCTGGTAGAAGCGGGGATGTGTCGTGCGAACGGGTGTGCCCGGCAACACCGCTCGCCCGACCGTTAAATGAAACATCGATGTAACGCAATCGTAGGAAAGCGGTTTCCCTGAAGGCAATAGCTGACGCTTGCAGGTTTGTTGCAGTGCTCGCGGGGAGGGTCGGGCGTGCGGGCCAGCGCGGTCCGGGCCGTCGGTGGCGCGGGTTCCCGGCTTGTTGCGCGCTCGGTATTGACACGGCTGGGCCCGCCATCGATGCTCTGCTAAATCAGTTTAGCGACCGGCTCGCGTCGACCCGTCCCACTCCTGGCTCCCCGGGCGAGATCGCTGACTGAGCGCACCACCCCCGAGAAAGGACCCGCATGAGACTGCGAAAAGGACTGATCCCGCTCGCTGCCACCCTCGTCCTGGCCGGCGCCTCCGGCACGGCGTACGGCAGCCGGGGCGACACGGACGAAATCCGCAGCATCACCCCGATCACCACCGTCTACACGTACGGCCAGAAGGTCTCGGCGGTGGCGATCGAGTACGGAGCCACGGTCAACCCCCGCACCCTCGACACCGCCACGTTCTCGGTGACCGACACCATCTACAACTTCCGCTTCAACCCCATCGAGGACCTGCCGAAGCTCGCCGACCGGACCGTCACCCACACCTACACCAACGGGACACCGGGCACCCGTGCCGACCACCGATCGGCGCCGGGAAGGTACGTCATCGTCGAGCTCGACCCCGCCGACACCGGCGGCTCGACGGTCATCGTCTCCAAGTGCCCGACCTTCCTCTGCACGGTGAAGGTCAATCCCGAGCTGCCGACCCGGGTCGTGCAGCGCGAGGACGTGCACGGCCAGCCCGGCCGCGGGGCCGGCAAGGGGCCGGTGCTCGCCCGGGCCACCCCGCGCGAGTCCCGACCGGTCACCGAGAAGCCGGTCAACCAACTGGTCGACGAGTTCACCTACGGCTCGTTCCTGAGTGGCGGAATGGTGCTGCCGTACCACTACCACCTGCCGAAGAACTACCAGCCGGGCCGCAAGTACCCACTGATGGTCGTCCTGCCCGGTCACGGGATGGGCTGGGACGGCGACAACCTCGGCGTCCAACTCGCCGCCGACATCCCGGCGACCGCGTGGCTCCAACCCCGGTGGACCGGCACCGCCGAGGACGTCATCGTCCTGGCGCCCCAGCACCAGCGGGTCGGTGGGGCCGCCGAGGCGGACCTGCTGGTCAAGCTGCTCGACCAGTTCGTCGGCCAGTTCGCGGTGGACACCCGTCGGGTGTACGCGACGACCGTGTCGTACGGTTCGCAACTGCTCTGGGAGGCGTTCGCCAAGCGTCCGGACCTGTTCGCCGGCGGGTTGGTGACCGGTGGTTTCCCGGTCAACGCCGCCCAGGCGACCGCCATCGCGGCGGCCGAGGTGCCGGTGTGGATCACCCACGGCGAGCACGACCACCTGCTCAACGTCTCGGGCGCGCGCAACTCCACGGCCGTGCTGCGGCAGGCGTACGCCGCCCGGGGCAAGACGCCCGAGCAGACCGCCGGCCTGGTGCGCTACACCGAGTACGCCGACGCCGCGTTCTCGTCGCCGGACTATCACGCGGCGTTCGGGCCGACCTACGAGGACGCCAGCATCCTGCGCTGGCTGCTGGGCCAGTCCAAGCCCTGAGGCCGCGGACCGGGCGACGCCTCGCCGCGATCCGGCAGCGCGGTTTCCTCGCGCCGACGGGTTACCGGCGGGCGTCGCCCGCGTCGGTTTCGGCAGCAGCGGGCGAGCCCCCGACGAGCACGGCCTCCTGACCCTCCTGCCGGCCCTCCTGCCTCGCGCGGGCCAGCAGCCCGGCCAGCCGACGCCGCCGGTGCCGGGCCGCCGCCCGCAGACCCAGGAGCAGGCCGGCCAGCAGGCCCAAGAGTGCGAGCTGCGCCCACGGTACGACCCAGGTGGTGACGGTGGCCGAGGCCGGACGGAGGTCGGCCCCGGCCTGGCCGTCGCCGAGCAACGTCGGCGAGGTGCTGACGGTCGTGCGGAGACGTCCCAGGGCCCAGACGCCGTCGGCCCGGGTCTTCACCGTCCGAGCGCCGCCGGGCAGCAACTCCTCGACGGCGCTGGTGGCGTCGTGGTTGGTCCGGCCGAGCAGGTCGGACATCGCCACCCGACTCGTTCCGCCGACCCAGACGTTGCCGTCGTTCTCGACGGTGTAGTGGACCCGCACCGTGCCACCGGCGAAGGGGTTCCACGACGGGGAGTACGTCGCGTCGAGGCCCCGGACGGCCAGAGCGGCCTGCGCGGAGCCGTTCACCCGCAGCATCACCCGGAAGCCGACACGGCTCTCGACGTTGACCGTGCCGCCCGTGCTGGTGACGGTCGCGGCGATGCCGGCCGGGTGGTCACCCGGTGTGGCGCCCTGGGGCACCGTGATCGTGAACGGCACCACCCGTGTCTCGTTGGGACCGACGGTGGCCTTCTCCTGCACGTCGATCCAGGTGCCGCCGTCGACCGAGGGACGGTCGGACGGCAGCATGTTGAAGCGGCCCTTGTCGGTGAGATAGCCGTCGGCGGCCTTCAGGGAGAAGGCGACGGCAGTGCGGCTGAAGTTCCGTACCGCCAGGTGCTCGGTCACCGCCTGCCCCGGGTCGAGGCTGGCGTTGATCCATCGGCGTTGGTCCGGCCCGGTCGCGGTTGCTGGTTGGACCGTCCAGGTCAGGGCCTTCGGGTCCGGTTCCGCCGCCGCCGCGGTCGGCGCGGCCGCAACCGCGAGGGACGCGACGGCGAGGACGACGAGCGCCCGGCGCAGCGGGGTGACGGTCATGAATCGGCCCTTCGGCACGGGGCTGGGCGGGGGTCCCGGTCCGGGGCCCCCGCCCAGGCCACTACTCGAACAGTGAGAGCGTGAGCGTGGAGCTGTACGCGCCGGCGGCGACCTCCGCCGGAGTCCGCAGGTACAGGTCGGCGTTGACCGAGTACGAGTCGCTGGCGACGGCCTCGGAGTCGAAGGCCGAGACCAACAGCTCCTGGTCGACGAGGCCGACATTGTTGCCCGGCTGGGTCGGCTCGTCCAGGCTGGTCACCACCTCCTCGCCCTCGGTGACCAGGCCGGTCTCCCCGCCGTCGAGCAGGCGCGGCTTCCAGCCGAAGTGGTCGGCGGTGATGGGCGCCTGGCCGGCGGCACCGGTGAAGTCGGTCGCGCTGCCGAGCACCGCCCAGTTGGCGCCGTCGGGCACCTCGTCGGCGACGCGGGTGTCGGTGACCGTCACCGTCGGCAGCGTGCCGACGAACTGGCGTACCAGCAGCGTCGAGCCGTCCTCGGACAGCGCGACGGCGTCGCCCGCGATCGACAGGGCGAGCACGCCCGGTTCCCTGATCTCGTCGATGTCGACAGTGACCCGCACGCTGGCGTCGTCACCGGGCTCGGCCAGTGCGGGCGACGGCAGCACAGCCGCCCCGGTCAGCACGGCGCCGAGGACGCCGGCCGCGAGTGTCTGTCGCCGTTTGTATGTGTTCATGTGATCTCCGTTCTCCGCCATGAGGGGTTATCCGCCGCAGGTGCCGGCGGGGTGTTGCACGGTGCGGACGGTCGTCACGTCGTGTCCGCCGATCGCCCCGGTCACCCGGGCCGTCGCCGAACCCGCCGGCACCGACTCGGCGCGGGTGTTGAAGGACTGGTAGGCGTTCGCGCCCGGCGCGACGGACGTGAACGAGCGCTCGCCGTACGGCGTCTCGAGGGTGATGCCCACCGGCGCGTCGTGGTCGTTGCGCGCCTGCACCGCCACGTACGCCTTGCCGCCCACGCACCGCGTGGACGCGGTGAGCGTGACGGGCAGGTCGGAGCTGGCCGCCGCGAAGGCCCAGTTGTCGATCTCGAAGAGGTCGACGCCGGCCGGGCCGGTGTAGGTGAGGTAGACGTCGTGCACGCCGCTGACGCCGTCAAGTTCGGCGGTCACCTCGGCCCACTGTCCGACCGGCGTGTCCACCGCGACCGTGCCGACGACGGGACCGTTGACGTCGTCCAGCCGGACCTGGATCTGCCCGCCGGCGGCGAGCGCACGCACCCGAGCCGTCAGGCTCTGCGCGCCGTTGTCCCCGAAGGTCACCGAGGACAGTGCCGTCCAGTCCCCGTTGTCGATGTCGCGGACCACGAGGTTGGGTGCCGTGCCGCCGAACTGGGCGGAGCTGCCGTCGACCTTCGTGGTCGCGACGCCCTTGCTCCAGCCGAACGTCTCGGCCTCAAAGACGCGGTACGGGTCGAAGTCGCGGACCTGGTCCACGCCGGCGTAGGTGCCGACGACCTGCTGGATGGTGCCGTCCGGGTTGAAGGTCAGTTCCTGGATGTGCGGGCTGCGGTACCCCTGGGTGGTGTTGCCGTTGATGCGCTTGTTCAGCGTCGGGGCGTGGTACGTGAAGTAGTACCTGCCCCCGAACTCGAACACCGACTGGTGGTTGTTGCCACCGGTGCCGGCCCCGAAGAACTGCGACTGGTTCGGGAAGAGCACCCCGGCGTAGGTCTCCTTCGGCCACGACATCGGCCCGTCGGAGATCATGTAGCCGATCTGGCCACCCCCGGGGTAACCGGGGAGCGGCTGCTGGCTGCCACCGAAGTCGTTCCCGCCGAAGTGCGAGGAGTACGAGAAGTAGTACTTACCCTCGCGCTTGAAGACGTGGCCCGCCTCGAAGGCGACCGGGGCGTCGACCACCGCGGCCGTTCCCTCGGTGGAGACCATGTCGTCGCCGAGTTCGATCGACCGGATGTTCTTCGGGTTGTTGAAGCGCTCGGCCGGCGGCATGCTCGTCGACGCGGGACCACCACCGAAGTAGAGGTACGGCTGGCCGTCGTCGTCGACGAACGGGGCCGGGTCGAACTTCCACGCGACGCTCTCGGCGCCGGGGGTACGGCCGTCGATCAGCGTGCTGGTGCGCTCGCTGGTCCACGGGCCGAGCGGCGACGCACCCGTGATCACGTTGCTGGAACCACCGCCGTTGGCGTAGTAGAGGAAGAACTTCTCCACTCCGTTCACCACCTTCTTGGTGATGCCCGGAGCCCACGAGTTGGCGGTGAACGGGGCCACCCCGTTGGGGCCGGCGACCTGGATCTCACCGTGGTCCGTCCAGTTCACGAGGTCCTCGGAGGAGATCACCGTGATCTGGTTGATGTCGCCGTAGTTGATCCCCGGCGAGACTCCCGTGGTGGGGTTCGGGGCGTAGCCCTGGGTGTCGTTGGTCATGTACATGTAGACCCGACCGTCGTGCACGAGGCCGAAACCGTCAGCCCCGAACTTGTGCCCGATCAACGGGTTGTGCTCGCCGGGCAGCTTGCCGACGACCTCGATGGTCTTCGACGCGGGCGCGGGCGGCGCGGCGCCGACCACGGACACGTCGTCGAGCTTGAAGTCCATCAGGTGCAGAGCCGGGTCGGTGGACGGCGTGCTCGTCCAGGGGGTCTCGAAGAACAGGCGCGCCGTCGACACGCTCTGCGTCGTCGGGATCGTGAACGTTCCGTTGAACTGTGCCCACTGGCCCTTCGTGGCGGTCACGCTGACCAGGTTGGTGTAGGTGCCACCGCCGTAGTGCATGGTGGCGAAGAACTGCTTCGTCGCCGGTCCGCTCTCGTTCTCGTACTTGATGCGGGCCGTGAGGGTGTAGGCCTGGCCGGCCTGCACCTTGCCGCTGAGGTCCTGCATCGGGCCGGACCCGGTGGTCGTCCGGCTGGTGACGAGCGCCGCGTTCGCGCCGGAGTGGGCGTCCGACGTGGCCGACAGCTGGGCGCCGTCGGAGGCGTTTCCGTTGTTGACGAACCAGTTGGCCAGGCCGTCCTCGAAGCCGCCGTTGACGACGAGGTTCGTGTCGGCGGCCTGGACCGGCGCTGCCGGGGCGACGAACCCCGTGGTCAGCATCAGGCCGACTGTCGCGAGCGCTGCGACCCGTCCTCGGGTCGCCCGTCGCATTCGTTGTTCCACGAGACATCCTCCTTCATCTCTGACGTGCGGTCATCGGTGTACGGGGGATCGGTGGGTGCGCTTCCGTGGGTGGTCCGGACATCAGGGGTCGACTGCCGCCGCCGGTCCGACCGTGGGCGGCGGCACGGGACAGGTCCGCTGTTCCGTGCCGCCGGGCCGGTCGCCGGTGGTGCTGGTCGGTGGGCCGAGGGCTCGTGGGGCTATCCGCCGCAGGCGTTGGCGGGGTGCTGGGCGGCGTGGACGGTGGTCACGTCCCGGCCGGCGACCGCCCCGGTGGCACGGATCGTCGCCGAGCCGGCCGGCACCGACGACGCACGGGTGTTGAACGACTGGTAGACGTTCGCCCCCGGCGCGACGGCGGCGAACGACCGGTTCCCGTACGGGGTCTCGACGGTGATCTCGACGGGCTCGTCCGAGTCGTTGCGCACCTGCACCGCCAGGTACGCCTTGCCGCTCAGGCAGCGCACCTGGGCGGTGGCCGTCACGGGCAGCGCCGCCAGCACTCCGAGTCGGGCCAACTGGTAGCTGAGTGCCCGCTCCGGTGCGTCGATCTGGTTCTGCGTGCCGAACTGGCCGGCCCGTGCCGACGTCGCCGCCGTGAGCGCGGACTGCGTCGCGGCCCAGGCGTCGGCCGGGTAGTGCCGCGGGTCGAGTGTCTGCGCGTGGGCGATGGCCGCGTCGAGGGCGGTGGTGTCCAGTGGCCGGGCCTGCGCGGTCAGCACGTCGCTGAGCAGGTAGTCGTCGAAGTCGACGTGGCCGCCGGTCTCCTGGGTCGCGTAGTTGAACAGGCCGACCCGGTGGCCCATGAAGTGGGCGAGGCTGCCGTCGAGCGCCTGCGGGCCCACGCGGTTGCCCAGCCGGGTCCACTGGACCCCGTCCAGGCTGTAGTAGAACGTCGTCCACAGCTGGCCGACCGGCGAGGTGAAGTCGAGGTCCGCCTTCACGTGCACCTCGGTCGCGTCGCCCAGCGACACCGTCGTGCCGGAGATGAAGTTCTCCAGCGTCGACTGGTCGAGGTCGACTGCGAACGGCTGCGACCGGTTCACCACGCCGAGGGTGTTGACGTCACCGACGCGCTTGACCGCCACGTACGAGAATCCGCGGTTGTAGGCGGCCAGGCCCGCGACGTCGCCATTCTTCATCCCGGAGATGTCCATCCGGGTCTGGACCGACTGTCGTGGCCCGAACGTCCGCTGCGAGAGCGTGTTGCGTGCCTCCTCGAACCACGCCAGCTCGGCCCGGTTGGACAGCTTCGTGTAGACGTACTGGCCGGTGACCACAGTGCGGGCCGTCAACCGCAGCCAGCCGTCGCGGTCGGTGAGTGACCAGTACCGGTTGTCCGGGGCGTGGTTCCACTCCCACGCCAGGTCCAGCCGGGAGCCGTTGGGGGCGATCTCCGCCGGGTCCAGCGGGGCGGGGACCGTCCACTGCTCGTCCTGGTACGCCTTGTGCGGCGCGTCGTTGGCGAAGTCGTCCGAGGCGACGATGCTCTTCTGCCGCTCGAACAGCTCCTCGGCCGGGCTGAGCCGGATCGGCTTGTCGAACAGGCCGTTGACCGGCACGACCCCGTTGGTGCCGAATGTCGGCCACCCGTTCTGCCAGGTGGCGGGGATGAGCGCCGGGATCCGGCCGATCGGGAACGTGTCCCGGAAGAACATGCCGTGCCAGTCGGTCCCGCCGCCCGCCCGGCTGATCGGCACCAGGCTGCCCTGCGCGAAGCCGTTGGAGTTGAGCACTCCGCGCGCCTCGTAGGTGTTGACCCCGCCGGCGGAGGTGTAGCGCCCGAGCAGGTCCTTCGACCGGAACATCACCACCTGGCGCCCTTGCCCGGACGGCCAGGTGATGATGACGGCGTAGTACCAGCCGTCGATGTGGTAGACCTGCGCGCCCTCGAACAGACCGCCGATGAACGGCTGCCCGGCGTAGTTGTTGGCGGTGAAGATGTTCGGGTAGTCCTCCGCGATGGCGGTCAGGTCGGCGTTGAGGCGTACGGCGCTGGTGCCGCCGGAGCCGTAGAAGATGTACGGCGTGCCGTCGACGTCGAAGAAGAGCGACGGGTCGTGCAGGCCACGGCCGAGGGCGGTGCGCTGCCACGGGCCGTTCTCGATGTCGTCGGTGCGGTAGAGGTACGCCCCGCTGAGGTTGTTGGTGTTGAAGACGGCGTAGAACGTGCCGTCGTGGTAGCGCAGCGACGACGCCCACTGGCCCTGGCCGTACGAGTTCTGGCCGTTGCGCAGTGAGAAGGAGTCGCCGATGCTCGCCCGGTCGAAGACGTAGTTGACGATCTCCCAGTTGACGAGGTCGTACGACTTCATGATCGGCGCACCCGGGCTCAGGTGCATGGTCGTGCTGATCATGTAGTAGAGATCGCGGCCCTCGTCGTTCTCGGCGGCTGGCACCCGCTCGACGCTGATGTCCGGCACGTCGGCGTTGAGCAGCGGCACCGAGTAGGTGCCGGCGCCGGTGTCGGTCGAGGTGTACGACGATCGGGGTGACCATCCGTCGGCAGCGTGCGCGGCGGCGGGGGTGGCCACCAGGCTCGCACCGATGAGAACAGCCGCCGATGCGAGCGCACACAGTGGACGGAGGCGATCCGGGCGCACTGTGGACGTCAGTCGAGTCAACGTGGTGGTGGCGTGGCGAGCGGCGGCGTTCAGGCTGTTCACAGCGGATGCGCGGGCGATGTTCAGGACACGCGAGCGGACCGACAGGACCAAGGCTGGCTCCAAACGCGAGAGCGGCGTGAAGGCCATGGTGTTATCGCTAACAACGCCTGTCAAGACTATCGATGAAACGTGCCCGAAGTATCCCCGTAACACCGTCGACAGGCCACAGTGGACAGACGGGTCGACGGTGACCGCTGATCACGAGCCCGCCGGAGCGGGCGCTCCGCCGGGCTCCCCGGTGCCGACTGTGGCGACACCGGGGAGACACACAGCCCGGTCGCCTCAGTCGCTGAGGCAGGCGCGGACGGCGGCGGTGAGCAGATTGGCGCGCTCGTCGCCCATCCCGCGCATCTGGTTGACCACGTAGCCGAAGCCCACCTGGTGCTCGGCGTCGGCGAAGGCCAGGTTGCCGCCCGCGCCGTCGTGGCCGAAGCTGCGCTCACCCAGCAAGGGCCGGGCCGGTGGGGAGTGCAGCAGGAAGCCGGTGCCCCAGCGCTGCCCGGTGTCCGGCGGGCCGTGCCGCTGCTGACCACGCGAGCGAACCACTACCGCGTCGTCCACCGACGCCGCCGTGAGCAGCGGTCCACCCTGGAGTTCCGACACACAGGCGGCGTAGAGGCGCGCGAGGCCCTCGGCGGTGCTCACCGCGCCCGCGCCGGGAACACCCGCGGCCCGGATGGCGTCGTCGTTGAAGCTGACCAGGCCGTCGGCGTCGGCGGGGAAGGCGAAGGCGCCCCCCATGGTGATGCCCCGTTCGGCGACCGGGTCCACGAACGGGTCAGGGTCCGGGGGCGGTGCCAGGCCCCAGGCGACGGTGTCGCTCTCGGCGGCCGGGAGCCCCAGCCAGGTGTGCAGGCCGAGCGGGCCCGCGACGGTGTCGGCGAAGAACGCGCCAGGTAGTTGGCCGCTGATGCGGTGGATCACCTCTCCGACCAGCCAGCCGTAGGTCATCGAGTGGTAGCCGTGCGCCGTACCCGGTTTCCACAGCGGGGCCTGCGCCTCGATCGCCTTGATGACCGGATCCCACGTCAGCACGTCGTCGAGGGTCAGGGAGCGGTCCACCGCGGGCAGACCTGCCTGGTGCGTGAGCAGCCAGCGAACCGGGATGTCCGCCTTGCCGTGCTGTCCGAACTCCGGCCAGTAGCGCGTCACGGGAGCGTCGAGGTCGAGCCGGCCCTCCTGGGCCAGCAGGTAGGCGCAGATCGCCAGGATCCCCTTTGTGCAGGAGAAGACGACGACCGGCGTGTGCGCGTCCCAGGGCCGCCCGGTACGGGTGTCGGCCAGCCCGCCGTACAGGTCGACGACCTTGCGGCCCCGCACGTAGACGGTGACCGCGGCGCCGACCTCTCCCCGGGAGGTGAAGTTGTCGCGGAAGACGTCGGCGACGCGGCCGAAGCGATCGTCGACGTCGCCGTGGATCTGCGGCTGTGTGACCACTGCCTACCCCTTCACTGACCCTTGGATCAGAGCCTTGATGAACTGTCTCTGGAAGATCAGGAACACGATGAGGGTCGGGGTGAGGATCAGCAGCGACCCGGCACACAGCAGCACCAGGTCGGTGCCCCACTGGCCCTGGAACGCTCCGAGCGCCCCGGCCATGGTGCGTTTGGTGGCGTCGTCCACGAGGACGATGGCGAGCAGGAACTGGTTCCACGTCCAGAGGAACATCAGGATCGTCAGCGAGGCGATCGCCGGCCGGGCGAGCGGCACCTGGACCCGCCAGAACAACTGCCACGTGCTGCTTCCGTCCACCCGGGCCGCCTCGGACAACTCGACCGGCACGTTGGTGAAGTGTGCCCGCATCCAGAACACCGCGAACGGCATGTACAGCCCGATCAGCGGCAGGATGATGGCCCAGCGGGTGTTGAGCAGGCCGAGGTCCTGCATCTGGTAGTAGAGCGGCGTGACCACGGCCTCGAACGGCAGGGTCAGACCCAGCAGGAAGAGACCGAAGACGAGGCGGCCACCGGGGACCCGCAGCTGACCGAGCCCGAAGCCGGCCATGGTCGCGATGAGCACCGACACCGGTACGACACCGGCCACGATGAGCAGGCTGGAGCGGAGCAGGGCGCCCATGTTCGCGGCGGTGAAGGCGTCGGCGAAGTTCCCCCACTGTGGGTCGGACGGCCACTCGAGCCCGCTGGGCACGGTGCCCCGGGGCTGCAACGCCGCCGAGAGCATGCTCACGAACGGCAGCAGGGTGACGACGATCAGGGCGATCAGGAAGACCCGGCCGGTCAACTGTTCGCGTCGGCTCAGATTCACTGCTTCTCCCCTCGGCTCAGGCGCTGGATCGGCAGCACACACGCCAGCACGAGCAGCATGAGTACGACAGCGAGTGCCGAGGCGAGCCCCACCTGCCGCTGCGAGAAGGCCAGCCGGTAGATCTCCAGGCCCGGCACAGTGGTCTGGAGGCCGGGGCCGCCGCTGGTGGAGATGTAGACGATGTCGAAGCTCGCCAACGCCGCGATGATCGTCACGGTGAGGCAGACGCCGATCTCCTGGCGCAGGCTGGGCAGGGTCACGGCGAGGAACTCACGGAACGGACCGGCACCGTCGAGGCGGGCGGCCTCGTACAGCGCCGGGTCGATCTTGCTCATGCCGGTGACCAGCAGGATCGTGCAGAGGCCGAGCAGGACCCAGGCCCCGATGACGCCGACGGCTGGCAGCGCCGTGTCGAAGTCGCCGAGCCAGGCGCGGGCGACGCCACCCAGCCCGACCGCGCGCAGCGCCTGGTTGACCAGACCGTTCGACGAGAGCAGCCAGCTCCACGCGATGCCCGCCGCCACCAGGGGGATGACCTGCGGCAGGAACAGGATGGTCCGGACGACGGTGCCGAACGCGCCGGTGGTGATCCGGCGAACCATGCTGGCCACCAACAGCCCCAGCGCGACGGGGATGAAGCTGAAGAAGACGATCAGGACGATCGCGTTGCCGATGATTTTCAGCAGGTCGCTGTCGGTGAACACGGTGAGGTAGTTGTCCAGGCCCACCCAGCGGGCCACCCCGATGCCGTTCCAGTCGTAGAGCGAGTACTGGAGCGTCAGGACGAGCGGGCGCAGGACGAACACCGCGTACATCACCAGGGCGGGCAGGACGTACAACCAGCCGGTCCCGGCCGCGGGGGGGGGGGGGGCGGCCCCCCCCCCGGGGGGGGGGCGGCGCGGGGGGGGGGGGGGGCGGCGGGGGGCGGGTGGGTCGGCGAAGAGTACGACGAGGTGCGGGAACAA
>NZ_JBIALC010000014.1:0-55228 GCF_042873195.1 Micromonospora arida | reverse complement strand
TGTGGCGGGCGGGCGGGGCCGCTATCAAAACCCCGTGCACACCCCGGGGGCGGCCTTGTCACACCCCGCGCGGGCCGGGGCGGGGGCCCCCCCTTTGGGGGGGGGCCCCCCCGCGGGGGTGGGGCGGGCGCGACGATCGTCGTGCCCGGTTGGTGCGCTGCCGAGGGCAGACGTCATCGGGACAGTTCCTTCTGATACTCGGCCTGGACCGCCTTCACGTACCCCTCGGGCGTCTGCTGACCGGCGATCAGCTTCTGCATCTCCGGCGTGATCGCGGCGGCGAAGATTCCGCCGGTCGCGTTCGCGGTGAAGTCCACAGCGCCGTTCTCCGCACCGAGTTGCTGTGACGCCTTCAGGGTCTCGGCCAGCACCGTGTTCGGGGCGGCGCTCGGCACCGGCAGGTCACTCGGGCCGCCAGGGCTGGAGCCGCCGACGGTCACCGAGATCTCGCGGGCCTTGGCGTTGGTGTGCACCCAGTTCAGGAAGTACGCGGCGGCGTCCGGGTTCTTGGCCTTGGCGGAGACGCCGAAGGTGTTGGGGGCGGACATCGCCACGTGCTTTCCACCGGCGGACTCGGTGGGGAAGAGGAAGAAGCCCACGTTGCCGGGCATCGACTTGTCGAGGTTGGCCGACTCCCAGTCACCGTTGAACATGAACAGGCCGTTGCCCTTCTGGAACTCCCCCACCATGCCCGCGTAGTCCAGGGCGTTGGCGTCCTTGGTGAAGTAGCCGGCCTGGGCCCACTTCTGGATGGTCTGGGTGGCCTTCAGGGCGGCCGGCGTGTCGAACGTGGCCCCCGGCTTCTGGAAGATCCAGTCGGCGACCAGGGTCGGGTCGCCGAACTGGTTCTGCAGTGCCTGGTGCGGGAAGTTGATGCCCGCGGTGTTCTTGTTGAACTGCATGATCGGCTGGACCCCACCGGTCTTCGCCTTGGCCAGCAGCTCCTCGAACTCGGCGACAGTGGCCGGCGGCTGGGTCATGCCGATCTGAGTGGCCAGCTTCTTGTTGTAGAAGACGCCTGTGACGCTGTAGCCGAGCCCCATCCCGTACAGCGAGCCGGTGCCCCGGGTGTTCTCGCCGACGCGCAGCTGCATGAGCTGCGAGGCGGGGAACTTGTCCCAGCCGTACGCGGTGAAGTACGGGTCGAGGTTCTTGAGCAGGTCGTCCTTGACCAGGTCGACCATGGTCGGGAGCCGGATGATGTCGGGCGAGTTGTCCGACGCCATCACCCGGGGCGCGTTCTCCACGATCACCGTGAACTGGTCCTCGCGGACGTTGAACTTGACGTTCGAGTGCTGCTTGGAGAACTCGTCGGCCAACGCCTTGGCCAGCGGGAAGCCGGTCTCCGCGTACATCTCCAGGGTGATCGGATCGGCGCCCAGCTCCGTCTTGACGGCGGCGTCGGACTTCTGGGTCGACGACCGGTCCTCCCCCGGCGCGCTGCAGGCCGTCGCGGTCATCCCGACCGCCAGCAGCGACGCGAGGAGCACAGCTCTCCGTCGCGGAAACTTTGTCAGCAATTCTGCCATTTCATGACTCCTTGACATCTCCACGCGTCCCGCGACCCACGGCCGCGCGACGGCTCCACCGGGACCACCGCGACCCGGCGGAGGTCACGACACGTACGCCGTGACCTGTCGCCCGAGCGCAGCACCCGTACCGTCAGCACAAAAGAACCCGGCACGGCCACCGAAGGCGCCTCTGGATGCACCAGAAGT
Source organism: Micromonospora arida (assembly GCF_042873195.1). NCBI lineage: Bacteria > Bacillati > Actinomycetota > Actinomycetes > Micromonosporales > Micromonosporaceae > Micromonospora > Micromonospora arida. The sequence goes on along the minus strand of NZ_JBIALC010000014.1, from coordinate 53,510 downwards.
GGTCGCTAAACTGATTTAGCAGAGCATGCGCGCGGCACGGGAAGCTGTCAAGGACAACTTGGCAACGGTGCGGAAACGTCGGGTTCACACCACACCCGACGTGACCGGCGCTCGATCCCGGACGGCGACGCATCATGATGGGCGGGAGCGGCGCCTGTGGCACCGCGCCTGATTCGGAGGATTGATGGGCCGCAACAGAGCAACACTCGCCGACGTCGCGCGGAGAGCCGGGCTGTCCAAGACCGCCGCGTCGATGGTGCTCAACGGCAGGGAGGGCACCCGACTCTCGGCCGAGGCGCACCAGCGGGTGTTCGCCGCCGCCGAGGAGCTCGGCTACCGGCCCAACCTCGCCGCGCGCAGCCTGCGCACCCGCAAGACGGCCACCATCGCGTTCGTCTCCGACATCGTGGCCACCACCCGGTTCGCCGGCGACCTCATCCGCGGCGCCCTCGACGCGGCCCGCGAAAGGGACCACGTCCTGCTCATCACCGAGACGCAGGGCGACGCCACCTTCGAGCAGTACGCCATCGAGGCTGTCCTGGACCGGCAGGTCGACGGGGTGATCTACGCGGCGATGGCGACCCGGCGGCTGACGGTGCCCGCGGCCATCCTCGGGGGCCCGGTGGTGCTGCTCAACGCCACCAGCCCCGACGGCCTGCCCAGCGTGGTCCCCGACGACGAGGGGGCCGGCCGCTCCGTCGCCACCGCCCTGCTGGAGCTTGGCCACCGCGATACGATCGCGCTCATCGGCCGCAACCGACTCAAGGAGGACGACCCGGAGGTCTCGCTCGCCGCCCGCGCCCGCCTGCACGGCATCCGGCAGACACTGGACGAGGCAAAGGTCGGCCTCCTGGCCGAGTGTTTCTGCACCGAGTGGTTGCCCGAGCACGGGTACGCCGCCATGCGCAGCCTGCTGAGCAAGCCGAAGCGACCCAGCGCGATCATCTGCATGAACGACCGGTTGGCCTTCGGGGCCTACCAGGCACTCGGCGAGGCGGGGCTGACCGTCCCGGAGGACATCTCGGTGATCTCGTTCGACGACGACCCGATCGCCGCCTGGTTGCGTCCGAGCCTGGCCACCACGGCGCTGCCGCACGAGCAGATGGGACGGCGAGCGGTCGAACTGCTCCTGGACGGGGGCGCCGCCGAACCCTCGCTCGTTCCGATGCCCCTGCGCCGACGCCGGTCCCTCGCGCCTCCGGCCGGCTGACCACCGGCCCTCCGATCCGTGCCGGCGGTTCGGCCTCGACCGGCGCTAAAACGGTTTAGTGCTAGGTTTCGGACCATGCTTCGTCTACCCGACCACTGGGTGTGGGACAGCTGGTACACGCGGGACGACAACGGCCTCTGGCACGTGTTCTTCCTGCGCGCGTCCCGTGCCCTGCACGACCCGCACCGCCGCCACCGCCGGGCCACCATCGGCCACGCCGTCTCGGCGGACCTGCGCTCGTGGCGCCTGGTCGCCGACGCCGTGGTCCCCGCCGACGCGCCCAGCTGGGACGACCTGGCGACCTGGACGGGCTGCACCGTCCGCGGGCCTGACGGACGCTGGTACCTGTTCTACACCGGGGTCGGTCGTGCGGAGGACGGGCTCGTCCAACGCATCGGACTGGCCGTCTCCGACGACCTCATGACCTGGCACCGGCACGGCACCGAACCGATCGTCCAGGCCGACCCCACCTGGTACGAGCTGCTGGACAAGGAGCTGTGGTACGAGCAGGCGTGGCGTGACCCGTGGGTGTTCCCCGACCCCGACGGCAAGGGTTGGCACATGCTCATCACCGCCCGCGCCAACACCGGTCCGGCGAACACCCGTGGCGTCGTCGGCCACGCCACCTCCACCGACCTCGTCACCTGGACCGTCGCGCCGCCGCTGTCGACTCCGGCCGGCTTCGGTCACCTGGAGGTGCCCCAGGTCGCGGTCCTCGACGGGCAGCCGCTGCTGCTCTTCTCCACCGAGGCCACCGGCAGCGCTCGGCGCGACGACCACCGGATCTGGGTGGCGACCGGCGAGACCACCCTCGGGCCGTGGGACATCGCGTCCGCCCAACCGTTCGCCCACCCGCACCTGTACGCGCCCCGGCTGGTCCCCGGACCCGCCGACGACTGGTCCCTCATCGGCTTCCTCGACCACGTCGACGGAACATTCGTCGGGGAACTCACCGATCCCATCCCGGTCCGCTACAGCTCCTCGACCGGGCTGACGGTGGTCGCAGAGCCGTAACCGGACAGGTCCGGGCCGAGGCGTCTCGCCCCGGCCCGGACCTGTCGGTGTCCAGCTACTGGATCAGCTGCGCAACTGCCACTGCTGGTTGGTGCCGCCGGAGCAGGCCCAGAGGATCAGCTTCGTGCCGTTCGCCGTCGCGGCGCCGTTGGCGTCCAGGCAGAGACCCGACTGCACACCGGTGATCGTGCCGTTGGCGTTGACGTTCCACTGCTGGTTGGTGCCGCCGTTGCAGTCCCAGATCACCACCGCGGTGCCGTTGCTGGTGCCCTGGCCGGAGGCGTCCAGGCACTTGGTGCCGTAGACCATGAGCTGACGGCTGGCGGTGTGGGTCCACCGCTGGTTGGTGGCCGCACTGATGCAGTCCCAGATCTGGGCCTGCGTGCCGTTTGTCGTGCTGGAGTTGCCGATCTCGGCGCACCGGCCCGACTGTGCACCCACGATCTGCACGTTCTGCGGGTTGGTGCCACCACCGCTCTGCACACCAGCCGCGTTGATCACCGTCTGCGCGCCCGACGGCCAACTGCCGTTGCTGACCGTGACGTTGCCGTTGACCACGTTGCCGCGGTCGCCGTTCGTCACGTTCGTGGAGTTGTTCGTCGACCAGTTGTTGGTGACCGTGAAGTTACCCATGTTCTCCGCGTACCAGTAGTTGGCGGTGGCCCAGGTACCGGTGGAGGAGAACACGTTGTTGCGGGCGGTGTAGTAGCGGGAGCCCTCGTCGAAGTAGAGCCCGAACCAGCCGTTGGTCCGCAGGCAGTAGTTCTGGTTGATGGTCGCGCCCGGGTTCGCCGACAGCGTGTAGATGCATCCGCCGTCGGTCATCTGCTGCATCACGTCGTGCACGTAGTTGCCGATGACCTGGTTGTTGGCCGCGGTGGTCGCCGTGGTGTAGCGCGGCTGGTAGTTGTACAGGCCCCGGTTCGCGTAGTGCTGACTGCCGCCCGCGTCGTTGGCGCCCCAGCCGTAGCCGACCGACAGGCCGGTGTACGGCATGTTGTAGACCTCGTTGTACGAAACCGTCGCCGTGTTCACGTAGGTGGTCAGGATCGAGACCACGCCCCGGTACTCCAGGCCGAGATCGTGCACCCGGTTGTTGCTGATGGTGATGTTGCGGTTGACCATCCGCTGATCACTGGGGTGGTGGGCGTCTGCGCGTACACCGCCGACCACGACGCCGCCGGCGGAGTTGCGGGCGATCTCGGAGCGGGTGACGGTGATGTTGCTGGCGCCCAGACCGACACCGCTGGCGTGGGCGTTGGCGTCGTTGCCGATGCCGATCGCGGTCTGCCCGAGGTTGACGAACTGGGAGTCGCTGAAGGTGATGGTGTTGGCCGCGGAGACCTGCACGGCGGCGGGCATCTGGTTCCAGTTGGGCCGGGTGGCCTCGAACTGGGGGCAGCCGGCCTGGCAGGAGGTCAGCGCGTCGGCCGGCCGGGACCAGGTGCCGGTGATGTGGGCGCCGGTCTGCTGGTCGGCGAAGCCGTTGCTGCTGCTCGGGCCGAGCCAACTGGTGCCGGTGAAGGTGATGCCGCTGAACGAGATGTGGTGTGCCGGCGAGGCGAGGGTGCCGCCCACGTTGACCAGGGACTGCAACTGCGGCAACTCGACGCTGACCGAGCTCATGTTCTGCCCGGCGAGGGGGATGTAGTTGAGCTGACCGTTGCTGGGGTTGAGGTACCACTCCCCCGCCGAGTCCAGGAACTCGTACGCGTTGGTCAGGTAGAAGGGGCCGGCGCGGTGCGGGCTGGAGAGGGTGTCGAACCCGAAGGTGTTGTTGTTCCACGCGGGCTGCTGCATCGTCAGGAAGTTTCCGCTGATGCTCTGCACCGGCGAGTACCGGTCGGTGAACGAACCGACGCTCTCCACCTCGACCCGGTTCTGGTTGCCGAGGTTGTTGAGGTAGCTGAGCGCGCCGTTGGTGAACCGCATGCCGGACGTGGTGAAGGTGAAGTCGGAGCGGTTCACGGCGGTACGTGCCCGGGTGGCCACGGCCCCGTTGACGTAGAGCTGACGGGAGTCGAGCCCGGCGCCGACGTTGGCCCGCCAGATGTTCTTCCCGGAGTCGACGAGCGACCAGCCGGTGACCGCCCGGGCGCCGGTGATCGTCGGACGTGCGCCGGAGGCCGCCCGCCAGATCACCTGATAGCCGTTGTTGCCCGAGTCGGCAGCGGTGAACCGCAGCGGCGACGACAGCCGGTACGCGCCGTTGGCCAACTCCACGACGATGTCACCGGACATCGCGCTGTTGATCGCCCGCACCGCGGTCTGGGCGGCGGTCAGCGAACACGGTTGGCTGGCGGAACACACGGTGCCGGTGCCGGCGGGCGACGCGTAGAGGGTGGTGGTGGCCGCTTGGGCCGGGGACACCGAGGCGGTTACCGCGACCAGGGCGGTCACCGCTGTCGCGGCGGCGCCGGCCAGCAGTCGGCGCAGCGACGAAAGGGACGAGGACACGGGACGGTGCTCCTGACGTGAGAACGGGGTGGGGGTGGCGCAACGGCCTCGACCAGCGCGGGGGTGACGGGTCGGGCAGTTATCCGAGGATCTCCCGGAGATAGCGCAGGCCGTCCGTGGCGAGACGGTCCTGCGAGGGGGCCAACGGACGCCAGATCGCCGCGGCGGTGGCGATGGCCTCGTTCTCCGCCGTGAACGACTCGATGCAGATCGCACCCTGGTAACCGGTGTCCCGCAGGACCGTGAAGAAGCGGGGCCAGTCGAAGTGGTCAGCGCCGGGAGCACCCCGGTTGGTGCCGCTGACCTGGACGTGCTTGATGTGCCGGCCGGCGACGGCGAGGGCCGCGTAGGGGTCGGCCTCCTCAATGTTCATGTGGTAGGTATCGATCATGATGCCGACGTTCGGCGGTAGCCCGTCGATCAACTCGATCGTCTGCTCGATCGTGTTGACGACGCTCGTCTCGTAGCGGTTCAACGCCTCGACACCGATGCTCACGCCCAACTCGCCGGCCTGCTCGGCCACCGGCGCCAGGGCCCGCCGGAAATCCGCGTAGCAGGCCGCGCGAGCCGTTGGCGACATCCGCCACGTGCGGCCGACCGAGGCGTACGCGGGGCCGCCGACGCATCCAGCGCCGACGGCCGCCGCGCTCGCCACGCAGCCCTTCAGGTACGCCACCGTCGACTCGACGACCGCTGGCGCGGCGTCGACCAACTCCCGCCCCGGCGGGGTCACCGCGCAGACGCCGGCGGCGACGAGGCCGTGCTCCGCCAACAGGTCCCGGGTACGGATCGGGTCCCAGTCGCCGGGCTGCTCGATCGGCAACTCGATCGCGTCGAAGCCGAACGCGGCGATCCGCGGGATCAGCTCGGCCAGGGCCTTGTCGTCGACCGGCGAGGCCCAGACCCAGGGGTTGACGCCGATGGCGTACATCGGACCCTACTTCCAGCGCTGCGGGTAACCGGGCAGGTCGGTGCAGCCGCACATCGCGTAGTGCAGCGGCGGCATGCCCGCGTCGATGTACTGGTCCAGGTTGTCCTGGGTGACGGTCGGCTGCGGCAGCTTCCACGGGTTGGACACCTGCTGGCCGTCGAGGATCCGCAGCGCCGCGATGATCGGCGTACGCCACTGGTAGGTCGGGTAGGTCGGCGCGATCGCGGTGAGCTTCTTGTCCTTCCAGATTTTCAGGAAGTCGAGCTGGTCCTCACCGTTCATCGGCGGAACGGGCTTGCCCGCGTCCTGGAACGCCTCGACCGCCGCGACGGCCACCGCTCCGGCGTCCATCCAGACCCCGTCGATCGTGCCGTACCGCTGGATGTAGTCGTCGACGATCTTCTTGGTCTTGGCCGGATCACCATCGGTGAACTCGACACCGACGACGTCGACCTTCGCCTTGTCGAACGCCACCTTCGCCGCCGACCAGCGGGTCTCCAGGACGTCGACGCCGGGCAGGATCCGCAGGGCGAGGACCTTGCCGCCGGGCTTCATCTTCTGGCTGACGAACTCGGCCCCGACGTGGCCGAACCCGTAACCGCCGATGGGGTTGATGAACGTCACCGGGCACTTCGTGTTGACACCACGGTCGAAGACGACGACCGGCAGCCCGGCCTTGCAGGCCGCCTCGACGGCTGGGGTGAGCGTGGCGGTGGTGTTCGGCGAGACGATGAGCGCGTCGCAGCCCTTGCCGAGCAGATCGTTGATGTCCGCGATCTGCTTCTGGTCCTTGCCCTCGGCGTCGACGTGCACGAACTCCTTGATGCGGCTCTTCTGCGCCTCCACCTCGGCCTGCATGGTCTTGAACCCGACCTGCCGCCAGGGGTTGTTCAGGGCCGCATTCGAGAAGCAGATCTTGTGTGGGCCGTTCTTCTTGAACTTGGCGGTGTCGACCATCGTCGGGTTGAGCACCTGCTCCCACGGCTTGTCGGCCGGGCCCGTCGGTGCCGCGTCGAGCAGCGCCAACTCGGCGTCGTAGTCGGCCTGCACGAAGAACTTCGACTGGTCCCCGGTGCCGGACCCGGTGGCGGCGGACGCACTTCCCGACGGGCTCGCGGCCGGCTCGTCGGTGGCACAGGCGGCAAGGGACAGCAGGGTGACAGCGGCAATGGCCGCCATGGAACGTCGCACTATGGTTTCCCCTTTATCTCGACGAAGAACGGGTTGCCGAGACCGCCACGGCGAGCAGGATGATCGCGCCCTGGACGGTCGACCTGAGGGCGCCGGAGACGCCGTAGAAATTCATGAGGGCGAACAGCAGTTCGAGGGTCAGCGCGCCGAGCATCGCCCCGACGACCGCGCCGCGACCCCCGCCGAGCGCCACCCCACCGAGGACGACAGCGGTGATCGCACCGAACTCCAGGCCGGCACCGGCCTGGAACGACACACCGCTGTAGCCGCCCAGGAGGATGGCCGCCACCGCCGCCGCGAGCCCGCTGAGGATGAAGGCGAAGGTCCGGGTACGCCACACGCGTACACCGCTCAGCTCGGCGGTGCGCGGGTTGTCGCCGACGGCGACCAGCGTCCGACCGAAGTCCGAGCGCATCAGCAGCACGGCCGCCACCGCCAGGACCACCAGGACCAGCAGCGCGTACGGCACGCGGCCCAGCAGCGGCACGTCCTCGAAGGCCCGCCGGCCGAACCGCCGGAACTCCTCGGAGAGCCCACCCTTCGGGGCGCCGTCGGACCAGAGGTAGACCGCGCCGACGAGGATCAGGAACATGCCGAGGGTGGTGATGAACGACGGCACCCGCAGCCGCGTCGTGATCAGGCCGTTGACCAGCCCGACCAGCACTCCGAAGGCGAGCAGGAGCAGCACCACCGGCCAGGTACGCGCCGGGTCGCTGTCGATCAGCCGGGCGGCGACCACCACCTGAGCGGTGACCAGGGAACCGACCGAGAGGTCGAACTCGCCGGACACGATCACGAAGTACTGACCGGCGGCGAGCAGGATGATCGGTGCCGAACGGCCGAGGAAGGACATCAGCGACTGCGGGGCCAGGAAGTCGGGCTGCCGGATGCCGACGAGCACCAACAGCACCGCGAGGATCGCGAGGATCGGCAGGACACCACCGGGACGCACCCGCGGCAGACGCAGCGGCAGGGAACGGGGCTGGACGGTCTGCATGGCTAGGCCGCCTTTCGCATGGCCCGGCGGGCGTAGACGGCGACCGCGGCGATGATGATGACGCCCCGGATCACCTGCTTGAAGAAGGCGTCGACCTCGAGCTGGTTGAAGATGGCGTCGATGCTGGCCAGCAGCAGCACCCCACCGACCGTGCCGATGACGCCGCCGCGCCCACCGGCGAGGGCGGTACCGCCGATCACCACCGCGGCGATCGACTCCAGGTCGTAGAGGCCCTCGGTGCCGACGCGTGGGGCGCCCGAGCCGAGCCGACTGGCGAGGTAGATGCCGGCGAGCCCTGCGCACATCGAGCACAGCACGTGGGCGGTGACGAGGACCCGGTCGTTGCGGACGCCGGAGAGCCGGGCCACCTCCGGATCCCCGCCGACGGCGACCAGGTGGTGGCCGAAGCGGGTCCGCGAGAGCGCGAACCAGGCCGCCGCGGTGACCGCTATCAGCAGCAGGAACGACACCGGCAGCGGCCCGATGCGCTGGTAGCCGAGCGCGTGCACCAGCGAGGGTGCGGTGGTGCCGGCCGGGCCGTCGTAGCCGTTGTCGAGGTAACCCTTGAGCAGCAGCCCGACGCCGAGGGTCGCGATGAACGCGTTGACCCGGAACCTGGTGACGAGCAGCCCGTTGAGCAGCCCGACGCCGGCGCTGACGACGAGCACCAGGCCGATCGCCGGCAGCACCGCGCCGTCGCTGCCGTTCATCGTCTCGGCCGCGACGAGGGTGCTGAGGCTGATCACGTACGCCACCGAGAGGTCGAGCGAGCCTCCCAGGATGACCAGGGTCTGGCCCACCGCGACGAGGCCGAGGCCGGCGGCCACATGCAGCAGACTCACCGTCGTGGACTGGTTGAAGAGCTGACCCCCGTCGAGCAGGACGACCAGCCAGCCGATCGTCAGGGTCAGGGTCAGGGCCACGAACACGCCCGGTACGGAACGCCGGGCCGGCAACAGCGACAGTGCGCTCACTGGGTCACCTCGGTTCGCGACTGCGGGGCTCGCAAACCCGGCTCACTCCTCGCGCTCACTGGGTCACCTCGGTTCGCGACTGCGGGGCTCGCAAACCCGGCTCACTCCTCGCGCTCACTGGGCCGGCTCCCGCACGGTGCCGACCGCCAACGCGACGACCTCCTCCTCGGTCGCGCCGGCGGGCAGTTCGCCCGCGACGTGGCCGTCCCGCATGACGACGATCCGGTCACTCATCCCCAGCAGCTCCGGTAGATCGGACGAGATCATCAGCACGGCCGCGCCATCACGGGCAAGGCGGCGGACGAGATCGTGAATGGCTGACTTCGCTCCCACGTCGATCCCCCGGGTCGGCTCGTCGAAGAGCAGGATCCGCGGGTTGAGCGCGAGCCATCGGGCCAGCACGACCTTCTGCTGGTTGCCGCCGGACAGAAAGCGGATCTCCTGGTCGTCGCCGGCGCCACGGATCTCCACGGCGGCCAGCAACTCGCGTACCCGGGTGGTCCTCGCCGCCCGACCGGACCGGGCGGCGAAGACGGCCCGGCTGGCGAGCAGCGCGTTGTCCAGCACCGACTGCCGGGGGACGATCCCCTCGCCCTTGCGGTCCTCGGTGACGTAGGCGATGCCGGCCCGCATCGCGGTGCGGGGTGAGCGCAGTCGGACCGGCCGGTCGTCGAGCGTGACGTCGCCGGTCGTGAACGGTGACACCCCGAAGATCGCGCGGGCCAGCGCCGAGCGCCCGGAGCCCTGGAGGCCACCGATACCGAGCACCTCGCCGGCGCGCAACTGGAGGTTGACGTCCCGCAGCTTCCGGTTTCCCGCGTCGCGAAGGTTGAGCCGCACCGGGCCCCGGTCCTCGGGGGCGGCCCGGTCCGGGTAGTAGCTGGACAGCTCCCGGCCGACCATGTGCCGCACCAGCTCGTCTGCGGTGGTGTCTGCGGTGTCCACTGTGGTGACCCGACGGCCGTCCTTGAGGACGGTGATCCGACCGGACAGGTCGAAGACCTCGGCGAGCCGGTGCGAGACGTACAGCAGCCCGATGCCCCGCTCCTGGAGTCGGCGCACCAGCCCGTAGAGCAACTCGACCTCGTGGTCGGCCAGCGCGGCGGTCGGCTCGTCCATGATGAGCAGACGCGCGTCCAGGGCGAGCGCCTTGGCGATCTCGACGACCTGCTGCTGCGCGACGCCCAGCTGCCCCACCCGGGCGTCGGCCGGCAACGTGGTCTCACCGACCGAGGCGAGCAGCCGCGTGGTGCGGTCGAGCATCCCCCGACGATCGACGAGCCCGCGTCGGACCGGCTCGTGCCCCAGGTAGACGTTCTCCGCTACGGTGCGCTCCGGGAGCAGGTTGAACTCCTGGTGGATGATGCCGATGCCGGCCCGCTGCGCGTCGCGCGGGCCACGGAACGTACGTCTCGCACCGGCGAACTCGACAGTGCCCCCGTCCGGGGCGTACCCGCCCGAGACGATCTTCATGAGGGTGGACTTCCCGGCACCGTTCTCGCCGACCACGGCGTGCACCTCGCCCGGCGCGACATCGAGGTCGACACCGTCGAGAACGCGCACTCCGAGGAAGGACTTGCCGATGCCCCGAAGGGTGAGAAGCGGCGTCGGCGGCGGATCTGACATCCCGAAAGCCCTCACAGACAGTAGTCATCGACAAGATTAAATGCCACACTACGGCGGCTTCGAGGCGCTGGACAACAAACTTTCGTGCCAACAGCGAGGACTTACGTTCTTGCGGTGCAAACATTCCCTTGACATCCGCGAAACATCACACGTATGAAGATAGATGTTTGGATGCGGGTCCGCAATCCTCGATCAAGCCCGACCGCAGGCCGGGTCGCGATCGACAGGCGGTGCCGCAGCAAAAGGGGCCGAGCGCGACCGCCGTCCACCGGGCAGGACGTCGGACGTTACTTTGTGCATTGACAGTCTTCGATCTCTAGCTCATCCTGACCTCGTGGACCACGGGACGAGCACCACGGCCACCATCACGCTGTGTGACGTCCCGCAGGTCTGACTGCCGTTGCGGCGAACGGCATGAGGCAGACAAGCGCGCCCGTGTCCCCGCACGTGTCCAGGGTCAACCTGACGCGTCGCAGGGCCCGTGGTCGCAATCCCTACGCCCGCCCAACCTAGGAGACGGCATGCGTCGTAACACATTGCTCATCTCGGTGATCGCCGGCCTGTTACTGGCGCTCGGCCTCGCCCCACCCGCGTCGGCGGCCCCCGCCTTCCGCGCCCTGGTGTTCAGCAAGACCACCGGCTACCGCCACGACTCGATCGCCGCCGGGATCAGCATGATCCAGCAGCAGGCCACCGCGAACAACTTCGAGGTGGTGGCCACCGAGGACTCGAGCGTCTTCACCGCCAGCAACCTGGCTACCTTCGACGTGATCGTCATGCTCCAGACCTCCGGCATGGTCTGGACCTCGGCGGCGCAGCGCCAGGCGGTGGAGGGTTACCTCGCCAGCGGCAAGGGCATCGTGGGCATCCACAACGCCCTCGACATGGGCATCGAGTCCGAGTACCCGTGGTGGGACCAGACCATCAACGGCGGCGCCCACATGCCCGAGCACTCCCCCGGCGTACTCCAGGGCACCGCCATCGTCGCCGACAAGAAGCACCCGTCGACGGCCAGCCTGCCGGATCGGTGGACCCGCAGCGAAGAGTGGTACAACTTCGACGCCAACCCCCGCGGCAACGTCCACGTGCTGGTGACCGCCGACGAGCGTACGTACAACCCGGGATCCCGGGCGATGGGCCCGGATCATCCGATCTCCTGGTGCCGCAACACCAGTGGCGGGCGGGTGTGGGCCACCGCGATGGGCCACGCGATCGGTTCCTACAGCGAGGCGAACTTCCAGAATCACGTGCTCGGTGGCATCAAGTGGGCGGCCGGTAACGCCGCCGGTGACTGCGGCGGCACCGTCTGGGGCAACTTCGAGAAGCGCACCCTCGACGACAACACCGTCGACCCGATGGCGCTGGGCGTGGCACCGGACGGCCGGGTCTTCTACGTCCAGCGCGGCGGCCAGGTGAAGATCTTCAAGCCCTCCACCAACAGCACCGTCACCGCCGGCACGCTCAGCGTCTACACCGGCGGCGAGGACGGCCTGACCGGCATGGCGCTGGACCCCAACTTCGCCACCAACGGCTACATCTACCTCTACCACTCGCCGGCGAGCAGCAGCACCGACGTCAACCGGGTCTCCCGCTACACGGTCAGCGGTGACACGCTGAACACGTCCAGCGGCGTGACGATCATCGACATTCCGGCGTACCGGGACCGGACGTTCCCGGAGCCCGGCCACACCGGCGGCTACATCAAGTTCGGCCCGGACGGCAACCTCTTCATCGGCACCGGCGACGACACGCCGCCGAACCTGGACCCGAACTGGCAGGGTTACGCCCCGCTGGACTGGCGGTCGGGTAAGTCCAACCTGGACGCCGCCCGCAGCGCCGGCAACACCAACGACCTGCGCGGCAAGCTGCTGCGCATCCGGCCCTCGGCCAACGGTGGCTACACCATCCCGACGGGCAACCTCTACCCCCAGGGCACCGCGCAGACCAAGCCCGAGGTCTACGCGATGGGCTTCCGCAACCCGTTCCGCTTCTCCATCGACCCGGCCAACGGCTGGGTCTACCTGGCCGACTACGGACCGGATCGGAACCCGCCCACCACCAACCGCGGGCCCGAGGGCCTGGTCGAGCTGAACGTCATCAAGCAGGCCGGCAACTACGGCTGGCCGTTCTGCCACGGCGACAACCAGCCGTACGCGCCGTTCAACCCGGACACCGGCGTCGTCGGCTCCAAGTTCAACTGCAGCTCGCCGGTCAACAACTCGCCGAACAACACCGGTCTGACCAGCCTGAAGCCGGTCGTCGCACCCAATATGTGGTATGGCTACGGCACCTCGCCGACCTTTACGGAGTTGGGCTCCGGCGGCTCGGCGCCGATGGGTGGCCCGGTCTACCGGTACGACGCGTCGAACCCCTCCGCGACGAAGTTCCCGCCCTACTACGACGGGGTGCACTTCTTCTACGAGTGGGCGCGCAACTACGTCAAGGAGGTGCACTTCGACTCCTCGTCGGCGGTCACCCGCACCAACCCGTTCCTGCCCAACGTGCGGTTCAACAAGCCGATGGACATGGAGTTCGGCAAGGACGGCTCGCTCTACCTGCTGGAGTGGGGCACCAACTTCGGCGGCGGCAACAGCGACTCCGGGCTCTACCGGATCGACTACAACCAGGGCGGCCGGTCACCGATCGTCAAGGCCACCGGCACGCCCACCAGCGGCAGCGCACCGCTGACCGTCCAGTTCAGCAGCGCCGGCACGTCCGACCCGGACGGCAACACGCTGAGCTACCTGTGGACGTTCGGCGACGGCACCACCTCGACGGCGGCAAACCCGTCGAAGGTGTACACCTCCAACGGCAACTACACCGCCCAGTTGAAGGTCACCAACAGCGCTGGCAAGACCGGCTTCGCCAACGTCCCGATCACCGTCGGCAACAGCGCCCCGGTGGTCACCATCACCACACCGGGCAACGGCGGCATGCTGACCTTCGGTGACAAGGTGTCGTACCAGATCACCGTGACCGATCCGGACGGCGGAACCGTCGACTGCTCGAAGGTGTTCCTCAACCCGGCGCTGGGTCACGACGACCACGCCCACGAGACCACCGAGTACCCGGGCTGCTCGGGCACCATCTCCACCGACCTGCTCGGTGGGCACCCCGATGGCGCCAACCTGTTCTACGTGCTGAACGCGCGGTACACCGACAACGGCGGCTCGGGCGGCGGGTCCCCGCTCACCGGCACCGCACAGGCGATCCTGCAACCGAAGCACAAGCAGTCCGAGTACTTCAGCAGCCAGTCCGGCATCCGGGTGGTCGACCAGGCGGCCGCGGAGAGCACCAAGCGCGTCGGTGACATCTCCAGCAACGACTGGATCGCGTTCAACCCGATGAACCTGTCGGGGATCTCGACGGTCAGCTACCGGCTGTCGTCGCCGTCCGGCGGCGGCTCGGTCGAGCTACGGGCCGACTCGCCGACCGGCACCCTGCTGGCCACCACCACGGTGCCCAGCACGGGTGGCTGGGACAACTACCAGTCCACGACACCGGTGAGCGTCGCCGCCCTCGGCGGTACGCACACGCTCTACATGGTGTTCAAGAACAGCAACAACTCTTTCGATCTGGACTCGCACACCTTCGGCGGCAACGGCGTCGGGACACCCGGCACCGGCACCGGCACCGGCCTGGCCGGCAAGACCTACACGGTCACGGCGCAGCACAGCAACAAGCTGATGGACGTCAGCGGTGTCTCCACCGCCGACGGCGCCCAGATCACCCAGTGGGCGTCCACCGGTGGCAACAACCAGAAGTGGCAGGCCGTCGACGCCGGTAACGGCGCGCTCTACCTCAAGGCGGTGCACAGCGGCAAGTGCGTCGAGGTCGTCGGCAGCTCGACCACGGCGGGTGCCTTCGTCCAGCAGGCCACCTGCAACAACGGCAACCAGCAGAAGTTCACCGCCACCGCGACCGGAACCTCCGGCGTGTACACGGTGAAGAGTGTGCTGAGCGGGCTCTGCCTGGACGTCAACGGCGCTTCCACGGCCGACGGCGCCCGGGTGTTGCAGTGGACCTGCAGCAACGCGACGAACCAGCTGTGGCGGTTCACCGCGCTCTGACCCTGCGGCTGTCGCGGTAACAGATGACGTCCCGGTCGGGACCGGTGTCCGAGTAACGGAGCCGGTCCCGACCGGGACGTCGTCGTCACCGTCGCATCCGCGGGTGCAGAGCAAAGGTGGACGTCGTCGTCAGTCAGGCAGGACCGAGGGGAAGCCGGCCGGGCGGCACGGTGAGCAGCCCGGCCGCCGCCAGGTCGTCCCACAGCTCCTCGGGTACGGCGACATCGGAGCGTCGTACCGTCTCGGTGACCTGCGCCTCGGTGCGGACACCGACCACCGTCGACACCACGGCCGGGTGCTGGCGGACGAAGGCGAGTGCCGCCTGCGGCAGTGTCACCCCGAACGTCTCGCAGACCGTGGCGATCCGCCGCGCCCGCTCGATCAACGCCGCCGGGGCCTGCTCGTAGTTGTAGACGGCGTCGGCCGGCGGCCGGTCCCGCGAGAGCAGGCCGGAGTTGTAGACGCCCGCGATGACCACGCCCACCCCCCGGCTCTCAGCGGCCGGCAGCAGGTCGGCGGCGGCGCCCTGTTCGAGCAGGGTGTACCGCCCGGCGCACATCATCACGTCGACGTCGGTCTCCCGGACGAACCGGGCCAGCATCGCCGACTGGTTCATCCCGGCGCCGATCGCGCCCACGACGCCCTGGTCGCGCAGGTCGACCAGGGCCGGCACGGCCACGTGCGCGGCCTGCTCCCAGTGGTCGTCCGGGTCGTGCAGGTAGACGACGTCGATCCGGTCCAGCCCGGTCCGGTCCAGGCTGGCCTCGATCGAGCGGAGTACGCCGTCGCGGCTGAAGTCCCAGACCCGCCGGTGGGTCGCGGGAACGTCGAACCCCTCGGAGTCCCGCAGGTGCGCGTCCTGGGGCGACGGCACCAGGAGTCGCCCGACCTTCGTCGACACCACGTACTCGTCGCGCGGCCGTTGGCGCAGCGCCGCGCCGAGGCGGCGCTCGGACAGCCCGAGACCGTAGTGCGGCGCGGTGTCGAAGTACCGGACGCCCGCCTCCCACGAGGCGTCGACCGCAGAGGCGAACTCCTCGTCCGTCGTCGTCCGGTACAGGTTGCCCCCCTGGGCCGCGCCGAAGCCCAGCTCGGTGAGTCGTAGCTGCGGGCGGCGCGGCAGTGCGCGCGCCATCATGATGGCTCCAACCCGTAGACGCGGCGTGCCGTCCCACCCCAGACCGACGCCTGGTCGGCCCCGTCCCGGCCCTCCAGCAGCTCCGCCAGGGTGTCGACCCACCGCTGGTACGAACTGGCGAGCAGGCAGACCGGCCAGTCCGAGCCGAACATCAGTCGCTCCGGCCCGAACGCGTCGAGGGCGTCCTCGACGGCGGGTCGAAGGTCAGCCGGCGTCCAGTACGGGTGCGGCACCTCGGTCACCAGCCCGGAGAGCTTCGCCGTCGTGTTGGGCGAGGCCGCCAACGACCGCAGGTCCCGGCTCCACTCGGCCATCTCCGGACTGCCGAGCGCGGGCTTGCCGAGGTGGTCGAGGACGAAGCTGACCTCGGGCAGGTCGCGCGTGAGGCGCGCGGCCATGGGGAGTTGGTGTTGGCGTACCAGCAGGTCGAAGACGAGGCCGGCGGCGCCCACCGCCGCGATCCCCCGACGGACGTCGGGACGGTCCAGGTAGGCCGGGTCGGTCTCGGACTGCACGAGGTGGCGGATGCCGACGAGGCGTTCCCCGCCTCGGGCTGCCCGCAGATGGTCGAGGTGCTCCGCGACGTCGGCGGCGGTCAGGTCCACCCAGCCGACGACCCCACGGACGAGGGTGTCCTCGGCGGCCACTCCCAGCAGGTCGACCGTCTCCGTGTCGGAGGCGATGGACTGCACCACCACTGTCGCTGTGACCCCGGCCGCCCGGGCTGGCGGCGCGAGATCGGCGGGTTCGAAGTCGGCGTCGATGGCCGCCATGGTCACCGGGTCGATCCACGGCTGCGGGTGCCGTGCCCGGACCCAGAGGTGGTGGTGTGCGTCGACGATCCCGGTCTGCCCGGGCTCCTGCGCGCCCGTCATCGGCCCAACCAGCCGCCGTCGACGGGCAGCACCACGCCGTTGACGTAGTCCGACGCTGTCGACGCCAGGAACACGGTGGCACCGCCGAGATCGTCGGCCCGGCCCCACCGCCCGGCCGGGATCCGGCCGAGGATCGCCTGGTTGCGGTCGGGGTCGTCGCGCAGCGCCTGGGTGTTGTCGGTGGCGATGTAGCCGGGCGCGATGGCGTTGACGTTGACCCCGTGGGCCGCCCACTCGTTCGCGAGCGCCTTGGTGAGGCCGGCCACGCCCGACTTCGAGGCGGCGTAACCAGGGACGGTGATGCCGCCCTGGAAGCTCAACAACGACGCGGTGAAAATGATCTTTCCTCGGCCGCGCTCGACCATCGTCCGGCCGATCTCCCGGCTGAGGATGAACTGGCTGCTGAGGTTGACCTCGATCACCTGGTCCCACATCTCGTCCGGGTGCTCGACGGCCGGGGTCCGGGCGATCGTGCCACCGTTGTTCACCAGGATGTCGACCGGCCCGAGCGCGGTGATGTCGCTGGCCAACCGGTGCACGGCCGCCCGGTCGCCGAGGTCCGCCCGCAGCCCGGTGAACCGGCGGCCGGTGGCGCGCACCCGGCGTTCGACCTCGCTGCCCTCCGCTTCGAGCTGGGCGGAGACCCCCACGATGTCGGCGCCGGCCAGGGCCAGGGCCTCGGCCATGGCGAGGCCGATACCGCGCCGCGCCCCGGTCACGACGGCGGTCTGGCCGGACAGGTCGAACAACACCGTCACTGGTTTCCCTCCCGCACATCGAGCAGCACCTTCATGACGCCGCCACCTTCCAGCGCCTCGAAGGCCGCGCCGGCCGCCTCGACCGGCTCGACCCGGGAGATCAGCCGCTGTGCCGGGATCGCACCCGAGGCGACCAACCGGATCGCCTCCACCATGTCGTCGCGCTGATACAGCCGGGCACCCAGGAGTTCCAGCTCACGCCAGAAGAACCGGTGCAGGTTGACCTCGCGGGGCTGAGGATGGATCGCCACCATGACCAGCCGCCCCCGAGTGGTGAGGACGTCGACCGCAGTGGTGACGCCGGCCGGGGAGCCGGACACCTCGAAGGCGATGTCGGCGCCCGCGCCATCGGTACGGTCGTTGACCAGCGCCACGACGTCGGTCGCTCGCGGGTCGACGGCCTCGATCCCGATCCCCTCCGCCACCTCGCGTCGGAACGGGTCCGGCTCGACGAGGAGCACCCGCGCGCCACGGCCCCGGGCGACGGTGGCGATGAGGACGCCGACCGGCCCACCACCGACCACGACGACCTGGTCGTCGGCGGTCACGTTCCCGCGGCGTACGTCGTGCACGGCGACCGCCACCGGCTCGACGAGCGCCGCGTGGTCGAGGGGCAACTCCTCGGGAAGCGGCAGGACCAGTTCCACCGGCACCGTCCAGGAGGACTGCATGGCACCCGGTGAGTCGATGCCGAGGAAGTTCATCGCGTGGCAGACGTGGGAGTTGCCCCGCTGGCAGGCGGCGCAGCGTCCGCAGGGCCGGGTCGGCATCACGGTGACGGCCTGACCGATGTTCCAGCCGGTCACGCCGTCGCCGACGGCCGCGATCCGCCCAGACATCTCGTGCCCGATGATCGCGGAGTCACCAACCCGGGCGTCCATGTCCCCGTGGTAGATGTGCAGATCCGTACCGCAGATGCCGGTGTAGGCCACCTCGATCCGAACCTGGCCGGGGCCTGGTGGCTCCGGGTCGCGGTTCTCGATTCCGAGGTGTCGCGCTCCCCGGTAGACGACTGCCTTCATCGTTCCTCCGTCTCGACGGTCGGTACGTCGGTCGTGCCGACCGGGCATGGTCGTGGGTGCACCGCCGTCGCGATGCACCCACGCCCTTCCTTCTCTGGTGCTCAGCTCAGTGCCGTACGGTCGGCGACACCTCGTTGCGGGAGTTCAGCGACACGACGGGCACCTGGCGGGTGGGGATCACCGCGTCGACTCCGGCCAGCAGCCGTCGTCCGGCCCGCTCCGGCCGGACGTTGGGGCTGTCGGCCGTCTGCGCCTGCGGACGGCGGTTGACCGCCCGGATCCGCTCCTCGTCCACCCGGACCCCGAGACCGGGTGCGTCGCCGAGGATGAAGGCGCCGTCCTCGACGTGCAGGTCGATGGAGACACCAACGGGTGTGTGCAGGTCCTGCAACTCGCTGGTCAGGTGGTTCGGCACCGAGGTCGCGGCGTGCAGCAGCCCGACGGGGCTGTTGCCGATCGGGCTGACCGGCAGGTCGTGGGCATGGGCCAGGGCGGACGCCCGCAGGAAGTGGGTGACCCCCCAGACGGCCGCCATCTGGACGATGTCGACAGCACCTGCGGCGATCAGCGGACGGTACTGTTCGAGCCCGGTCAGGTTCTCACCGGTGGCGACCGACGCGGACACGCCTCGGCTGACCGCGGCGAGACCCTCGGCGTCCCAGCGCCGGACCGGCTCCTCGATCCAGATGAGGTCCAGGGTGCGCTCCAGCTCGCAGACGTGTCGGACGGCCTGCTTGCGGGTCCACGCCTCGTTGACGTCGAGCATCAGGCCGGGCCGCCGGCCGTGCCCGGCCTCGGCCAGGACCTCTCTGACCAGGCTGAGGCGGTGTCGATCGCGCTCGATGTCGAGGCCGCCCTTGAGCTTTGCCGCCCGAAGGCCGTGGCTCGCGTAGACCTCGTACTCGGCCACGAGTTCGTCGTCGGTGAGCCCGATGTCCAGCCCGGAGGCGTAGGCGGTGACCCGCCGGTCCCGCCCGCCCAGCAGTCGCCACAGCGGCTCGCCGGCGGCCTGCGCCTTGATGTCCCACAGCGCGGTGTCCAGAGCGCCGATGGTGCCGAACACCGGGCCGGCGTGGCCGGCCTTGAAGGTGTGCCGCAACATGCGGTCGTAAAGGGACGTCACGGCACGGGGGTCTTCGCCCTCGATGGCTGGAAAGATCCGCTCGATCTCGACGTGCGGCCCGAGGCCGACGCCCGTGATGCCCTCGTCGGTGTCGACGAGGACGATCGAGACCGGGACCACCCCGTCAGCGAACACGCCGTTGGCGTCGCCGACGGGGCGCCCCCATTCCTGGACCGTGGTGAGCGTCCGATATCCCGTGATCCGCATGTCAACCCTTCGTGGAACCGGCGGCGACGCCGTCGGCAATTTGGCGCTGGAGGAACAGGTAGACCAATAGGACGGGTATGGCGGCGATCAGCACCCCGGACGCGAAGGTGGGGATGTTGTCCGAGTACTGCCCTCGCAACGAGGTCACCCCGATCATGAGCGTCCGGTTCTCGGCCGAGGGCATCATCACCAACGCCATGAGGACGTCGTTCCAGCAGAACAGGGCGTTGAGGATGCCGACCGACAGCAGCGCCGGGGTGCCCAGTGGCAGCATGATCCGGCGATACACGCCGTACACGGTGTTGCCGTCGATCCGGGCGGCGTCGACGATCTCCGGTGGGATGCCCTTGTAGTAGCTCGTCATCAGGAAGACGGTGAAGGGCAGGAACTGGGCCACGTAGACGAGGATCAGACCCGGGTACGTGTCGATCAGCGCGGTGTCGGCCATGATCCGGGCGAGCGGCACCATGATCACCTGGAACGGGATGAAGAGCCCCGCGAGGCAGCCCAGAAACAGCGCCGACGAGCCACGGAATCGCAACTGGCTCAGCGCGAAGCCGGCCATCGACCCGAGCAGGAGCAGCAGCAGCACCGACGACGTCACCACGACCAGCGAGTTGACGAAGTAGCGGCCCATGCCGACGCTGGTCCACGCCGTGCTGATGTTCTCCCATTGCAGAGTGCTGGTCAGGCCGAACCGGTCCAGGATGTAGTCCCGGCGGGTCTTCAACGCGACGTTCGCGGTGAAGAGCAGGGGGTAGATCGTCGCCACCGCGAGCAGTGACATCGGGATGGCGATCATCCACCGTCCCAGTCGGACGCGGGACATCAGTCCACCTTTCCCGATCGTTCGAGCAGTTTGATCTGCAACATTCCCACGACGAGCATGATCGCGAAGAGGATCGTGGACGCGGCGGACGCGAGAGCCGGGCGGTTCATCTGGCCCTGCTGGATCCAGATGTAGTACTCCGGCAGGTATGTCGAGCCCTCCGGGCCGCCACTGGTCATCACGAAGAGCAGCCCGAACATCGAGGTCAGCATCCCGATCATCGTGGTCACGAAGACGAACTGGATGGTCCGGGCGAGGCTCGGGATGATCACGTGCCAGACGACCTGGCGCAGCGAGGCGCCGTCCACCCGGGCGGCGTCCAGCAGCGCGGCGTCCAGCGTGGCGAAGCCGGCGAGGAATACCACCAGTGCCATCCCGAAGGTGGCCCAGATGTGCACGCCCACCACCATGAACATCGCGACGTCCGGGTCCCCGAGCCAGTCCACCGGACCGACACCGATCGATCCGAGGACGGCGTTGAGGGGGCCGTCGAAGGCGAGCAGCAGGTTGAAGATCGCCCCGACGATGACCGGCGAGAGCACCGCCGGAAAGAAGTAGACGCTGCGGTAGAAGCGGTGGCCCGGCACGCGGAGGAAGATGAACGTGGCGAGGAGGCCGGGGATCGCCACCGCCACCGGAAGCAGCAACACCAGCAGGCCGACGTTGCCCAGAGCGGTGCGGAACAGCGGATCAGCGAACAGTTCCTGGTAGTTGCCGAACCCGACCGCTTCTCCGTTCTGGTCACCATCGCCGGTGAAGGAGAAGTTGACCCCGAGGATCAGCGGGTAGAGCCGCAGCGCCACGATGATCAGGACGGCCGGAGCGATCAGGATGTAGGGGGCGTAGCGCTCGGCCCCCAGGCCGCCACGGGTGCGACGGGGACGGGTGCCACCGCGGCGCGCGGGGGAGGTGGCCGCCGGGCCGCCGGCCCGCCCGGCCGAAGCCAGGCGGACCGACGGTTGCGTGTTTCCGATCGGCACGAGGTCAGCCCGCCTGGTCGGAAGCGGCCAACTGCTTCACCACCTCGTCGACGGTGATCGAACCGCTGAGCAGCTGCTGGGAAAGGCGCCCCATCAGGTCGATCGTCTTCGAGGAGAGCGCGACGTGCAGAGCCGGCTTGCCGGTCTTCAGCTCGGCGACGATCGTGGAGGCAGCCGGGCCGGCCTGCGAGACGTCGATCGTGATGTCGGCGGCGATCGCGCCTGCGTCGGCGTAGAACGCCTTCAACGCGTCGGCCGAGGTGAGGGAGCGCACCAGGTCGGCGGCCACCTTCGGGTCCTTCGTCCACTTGGCCACGGCGTAGCCGATGCCACCGTCGTACGGCAGGCTCGGGGTGGTGCCGGCGGTGACGACCGGGGCCTTCATGACGCCGAGCTTCTCCGCGGTGAGGAACTCGTTGAAGGACTTCCAGTGCCCGACGTCGGACATGAGGCCCATGACGTGGGCGGCCTTGCCGGACTGGAAGGCTGCGAAGGAGTCGTTGAACATCGCGGTCGAGTTGGCCCCGTCCGTGTTCATCTTCTTGTCGCCGGTCTCCTTCCAGGTCTGGAAGAGCCGCTTCACGTTGGGCGAGGTCCAGTCGCGCTTGCCGGTGATCCAGGCGTCGTACTCGGCGGCGGTGAGGGTCACCGACCCCATGCTCGACATCCAGAACTGGATGCCGACGCCTTCCTTGTTGCCGAGGGCGAAGCACTTGGAGCTGGCTTTGGCGATGGCGGCGCAGTCCGCGACGAACTTGTCCCAGGTGGTGGCCGGGCTGGCCGGGTCGAGGCCGGCCTTCCGGTAGATCTCCTTGTTGTAGTAGATCGGGTAGCCCTGCAGCGTCACCGGGCCGCCGTAGACCTTGCCGTCCTTGGTGAACGCGTCCCATCCGGCCAGCCGCTGCTTGTCCTCGGCGACGTAGTCGGTGATCGGCACCAACGCGTCCACCCGGTCGCGGATCTGGCCACCGCCGTTGAACATCATGACGTCGGGGCCCTTGCCGGACTGGATCGCCGCGCCGAGCAGGGTGTAGTACTGGTCGAACGGCTGCGCGACGAACTCGACCTCGACGTCGGCGTGCTTCTTCTTGAAGTCGGCCTTGGCCTTGTCCAGATAGGATTTGGCGAATGGCTCGCCGGACTTCCAGTCCCACACGACCAACTTGCCATCGGAGCTGGTCGACTTGCCCGAATCGCTAGCACTTCCACAACCGGCCAGGGCCAGGCCCACAACGAGGACGGCCGACCATATTGCGCGCTGTCTCATCAGTTGTCACCTCTATATGGGGGGTGGCCGGCGGGTGCCCCGCTAGCCAAATGTTGACCGGAAGGTAACTCGTATGACGTGTTACGTCAACGGTCGGCCGTACACTGATCCGGACGTCGTGCCACGGCGAGCCATCGGAGGGGGACATGACGCCACCGCAGGAAACAGCCCTGAACAGCCCGGGGACCCCGGCATGGGTGCGTCGGCCGACCAACCTCGCCAGGGCGGTCACCGCCGAACTGGTGGAGCGCATTGTCCGCGGCGTACACCCGTCCGGGTCGTCCCTACCCCCCGAGCCGATCCTCTGCGAGACCTTCGGCGTGAGCCGGACCGTCGTCCGGGAAGCAGTGAAGATCCTTCAGGAGAAGGGGCTGGTGCAGGTTCGCCAGGGCGCCGGCACCATGGTGACCCCACCGGCGCACTGGGACATGCTCGACGAGCTGGTCCTCGCGGCGACCATCGCGGTGGACGACAGCCTCGCCATCCTCGACGACCTGGTCGTCACCCGGCGCGTGCTGGAGTCCGACATGGCGAACGTCGCCGCCCGCCTCGCCGACACCGAGACCATCGATCGGCTGCGGGCCATGGTGGACCGGATGGACGAACTCGTCGACGACCACGTCACCTACCACGACCACGATCGGGCCTTCCACGACACGATCATGCAGGCATCCGGCAACCGCATCGCTCGGGGCGTCGTACGCGCGCTGGAGAGCCAGGTCATCAACACCGCCCGCTACATGGGCCGGACCGAGCGCGCGCTGTGCGTGGCGTCCAACCAGGGTCACCGACGCATCTACGAGCGCATCGCCGCCCACGACTCGAACGGCGCCGCCGAGGCGATGTTCACCCACATCACCGAGGCCTGGCTGGTCCGCCGCAGTGGCTCGGGGAGCCCCGTCCGCCTCGAACGCTGACCGTCACGGGCAACGGACGGCGCCCGCCCCCGAGGTACGGGGGCAGGCGCCGCCAGCTGAGGCCGACAAGAGTCACGAGAACTGGGCGAAGAACCTCCAGATCTCGCCCTTGGTCCAGGTCGTGATGCCGCTCTCGGCGTAGGTGCCGTCCACCGGGCCGGGCATGTGGCCGTTGTCGTACGCGGCCCACTGCACCGGGTATCCGGCCCGGCAACCCGAGTAGGCGGTGGTGATGTGGGTACGACTGCCGCCGGCCGGTTCGCGCGGGCTCTGCGCGGTGCAACCGTTGTTGCGGACGAAGGTGTCGCGCAGCGCCCTGCCCTGGGAGATGTTCAGGACGTTGTCCGTGATGCCGTGCAGCCCGAAGTACGCGATCGGCTGCGTACCGCCGCTGCACCCGCTGATCTGCGCGCCGGAGATGACCGCGACGGCCCGAAAGACGTTGGCTCGGGCGCAGGCGACGGCGTAGCTCATTCCGCCACCCCAACTGAAGCCGAGTGCGAACCGCTGCCTCGGGTTGACGCAGAGGCTGCTCTCGATCCGGCTGATCATGTCGTCGACGAAGGTGATGTCCTCACCGCCGGAGTTGCCCCAGCCGTTGCCGAACCCCTGGGGCGCCACCAGGATGGCGCTGTTGTTCGACTGCTCCTGCTGCCCGTAGTAGGACCAGGCGGTCCCGCTGGTGCCGCCGGAGGAGATCTCCTGCATGGTGCCGCCCCGCCAGTGGAAAGCGAAGATCAGCCGGTAGGGGTTGCTGTTGTTGTAGTTGGCGGGCACCCGGAGGATGAAGGTCCGGCTCTTGCCGTTGCTCTGGATCGTGTGCGTGCCGCTGGCCAGGGTCGGTGCCTTGCCGCACCCGCTACCACCCGTGGGTGGAGGGGTGGTGCCACCGTCGACGGCGACGAGCTGCCACTGCTGGTTGGTGCCGCCCCAGTCGGCGTACTGGACGATGTTTCCGCCGTCGGCGGTGGACGCGCCCTGCACCTCGACCGCCTTGTTGCTGTTGCGGTTGATCAGCCGAACGTAGCCGCCGTCCGAGTCGGCCAGCCGGAACTGCTGGTTCGTCCCGTTGAGGTCGGACCACTGCACGATCGCGCCGCCGTCGGCGGTGGAGAAACCACTGACGTCGAGCACCTTGCCCGAGTGCCGCGACTTGATCCGGTAGTAGCCACCCCCGGAGTCCACGAACTGCCACTGCTGGTTGACGCCGTTGTTGCGCGTCCACTGGCTGATCCGCGCCCCGTCGTTGGTGGCCGAGGCGTACAGGTCCAGCGCCTTGCCGCTGTTGCGGTTCACCAGCACGTAGGAGGCATTGGTGTCCACTGTCGCCGCCGCCGCGGGCGCCGCGTTGACCGCGACGAGTGCGCTGGCTGCCATGACCGCGGCCACCGCCGCGGCCAACCCTGACCGCCAGCGAGATCTTTGTCGAGAGGCGGGACGAGCCTCACCGAGGGCTTTCATGGTCCACTCCTTCGATCGGGTCACCCACGAGCGGGAGCGCCCGCGCGTGCCGTGGCGTGCGTGCCGGCGTCCTGGTGGTGGCGTATCGATCCGCGCGGTCGTAGCCAGCCGCGACCTGGCGGTCACGGCGGCCCGCCCCGGATGGGGCGGGCCGCCACTGGTCACACCTCGCCTGGGCGGGCGCCGGACGGATTCAGAGGGCCGACAGCCAGTCGATGACGGCGGTCGTCAGCCGATCCGGACCAGTTGCCACTGCTGGTTGTTGCCGCCCCAGTCGGCGTACTGGACGATGTTTCCGCCGTCGGCGGTGGACGCGCCCTGCACCTCGACTGCCTTGTTGCTGTTGCGGTTGATCAGGCGTACGTAGCCGCCGTCCGAGTTCGCGAGTCGGAACTGCTGGTTCGTGCCGTTGAGGTCGGACCACTGCACGATCGCGCCACCGTCGGCGGTGGAGAAGCCGCTGACGTCGAGCACCTTGCTGGAGTTGCGGGACTTCACCCGGTAGTAGCCACTCCCCGAGTCCACGAACTGCCACTGCTGGTTGACGCCGTTGTTACGCGTCCACTGGCTGATCCGCGCCCCGTCGTTGGTGGCCGAGGCGTACACGTCCAGCGCCTTGCCGCTGTTCCGGTTGAGCAACACGTACCAGGCGCTGGTGTCCACCCCGGACCCCGGCGGGGGCGTGGTGGGCGGGGTCGAGCCGCCGTTGAGGGCGTCCAGAACCGCGGTGTACGCGGCCTTCTTGTTGCCGTTGCAGTCGAACAGCAGCGCGTTGTCCGAGCCACGCCACGAGTCGCAGTCCCGCACGCCCCAGGTGGTGATGCCGGTGCAGCGTGAGACGGCCAGGCAGGCGCGGGTGACGGCGCCGTAGATGTTGGCCTGGTTGCCGCCGGTCATCACGTCCAGCTCGGTGATCTGCACGTCCACACCGAGATCGGCGAACCGCTGCAGGTTGGCCTGGTAGTCACCGGCCAGCGAGGTGCCCAGGTGCGACTGGAAACCCACGCAGTCGATCGGCACGCCACGGGACTTGAAGTCCCGCACCATGTTGTAGATCCCCGTCGACTTCGCGTTGACCCCGTCGGTGTTGTAGTCGTTGTAACACAACTTCGCACCCGGATCCGCAGCCCGCGCCGCCCGGAACGCCGCCTCGATCCAGTCGTTACCGGTGCGCTGCAGGTTCGAGTCCCGCCGCCCACCCGAACCACCATCAGCGAACGCCTCGTTCACCACGTCCCAGGCATAGATCTTGCCCCGGTAGTGCGTCGCGACCTGCGTGACGTGGTTGATGGCCGCGTTTCGCAACGCGCTGCCCGACATGCCCTGCGCCCAGCCCGGCTGCTGCGCGTGCCACAACAGCGTGTGACCGCGCACGCTCATGCCGTTGGCCTGCGCGTGGCTGACCAGGCGGTCACCGCTGGAGTAGGTGAAGGTGCCCTGCTGCGGCTCGGTCGAGCTCCACTTCATCTCGTTCTCGGGCACGACACTGTTGAACTCACGGTTCAGGATGGTCGTGTAGGCGCTGGTCGACAGCTTGCCGACGGCGACAGCCGCGCCGAAGTAGCGGCCCTTCTCGGCGGCGGCCGCCTTCAGGGTCGTGCCGGCACCGGATGCGGGGGTCAGCGCGACCGTCATGCCGGTAGTGAGGGCGACGGCCATGGTCGCCGCCGCCAGCATCGTTCTCATGGGTTTCATGGCGTTCCTTTTCAGTGGTTGCATCGGTGGTGGTGATGTGCCACTTCACTCGGGGCGACCGATCGGGACGGTCTTCCTGGCCGCCCGGCACCAGCACGCACGGTCCGAGAGAGCTGTCGCCGGCAACTGCCGGGTCCCGAGGTGACGGCCGCATGCCCTTGCGGACGTCGTGATCGGAGGTACGACCCGTGCGGCTCGCCCGGTGAGCCACGGGAACGATCGTCCTCTATATCGAGAGTGAGCGATAACATGCCGTACGTCAAGACGTAACGGGCCGTTCACGCCGATCTCCCGGAACGCCGCGTTTCGCCCGGTACC
Source organism: Micromonospora arida (assembly GCF_042873195.1). Classification (NCBI taxonomy): domain Bacteria; kingdom Bacillati; phylum Actinomycetota; class Actinomycetes; order Micromonosporales; family Micromonosporaceae; genus Micromonospora; species Micromonospora arida. Next base: position 26,450 of record NZ_JBIALC010000014.1, on the reverse strand, counting down.
AAATGCCCGGGGCAACAGTGCTCAACCGCCGCGCGACCAGGTGACGAGTCGTACCGCCGTGCCACCGGGATCGCTTCAAAGGGCAATCCTGTTATCGCTCACAGTCGTCAGCCGGCAGCGGCTGCCGGCGGCTCACGAACACCCGGTGGCCGTGCCACTCGCAGACGGCTGCGCCGGTTCGACATCGGCGCGTATGCCGGCGACGAGGTCGGCGGTGGTGTGCGCCTCGATGCCGGGCTGCGCGGCGTCGGCGAACCGCTCGACGACCGCCCGGACGTGTCGTTCGGCGGGTGCGGCGAGGCCGTCGTAGACGGCCTCGAACAACTCCCGCGCCGGCCGCCTGAGCCACTCCCGTGGAAGGAGTTCCACTGGCAGCTGCGGGTCGAGGACCGGGAAACGTCGAAAGGTGTCCATGACCTCGGTCCGGGCCCGCACCGCCGCGGCACCGTCGACCTGCCCGGATACCACGGCGGGCAACAGTGGTGTCCAACGACGCAGGAACGCGTCGTAGCTCCGGCTGATCGCCTCGATGTCCCAGGCCTCGATCGGCGCGCGGTGAATGGCCGAGGCGAGCGCGCTCTGCCGCCCACGAAACACCGTCACGGCGCCGAGGGTGAGCCGGTCGAGCTCGGCCCGAGCCGCGGGAGTCAACTCCTGCGGCGAGATCCACAAACCGTCGTACAGCGGCGCGTAACCGAGCCACCGGAGTTGCGCCCGCAGGGCCCGGCGCTGCGTACTGCGGTCCTGCGGCAGCGAGAAGGCGACGATCGTCCAGCGACCGTCCCACCGGCCCGTCGAGGTGGTGGAGGCGAGAATCCAGTGCCCTCCGGCGGAGAGATTGGCGGCGGCGGCGCGGCTGAGCCGGTAGGAGCTGCGTCGCCCCAGTCGACTGCCCTCCAACACGCCACGGCGGGCCAGCCGGCTGATCGCGGTCCGCGCTCCGGCCGTCGTCACGCCAGTCTCCCCGAGCAGCGCAACGATGGCCGCGGACGGGAGGGCGACCCGGGTCCGCAGCGTGTAGTCGGCCAACAGGGTCACCGCGACACCCTGGGGTGAGTTGCCGACCTGCCGGCGGGGCAGCCGGAGCGGGTGGTCGCCGTCGTCCGGATAGATCTCGTCGATGTCGAAGAGGCTTGCCACAGGCGCTCCGTGCTCCTCGGGGACGGTATGACGACTGTAGACGGACCGGCGCGACCTGCCGCAAATAGAGAGTCCTCGATTGACACTTGTTGGTCCGCAGGGAACACTAATTGCCACGCGACGCCATCCGAAGCCGGGCTGGGCGAGCCACAGGTAGCGGGCATCGTGCGATCACCGCGGGAGTCGGGCAGACCCGCAACCGGATCGCACGACCAATCCAGCCTGCACAGGCAATCGAAGGAGTCGTGCGGTGAAAATCAGAAGGAAACTGCTACTCGCGCTGGCCGCGTCACTGGTCGCGGCCGGCCTGGTGGCCCCCACGGTCGGGCCCGCGTACGCGGCGTCACTGACCGAGGTGACCAGCTTCGGCGACAACCCGGGCCGGATGCGCATGCACGTCTACGTGCCGGACAACCGCCCGGCCCGGCCGGCGGTCGTGGTGGCAATGCACGGCTGCGGCGGGTCCGGCCCCGGGTTCTACTCCGGAAGCGAGTTCGCCAGCCAGGCCGACCGCTACGGATACATCGTGATCTACCCGTCCGCGACCCAGCAGGCCGGCTTCGGCAACTGCTTCGACACCTGGTCGGACGCCGCCAAGCGGCGTGGTGGGGGCAGCGACCCGGTGTCGATCATCAGCATGATCCGGCACGTGCAACAGCAGTACTCGGCCGACCCGGAACGGGTCTACGCCACCGGCAGCTCATCCGGCGGCATGATGACAAACCACATGCTGGCCCTCTATCCCGACGTGTTCAAGGCCGGCGCCGCGTTCATGGGCGTGCCGTACAACTGCTTCGCCAACGCGGCGGACTACCCGCCCGGCAGCAGCCAGTGCACCGGCGGGAACATGAACCGGACTCCCCAGCAGTGGGGCGACGCGGTGCGCCAGGCGTACCCCGGCTACTCCGGACCCCGGCCGCGGGTGCAGCTGTGGCACGGCACCAGCGACACGCTCGTGCCGTACTCGCTGTTGCAGGAGACGATCGAGCAGTGGACGAACGTGTTCGGCCTGAGCCAGACACCGACCTCCACCGACACGCCCCAGGCCAACTGGAACCGGCGTCGGTACGCCGACAGCAGCGGCACCGTCCAGGTCGAGGCGTACAGCATCCAGGGTGCCGGGCACAGCCTGCCCTCCGGCGGTATGGCCGCCGCCGCCGTGCAGTTCTTCGACCTGACCAACCCCACGACGCCGCCGCCGACCACCCCGCCGCCGACGACGCCGCCCCCGACCACGCCGCCCCCGACCACCCCGCCGCCCACCACGCCGCCGCCGACCAACGGCGCCTGTCGGGTGAGCGTCGCCGTCAACGCCTGGAACAACGGCCTGACCGAGAACATCACCATCACCAACACCGGCACCGGTGCCGTCAACGGCTGGTCCCTGGTCTTCACCCTGCCGAGCGGGCAGACCATCACCTCGGGCTGGAACGCCACCTACTCCCCCAACTCCGGGCAGGTGACGGCCCGCAACGTCGCCTACAACGGCGGCATCCCCGCCAACGGCTCGGTGACCATCGGCTTCCAGGCCACCCACACCGGCAACAACGCCCGGCCGTCCTCGTTCACCCTCAACGGCGCGTCCTGCACCATCGCCTAAGACCAGGCTGGCGTCGACGAGACAGTGCGCCGGTCACCACGCAGGTGGTGACCGGCGCACGACCCGTTCCGGCGTCACCGGGTCAGCGGTAGCCGGCGCCCACCACGCTGGCCTGCACCGCGTTCTCGGTCGCGTCGGACGGATAGCCGGCGACCATCGCCCCCTCGTAGAAGGTGCCGGCGCTCAGGTTCGCGCCGCCGTCGGGCTTGCAGCAGTCACCGCCACTGCCCAGGATGATCGCGCCCTGCTTCTTCATCGGGCTGTATCCCGACGGGAGCGAGCCGTCGTACAGCGTGTAGAGGCTGCCGACCTGCGCGTCGCTACCCTTGATGGCGAACCGGGTCGTGCCGTTGTTCTTCAGCGTCGCGGTGACGAACTTGCTGGTGAACGCGCGCTGGTTCGGGTTCCAGGAGCTGCTGCCGCCCGGGAAGAGACCCCACTCGAGGTCGGCCTGCACCCAGGGCCCGCTGCCGGAGCAGCCGCCGAACCAGCACTGCTTGCCGAAGTTGATGGCGTCCATCGCCCCGGCGGCGTCGGCCTTCCTGGTCGTCTCGCTGTTGCCGTAGTCGAAGCAGCAGCCGCTGTTGACGTGGGTCCCGCTGGTCACCATGTACATGCCCTCGGGTGCCGCGCCGGTCGGCACGCCGGTGAGGTGCCCGTCGCGCCAGTAGCTGTTACCGGGGTTGATGTAGAGCGAGTACGCCTTCGCGCCGCCCACGGTCAGCGATTCCGAGGTCGCGATCGCCGGCTTGCTCTGCGGGGAGCCCGGAACGACGCTCGACCCCTGGTACCAGAGGTCGTTGCCGCGCCCGGACTGGTCGAAGACGACCGTGATCACGCAGGTCGTGCCGGAGCAGAACGAGTCCTGCGTCGCGGCGTTGGCGGTGCCGCCGGTTCCCGTGAGCCCGATGTTGCGGGTCGTGTTGTCCGACGAGCGTCGGACCTGGTACAGGTTGCCGGCGTACGCCTCGTAGAGCGCCCGCGTGGTGCTGTGCGCCGCGATGCACGGGGTGCCGCCGGAGGCGTAGATGTCGCACGGACGCGCGCCGGTCGGCGGGTTGGTCGGCGGCGGGGTGGTGGTGGTCGGCGAGGCCCACTGCTGGTTGGCGCCGCCGTTACAGGCCCAGAGGATGATTTTGGTGCCGTTCGCGGTGGCGGCGCCGTTGGCGTCGAGGCACAGCCCGGACTGCACGCCGGTGATGGTGCCGTTGCTGTTGACGTTCCACTGTTGGTTGTTCTGGCCGTTGCAGTCCCAGATGATCACCTGGGTGCCGTTGGCGGTGCCGCGGCCGGAGGCGTCCAGGCACTTGTTGCCGTACGCCTGGAGTTGCTTGGTCGACGTCCACGTCCAGGTCTGGCCGGCGCTGCCGTTGCAGTCCCAGAGTTGCGTCTGGGTGCCGTTGGTGGTGCTGGAGTTGGGCACTTCGAGGCAGCGGCCGGACGGCGTACCGACGATCGGGGTGCTCTGCCCCGGCTGGATGGCGGCCGCCATCGGGGCGGCGGCGGCCTCGGCGATCGGTGACGGGGCACCGGGGGTGGCGCCGATGCCGACAAGAACGGCGACGAGAGCACCCGCCAGGGCGCTCAGACGGCGGGCGCGCCGACGCCTCGGGATGAGATCAGGGGCCTTTCCTGGCCCGAGGGGGGACGGATTTCGCACGAGGTGGCTCCTCGGAGTCGTGGAAGCGCGGGGGATTGTCGACGCGCCACGGGAGGGTGGTGGCGATGCGAATCGATTCGCAGCGAATCGTATGACCTTTGTTCAATTCATGTCAATGAATGCAGTAGCGGGGTGGTGCGCTGACCGTTGGGCGGACCGCCAGCGCACCCACCTCCCCCGGGAGGCCTACCGCCCCAGGAGCCGCCACGTCTGGTTCAACGGGCTGCCCTGGTTGACCGCCCTGCAGGTCCACTGGTGGACCAGTGCGCCGGCCGCCGTGGAGACCGCGTTGACATCGACGCACTTGCCACTGTGCCGGGCGACGAGTTGGTAGTCGTGCGAGTCGTTGCCCGAGTAGGTCACCTTGCGCAGAGCGAACTGCTGGTTGGAGCTGTTGAGGCAGGTCCACTGGTGCACCGCCGCGCCGTCGGCGGTGGACACGCCGCTGACGTCGAGGCACTTGCCACTCTGCTGGTTGACCACGGTGTAGGTGTTGGCCACGCCCGCGACCGGGACGAAGTTCCAGAGCTGCTGGTCACCGCCGTCGCAGTAGTTCTGCTGTTGGACGTTGCCGTCGGCGGTGCTCAGACCGGCGTTGTTCAGACACTGCTGCGAGTGTTGGGCCACCGCCACCGACTGGAAGCCACCGTCCGAGGGGGGCAGCAGCGTGACGGTGTACGTGTCGTTCTGGTTGGTGTACGGCAGGGTCACCGTGGCGTTGTTGTTGGACACCCCGACCACGTTGTTCGAGACCGTGACCGGCCCCGCCACCGCGCCGCCACCGTTGTGCGGGATGCGTTGGGTGAGGACCCGGACCTGGCTGTTCTGCACGATGCCGCTGGTGGTGTCCAGACGTTGCAGGTTGACGGTCAGGTTCCCGGTGGTACGACCACCGCCGACCAGCACCTTCGCCACCCCGGCCGCCTTCGTGGCGTGAGCGTCGTACGACTGGCTGGGGGTCACCGCCACGATCTCTCCGACCTGGGAGGCGTAGTAGCGGTAGTTCCACCACTCCCCCTTCGGCTGGTGCTGGCCGGCCGAGTTACGGATCAACAGGTTGCCGAGGTCGTTGTGCAGGCTGCCGCCGCTGGCCCAGTTCGCCCGCAGGCCGTCGGCCCGGGCCCGCTCCAGGCGCGCGATGTACCAGGCGCCGTCGGCCGGGTTCTGCTCGTCGGGCGCGCCGTACTCGTTGATCTGGTACGGACGTGGGTGGGCGATGCCGCGCGGGTCGAGGGTGGCGTTGGCGGCGGCGACGTTCGCGACCGGATCACCGGGCAGCGAGTGCCAGCTGATGATGTCCGGCACCGTGTTGGTCGAGCGGACGAAGTCCAGGTACTGGTTCCAGAACGTGTGTGTGGTCGACGGCACGCAGGCGCAGCTCGGCCCGACGATGAGCTGACTGGGGAACTCCGCCCGGATGCGCTGGTAGGTCCGCCGCCACAGTTCGAGGTACTGGGAGATCGGCCGGTTCCAGAAGATGGTGATGTTGGGTTCGTTCCAGATGTCCCACTGCACCGACAGGCCGGACGCCCGGACGTCGTTGATCAGGCGGGTCAGGAAGTTGTCGTAGTCGGTCCAGTTGCCGTTGTCACCGGGGAAGCGGGAGATTCCGGCGCCGTCGGCACCCCAGAGGTCGTGCGGCAGGATGATGAACTTCCCGCCGAGTGCAGTGGTCCGACGCGCCTGGGCGAGTGTGGAGTTCCAGCGACGGTCGTAGGTTCCGCCGACCCAGCCACTGCCCGGGAGCTGTGCGCCGCCGGCACGCATGTGCTGGAACTTGACGTCCCGGTAGAAGTGGTCGGCCGGACCGCTGGCGTTCTCGGTCATGCCGTAGATCCAGCCGGAGGCGCGGTAGGTCGGCGCACCGTTGGTGGTGGCGAAGTTGACGCTGATCGACTCGTCCGCGGCCTGGGCGGAGGGCGGGACGACGGTGACGGCGGCAGCGGCGGCGAGCAGGCCGACGACGAGTCGGGCCACGAACACGCGGGCTCGTCCTGACCTGCTGCGGGACGGGGTTTTCACGGGCGGCTCCTTGGTGGGGCGCGGGGGACGCTCTCCGGAGGGCAGCACTTGCGAATCGATTCGCACGGATCGTAGGACCGGGAACTGAACCATGTCAATGAAGTGACCGCGCGGTGACGCCCTCGTTTCCCAGCGATCCTCCCGGCTCGACCAACTGGCCCTTGACCCCTGGGTACGGCCAGACCTATCTTCGGGCGAACCGATTCGTCGAATCGATTCGCCTCATGGTTGGACTGGTCCAACCCGCGACGATCAACCGACACACCCACCTGACGATCGATTTGAAGTGAGGCACCACATGACCGGACTCAGTCGTCGGCGGCGCCTCGCCGCCGTCGCCGTGATAGCTCTCGCCGCAGTGACGGGCAGCGCCTGCTCGTCGTCCGCCGACGGCCCCGCCGACGGTGGCGCCTACCTCGTCTGGGACCCGTATCCGCAGTTCGCCGACGACTCCGAGTGGGTCGCGCTGCTCAAGAAGTGCGGCACCTCCGCGGGGGTGACGGTCGAGCGGACCGGCTACGACACCACCGACCTGACCAACAAGGCGCTGCTCGCCGCCCAGCAGGGAAACTCACCCGACGTGCTGATCGTGGACAACCCGGTCATCTCAACTCTGGCCGAAGCCGGTGCGCTCACCACCACCGACGACAACAAGCTGGACGTCTCGGCCATGGAGAAGAACCTGCTCGGCGCCGGCCAGAGCGACGGCAAGACCTACGGGGTGCCGATCGGGGCGAACACCCTCGCCCTCTACTACAACAAGGATCTGCTCACCGCGGCCGGCGTCGATCCCGCCACCGTCAAGGACTGGACCTCACTGACCGCGGCACTGACCAAGGTCAAGGCCAAGGGGAAGAAGGGCATCACCTTCTCCGCGATCGGCACCGAGGAGGGCAGCTTCCAGTTCCTGCCCTGGTTCTGGGGATCGGGTGCTCAACTGACCAGTCTGGACTCGCCGCAGGCGGTGTCCGCGCTGACGCTCTGGACCGACTGGCTCAAGCAGGGCCACGCTCCGAACTCCGTCATCAACAACACCCAGACCACGAGCTGGCAGGAGTTCGCCACCGGCGACTACGCGTTCGCCGAGAACGGCACCTGGCAGCTGGCCAACGCGGAGAAGCTCGGCTTCTCGTACGGCACGATCGCGATCCCGGCCAGCGCGGGCGGCCCGGCCCCGGCGCCCACCGGCGGTGAGTTCGTCTCCATCCCGGTGCAGAAGAAGACCGGCCGGTACGAGACGTCGCAGAAGCTCGTCACCTGCCTGACGAACGCCGAGAACCTCCTCACCACGGACACCACGCTCTCCTACGTCGCGCCCGTCGCCGCCGTACAGGAGCGACAGGCCACCGCGGACCCCAAGCTCAAGGTCTGGGTGGAGGCGGTCCGGGCAGCCAAGGGCCGCACCGGTGACGACCTCGGCACGAAGTACCCGAAGATCTCCGAAGCGCTGTGGACCGCTGTGCAGTCGGCCCTCAGCGGCGGAAAGTCGCCACAGGAGGCACTGGCCGCCGCGCAGACCGCCGCCACGACCAGGTAAGCGATCCGAACCGACACCATGCCCTCCACGACAGAGACCTCCACCGCCGTACGGGACCAGGGTGGGGCGGCGACCGCCGCCCCACCCGGGCCTCCCCCGTCCCGTGCCCGCCGCCCCAGCCGATGGTGGGCGTGGGGCTTCCTGGCACCCGTGACCATCTACCTGGCTGCCTTCTACGCCTACCCGCTCTATCGCAACGTCGAGTTGAGCCTGCGGGAGTACACCGTCCGCTCGTTCGTGCAGGGCGGAGCACCCTTCGCCGGCCTCGACAACTACCGGACGGTCCTGACCGACCCCGCATTCGGGCCGACGCTGACGCACACAGTGGTCTTCACCGCGACCTCACTCGCCTTCCAGTTCACCATCGGCATGGCCCTGGCCCTCTTCTTCCACCAGCACTTCCCGCTGTCGCGCACGCTGCGGGCGCTGATCCTCGTACCGTGGCTGCTGCCGCTGATCGTCTCGGCGTCGACCTGGTCGTGGCTTCTCAACAGCGACTCGGGGCTGGTCAACGCGGCGCTGGGCGTCGTCGGGATCGACCCGGTCAACTGGCTCACCTCGCCGGGCTGGTCACTCACCTCGGTGATCATCGCGAACGTCTGGATCGGCATCCCGTTCAACCTGGTGGTGCTCTACAGCGGCCTACAGGCGATCCCGACCGAGATGTACGAGGCGTCCGCGCTCGACGGTGCGACGGGGTGGCAACGGTTCTGGGGGATCACCTTCCCGCTGCTGCGTCCCGTCTCCCTGATCACGCTGCTGCTGGGGCTGATCTACACGCTGAAGGTCTTCGACATCATCTGGATCATGACGAAGGGCGGCCCGACCGGCTCCTCGGCAACGCTCGCCACCTGGTCGTACCGGCTCGGCTTCGGCAACCTGCTGCCCGAGTTCGGCCCCGGCGCGGCCATCGGGAACCTGCTCATCGTGCTGGCTCTGATCGCCGGCCTCGTCTACATCCGGATCGAGCGGAGGCAGCAGCTGCGATGACCACCTCGACGCCTCGGGCCTGGTGGAAGACCGGCGTCGGCCTGGTGCTGACCGGGCTGATGCTCTTCCCCGTCTACTGGATGATCAATGTGTCCTTCACCCGGGACCAGGACATGCGGACCAGTCCCCCGCACCTGTTCCCCACCAACGGCAGCCTGGACGGCTACCGGGCGGTGCTCGACCAGCAACTGCCGTACCTCGGCACCAGCTTCCTGGTCGGCCTCGGCACTGTGGCGCTGACCGTGGCGCTGGCCGCGCCCGCCGGTTACGCGCTGGCGAAGCTCCGGCCACCCGGCGGCCCGGCGCTGAGCTTCCTGCTGCTGATCGCGCAGATGATCCCGGGGATCATCATGGCGATGGGCTTCTACGCCATCTACCTCACCCTCGGCATCCTCAACACGCTGCCCGGCCTGATCCTGGCCGACACCACACTCGCGGTGCCGTTCGCTGTCCTGATCTTCACGGCCTTCATGTCCGGCATCCCCGAGGAACTGCTCCAGGCCGCCGTGGTCGACGGCGCCAGTCGGCTACGGACCTTCTGGTCGGTCGTGCTGCCGGTCAGCCGCAACTCGATCGTCACGGTGTCGCTCTTTGCGTTCCTGTGGTCCTGGTCGGACTTCATCTTCGCCTCGACCCTGGCCGGCGGCGGCGACCACCAGCCGATCACCCTCGGCATCTACCACTACATCGGCAACAACAACCAGCAGTGGAACGCCATCATGGCCACCGCCGTCGTCGCCTCGATCCCCGCCGCCGCGCTGCTGATCCTGGCCCAGCGGTACGTCTCGATGGGCGTGACCGCCGGCGCCGTCAAGGACTGACCATCCGCGGCGGTCGAGGACTGACCACCCGCACCACAGAAAGGCACCCGCCACCCATGACCGTCGCCCCGTCCGGTCCGGAGTTCGGAATCCAGGACATCCCCTTCAGCTACCGCGGATCCTGGTTCAACATCTCCCCGGTGGTAGCCGAGAAGACGTACGCCGACGACCTGCACCTGGTCTCCCACCAGACCGGGCTGCACCCCGTACTGCGGCTCACCCCAACGGTCGCCGGCACCACCGTCGTCGCCACGCCCGCGCTGCTGACCTGGCGCAACGGGGCCGACCGAATCGAGGCCGTCTACGACGGGCCGGACACCCTGCGGATCCGGGGCCACCGGCTCGGCCTGCGGGTGGCCGCGGCCGCGCACACCCTCACCCCGTTCAGCGGGACCTACCTGTACGCCGATCCGGTCGACGGATCACACGTGTTCACCTCGTACGAGACCGGTCGCCGCTACCGCATCACGGTGCTCTCCGGCGCTCTGCCGCGGACCGACGGCGCGCAGGCGCTCGGCACCGCCGACCGTTCCCTGGACCTTACCGGCGACCAGCCCTGGGAGATCGCGATCGAGGAGTACGCCACCGCCCGCCGCCCGTACGTCGGAGCCGTCGCCTTCGAGCAGTTGTGCCGCGACCGGTTCGCGGAGTTCACCGCGTTCGTCGACGCGATCGCGCCCTGGCGCGGCCCGGAGACCCCGGCCGCCGAGCTGGCCGCGTACGTCCTGTGGTCGGCCACGGTCGCCCCGGCCGGCTTCGTCACCCGGCCGGCCGTCCTGATGTCCAAGCACTGGATGGACAAGGTGTGGAGCTGGGACCACTGCTTCAACGCGATCGCCCTGGCGGCCGGCGACCCGGAGCTGGCCTGGCACCAGTTCCAGCTGCCCTTCGACCACCAGGACGAGACCGGCGCCCTCCCCGACTCGGTCACCCATTCCGAGGTCCTGCACAACTACGTCAAGCCCCCCATCCACGGCTGGGCCCTCCGTCACCTGCGCCGACGCCTTCCCCAGCCGCCGAGCCGGCTGGCGCTGGCGCAGACGTACGACCGGCTCGCCCGCTGGACCGAGTTCTGGCTGGACGCGCGGCGGGCCCCCGGCCACGACCTGCCGCACTATCAGCACGGCAACGACAGCGGTTGGGACAACGCCACCACCTTCGACGAGAACCGGGTCCTGGAGACGGCCGACCTCGCCGCGTTCCTGGTCGCGCAGCTTCGCTGCCTCGCCGACCTCGCCACCGAGCTGGGTGAGCCCGCCGACCGCTGGTGGCAGGAGGCCGACCGGATCCACGGGGCCATGCTGCGCGACCTGTGGGACGGCGAACGCTTCACCGCCCGTGACCCCCGCACCGGGCACCGACGAAGGAGCCGCAGCCTGCTCGACCTGATGCCCGTCGCACTCGGAGCCGACCTCCCGGCCCCGGTCGCCGCCGCACTGGCGCGCGGCGTCGAAACCCACCTGACCACGCACGGTCTGGCCACCGAGCCGACGGACTCGGCCCACTACCTCGCCGACGGCTACTGGCGGGGCCCGATCTGGGCGCCCTCCACCGTCCTCGTCGAGGACGGCCTGCGCCGGGCCGGGCAGACCAGGATCGCCGACGACATCAGTCGGCGGTTCCTCGCGCTGTGCGAGAAGTCCGGCTTCGCGGAGAACTTCGACGCCGAGACCGGCACCGGGCTGCGGGACCGCGCCTACACCTGGACCGCCAGCAGCTATCTCATCCTCGCCGCCGCCCAGGAGGAGCGGCGGGTCAGGGGCGGGTAGCCGGTCGGATCAGCGGCCCCGGACCGGGCCGGTGCTGGAACGCAACGAGATGGGCGGGCTGTACAGGCGGTGTCGTGGCACGGCGCCGGGAGCCGCGATGATCTCCAGAAGCAGCGACACCGCCTCGGCGCCCATCTCGACCATCGGCACGTCGGCGGCGGTCAGCGGCGGGCGGAAATCCTCCGCCCAGTGCTGCGCGGCGACTCCGGTGACGGAGAAGTCGCGTGGCACGGACAACCCGGCGCCGGTCAACGCGCGCTGCATTCCGGGCAGTGCGGCCTCGTTGATGGTGGCCACCGCCGTGACCTCCGGGTGTGTCGCGAGCAGTTGCTCCATACACGCCTCGCCGGAGGCGGTGTCGTCGCCGCTGCACACCTCCACGCCGGTCAACCCCCGCTCCACCGCCGCCGCACGAAAGCCGGTCAGCGCGCGATGGCTGGGGCCGTACCCGGCGGCCACCAACTCGGCGGACCGGTTCACGAGTGCCACGTGCCGGTGCCCCAGGTCGGCCAGGTGCTGCACGCACCGGGCGATCAGCCCGGCGTAGTCGATGTCGATCCAGCTCATCCCGTGCGGCTCGGCGGTCCGGCCGATGGTGACGAACGGCAGCCCGGCCTTGGTCAGACGGGTCACCCGGTCGTCCGCCAACCGGATCTCCATGAGGACCACGCCGTCCACCCGACGCCCGGTGACGATCCGCTCGAACGACCGGTCATGGTCGCCACCGGAGGGGGACAGCAGCACGTCGAGGTCGTGGCGGGCGGCGGCCTCGACGACGCTGGCGACGAAGCCCAGCTGCATGTCGGTCAACCGCTGACTCGCGGGCGGGATGACCAGCCCGAGGGTGCGGGTGCGCCCCTCCTTGAGAGCACGGGCGCTGGCGTTCGGCCGGTAGTCCAACTCGTCGATGACCGACTGGATCCGTTGCCGGGTCGCCTCCGACACGCTGCGTTTTCCGCTGAGCACGTAGGAGACGGTGCTGCGGGACACCCCCGCCCGACGGGCGATTTCCCCGATGTTCATCAGTCGCCCTCGAATCGATTTTTGCCCCGACACGGGGACGCACCTTGCTCTGCCGACCAGCATATCTGTCCTCAGGCTCATCGATCGATGACCAACGCGTGCCAACTAGCGCTAATCGATGGACGACCATTAATGTCACAGGTATGACGTGTGACGTCAATGTCGCCGCACCCACCTCCACCACGCACCCGAAAGGATCCGATGAAAGTGAAGAGAAAACTGGGTCGCCTGATGGCCGCCGCCGGGACCCTGTTCGTCCTCGTCGTCGGCGCTGGCGCCTACGTGGTCTCGGACCCGCCGGGCGTCGCCCACGCCGCCGGCACGGGCCCGTGTGACATCTACGCCTCCGGCGGCACGCCGTGCGTGGCCGCCCACAGCACCACCCGCGCGCTGTACGGCGCCTACAACGGCCCGCTCTACCAGGTCCGACGATCGTCGGACAACACCACCCGCGACGTCGGCGTGCTCAGCGAGGGTGGCTACGCCAACGCCGCCACCCAGGACACGTTCTGCGCCAACACCACCTGCGTCATCACGATCATCTACGACCAGTCCGGCCGTAACAACCGCCTCACGCAGGCACCCCCCGGCGGCTTCGCCGGGCCCGCCCCTGGCGGATGGGACAACCTCGCCGACGCGAAGGCGGCACCGGTCACGGTCGGCGGCCAGAAGGCGTACGGCGTCTACATCGCCCCCGGCACCGGCTACCGCAACAACAACACCAACGGTGTCGCGACCGGCGACCAGCCCGAGGGCATCTACGCGGTCGTCGACGGCACGCACTACAACCAGTGGTGCTGCTTCGACTACGGCAACGCGCAGACCAACAACCTCGCCGACGAACGCGCCATCATGGAGACCGTCTACTTCGGCGCCAACAAGCAGTGGGGCTACGGGGCAGGAGCCGGCCCCTGGATCATGGCCGACCTGGAGTGGGGGCTGTTCTCCGGAGTCAACGCGGGTTACAACAACATCGCGTCGATCAACCACCGCTTCGTCACCGCCATGGTCAAGGGCGAGCCGAACCACTGGGCGATCCGGGGCGGCAACGCCCAGTCGGGCAGCCTGACGACCTACTTCGACGGGCCACGCCCCAACGGCTACCACCCGATGAAGAAGGAAGGCGCCATCCTGCTCGGCATCGGCGGTGACAACAGCATCACCGGTCGCGGCACCTTCTTCGAGGGTGTGTTGACGTCCGGCTACCCGACGGCCGCCACCGAGAACGCCGTCCAGGCCAACATCAACGCCGCCGCCTACGCGCCGGCCGGCGGCAGCAACCCGCAACAGAACGTCCAGGTCGTGGGCGCCCAGTCCAGCCGCTGCATCGACGTACCGAACGGCAGCACCACCAACGGCACCCAGGTCCAGCTCTGGGACTGCATCAGCAACAGCGCCGCGCAGCGCTGGACCTACACCGCAGGCAAACAACTCCAGGTGTACGGCAACAAGTGCCTGGACGCTTCCGGCCAGGGCACCACCAACGGCACCCAGGCCATCATCTGGGACTGCCACGGCGGCACCAACCAACAGTGGAACCTCAACTCCAACGGCACCCTCACCGGCGTCCAATCGGGGCTCTGCCTCGACGCCAACGGCGCCGGCACCGCCAACGGCACCAAGCTCATCCTCTGGGCCTGCAACGGCGGCACCAACCAGCGGTGGTCCACCCGCAGCTGACCACCCCACGATCGGTCGGTCGTGCCGACCCCACGAGCTTCCCGGGGCGGCACGACCGGCGGCCTCTCGCACCGATCACGGCCTCGCCGTGTCAACGCGGACATCCTTGCTATATATATCGTGGTGCGATACATATAGCGCATGGACATCAGCGAGCAGACGTTCCTGATCCTCTCTGCCCTCGCCGACCAACCTCGGCACGGCTACGCCGTGGTGACGGAGGTCGACGAAATGACCGGCGGCAGGATCCGGTTACGCGCCGGCACCCTCTACGGGGCCCTCGACCGCCTCGTCACCCAAGGGCTCATCGCCCCCGACCACGACGAGGTGGAGAAGGGCCGGCTGCGCCGTTTCTACAAACTGACCGACGCGGGGGCAGACGCCATCCGCGCTGAAAGCCAGCGGATGGCCGCCGCGGTCCGGCTCGCCGAGGAGCGCCTCAACAAGCGTGCCGCCCGCAACGCCCCGCGCCTCGGGGCCATCTGATGGGCCCGGGCATGAGCCCTCTGGAACGACGATATCGACGGCTGTTGCGCCTGCTGCCAGCCACGCACCGCACCGCCCGCGGCGAGGAACTGCTCGGGCTGCTGCTGGACCTCGACCACGGCCGCCGACACCCGAGCCCGCACGAGGCGCTGAACATCATCGCCCTGGCGATCCGGCTGCGACTCACCACGCCCGTCACCAGCACGGCCCTCACCACCGGACTCAGTGCCCTGCTCGTCGCCGCCGGCACCCGGCCCGCCGGTGACACCCTGGACCTGTTCACCGGCGCTGTCCTCGCCACCGACATGCCGGCCGTCATCTCCAGTTGGCCGCAGATAGTCGCTCTCGGCCTGCTGCCCCTCGCACCGCTGATCGCCTGGCTGTGCGGCGCGAACCGGACAGCCCTCACCCTGCAAGCCATATTCCTGACGGTCACCGTTGGTTGGTTCGTCATCGACGTGCTCAACGGCACCGGCATGGGCACCAACCCCGGCCAACAACTCCTCACGTACGCCGTACCGGTCTCGACCCTCGTCCTGCTCGCGATCGCCGCCCGCGAGCGGTGGACCGCGCCCCGGCCGCGCCTGTTCTGGTGGGCCCTCGTCCCGCTCGGCGTCCTCGCCTGGAAAGGCACCGGTGAGTGGGGACGCCACGGCGTCTACGTTCTCGACGCCGTGCCGACGGTCATTGGAATCCTCGCTGCCGCCACCGCCGCTGTCGTCGCCGCCTTCGCGGTCCGCCGCCACCGGCCCGCCGTGATCGTCGGCGTCGGACTCACCGGCTTCCTGGCCGGATGGCTCATCCCCGACCCGCTGCTCGTCAACACGGCGATGCAGCACTTCGACGGTCAGCCGCTACCCCTGGCGATCCTCATCACGGTGATCGCGGCCGCCGTTACCGGCATCAGGCACCTCGCCCGTCGCCGCATCCCGAAAAGAGCGGTCCCTCTCAACGTCAACCGATGAGCCCGTGATGCGCTGAACACCAGCTTCGGGTCGGACGAGCGACAGCCGCGGCAGAGCACGATCCGCTGCGGTCGCCAGATCGCGCTGCATCACCGTCGCCACCTCGCTCAGATCGTCGTTCAGCTGGTGATCGCGACCGGGGAGCAGGTGCAGGTGCGCCTGCGGGATGACTGCGGCGTACCGATCTGCGTGTGACGGTGGCGCCGTGTCGTCCTGGAGGCCGTGGAACACGTGCACCGGCACTCCGGGCGGCAGCCTTGCGCCCAGATCGGGCGGCAGTTCGAACTCCTCACCGGCCCAGCCGCCAGCACCGACGAAGGGGGCGGCGATCAGCACGATCGCACCGAGCGCCCGCTCCGGTGGCCGTTCGCCGAGCGTGTGGACGAGGAGCGTCCCGCCGACCGAGTGACCCACGACGATCGCGCCGTCGTCCAGCGCCGCAATCTCCCGCCGGATGGCTACGCCCCAGGTGGCGTAGCCCGGATCGGCTTCGTCGGGCATCCGCGGGTAGTGGACCTCGAACCCGTCCCCGAGCTCACGGCGCAAGCTGTCGACCAGCCTGTTGTCCCATTCGTCGTGTACGCCGGCACCGGCACCCTGGATGAACAGGATCTGCGGGGCTCGTTCAATCGCCACGCTGGTGTGTGCCCGGCGCGCGGGTGCCACAAACGGGCGATCGCCCGCCACCCGGGCCGGGTAGGTTCGGGGCTGGGCGAATGGCGGGGGTCGGATGGTCAGGGATTGGCACGGCTGGTTCGGTACGTTCAACGGCGTCGTCCTGATCACGGTCATCGTCCTGCCGTTGGCCGTGCTGGCGGTGTGGGCCCTGGCCCGCCGCCGACGCGCCGCCGGCACCACGTCGGCATGGCGCACGTCGCTGGCCGATGTCGGCATCGTCTACGGCACGATCCCCTGGGTATGGATGATCATGCTGCCGGGTGACCAGGCCGGCGCGGTCCCCGGCCGGGTGACAGTGGTGCCGCTGCGCGACCTGTTCACGATCTTCTCCGACGGAGGGCCGCTGACGGCGACGGTCCAGGTCGTCGGCAACCTGCTGGTCTTCGCGGCCCTGGGGTTCTTCGCCCCGCTGCGGTTCCCGGCGCTGGCGTCGGTGCCGCGCGTCCTGGCTCTCGCGGCCGGCTGCTCGGTCCTGGTGGAGACCGCCCAGTACGTCCTGCGGCTGGACCGGGTGTCGTCGGTGGACGACGTCCTGCTCAACGCCGCCGGCGCCGGGCTGGCGGCGCTGGCGTCCCGCCGCTGGTGGCGCGACACACCCGACACGTCCACAGATCGTCGACCTCAGCCGGCCCCGGCAGCGGGACGCTGAGCGTCGGAGCTGGGAGCTAACATCCGCTGGTGATCGAGGATTTGATCAGGAGAGCGGCGGACGAGGACGACGACGCGATCGAGGAGCTGGGCGAGATCGCCGCCGCCGATCCGCAGAGACTGTCGCCGTACCACGGGGCCCTGCTCGACCTCGATCTGCTGTGGCCGGCGACGTTGTACCGGGCGGCGGGCGCCGACGTGGTCGGCCGGGTCATCGAGCAGGTCGACGGCGGGCGGACGCCGGACCGACTCAACCATCTGCTCCTCATCCTGGCCCACAGCGCTCACCCGCTCGCCGAGGACGCCCTGCGTCGCTGGTCGACGCACCCGCCAGCCGGTGCTGACGACCTGCACGTGGGGGTGCTGAGCTACGCGGCCGAGGGCGGTTGGACGATCGGCCCGGACGGCAACCGACGGGACCTGTGCGCTGACGTCGCGTACCGGTGGGTCATGCGGGACGCGCCAGCGTCCGCGGACCGATCCGCCTGCCCCTGGTGCGCGTCCCCGCTCTGGGTCGCCGCCGACCTCGACACCACCGACCCCGCCATCGGCGCCGCGCTGGCCCACACCGGCTGGTCCGGCCGCCTGGTCGTCGAGACCTGCCACTTCTGCGCCTGCTACACGACGCTGTACAGCCGGGTCACGCCGGCCGGTGCCACCACCTGGTGGGCCGACAACACCCGGCCGAGCTACCTGGGCGGCGATACCGGACCGGAGGACCCGCCGACCCTACTCCCGGTTGCGGGGCCGGCCCTGGCGAGCCCGTACCAGGCCAGTGCCTGGAACCAGGGCGGCTCCACCCTGGGCGGCCGACCGGACTGGATCCAGGACGCCGAGCACGCCGACTGCCCCGGGTGCGGGGAGCCGATGGACTACGTGGGCCTGATCGGCGGCGCGGACCTGGACGAGTTCGGCGAGGGCGCCTACTACCTGCACCTGCACCAGCCCTGCGGGTTCGCCGCGGTCAACTACCAACAGAGCTGACAGTCGATCAGGTGGACGGCTCTGCCAGCCGCTCCAGCCGCGCCAGACCATCCCAGCCGCGCTCGCGCATCAGATCCAGCAGTCGCTGCACCCGCGGGTCCGACTCGACGGCCAAGGCGTCCAGAAGGTCGAACGGTAGATCGTCCTGCGCCACCTCACCGAGGTCGATCTCACCAGAGCGGTATGCCTGCTCGGCGAGGCTCGCCAGGATGTCGGCGGCCTCCACCAGAAGCGCGTCGTCGCCGGTGTCGCTCTCGAAGATCTCCGACAGGATCCGGTAGAGCCGAATGAGCTGCGGGTCGTCGAGCTGCGCGATCTTGCCGGGCATCCATTCGCGGACGCGATCGGGCCAGCGAGCCGACATCAGGATCCAGCTGTCCCGCTCACCCGCCACCACCCGCTCGGAGACGCCGATGTCCCGGAGCCGGTCGAGGTAGGTGATCACCTCTGGTGCGAGCGCCAGCCGATCCCCGGCGGCGAGTTGCGCGATCTGCTTCCGGCTGGCCTCCAGTCGTGCGATCTCGTCGCCCAGTTGCCTGTCGATCTCCTCGACCGCGGCCGCGAAGGTCGACGCGTCGGCCTCCAGCATCTGACCGATCTGGGACAGCGGCACGCCGGCGTTGGCGAGAATCCGGATCCTGATGAGGGACACCACCGCCCCCGCGCTGTACCGCCGGTAACCCGAGGCGTCCCGCTCGGGCTCCGGCAGCAGGCCGATCTGGTGGTAGTGCCGTACCGCCCGCACCGTGACGCCGGCGTACGCCGCGAGTTGACTGATCGTCAGCATGCCCTGATCCTGCCCCTCAAGTCGCTCGGCCCCACTCGAATCCAGCTCAGGAGATCTTGCGGCGGTAGGTCAGGTTGGCGAAGAGGTAGGCCACCACGAGGATGCCGACGCACCAGGCGAGAGCGGTCCAGATGCCCGATCCGACCGGCTCCTGCGCGAAGAGGTCTCGGATCGCGTTGACGATGGCGGTCACCGGCTGGTGCTCGGCGAAGGCGCGCACCGGGCCGGGCATCGACGCGGTGGGCACGAAGGCCGAGCTGACGAACGGCAGGAAGACCAGGGGGTACGAGAAGGCGCTCGCGCCGTCCACAGACTGAGCGGTGAGGCCGGGGATGATGGCGATCCAGGTCAGCGCCAGGGTGAACAGCACCAGGATGCCAGCGACGGCGAGCCACCCCAGCACGCTCGTGCCGGTGCGGAAGCCCATGAGCAGAGCGACGAGGACGACGACGACCAACGAGACCAGGTTGGCGACCAGCGAGGTCAGCACGTGCGCCCAGAGCACCGAGGATCGTGCGATCGGCATGGACTGGAACCGTTCGAAGATGCCGCCCTGCATGTCCAGGAAGAGCCGGAAGGCGGTGTACGAGATGCCCGAGGCGATCGTGATGAGCAGGATGCCGGGGAGCAGGTAGTTCACATACGAGTCGGAGCTGGTCTCGATCGCGCCGCCGAAGACGTAGACGAACAGCAGCATGAAGGCGATCGGCATGACGGCGGTCGTGATGATGGTGTCCGGGCTGCGGGCGATGTGGCGCAGTGAGCGTCCCAGCAGGACTGTGGTGTCGCCGACAAAGTGCTTGTTCATCGTTGTTCCTTCTCGGTCTTGGCGCCAACGAGGGTGAGGAAGACGTCCTCGAGGGTCGGTTGCTTCTCGACGTACTCGATCTCGGCGGGTGGCAGGAGCTGCTTGAGCTCGTCGAGGGTGCCGTTCACGATGATTCGTCCCTCGTGGAGGATCGCGATCCGGTCGGCGAGTTGTTCGGCCTCGTCGAGGTACTGGGTGGTGAGCAGCACCGTCGTGCCGCCACGGGCGAGTTCCTTGATCGCCTGCCACACCTCGATGCGCGCCTCCGGGTCCAGCCCCGTCGTCGGCTCGTCGAGGAAGATGACCGGCGGGTCCCCGATCAGGCTCATCGCGATGTCGAGACGGCGACGCATGCCGCCGGAGTACGTCCGCACCCTCCGGGCGCCCGCCTCGGTCAGCGAGAAACGCCTCAGCAGGTCGTCCGCGATCGCACCGGGCTCCTTGAGGTGCCGCAGCCGGGCGACCAGGATCAGGTTCTCCCGCCCGGTGAGGATCTCGTCGACCGCCGCGAACTGCCCGGTGAGACTGATCGACTGCCGTACGTCGGCGGCCTGGGTCGCCACGTCGAAGCCGGCGACCCGGGCTGTCCCGCCGTCGGCCCCGAGGAGCGTGGCCAGGATCCTCACCACTGTGGTCTTGCCGGCACCGTTGGAGCCGAGCAGGGCGAAGATGCTGCCCCGCGCGACGTCGATGTCGACGCCGCGCAGCACCTTCAGCTGCTTGAACGACTTCTCCAGGCCGTGCACGTGGATCGCGGGTTGCTCGGCCTGAGCTGTTGTGTGCGAATTGCTCATGGCGGCAGCATGGAGGGTTGACGCAGCGTCAAGGTCAAGCCCCGATGCCGCCGGCCTCAGTCGGGCTTTGGTTGGGACCGCAGGTAACTCTTCACTCCGATGTCACCGCGCGATCCCCCGGGTGACGTGTCGCCGTCCGCCCGAAGGAGTTGGCTGCCAGTCGTCGCACTTGTCTTGACCAGGAGCTGATCCACGTGCCTTCCTCTCGTCGTACCTTCCTCGCCAGTGGCGCCGCCGCCGGCGTCGGCCTTGCCGTCGCGGGTGGCCTGCCGTCCCTGGCCCAGGCCAGCCCGGCCCGGCCGCACCCGCCGGTGAAGCCCGGTAACGTGCCCTTCCCGCCGCTCGTGGACGACCCCAAGGGAATCCTGGCCCTGCCCAAGGGCTTCCGCTACACAGTGATCACCCGGACCGGTGTCACCCGGCTCGACCGCGGTCAGGGCACCACCCCGTCGGACCACGACGGCATGGCCGTCTACGACGCCGGCCACGGCCGGTACACCCTGATCCAGAACCACGAGATCGACCCGGGGGCGGAGTTCGGCGTGCCGCACGCCAAGGGCACTGTCTACGACGCGGGCGCCGTCGACGCCGGCGGTTGCACCGTGATCAAGACCGACCTCGCGGGCCGCAACCTGGGTGAGTTCGTGGCGCTCTCCGGCACCATCTCCAACTGCGCCGGCGGACCGACCCCCTGGGGC
The DNA here is from genome assembly GCF_042873195.1 of Micromonospora arida. Classification (NCBI taxonomy): domain Bacteria; kingdom Bacillati; phylum Actinomycetota; class Actinomycetes; order Micromonosporales; family Micromonosporaceae; genus Micromonospora; species Micromonospora arida. The sequence continues at coordinate 5,360 of NZ_JBIALC010000014.1, read as the reverse complement.
ACCTGGCTCACCTGCGAGGAGACCGAGGACCGGGCCGGCGACAAGTGGGAAGAGGGCGGCCGGTCCGGCGTCTACCAGAAGGACCACGGCTACGTCTTCGAGGTGTGGGCCGACGGCAGCGCCGACCCGAAGCCGATCAAGTGCCTGGGCCGCTACTCCCACGAGGCAGTGGCCGTCGACAAGGACCGCACTCGGATCTACCTCTCCGAGGACGCCGACGAGCCCAACGGCCTCTTCTACCGCTGGACGGCGCCACACGGCGTCAAGCTGGGCCCGGGCGTGCTCACCCGCCTCGCACCGAACGCCGGCGTCCTCGCCGCGATGCAGATCATCATGGATGACGGTTCAGTGCTGCCGGACGTCGCCTACCTGACCTCCGCCCAGCTGGGCCGCCCCTTCCCGGTCCGCTGGATCGAGGTGCCGGACCGCGACGCGCGCACCAGGTCGGTGCGCGAGCAGTTCGCCGACGGCCAGGTCACCCGTGGACGCAAGTTCGAGGGCGTGTGGGCCACCGACGAGGGCGTGTACGTGGTCAACTCGTACGCCTGGGACGAGGGTGACCTGCCGGCGGACGCGGCGCCGCACGACGGAATGGTCTGGTTCTACAACTTCAAGGACCAGACCATCCAGCTCGTGACGTACTTCCCGCACCAGACCCAGTCCGAGGAGGGCACGCCGGTCAAGTACACCGACATCACCTTCGACGGCCCGGACAACGTGACGGTCACCCCGTGGGGAAGCCTCGTGCTCGCCGAGGACGGCTCGGGCGCCTCGCACGTGCTCAGCACGATCCCGGGCGGGCCCACCTACGCGATCGCCCGCAACCAGCTCAACGACTCGGAGTTCTGCGGGCCGACCTTCAGCGCGGACGGCAAGGTGCTCTTCGTCAACATGCAGGACCCGGGCCTCACCCTGGCCATCACCGGCCCGTGGGAGAAGTACCTGGGCTGACCGAGCCCGAAGGGGGGCCGGGCGACCTCGCCTGGCCCCCATCAGGCTCGGTCGCGCTCAGGGGACGCGCGGCAACGCCAGCCAGTCCTGCCAGGTGATGTCGCGGCCCAGATAGCGGGGCTGGCGGAACGGCCAGTCCGCGGCGATCCACTGCGGCACCAGCGCGTCGACCGCGGCCTCCACCTCGCTGCCCACCAGGTCGTCCACCACCCACCAGGAGACCTCGCCGTCGGAGCCGGTGCGCTCCGGCGGGTCGACGTAGACGCAGCCGAGGATCGCCGTCTCCCCCTCGTCCAGCAACGCGTAGTTGAACGACTGGTGCGCGGCGATCTCCATCTCGTGCCGCAGCAGGTCGACGCGGTCCTCTTCGTATGTCATCGTCTCGCTGGGCCACGCCCAGGCCGGACCGAAGATCTCCCACAGGCGCTCACGGGAGCCCATCACGGCGGGGTAGTCGAGCGGGGTGTCCGCCTCGCGGATCGGCCGAAGATGCAACGCGGTGCCAGGCACCGGCACGTGGACGGGGTGGACGAAGTCCTCGGGCAGCCAGGTCATGAGGGCCGAGACTAGCGCCCCTCGGCTGGAGCCAGGCCCTAGTCGAGGCAGAACTCGTTGCCCTCGACGTCCTGCATGTTGAGGCACGACTCGTTCTCGCCGTCGGCGAGCAACAGCTGCCCGCGTACGGCGCCGAGCGGGATCAACCGCGCGCATTCGGCCTCAAGGGCGGCCAGTCGCTCTTCGCCCACGAGCCCGGTGCCGACCCGCACGTCGAGGTGCACCCGGTTCTTGACGATTTTGCCCTCGGGCACCCGCTGGAAGTACAGCCGCGGACCCACCCCCGAAGGGTCACTGCACGCGAACCACGAACCCTGCTCGGAATTGACATCGTCCCAGGTGGCGACCCCCTCCGGGGGCGGCGGCGGGACGTACCCCAACACCTCACACCAGAAACGACCGACGCGCACAGGCTCGGCGCAGTCGAAAGTCACTTGGAACTGCTTGACCGACATCCGTTCACTTTAAGGTTCGTGCCGCCGCCGCGGTTTCCCGTGCCCCCGTGCTCCTGGCGCTGGGCGGTTGGTGTAATGCGCTGGCGTTGATGGTGGCGGGCGGCCTTGGCGCGAGCGCCGCACCCGTCGATCAACGGCCGCCCGTGGAGTTCTCACTCCACCTTGGTGAGAAGTGGTTTGCCCTTCTCGACGACGTACGTGGCCAGTTCGACGGCGATACCCTCGCCAACATTGCGCGCCTGGTGGTGCACACCGTAGGGGACCGTGAGCGCGTCGCCGGGATTGCACACCACGGGTGGCTGCCCCTCCAGCCGATATTCGAGCGTTCCCTGCAGAACGCAGATGATTTCCTCGCCGGGGTGGAAATGCTTGAACGGTGGCGAATCCGGAGTGAACTCCACCCGGGTCTGAATGACTTCTCGCCCGGGGATGCTGAGGTCGTGCCGTTGCAGATCGATCCGCCAAAGCCCTGGTGCTGACTCCACAGCTGTGGGGCTGATCCCCTCAGGTCGATCCTTGGTGCTCATGACGGCCTCCTGTGAGCCGTCGGGCCGACGGCCATTACTCGGATCGGTGCATCTCCGTCGAGGATAGGTAGCCACAGACGATCAGGGGCTGGGACGCCGACACGGAGGTTCGATTTCGCGAAGCCGGCCTGTGCCGGGCGCGTAAATCGGCTTGTGCTGTTTCCTGAGGGCTGCTTCGCTGTTGCCCGTGACCGAGCTTCGTACGCCGCGACTGCGCCTGCACCCCATCGACACCGCAGAGGGTGAACGCATCGTCGGGCGACGCGCCGGGGCCGGGGATGACTGGGCCGAGGACTTCCCCTTCGACGGCGACGTCCTCGGCGTGCGTGGCTTTCTCGCCGCCACCGCCGCCTACGGCGACCGACGTCCGTTCGGGCACTACCGGATCACCCGCGCCGCCGACGGAAAGGCCATCGGAGGAATCGGTTTCAAGGGTCGATCGGAGAACGGACGCATCGAGGTCGGTTACGGCCTTGCCCCGTCAGCCCGGGGAAACGGCTACTCGGCGGAGGCACTCGCCGCCCTGCTGGACCTCGCGACAGCGCACGGACTGTCCCGCGTCGTCGCCGAGACCACCGGCGACAACGTCGCCTCCCGGCGGACCCTCGAACGTGCCGGCTTCCGGCACACCGGCACCAACGATGATCTCTACCAGTACGAGGTACTCCTCGGCGCCCCCTCGTGACCGACTAGGACGCGGTAGCCCGATCCCCCGGCGGCGTGCGGCAGCCGAGTTCAGCGACGGGGCAGCAGCCCTCGTTCGGTCATGTAGGTACGCAAGGTCTCGGCATCCTCGGCGGACATCAGCCAGCGGGGGATCACGGTCGCCGGCATTCGGCCGACGTACACGACCCAGAAATCTCCGGCGTCCCGCACCTGGGCAACCCCGTCCCAGGCGATGCCGCCGGACTCCGAGCCGCTGCGCATCATGATGTTGTCTTCGGTGATGTCGTAGGCGCCCTCGACGGCGTAGCTACCGGAACGGCGTCGGGCGCGCGCCAGCACCCACGGCCGGTACAGCATCGACAGCACGCCGGCCACGACCAGCGCGGTCCATAGCGGTGAACTCCGCTCGCCCCACCCGAGCCCCCGCGAGACAACGAGACCGATGGCCCCGACCGCCGTCAGGACCGCTCCGATGTAGCCGAATCTGCGTAGCCGGACGTTGCCGAGCGCCGCGGCCACCCGGCTCGGGTAGGCGGGATCGGCGGGGACGTCAAAACGGATGTGCACGCCAGAACGATAGTGCTCCCTTCCGCCCCTGGTAGCGCCTTACCCCCGCCCTGCGGGACGAGGCCATGCCGAGCCGACCCGTCCCGGCTGGTCAGGACAGACCAGACATTGACAGTCGTCATTCGACCGATGATAGTAACTGCATCCAGCTCCCATCGGATTGTCTGTGCGGACCGCGGCCGAATGGCCTTCGCGCCCACGTCGACCCGACTCGTGGCCAGCGCTGACCACCCTCGTCGAGGCGTGAATGAACGACCGCCGCCGGGAGCACCACCGTGACGTGTGCTGGAGGGTCGATGAGAAGGCGAGCAAAGATCTACGCGGGGCTGGCGGCCGCCATCGTCCCGGTCACCTCCGTGATCATGGCGCTCGGCGGGACACCGGCGTCCGCCGCCATCGGCGGTTCCGGCCCCTATCCGGCCGACTACGAAACCTCGGCCACCCTGGCCAACCACACCATCTTCCGGCCGCAGACCCTCCCGTCCGAACGCCTGCCCATCGTCGTGTGGGGCAACGGCGGCTGTTCGGCCAACGGCCTGTCCCAGGGCAACTTCCTCCGCGAGATCGCCTCCCACGGCTTCCTCGCCATCGCCAACGGCGCCCCGAACGGATCCGGCTCCACCAGCTCCCAGATGCTCACCCAGTCCATCGACTGGGCGATCGCCGAGAACTCCCGGCAGGGCAGCAAGTACTACAACAAGATCGACACGAGCAAGGTCGCCGTCGCGGGCTTCTCCTGCGGAGGTCTGGAGGCGTACGCCGTCTCGAACGACCCGCGCGTCACCACGACCGGCATCTTCAGCAGCGGTCTGCTCAACGACGCCGACGACTACCAGCTCAGGAGACTGACCAAGCCGATCGCCTACTTCGTCGGCGGGCCCAGTGACATCGCCTACCCGAACGCCATGGACGACTGGGGCAAGCTGCCCGCGGGCCTGCCCGCCTTCATGGGCAACCTGAACGTCGGGCATGGCGGCACCTACGACCAGGCCAACGGCGGCGAGTTCGGCCGGGTGGCGACTCTCTACCTCAAGTGGCGCCTGAAGGGCGACACCACCGCCGGGCGCAACTTCGTCGGCGCCGACTGCGGTCTGTGCCGCAGCCAGTGGAGCGTCCAGCAGAAGAACCTGACGCTCGACGACGGCACGCCGCCCACCACGCCGCCTCCCACCACACCGCCTCCCACCACACCGCCGCCGACCGGTACCACCGGCTGCACCGCGGTCTACTCCGTCCAGGACCAGTGGAACGGCGGATTCGTCGCCAACGTCAGCGTCACCGCGGGAACAACGGCGCTGACCGGCTGGCGGGTCACCCTCATCCTGCCGAGCGGCGCGTCGGTCAGCTCGCTCTGGAACGGGGTCAGCAGCGGCACCAGCGGGACCATCACGGTCGCCAACCAGAGCTACAACGGGCGACTGGCCGCAGGTCAGGCCACCAGTTTCGGCTTCCAGGGCACCGGCAGCGGCAGCGGGGCCACAGCGAGTTGCACCGGAAGCTGACAGCCCCGGGCAGATCGAGTCGTGGGGGGGGGGGGGGGCCCCGCGCCCGCCCCCCCCCGGGGGCCGGGGGGGGGGGGGGGTGGGGGGTGGGGGGGGGGCCCCCGGCCCCCCCCCCGCCCAAGCCCCGCCGCGCCCCC
>NZ_JBIALC010000013.1:0-186363 GCF_042873195.1 Micromonospora arida | reverse complement strand
GGACCGCCCACCTGTGGGGGCTCCCCGGCCCCGGCCGGGGCCCGGGGGCCCACCGCGTGTGCCCCGGGACGCTCCCCCCCCCGGGCCTAGGGGGGGGTGGGGGGGCCCGGCGCCCCGGCGCCGCCCCACCGAGGGTCCGCTTGGGCGCGGCGGATAGGGAAGACTGGCGCGCATGGCAGATCTGAGCGATCCGAAGGCCGCGCTGCACGCCTACCTCCGGGGGAACCGCGAAGACCTCATCTGGAAGCTCGACGGGCTCAGCGAACGGGAGGTCAGGCTGCCCCGCACGGCGACCGGCAACAACCTGCTGGGCCTGGTCAAGCATTGCCTCAATGTCGAAGCCGGCTACTTCGGGCCCACCTTCGGTCGCGAATTCCCGACGCCCGACGAGTTGGTCCCCCTGACGGCGTTCGACGAGGACCCGCAGGCAGACTGGTACGCCCGTGAGGACGAGACGAAGGACGGGCTGATCGACCTGTATCGCCGGGTCGGCGCGTTCGCCGACCAGACGATCGACCAGCTGCCGCTCGACGCGCCGGGGCAGGTGCCGTGGTGGCCAGATCGGCAGGACGTGACGCTGCAGCGGATCATCATCCACGTGACCTGCGATCTCGCCCGGCACGCCGGGCACGCCGACATCATGCGCGAACAGCACGACACGGCGGTCGGCCTCCGGCGGAACAACAGCGTCATCCCCGACGACTACGACTGGCCGGCGTACGTCAGCAAGCTGACGAAGCTGGCCGACCACTTCGGGTGACCGGGAAAGCTGCGGACGTGCGAGCCGACCTCAACCAGATCGAAGCGGCCTTCCTGGGCACACCACTGGCCGGCCTGCCGGTCGGGCACGGCCCGTCGGGCACCATCCTCGTCGCCGACGTCGACCCCGACCGTCTGCACGAGGTCTGGCAGGCCGCCGAGGCGCTGGTGCCGGTCATCGGACGCCGGCCCGTCATGGTCACCGACGACTTCGACGACGCACTGACGATCCGGTCCGAGCCCGAGCAGGGTCCGTCGGAGTCGGAGCTACGCGCGTTCGTCGAGGCGGCGGCATCCTCCGAACCCTGGCTGACCTACCGCCACTACAGCGAGGACCAACACGTCGACAAGGACGAGATCGGGTTCTACGCGCGTGGCACGACTGGCGTCGACCTGACCGACCTGGTGCCGGATGTGGTGCTGCCGACACCAGTCTCGGTGCTGGAGCGAGCGCTGTACGACCGGCTGCTCGCCGACGCCGACCTGCACGCCCAGGTGCTTGGCAACGTGCGGCTCGTGACGCAGACCGACTACTGGTTCACGCCGGACAGCGTCCTGCTCATGCTGCTGCCCACCAGCGACGTCCACGGCTCGGCGTACTGGGTGGACTTCTACGGTGCGCTCACCGAGGAAGATCAGCAGCAGCTCGCCGAGGTACTGGCGCAGTGGCGGCACCGGTGGGACGCCCGTCTGGTCGCCTCGTGGGGCACCATGCTCCAGTTTCAGGTGGGTCGTCGCCCGACGCCGGGCGACGAGGCGTGGGCTGCCGCCGGTCAGCTCAAGGCGCTCGCTCCGAACCTCGAACTGAGCCGATGGGAGGTCGCCGTCGCCCTACCGGCCGGTGACGCGTGGTTCGTCCACAACCGGCCCTGACCGATACGGTCCCCCCGCAGTTCAACCCTCGTCAACCCGCGCGGTCGTGACGGTACGAGAGACTTCCCGGATCACATCGAGCGGTTCCTCGGTCCAGTGGGAGGCGAGGACGAGTTCCCGGGCCGGGTCGACCCACAGCAGATGTCGTCCGCCGTTGCCCCGAGCGCTGCGGCCGGTCGCCGGGGCTCCGCGCCACGGCACCTGCTCATCATTGAGCCACCACAGATAGCCGTACTCCCGTTTGACCGGGCACGGAGCCCAGGACTGGTCAACCCACTCGGCGCTGAGCAGCCGGGTCCCGGCATGGGTCCCCCGGTCCAGGAAGAGCTGCCCGATCAGGGCCAGGTCCCGGGCCGGGACGATCAGTCCCCCGCCCCAGTGCGCGCCACCGGAGACCGCTTCGACCCGGCGTCCGTCGAGGTCGACGACGCTCGTCCGGTACCCGTGCCACGACCACCGGTCGGAGGCACCCAGCGGGTCCATGACCCGCTCCCGCAACACCTCCGGCAGCGATCTGCGAAACAGCAGCGTCAGCGCGTACGCGAGCAGGTTCATCCGCACGTCGTTGTACGCCCACCCCTGGCCCGGGGGTGTGCCGTGCACCTCGGTCCGCTCGCGGAAGCTCTGCGCGTCGACGCTCGTCGGCTTGCCCCACAGCTCGCCCTCCCACTGGCTCGACTGCTGCAGCAGATGACGCCAGGTGATCTGCTCGTTGTGCGGCCCCCGGAACTCGGGAACGTCGACGACCTGGTGCACCGGTTGGTCCGGCACCAACAGCCCGTCGTCGAAGGCCAGGCCGGCCACCACCGACACGACCGACTTGGTGACGCTGAACGCCATCTCCGGGACGTCCGGGTCGCCCCAGGCCGCGACCTCCCGACCGCCCACCCGGACGACACCACTGGCTCCACTGGCGGCACGCAGCGGGCCGACGACCTCACGATGGCTGGCGTCGGAGACCTGTGCGGCCAGGTAGGTCTCGATGTCGGCGGCGTCTCTGGTCCACCGAGCACCGAACTCCTGGACGGTCCGCTCCAGCCGCTGCTGATCCACCGACACGTGACGCATGCCCCGCAGTGTCCACCACCGCCGCTGCCGCCAGGGCGAGTCGTGACCAGCCGCATAGGATCGGGCGACCTCGTTCGCCGGACCTGAGGAGTGTCCCGTGACCCTGCTGGAGCGCCTGCACCTGGCCGGTATGCGCGAGGTCGTCGCGGTGCAGCCGGTGACCGGCGGGCTCGCGGCCATCGCGGGCATCGCCACCCGCCGGGATGCCCCGTCGGTGTTCGTCAAGGCATTCGCCGACCCGCCGGACGGCGACGTCTTCGGCGCCGAGGCCGAAGGGCTGGCCGCCCTGCGCGAGCTGGGCGGTGTGGCGACACCCGAGGTGATCCTGGCGGATCGGGACGTCCTGGTGTTGTCGGTGTTGAGCGAGAGGCCGCGCAGCGAGGCCTTCTGGGAGCAGTTCGCACACCTGCTCGCCCGCCTGCACCTGACTACGACCCACCCCCGTTTCGGCTGGCACCACGACAACTGGCTGGGCCGTCGCCGCCAGGTCAACACGTGGAACGACGACGGCTTCGCCTTCTTCGCAGAGCACCGGCTGCTGCGTTGGCTCGACGAGCCCCGCGTCGAGGCGGCGCTCGATGCGGAAGACCGTTCGGCGCTGGAACGGCTCTGCGACCGGCTGCCCGACCTGCTGCCGGAGCGTCCGGCGTGTCTGACGCACGGCGACCTGTGGGCACAGAACGTCCTGGCCACCGCGGACGGAGAGCCGGCGCTGATCGACCCGGCCGTGTCGTACCTGTGGGCCGAGGTCGACCTCGCGCACGTGTGGTCCACCTCGCCCCCGCCCGAGGCGCGACGGATGTTCGAGGTCTACGCGGAGCTGACCTCGCTCGACGCCGGCTGGGAGGCCCGGATGCCGGTCATCCAGCTGCGACAACACCTCGCCGTGTTGGCGCAGTTCGACGACGACTGGGGCGCGGCCGATCAGATCCGCGCCGTCCTGGCCCCGTTCCGGACGCGATCCTGACACGGAGGGCCGGCCGCCGAGCGCGGCGGATGGCCCGGCCAGGTGATCCGTTCGACAGCAGCCGAGACCCGCGGTGGAGCGGGGTCCACCCTCGATTACGGTGACCCGCGGGAATGGGGGGTGGACCATGGCACCGGAGGTGTCGCCGCGAAGGGCCAGGGCTGTGCTCGTCACGCTCTCCCTCGCCGCGTTCGCGTTCATCACGACCGAGCTGCTGCCCGTCGGTCTGATGACCCGCATGGCACCCGATCTGGACCGGTCCCGCTCACAGGTGGGTCTGCTGGTCAGTGGGTACGCCGTGGTGGTGGTGCTGGCGTCCGTGCCGCTGACCCGACTGACTCAGCGCGTCCCCAGGCGGCACCTGCTCGGCGTCACGATGCTCCTGTTCGCCGTCGCGAACGCCGCCGCCGCGCTCGCGCCGACGTACGCCGTGCTGGCCGGCTCCCGCCTGGTGACCGCCCTCGCCCAGGCGCTGTTCTGGTCCGTCGCCACGGCGACCGTGATCGGGCCGTTCCCGGTCGCGGTGCGCGGTCGGGCGGTGGCGCTGTTCGCGACCGGAGCGACGCTCGCCCCGGTGCTCGGCGTACCCTTCGGCACCTGGATCGGGCAGCAAGCCGGCTGGCGCGCGGCGTTCGCGGTGCTGGCCGGGATCGGTGTGGCGATCGCCGCCGCGGTGCTGCTCCTTCTTCCCTCCTATCCCCCGGCCGCTGGCGGCGCCGCCCGGGGCAGCGCACCGGACGGGCGGCGCTTTGCGGTCCTGCTGATCGCCACCGCCCTCGGCATCGGCGGGTTCATGACCCTGCAGACCTACGTGACACCGTTCCTGCTCGACGTCAGCGGCTTCGCCGACGCGGTGCTGGCGCCGTTGCTGTTCGTCTCCGGCGCGGCCGGCGTCGTCGGCACCCTGATCGCGGCCCGGACTCTCGACACCCGACCGATCGCTTCGCTGCTGACGCCGCTGGCCATCGGCACGGCCTCCCTGCTCGGGCTCTACGGGCTCGGCGCGCTCAAGCCGGGCGTCGTCGCGCTGCTCGCCGGGATCGGCCTCGCGTACGCGGCGTTCGGCTCCGCCGTGCAGAACCGGATGCTGCAACTGGCCCCGGGCAGCACCGACATCGCGTCGGCCGGGGTCAGCACCGCCTTCAATGCCGGCATCGCCGGCGGATCACTGCTCGGCGGTGCCCTCCTGCCCACCTCGGGGGCACTACCGCTGGCGCTCGCCGGCGGGCTGCTGACGCTGGCCGCCTTCACGTTGCTCGCCGTGGACGCGCGCCGCCACCGCGTCAACGGGCCGGAGCGGCCCATCGCCCGTCCCTCCACCAGTTCGGCAGTCGGCTAGGGCCTCTTTCCCAAGAGCTGGCCGGCCTGCGGTGGGCCCAGGCATCGCCCGGCGGCGTTGTCGCGCGGGTGATCGGCGGGACAGTACGTATCCGGTCCCCGCGGCGGCGAGGCCGGCAAGCCCGGCCGCCGCGAAACCGCCCGCCGGCACGGAGAGGTCGATCGCCACGCCGACGAGCGGGGATCCGAGCGCGAAACCGGCGCTCTGCGCCGACGATTGCAGACCCGTCACCTCGCCGCGTGCGCGGGGCGGCGCCAGGCGGCTCACCGCGTCGGCCACCGAGCCGAGGGTCGGCGCGGTGAGGAGGCCGCTGCCCACGACGGCCACGCACAACCAGGCCCAGTCGTGGGCCAGTCCGGCGGGAATCGTCACGAGCCCGAGCAGGGCGAGCAGCAGCCAGGTGGGCAGCGGCCGGGTCAGCGCGCCGTAGATCAGCCCACCGATGACCGACGACACGCCGAACACCACGACGACCGCGGCGGCCCAGGACACCTGACCTGCCTCCCGCAGCGTGGCGACGATGGCGAGGTCGACGCCGCTGAGCAGCGTCGTCGTCCCGAAAGCCATCGTCAGCGCGGCGATCATCCTCGCGCTCAGCCACTGCCGCCGTGGGGGTCGTTCCGCTGCGGCGGCCTCCGCCTCGTCCCGGGCGTGCATCGGTGGGTTGAGCACGGCGATGCCGACACCACCAGCCAGGATCGCGGCGCCGACCCCCCACGCCACCACGTCGGGGGACACCGTCGCCGCGCCCAGGATCACCACCGCCGGACCCACGATGTACGACAGCTCGCCCTGCACGGCTTCCAGCGCGAACGCGGCCCGGCGCTGCTCCGACGTCGTCATCGCGGCGATCGCCTGTCTGCTCACCGCCTGGGCCGGCACCATCAGCAGACCCGCCACGAAGCTGGCGACCACCAGGAGCCCGTACGGCAGGACCGGCACGCCCAGCCAGAACACGACCTGCACGGTGACGGTCACCAGCAGGACCAGGCGCAGGCCCCGCGAGTCGATCATGCGGCCGAGCAGTGGCCCGCCCAGTGCCACTCCGGCGGTCAGGGCCGCCGCGACCCCACCCGCTGCCGCGTAGCTCAACTCCAAGCCGAGGACGACGAAGAGGGTCAGCGCCATGACATCGGCCGTTATCGCGGTGCGGGCCAGCAACGAGACGCCCAGCAGCGGCGCCATTCCTGGCACGGCGAGCACCTGCCGGTAGCTGGTCACCCGGTTGACGCTAGTTCCGCCCGCGCGCCATAAGAAGATGGCATCTCGTTGCGGTTGGCATAATAATTTCTTATGGCCAGGGACCTGGAGACCGCCCTGCTGCGATCGTTCGTCGCCGCCGTGCGGGAGGGCAGCATCAGCCGTGCCGCGACAGCGCTCGGGCAGACCCAGCCCGGTCTCAGCCAGCAGTTGCGCAAGCTCGAAAGCATCGTCGGCCGTCCGTTGCTGCACCGGTCGTCATCTGGCGTCTCGCCGACCCGGGCGGGCGAAGAGCTCCTGCCGTACGCCGAACGCATCCTCTCGCTGTCCGCACAGGCACTCGCCGAAACCGGACGCGCGCTCACCGGCCACTGTGGCGTCGGGTTGCTCGAAGACCTCGCCGCGTCCCACCTTCCGCAGGCCCTCGCCGACCTCGCCCGGCTGCATCCCGGCGCGACGCTGGAGGTGCTCAGCTGCTCCAACGCCGCCATGCGGGAGGCCTACGACGCGGGACGCGTCCAACTCGTGCTCGACGCGGTACCGGACATTCCCGGGCCGCCGCGCTGGACGGTGCGAGCCCCGCTGGTCTGGGCGACCGGGCAGGGCGTGGACGTGGCCGCCGATCCGCTGCCGGTGGTGCTCTTCTCCAACCCGTGCTCCTGGCGTACGTCGGTGCTGGACGCCCTGGAGCATGCCGATCGGCGCTGGCGGGTGGCCTTCGAGAGCAACAGCCTGGTCGGGGTGCTCGCCGCGGTACGGGCCGGGCTCGGCGTGGCGGCGCTCATGCCCGCGAACCTCGAACCGGTCATGATCTGCCGGGACGCTGCTGCCCTGCCCGCCCTGCCGGACGTCGAGTTCGGTCTCGCCCGGCATCCACGCACCGAGGGTGATCCGCTGATCGACGCCGTGGAGACGGTGCTCCGTCGCCTCGTCTGAGCACGCGCCTGGGCGGTCACCCACTCGCCCCGCTGACGACCGCCATCATGATCAGGGTGCGTCGCCGCCGCTGACTCATCAGCGCGAAACAGGCGGTGAGCACCACCAACTCCAGCTCGGCCCACTCGCCGGTGACGTCGACGCTGATCGGCCCGCCGCGTCGGCCGGGGAGGCGTACCGCGAGGCGGTGCCCGTCGCGTACCAACTCACCGCCGCAGCGACCGGGCGCCCAGCGGGCCACCCCGCCGGGCCCCGGCACGTGCGACCGGCCCGGGTCGAGCCGTACCGGCACGCCGTGCTCGCCCCGGGCGGCGAACCCGATACGTCGGCGGTCGGTCGGTGTGACCGTCCAGCGGCCGGTGCCGGTGCGGATCTCGCCGCACCGCCAGGTCCAGCCGGTACGCAGGGAAGCGCGCGCCCCGGAGTCGAGGACGAAGGTCCCGTCCTGTTTGCGGACGGTCAGCGTGGTCATCGGTTCGCCCCTTCCGGACGCGACCGGGGCAGACCGAGGATGAGGATGACGCCGACGCTCAGGTGCAGCAGCGCGAGGGTGGCCTTCGCTCCCCCGCCGACGCCACTCGGTGGCCCGACCACGAGCGACAGCAGCAGGACGGCACCCGCGATCGAGGTCCACCAGACACGGGAGCGGTTGGTGCGTTCCAGCACCGCGATCAGCGCCCAACCGGCCAGCGCCGCGACGGCCGCGGCCACGATGACCGCGGCCACCGTGATCTGCCGGGTCGAGTTTGCGGACCTGACCGCCAGGTCGACACCGGCTGCCGAGTGCAGAAGCGCGAACTCGACCACCGCCGCCACGATCGCGCCGGCCGCCACCGCGGCCCGTCCCAGGAGAAGGTTGTTCGTCATGCTCCGAGTCTGTGGACCGGGCCGGGTCTGACGCGTCGGTCCAGAAGCCGCGGCGGGTACGTCCGCTGGCGGCTCGGCGTACTACCAAAGGAGGTGGTCCGGCCGGCCGCGAGGCCAGTAGCGTGCGCGGTGTGGATGCGGCGACGTGCGAGGTGAAGCCGCCGCGGACGTGGCGTTCCGTCCCGGCGGTCGTGACGACCGTGGCGGTCGGCGTCCTCGTCGCGACCATGCTGTGGTCCGCCACCCGGTCCAGCTCCGCGGGCCTGGTCGGCGTCGACGTCGCGCTGGCGGTGGCCGCCCTGGCCCTCGTTCCGGTGGTCCTCCGCCGACCGTGGATCGGTGGCGTGCTGGCCGGCCTGCTCGTCGCGCTGTCTCCGGTGGCCACGCCGGTGGCCAGCTTCGCGGTGCTGTTCATCGCCCGCAACCGGCCGTTTCGACAGGCGGCGGCGGTGGCGGCGGTCGGCGTGGCGGGCGAGGCGGTGCAGGCGTTCTGGCGGCCGGTGCCCAGCCTGCCGTACGGGTGGCGACTGGTGCTGATGACGATCGCCTACGCGGCCCTGCTCGGCTGGGGCACCTGGGCGCAGGCCCGCAACGCCCTGCTGGCGGCGCTGCGGGATCGGGCCCGGCGCGCCGAGCAGGAGCAGGAACGACGGGTCGACGAAGCGCGGGCGGCGGAGCGCAACCGGATCGCGCGGGAGATGCACGACGTGCTGGCCCACCGGCTGTCCCTGCTGGCGGCGGCCGCCGGCGCGATGGAGTACCGGCCGGACGCGCCGCCCGAGCGGCTCAGCGCCGCCGCCGGGGTGATCCGGGCCAGCGCACACCACGCCCTCGACGAGCTGCGCGAGGTCATCACCCTGCTGCGCAGCGACGACACCGAGTCGCCGACCGACGCACCACCCGGGCAGACCCTCGCCGACCTGCCGCGCCTGGTCGACGAGGCGCGGGCCGCCGGACAGCAGATCGAGGTCGACGACCCGCTCGGCCCGCCGGTCGAGATCCCCCCGACGGTCGGCCGCACCGCGTACCGGATCGCGCAGGAGGCACTGACCAACGCCCGCAAGCACGCCGCCGGCCAGCCGGTCCGGCTGGTGCTCGGCGGCGCACCCGGCTCCGGCCTGAGCATCGCGGTGAGCAACCCGACCACGCCCGACAGCGGCGCCAACGGCAGCGCCGGTACCGGCCTGATCGGCCTCGCCGAACGGGCTGCGCTCACCGGCGGCCGGGTCGCGCACCACGTCGACGCAGCGGGTCGGTTCCACCTCACCGCATGGTTGCCGTGGCCGACGTGACGGGTCCGATCCGGGTCGTCATCGTCGACGACGATGCCCTCGTACGGGGAATGCTCACGCTGATGCTCGACGGCGCCGATGGGATCGTCGTGGTGGGCGAGGCCGCCGACGGCGCCACGGCGATCACGGCGGTGGACCGGCACCTGCCGGACGTGGTGCTGATGGACATCAGGATGCCCGGCGTCAACGGCATCACCGCCACCGAGCGCCTGCGCCGCCGCCACCGACCACCCGAGATCATCGTGCTCACCACGTTCGACACCGACGAGCACGTGGTGCGAGCCCTCCGAGCCGGCGCTAGCGGCTTCCTGCTCAAGGACACCCCGCCCGAGCAGATCAGTCAGGCGGTCCGCGCGGTGGCGGCCGGCAACCCGATGCTGTCTCCGGGTGTGACGCGCCGCCTCATGCAGCGGGTCGCGTCGGGGGCCGAGTCCTACGAGCAGGCGCACGAGCGGCTTGCCCTGCTCACACCCCGGGAACGCGACGTCGTGCTGGCCATCGCGCAGGGTCGCTCCAACGCCGAGATCGCCAGCGAGCTGCTGATGAGCGTGACGACGGTGAAGGCCCACGTCTCGCACATCCTGACCAAGCTGGATCTCGACAACCGCACCCAGATCGCCCTGCTCGCCCACGACGGTCGGCTCCTCTGACGGGGAGTCGGGGTCAGGCCAGCACCGCTGGCAGGACGAGCAGGGCGAAACGGATCACCCGCCCGGAGAGGCAGGCGGCGGCGAACTCCCAGCGTCGAAGGCCTGCGGTGCCGGCGGCGAGGCTGACGACGGCCAGCGGTGGAACCCCGACCGCGGCGGAGGCCAGCACGGTCGGTAGGGCGGTGCGGCGGCGGGAGAGCCAGCGTCGGATCGGCTCGGTCCACCGCGCGGCCCGAGCCGCCGCGCGACCTGACTTTGCCCGCTTCGCGACCTTCTGGGCCAGTCGCCCCGACCCTCGACGCGCCGACTCGAACAGCAGCAGCTTGCCGACGGTCTGCCCGAGCGCCAGGGCGACCACCACGGCGACGAGAGCATGGCCGCCGCCGCGTTGCCCGGCGACCACGGCGTAGGCCTCGGCGTTGACGATCGGGACGAGCGCCGAAGCGACACCGTAGCCGAGCGCCACCACGGTCTCGGCGAGGCTGCTCATGCCCGGCCGTCCCGTTCGAGCAGCCGGACCACCGCTGCGACCGACCACAGCTTCACCGCGACGACGGCGACGGCGACGCCGAGCGCGAGAAGGTACTGCCCGAACGCGATGGCGCCGATGACCCCGGCGGTGTTGGCGACCTTGGCCAGGGGCGACCAGTTCAACTCCCACACCCGCCGGTCGACCAGGTGGAAGTAGTTGGGGCTCAGCAACGGCCAGCACAGGAACGCCAGCGACAGCATGGTGTCCAGCACCAGGAACGAGAGCAGGAAGACCACTGCCACGACCGCGACGTCCGGCACGAGGGAGACAAGGCCCACGCAGAGTACGGCGGTGCACGCGCGGTCGCTCACGATGTCGAAGACGGCCCCGACCCGCGTCTCCTGTCCGAGCCGGCGGGCGGCCCAGCCGTCGAGCATGTCACCGATCCAGTAGATACCGTACGATACCGCCATCAACGCGACCGAACCGGAGACGAGGGCCGCGATACCGACGGTGACAGCGGCGACCGTGCGAACGGCGGTGATGTAGTTGGGAACCGTACGAAGCGGGCCGACGGTGATGGCAACGCGGGAGTCGACGAGAGTCACCTCCGCAGAGTCGTCCGGCGGGCGTTTTCGCGGAACGTGCCGCGGTGCCGATCTGGTCCCGAGGGTGGTACCAGGGTGCCGGCCGATCCGGTACCTGGGTACTGGCCGGTCTTCCGGCTGGTCGCGGAGACTGAGCAGGTGCTGACTCGAATCCGCGAACGGTTACGTGACCCCGAGCGAGTGCGCCGGCTCGCGTACGCTGCGGTGGTTTTGATCATCGCCGCGGTGGTCACCACCGTCGAGGACGGCGTGTCCGTGCCGTCGGGCTGGGCGTGGCTGGTGCTGCCGGTCGGCCTCGGGGCCACGGCGCTGCGCCCCCGCTACCGAACCCTGGTCTTCGCGGTCTGCGCGGGGTTCGTGGCGATCGTGAGCACCGGTGAGTCGGTGCAGTTGGGCCTCGCGGCCGCCGGCCTGGTGTTCGTCTCGGTCTGCGAGGACCCGGCCCGCCACCCGTGGCTGGGGTGGGTGGGTGGCCTGGTCGGCGCGGCCGGTGCCCTCACCAACGCGCTGCTCAACGGACGAGGGCTGTACGAGCAGCCGTTCTTCTTCGTGACGGCCGGCTATCTCCTGGCGGTCCTGTTGCGATCGTGGTCACGCGGTCGCGCCCTGACCCGGGAGACAGACGACCTGCGCGGCCAGGCCGCCTGGCTC
This sequence comes from Micromonospora arida, assembly GCF_042873195.1. NCBI lineage: Bacteria > Bacillati > Actinomycetota > Actinomycetes > Micromonosporales > Micromonosporaceae > Micromonospora > Micromonospora arida. The sequence continues at coordinate 174,681 of NZ_JBIALC010000013.1, read as the reverse complement.
GAACAGCGCACCAACCTGGCCCGCGAACTGCATGACGTGGTCGGCCACCACGTCACCGCGATGGTGGTGCAGGCCGAGGCGGGCCAGCTCAGTGAGGACCCGGGGGCGGCTCTGCGGGCGATCGCGGGCAGTGGCCGCACCGCACTGAGCGAGCTGGACACGCTCGTCGTGCACCTGCGCGATCCGGACGCGTCGATCGCGGTGAGCGCGCCACCGCGCCTGTCCGACATCGACGAGCTGCTCGCCCAGCCGCTGCGCCAGCAGGGCGTGACGGTGCGGGTCCAGCTGGACCCCGAGCCGGGCCTGGACGAGATCGGCGTGTTGACCGCCTACCGCATCGCCCAGGAGGCCCTCACCAACATCGCCCGCCACGCGAAAGCGACGGCGGCCTGGGTCGAACTGGTCCGCGTCGGCGACCACGCCCGCCTGCGGATCAGCGACGATGGCATCGGGCCGCCCCGCGCACCCACGAGCGGCTCGGGCCTGCTCGGCATCGGGGAACGCGTTTCCGCGCGCGGCGGGAGCTGGGAGCTGAGCCACCGCCCCGGCGGCGGCACAGTGGTGCAGGCCAACCTGCCGGTGGCGAACAGATGATCCGCATCGCGATCGCCGACGACCAGGAGCTGGTCCGGGACGGCTTCAGCCTGATCCTGCGGTCCCAACCCGACATCCAGGTCGCGGCCGAGGCGGCGGACGGCCGACAGTTCCTCGACGCCGTACGTCGAGACTCCCGCATCGACGTCGCCCTCGTCGACATCCGCATGCCGGTGCTCGACGGCCTGCAAGCCACCCGCGAGCTGGCCACGATCCCGCACGCCCCGGCCGTCATCGTCGTCACCACCTTCGACGACGACGCTTACGTCCTGGACGCCATCGCCGCCGGCGCACGAGGGTTCCTGCTCAAACGCTCCAGCGCCCGTGACCTGATCGCCGCGGTGCGCACCGTCGCGGCCGGCGAGGCGGTCCTCTCCGCCGAGGTCACCGGCGCCGTACTCGACAGGGTCCGCGCGACCGGCCCGGCCTCCCGCGTGGAGTTGACGGCCTACCAGCTGACCGCCCGGGAGACCGACGTGCTCGCCCTGATCGGCGCCGGACTCAACAACAACGAGATCGCCGAACGCCTCTACCTGTCCATGAGCACCGTGAAGACCCACGTGACCAACGTGCTGGCCAAAACCGGCAGCCGCGACCGCGTACGGGCCGCCATCCTGGCGATCCAGGCCGGCCTCGCACCATGACCGGAACCAGCCGGCGGGCTCGACCTGGGCGTCTTTGTCGCCGAGCAGGCTCGCCCGCTAGGTTGCGGACGTGGACCAAGGGGATATCGACGACGTGATCGACCGCTGCGTCGTGCCGTTCTACCTCGACATGATGGGAACCAATGCCATCAGGTACGGGCAACCGTTGATAACGGCACTCGCCGATGCGAGCCGAGGTGTCACCCCAGCCCAGGTGACGGCGCTCCTGCGGGATGGCTGGCGTCCGCAGGTCATGGGTGCCTGGTATTCGGTAACGGTTGCCGGACCCGAGGTGACCACCGCCGTTCTGCACGCCCTCGCCACATCGCGGGGTGCCCTCGACGCACCGTCGCTCGCGACAGCCGCCGTTGTTCTGGCTGGCCCCGAGGCCATCGAAGCCCTGGAGCGGTACTTCGCCGCTGACCAGGCGAAGGGTTGGGGAGCGAGTGGGATCATCGCCGCCGCAGCGGACCACGTCCGTCGTCATCATTACGTCGCCACCTCGCTCCCAGCGCCGAGCAAGACGGACCAGGACACTTTTGCGGCTCTGCTCGACATCGCACGTCGGCTGCAGGCTGCCAGCCACGGTGACGGGGCTCGCACCGTGAGCTAGGGATCGGTGCGTACCAGCCGACGCTGCGGGCTGGCCCGCCACAGGAGCGACGTGCTCCGCCTGCCACTCGAAATCGCCCGCCGTGATGGCCGTCTGGTCGATGCCGAAGACATCGAACCACGGCAGCAGCGAGGCCGGACACCGCCCGTTCACATTGGGCTCGGGGAGCGCAAGCTGACGCGGTCAGCGGCCGATCGGTCGTAGGGTTCCGGTATGGCACAACGACTCGTCAGCGTATGGCAACCATTCTTCCTCGCTAGCGAGAGTCAGGGCGCGGCCATCGACGCCGCGACCGAGTTGGAGGACCTCGGCTACTCACGAATCTGGTTCTCCGGTGGTTTCGGCGAGAACGTCGCCCCCCGCTTCCGGGAGATCCTGGACGGGACCACGCGCATCGGGGTCGCGACCGGGATCGTGAGCATCTGGCACTCGTCGCCCCCCGAGGCGGCGGCGTTCGCCAAGGACGCGGAGCAGGCGCACCCTGGCCGGTTCCTGCTCGGTCTCGGCGCCAGCCACGCGGTGGTGGTGGAAAGCGGCGGCACCGACTATCGCAAGCCGTACTCACGGATGGTGCAATACCTCGACGGCCTCGACGCGGCCGGGCTCTCGCCCGAGCGGCGCATCCTGGCCGCACTGGGCCCGCGGATGCTCGAACTCTCCCGCGACCGCTCGACCGGGGCGCACCCGTATTTCGTCCCTGCCGAGCACACCGCCGAAGCCCGGGCGGCAATCGGACCCGACCGGCTGCTCGCCCCCGAGGTCGCGGTGGTCCTCGACGCAGACGCCACCACCGCGCGCGCCACCGCCCGCCAGTACACGAGCGGGTACCTCGCACTGCCGAACTACACCAACAACCTGCGGCGATTCGGCTGGACCGACGAGGACTTCGCCGACGGCGGCAGTGACCGCCTCGTCGACGCCCTGATCCCGTGGGGCGGCGTCGAGAAGGTGGTGGCCGGGTTGGAGAAGCACTACCAGGCCGGCGCGGACGAGGTGGCGATCCAGGTGCTCAACGGCGGCGGCGACACGACGTTCCCCGCCGACGCGTTCCGCGCCCTCGCCGCAGCCCTGGTCTGACCTCCGAAAACCAGCCGCTTCTCGGCGTCGACACCCCGGAGGTCTCGCTCGATGGTGTTCCCGGCTGCCCACCACATCGGTGAAGTGCGAGGGTGACACGGCGGGTAGACACGGGCCAGCCTGCCCGCTGAAGATCCTCGTTGTCGGGTCAACACCTGGCCCCCTTCCACCAACTGGGTGGCGGACACGGCCGAGCGATCGCTTTCTTGGCCGTTGACCTTGCGTGACGGCTACGAGACATGTCAATGTTCTTGTCACACGGGGGTGTGGTTGCGGCGCGGGAACGCCGCAACCACGTGCGCCCCCACCTCCCCTCGATCAAGGAGGTTCCATGCGGGGCAGAAAAAATCTTAGCTGGTCCACAGAGGCACTTCTCCATGGCCCCATCCGGAGCAGCCTCCCTGATCGGCGCCTCAGCGTCGGCGACGACCGCGAGTAGTCGGCTACCTACCAGGTCAAACAGGTGGCTTGACCCCGGTCTAGTTGTTGCACCATCGCCAACCTGATCTCGTCGTCATCCGCGGGACAGACGGTCGCGGCAAACGTTTCGAGGCGTTGTCCTCGGCATGACGCATGAGATCGGCTCCCCAGCCGGCACGACGATCCCTTATGGACGAAGACCGGTCAATCCGCACGCACGCCAGGCAAGCAGCTCCGGCATGCGCTTCCGAATCTCAACGTTCCCATCTCTGTTCCGGCACGTGACCTGTGTCGGTGAGGGCTCATGGAACGGCCACACCGTCGATGCGCAACTGGCGTCTTTCCCGACGGCAGCGGCACCTGCCTGGCCAAATCCGCTGGGCTCATTGACGCCTTGATGCTGGACGTCAGCACCGTACCGGGAAGTGTCCGACTACCGGCCATTGGGGCAGGTGGAGATATAGCCACCTGGCGATAACGACACGGGTCGCAGTCGGAGTGATGGCCAATCGACTGCCCGGAATCGAGCGCGAGGTCAATGCGCACCATCTGCGCAATGACGAGATAGGCCGAACAAACTATCTGGAGTCGTCGCACCGGTGTGCACTGTGCGCCCTGGGGCGGGACTCCGGCATTGGCATGCCTGCCAACCGCCCAGTTCTCCGGAGTAGTCGCAGGAGTCATCGCATTGGTGACGCCAAAAGCCGACGAGTGACCTACGTCACATCGTTCGGGTCAACAACAGGCGTCGGGCGGTGCTAGCGTCAATTTAATCCACGGGGGTGAATAGAAATGCCGATGTCGTGACTCAGAACTAGGGCCGACTGAAGTGGCGAGCCATGCGCCAGTACCGGCAGGGTATTGGCGCAATAACCCCCACAAAGAAGGGGATATATTTATGCGATCAACAACGCGACTGGCATGGAGCGCCTTCGCGGCCGTGCTCTTCGTCGGCACGATCCAAGCCCCAGCCTCGGCCGATCCGGCGCCGGTGGGATCCGATTCGGGCTACGTGATTGTCGAGCAGGATGGCGCCGGCGTGGTCTCCGTGCCGGACACATCGCTCGAAACGGCAAAGGAAAAGGAGGCGTGGCTCGCCGAGCGCGACCAGGGGCTCCAGACCTCGGCCACGACCCTTAAGAGCAATGGCAGCAAGTCTGTCTCCGGCGGATACTTGAACGTCGTCGGATCCTCCTCGCTCACCAGTGGGTGCGGCGTGTTCAGCTGCTGGCGGAAGTTCGGTAGCAACTGGGGAGACTTCAGCTGGATCGGATCCGGGAACATCAGCACGATTCAAGGCTCCCTGAAGTGGTGGCTCTCCGGCGTCAACGTCAGCTTCAGCCTGCCGGCTGGTGCCGGCTTCTCGGCTGCGGGAAGTGGCATCGTCTGGGAGCCTGCGGCCCTCAACAACGCCTGGCACGAGCACCTCGACTACTCGGCCAAGGTTCAACTGAACGCCACCATCGTCAACAATGCCTACTTCACCGCCCAAGGGGACTTCCTCAAGGGTGGAACCTGGTATCACGTGCAAGGAGACTAATTAACCTGGTCCCATTCACGGCATGACGTAGAGAGGTTGTAGGAAGTGGCTGCGCGCAAGACTATCTTCGGACGGCGGAGTGTGCTCGCTTGGGCTAGTCTTGCCGCAGTCCTTTTCGCTGGGTTCATCTGGATCGACGGAAAGATCGAGCAGAGAACGGCTGCGGACCAAAGCGTCGATGTAGATAGCGGCAACCCAATGGAGCAACATCCGCAGGAGCTGCTTCGCTCGGCGTGGGCAACTAACGGCACTGTAGGCTTCTTCGTCGACGTGAGTGGCTCCCGCGGAAACGCGATCTCGCTGTATGAGACGGCGTGGTGGTCCAGGAGCCTCACTAAGAGCCCCAATCGCCGATCCCACAATTTGGATCGGTCGACCGTGCAGGAGTGGCTACTTCCGATCCTCTACGGAAGCTCAGACGGTGAGCTCGCGGACACTGCCGGCATGCCCGAGTTGGCAGTGATTGACTCAGCCATCGAACTAGCCATCAACACCGGCGTCGCGATTGATAGCGGGAAAGTCGCCCGACGGATCGAATCCCTTCGTACCGGATCCATGTACAGGTCCGACATGAAGGACAACGCTCCGAGTTGGGGTAACACCGCAGTCGCCATGAAGGCACTGAGGAGCATTCGCGTCGAACCTCCGGCCGCCGTGGTCAGCGCCGCCGAAAAGGCTCTCATGACCTCGCTCGACGTGCGGAAGCCCGACGATCTCGTGGATCAAGTCATTCCGTTGATGGCAGTCATGGACGAAGACGCGAGGCGACGCCATTCGACAGAAGTCGCCGAGCAGCTTTCTCACATAAAGTCTGAGCTGCCCTCGATGTCGGCACTAGACAGGGTGACATCGGTCGCCATGATACGTAACTCTCCGCTGGGACCGGAGACTACCGCCTGGCCTTCCTCGCTCGTCTGCAAAGATCTGCTGGTCACCCCGCAAGGTGCGGCATTCACCAAGGGCAGAGCTGCCGATTCTCGACTAACTGCGAACGCGGTAGACGCGGGATGCTTGTCAGAGTTCGAGCCGCCCCCCTGGATGCAGTCTGGTTGGCCAAGCCTTCAGTCGGTCACCAGTTCTCCCCAGGCATCGGTTGCGGGCTTGCGTATTGCAAAGGCGCTTTCGATGACCGAGGAATACAGGAAACCGCTGACCGCGCAGCTGACGCAGACCTGGTTGCCCGCTCTTCAGTCCGCGAAGCCCGACGGAGTCGGTAACCTCGTCAGCGTAAACGCGTTGATTGGACTCCTCAATGCAGACTCAAAGGCGTTGCCCTCTCGCAAGTTGGGCGACGTGCATGCGGCGATTCAGGACGATAAGGGCCTTCAAGGGATCCCCCTTCTGCTGAGCGCCTGGGCCGAGGGCGCGCGGCTGTCACCACCCGCATCGGTTGACTCTGACGTCGATCTTGGCGCCAATATATTCGTTGCGGCGCGCGAGGAACTGAAGTTCCGGCTGACCGGCAGCGAAGGTTACCGAGCACGGGCGACGTCAGTCCTTCAGAAGCTTGCAATCGGGGACGGGACGTTCAGGTTCGAGGTCAAGCCGGGCAACACCGAGACGAACCACGCTTCTCCTATTGCGACTGCTATCGCAGCCTGGATAACTCAAAGCAAGGTGGACGTCGAGTCGCTGCGCGGCTCGGGCGCATGCACACAGGACCTTCTATGCGGCGGCCTTCCGCAAAACACAATGGCCGTGGACACCCCGTTACTCGCGACCTCGGCCGTTCTGACCTCAGCGACGGGAGACACGAAGTCCTTCCCGCTCGCACTCTAGATGCGACACGTCCTGTTTGCAGCTGACACGACCCACCGCCGCCGTCTCGACGGTGCCAGGAAACACGACGATCACCACCAGCGGACGGCCGTCTGGGGCAGTAGCGCGTATAGGCGCCTCAACCCCTCTCAGATGGCAGAAGGATGAGTGGGCCGCCGGAGTGCGGCGTCGGTTGTAGGCGGGGCGCAGCTGCGGTGTGCCGGGATGGCGGGTGGGGCTGACCGGCTGGTGGCATCATCGAGCCATGCCTGTGGTCGAAGTTGTTCGTGGCGACATCACCAGCGAGGGCGTCGACGCCGTCGTGACCGCGGCGAACGAGTCGCTGTTGGGTGGCGGCGGTGTCGATGGGGCGATTCACCGTGCGGCGGGGCCGCGTCTGGCCCAGGCGGGGGCAGCGCTGGCTCCGTGTGAACCCGGCGATGCGGTTGCCACGCCAGCTTTTGACCTCGACCCACCAATACGTCATGTCATTCACACCGTTGGCCCGGTCTGGGAAGGCGGCGGCCACGGCGAGGCCGACCTTCTGGCGTCGTGCTATCGGCGCAGCCTTGAGGTTGCCGATGAGATCGGCGCTCGCAGCGTCGCCTTCCCCGCCATCGCCACTGGCGTGTACGGATTCCCGGCCGACCAGGCAGCGAAGATCGCAATCTCGACCATCAGGGCAACGCCGACAAGGGTTGAGCGTGTTCGCCTGGTCGCCTTCGACGACGCCACGTACGAACTGCTGACTGCGGCGCTTCAGGGTTGATTGTCGGCCGTCGCAGGAACCGCGCGTGCCGTCGAGGCGTTGTCCGGCCCCGGACCATCGTCGTCCACTCTGGCATACTTCCCGGCATGACCGCACAGCGAAGGGACCGTGCCGCGTAGGCGACCTGGGGCGCTACGCGCCGCCAAACCCAGTCGTCGACAGGTGCCCGAATCCCGTGCACACTTTCACGGCATCTCCGGCAAGGCCGTCGCCGACGTCGTTCGGCTGGAGCGCCACAACAACCGCTTGTATCCCGGTGATATCGGCCGCGCACTTCGGGGCTGGACCGACAAGGTACGAGGCCCTGCCCGTGACCTGCTGGACGATTTTGGCGGGTGCCCCTGCGGTTGCACCTCGGACTATCGGGATCGGGCGGTGCTGGACATCGCCCTGCGATCGCTGACCGGAAAAACGGCGCGGGAGCTGCGGCGGGTCGTCGGTGCAGCCGATGATCTGTTCCTCAGTCGAACCCTGGCCAACCCCTGGGCCGATCCCCGCGCCCCCTGGTGGGAGCAGCGGATCTGAACCCCCGGGCGACGCGCTGTTCGGGCGACAGGTTGCGGTGCGTGGTTGCTGGGTAATACCTGAATGTCGGGCACACATGGGTACGCTGCACCGGCGGTGGCCCCAACCAACTCCGCCGCACCGCGGCCACCCGCACCGACGGGTGGCACCGTCGGTCGTTGCCCGTATCCGCAGACGAGAGGCGAACCCACACCATGACCGCAGTACCAGGCCAACGGTCTACTGCTGTTGCGGGTTCGGCGGCTGCCGAGCAAACAGCGGAGGAGGACCTGCGGGCGTTGTTCGGGCAGTCCATCGCCGTCTTCGCGTCTCTGGCGGGGCCATCGCACCTGGTGGAGACGGCGAACCCGGCGTTCTTCGCCACCATCGGCGAAGAACGGGCACGGGTCGGGGTGGCGATCGCCGAGCTGATGCCCGAGCTGGCCGGTCAAGGATTCATCGCGCTCCTGGACCAGGTCTTCCGCACGGGTGAGCCGCACACCGGCCGTGACGTCCGGGTCGTGCTGGGCAGCGGCCCGCAGGCGCGGGAGGCGTTCTTCGACTTCACCTATGAGCCGCGTCGGGACGCCGACGGCAACGTGACCGGGATCCGTGTGCTCGGCGTGGAGACCACGCAGGTCAAGCATGCCCAACGGCTGATGGCCGAACACCGTGCCCTGCTGGAGCAGATCGCCCGTCAGGCACCCCTTGCCGAGGTGCTCGACGGGATGGCCCGCTGTATCGAGAACCTCGCACCGCAGGAGGTGCTCGTCTCCGTCCTGCTCGCCGATCCCGACGCCCGGCACCTGCGCCACGGCGCCGCGCCGAGCCTGCCCGACTTCTACAACAAGGCCATCGACGGCATCGCGACCGGCGAAGGTGTCGGCTCGTGCGGCACCGCCGCCCACCGGCGGGAACCAGTCATCGTCACCGACATCGCCACCGATCCGTTCTGGGACCACTTCCGGGACCTGGCCGACCAGGCTGGACTGGCGGCCTGCTGGTCCACGCCGATCCTGGCCCGCGACGGCGGCCTGTTGGGCACCTTCGCGATGTACCACCGCACCCCGCGCGTCCCGCAGGACACCGACCTCGCCCTCACCCGGCTCTTCGCCGGCACCGCAGCCCTGGCCATCGAACGCCACCACATCGAGCAGGCGAAACTCGCCGCCGAGGCACGCGCCAAGTCGGCCAATGACGAACTGGCCAAGGTGCTGCGCGTGGAGCGGGAACTGCGCGCCGAGGCTGAGCAGCGCGCCGCCACCGCCGCTGAACTCGCCACCCAGATGCGTGCCGCCGCCGCCGCGCAGGCCGCCGCGCCGCACCCCGAGCACTGCCAGCTCGGCGGCGCCGCAGGGTGCACCGCGCCAGCCGAGGTCAAGATCGCCGATTCGTGGGGTGACGCGGCGTGGGGCTGCCACGCCCACGTCGAGGAGGCCATCCTCAACGTGCGGTCGGTGTTCATCGCCAGCGAGGAGCTCGGCGGCCTGGCCGCCTACCTCAACCGCTGATCGCGCGCGAGAGCGCCGCAGGCGTCGGTCTCCGAGCCGACAGCGCCAGCAGTCGAACAGATCGCGCATCGGCGTTCGGCAACGCTCGATCAGTCGTCTGCGTTCTTCGAGGGTCAGGGGTGCATTGCGGTGGCTCACGCGGCGGCATCAATCATGATCGCGGGAGCCCGTCCACGCCAGCGCCACGTGGTGACGTCCGCGGCCCAGTATGCGTAGCGCGGGGATCGTGACGAGATTCAGCGCGAGCACGACGAGGAACGGGGCGCTGTGCTGGAGCGTGAACAGTGTGCCGAAAAGGATGGGGCCGCCGATCTCGGCTGCCATGAACGAGTACTGCCACATGGCCAGGTAGTCCCCGCGTTTCGCCTCGGGAGCCATGTTGCTGACGATCGCGACCGAGGTCGGCGCATGGAGGATCTCGGCGAGACTGAACGCGAGGACCGCCGCGGCGAGAGGAGCGACCGCGAACGGAAGCGCTGAGGATGCCGCGAACGTCAGCAGTGTGCAGCCCGCAGCCCAGGCGACGGCCGCGGTCCGCAGCACGGCGAACGGCTCGCGGCGACCCGCTTGGCGGGCGCCGACAATGCCGAAGCCGGAGATGAGCAGCGCGTTCCCGACCAGCACGACGGAGCTGACCCATCCCGGGCCACCCAACGCCATCTTGATGATCACCGGCACAGTCAGGCCCAAGAGGAGCGTCGAGATCGCGAAGACGACGTTGGTCGACAGCAGACCGAGAAAACGCCCGTCACGCAGCACCGTCCCCTGCGCGTGCGGCTCTCCAGGAACCCGCGCGCGCGCTCGTGACGGTGCGACAGGCAGCATGAGCAGTACGGATGCCGCCAGGCAGCCGGCGGAGAGGAGTGCGAGCACGATATAGACCCGCGTGCCCGGAATCGTCAGCGCGATGCCGGTGATGATCCCGCCGGCGGCAATCCCCGCGGTGCGGGCGATGTTCGCCAGCGCGAACCAGTGCTGCTGCCTGGGGCCGTCCTGCGCATGATCAGCGAGGGCCGCGAAGATCGTCGACCAGAACAGCCGACCGCCGATCGACATGATCGCGGTGACGGCGAACACGCTCAGCGGGTCTCGGGCGAAGGCATAGCCGAGATAGGCGAACGCCTGAATGCCCTGCGCGACGAGGACGAGTCGGCGTGCGCCGTATCGGTCGGCCAACCGGCCGGCCACGGCGGGCACCGGCACGGACGTGAAACCCGCGAGCCCCACGAGAACGCCGAGCATGCTCAAGCGGATGTCGGTGAGCTCGACGAAGAACACCAGCGAGAGCGGCAGGAACATTCCGCTTCCGATGGAAACGAAGACAAGAGAAGCAGTAAGCGACGCGTCAACAGCGCGGCGCCCAGAGTGGACAGACATTGAAGACTTTCGGGAAGGAGGTGAACAGGGCGGCATCCATCGCCCGCGCGCCTCAAAGACCCGCGGGAGCTAGCCCTGTCTCACGTCCATCACGAACTTCACGGCCATAACTTATACCCACGCGCGAGCCGCTGAACGTCAGCGCCCCACTGCTTGCATCACCCCGTCAACAACCTGCTGGCCAGCAACAGCGCCGTTGGGGAGGCTTGGTCCGTCTACTGATCATTTTCGGCCGGCAACGTGACAGCACAGGGCGGTATTTCCCCGCCTGGACGTCGTCCACCTGCTGACCGCCGCGCGCACGTGGCTGTTGTACGCGCGGAAGGAGGTCAGGGCGTCCACCGCACGCCCGGGTTCACCCGCCCGAACCAGTCGAAGACGGCCATGTTGTCCCACTGGTTTCCGGTGCCGTTGATGTTGGCCGGGTCCCAGCCGTTGCCGCGGACGGCGTACCAGGTCGGTTCCCAGTAGAAGACGCCGATGGCGCCCGCGTTGCGGGCGGTGTTCTGCACCCAGTCGAACTCCTGGGCCTGCCCGGACCAGGTCGCGTTGATGCCGTCGCAGGTCGCGTCGCCGATGGCGTTCGGCTCGCTGTCCGCGTTGTTCCGGGTGAAGGGGTACGCGGTCTCCACGATCACCACCGGTTTGCCGTAGCGCCCCCGCAGGTCGACGATGTTGTTGTAGAGGTTCGCCAGGCTGCCGTGCCACATGCAGTAGTACGACTGGGCGGTGATGTCCCACTGCACACCCTGGGCGCGGATGCCGTCGTAGAACCATCGAGCGTTGGCGTTGCTGTCGGCGTTGGCGGTATGGATCATCACCGGAATGCTGCTGCCGCACGCCTTGGTCGCGTTGTAGCCCTGCTTCAGCAGCCCGGCCAGCGGGGCGAAGTCGTTGTTGACGACCTTGCCCTCGTTCCACAGCATTCCGACGTTGATCTCGTTGCCGATCTGCACACTGTCCGGTGGGGTGCCCTGCCCCCGGAGGCTGGAGCAGACGTCGTAGGTGAAGGTGTAGACGTCGGTACGCAGTTGGCTCAGGCTGTGGCCGGCCCAGGCGGCCGGCTTGTACTGCTTGCCAGGGTCGGCCCAGGTGTCGGAGTAGTGGAGGTCGACGAGCACCTTGAGGCCCTTCGCCCTGGCCGCCCTCGCCTGACCCAACACCGCGCTCTTGTTGTTGTAGCCGCTGATCGGGTTGTTCCAGACCCGTAGCCGGACGTAGTTGACGCCGACGGACTTCAAGATGTCCAGTGGGTCGCGGGCGACCCCTCCGGCGTCGTAGTACCTGGCGCCGAGATCCAGGCTGCGCTGCAACGAGGAGACGTCGGCCCCCCGCATGGTGAGCGTGTTCGCGGCGGAGACGGGCGCGGGCGCGCCGCCGAGCGTGGCGGCGACGGCGAGGATGCCGGCCGCGACAGCCCCGATCAGGGCCCTGGCGAGGCGGTGGTGGGGTGTGGCCCAATGTGTGTTCACGATGCTCCTTCAGCCCGCCGTGCAGGGGGCGCCGTTCAGCGAGAAGCCGGTCGGCGGCGCGTCGCTGACACTCCATCGCCCCTGGACGCCGAAGGTCGCAGAGCCGTTCGGCGCGAGGACGCGGTTCCAGTCGACGTTGCGAGCGGTCACGGCGGCGCCCGTCTGGTCGATCGTGGCGTTCCACCCCGAGGTGACCTGCTGGTCTCCCGGGAAGCTGAAGGTGACCGCCCAACCGTCGATCGGTGCCGCCCCGGCGTTGTGGACCGTCGCAGTGGCCACGAAACCGCCCTGCCATTCGGACTGGTTCCGGTAGGTCACCCGGCAGGTCGAGGGCGGCGGGGGCGTCGGCGTGTCGGTCATCGTGGGCAGAGTGACCGTGTTGGAGGCGATCGACAGGTTGCCCACCGCGTCCCGGGCCCGCACGTAGTACCGGTTTCGCAGCGGCGTCGACGCAGGTAGCGGTGTCGTGTACGTCGTACCCGGCACGGTGGCGACCAGGACCGAGGTGTACCAGCCGTCGAACTGGTAGATGTAGTACCCGAGCACGCCGACGTCGTCCGTCGACGGCGACCAGGACAACGCGCCGGTCGAGGCGGTCACCTCGCCGACGGTCAGGTTCTGCGGCGCGCTCGGCGGCGTGGTGTCCGGGCCGGTGTCGGTCACCGGTGTGACCACGGTCAGCGCGTCGGACCAGTTCGAGCGTTGCCCGAGGCTGTCCCGGGCGATCATTCGGAACGAGAACTGCATGCCGGGCCCGACGTGGGCGGTGATCGTGGTGGTGGTGACCGCGCCGGCGCTGGCGCTGAGGACGATATCGCCAAACTCCTGGTAGTACGTGATGTCGTAGCCGGTGATGGCGCAGCAGTCGGACGTGGCGGCCGTCCAGGTGAGGGTGATCGACCCGGTCCGGACCTCGCTGGCGGTCAGGTTCGTGGGCGCGCTCGGCGCGACGGGCGAGGTGCTTGGCGTACTGGACGGCGTAGTCGGCGTTGGCGGGGCGGTGCCGGTCGGCGCCGCGATGGACACCGCGGCCCCACCGGGCGCCGGGGCGACGCCCGGGTACGCGGCGGGCGCAGCGGTGCCGGCGTCAGCTGCCGGTGCGGCGCTCAGAGCGGTGCCGAGCACCACCGTCGACAGCACGACGGCGGCCAGCAGACCCGGCCGCAGACGGCGGAACAGCGAGGACGAGCGAACGCCAGTCATATGTCGACGATGCCGCAGGATATCGATGGGCGCCAACGTGTCTCACGCCTCGGCCGGCGACTGGCCCGGCTCTTGGTGGCTCGTCGCCGCGCCTCTCCTCCTACGCCAGCACTGCGTCGCTCGATGAGCGTGCTGGTGGGGCAGCGATTCGCTGGGAGCGATACCAGTGGGGCAAAATTTCAATCTCGCGATCGCTAAACTCGCCGCAACGCCGGCACCGCCCGCAGACATCAGCCTGCGCCAGCCCCCATCGAATGGAGACGCCTGTGACCCGCGACAAGGCGGCACCCCCCGGTATCGACCCCAACATTCCGAGCGTGGCCCGGGTTTATGACTTCTTCCTGGGCGGCAAGGACAACTTCGAGGTCGACCGGAAGGTCGCCGAGCACGCCCTGCGGATCACACCGGACGGGCCGGCAGCCGGCCAGGCGAACCGGGCCTTTCTGCGTCGAGTGATTCGCTTCCTCGTCAGCGAGGCGGGCATCGACCAGTTCCTCGACATCGGATCGGGGCTGCCCACCCAGGGCAACGTGCACGAGGTCGCCACCGAGCAGAACCCGAAGGCTCAGGTGGTCTATGTGGACAATGACCCGATCGTCCTGACGCACGGGCGGGCCCTGCTCGCCGCGGAGGGCACCGCGACGGTGATCCAGGCGGACATCCGGGAGCCGCAGGCGATCCTCAACCACCCCGACGTACGCCGGTTCCTCGACTTCGACCGGCCGATCGGGTTGCTGCTCTTCGCGATCCTGCACCACCTCGGTGACGACGAGGACCCGAAGGCGGTGGCGGCCGCGTTGATCGACGCGCTGCCCTCCGGCAGCTACGTGGCGATCTCGCACTTCCGCGACCCGGGCGAGCGAGACCCAGAGGGCTCCCGCAAGGCCCGCGAGGTCGAGCGGGTCTTCAACGAGTCGTTGGGCACCGGCCGCTGGCGTACCGACGAGGAGATCCTCTCGTTCGCCGACGGGCTGACGGTGCTGGAGCCGGGACTGGTGCCGCTGGCCGAGTGGCGCCCAGAGCCGGACGCACCGGCTGCGGTGCAGACCGACACCTATCACACCTTCGTCGGGCTCCTCGCCCGCAAACCGTAGGCGTTCCGCCTTCCGTTGAGGCCCGTCGGCGAGAGCTCGCCCAGGGCCAGGGCAGGATGCTGTTCGGCAGCAGAAAGGCCGCCTCCCGAACCTGGGAGGCGGCCTTTGACCTGCGGAAGCTGAGAGCGGGCGACGCTGGTAGGTTGCGGTTCGTCAGGAGGCGGGGCCAGGGCAGGCCGCAGCCACCTCAGCTCCAGATCGGCATGAGCGGCCCGTGGACGGTCGCCGCACACCCGCCAAGAAGCAACAGGTAGTGATCGCCCGTGCCTGCCGGCTGGTCGCCCATTCAACTAGCCAGCACCTCTGTGGGGAGTTCAGCAGCGCGTTCTGGGTAGCGGAATGGGCTACCCCGACGTCGTGGGAGCGGCGGCCGGACCGTAGGAACCGCCGCCACGACCGGATCGACCTGCTGATGCCCATCCGAGGCAGGGGCTGAACCACCCGGTCGCTACAGATCAGCGATTGGCCCCCGAGCGGGAACAGCACAAAGGTCCGCCCCGACGACGACTGCCTGAAGTCCCCCTACTGCCCGGGTTCCAATACGACGACTGGGATCTGACGGGTGGTCTTCCGCTCATAGTCGGCGAAGCCTGGATACGCGGCCTTCTGCGCGCTCCAGATCCGTTCCCGTTCGTCCCCGGCGGCAACTCTGGCGACCAACTCGACCTTGTCCGTACCGATCTCGGCTTGGGCCTTCGGGTTAGCGAGCAGGTTGTAGTACCAGTCGGGGTTGCTGGGCGCACCGCCTTTGGATGCGAACACGGCATAGCCGCCGTCCACCTTCTGGTACATCATCGGGTTCACGCGAGGCTGGCCGCTCTTGGCGCCGACCGTGTGCAACAACAGCAGCGGGGCGCCGGCGAACTGACCGCCGACCTGCCCACCGTTGGCGCGAAACTCTGCGATGATCTTGTCGTTCCAGTCGCTCATGCCTTCTCCTCGCCCCGCGCACCGGCTCCGTCACCACGATTCTGACAGTCTCGGGCGCCCACTGCTTGCTTGCGCAGGGCTGCGGTCGCCACGTACGCCGATGTAGATTCTCGGCCGTGGGCGAGAGTCGTTTCGAGCGCTATGACCGGTACGAACGGTCTCTTGTTGACGTACTCAACCTTCTCAACCTCGCAGCGCCGCTCGCACCTTCCGGCGACGAGCGGAACGACCCGCAGGCCCGACGGAGCTGGCAATGCACCGTGGCCTGGATGATCATGCAGGAGGCGGTACCGCCGCAGCCCGAGGAGTTGTTCGAGCCGCTGATGCTCGCGGGCGTCTACGAACCTGACCCAAGTCACACCCTTCGACTCATCAGACCAGCACTCGCTGCTTTCGGCCGCCGACGCGTCCAGACCGGCTTGCCCAGCCTGCGCCCGAGGCCCACCGGTAGCTTCCTTCCGGCGGCCTGTGGGAGCCTGTCGCGGTGTCCCGTACGCGTTTACTGACGGTCGCCGGGGTCCTCCTGATGTTGGCCTCGTGTCTGCTTCCCTGCCTTACGTTCTGGAACGGAATCACCCTGCCCGATCAGGACCCGACGCCCGAGGTTATCCAGCAGGAGAACGCGGAAGCCCTCGCGTTCGAGCAGCGATTTCAGATCGCAACGTGGGTCGCCGGCGCTATGGCACTTCTTGGCCTGACTGCCCTCATCTACGCACGGAAACACCACCGGAGTGCCGGCAGCGCCTGACTCCTTTGTCCAGAAGGGGGCTGGACCAACTTCGATGTGCTTACCGAACTGCTGGGAGGCTCCGCCAGCGCCCACGGTCGTCCGGCGGTGTGCGCGCCGGTTTGTCGGTTGCGTCCACGGGAGTGGTGTATGGCTTGCCCGTGATAGCCGTGTTGCGTAGATAGGAGACGGCCATCGCGGGATCCTTCAAGACGACCAGGTCAGAGAAGGAAGAAGAATGCGATGGCCGCATCTGAGAGTGCGAACCCTGTTGACCTGCTGCGCGAGCAGATCGAGGGCGCGTCGCCGGACGTGTTGCAGGCGATGGCGAACATGTTTGCGCAGGCGTTGATGGCCGCCGAGGCGGACGCGGTCTGCGGCACCGGCTACGGGCGCGATCGCTGAACCCGACCACATGATCAGAGTGGCGGTTGACCTGTGGTTGCGCTGGCCTGGTCCGGCAGGTCCGGGCCAGACGCACGGTCGCCGCCGTCTCGCAGCCGGATGGAATGCCATGCCGCGCGTACGTGGCTGCGCATGACCGACTCCGCCCAGTCGGGGTCGGGCGCGGCCAGGGCTGCCACCAGTTCGTGATGGTGAGCCAGGCTACGGCGCAGCGCGTCCGGGCTGTAGCGGGAGAAGGTTCGCCAGACGAGCGGCATCTGGATCACCGATGAGACGACGCCGGCCAGTCGGCTGTTGTCGGACGCCTCAAGGATCATCCGGTGGAACCGGTTGTTCAGCTCGGTGAGCTCGTCCACATCGGTCGGTCGTCCGTCCGGTGCCACCTCGTCCATCCGGTGGGCCAGCGCGTCGAGCGCGTCCACGTCGATGGTGCCCGTGGTCGCCGCCAGTCGGCAGCCCCACGGCTCGAGCACGGCCCGCAGGCTGAAGATTTCGTCGAGGTCGTGGATGCTCCAGGCCTGGACCTGCACGCCACGGTTGCGTTCGTGGCGGACCAGTCCCTCCGCGGTCAGCCGTCTGAGCGCCTCCCGGACGGGCGTCCGACTCACCCCGATCGACTCGGCCAACTCGCCCTCGCGGAGCCACGCGCCGGCCGACCGTTGCCCGGACAGGATCTGGTCCCGGATCAGCCGATAGGCGTCGTCGGCGGCGTGGCCGTTGTCGGCCTCCCGCGGTGGCGTGTGGTCGCTCATGATGCTCGGCACCGTAGCAACACGGCAGGTTGTATGCAATCTCTCTACGGGGCATTGACACCCGAGGAGCAGAGGCCTACTTTCCCTGCACAAGCTGCTGTAACGAGAGTCACAGACCTGTGAATTGCATGCAAAGAGACGTTGATTGAGAGGCTCATGAGCACTCCACTGCCGCTTGACGACATCCGGGTGATCGAGCTCGGCCAGCTGCTGGCGGGGCCGTTCTGCGGTCAACTCCTGGGTGACTTCGGCGCCGAGGTGATCAAGGTCGAGGATCCGGGTCGGGGCGACCCCATGCGGCAGTGGGGGCGCGAGAAGCCGTACGGCAAGTCGCTCTGGTGGCCGGTGGTGGCGCGGAACAAGAAGTCCGTGACCGTGAACCTGCGGACCGAGCAGGGTCAGGATCTGGTACGCGAGCTCATCGCGCGGGCGGACGTGTTGATCGAGAACTTCCGGCCCGGCACGTTGGAGCGCTGGGGCTTGGCCCCGGAGCGGCTGTGGGAGATCAACCCCGGCCTGATCGTCACCCGCGTGACCGGCTTCGGGCAGACCGGCCCGTACTCGTCACGTGCCGGATACGGATCGATCGGCGAGGCGATGGGCGGAATTCGGTACGTGACCGGCGACCCCGATCGCCCTCCGGCCCGGGCCGGCGTCTCTCTGGGCGATTCGCTGGCGGCGACGTTCGCCTGCCTGGGCACCCTGGTGGCGCTGCACCAGCGCGGACGTACCGGTCGAGGCCAGGTGGTGGACTCGGCCATCTACGAGGCCGTGCTGGCGATGATGGAGTCGCTCATCCCCGAATACCAGATCGCCGGCTACCAGCGGGAGCGGACCGGAACGACACTTCCGAACGTGTCCCCGAGCAACGTCTACCCGACGGCCGACGGCGAGATGGTGCTGATCGCGGCGAACCAGGACACGGTCTTCCGCCGGCTCGCCGAAGCGATGGGGCGGGTGGAGCTGGCCACCGACGAGAAGTACGCCACCCACGGCGCCCGAGGCCGGTGGATGGAGCAGCTGGACGGCCTGGTCGCCGAATGGAGCTCGACGCTCGCGGCTGACGATCTGCTCGAACGGTTGCACGCCAAGGGCGTTCCGGCAGGCCGCATCTTCCGGGCCCGGGACATGCTCGAGGACCCGCACTTCGCCTCGCGGGAGGCGATAGTCCGGCTGACCCACCCCGGTCTCGGGGAGTTCGCCATGCACAACGTCGTACCCAAGCTCTCTGACAGCCCGGGCCGGGTCCGGCACGTCGGTCCCGAGCTCGGTGAACACAACGAGGACATCTATCGCGACCTGCTGGGGCTCGGCGACGACGCGATGGCGTCGCTGCGTTCTGCCGGCGTCATCTGAGGAGGAACCATGACCTACCGACTCGGCGTGGACGTGGGCGGAACGTTCACCGACATCCTGCTGATCGACGAGGCGACCGGAGAGACCTACCGGGCCAAGACCTCCTCCACGCCCGAGGACCAGTCCATCGGGGTGCTGCGTGGAATCGAGCGGGCCTGCGAGGCCGCCGGCGTGCCCATGTCGGAGATCACCGAGGTGTTCCACGGCACCACGGTCGCCACGAACGCGATCCTCGAGGGCAAGGGCGCCCGGGTTGGGCTGGTCACCACCGACGGCTTCCGGCAGGTGCTCCAGATCGCCCGTTCCTTCGTGCCAGGTGGCCTGGCCGGCTGGATCATCTGGCCGAAGCCGGAGCCGCTGGCGGCGCTGGAGGACACCGTGGAGGTCGTCGGCAGGATCGGTGCCGACGGCGCGGTGGTGACCGAACTCGACGAGGCTGACGTCCGTACGAAGCTGCGCAAACTCCGCGCGCAGGACATCGAGGCGTTGAGCGTCAGCCTGATCAACTCCTACGCCAACCCGCAGCACGAGCGCCGGGTGGCCGAGTTGTCCGCCGAGGAGCTTCCGGGCGTACCCGTGTCGCTGTCGTCCTCGGTGTTGCCGGAGCTTCGCGAGTACGAGCGGACCATCACCACCGTCGCGAACGCGGCCGTGCAGCCGCAGGTGGCGCGCTACGTGGCGAACCTTGAGGCGCAGCTGCGCGAGTCCGGGGTGGACGGCCGGCTGTGCATCCTGCGCAGCGACGGTGGTCTGGTCTCCGCGGCCGTCGCCGCGGACAACCCGGTGAACCTGCTGCTGTCCGGGCCCGCCGGCGGGGTTACCGGCGCGACCTGGGTGGCGGAGCAGGCCGGCTACCCGGACTTCCTGACCTTCGACATGGGCGGCACCTCCACCGACGTCGCCCTGGTTCAGGGGCTCACCCCGCGGGTGGGCCGGGAAACCACGGTCGGGGACCTCAAGGTCCGCGCCACCTCCGTCGACGTACGAACCGTGGGTGCCGGCGGCGGATCCATCGCCCACGTACCGCCGCTGACCCAGGCGCTCCGGGTAGGGCCGCAGTCAGCCGGTGCCGCACCCGGTCCTGCCGCGTACGCGGCGGGCGGTGAACAACCGACGGTGACCGACGCGAACGTGGTGCTCGGCTACCTGCCCACCGAACTGGCCGGTGGCGAGATCACGCTGGACCGTGCGGCGGCACGAGCGGCGGTGAAGTCGATCGCCGACGCCACCGGGCTGGAGTCGGTCGAGGCCGCCGCCGCGGGCATCATCGACATCGTCAACGAGAACATGTTCGGGGCGTTGCGGCTGGTGTCGGTGCAGCAGGGCTTCGACCCGCGCGACTACGCGCTGGTCGCCTTCGGTGGCGCCGGCCCGTTGCACGCCAACGCCCTCGGCCGACTGACCGGGGCCTGGCCGGTGATCATTCCGCCGTCGCCGGGAGTGCTGTGCGCCTACGGCGACGCGACGACCAACCTGCGCGACGAGTCGGTGCGGACGTTGGTGCGCCGCTTCAACGAAATGACCGACGAGAGTCTTCGCGCGGTACTCACCGAACTCGCGAGCAAGGCGTGCTCCACGCTCGGCGAGCAGGGCGTCCCCGAGGATGAGCAGCACGTCGTCTACTCCGCCGACCTGCGCTACCACGGACAGGGTTTCGAGATCCCGGTGGCCGTCGACATCGACACCTTCGACGGGAACGGCGGTGGGCTCGCGGCCCTGCGGTCGGCGTTCGACGCCGATCACCAACGACTGTTCTCCTTCGTTCTCGATGCCGAACACGAGCTGGTGACCGTCCGGGCCACCGCTCACGGTCCCCGGCCCCAGGTCGCCGCGCCCGAGCTGGAGCATGGTGACGCGGACTCGAGCCCCGCACTGCGGGCCCACCACCGCATCTGGGTCGAGGGTGCCGAAGTGGAAGCCGGCATCTACGACCGGGCCCTGCTGCGGGCGGGCAACGTCGTGCCCGGTCCGGCGATCATCACCGAGATGGACTCCACCACGCTCGTGCTGCCCGGGCACACGGCTGCGGTGCACCCGAGCGGCAGCCTCCTCATCCGCCCCGCCGACACCCACCGGGAGAACTGACCATGGCACGCCTCATCGAGACCGCTGGCGGACCGCTTCGCTCCGTGGATGTCGACCTGGTCACCATCGACCTGATCGAGAACGGGCTGCGCAACGCCCGCTACGAGATGGACGAGGTGCTCTTCCGGACCGCGCTGTCGCCCGGGATCCGTGAACAGCACGACGAGTTTCCGCTGATCGCCAACCCTGACGGCAAAATGATGGTGGGACAGTTCGGGCTGTCCATCCCCGACTTCCTGGACAACTTCGACGGCGACATCGAGGAGGGCGACGTCCTGCTGACGTCCGACCCCTACTCCTGCGGTGCGGCGATCAGCCACGCGAACGACTGGCTCGTGGTGCTGCCCATCTTCTTCGAGGGCCGCATCGTGGGCTGGGCGGCGATGTTCGGGCACATGTCCGACGTCGGCGGCAAGACACCGGCGTCGATGCCGACCGATGCTCGCACCATCTTCGAGGAGGGCGTGGTGATCCCGCCCTTCAAGCTGTACCGCAAGGGCGTGCTCGCCGAGGACGCCCTGCGGATCATCCTCAACCAGGTGCGGAAGCCCGACTGGAACCGCGCCGACCTCAACGGCATCGTCGCGGCGTGCCGGACCGCTTCCCGTCGGGTCCAGGAGATGTGCGCCCGGTTCGGGGTGGACACCTACAACTCTGCGCTCGACCAGCTCCTGGACCGCAACTACCGGGCCATGAAGATCCTGCTCCACGCGGTCTTCAAGGAGGGCGAGACGCTGTCGTTCACCGACTACATCTGCGACGACGGCCTCGGCTACGGCCCCTACGAGCTCAAGCTCAGCCTGACCCGTACCGGTGACAAGGTGCTGCTGGACTTCACCGGCAGCAGCCCGCAGGCGCAGGGCCCGATCAACTACTACATCAACGAGAACCTCGTCCGGATGTTCTTCGGCATCTACATGATCACCGTCGCCGACCCGCAGATCCTCTGGAACGACGGCTTCTACCCGCTGGTCGACGTCATGATCCCCGACGACTCGTTCTGGAAGCCCACGTACCCCGCCGCCCTCAACGCGCGTAACCACGGCATCGGTCGCGTCTTCGACCTGTTCGGCGGCCTGCTCGGTCAGACGAACCCCGGGCTGCTCAACGCCGCCGGCTTCTCGTCATCGCCGCACTTCATGTATTCGGGCACCTACGGGCCCGGCGAGCGCAAGGGCGAGTGGTTCCAGCTGTACTCGATCGGATTCGGCGGGATTCCCGGCCGGCCGCTGGGGGACGGCCCGGACGGCCACTCGCTGTGGCCGTCGTTCGTCAACATCCCGTGCGAGTACCTGGAGTCCTACTACCCGCTCCGGATCGAACGCTGGGAGACCATCGCGGACACCGGTGGCGCCGGGCTTCATCGCGGCGGGAACGGCGTCGACGTGGCCTACCGGTTCCTGGAGGCCGGCACGATCGCGATCCACGACGACCGCTGGCTCACCTATCCGTGGGGGGTCAACGGTGGCGAGCCCGGTGCGCGCGGCCGCAAGTGGCTCGAACGCGCCGACGGCGACACCGAGATCCTGGGCAGCAAGGTGCACGACGTGCCCGTAGCTCCCGGGGACGTGCTGCACTTCGTCACCTGGGGTGGCGGCGGTTGGGGCGACCCGCTCGCCCGCGACCCGGAACTCGTCGGCCTCGAGGTCCGCCGGGGTCTGGTCAGCCCCACGGGGGCCCGCCGCTACGGCGTGGTCTGCGACGAGGCCGGCGCCGTCGACGTCGCGGCCACCGAGGAGGTACGGGCCGAGCTGCGCCACGGACGTCCGGACCCACTGCCCACGTTCGACATGGGACCGCCGATGGAAACCATCCTGGACCGGTGCCTGGAGGAGACCGGTCTTCCTGCTCCCCGGCCGCCTGTCGCCCGATGAGCCCCGTGCCGGACAGCAGCGACGACGGATTCGGGGGCGCACTCCTGCCCGGCGCCCATCCCGCGGTGCTCGTCATCGACCTGATGCGGGCCTACTTCGACCCGGCCAGCCCACTGTGCCTGCCGTCCGCGGACTGCCT
The DNA here is from genome assembly GCF_042873195.1 of Micromonospora arida. Classification (NCBI taxonomy): domain Bacteria; kingdom Bacillati; phylum Actinomycetota; class Actinomycetes; order Micromonosporales; family Micromonosporaceae; genus Micromonospora; species Micromonospora arida. The sequence goes on along the minus strand of NZ_JBIALC010000013.1, from coordinate 151,837 downwards.
GCCCTCGGCTGGCCGGGTCATCGCCGCAGCCCGCGACCACCGGGTTCCCGTGCTGCACACCCGCGTCGCGTACGGGCCCGGCGGTGTCGACGGAGGCCTCTTCGTCCGGAAGGTCACCGCCCTTCGGCAGCTCTTCTCCGGCGGTGGCGCGATGGGTGAGCTGATGCCGCAGGTCTCCCCCGCCGAGAATGAACTGGTGCTGGTCAAGCAGTACGCCAGCGCCTTCTTCGGCACGTCGCTGGCCTCCACCCTGCGGGCGGAGCGCATCGACACCGTCGTGCTGATCGGCGTGAGCACGAGCGGTTGTGTCCGTGCCACGGCGGTGGACGCGATCCAGCACGGTTTCGTCCCGCTGGTGGTCTCCGAAGCGGTGGCGGACCGCGCCCCCGGCCCGCACGAGGCGAGCCTGTACGACCTGCAAGCCAAGTACGCCGAGGTGATCAGCGAGGCCAGGGCCGTCGCGTACCTGTCGGAGGAGCGATGACAGTCATGGTCGACATCGTGGAGGTTTCGCCCCGCGACGGTTTGCAGAACGAGGCGACGCTACTCACCACCGCCGACAAGATCGAGCTCATCGAGCGGTCGGTACGCGCGGGAGCCCGGCGGGTGGAGGTGACCAGCTTCGTCAACCCCGCCCGCGTTCCGCAGATGGCGGACGCGGACGAGCTGATGGCCGCGCTCCCCCGCCACGACGGCGTCCGATACGCGGGCCTGGTGATGAACCGCCGCGGCCTGGACCGAGCTCTGGCCGCGGGCGTCGACGAGATCAACGTCGTCGTCGTGGCCACGGACACCTTCTGCGGCCGCAACCAGGGCATGACCACCGCCCAAGCCTGTGACACAGCCGCAGTACTGGTGCGGGCGGCTCGCGAGGCAGGGGTGTTCACGACGGTGACAGTGGGCGCCTCGTTCGGATGCCCGTTCGAGGGCGAGGTCCCGCCGAACCGGCTGCGGGAGGTACTCACCCGGGTGCGGGACGCGGGTCCGGACGAACTGGCCCTCGCCGACACCATCGGAGTGGCCGTACCCTCCGACGTCACCGATCGGCTGACGCTCGCCCGGGAGGTCACGCAGTCCCGCACACCGCTGCGGCTGCACCTGCACGACACCCGGCACACCGGCGTGGCCAACGCGGTCGCGGCAGTCCAGGCGGGCGTCACCACCCTCGACGCCAGCATCGGTGGAACAGGCGGTTGCCCGTTCGCACCGGCGGCGACCGGAAACGTCGCCACCGAGGATCTCGTCTACCTCTTCGACCGGATGGGGCGGTCCACCGGCCTGAATCTGGAGGAACTGACCTCGGCCGTCTCCTGGTTGGAACGGAGACTCGGCAAGCAACTCCCCGGCGCTCTGCTCCGGGCGGGCGGTTTTCCCGCCTGAGCAGTGTCAGACCGTCACGTCGCCGCGTACGAGCGCCTTCGCGACGACGGTCCGCAGGATGTCGTTCGTGCCCTCGCCGATGCTCATCAGGATCGAGTCCCGGTAGAGGCGCTCGACCTCGAACTCGGTGGAGTAGCCGTAGCCGCCGTGCACCTTCATCGCATCGATCGCGGCCTCGAGGGCCACCTCCGAGCAGAACACCTTGGCCATCCCGGTCTGCCCGTCGGCGCGACCGCGCCGGACCGCGTCGGCCGCCCAGTACGCCATCAGGCGGGCGGCCTGGAGCTGGATCGCGATGGTGGCGAGCTTGAGCTGGATCGCCTGGAACTCGGCGATGTGCTTGCCGAACGCCTTACGCTGCCGGGCGTAGGCCAGCGCCTCGTCGTGGGCGCGCTGCGCGATGCCGACCGACCGCGCGGCGATGTTGACCCGGCCCCACTCCAGGGCGGACAACGCCTGCTTGAGGCCGACGCCCTCGACGCCACCGAGCAACCGGTCCTTCGGTACCCGCACGTTGTCGAGGAGGATCTCGCAGGACTCGGTGCCCTTGTAGCCGAGCTTCGGGATGTCCCGCAGGACCTGGAAGCCGTCCAGCGTCGCGTCGACGAGCAGCACGCTCATGCCGGTGTGCGCGGGCGTGGCTTGCGGGTCGGTCTTGACCAGCACCGGCAGCGGGTCGGCGTACCGCGCGTTGGTGATCCACATTTTGGTGCCGTTGACGACGTAGTGGTCGCCGTCGAGGCGGGCGGTGGTGCGGATGCCCTGCAGGTCGGTACCGGCGTCCGGCTCGGTGAGGCCGATGCCGGTCCGCCGGGCGCCGGTGGCGAGGTCGGGCAGGTAGGCCTGCTTCTGCTCCTCGGTGCCGTGTATGGCGATCATCCGGCAGGCCAGGGAGTGGCTGCCGAGGATGCCGGCGATGCCCATCCAGCCACGGGCGAGTTCCTCGAACACCAGCGCGAACGAGACCGGGTCGAGGTCGAGGCCGCCGTACTGTTCCGGCACGGTGATGCCGAACAGCCCCATCTCGGCCATCCCCCGCACGATCTCCGTCGGGTACCGCCCGGTTTGCTCCCACTCTCGCGCGACCGGGATGATCTCCCGGTCGACGAACGTGCGGAGCAGGGCGCGGAAGTCCTGCTGCTCCTCGGTGAGCGTGAAGTCCATGGGTAGCCTCCGTCAGCGGTGGAAGACCGGCAGCGCCCGGCCGTCGTCGAGGTCGAGCCAACCGACACGGACCGGGTCGCCGATCCGCCAGTCCTGCCCTTCGAGGGTGGACAGCACGAACGGTCCCTCGGCGAGCCGGATCCGGGCGATCGTGTACGGCACGGCAGCCCCCGGCACGGGTGCCCGGTGCACCACGGTGAACGTGTCCACGACGCCGTGGCCGGACGCCTCGACGAGCCCGAGATCCACCATCGACGAGCAGGCGGTGCACAGCGCACGCGGCGGATGCTGGACGTGCCCGCAGGACCCGCAGGTCTGCAGCGTGTAGCGGTGCTCCCGGGTGGCGTCCCACCAGCCGGCCGTCACGTCGTCGGGTGGCGGCACATGCATCACCGCACCCCCAGCACGACCGTCGCGTGCGTGGACAGGATCCCGCCGGTGCCGTGCGCCACGGCCACCCGGGCGTCGGGCACCTGCCGGGCTCCCGCCTCGCCGCGCAGTTGGCGGACCGCCTCCACCAGCAGCAGCACCCCGTACTGACCGGGATGGCAGTACGACAGGCCACCGCCGGAGGTGTCCAGCGCCAGCTCACCGCCGGGACGGATCCGGCCGTCCTGGATGAAGTCGAGCACCTCCCCCGGGCCGCAGAAGCCCAGCGCCTCGATGCTGAGCGCGGCGGTGATGGTGAACGAGTCGTACACCTCCAGCACGTCCACGTCAGCCGGTGTGATGCCGGCCCGGGCGAACGCCTCCCGGCCGGACTCGCGCGCGCCGGTGACCGTCAGGTCCTCGACCGCGGTCATCGACGTGTTCGTCGACCGTTCGCCGTACCCGAGGACCCGTACCGGCGGGTGCCGCAGGTCGCGGGCCCGGTCGAGCGTGGTGAGCACGACCGCCCCGCCGCCGTCGGTCACCAGGCAGCAGTCGGCGACGGTCAGCGGGCTGGAGACCATCGGCGCGGCGAGCACGTCGTCGACGGTCAGCGGCCCGGCGCCGTAGCGGAACGCGGCCGGGTTGAGCAGCGCCCACTCCCTGGCGGCGACCGCGATCTCGGCCAGCTTCTCCCGCGTGCCGCCGTACCGGTGGAAGTACTGCTGTGCCGCCATCGCGTAGTACGACAGCGGGTACAACGGGCCGTACGGCGCCTCGAACTGGGCCTCCGGGGTGTGCTCCTCGACGATGCCGCCGAGGCTGCGCGAGCGCGCGGAGCGCTGGTTCGACGCGAAGCTGATGACCACGGTGGACGCCTGGCCGGCGTCGATCGCCTGCGTGGCGCGGGCGACCATCATCTCGGCGGCCGACCCGCCGACGAACGTCGAGTCGACCCAGCGGGGCTGCTGCCCGAGATACTCGGCGAGCTGTGTGGTGGAGAAGCGGGACACTCCGGTGGTGGCCAGTCCGTCGACGTCGGCGAGGGTCAGCCCGGCGTCGGCGAGCGCCCGGGTGACGGCCTGGGTCTGCAGGGTGAGCGTGGACTTCCCGGTGTTGCCGAGGTCGCACTCGGCCGCACCGACGATCGCGACGCCGGTCACCGCGCGGCCGGCCCGTCGGCCGTGCCGAGCAGGACCGTCGCGTGGGCAGGGCTGGCGGCGGGCCGTTGCGGGCCGTACTCGCTGGCCAGGATCGTGGCGGAGAGCTCGACCCGGACGCGGTCCGCGCCGACCTCGACCACGGTCGCCTCGCACCGCACGGTCTCGCCGGCGAACATCAGGTTCCGGAACGTGAACGACAACTCGTGCACGAAGCAGCGCGGGCCGAGCGCGTCCTGCAACAGCTCGACGAAGAGCGCCCCGAACACCTGCCCGTCCACGACCGGGCCCGGGACCCGCGCGGCGGCCACGAACTCGGGGTCGAAGTGCAGTCGGTACCAGTCCCAGGTGGCGCCGGCGTAGGCGACCATGTCGGTGAGCGTGATGGTGCGCTCCAGCGTGGGCAGCGCAGCCCCGACGCTCGGTGGCATCCGAGGTGTCATGCGGCACCGTCCAGGCTGACCAGGATGATCGCCTCCTCGTTGACGGCGAGCAGTTCGCCGTCCTGGTTGGTGTACGTCGCGCGCGAGGAGACCACGAGCATGTCCGCGCCGGTACGGGTCTGCTTCTCGGTCAGGTCGTGGATCTCCCAGGTCGCGGTGATGACGTCGTCGGGGCGTACCCGGCGGTGGAAGGTGTAGCTGTTGCCGCCGCGGACCTGGCGGGTACCGGGGAGGTCGAGATGCCAGGAGTGCCCGGCATAGCCGTCGCTGCCCATCGGGAGGTTCGCGTACTGGTTGGTCTCGCAGATGAGCGTCGGTGGAGCGGTCACGCCCGGCAGGCCCTGCGTGCGGGCGAACTCGGGGTCGGAGTAGAGCGGGTTGTCGTCGCCGACGGCCATGCCGAAGTACCGGCCGGCCGCGGCGCCGAGCGGTTCGGGCGAGGTGTAGACCTTCCTCGTGCCCAGCAGTGCACGCAGGTCGTCGGTCAGCAGGCTCATGCCGTCTCCTCCGTTCGGCTCCGGACCGTTCCTGTCGGGTACAGCGCCGTCGGGAACACCTCGAGCAGGAACTCGGGGCGCAGCAGGGCCTTGCAGATCGCTCCGGTCGACGCCGGCCAGGGCGGGCTGAGCAGCCGTTCCCGCACGCCAGCGACGCCCCGGTACGCCGACAGCGCGGACTCGACGCAGTATTCGGTCGTCTCCAGCAGGTGCTCCGGTCCGAGGCCGGCGTGGCGCAGCAGGTGCAGGATCGCGCCGTACGTCGCCTCGGCCTGCGCCACGATGTCGTCGGGGTGCAGGGCCTGCTGCGTCTGCATGTCCAGCGCCGCGAACCCGGACATGTACAGGGTCCGGCCCGCCCTGACCCCGGGGGCGTAGGTGAGCGTGTCGTAGCGGGACCAGCCGGGGTTGACCAGTTCCAGGGGGTGCCGGGAGGCGGTGACGTCGATCGCGACGAGCGCGTCCGGGTGGTGCAGCCGGCTCATCAGGATGCCGCCCGCGCCCGGGTACACGCCGGCGCCGCCGAGGCGTTCCCGCCGCACGCGGTGCGTCCGGCGGTACACGTCGCGGGTCTCCGGCGTCGAGTAGTCGTAGGTCGTGACGACCGCGTCGAGGGACAGCCCGACCGCCGTGAGCAGGTCGCCCGCCCGGTCCAGGCAGTAGGCGTACTGCGCGGCGAAGTCCCCCGGGTGGACCACGGCGCCGGTGGCGTCGACCGGGAGCATCGTCGGTAGGTACACCGCGCCGTCGTGGCCGGTCCGCACGGTGGAGGCCTGCCAGGCCCCGGCCGGCCGGGGCTCGCTGGCGGCCAGCACCTCGCCGCCGCCGCGGACCGCGTGCAGCTCGACCTCCAGCAGCGCGGTACGCCGCACGAGCCGCTCGACGACGACCGTCCGCAGCACGGGCTCGTGGTCGCCGAAGACCTCCCGTCGGACCGCCGCGGCCGCCTCGTACTCGGCGAGCCCGGCGACCGTCACGTTCTCGGTGACCCGGGTGACGTCCTGCGGCCCGAACCCGGCGGCCGCCAGGATCGTCAGCACCTTCTCGTACGCGGTGCGCGCCTGCGCCGCCATGTCCCCGGTGACCGTCATCCTGCCGACGGCCTCGTCGAACGCGGCCGAGGTGTGGCCGGAGGTCCAGGCCGCGTCGCCCTCGGCGAGGCCGAGGCAGAACGTGAAGCCGTCGTACGGGAACCAGCGGAAGGAGGGCGGTTTGATGGCGTGTGGCGTCACGGGCGGTCCCTGCCTGTACCGGCGGCGGCCAGCGCCGCCATGAGCGGTTCGATGGTGTCCAGCTCGTCGAGACGGGACAGCAGGTCGACGACGTCCGTGGTGTCGCCACCGGCGTTGCCGTGGAACTTCGCGACGAGCTGCTCGTCGGTCAGCGGGTTGTCCGGGCCGCCCGCGCTGCGTGGCACGCTGCCGGGAACGGCCGAGCCGTCGACGAGCGTGATACGGGCGGTGCCGGGCGCGTCGGCTGCGGGGCCGCCGGTGGGGGCAACGTGCCAACGCACCAGCCGGGCAACGCGTTCCACCTCGGGTCGGGCGAGCGAGTCCGGCTCGTACGTCGCGGTGGTCAGGTCACCGTCGACGACGGCGGCGGCGATGCTCCACGGCAGCGAGAACTTCGCCGCGTACGGCGACGCCGGTCGCGCCAGGTCCCGCCGGGTGTCGCAGACCGTGGGCACCGAGTCGGGGTGCACGTCGACGTCGATCGCGGCGACGTCGCCGGAACGGACACCGCCGCGGCGCACCGCGTCGCGGACCGCGTCGATCGCGGCGTGGGAGAGCTGGCACGCCGGGTACGGCTTGATGCCGATCCGGGTGGTCTCCCAGCGTGTGCCGAGCTCGGCGGTGATGGACGCGAGGTCGACCGCGCCGGCGGCCAGTGCGTCGTAGACACCGTGCGGGCCGTCGAGGACGTTCGCCGGGCCGTCGGCCCCGGCCGCGGCCAGCCGGGCGGCGAGGATGCCGGCGTGCGCGGCGAATCCCGGGTGCAGCTGCTTCGTCGAGGCTCCACCGTGCAGGAACGCGAGGAGCCCGCCGGCCTGGCTGCCGGCGATGCCGAGCGCGTCGGTCGTCAGCGCGGCGTCGAGGCCGAGCAGCCGGGACGCGACGATCGCCGAGGAGAACACGCCGGCCACCATCGTGGCGTGCAGCCCGCGGGCGTGGAAGCCGTGCGACGCGGCGGCGGCGACCCGGCACACGGTTTCGTAGCCGACGACGGCGGCCTCGAGCACGGCCCGGCCGGGCGCGCCGACCTGCTCGCCGACGGCGAACGCGGCCGGCAGCACCACGGCTGTGGCGTGCACGAGGCCGCCGGCGTGGGTGTCGTCGAAGTCCAGTGCGTGCACGAGGGTGCCGTTGGCGAGCGCGGCGGCCGGTGCACCGACCCGGCCCCGCGACCCGATGATCGTCGCCTCCGGCGGCCCGCCGAGTCCCCGGGCGACGACGACGGCCGGTATCGGCGACGGCCCACCGGGCTCCCCCGTCATCGGGCTGGCACGCAGCCCACCCAACGCCGTTCCGACCCCGTCGAGCAGGTGCCGCAGCGCTGCGGCCCGGACCGCGGCCGGCACTTCGACGTGGCCCGTGCCCCACTCGGCAAGCTCCTCGGCGATCATCGTGACCTGGCTGTGGTGTCGAGGCCGTCAGGGGTGTCGGGGGTGTTCGCGCCGTGTGCCGGCTCGGCATCGCCGAACGCGCCGGCCGCCCGCAGTGCCACCACCTGCTGCGCGTCCAGGCCCAGGATCTCCTCGGTGACGAGTGCGAGGTCCTCGTTGCGCTGCGGTGCCCGGCGGTAGGTGGGCGTCTCGTCGCCGACCCGCACCGGGGACGCGAGCTGCCGTACCTCGCCGTAGCGGGGGTGGTCGGTGGTGACCACGAGGTTCCGGGCGGCGGTGTGCTCGTCCACCAGGGCCGCGCCGACGTCGTTGATCGGGCCGCACGGGATCGACCCGGCGTAGAGCTGCGTGAGCCAGTCGTCGACGGTCTTCTGCCGGAAGATCGCCTCCAACCGGGGCACCAGGTCGGCGCTGTGCTCCCGCCGGCTGGCGAAGGTCGCGTACGGCGAGCCGGCCTCGGCCCACTCCGGGTGGCCGACGATCCGGCACAGCCGGGCCCAGAACTTCTCCTTCGCGCAGCCGACGACCATCCAGCCGTCCTTGGCCTCGAACGCCTGGAACGGCACGAGCGACGGGTGGGCCGAGTGGTGTGTGCGGCCCGGCTGGAACCCGGCGTTCAGGTGCCACGTCGCGGGATAGGTCAGCATCGACACCGCGGTGTCGTAGAGGCTGACGTCGCAGTCCATCCCGACGCCGTCGCGGCGGGCGGCGTGCACCCCGGCCAGCAGCGAGATCGCGGCCACGAAGCCGCCCGAGTAGTCCACCAGTGACAGTCCGGACTTGGTGGGCGGTCCGTCCGGCTCACCGGTCAGCTCCATCCAGCCGGCGAGACCCTGCAACACGTAGTCGTAGCCGGGTTCCTGCTTGCGCGGCCCGGTCATCCCGAACCCGGTCAGCGACACGCACACGATGCGCGGGTTGAGGTGCTTGAGGTCGTCGTACCGGATGCGCAGCTTCTCCGGCACGTCCCCGCGTAGGTTGGAGTAGACGACGTCGGAGACCGCGACGAGTTGTTCGAAGACGCCGCGCCCTGCGGCGGTACCCAGATCGAGAGAGACGCTGCGCTTGTTGCGGTTGAACGTCTCGAAGAAGAGCGAGTCCTCGTCCTCGGCGTACGGCGGCACGTACCGGCCGACGTCGCCGCCGGCCCGCGGGTCCTCGATCTTGATGACCTGGGCGCCGAGGTCGGCCAAGTGCACGCTGCCGAACGGCCCGGCGCCGTACTGCTCGACCGCGATGATGCGCAGGTCCTCCAGCGGTCTCACGTGGTCGCTCCCGTCAGCTCGCCGATCAGCGCGATGATCTCGTCCTGGGCCGCGCGGATCTCGACGGCAGGCAGCCCGTGGGTCGGCGGGCTCAGCTTCACGGTGTCGGCGATGCCGTCATAGGCCGCGATCCGGGCGGCGACGTCGTCGCGGGTGCCGGCCATGGTGAGCGCGTCGACCATCCGGTCGCTGACGCTGCCCGCGAGGTGGTCCGCGCCGGCACCGGCCCGGAACGCGTCGATGACGGCCTGCTGGTCCTCGGCGAGGCCGTGGAACGCGAAGAAGTCGGCGTAGGTGCGGACCGTGGCGTAGAAGCCGACCACACCGGCGGCGCGGCGGCGGGCGAGCGCGGGGTCGGCGGCCACCGAGCAGCACGCGGAGACGACGACGTCGACGTCGTGGCGCGTCTTGCCGTCCGCGCGGTCGATGCCGAGCGTGAGGTCGGGCAGGATGTGCTCCCGCAGGTACCCCGGTGAGCACAGCTCGTGGCTGATCCAGCCGTCGCCGATCTCGCCGGCCAACCGGGTCATCAGCGGGCCCATCGCGGCCAGGTACACCGGGATCGGCCGCTCCGGAACGGGGTACGGCCGCTCGTAACCGCGGATGTGCATCGGCTCGAACTCGCCGTCGGCACGGATCTCGGCGCCGGTGGTGCAGGCGTCCCAGAACAGCCGGATGTTGTGGACCGTCTCGCGCAGGTGACCGACCGGCTTGCCGAACGGCACGTTGTGCCATTGCTCGTTGAGCCGGCGCACCCCGGAGCCGAGGCCGATCACGAACCGGCCACCGGACAGCTCGTCCAGGTCGAGCGCCTCCAGCGCGGTGATCATCGGGCTGCGGGTGAACGCCAGGACGATCGAGGTGCCGATCCGTGCGGTCGACGTCGCCCCGGCCAGGGCGGCGGCGGTGCCGGTCGCGCTCCGGTGCAGCTCCGAGGCCCACAGCACCTCGGCGCCCGCGCGTTCCGCCCGGCGCCCGGCGTCGGCCAGCTCCGCGAGCGTCTCCCCCCACGGCTGGTACGTGAGCCTCATGCCGTTTCCTTGCTGTCGCCGTCGAGGGAGAGTGGGGACTTCCCCACCGGGAAGAGGTTTTCCAGCTGTTCGGCGCCCCGGCGGTACACATAGAACGTGCGCTTGAAGGAGCAGACCTCGTCGCCGTGCTGGTTCAGCGTGCGGGTGCGCACCGTGACGATGCCGGCATGCGGGCGGGACGCAGACTCGCGCTTCTCCAGCACGAGCGACTCGCTGTAGAGCGTGTCACCGGCGAACACCGGGTGGGTCATCCGGATCTCGTCCCAGCCGAGGTTCGCGAACGCGTTCTGGGTCAGGTCGGTGACGCTCTGCCCGACCGCGATGGCCACCGTGAGCGTCGACACCACGAGCGGCTTGCCGAACTCCGACCGTGCGGCGTACTCGGCGTTGAAGTGCATCTCGTTGGTATTCATGGTCAGCAGCGTGAACCAGGTGTTGTCGGTCTCCGTGACGGTGCGTCCCAGCGGGTGCTGGTAGACGTCTCCGATCTCGAAGTCCTCGAAGAACCGCCCGGTCCAGCCTTGCTTGAGCCCCATCAGCCACTCTCCTTCTGACCACGCGCGAGGTACCCGTCGCGGATCATCCGCTTGAGGATCTTGCCGCTCGGGTTGCGCGGCAACGCGTCGACGACGTGCCACTCGCGGGGCACCTTGTAGCGCGCCACGTGCTGCCGGACGTGGCCCTCCAGGGCTCCGACGTCGATCAGCGTCCCCGGGCGGCCCACCACGAACGCGGCGATGCGCTCGCCGTACACCTCGTCGGGCACGCCGATGACGGCGACCTCGTCGACCGGCTGGTGGCGGGCGATGACCTCCTCGATCTCGCGCGGAAAGATGTTGACCCCGCCCGCGATGATCATGTCGTTCTTCCGGTCGAAGATGGTGATGAAGCCCTCCTCATCGCGCACGGCCACGTCGCCGACGGAGAAGAACCCGTCGGCGTCGTAACCGGCCCGGGTGGCCTCCTCGTCGTCGAGGTACCCGGCCAGCAGCAGCGGCGAGCGGGCGAACAGCTCGCCGGGCTCACCCGGGGAGACCTCGTTGCCGTCGTCGTCCTTGAGCCGGATCTCGTTCCAGAACCAGGGATGCCCGACACTGCCGGCCCGTTCCAGGGCGAACTCGGGGCGCAGGTTGGTGACGATGGAGCACTCGGTCGAGCCGTACAGCTCGTGCACGTCGACGCCGGGGAATGCGGCGATCACCCACTCCTTCAGCGCGACCGGCAACGCGGCGGCGTTGAAGTAGAGCGTCCGCAGCGCCGACAGGTCGTACCGGGCGGCCGGCTCCTCGCAGAACCGGCGGAGGTGCTGGGCGTGCGTGGGCACCAGGAACACCGTGGAGGCGCGACTGGAGGCCATCAGGTCCAACAGCCGCTCCGGATCCCAGGTCGGCAGCACGCTGCACGAGCCGCCGAGCATCGGGGCGGTGTAGGCGAACGCGAACCCCGCGCCGTGGTACATCGGTGCGACGGCGATCGTGCTGCGGTTGGGGCCGAGCCCGTAGTCCAGCCCGACTCCGAACGCGGTGAGGACCCGCCCCCGGTGGGTCAGCAGGACGCCCTTGGGCCGCCCGGTCGTGCCGGAGGTGTAGGTGACGCAGAACGGGTCGAGTTCGTCGACGGGGACCTGCGGATCGACCGCCCGGCCCTGTCCCAGGAACGTCTCGTACCGCTGGCCGACCTCGCCGGCGAAGCTGAGCACGAGCGGCAGGTCGTCGAGCAGGCCGTCGACGTTGCCAGCCAGTTCGTCGGCCAGGATGATCCCCCTCGCCCGGGAGTGGGCGAGGATGTAGGCGTTGTCCGAACTGTTGTTCTTCGTGTTCAGCGGCACGGTCGGGATGCCGGCCTTGGCCATCGCCGCCGATATCTCGAAGTACTCGTGGCGGTTGTTGCTCAGCACCGCGATCCGCTCACCGGGGGCGACGCCGTGCGCGAGCGTCGCGGACGCGAGCCGGTTGGAGCGCTCGTCGAGCGCGCCGAACGTCACGGTGTGGTCGCCGTCGACGACCGCGACCCGGCCCGGCGTGGCCCGGCCGAACTCGCGGATCCCGGCGGCCATGTTGAGCTGCACACCCTTCACCCGGTGCCGTCCTTCCCTGAGTCATTGATGTGCATGACGGCCCCGGTCAGAGCCCGTAGCGGGCGAGCACGTCCCGCTTGCCGGGAATGAGAAACTTGCGGGTCATCCGGCCGGTGGTGAGCCACGCGATCGCGTCGCCGTTCCTGGTGCTCGCCAGCATCCGCTCGACCAGGTATGGCGCGACGTCGTCGACGTGGTCGCAGAGGATGTTCAGCTGCCGGCGCTGCCGCGCCACCTGCTCCGGCGCGACGGCGGCCTCGCGCAGCCACCCCTCGGTGATGAGGATGCCGGGGCGGATCTGGCCGATCCGCACGCCGGTACCGGTGACCTCCTTGGCCAGTGCCCGGGTGAAGGAGTCCAGACCGCGCTTGGTGGCCGCGTAGACCCCCATCCCGGGGCGGATCCGGCCGTCGCTGCCGCCGCCGAGCACGTTGAAGACTTGGCCGCCGCCTGCGGTGAGCATGCCGCGGACGGCGACCTGCGACCCGTACACGGTGCCGAGCATGTTCGTGGTGACCATCGTCCGGACGTCCTCCGGCGTGGTGTCGACGATCGGCCGGGTGGTGTTGGCGACACCGGCGTTGTTGATCCACAGGTCGACGCCGCCCAGCGCGTCGACCGCGGCGCTCCACATCCGCTCGACCTGCTCGGCGTCGGTGACGTCCCCGGCGAAACCGTGGACGGCGGCACCTGCGCCGGCCTGTGGGCGCAGCCGCGCGACGGCGTCGTCCACGGCCGTCCGCGAACGCCCCGAGACGACGACGGAGTGGCCCCGCGAGAGCAGCTCGCGGGCGAGCGCGAAGCCGATCCCCCTGGTGCTGCCGGTGATGACTGCCTTACGCATGACTGCTCCTGCCCACTCAAGTCGGGAGAACGGGTCCGGTCAGTGGTCGGCCAACCGGGCGACCGCGTCGGCCAGCGGCACCACGTCGGCATACTTGGCGTCGAGGTCGAAGAGGTTGGCCTCGTGCGGGCCGGGATCGCGGTCGGCGCACGCCTCGCGCACCACCATCGGGCGGAACCCGTGTTGCAGGGCGTCCACCGCCGACGCGCGGACGCAGCCGCTGGTGGAGAAGCCGCCGAGCACCACCGTGTCGACGCCGGCCGCGGTGAGCCAGGCGGCCAGGGCGGTTCCGGCGAAGGCGCTGGCGTAGTGCTTGTACACGATGTGATCGCCCGGGGCAGGCGTGACCTGGGTCGGGAAGTCGCCGAGTGGGTTGCCGGCGGCGAACGCGGTCAGCGCCGGCACCTTCGCGGCGAACAGCGGCGCTTCGGCGCAGGACTCGTCGGCGTACCGCACCGCGGTGAAAGCCACCGGAACCCGGGCCGCGCGGGCCGCCGCCGCCAGCGCGGCCATCGCGGCCAGCGCGGCCTCCGCGGTGGCCAGGAACAGCGGCGACGAGGGTACGGCGTACGCGGCGACGGGGTCGACAAGCACGAGCGCGGGCCGGGTGCCCCAGCCGAGCCGGCGGGCGAACCCGGCACCGGCGTAGTCGGCATCGAGCCTGCCACCGCGCGCGGTACCGCCGGGGGTGGCGGACAGCTCGGCACCATTCATTCGACGCATCGTATGCGCTGGATACATCGTTTCGCTAGGGGGAACATTGCAGGACGACGGGCTTGCCGTGCCCGTGGAAACAGTGTTTCCATTGCAGCCATGCTGGTCCCGGACGGCGCCGATCTCACCATCGCCGGCTGCCGGGCGCCCTGCACCTCCGGCTGGGGGCACCGCCCGCAAACGCCGCCGGGAAGACCCTGAAACGCGAAGTGAGGAGCAGCGGGTGCGAGCGCACGTCGAACTGATTCACGAGAATGACTACATCTGGCACGTCGGGGAGCTGCCGCACGGCGAGGGCGGGGTCCACGAACGCCGGCTCTCCACAGACGAGGAGGACGGATCGTCCTCGCTGGCGCTGCGGTTCGACAGCGACTGGGGGCGCGGGCCGGGCGTGCCGCACGCCGACACCGAGTTCTTCGTGCGGTCCGGCTCGCTGATCTACGGCGGTCAGGAGATCGGCCCGGGCGGCTATCTTCAGGTGCCCAGGGGCGTACCGATGGACTGGATCAAGATCCGCGAAGGCTCGTCGGTGCTGCACTGGCGCGAGTACGGCGACTGCGGTTTCGACGTCGGGAAGGCACAGTGGAGCCCGGCCTCAGCGCGGTGGGAGACCGCCGTCGGCGAGGTGACGGTGGTGGATTCCAACGACATGGAGTGGACCGCCGCCCCGACGGTCGGGCCGATCACCCCGCTCTACATCAAGCTGCTGCACCGCGACCCGGTGACCAACTTCTACACCCGCCTGATCCGGGCCCACAAGGGCTGGAGCGACCACCGGCTGGCCCACCACCCCTGCTACGAGGAGTTCTACACGCTCGGCGGGAAGATGGCGTACAACTTCGGCGACATCGACGAGGGCACCTACTGCTTCCGGCCGGCCGGGGTGAAGCACGGCCACTTCGTCGCCGAGACCGACATCGACTGGATCATCCGTTCGGACGGCGAGCTGATCAACTGGTACACCACCGATGAGTGGGTCAAGTGGGGCGGCACGGCGACCAACTACCACGAGCACGACGAGGCGCCGGTCATCTCCACCCTGCCGGTGCGGTCCCGTTCGCGCGGCCCCTGGTCCGGCGACGGGATGTGATGGCGACGGGTGTGACGCGGCCACGACCACCGCCGCGTCACACCCCGGTCACACCTAGCGGGTGACGTACATTCCCTGCGGCTCTCCGGTGACCGCGCCCTCGCGGTATGCGACGTGCCCGCGGACCACCGTCGCGACCGGCCAGCCGCGGACCTTGCGCCCCTCGAACGGACAGTGGTCCTGCCCGGACAGCAGCAGGTCGGTCGTCACCTCCCGCTCCAGGTCAGGGTCGACGATCGCGAGGTCGGCGTCCGCGCCCACCACGAGGTTGCCCTTGCGCCCCCACAGGCCGTACGCCCGCGCGGGGTTCGCCGAGGCCAGCTCCGCGATCCGGGCCGGCGACAGCCCACGCTTGTGCATCCCCTCGCTGATCAGCAGCGGGTAGAGCAGCGCGGTGCCGCCGAAGCCGGGCAGGGCCGGCCAGAGCGCGTCGCCCTTGTGCTCCTCGGTGCAGCACGCGTGGTCGGAGGCCACCCAGTCGACCGAACCGTCGAGCACGCCGGCCCACAGCGCCTCGGTGTCGGCCACCGTGCGGATCGGGGGGTTCACCTTGCCGCCCAGCCCGGTCAGCGCGTCGTAGGACAGGCAGAGGTGGTGCAGTGTGACCTCGGCCCGGATGTCGGCGCCGGGCAGCGCGGCGCGGGCCGCCCGGGCCGCGTCCAGCGCGTCGGCCGAGGACAGGTGCAGCAGGTTGACCGGGCAGCCGGTGGCGCCAGCCAGGGTGGTGGCCTCGCCGATGGCGACCCGCTCGGTGAGCGGCGGGCGGGCGTCGGAGTATGCCTTGAGGGTCTGCGGGTCACCGGCCCCCCGGACCCGGTCGATGAACAGCCGCATCAGCTCGGACTGCTCGCAGTGCAGCGACAGCGACACGCGCCGGTCCGGGCCGTTGGCCGCCGCGACCGCCTCCATGATCTGGTAGAGGTGCCCCAGGTCGTATTCGTCGCTCATCGTGAAGGACTTGGCGTCGCGGGAGTCCGCGCTGAGGTTGAAGCCCTTGTAGAACATGTAGTACTTGAACGACGACACCCCGTGCTCGCCGACCAGTGTCGGCACCTCGCCGACCTGTGCGGTGTCCATCGGCGCGAGGTGGAACCCGTAGTCGGTGTAGGCGCGCCCACCCACGGCCGCGAGCACCTCCGGGAAGATGTCGGCGTACGCGCCGGTGCGGTTGAGGTAGTGCTGCCCGGTCCGGAAGTAGGACAGCACCGTGGTCGCCCCGCCGACCAGGGAGGATCGGGTCTCCTCGGCGGCGTCCTCGGCGAGCGACCGGTAGATGCCCAGGTGGTAGTGCGCGTCCACCGCGCCGGGGAAGACCAGCCTGGCGTTGGCGTCGAGCACCTCGGCGGCGTCGGCCGGGTCGAGGTCGGCCCCGATGGCGGCGATCCGGCCGTCACGGGTGGCGAGATCAGCCCGGACCGTTCCCACGTACGGCAGCACCAGCATGCCGCCCTTGACCAGCAGGTCGTAACGCGCCACCGCGTACCCCCTTCATCGTCTGCGTTTCGGACAATGTAACGGGGTTTCCATTGCTGAGAAAGGGCGGTTAGATTGACGTCCCAACCTCGGTCGGTCCCAGTGGAGGTCCCGTGCCCGGTGCACTGAACGGCATCACGGTGGTGGACGCCTCGACGCTCTTCGCCGGTCCCCTGGCCGCCACCATCCTGGGCGACTACGGCGCCGAGGTCATCAAGATCGAGCATCCGGTCAAGGGTGACCCCGCCCGGGGCCACGGCCCGGCCAAGGACGGCGTGCCGCTGTGGTGGACCATGCTCGGCCGCAACAAGCAGACGGTCACGCTCGACCTCGGCCGGCCCGCGGGCGCCGCGCTGGCCCGCCGGTTACTCGCCGAGGCCGACGTGCTGATCGAGAACTTCCGGCCCGGCACGTTGGAGCGCTGGGGCCTGGCCCCGGATTCGCTGCAGGAGCACAACCCGGGGCTGGTCGTCGCCCGGGTCACCGCGTTCGGTCAGCACGGGCCGTACCGTGACCGGCCCGGCTTCGGCACCCTGGCCGAGGCGATGAGTGGCTTCGCGGCCATCACCGGTCAACCGGACGCTCCACCCACACTGCCGCCGTTCGGGCTCGCCGACGGCATCGCCGCGCTCACCTGCGCCCAGGCCGTCATGACAGCGCTCTACCACCGCGACGCCGGGCGACCCGCCGGTACCGGCCCCGGACAGGTCATCGACCTGGCGATCATCGAGCCGCTGGTCACCGTGCTCGGCATGCAGGCGATGGCGTACGACCAGCTCGGCACTGTGCAGCAGCGCAGCGGCAACCGGTCGGTCAACAACGCCCCGCGCAACACCTACCGCACCCGCGACGGCCGCTGGGTGGCGATCTCCACCAGCGCCCAGGCGATCGCCGAACGGGTGCTGCGGCTCGTCGGGCACCCCGAGGTGATCGACGAACCGTGGTTCGCCAACGGCGTCACCCGGGCACAGCACGCCGACGAGCTCGACGGCTACGTCGGGGGCTGGGTCGCCGAGCGGGATCTCGCCGAGGTGGTCGCCGAGTTCGAGGCGGCCCAGGCTGCGGTGGCCCCGATCTACGACATCGCCGACGTCTTCGCCGACCCGCAGTACCAGGCCCTGGACACCGTGACCACGGTGGAGGATCCGGTGCTCGGTCCGCTGCGGATGCCCAATGTGCTGTACCGAATGTCCGCGACACCCGGTGCCATCGCGTGGACCGGGCGTCCGCGCGGCGCCGACAACCAGTCCGTGTACGGCGACCGGCTCGGCCTCAGCGCCGACGAGCTCGCCGACCTGCAGTCGAGAGGCGTGATCTGAGTGGGCCCACGCACCGGTGCACCGCAACCCGACCTCGACCCCGGCGTCACCGCGCTGTGGCCGGCGCTGGTCGGGGCCCGGGTCATCGACCTGGCCCAGCCGATGCGCCAGGGAATGCCCCAGTCACCGAACCACCCGCCGTTCCGGATGGTGATCGAGCGCCGCCACGGCGACCTGGTGCGCGCCGACGGCGGCAGCGCCGCCAACGAGGTCATCATCACCGGCGGGCACGTCGGGACCCACGTCGACGCGCTGGCCCACGTCTCGCAGGACGGACTCGTGCACTCCGGCCGGCCGGCCGCGGCAGCGCAGTCCCACAAAGGCTTCGCGGAGCTGGGCATCGAGACGTTCGACCCGTACGTCGGACGGGCCGTGCTGCTCGACGTCGCCGCCGTGCACTCCACCGCCGTGCTGCCGGCAGGTTACGAGATCACGCCGGACGACCTGGAGCGGGCCGCCGGGAACACCCGGATCGCACCGGGCGACGCGGTCCTGATCGGCACCGGCTGGTCACGGCGGTGGGGCGACGGAGCGGCGTTCGTCGGGCTCGCCGACGGCGTACCCGGCCCCGGGGTGGCCGCCGCGCGCTGGCTCGCCGAGCGCGCGCCCAGGGTGGTCGGTGGCGAGACGATCGCCTTCGAGCACCTCGCGCCCGGACGCGGGCACGCCACCCTGCCGGTGCACCGGATCCTGTTGGTGGAGCACGGGATCAACATCGTGGAGACGATGAACCTGGCCGCGCTGCTGGACACCGGGGTCCGGGAGTTCCTGTTCGTGCTCAACCCGCTGCCCATCGTCGGAGCCACCGGCGCCCCGGTCCGCCCGCTGGCGGTTCTGCCGTGACGGCGGGCGGAGGTACGAACGGGACCACGGCCGCGCCGGGCGACCAGCCCACGCTCAGCGCCCGGCTGGCGCGCTTCGCGGTCGACTGTCGTGACCAGGGAGTACCGGACGCCGTCCGCGCCGACATCCCCGGCCGGGTGCTGGACATCCTGGGGCTGGCCCTGGCCGCGCACGCCGACCCGGGGGCCGACGCCGCGGCGGCCGCGCTGCGCTCCGTGCGGCGCTGGGGCGGCATCGGCGAGGCCACCGTCATCGGCTCCGGCGATCGTCTGCCCGCCCCGGCCGCCGCTCTGGTCAACGGGGTACTGGCCCACTCGCTGGACTTCGACGACACGCACCTGCCCTCGGTGCTGCACCCGAGCGCCAGCGTCGTGCCGGCCGCGCTCGCCGCCGCGGAGGCGGTCGAGACCGGTGCGGCCGCCGGCGGCGCGGCCCTGGTCGCGGCGGTGGCCGCCGGGATCGAGATCACCAACCGGCTCGGCATGGCCGGCTACCTGCCCGCAACAGGGGTCAACGTCTTCTTCGAGCGGGGCCAGCACGCCACCTCGATCTGCGGCACGATCGGCGCGGCCGTCGCGGCCGGCCTGCTCTACGGCCTGGACGACGTGGGCATCGGCCATGCCATCGGGATCGCCGCGAGCATGGGCGCCGGCATCCTGGAGGCCAACCGCACCGGCGGCTCGGTCAAACAGGCCCACTGCGGCTGGGCCGCCCACGCCGGGGTGAGCGCGGCGGTGCTGGCGGCCGACGGGCTGACCGGCCCGCCGACCGTGCTGGAGGGGCGGTTCGGCTTCTTCACCGCGCACACCGGCGACTTCACCGCCGACGCGCTGCTGCGCGGGCTGGGCACCGACTGGGAGGTGCTACGCACGGTCTACAAGCCGTACCCGTCGAACCACTTCACCCACCCCGGCGTCGACTGCGCCCTGGCGCTGCGGGCTGGCGGGCTCGACCCGGCCGACGTCGCCGAGATCGAGCTGGGGGTGGCCGCCCCGGTGCTGCGTACCATCGCCGAACCCACTGCCGAGAAGACCCGCCCGCGCAGCGCGTACCACGCGAAGTTCTCCGGCCCGTACACGATCGCGGCGGCGCTGCTCGGCGGTGGTGGCCTGGGGTTGTCGCTCGACGACTTCGCCGGCGAACTGCCGGCCGACCGGCTGGCGCTGGCGGCCCGGGTCCGGTGCGTGGCCGACCCCCGGGCGTCGGAGCTGTTCCCGCGTGCGTTCGCGGCGGTGCTGCGGGTGCGGACCCGCGGCGGCGCCCTCCTGGAGCACCGGGTCGACTCGTCGCGCGGCGGACCGCAGCATCCGTTGAGCGCGGCCGATCTGGCGACGAAGTTCCAGCTCAACGCCGAGCGGGCGGTTCCACCGGCGCAGATCGCCGCGCTGCGCGACGCCGTGCTCGGCGCCACGGGTGCCGGGGTGACGCCATCGGCGCTACTCGCGCTGACCGCCCCGGCTCGCTGAGGGCGGTCCCGGGCAGCCGTGCCCACCGCAGCGGCCGCGCGTGCCGGCAGATGCCCGGGTCCTGGGCGGGCGTCTACACGGCCAGGGCGAGCAGGCGTCGGGCGGAGCGGACCACCGCCTCGTCCACCAGCCGGCCCTGTGCGTCGAGGCAGACTGCCACGCCGTCGCGGACCGCCGCGTCGAAGCGGGCCACCAGGTCCGCCGCCGTCGCCACCTCGTCGGGTGCGGGGGTGAACACCTCGTTCACCACCGCGACCTGCGCCGGGTGGATACAGGCCCGGCCGACGAAGCCGAGTCGCCGCAGCGCCGTCGTCGACTCGCGCAGCGCGACCAGGTCCCGGAAGTCGGTGCTGACCGGCCCCACCGGAGGCTCGATGCCGACCGCCGCGCTGGCCAGCACCACCTGCGAGCGGACGAAGAGCAGTTCCCGCTCGTCCGGCCCGAGCGTGACACCGAGGTCGGCGCGCAGGTCCGCCTCGCCGAGTTGCAGCCGCCGTACCCGGGGTGCGCGGGCGATGTCGAGGACCGCGACCACGGCCGCCGCCGACTCCAGCAGCGGCACCACGGGGGTCGTGCCCACCGGCGACCCGGCCGCCGACTCGGCCGCGCCGAGCACCTCGTCCAAGGCGACCAGTTCGGCGGCGGACTCAGCCTTCGCCACACAGAGCCCGGCGAGCCCCGGCCCCACGACGGTCGCCGCGTCGATGTGGCCCAACCGGCCCGGGTTGATCCGCACCCACCAGGCGACCCCGGGTGGTGCGGAGCGCAGGAAGGCGGCGACCGCCGAGCGGGCGGCGTCCTTGCCGGCCTGCGGCACCGCGTCCTCCAGGTCGACGATCACCGCGTCCGCGCCGCGCCCCGCCGCCTTGGCCAGCTTGTCGGGCGCGTCCCCGGGCACGTACAGGTACGACCTCAACGGCTTCGGGCCCTTCCGCTCGACAATGCTCCGGCGATGCGGCCATTGTTTCGACTACGAATACAGTGTTTCCATTAGTGGTCGAGACGTCAAGGAGGCCCCATGGGACCGCACCCGCACGGCTGGTGGATTCTGCTGCACATCGTGCTCTTCGTCTTCTGGCTGGGCGGAGATCTCGGGGTCTTCTGGTCGAGCCGGTTCGTCCTCAAGCCCGACCTCACTCCGGCCGCCCGAGCCACCGCGCTGAAGATCATGGGCGGGCTCGACCTCGGGCCCAAGATCTGCCTGGTGCTCTTCCTGCCCAGCGGCGTCACGCTGATGGCGCTGGACCCGCACGGCGCGCGGGTCTTCGGGATCAACCCGTTCGGCTGGCCGATCGTCGCACTGGTCTGGGTGTTCGCGGCGGCGTGGCTGGCCGCCACGATCTCCGACCACCACCGCCCGGGCCACCGTCGGTGGGTACGCCGGGCGGACTGGACCGTCCGGATCGTGCTGATCGCCGGCCTGGCCGGGACCGCGCTCTACACGCTCTTCGCCGCCGCACCGTTCGGCGTGGACACCAACCCGAGGTGGCTGGGCGGCAAGATCCTGCTCTACAGCATCGCGATCGCCTGCGGACTGGGCATCCGGCTCACCCTGCGCCCGTTCGGGCCGGCTTTCGGCGCGCTGATGACGACCGGCTCCACGCCGGAGGTGGAGCACGCGATGCGGCGGGCGATCGACGGCTGCCTACCCTACGTGTGGGGCATCTGGGGCAGCGTGCTGGCGGCCGCGGCGCTCGGCGTGCTGAAGCCGCTCGCGGCGCTGTGACCCGGACAGGTCGGTCAGGCGCCGCTGTAGCCGAGCTGAGCGGAGATCCGGGCGGTCGCCTTCAGCAGCGACTTCGCCAGCTCGGGCGAGTCCGGCTTGAACCGCCCCACCGGCCCGGCCACGCTGACGACCGCCACCACGTGCCCGTCGTGGTCGTAGACCGGTGCGGCGATCGACGTGGCGCCGGGCTGGCGTTCGCCGCGCGAGGTGGCGTAGCCGCGCTTACGGATGGCGGCCAACTCCTTGCGCAGCTTCGCCGGGTCGGTGATGGTGCGGTCGGTGATCTCGTCGAGCCGGTGCCGTTCCAGGTAGACGTCGAGCTCGTCGTCGTCGACGAAGGCCAGGAACGCCTTGGACGAGCTGCCGGCATGCAGCGGGTACGGGATGCCGATGTTGACGTCCAGCCGCAGCTCGTGCTCAGGCACCACCTGGTCGACGTACAGCCGGGTGTCGCCCCGGCGCAGCGACAGCGTGGCGGTCTCGCCCGTCTCGGCCGCCAGCGCGCGCAGCTCCGGGCCGGCCATCGCGCGCAGGTCGGTGCGGGCCAGGTAGGCCCGGCCGAGCGTGACGGCCGCGTGGCCCAGTGCGTAGCGACGGGTGCTCGGGTCGACGGTGATCAGCTCCCGACTGCGCAGCGCCGTGAGGATACGGTGCACGGCGGCCTTGGTCAGGCCCAGCGCGGTCGCGATCTCGGTGACGCCCAGGTCCGGGCGCCCGCTGCGCCCGAAGTAGAGCAGCACGTCCATCGCCCTCTCGACGGCCGCGATCGAGCGGGACTGGCCGTCGCCGTCCTCCGCGGCCGGCGCCGTCGCCTCCGATGTCCGACTGGGCATGGTTGGGCCTCCACAGTGCTGTTCGTCCGTCCGTCTCCAGAGCAGTGTAGGGCGCTCGATTCCACCTAGCGAAACACCGTGTCCTGGGCGGGTCACCGATTTTCGGCGGCGAGGCGCCCGGACCGATCGGCGGTTGACACGGGCCACCACCCCTCGTTACGTTTCTGGTAACGACGTTTCCTCATGCGAAACGGAGAACTCCGCCAGTGTCGGTCGACAGCATCACGTTCCGCTCGGCTCTCGCCCAGTGGCCCAGTGGCGTCGGTGTCGTGACCACGGTCATCGACGGCCAGCGGCACGGCATGACCGCGAGCTCGTTCTCGTCGGTCAGCCTCAACCCGCCGCTGGTCTCCGTCTGCCTGGGCGTCCACCTTCCCAGTCACGCCCTGGTGGAGCGGGCCGGCGTCTTCGCGATCAGCTTTCTCGGCAAGGGCCAGGCCGGCATCGGCCAGCGCTTCGCCGGCATGCGTCCCGAGGTCACCGACCGCTTCGCCGGGCTGGAATGGGCGCACGCCGAGACCGGCTGCCCGGTCCTGGCCAACGCGACCGCCTGGCTGGACTGCCGGGTCGTGCACGCCTATCCCGGCGGCGACCACACGATCTTCGTCGGCGAGGTGCTCGCGGCCAGCACCCCCCGGGTCGGTGCCCCGCTGCTGTTCCACTCCAGCGCGTGGAGCCAGCTCGCCGACCCGCTGCCGGAGAAGATCGACATCGCGATCGGGGGCCGACTCTCCCGCCTGCGCGCGAACACCCTGGTGACGGCCGGCTTCACGGTGCGGGCAACCCCCGGCCCGATGATCGCCGACGCCTTCCGGCCCGGCGGCGAGGATGCCACCCTCGCCGAGCTGGACCAGTTGCTGCGTGCCGGGCACACCGCCGTCACCCTGGTCGAGAAGGCCGACGCCAGCCCGGTGCAGGTGCGGGCCGTGCTCGCCGACGCCACGGTACGCGCCCGCCGCGCCTCACTCCGGGTGCGGCTGCGTCCGCAGCGCGGGCTCGGCCTGGTCAACGCCATGGTCGCGATGAAGAGCGGCGTCACCGGCTTCGACACCACCCTCAGCGGTCGAGCGAGCGCCCTGCGCACCCGCGACCTGGTCTTTCTCGCCCGGCAACTCGGGGTGTCCTGTCCCCGGCTCCCCGCCAACAAACCAGAGGAGTGACCCACATGTCCACCGGCGGACGGCTCATCGACGACCTCACCCCGGCCGAGCAGGATCGCGCGGCCCGAGTGGAGAAGGTGCTGCCCGCGCTGCGGGCCGCCGCCGCGCAGGCCGACGCCGACGGGGTGTTCCCCGCCGCGCACGTCGCGCTGCTGCGCGATGCCGGGCTGCTCGGCCTGGTGGTTCCGCAGGAGTACGGCGGCCTCGGCGGCGGCCTGCGTGACCTCGCCGCCGCCACCTTCGCCATGGGCAGCGCGTGCCCGTCGACGGCGTTGGCCTTCTTCTTCCACAACACCAGCGCCTCCCGGGGCCTGCTGCCGCTGGAGGCGATCGAGCGCGGCCTCTTCGACGACGTCGACGTCCCCGCCGTGCGGGCCTTCGCCGAGAAGGTGCTGACCCGGATGGCTGGTGGGGTGTGGCTGGCCAACTTCGCCAGCGAGGCGGTGAAGAGTTCGTCGGCCAACATCGCCATCTCCACCACCGCCACGCCGGCGAGCCGCGACGGCGTCGACGGCTGGTCGCTCACCGGCGAGAAGTCGTTCGGCTGCGCCACCGGCGTCGCCGACACCTACCTGGTCACCGCCCGGCTCGCCGGGCACGAGACGGCGGACGGTCTGGCCCTGTTCCTGGTCCCCCGCGATGCCGTCGGGGTCGCCTCACGGCCGGCCTGGGACGGCATCGGCATGCGCGGCTCGGCCAACCACGGCATCAGGCTCGACGACGTCTTCATTCCGGCCGACGAGGCGCTCACCGTGCCCGGCGCGTTCGTGAAGATGTTGCAGTGCAGTCGGGGCAGCTTCGTCGGCAACCAGCTGGCCATCACCGCGGTCTACGTCGGTGCGGCGCAGAGTGTCTACGACGACACGCTCACCAGTCTCACCCGCAAGACCTTCGCCGACACCGGTCGGCCGATTGCGGAGAGCCCCATGCACCAGGTGATCATCGGCGACATGACGGAACGGTTGGAGACGGCGTACCTCTGGCTGCGCCGCCAGTTGCTGCTGGAGACCAGTGAGCCGCCGCTGCGCCCGCACGCCGAGGTCTACCGGCAGTGGCGGTTGGCCAAGGGCTCGATCTGCGAGGCGTGCTTCGACGTGGCGGTCGGCGCGCTCAAGGCGTCCGGCACGTCCGGTGCGACCATGAACGGGTCCGTCGGCCGGGCGCTGCGCGATCTGGCGATGGGACTGGTGATGACGTTCCCGCCGGAGCGCGGCCGGTTGGAGGCGGCCAGTTCGGTGACCAGCGACCGGTCCAACAACCTGTTCGCGGCGGTGGCCGGGTGACCCAGCCGGACCTGCCCGATCTCGCCGACCTGGTCGACGGGGTCTGGACGCCCAGCGACACACCGCTCGGGTTCGACCTGGAGGATCCGGCGACCGGGGCGGTGCGGCGACCCGCTGCCGGCACGCCGCCGCACCGGATCGAGGCCGCCGTCGCCGCCGCGTCGGCGGTGCACGAGGCCGGGAGCTGGGCCGCGCTACCGGCCCCTGATCGTGCCGACGTACTGGACGTCGTCGCCGAGGCGGTCGAGGGCGTCGCGGCCGAGATCTGCGCGCTGGAGTCGGCGACCACCGGCGTGCCGATCCGGCAGACCACACCGCTGGGCGTGATCCTCGGCGGCTCGTTCCGGCTGGCCGCCGCTCAGCTACGGCAGGGCCCGCAGAGCCAGGAGTTCCAGCGCGAGGACGGCCGGATCGCGTACGCCGAACGACTGCCCTGGGGTCCGGCCGCCTGTGTGGTGCCGTGGAACGCGCCAGCGCCGATGGCCGCGCACAAGGTCGCGAACGCGCTCGCCGCGGGCTGCCCCACGATCCTCAAGCCCAGCGAGTACGCCCCGCACGGCAGCCAACGGCTCGCCGCCGTCGTCGGGGCCACGCTCGCCGCCTCCGGCGTTCCTGCCGGGGTGTTCCAGCTCGTGCACGGCGGGGCCGAGGCCGGTGCCGCCCTGGTCGGCGATCCCCGGATCCGGGCGGTCTCCTTCACCGGCGGGCTCGCCGCCGGGCGGGCGGTCGCGGCGGCCTGCGCCTACGACATCAAGCCGGTGCAGCTCGAGCTCGGCGGCAACAACCCGCTGGTCGTGCTTCCCGACGCCGACGTCGCCGATGTCGCCCGGGCCGCGGTCGACCTGCTCAGCACCCTCAACGGGCAGTGGTGCCGGGCGCTGGGTCGGC
The DNA here is from genome assembly GCF_042873195.1 of Micromonospora arida. Classification (NCBI taxonomy): domain Bacteria; kingdom Bacillati; phylum Actinomycetota; class Actinomycetes; order Micromonosporales; family Micromonosporaceae; genus Micromonospora; species Micromonospora arida. Next base: position 126,189 of record NZ_JBIALC010000013.1, on the reverse strand, counting down.
TGATCGTGCCCGCCGACCGGCACGACGAGATCGTCACCGCGATCGCCGACCGGCTCGCCGGCCTGGTCGCCGGCGCGCCGTTGGACCCCGCGACCGACCTCGGTCCGCTGGTGCACTCCCGGCACGTGGCCCGGGTGGTGGCCGCCCGCGACGACCTGCTGGCCCACGGCGGAACCGCGGTCACCGGCACCACGCTGCCGGCGGCCGGGCCGCTGGCCGGCGGGAACTTCCTCGCCCCGACACTGGTCACCGGCGTCGCCGCCGCGCACACCGGCGACGAGATCTTCGGGCCCGTGGCAGCGGTGCACCCGTACGCCACCGTCGACGAGGCGGTGGCGCTGGCCAACGGCACGTCGTACGGGCTGGAGGCGTACGTGCTCGGCGCGGACGAGGAGGCCGCGCTGGCCGTGGCCCGCCGGATCCGGGCCGGTGAGGTCAAGGTCAACGGCTCCTCGGTGCTCAGCCTGCACCTGTTCAGCCCGCGCCCGGCGTTCGGGCTGTCCGGGTACGGCGAGGAGGGCACCGCCGAGACCCTGCGGTTCTTCACCAACCCGCGGGTCGTCGGCGTCGAGGGCGGCTTCGCGCTGCACGGCCGGTCATGACCCCGGGCGAGACCGCCCCGGCGCAGGCTTCGCCCCCGAACACGGCCGGCGGCGCGGTGACCGCACGCCCGGCCGACGTGCTGCGGGCGCTGCTGGGCGGCGCCTCGCCGGTGCACGCCCCCGGCGTACACGACCCGCTCACCGCCGCGCTGGCCGCCGGGGCCGGGCACCGCGTGGTGCACCTGTCCGGTGCGGTCTGCGCCGCGGTCGAGCTGGGCCTTCCCGATCTGGGATACCTGCACGGCACACACGTCGCGGAGCGGGCCGCGCGGCTGGTCCCGGCACTGGGCGGCGTGCCGCTGATCGCCGACGCGGACACCGGCTACGGCAATCCGCTGCACGCGGTGTGGACCGCCCAGCGGTACGCGGCGGCCGGAGTCGCCGGGCTGCACCTGGAGGACCAGGTCAGCCCGAAGCGCTGCGGCCACCTGGCCGGCAAGGAGCTGTTGGACATCGCGGGTGCGACGGCGAAGATCCGGGCGATCGCCGAGGCGGGCACCGGCCTGGTGCTGATCGCCCGCACCGACGCCTACTCGGTGGCCGGCCTCGACGAGGCGATCGAGCGGGCCGGCCGGTTCGCCGACGCCGGTGCCGACGCGGTCTTCCTGGAGGGTGTGGACACCGCCGAGGAGTTGGCGGCGGTGCGTACCGCGCTGCCCGGCGTACCCCTGGTGGTGAATCGCTCGGAGGCGGCTGGTGCGCGCGCCTTCCCGCCCGACGACGCGCTCGGCGCGCTCGGGGTCCGGGTCGTGCTGCACCCGGTCGCGCCGATGCTGGCCGCGCTGCGCGCGGCTGCCGCCGCCTACGCCGCGATCGGGCGGGACGGTCACGCCGACGCGGTGCCCCGGCTCGCCTGGTCGTCGTTCACCGCGTTGGTCGGCCAGGACGATGCGCTGACTCTCGATCGGAGATACGCCTGATGCACGTGCTGATCGCCGGAGCGGGGCCGGTCGGGCTGACCGCGGCGCTCGCGCTGGCCCGCCGGGGCTGCGAGGTGACCGTGCTGGAGGCCGGTGACGACCTCGCCGCCGAGTCCCGTGCCTCCACGTTCCACCCGCCGACGCTGGAGATGCTCGACGCGTTGGGGGTCGGCGCGGACCTGTTGGCGCGCGGGCTGGTGGCGCCGACGTTCGCCTACCGGGATCGCCGGGAGGGACTGATCGCGGAGCTGGACCTCTCGGTGCTCGCCGAGGACACCCCGTACCCCTACCGGGTGCAGTGCGAGCAGTCCAAGCTGTGCGTGATCCTGCTGGCCCACCTGGCGCGGCATGCGGCGGCGCGGGTCCACTTCGGCTGGCCGGTCGACTCGGTACGGCAGGCCGGGGATCGGGTCGACGACGGCGTGGTCGCGGTCGCCGAGGACGGCCGGGAAGTGACCGGGGACTGGCTGATCGCGGCCGACGGCGCCAGTTCGGCGGTACGGCGGGCGCTGGAGCTGCCGTTCGACGGGATCACCTATCCGGAACGGTTCCTGGTGGCTTCCACCGACGAGGACCTGCCGGCGTTGCTCGGCCCGTTGGCGTACGTCAACTACGTCTTCGACCCGGTCGAGTGGTCGGTGCTGCTGCGCACGCCGGACCACTGGCGGGTGCTGCTGCCCACCCCCGAGGACACCCCTGACGCGCACGAGCTGGGCCGGCTCGACGGGCGCCTGCGGGCCATCGCAGACCCGGGCCGGCCGTGGCGGGTGGCGCACGCCAGTTTGTACCGGGTGCACCAGCGGGTCGCCGCGACGTTCCGGCAGGGGCGGGTGCTGCTGGCCGGCGACGCCGCGCACGTCAACAACCCGCTCGGTGGGCTGGGTATGAACTCGGGCATCCACGACGCGGTCGCCTACGCGCAGGTGCTGGCCTCGGGCCGCCCGGCACCGGACGGCGGGGAGCTGGACCGGGCGGTGACGGCGGTGGCCGACGAGCGGCGCCGGATCGCACTGACCTACGTGCAGGAGGTCTCCGACCAGAACTACCGCCGGATGCGGGCCACCGATCCGCAGTTGCGGTCCGCGCATCTGGCCGGTCTGCGCGCGATGACCGAGGATCCGAAGGCGGCCCGCGCGTATCTGCTGCGCAGCTCGATGATCGCAGCCCTGCGGCCCGACGCCGGGCAGTCGGTGGCACGGGCATGACGACACCTGGTGTGGGCCGGCACGGCACGGTGATCGAGCGGGAGAACCCGTCCAGGACCAGCGAGTTGGTCGGCACGGTCGGTGTCGGCGGGCCTGAGCGGGTGGACGCCCTGGTCCGCCGGGCCGACGCCGCGCAGCGGAGCTGGGCGGCCATCGGCATCACGCGGCGGCTCACGGCGCTGGCCGCTGGCGCCGACGCGATCGCCCGGCGACTCGAACCCTTGGCCGAGTTGCTGGCCCGGGAGTCGGGCAAGGTGCTCGCCGACTGCCGTGGTGAGGTCGGGTTCGCCGGCACGTACCTGCGCTGGGTCGTCGAGCACGCCCCGGCGGCGTACGCGGATCGGGAGATCGACGACGCGGCCGGTCGGCTGCTGCGGCTGCCCCGGCCGTACGGTGTGGTCGCCGCGATCACGCCGTGGAACGCGCCGATCATCCTCACCCTGCTCAAGGTGGCCCCGGCCCTCGCCGCCGGCAACGCGATGGTGGTCAAGCCCTCGCCGCTGGCCCCGCTGGCGGTCTCGGAGGTGCTGCGCCTGCTCGCCGGGGCGCTGCCCGACGGGACGCTGGCGGTCGTCCACGGCGACGCCGCCGCCGGTGCGGCGTTGGTCGGGCACCCGCTGGTGCGCAAGGTGGCGTTCACCGGCGGCGGCGTGGCGGCCCGGCAGGTGGCGGCGACCGCTGCCACCCAGACCACACCGGTCGTGCTGGAGCTGGGCGGCAACGACGCGGCGATCTTCCTCCCGGACGCCAACCTGGGCACCGAGCCGATGCGCCGGCTGGTCCTGGCGAGTTTCGCCACCAGCGGCCAGGTGTGCATGGCTGCCAAGCGCCTGTACGTGCACCGCGGCCGCCGCGACGAGTTCGTGGCGGCGTACCGGGCCGCCGCGGCGGAGGTGCTGCGCGTCGGTGACGCGCTCACGCCGGGGGTGAGCATGGGCCCGGTCATCTCGGCCGGTGCCGTCGCCCGGATCGAGCGGATCGTCGCGGCGGCCGTCGCCCGGGGTGCCACGGCGCTGCCGCTGGGCACTGTCGACGGTGGCACCGACCTGGCCGGCGGGTACTTCGTGGCCCCGACGCTCGTGCTAAACGCACCGGACGACGCCGAGGTGATCACCGGGGAGCAGTTCGGGCCGACGGTGCCGCTGCTGCTCTACGACGACGAGGAGGAACTGCTGGCCCGGGTCAACGCCGACGAGCTGGGCCTTGGCGGCTCGGTCTGGTCGGCCGACGAGGAGCGGGCGTTCGCGCTGGCCCGTCGGGTCGAGGCGGGCTTCGTCTTCGTCAACACGCACAACCGCACCGGGCTGTCGCTGCGGGCGCCGTTCGGTGGGGTGAAGCGCTCCGGCTACGGCCGTGAGTACGCCGAGGAGGGGCTGGCCGAGTACGCGCAGACCTGCGTCGTGCACGCGCCCGGCCCGTTCCGGCCTGGTGGCGCCGGGCTGCCCGCCAACGCGTACCCGGGCTGAGGCCGGGCCGCGTCGGTCGAGCGCTGCCGTCAGTAGTCGACGACGACGCGGGCCGCGAGGCGCGGCTTGAGCCAGCCCGCCACCTCCAGGTGGGCGGGGTGGGACTGGTAGGCGCGCAACGCGTCCACGTCGGTGTGTGTGCTGATCATGCACAGGTCGTAGGAGACCGGGGTCCGCAGCGTGTCCAGGGCGACGGTCAGCGTCGCGATCTCATCAATTGTGCTGGCCAGACCTTCCAGCAGCGACCTCGCCTTGGCAGCATCGGCCGCATCGTCGAACTTCATGAGTACCACGTGCGTAAACACCTGTTCTTCCCCCTGTTCCCCGGCGTCGCCCGAGTGTATGTTCTGGAAACAGCGTTTCGCCAGGGGAACCGGAGCGGGAATGACCATAAGGGTTGCCGCCGTACAGTTCGAGGCCGGCCAGGACATCGGGGCCAATCTGGCCACCTGCCTGCGCCTGGTCACCGACGCCGCCCGACAGGGCGCACAGCTCGTGGTGCTACCCGAGTTCTGCAACCATCTGGCCTGGTACACCGACCGCGCCCAGGCGCACGCCCTGGCCACCCGGCCGGGCGACGATTTCCTCACCGCGATCTCCGCGAGCGCCGCCGAGCATCGGGTGTACCTCAAGATCAATGTCACGCACGCCTATCCCGATGGACGCACCGGCGGCACCAACTTCCTCTTCGGCCCGGACGGGGCGCTGCTCGGCAGCTGCGACAAGCAGGTCCTCATGGGCGCCGAGAACGACCACCTCGACCCGGCGACCGAGGTCGGACCGGTGCTCGACACCCCGATCGGCCGGCTCGGCATGTACGCCTGCATGGAGGGCGTCATTCCCGAGACCACCCGCGGGCTCACGCTGCGCGGTGCCCAGGTGCTGCTCAACAGCCTGAACTCGTTCGCCACCGATGAGGCCGCGCTGCACATTCCGGTGCGGGCCGCGGAGAACCGGGCCTGGGTGATCGCCGCCAACAAGGTCGGCCCGCTGCTGCCCGCCGAGCATCTGCCGGCCATGAGCCGCGGCCTGGGCGTGCCGGAGCAGTGGCTGCACGGGGCCGGCGAGTCGCAGATCGTCGCACCGGACGGCACGGTGCTGGCGAAGGGGCCGCGTACCGGTGAGGCCGTCGTCATCGCCGACATCGCTCCGGAGCGCGCCGACGACAAGCACCGCCCGGACGGCAGCGACATCCTCGCGGCCCGCCGGCCGGAACTCTACGGCCCGCTCGGGGACGTGCCGACCGGCCGCCGCCGGCCGCCCAGCGCGCCGAGCCTGCCGGTCGCCGTGGTCCGTCCGCGGGACCCGGGCCAGGCGGCCGACCTGCTCGGCACGTCGGTCACCGAAGGCGCTCTGCTCGCCGTGCTCGCCGAGGACGCCCTCGGCGCCCACGTCGGGCCGGCCGAGGTGGCCGCGACGCTGGCACCGGCGCTGCGCGGCACCGACGGGTACGCAGTGGCCACCGCTCGCAGCGCCGACGGCCCGGTCGGGCTGCTCATCGGCCCGGACGGCGTGGTCGGCGAGCAGCCACAACTGCATCGGGCCGGCGCGGCCCGCGACGCCGCGCGGCCCGGCGGGGCGCTGCGCACCTTCGACCTGCCCTGGGGGCGGCTGGCGATCGTGGTCGGCGACGACGCGATCTTCCCGGAGACGTTCCGGCTCGCCGCGCTCGCCGACGCCGATGTGGTCGCCGTGCCGTTCACCCCTCGCGAGCCCTGGGAGCTGGCGCTGGGCCTGCCGGAGCGGGCCGCGGAGAACCGGCTCAACGTGATCGCCGCCGGGCCCCTCGGCACGGGCGCCGCGGTCTTCGCCCTCAGCGCCGACTTCACCCTCTGGACCACCTGGGCCGGGCCGTTCACCGGCCGGATCAGCAGCCCGCTGCGCACCGACATCGCCGCCGACCGGTTCGTCACGCATGCCGTCGTGGCCCCGGCGCAGGCGGCGAACCGGCTCGTCTCCCGCCGAACCGACCTCGTCGACGGCCGCCCGTGGCGGCTCGTCCAGGCCCTTACCGAAAGGCGCTGACCCGTGGCCGACACCTTGAAAAACGTCGAGGAGATGCTCGACGACTCCCCCACTGTCGACGTCCACGAGACGTTCCACCGGTACCAGGCACTCCTGGGTGAGCTGAAGGCCAAGATCACCGCACGGTTCGCGCTGACCCGCGACCCGTCCACCGAGCCGCTGGAGAACTACGGGGACTACCCGAACGGACCGGGCGGCTCGCTCGCCGCGTACACCGGGCCCGAGGTCGACTGGCTCGTGCACTCCTGGCTGGGCAACCCGGGTGCCAGCTTCGCCAACCTGCACCTGACGTGCTGGCTGGGCCCGCAGGTCAGGGTGCCGCACCTGGGGTTGGCCCTGCTGGTCTGGCCCGGCGGCTGGTTCTACGTCGACTCGGTGCCCCGGGTCAACATGGTCGAGCACGGCGACTACTACGACCGGTACTACGAGCCGGCCAACGAAGAGTGGCTGCAACTGCGCAACGACCCGGCGTTCGACTACTTCGTCAGCCGGGCCGGGTTCATCCGGGCCAGCCTGTCGCCGACGGCGTACTGCTACTCCTTCGACCGCAGCCCGGAGAACATCGAGAAGGTCAGCCAGGTGACCCACGCCCACGTCGACCGCTGGCTGCGCTGGGTCGACGAGGCCGAGCCGGTGCCGGCCGAGGAGCGGGCCGCGCTCGCCGAGACCGATCTGCGGATCCGCCGCAACATCGCCGACCGCGACCCGGCGAACGTGATGGGCGTGCGCTACTTCGGCGAGGAGACCACCAACCAGCTCGTCCGCGCACTCTGGGGCGGCGACCGCGAACTCCCCCGGCCGTCGGCATGAGCGGTGGGCAGGAAGGCGGTGTCCGGTCGGTCTGGTCGGCCGTACGCGTCCCCGGCGCGCCGGCACCGTTCGACACCGCGCACCTGCGGGTCTACTACCCGGCCCGGCCCACCGGCTCGGACGCCGAGCGGCTCAGCGGGGTGCTGGCGGCCGACCCGGCCGGCGCCCCGTACCCGGTGGTCCTGCTGGTCTCCGGCGTCAACGTCGGGCAGGACGCCTACCGCTGGCTGGCGGTGGAACTGGCCGCCCGGGGCGTCATCGCGGTGACCTACGACTGGGTCGGAGTGCTCTTCGCCGGCCTGCACGGGATCACTCCCGGCGTCGACCTGGACGCGGCCCGGCCGGACGGCTACGGCAGCCGACCGACCAGCCCGTCGCTGCGCCCGGTGCTCGACGCGCTGGCGCAGCTCACCGGGCCGCTCGACGGGTTGCTCGACCTCGACCGGGTGGCGCTGGTGGGTCACTCGGCCGGCGGTACGGTCGCCCTGCAGTCGGCGCGGTTCCTGCCCGAGGTCCGTGCGGTGGCCAGCTACGGGGCGCACACCATGGTGGCGACCATGCTCGGTTGGCCGGCCGGCACCGTGCTGCCGGCCCAGGTGGACTGCCCGGTCATGCTGCTCGCCGGCACCCACGACGGCGTGATCAACGGCTCGGCCGACCGGTACGGCGAGGACGCGGCCACCCGCGCCGACCCGATCACCCGCACCTTCGACGAGGCGCTGCCCGACGCGGGCGGCGCCAACCTGCTGGTGCGGCTGGCCGGCGCCAACCACTTCGGCATCGTGCACCCGCTCGATCCCACCTCGGCGCGCGCCTTCCTCGACGAGGAGGCGACCGCCGACCCGGAAGCCACCCGCGCGCTCCTGGTCGACCTGCTGTCCGGGTTCCTCGCCGTCCACCTTCGCGGCGAACCGGCCGACGGCTTCGACCGATTGCTGGCACAGCTCGGCACCACCTCTTCGATCGCCTCGTTCCGTCGGAGGTAAGCCACCATGCTCAAGAACTTCTGGTACGCGGTCGAGTTCTCCGACCGGGTCACCACCAAGCCAGCCCGGATCACCGTGCTCGGCCAGTACCTGGCCCTCTACCGCACCCCGCGCGGGCGCGTGGTGGCCCTGTCCGACCTGTGCGTGCACCGGGGCGCGGCGCTCTCCGGCGGCTCGACGGCCGGCGAGAACATCGTCTGCCCGTATCACGGCTGGGAGTTCGAGCCGGGTGGGGCGTGCACGAAGATCCCGGCGAACCAGCCCGGCCGGGGCATCCCGAACAAGGCCCGGGTCGACTCGTACCCCGTGCAGGAGCGCTACGGCTTCGTCTGGGTCTTCATGGGCGACCTGCCCGAGGCCGAGCGACCGCCGATCCCGGTCTGGCCGGAGTTCGACAACCTTGTGGAGAACGGTGGCAAGTTCCGCGCGGTGACCGGCGAGTTCCTGTGGAAGGCCAACTACGAGCGGATCCTGGAGAACGGCTGCGACATCGCGCACGCGCCCTTCGTGCACGGCGGCGCATTCGGCAACCCGCAGAAGCCCGAGGTTCCCGAGTACGAGCTCGAAATGCCCGACGAGTGGTCGGCGTTCGCCACGGTCAGCCTGCACCCGCCGCGCTCCAAGGGCCTCTGGTCGCTGGTCAACCGCAACAACGCGGACCTGGCCAACCGCCCGCCGGTGGTCACCTCGGCCGGTTGGATGCTGCCCAACATGATCAAGCTGCACGTTCGGCTGCCGATCGGCGAGCTGATCATCTACGACACCAACATCCCGGTGGACGAGACGACCACGCTGGTCAAGTGGGTCGCGCTACGCACCTTCTTCACCGGGACGTGGGCCAACCGCAACGCCGTACAGCGCGTCCTCAAGATCTTCTACCAGGACGCCGAGGTGGTGAACAACGTCCGCCCCGAGCTGCTCCCGTTCGACCTCGGCGCGGAACTGCACGTCAAGAGCGACCTCATCGCGGTGCACTACCGGCGACGCCGCCAGGAGCTGGCCGAACGAGGCTGGATGCTCTCCGACGCCGACCGGATCACGGGCGACGTGCCGCGCCGGGAGGCGACCGTCATCCCCTCGCCGGCCCGCCGGGAGAACCCGGAGCTGGCCCGCGCCTGGGTGCACAAGGCCAAGGGCGACCACCCGACCGTGGCGGAGTCGCAGCGGATCGGGCTCAAGCGCATCACCGAGGAAGAGGGCGCCGACGCCGCCGCAGGAGCCGAGGCGCAGGCGGGCCCCACCAGCAGCGCGACGACGACGAAGGAGCAGGCATGAGTCTCCCGCTGGAACTCTGCGAGAACGCGGTGGCCCACCTGACCGCCCGGCACCCGCTCACCGCGGTCATCGACGAGCCGCTGAGCAGCCCGATGTCGCCCGACCCGGTGGGTGCGCTGCGGGTCTGGCAGGGCGCACCCGGCCAGCCGGTGGCCAAGGTGGTCTACGTCGGGCTGGTCGTTCCGATGATCCGCCTCGACAGCCACATGGTCTTCGCCTTCACCGCCGCCGACAGCGCGGTCCCGCACTTCACCCTGGACTCGGTGTACGGCGGCGACTACTACGCCTACCACCTCGACCTGATTCCCCGGGCCGAGCTGAGCAGCCACCTGCCCTACCTGGACGCGGCGTACCAGCCACTCAGCACGGTCTTCACCGAGGCCAGCGCGATGGACGGGCTGAGCCGGGCCGACATCGGGCCCCGCCAGTGCGCGCTGATGTCGCCGTGGATGCTGGTCGGCCGGGCCACCGAGGAGGCGTTCCGGAAGATCGGAACCGCCGTGTCCGCGTACGCCGAGCACTGGTCCGCGCTGGTCACCGACGGCCTACCGGCCGACGTCGTGGCCGGCCTGGCCGACACCGATTTGGCCGCCCGGGACACCGCCGTGCGGGTCAACCTGTTCAGTCCCGACGTCGACCCGGTCTGGGCCCGGGTCACCCGGCTGATCGGCGAGCCGGCGACCGACCGGATCCGGGCGGAGCTGATCGGCAATGGGTGAACCGACCGCACCGGCCCCCGCACCGGCCCCCGCACCGGCGGCCGCCGAACCGAGCGAGTGGCAGCAGCGGATCGCCGGCGAGTGGCACGGCCGGCCGTCGCTGTTCACCGCCACCGGCGTCTGGCAGGGCTTCGAGAAGATCCGCCGCTCGTCGGTCTTCGCCGACGGCGTCACCACGTACTTCATGGACGGCGGGCTGGTCGGCGGGGGCGAGCTGGCCGGGCGCTACCGGCTGGGCGCGCCGTTCGCCTTCGGCGTCATCGACTCCGACGCCGACCGGGTCTACACCGGCCCCGACTTCTTCGGCACCGGCCAGCCGTACGGCTCCTTCGTGGACTCGCACTACTACGGCCCCGGCTGGCAGGTCGACCTGAACACCTGGAATCAGGTGCTGCCCGACGGCGAGACGCAGGTCTACTCGTCGATGCTCTACCAGGGCTGGACGGTGGTGGGCTGCTTCAACGGCGTCTACACCCGAAGCTTCGACTACGACACCAACCCGGACACCCGCGAGCGGGTGGCGCGGTTCCTGTCCGCCGAGGAGCGGCGCGGTCCGGTGCCGTACATCCTGCCGACCAAGCAGGCCGGCGCGTTCACCGGTAGCTGCGCGCTGTGGGGCGCCGACCAGCAGCTGCGCGGCGAGGTCGCGGTGCGCCTCGGCCTGGAGCCGATCGACCTGCTGCGCACCCGGCGGGTGGTCAGCTGGGCCGGTGCTGGCCTGGACCGGCGGTACGCGGTCGAGCAGCGCCGCGACGGTGACCGGCTGTTCTTCGAGGGCCCCGACGCCTGGGGCAACGCGCAGGGCTTCGGCCGGGCCAGCTACCCGTCCTGGCACTTTCACGCCGACGGCGGCGACGTGTGGAAGGTCAAGGGCCGCGAGTTCGCCATCGACGCCGAACCGGGCATGTCCGCCGGCGGGCGCCTCGCCGTGGTGTACGAGTTGTTCCGGGGCAACGTACTGGACAGCGTCCTGCACGGCCTGCTCGCCTGGGAGCCAGCCGGATGACCGCGGTGGTGGTGACCGGCGGCACCCGCGGGATCGGTGCCGGCCTGGTACGCGCGCTGCTGGCCCGCGGCGCCCGGGTCGCGTTCTGCGGACGCAGCGCGGATTCGGTGGCAACGGCGCTTGCCACACTGCGTTCCGAAGCCTCGGTGCCGGCCGGAGCCGAGGTGCTCGGGGTACGTGCGGACGTCACCGACCGCGCCGACGTGTCCGTGCTCTGGTCGACGGCCGCCGAGGCGTTCGGCGGGGTCGACATCTGGATCAACAACGCGGGTACGAACCATGCCCGCCGCCCCCTGTGGGAGCTGCCGCCGGCAGAGCTGGACGGAGTGCTCGCGGCGAACCTCGGCGGGGTGGCCCGGGCCAGCGCGGTGGTGCTCGCCGCGATGATCGAGCAGGGTCGCGGCGCGCTGTGGAACATGGAGGGCTTCGGCTCCAACGGGCAGGCCCGGCCGGGGCTTACCGGGTACGGGGCATCCAAGCGCGCGGTCACCTACCTGACCGACGGGCTGGCCAAGGAGCTCGCCGCAGCCGGGGTCGCCGACAGGGTCACCGTGCACCACCTCTCCCCCGGCATCGTCGTGACCGACCTGCTCACCCACGACTACCCGCCGGACGAGCTGGCGAAGGCCAAGAAGGTCTTCAACATCCTCGGTGACCGGGTCGAGACGGTCACCCCGTGGCTGGCCGACCGGGTCCTCGCCGGGGGCCGCAACGGCAGCCGGGCCGCCTGGCTGACCAGCCGCAAGGCCGCCGCTCGGTTCGCCGTCGCCGGCTTCCGCAAGCGCGACCTCTTCGGCGAGTCCGTCAGCGGCCCCGCGGTGACCCGGCACGAGCACCTGTCGTGAACGGCAGCGACTACACAGTCGTCCTCGCGCTGGAGGACTTCGTGCCGACCGGTCTGGCGCTGGTCGGGTTCTGGATCCTGGCCGGCGTGACCGCCCGGGTCGTGCCGCGAGTGGGCCCGGTCGCCCGCGTCAGCGCCGTCCTGATCGGCCTCGGCGGCCTGGCCAAGTCGACCTGGAAGCTGCTGCTGGCCGGGTTCTCGATCGACCTGCCCTGGCTGGAGGCGGCGCTGTTCCCGCTGATGGCGATCGGCGCGGTCGGGCTGGTCTGGGGCCTGGCAAGCGCGCTGCGCGGGCTTAGCGTGCCGTGGTGGCCGTTCGCCGCCGTGCTGGCCGTGACCGCCGGCGTGGCCGCCGCGTACGCCATCTTCGCCCCCATCTTCGCCCTCGCCACCACGGGCGTGACCACCATCAGCGTTCTGGCCGCGGTCATCGCCGGCCGACGGCGCGCCTGGGGCGCGGTGGCGCTCTACGTCGCCGGGCTGGCCTGCGTACTGCTGCTGGTGCCGCTGCGCAACCATCCCGATCACGAGACGCTGGTCATGCAGTGGGTGGAACAGGGCACCAACACCCTCGGTCAGGCGGCGCTGCTGGCCGCGGCGTGGCTGACCGCGCGCGCCCACACGCTGGCCCCGGCCAGTCCCCACCCGACCCCCGCCCAGGAAGGAGCCGTGAGGTCATGACCGACGCGCTCGGCTGGCGCCGCAAGTTCGGCGTCATCGCCCCGTCGACCAACACCATCGTGGAGCCGGACTTCTACCGGATGACGGTGCCCGGGGTGACCGCGCACTTCTCCCGCATCCACATCCGTAACCAGGACCTGTCCAGCGACAGCAACTTCGAGAACCTCCTGACGCAGATCCGCGGTGAGATCGGCGCGGCCTGCGAGCGGGTGCTGACCTGCGAGCCCGACTACATGGTGATGGGGATGTCCGCCGAGACGTTCTGGGGCGGTGTCGAGGGCAACCGGGAATTTGTCGCCCAGATCAAGGCGGCCACCGGGCTGGAGGTGGCGACCGGGGCGGAGGCGTGCGAGCGGGCACTGCGCCTCTACGGCGCGCGCCGGATCGGCGTGGTGACGCCGTACCAACCGATCGGCGACACGAACGTCGTGCAGTTCTTCTCCGAGATCGGCTTCGAGGTGGCCGCGATCGAGGGGCTCAAGTGCCCGACCGCGGTCTCCATCGCCCACGTTCCGGAGGACGAGTTGCGCCGGGCGCTGCTGGCCGTGGACGGCCCGGACGTGGACGCCCTGGTCCAGTGCGGCACCAACCTGTCGATGGTCGGGCTGGCCGACGAGGCCGAACGCTGGCTCGGGAAGCCGGTGATCGCCATCAACGCGGCGACCTGGTGGATGGCGCTGCGCGAGAACGGGATCACCGACAAGGTGTACGGCGCCGGTTCCCTGCTGCGCGAACGCTGAGAAGGAGGTCACGATCCTCAAGGTGTCGATGTCGGGTAGACACGTCGCCTGTTGCTCGGCGTCGGGTTCGCCTTGGCCGGGGCCTCGGTGGTTTCCGGGGGTGGCGCCACAGCCGTCAAGGGCCCTGGGATGCCCAGCTCCTCTACCACCCGAATCCACTCCGCTGGTATCGCTTCCTCGGTCTGGAAGTTGTTCGGGTCTCCGCTCTTGTCCTGGCGCCACCGGTCGTTGCCGTCGACGGCCTTCTTCGGCATGTCGAAGGCGAGGACGAGCCCGCCCTCTCCGGCAACGTCGCGCAGGGTCGGCTCGTTGCGTTTTCTCCCCATGGCCCATTCGGTGTGCTGCCGGGCGTAGGAGAGCGCCATGTCGAAGTCGCGGGTGACGGTGTTCCAGCCCTGGTCCTTGCTCTCGCTGCCAATGTCGTGTCTCTCCCAGCGTTTGCAGCCGATGCCGCTGCCGGCCTTACCCGGCGTCAGGCCCGTGAGCTGGATGCCGTCGCCGTAGAAATTGCAACGGTTGGTGCCGTGGTAGAACCGGTACACCTCCGCGGGCGGCGGGCCCTGGGGCGGGTTCGCCAACCGCCACAGCCGTAGCTGCCGCCCGTTGTATGTCTGGAGTGCCTCCGCATCGCGCGTGTCCACATTTAGGTGCGCGAATGCCGTGGCCAACCGGTACAGGATCAGCTTGTCGGCGACGGTGGCGAGCCCTGGCTCGGCGTACTTCGTGGACAGGACGATCGTGTTGGTTTCCAGCAGGTGGTCGCTGCCGACGGGCGTGTCGAGAAGTGCCACGGTCAGCGGCGTGCCGTACGCGGTGGTGAGGGCCTTCACCACATCGGCGACCACCTGGTCGGCTGCGCACCAGTGCGTCAGGCGCGCGGTCAGGGCCTGTGCGGGGGATGGCTCGTTCGGCTGCACTCCGTAACGCTAGGCAGGACTGTTGCGATGCGTCAGCGGGAAGTCGCCAATCAGACGTGCGGAGAGACACCGGCGCTGTCGGGCGATACGCAACGGCGTGGGCCGGAAATACCTCCCCGGCCCACGCCATTTGCGGGCTCAGCTGCGCAGAATGCCGCGTCGCCTCGGCAGCACCACGACCAGACCGACACCGAGCAGGAGCGCCGCGCTCGACCAGAGCAGCATCAGCGTCGTCACGCCCCCCTCGCCCGTGGTCGGCAACGACCCACCACCGTCGCCGTTGCCACCGCCACCGCCTTCGCCCTCGTCGTCGGTTGCGGCCCGCGACTTCACCGTGAACTTGGCGACGATCGACGTCTCCTTCGGGCCGGTGACCGGGTCGGCGCCGGCGTTGCACTCGGTGTCGACCTGTGGGTGATCGAAGACGATGTTGCTGACCGTCAGACTGACCAGGCCCGCCCGCGAGGTGGTGTAGGTCCCGGTCAGCGTCGCGCCGGGCAGGGCGGCGTAGGCGTCGATCGCGCCGAACGCCGGGCCCCTCAGGTTCACCGTGCCGCTGCCCACCCCGCCGACCTTGACGGTCGCCTTGGGCACCAGATCACCGGCGCCGACGGGCACCGGTCCGCTCTTCGGGCCGGCCGAGAACTTCAGGCTCACCGTCACCTTGGCGCCCCGCCCGGGGTTGCTGGGCGACATGCTCAGCGTGTGCGTGGCGGTCCACGCCGAGAGGCTGCTCAGCGTCTTGCAGTTCAGCTTCACGCTCTTCGGGCCGAACGGTTGCGCCGGCGTGTCGACCTCGTCGGTTGCCGTCGGCGGGTCGTCCGTCGCCGGCGGCGGGAGCGACGGCGACGGTTTTGCGGAGGGCGACGGCGTTGCGGAGGCGGACGGGCTCGGCGGTGGGGTCGCGGTGCCGGTACCGCCGACGGTGAAGTTCTCCACGATGGAGGTCGGCACCGGTGCGGCCTTGTGGTCGCGGTCGCCGGCAGCCGAGCAGTGCGTCGTGGCCGAGGCGTTGGCGAAGGTGACCCGCCCGACGGTGAGCGTCGCCGCCCCGGCGGCGGCGGCGAAGTAGGTGCCGGTCGCGGTGATCGGGCCGAGCGGTTCCGCCGGGGCGACGGCCTGCGCGGGGTACGAGGACATCCGCAGCGTCGCGCTGCCGGAGAGCGAGCCGCCCAGGGCCAGCGTGACGTTCACCGGAACGTCACCGGCGTTCAGCCCCACCGGCCCGTTGTCGGGGCCGGTGGGCGCGGTGAGCGTGACGGTCACCGTGTCGCCGACCTTCGGCTCGGCCGGCGACTGGGTCAGGGTGAAGGTGTCCTGCCAGACCGTCGGCGAGCTGCCGGTACCGGCGTCGTTGAAGTACAGCCGGCAGCCCAGCGTCGCGGCCGTGGGACCGATCGCCGCGGCCGGTGGTGCCGCCCGGGCGGGGACCGCCGCCGGGATCGTCAGCAGCAGCGGGGCCAGGACGAGCGCGGGCGCTGCCATCCGGACGGGGAAACGACGTCGGGTCATGAGGACCTCCGGTTCCGGTAGGGCATCAGCACGAGCAGGCCGATGCAGAGCAACAGCAGGCCGGAGCCGACCAGCACGGTGACCGCGTACCGGTCCGGACCGGCGTTCACCGGGTTGGCGTTGACCAGCGTCGGGGCCGACGTGCCGGCGGCGCCCGCCGGCCCGGTCGAGGGTGAGGTGGTGGCGGCCGGCGTGGCCGAGGGCGCCGCCGGCGCGGGTGGGGTCGCGGACGGGGTTGCCGGTGCGGGCTTCTGCGCCGGCTTTTTGCCGAACGTCAACGTCACCGAGACCTTGTTGGCCTCGACCTGGTCGGCGTTGCCGCTCGTGGGCAGGATCTGCGCCGCGACCACGCACTCGCGCTTGGTGCAGTCGAACGCGCCGAACTTCTGGGCCAGCTTCAGGGTGACCGTGGGCAGCTTCCCGCTGCCGTCGGCGTTGACGAACGCGGCCCCGCCGGACAGGTTGCAGTCGGTCGGTCCCTTGAAACCGGCGACGCACTGACCGACGGCGATCTGCTTCAGGTTCGGGGTGAACCCCGAACCGTTGACGATGACCTGCTGCTTGTCCGTCAGCCCGGTGGTCGCGCTGACGGTGAGGGTCGGCGCGGCGAACGCGGCCGGGGGTGCCGCCACGACGGCGAGGCCGCTGCTGGTGGCGAGCAGGGCGGCGAGCGTGAGCGCCCGGCGGCGGAAGGTTCGCACGGCGATCTCCTGACAGGTTCGGCGCAGGCCGGCACGGGCAAGTGGCGGGGCGACGCGGAGCGGGCTCACGACGGCACCGTCGTACGTTGGGCGGGCACGCCGGAGCGGTTGACGGCGGCGTGGTCGGTACCGAGGTAGGAGCGGACCACGTCGGGGTGGGTGCGGACCTCCTGCGGGGTGCCGTCGGCGATGACCCGGCCGCCGTCCATCGCGACCAGCCGGTCGGCGAGCCGGGCGAGCAGCGGCAGGTCGTGCTCGATGATGACCATGGTGACCCCGAGTTCGTCGTGGATCCGGCGCAGCACCTCGCCCAGCGCGACGCCGTCGGTCTGGGACACTCCCGACGAGGGCTCGTCGAGCAGCAGCAGCGCCGGCTCCAGCGCCAACAGGCAGGTGATCTCGACGATCCGGCGGGTACCGGTGGACAGTTCCCCGACCAACCGATCGGCGAGCGGGGCCAGGCCCATCAGCGTGACGAGTTCCTCGGCCCGGCGGCGTTTGGCCTGGTCCGGGGCGGTGGCACCAAGAGCTGCGGCGACGAGGCTGGTCGGCGCGGTCCGTTCACCGGCCACCATGACGGTCTCCAGCACCGTCATGGTGGCGAAGAGCCGGGCGTCCTGGAACGAGCGCACCAGCCCGAGACCGGCCCGCCGCTGCGGCGACAGCCCGGTGACCGGGCGGCCGGCGAACAGGACCGCGCCCCGGTCCGGGCGGGTGAAGCCGGCAATGATTTCGAACAGGGTGGTCTTGCCGGCGCCGTTCGGGCCGATGATGCCGACCACCTCGCCGGCGGCGACGTCCAGGCTGGCCCCGGCGACGGCCCGCACGCCGCCGAAGGAGCGGGCCACCTCCCGTACCGAGAGCAGCGGCTCGCCGGTCGCCGCCGGCCGCAGCGGGACGGTGCGCGGCGGCAGTGTGATCGGGCCACCGGAGCTGGCGGCCTGCGTCGGCCCGGCCAGCTCATCGGCGGCGGACGGTACCGGTGCGTCGCGGCCGCGGGCGATCAGCCCGGCGATCCGGTCACGCAGCCACAGCACCGGCCCGCCGAGTCCGGCCGGCAGCGCGATCACCACGACCAGCCAGACCAGGGTCAGCGCGGCCTGGCCGATGATGTCCAGTTCCAGGAATCCGGGTACGCCGACGATCAGGAACGCCCCGAGCAGCGGGCCGCCCAGCAGCGTGATCCCGCCGACCACCACGGTGGCGACGACGTCGATGCTGGCCGAGGCCGGGAACGTGTTCACTGTGAGCTGGGTCTGCCCGTGGCCGATCACCGCCCCGCCGAGACCGGCGAGCGCGCCCGCGACCGCGTACGCCTGCAGGACCCGCACCGGCACCGCGACGGTGAACGCGCGGGCGGCGTCGGCGTTGTCGCGCAGCGCCACCAGGATCCGCCCGAAGGCACCGGCGCGCAGGTTGGCGGTGACCCACAGGCCGAGCAGCAGCGCCACCAGCGCGAACAGGTAGTAGTCGGTGGCCAGGTCGAAGGTGTGGCCGAGGATGCGCGGCTTGGGCACCTGCGCGCCATCGCCGAGCAGCCAACCCTGCCGCAGCAGGAACGTGCTGGTGGCCAGCGCGAAGGCGAGCGTGGTGACGGCGAGGGCGAGCCCACGCAGGCGCAGCGCCGGCACGCCGACCGCGACTGCGGCCAGCGCCGCCGCCGCGCAGCCGGCGAGGATCCCCAGGAACAGGTTGCCGGTCCGCACGGAGACCTGCACCGACACCGCGGCGCCGATGCCGGCGAACGCGAACTGGCCCAGGGACAGCTCGCCGGCCACGCCGGTGACCAGCCCGATCGACAGGCCGACCAGGGTGAAGCCGATGATCGCGATGAGCACCGAGGCGGTCTCATTGCTGATCACGAAGGCCAGCACGGCGGCGACGGTGAAGCCCACCCCGGCGACGACCCGGCCCAGGTTGCGCAGCAGCCAGACCCGCTGGTGCGCGGCGGGCAGTGGCGGCGCGCCGATCCGGCCCCAGCCGCCGTCCTCGCCGTCGCGGCGCGCGCGGGCCGGCTGGGCCAGCAGCGCGACCAGGATGACCCCGACCAGGGCCAGCTCGACGAGGCCCCCGCTGGACTGACCGGACAGCAGGATCTGCTCCCCCACCCCGATGCCCAGCGAGGCGCCGAACGCGATCGGGACGGAGGAGAACCGGGCGATCACCGCGCCGGCGAGGCCCCGCACCAGCAGGGCCGGGCCGAGCGACTCAATCGACTGGGTGCCCTGGGTTGGCGCCATGAGGATCGCCGAGAAGGCGGCCACAGCACCGGCGATCGACCAGGCCAGGGTCGCCATCCGGGCCGCGGTGACGCCGTTGAGGGTGGCCGCGTCGGGGGAGTCGGCGGCGGCCCGGATCGCCAGCCCGAACCTGCTGCGCTTGAGAAACATGGCGAGCCCGACCAGCAGCACCGGAGTGAGCAGCAGCATCGCGGTGAACGCCGGGCCGACCGGGGTGTTGCCGATGGTGAACGACGGCATGCCGGGCGGCGCCGGGAACGCCGGGCCGCTGGCCCCCGAGCTGTTCACCAGCAGGGCGAGCACGAGCACGAACTGGGACAGCCCGAGGGTGGCGATCATGCCGATCACCCGGGGCCGGTGCCGCAGCCGGCGCACCACGCTCAGCTCGATCGCGCCGGAGACCGCGGCGGCGGCGAGCATCCCGACCGGCAGGGCGAGCCAGTACGGCAGCACCCCGTCACCGACCAGCCGGCCGAGCACGGCGGCGCCGAACACCCCGACCGCGCCGTGTGCGAAGTTGACGAACCGGCTGGACCGGTAGACCAGCACCAGCCCGACCGCCAGCAGCCCGTACGTGAGGCCGGTGAACAGGCCCAGCACGATGCGGTCCGGGCCGACGTCGAAACCGCCGATCATCGGATCACCGCCCCGTCCACCGGGGTGACCTCCGACGCGGGCGCGTCCTGCGCCTGGGGCGCGGGCTCGGCGGCCTGCGCCTGGGGCGCGGGCTCGGCGGCCTCGGCTGGCGCGTGGCCGCCGAGCATCAGGGCCCGGACCAGGTCCGGTTGGCCGGCCAGTTCGCCCGCGGTGTGCTCGGCGACCATCGCACCCTTCTCCATGAAGTAGATCCGGTCGGCCAGCGACAGCGCCACATTGACGGACTGCTCCACCACCAGCACCGAGGTGCCCAACGCGTTGAGTCGGCGCAGCATCTCCAGCAGGCCGCCGACGACGACCGGGGCCAGGCCGAGCGACAACTCGTCGACCAGCAGCATCCGGGGGCGCTGGATCAGCGTCTTGGCGAGCACGAGCAGTTGCCGTTCACCGCCCGACAGGGTGGCGGCGACCTGGTCGCGCCGCTCGTAGAGGCGGGGGAAGACGGCGAACGACGCGTCGACCCCCCGGTGCACCGCGTCGCTGCGCCGGCCCAGCGCGTAGCCGTGCATGCGCAGGTTCTCGGTGACGGTGAGCGAGCCGAACACCGCCTGACCGACCACCGTGGACAATCCGAGCTCGATCCGGCGGGGCGCGGTCAGCGCGGTCACGTCGACCCCGCCGAGCCGGACCACCCCGGCGGCAGGGCGGTGCAGGCCGGAGAGCACCCGCAGGAACGTGGTCTTGCCGACCCCGTTCGGGCCGCAGATCGCCACCATCTCGCCGTCGCCGACGCGTACGGCCGCGTCGTAGAGCACCTGGACCGGACCGTACGCCGCGTCGATGCCGGAGCAGGAGAGAGCGGCCGGACGTGCGCCGCTGTGCCGTAGCCGGGCGACCTCCGCCTCGTCGGCGAGCACCCGGGCCAACCGTTCGGCGTCGGCGGCGGCGGTGCGCCGGACCCGTCGGGCGTAGCCGGCGCCGACCAGCACCGCCGCCGCGGCCACCGCCAACGCCGGACCTGCGCCGTACCGGGAATTGAGCAGGGTGAGCAGGCTGGCGCCGCCCAGGCCACCGGCCAGGGACAACACCGATGTCGCCGCTACGAACGCGGGGCGGGCGTCGGGGTGGAGCACCTCGGCGGCGATGCGTTCGCCCGAGACGGCGAGCGCGACCAGCGCACCGACGGCGACGGCCAGGCCGGATGCGAACAGCACGACGCCGACCGTGGCGGGGGTGGCCTCGACGAACAGGGCACCGGCGGCGACGAGCAACCCGGCCGGGGCTGCGGCGACGGCGAGGCGCAGCGCCCGCTCGCCGCGCAGGAGCACCGCAAGCGCGGCCCCGGCGAGCAGCGCGTCGCCGACGACTCCGACGGCGCCGCGCGGACCGAGGCCGAACCCGGTGCGCAGCACGTCGGCGGCGAAGACCAGCGCTCCGGGCAGGATCAGGCCGAGGCCGGCCTGGGCCAGCACGGCGGTACGCGCGGTGGGTGGGCGGGTGGCGTTGTCGAACAGGGTGCGGAGCGCCGGTGGCCAGCCGGCATCGCCCGGCAGTTCCGCGGCGGTCGCCCCGGCCAGCACGCCGAGCGCCGCGAGGACGCCCGCTGCCGCCCAGTGGTACCCGAATCCGCCTGCGGTGCCGCTGGCGAGCAGTGCGGCCAGGCCGAGCCCGTTCAGCAGCCCCACGTGCCAGTAGCGCAGGGCGGCCGTCGCGGCGGCGATCGCGCGGCCGGACACCACCAGGACCGCCCAGGGCAGTCCGAGCGCGGTGAGCGCGAGCAGCCCCGGCAGCGGGGCGGCCACGTTGACCACCAGCAGCAGCGCGGCGCCCAGCCCGGCGCCGGCGAGCAGCGCGGCGCGTACCGAATGGCGGTGCGGTACCCGCTGCACGACCGCGACGGTCGCGGCCGCGCCGACCACCGCGGAGGCGATCACCGCGGTCAGCACGCTGGTCAGGTCGACATCGAGACTCCGGGCGAGTCCCGCGGCGCCGAGCAGCGGCACCCCGGTCAGCAAGCCGCCGGCCGTACCCGCTCCCCAGCCCGCGCTACGGGAACGCCATGCCCTCGAACCGTCGCGGGCGGTGCCCGGCGCGACGCCGGGGCCGGTGTTGTCATCGGGTCGCAAAGGACACGTCCTCCCCGCGGTAGGTGAAGCAGGCGCAGCCGCTGTCGTAGCCGAACGCCCGGTAGCCGTTCGAGGCGGCGAACCGGCCCGGGCCGAGCCGCCCGGAGAATCCGGTGGCCGGCTGGAACTGCGTGTCGAGCCTGCCCACGGCCGCCAGCCACCGGTGCGCGTTGAGGTCCGCGCCGAGGTCCTTCGCGCCGGTCTGCAGCAGCAGGACCGCGTCGCAGTACGGGAAGGCCACGCGGGCGTTCTCGCGGGTGCCGAACGACTCCCCCGCTGCGGCGAAGATGCCCAGGCAGGCTCGTTCGGGGTCGGTGGCGGGGAAGGCGTACTCCCGGTCGGCGACGTCCTGGCTGGGGTTGAAGCCGATTCCCACCGCCCCGGTCAGTGCCTCGCGCGGAATGATGTCCGGGTTGCCGATCAGGAAGCTGGGATTGTCGTAGCTGGAGATGCCGTACCGGGCGGTGAAGCCCTGGGCGGAGGCGGAGGTGAGGAAGAAGGAGGCCAGCCTGGTCCCGCCGAGGAAGAAGACCCGCTCGACGCGTTTGGCCCGCAGGTCGACGGCGGCCTGGTTGAGCCCCGTGTTGAGGGTGCCCAGGTCGGTGGAGTCGATCCAGGCCACGGTCGGGGTGATGTCCCGCTGCTTCAGGTACGGCACCACGTGCTGCTCGTACATCGCCCGGTTGGCCGGTGCGTCGACCGCGACGATGCCCGCCTGCCGGGCACCGTCGAAGAAGCCCTGCGCGGCCAGCGCCGGCAGGTACGCGCGCACGAAGTCGTCGTACGCGGGATAGGCCGGGGCGAACAGGTATGGCGCGAGGCGCTCGTTCGTCGCCTGGTCGATGGTGATCAGGGTGGCGTCGAGCACCAGGGTGTGCCGCTGTGCGTAGCAGGGGCGGGCGTTGGCCTGCAACTGGCCGGTGAGCACGACCGCGAACGCGCGGTCGTCCTGGGTGATCTGGTTGCAGAGCTTCTCCTCGGCGGCCGGCGAGTCGTCGCTCGCCTCGTAGTTGCGGAAGATCGCTCGCATCCGCCGGCCGGCGATGCCGCCGTTGGCGTTGACGTGGCTTTCCAGCGCCCGCATCTGGCGTACCGGGTCGCCGGTTGAGGCGGTGTTGAACCCGGTCAGGTTCGCCGTCCTGGTCAGGTCGGTGCCGACGAACACGACGGTGACCGCGTCGGCGGTGACGCCGGGCCCGACGCCGGTGCCGTCGGCGCCGCCCACTCCGGGCAGCACCGCGCCGCAGCCGACGAAGGCGAGCAGCGCGGCGACGGTGGCGACGGCCGCCCGTACCGTCAGGGCCCGGTCCCAGCCGGTGGTGTGGGTGCCAGGATCGCGGCTCATCGAGGGCTCCCGAGGTAGGTGTCGAGCGCGGCCAGATCGATCACGGCGGCGGCGCTCTGGTTGCCGGCGCGTGCTCCGGCCGGCGTGGCCGCGCCTGGGCGGGCGGCGAGCACCGCGTCGAGGGCGGTGAGGTCGATGACGGCGGTGCCGGCGGTGCCGGCGGCCTCGGTGCCGGATCCGTTCGGCAGTCCGGCGTCGCCGAGCAGGTCCCGCAGCGCGGCGACGCTCAGGTGGGCGTTGGCCCGTCGACGTAACCGGCCGGCGCCGGGAGCGTCGTCGAAGACGAGGTACGCCCCGAGTGAGCCGACCCGCACGACGGACGGCAGCAGCGTGCCGGTCGGGGCGGCGGCCATCGCGGGCAGCGGCGGGCGGTCGCGGCGGGCGGCGATGCGGCGGGCGACGCCCACGATGATCAGCGTCCCGCCGAGCAGGTGCACCAGGAACAGGCCCCATGGGTACGTCCGGAGCGTCGCCTCGGCCGGTCCGAACCCGCCCAGGTCGGCCTGCACGGTGTACCGGCCGAACGCGGCGAACGGGGTGGTGACGGGTATCCGGTAGGTGCGTGTCTCGCCCGGCCGGATGCCGCCGGTGCCGGGCGTGCTGATCCGGTCGCCGCCGCCGTCGCGGCCGATCCGGACGTTGAGGGGCGGGTTGGGCAGCGGGTGCGGCCCGGGGTTGTGCACGGTGTAGACGAGGGTTCGGGTCGCGGCGGCGCCGAAGAGGCTCCGCCAGCCCGGTCGGCCGGCGATCCTCGCCTCGACCAGGTCGAGGCGGACCGGGGCGGTCGAGACGGTGGGGGTCTCCCCCATGGCGTGCCCGGTGAGTTCCAGCGGCGCGTCGACCTGGCCGCGCGCGGTGCCGCCGACGAGCGTGGCGTGCACGACGCACGGGCAGGGCACCGGCGGGGTGCCGAGCACGAGTTGCACCGCGAAGGTGCCGTCCGGGCGCACCGGAACGGCCAGGGCGGCCCGTGTGTCGCAGGAGGCCGAACCGCCGACGGCGAGTTGCCCGCAGGTGACGAGCTGGACCAGTGCGCCGCCGGGCCAGCCGGTGCCGCTCACCCCGAGCCGGTCGCCCGGTGCCGCCGCCGGGGCGGCGAGGGTCAGTCCCTCCGCTGCCCGCGCCGGCCCGGTGGGCAGTGCCAGCCCGATGACCAACCCGCACACGACGGCGGTCAGGGTGCGCCCGATCCTCGTCATCCGACCTCCGCGTGCGCGCGGACGCGTCGGACGCCCCGGGGGCGGGCCACCTGGGCGCGGCGGCGCCTGCGCCAGGCCACGACTACGGCGGCGATCAGCGCGGCGAGTGCGGCGACGCCGGTCCAGGAGACGACGACGGTACGGGTGGTCCGCACCGTGAGCACGCCGCCGTCGGCCTTCGCCGTCACGGTGGCGGTGACGAGGTCGACCGGCCACAGCCCGGTGAACCGGGTACGCATCCGCGACTCGGCGCCCGGAACCAGGTCGAGCTGTGGGGTGGCGCCACGCTGGTGGATCCGGTGTCCGAACATGCCGGAGGCGGTGACCGTGATGGTGGGGGCGAGGCGCAGGTTGCCGGTGTTGGCCAGGGTGTATTCCAGGGCACCGTCGACCGGCGTGGGCAGCCAGGGCGTCGGGTGGTCCAGATCCAGGTCGGCGAGGTTGAGGCCGGGCGTCTCCGGCCCGGCCACCCGCAGGTAGATGCGGGCGCCGACGGCCCGCTGCACCGCGACGGCGACGCCGTTCTGCTCGCTCCGACCGCCCGGAACGGACTCCATCGCGACGATGCCGCCGATGTGGTCGCCGGGGCTGGCGTTCGTCGGGATGGTGATGGTGAACGGGATGTCGGCCTGTGCCTTGGGCGGGAGCACCACGGTGCCGGCGCCGACCACCGTCCACACCCCGATGTCCGCCTGCTTCTCGGTGAGCTGGCGCAGCGCGAACCCGCCGTCGCGGGCGGTGTTGTAGGCATCCGAGCCGTACACGGTGAAGGTGCGCTCGGTGTCGGTGCGGTTGATCACCCGCACGGAGTCGGTGAGGGTCCGGCCGGCGGGTGACTCGAGGAAGAAGTAGAGCCGGGGGGTGGGTCCGGCGTTGGCCGGCGGGGTGGGCACGACGGCCCACTCGCCGTTGTCCGCCGCCGCGGCCGGCCCGATCGGGACGACGGTCAGCGTGACAGCGGCGACGGCGGCGGCGAGGGCTGCCGCGCCGGTGCGGAGGCGGCGTGGCCAGAGGGGGTGACGCACGCGGTTCCACCCTTCGACTGGTCGGTGTGGGGGCGGCCGGCTCGGCCGACCGCCCCCACCTCGAGGCGGTCCTCAGCTCAGGGTGAGCGTGAGGGTCGCGGCGTAGGTACCGGCGAGCTGGTTCGCCGGCACGGAGAGGGTCAGCCCGGCTGAGGCGTCGAAGCTGCCGCCCGTACCGGTGGCACTGGTCGGTGCGGAGCAGAGCGTCGCCGCGTCGACCGTGCCCGGGGTACCGGCCACCGCGGTGACCGCGTTGGTCGCGCCGGCGGTGTCGACGCAGGCCGGTGTCCAGGACAGGTTGCTCTTGGCGATGGTTCCGCCCGGGGTGCCGGTGAAGTCGGTGACCGTGCCGACGAGGCTCCACCCGAAGGTGCTGCCCCGGTGGTCGGTCACCGTGACGGTCGACAGGTCGCCCGTCGCCGTCTGCACGCTGCCGCCGACGGTGACGCCGGAGAACGGGATGTTGCCGGTGCCGGGGGCGCGAGCCATCGACAGGTTTCCGGCGGTCACGGTCTCCGACAGGTTGTACGACAGGGTGCAGTTGCCGGTCGTGGCCGAGCCGGTCTTGGCGGTGCACGAGTCAGCCGACCCGGTCCACGCGGAGATTGCGAACAGGGCGCCGGACTGCGCGCCGACGTACGCGGTGGTGCTGTCCGTGACGGTGAAGGTGGCGTTGATCCCACCGGTGGCGCCGGCCGTGGCCGTCGTTGCCGGGTCGCTCGTCGCGGGCGGCGGCGGGGCGCCGGTGAGCGCCTTGTAACCGCCGATCGTGACGGTGCTGCCCGGGTTCCAGTTGGTGCCGGTGACCGTCACCACGGTGCCGGAGCCGCCACCGCTGGGGGTGATCGCGATGCCCGGCGAGCCGAGGATCGTGATCGGGACGGAGACCGTGTTGGTCCCGTCCGAGACCGCCACGGTACGTGCTCCCGTGGTGGCACCGCTGGGCACCGTGAGCGTGCCGGTGCCGGCGCCGGCGGCGTCGGTCGTGCCCGTGCCGGAGCCTTCGGCCGTTCCGGTGCCGTCGGCCGCGCGCAGTGTTGCGGTCAGGGCGGTGGACGGCGCGAGACCGGTCACCGCGTAGTTGATGACGTTGCCGGCCCGGGCAGCCCCGGTCACGGTCTGACCGGTCACCGAGGTGACCGAGACCGTGCCGCCGAAGACGGTGAAGCTCTCCACGATGGAGGTCGGGACCGGTGCTGCCTTGTGGTCCCGGTCGCCGGCGGCGGAGCAGTACGTCTTGGCGATCGGGTTGTTGAGGATCACCCGGTTGACGGTGAGCGTCGCGGCTCCTGTCGCTCCGGCCACATAGGTGCCGGTGGCGGTGATCGGGCCGGTGGGGGTGTTGCCGGGTATCGGACCGGCGGGGTAGTTGGTCTGCTGGAGGGTGACCGGGCCGCTCTGCGAGCCACCCAGCGCCGCCTCCACGACGATCGGCACGTCACCGGGGTTGATCGCGACCGGGCCGTTGTTCGGACCGGCCGCCGCGGTGAAGGTCACCGTCACGGTCTGACCCGGGCTCGGCGTCGCCGGCGTCTGAGTGAGCCCGAACGAGTCGGCCCAGTTCGTCGGCGAGCTGCCGGTACCGGCGTCGTTGAAGTACAGCCGGCATCCCAGGTTGCCCGGGGTGGGGCCGTACGCCTGCGCGGGGGACACGCAGACCGCGGTCGCGGCGGCGGCCAACGCCGCCACGCCCACCGCTGTTGCCGTAGTTCTGAGCAATCCCATTGCGGTCCCGCTCTCCTTCCTGTGGGGAACGGTGCACCCCTGGCTGCTGTTTCGCTAGCGGAAACAACAGTTTCCAAAATTGGATAGGTTCATAAAGGCAGCCGGCCCGCCCTCCTGTCAATAGCCCGACAGGCGATTTGACGCCGGCCGATGTGATCGACTCCGCGCACCACCACAGCGCCGGCGGCGGGTTCGGCGGCACGGCCTTGGCAGGGAGCCCAGGATGGGGCAGAGTGTGGAAACAGCGTTTCCATGAGGAGGTCCAGGTGCGTTACGTGATCATCGGGTGCGGCAACGTCGGCATGGAGCTCGCGCGTCGTTGGGTCTCGGCCGGCCACCAGGTGATCGGCACCACCACCTCCCCCGACCGGGTGCCCGAGCTGGCCCCCGTCTGCACCGAGGTGGCGGTCCTCCGCGGCAGCGACCGTCCGGCCGTCGAGCGGGCCACCCGGGACGCCGACGCGGTCGTGCTCACCGTGAGCCCGCGCATCGCCCGAGCCTTCGACGCCGACCAGCGCATCGCCGAGTACGCCGACACGCTCACCGCGTCCGCGCGCACCGCCGCCGCCGTGCATCCCCGGGTGGTCTTCACCAGCTCGGTGTCGGTCTACGGTGCCGGCCATGGCGCGCTGGTCGACGAGGCCACCCCGGTCACCGACGACCCGGACGCCTCCCCCCGCAACTTCGCCGCCGCCGAGGCCGCCGTGCTGGCCGCCCCGCGCGGCGCCGCGCTGCGGATCCCCGACGTGTACGGGCATCCGCGCGACCTCGACTATCCGACCCGGGTGAAGCTGGCCCACGAGATGCTCGGCGGCAGCGTGCCGTTCTCGGCCGAGGCCCTGCACTACCGCATCGACTACCGCGACGCCGCCGCCGCGCTCGACTTCGTGGTGACCCGCGACCTCACGGGCGTGTTCAACGCGGTGCCGGACGCGGTCGTGCCGCAGACCAACCAGGCCGTCCTCGACGAGCTCTGCGCCGCCGGGGGCTGGCCCGCGCTGACCTACCGGGGTGAGATCAGGACCCCGTTCGTGCCGATCAGCTCCGGCAAGCTGCGCGCGGAGGGCTTCGCCTTCGCGCACTGACTCGGCCCGGAACCTCTGTCCGCTCTGGACTGTCCGGCCGATACCGGCTCAGTCGGCGGTCCCCGCGAGCCGACGCCCGACCAGCCGACCGAAGGCCATGGCCGGCGTCAGGCACATGCCGGAGCAGAACGCGTTGCCATTGACAGCGGCGGAGCCGATCACCTCACCGACGGCGTACAGACCGGGGATCGTCGTGCCGTCCGCACGGCGGACCCGCAGCAGCTCGTCCACGTCCAGGCCGGCGAACGTGATCAGGGTGACCGGATGGTTCTCCAGCGCGTAGAACGGCGGTTCGACGATCGGCGCCGGCAGGTACGTTCTGCCGAAGTCGGCGTCCCGGCCGTCGGCGACGAACCCGTTGTAGCGGGCCACCGTGGCCGACAGCCCCGCCGGGTCGATGCCGGCCAGCCCGGCGAGCTCCGCCAGCCCGGACGCCCGGTGCACGCCGCGGCGCCGGCCGCACTGGGCGTCCAGCTCGGCCGCGCTCCAGCCGTGCACCATCGGGTACGACTCGCGTAGGGCATGGGCGTCGAAGACCGTCCAGAAGGTCATCCGGTCGACCGTGGTCAGCACCCGCTCCTTGTGGTCGATGCTGGGCTCGTCCTCGGCGATCCAGCGACTTCCGGCGCGGTCGACGTAGATCTCCCAGGGCGGCCGCTCCGGCGCCACCAGGTGCGGCCGGTGCGCCCAGTCGACCCGAAGGTCGCCGTCGACCGGGGGCAGCCCACCGAAGGTGGGGATGTAGCAGCCCAGGCCCTGCAGGCCGGCGCCGACCGACCGGCCCATGAGCAGGCCGTCGCCGGTCGAGGTGGGCGACGCCGAGGTGGTCAGCGGCGCGCCCTCCAGCTCGGCGAACAGCTCCGGCGCGTACCCGAATCCGCCGGTGGCGAGCACGACGGCGGGTGCCCGCCACCGCGCGCCGTCGGCGGTGGCCACCCCGACCACCGCGCCGCCCTCGGTCAGCAGCTCGGTGACGTGCGCCTCGCAGCGCAGATCGATGCGGCCGGCGGCCCGATGCGCGTCGAGCATCGGGCGCAGCACGGCCAGAATGGCCGGACCGCCGGGGACGGTGGTGGCGTGGACGGTCCGCGGCGTGCGGTACGGCTCGTGCCCGTACACGATGCGGGGCGTACCCGGGTCGACGGTGAGCCCGGCGGCGAGCAGCCACTCCAGCACCGCCGGCTGTTCGCGCAGCGTCAGCCGGGTCAGGTCGGCCCGCGCGGCGCCCCGGCTGATCCGCCAGACGTCGTCGAAGTGCCGCTCGGGGTCGTCGCTGATGCCCCGCTCGTGCTGCAGCGAGAAGCCGCCGGCGGACAGGTGCCCGCCCGAGTACGGCAGGGCACCCCCGACGTCCGGCGCCTTCTCCAACAGCAGCACGGTGCCGCCCGCGTCGGCGGCGGCGATGGCACAGGCCAGGCCACCCGGCCCGGCGCCCACAACGATCGTGGTCGGCACACCCACCTCCGGCACTCCCGTTGCGTTTCCGTGGAAGTGACAGTGTTTCCATAAAGTCGGACGTCGTCAAACGTCCTGGGCGAGCCGTTCGGCAGTGAACGTTCGGCCCCGCGATTGTGCCGAGCACCGCTGGGTGCGGCTGGGGTTTTCAGTCCACCGGGTGGTTGGGGATCCTCGATCGGACGGCCAGGCCGTACAGGCAGGCCAGCCCGGCCAGGATGCCGAACAGGACGAACGGACCGGCGGGACGCCAGTTGTCGTACAGGGTGCCACCGGCGGCGAACGCGATCATGATGCCGATGCCGCCGCTGAGCGCGAACGTTCCGATGACCGAGCCCCGGGTACGGCTGGGAGCCTGTTCGGCGATCAGCACCTGACTGGAGATGACGGCGCTGACCTGGCCGAGCCCGATCAGCGCGGCGACGGCGTAGCCGAGCGGGCTGAACGGGTCCCCGACGAAGATCGTGGCGGTGTAGCCGAGGGCGGCGGTCCCCAGGGAGATCAGCACCGCGTCGGTGCGGGACAGCCGGTCGGCGATGATGCCGATGGCCGGTGCCCCGATCAGCGCGATGCCGTTGGCCACTCCCAGCAACAGACCTGCCTTGGCCAGCGCCTCGGCCTCGCTGAGCCCTAGTTGCTGGGTGCCGTACTGCTGTGCCCAGAGGGTGAGGTAGGCGCCGACGAGCGCCAGGTCAGCTCGGGCGACGAAGGCGCTGAGGTAGGCGAAGGAGACGCCGGGGCGCCGGATCTCGGCGACGCCCTCGCGCAGCAGCCTGGGGATCGGGATGTGCTCGGAGTGCGTTGTCGCCAGCCCGCCCCGGAGGGTGAGCCCCATCAGGATCGCGGTGAGCAGGGCCAGCCCGCCGACGATGAGGTAGGTCGCCCGCAGCGCGGCGATCGTGTCCATCCCGCCGCCCTCGAAGATGTCGGGCAGTTTGATCAGCACGAAGAACGTGACGAGCGCGCCGAGACCGTTGCAGAAGCCGACGATGCCGTTGGCCCTGCCGCGGGTGGTGTCCCGGACGTAGTCGGCGACCACGGCCGTGAGCATCACGGTGACCATCGCCACGCCGACGGCAGCGACACCCCGGGCCAGGTAGTAGGGCACGACCGAGCCGAGGAACGGTGCCATGCCGACGCCGAGGCCAAGCAGAACGTAGCCGCCGACCACGATCGGGCGTCGTCCGAGGCGGTCGGACCAGGCACCGGCCAGGCCGACCGCCGCGATCAGGACGATTTCGCTGATCAGCCCAGCGGTGCCAACGATCGAACCCTGCTCCCCCTTGGGCACACCCAGGATGGAGGTGAGTAGTGCCGTCTGCGCGGCCGGGATGAACGTGAACGTCATGATCGACGTCAGCGCCAGCCAGTAGTACCCGCTGATGTTGGTCCGGGTCGTGCCCGGTGAGAGCTGGAGCGGGCCGAACGTGGTGGTCTGCTCGCCGGCCTCCGGCGCGGCGGCAATGTCTTCCTGGCTGCGATGCACGCTGGTCCCCCTGCCCTGTGATGGCACAAATGGAAACGCTGTTTCCACACACTAGCGGGTCAGGGCCCGGACGTGATGGCGTCAGTGCGGGCCATTTCTCGCCGCCCGGTCCCGGTCCGGTGCCGTCGACCCGTCCCCGGTTGCACACCGGCGGGCTCAGGAGGCCGACGACGCCGCAGGCGTGTGCGAACGGAAAAGGCCGGAGGCGGTTACATCGCCACCGACACCCTCCGGCTGCTGGTCACGGTCTGAGTCCTGACAGGACCGTGACAAGGGCGGCACTGCTCGCCGCGGTGGCGGCCACCCCGAGCCGGTACGTGTCCGCCGACCAGGGCTTCGTTAACCTCCGAGCGTGCGGTATCTCAGCAGGTCGTTCCTCCTTGGCGCGCTGCACCGCAAGAAGGAGGTCGAGCAGTTCCTCGGACCCGTCGTGATTGCGGGCGTCGCGGGCATCCGCTGGGTGTCCATCTGGCCCTGGCAAGAGGGCTACAACGTGTCCATCCATGACGTGCAGGACCTGGACGACGACAACCGCCGGGACCTGACGGTGTTCCCCTCGCTGGACCCGGACGGCGAGGACTACCCAGGGCCCGGCCGCATGATCGGTCACGTTGAAGACCCGGCCCAAGCGTTGGAATTAGCAGAGCGTGCGACCGGGGCGTCCCCGGATCGCTGGGTCAACCGCGGGGTTGCCGGGGAGGACTACGCGGACTTCGTGCGAGCCAGGAACTCCTGATTCGGACGTTGAAGCGGACCTTGGAGCCCTAACCTCCCCACCAGCACAGCCAACGGCGGGTGCCTGTTCAAGAGGCGTATCGGGCTTTCACTGTTGCTCGCTGTTTGATGACGTTTCACGGGCAGGCGATCGCCGTCCGACGCCGGCTCGGACGGCTCGGCGCGAACACCCATCCTGCTCGCAGCACTTGACGACGCCGCCGAAGCGGACCTCATCCTCGCCGCCGTCCTCGACGAACATGTGGGCCGCTCTGACATCGCCGAACAGCCGCTGGGCTGGTCCGTACTCACCCACCGTCTGACCGACTTGATCCTCTGGGCCGTCCTCGGGCAGACACCGACCATCGCCAGAGGGCTACCTACCGCCCATCCCCGGCGCGGTCCAGTCGCGTCCGGGCCAACTCTGCCCGTCGACGAGCAACGAGCGTTCTTCACTCACCTTCACGTGCTCGCCGATCGCGCCGCAGCCGGACGGCATCGGAAGGTGCTGCTGCACCGGCAAGCCTGCTTCCTTGCCGGCATGGACCCCAAGGCAGCAGCAGGTTGGCTGACCCAGACCACCGCCCGAGCACACCGCACGACCACCTTTCGCACCTGGTCACCGCTGTGGCCCGACGCCCGCTCCGTCGTCACGTCCCTCGCCAACCAGGGCGACCCGGAACCGTTACGGGACTTCATCGCTCGCGCACACCCCGACGACGCCTGCGAGCGAGCAGCCCTCAACTACTCGGCCTACTGGGTGGGCGAGATCCCGTACCGCCACCGCGACGACTCCTTCATGCCCGAAGCGCTCGCCGACTGGCACGGCTCAATCCTTCTTCGGCACCTGGTCCATCGCCTCGATCCAGAGCATCCGTTCGCCGACCTCAACATCCACAACGTCTGGGCTCTGCTGGCCGCACGCCGCGGTCTCGCTCTCGACAACCCCGCCGCGACTCGGGCGCTCCTCGACCGCAGTGTCCCGCTCCTGGACAGTGACCGGATCTCCGCGCAGTCGCGGCAGGAACTAACCTCTATCGTCTACAGCCTGCGGGCGGACGGACTCACCGGCACAGGGACGGGCAGATGACCGACGACCACGACGCCGCCGGAGCGATGAACTTCATCTTCGAAGCCGGCGTCCTCAAACGCGCCGCCCGGACCGGCTGGTGGTTCGCCGGCGTCAAGCAACCCGAGTCCATCGCCGAGCACTCCTTCCGAACGGCGCTCATCGGAATGATGCTCGCCGCCATGGAGGGCGCCGACCCAGCCCGAGTTTCGATGCTCTGCACCCTGCACGACACCCAGGAAACCCGAATCACCGACATCCCGCACATCGCCAAGCGCTATCTCACCGCCGTACCCAACACCGCCGTCACCGCCGACCAGGTCGCCGCCTGTCCCCCAGCCGTCGCCGAAGTCATCACCGGGGCAGTCGCCGAATACGAAGCTGGCGAGACGCTGGAAGCTGTCGTCGCCCGCGACGCAGACAAGCTGGAATGCCTCGTCCAAGCCGTCGAATACCGCCACCAAGGCATCGACAACGTGCAGCGCTGGATCGACAGCTCACGATCCGCTCTGAAGACCGCCAGCGCCCACCTCCTTGCCGATGCCGCCCTCAGCGGACAACCCCTGGCCTGGCTCACTCCCCCGCCGCAGGAGTGAGCGCCCAACACTTGGCGTTGTATTGATCTCGGCGATGGGCGCAGTCGATCAAACTGGACGATACGCCCCGTGAACTGGGCGTGAAGAAGTCATAGACGGTCACCGGTGGTCACTGCTAGTGCACCTCAGACGGCCTGGAGACGGCCTGATCTTGACGCCATCTCCAAGGGCTCCGCTCTCCGCCGAGGAATGCGGAGGCGAGCTGCCGGCTCTTGCCACCTCGATGCCTGACGTCTCGCTCACAAGTCCTGTGCACGTCTATCCGGTTGCTCACGCGCGTTACCGTGTCCCGTGATCGCACAGGTACAGACGGGCGCGGCGCGGAAACCTAATCGGGCTCTTCACAGTCAAGGGTGTAGGCCCGATGCGGGGCAATGGCGGCTCACACTGGGTCTGGCAGGTCGATGAGCGCGAGCTTCGCTGGGTCGATCACAGCGGTGATCTCGGTGATGTGGCCATCGGCGACGGTGAAGGCGAGCAAGGACAGCGGCGTACCGTTCTCGTTCCAGGAGATAACGCCGGGGCGGCCATTGACGGTCGCTGCGTGTCCTCGTGCAGCACCGCCCCCTACTTGGGCGCGGGTGGCGACATTGGTGGCTCCGAGCGTGACGAACTGGCCGTCCTGGGTGTGGACGGTGAACGTCACGTCGGGGTGGAGAACTTCCAACAGCCGCTCGAACTGGCCCTCGCGGGCCGCGGCCAAGAACGCCTCGACCACCTCACGTTGCTGCTGTCGGTCGCTCGCGGACTGCCTGGCGGCCTGCACCTTCTGGCGGGCGCGGCTGGTGAGCATCTTGGTCGCGTCGGTGGACCTGCCGAGGATGGTGCCGATCTCTCCGTGGGGGACGGCGAACACGTCGTGCAGCACGAACGCCAGGCGCTCGTCGGGGCGCAGCGAGTCCAGGACCGTCATCAGCGCCAGGCCCACCGAGTCGCCCAGCGCCACAAGCTCTTCCGCAGCCGGACCATCGTCAAGCGTCACGGCGAATTCGGGCAGATGGTCGTCGAGTGGGACTGTCGGGCGCGTGCGGCCCGAGCGTAGGAGATCAAGGCTGATGCGGCCGACCACGGTGGTCAGCCAGCCGCCGAGGTTGTGGATGGTGTCGGTGTCTTGGCGGGAGAGACGCAGCCACGCCTCCTGGACCGCGTCGTCGGCGTCGGCGTGCGAGCCGAGCACGCGGTAGGCGACAGCTGTAAGCCGGCCGCGGTGCGCCTCGAAGGCCTCGGCGATCGGGTCGGCGGGATGGGTGCCGGACATGGTGTTACCTCCCTGGAAGCTGCTCCGTCATAGGGGTGACGGGCACCAGCCCCGCGAGGTAACCCCGACCAAGGAGAGCATCCTGCCATGCAGAACCGACTGAAGAACAAGGACACCAACAACCCCGACGTGTGGAAGGCGGTCGGGCACCTGCAGAAGGCGATCTCCGCCGGGGGCGTCGACCCGAAGCTGCTCGCGCTGGTCCATCTGCGCGCCAGTCAGATCAACAGCTGCTCGGCGTGCGTCTACGCCAGTGTCGCCGGTGGGAAGAAGGCCGGTGATACCGACGAGCGGCTACACAACGTAGCGGCGTGGCGTGAGGCGCCGTTCTACACCGATGCGGAGCGCGCGGCACTGGCGCTGGCCGAGGCCGCCACCCGGCTGCAGGACGGCGCGCAGGGAGTCACCGACGAGATCTGGGAAGAGGTAACCACCCATTTCACTGACGAGCAGATCGGCGCGATCAACCTGGAGATCGCACTGACCAACTTCTTCAACCGGATCAACCGCACCATCAAGGAACCGGCCGGCCAGACCTGGGGCTGAGCCCCGGCGACCGGGCCCGTCGAAGGATCCCAGCGATCCCTCGACGGGCCTCCTTCGCTCCCCGACGCGCGGTTTAGGAGACCGATGCTCTAGCCCTCAGCGCAGGACGATCATCATTCGCAAACACGGGCCGACCAATCAGGGTGCATCCACTTACCCGCTCCGGCCGCGGACCCACGATGCGAACACCGGCCGACACGATCTACGCCTGCGGCCTGGACCGCAACTTCCGTCTAACGGTCGCACCCGGTGGCTCACCTCCGTTCCAGACACCATGGACGGTTCACGCTGTGGCGCTCTCACTCTGCGTCGTCATCATCGAACGCACAGCACATCGAGGAGGTGATGACCACGATGCACAATGCGATTCAGCGGGTGTCCCGGCGATCAGCCAGAGCGGGCCAGCCCTGGTTCGCCATACCTTGCGCCGAGCCCGTCTCGGACCTTCGACCGGCCGATTCAGGTACCACCGCGCCGCCAGGGCGCCGCAGATCGCCTGGCTGCAGGGCAGCCACGAGGCTGCTGTTGTCGGAGCCCTCATGAGGCTGCCGGAGCTTGCATCTGAACGGTGGCGGTCGAACGATCGGGGCATCGGACTGCCCTGTAGCCGCCGGCAGGACTACCCACCCAGAGCCGCTGCTCCCAATCTGCTCCCATTGTAAGCAGCACATACAGCAAAGCCCGTTACCGACGACTCCGGCAACGGGCTTCTGACCTGCACAAACTGAGAGTGGGCGATGCTGGTATCGAACCAGCGACCTCTTCGGTGTGAACGAAGCGCTCTCCCACTGAGCTAATCGCCCTCAGCGCCACTGACTCTACCCGATCGTGGAACCGGACCGGAAATCCGGGGTCAGTGCGTTGCGAGGTAGTGCATCGCCTCGGCCAGCACGTCGATGCCGAGGCTGTACTTGAGGGACAGCCAGACCACCGCGCCCACAAAGAGCAGGCCGACGGAGCCGAGCACGACTCGCACCAGCAGCGACTGTCTCGTCACCCAGCGTGTCCACGCGTAGACGTGGCGGCGGGTGAAGCCGAGCAGCCGACGCGCCCAGTGGTATTCGACGGCCCAGATGCCCAGGCCGCCGATCACCAGCAGCCAGCCGGGCCCGGGAAGCGGGATGAGGGCGATGCCGATGGTCACCACCAGCGCCCCGGCGATCGCGATGAAGATCTTGAGTGCGATCCGGCCGGTGGGGTTGGCGCGGATGAGGTCGAGGGTCAGCGAGATCCGCTCACGCCAGCGGGGCCGACGCGGCCGTTCCTGCACGGCAACTCCGCCGCCACCACCGGCACCGGCGCCGCTACCAGCATCGGTGCCACCACCACCGGTGCCATCGCCGCCGGGACGACCGGCGTCGGACGCCGGCCGACCGGCCCGTTCGGGCTGCTCCATCGGCACTCCGTACCCCCGCTTTTCGGCTGCTCGGACCGCGACTTTCGGCGGGCCGGGCGCCGCCGCCGGATCCACTGAGGATTGCTTCGTCACCATTTCACCCCCCAGTGTCGCTCGGGCCCGTCACTGCAACGGCCGACTGGACGTTACCGGAGTAAGTCGACGACTGAGCCACCCGATACCGGGCGGGATCCCGCACTGGGCAGAACCGGAAATCCTACATGAATGCTCACATTCACGCGGCATTTCCGTCCCCCTTCCCACCACTGGGTGAAGTCAGCGTATGGCGGAGCGTAGCCAGGAGTAGCACCTGAGTATGGGAAAAGCGGGACACGCGCGTTCCGCAGCGGTGCCGGGGGGAGAACGTCCATGAGTGTCATCCGACCGACGACCGTAGAGGTCGAGACGTCGCTAAGGCTCGTCGCACCTGACGCCACCGCCTTGCCGGTGCGTGCCAGTCTGCGTTACGACCCTGCTGACCCGTATGCGGTCCATGTCCTGTTCCATGCCGAATCGGCAGGGGGCGAGGCGGTGAGTTGGTCGTTCGCTCGCGAACTTCTGGTCACCGGCCTGGACGAGCCGGCCGGCATCGGGGATGTGCGGGTCTGGCCCTGGGCCACACCGCGCGGCGACTTCGTCGCGCTGGCCCTCTCGTCACCGGACGGCAACGCCCTCTTCGAGGTGCCGCGCAGCGTCCTGGTGCGTTTCCTTCGACGGACCTACGTCGTCGTCCCGCGCGGTCGTGAGGCCGAGCACCTGGACGTCGACACGGCGGTGAACCGGCTGCTCGCCGGTCGCTGACCGCCCGAACGGGCAACACCGGCCACACCGGGGCCGCGCGGATCTGCCGAGTCCGCGCGGCCCCGGCACACACCCGAGGTGTACGCGGACAGTGCGCCCCGGGTCGGCCGGTGCTCAGCCGTGCGTGGTGATGCCGCCGTCGACGGGGATGACCGCCCCGGTGAGGTACGCGCCGGCGCGCGACGAGAGGTAGATGGCCGTGCCGGCCATGTCCTCGGGGCGCCCGATGCGGCCCAGCGGCACCTGCTGCTCGATGGCGGCCCGGCTCGCCGGGTCGTCGAGCGCGAACGCCATCATCTTGCTCTCGAACGGGCCGGGCGCGATCGCGTTGACGGTGATCTGCTCACCGGCGAGTTGGTGGGCGAGGCTGCGGGTGAGCATGTGCACGGCCGCCTTGGTGGCCGAGTACGCGTACACCTCCATCATCGGCACCCGGATGCCGTCGATCGACCCGATGTTGATCACGCGGGCCGGGTCGTCGGCGCTGGCGGCGGCGCGCAGCGCCGGAAGCAGCGCGGTGGTGAGCCGGAAGACGGCCTTGACGTTGACCGCCCAGAGCTTGTCGAACGCGGCCCCGGGGTAGTCCTCCAGCGGTGCGCCCCAGGTCGCGCCGGCGTTGTTGACCAGCACGTCGAGGCGGCCGAAGCGCTCGCGCACGGCGGCGGCCAGCGTCTCGGCGCCGGCGTCGTCGCCGAGGTCGGCGGGGATGGCCTCGCAGCGGCCCTCGGCGGACAGGGTGGTGGCGACCGCCTCGCAGACGTCCGCCTTGCGCGACGAAATGATCACGTGTGCGCCCGCCCGGACGAAGCCCTGGGCGATCATCAGCCCGATCCCCCGCGAACCGCCGGTGACCAGGACCGTCTTACCTTCGACCGAAAACAGCTGCGTCATGCCCATCCCATCGCGAGTCGGCGGGGGCCGTCGGCCGGTCGGGTGGCCGGCGAATGCCGGGCGGACCGCGGACCGACGGCGCTACCGCCGGGTAACGTAGCCCGGCCGCCGGGAGCGGGACAAGCCCGCGGCTTGCCGCGGATTCCGCTACGAACGTCGATCGGGATGCGGTGACCTGCGGTTCGGGCTACCGTCGCAGGCGATGGTCTCCACCGATCCCTCCCCCGCGCCATCGATCGGAACGGCGTCTCCCGTCACCGACGAGATAGCCACGTTCGCGCTGGCCGACCTTGCCGGTGCCCCGGGCTGGCGTCGGCCGGTGATCGTCGAGCGGGAGCTGTTGATTCTCACCACGCGCAGGCACGGCGACGCGGAGCTCGACTTTCATCTGCTGCCGTGCCGGCCCGGCACACTGCTTCGGGTCCACCCCGGCCAGGTGCTGCGCTGCGCCGGCCCCCAGTTCGACGCCACCGTGGTCGCCTGGCATCCAGAGACGCTGCGCGACTTCGACGTCGACCTGACCACGACCGCGACCTGGCGGCAGTTGGCCGGTGAGGACGAGGACGCGGTGATCAGCGAGGTGAGCCAGTTGGCGGTGGACTGTCGGCGGCACCCCGACGGCCCCACCGCCCGCGCGCTGCTCCGGCATCAACTGGCCGTGCTGCTGCTGCGGCTGGCCGTGGCCCACGACGACCGGTCGCCGTCCCGACCCGAGGACGAGACGTTCCACCGGTTCCGCCGCGAGGTGGAGCACAGCTACCCGCACACCCGGCGGGTGGAGGACTACGCGGCCCAGCTCGGCTGCTCGGTGCGGACCCTGACCCGGGCCTGCCTGGCCGTCACCGGTCGCAGCGCCAAACAGGTCATCGACGAGCGGGTCGCCTTGCAGGCCAGCCGGCTACTGGCCGCGACAGACCAGCCGATCGCCCAGATCGGCCGGCAGCTCGGCTTCTCCGAACCCACCAACTTCGGCCGCTTCTTCACCCGCGAGGTCGGGGTCAGCCCCGGCGCGTTCCGGGCCACCCGTGATCAACCGGTTGCCGGCCGGGTGGTCCGACCTCGACCGCCGGCCGAGTCGACCGGCGTCAACGGCGGCTGGTTCCGCCCCGGCACCCCGGGCGAACCCGCCAACGGCGGGCACGCCACGAGGTCCGGGCCGCCCGCCGGAGGGCCGGGCGGCACCGGGCGGGCATGATGGCAGGGTGCAGATCTCCGCGCGCGGCGACTACGCGGTACGGGCGGCGTTGAGCCTCGCCACCGCGTACCCCTCGCTGCTGTCCACCCAGGCCATCGCCGCGGAGCAGGACATGCCCCGCAAGTTCCTGGAGGCGGTCCTGGCGGATCTGCGCCGGGCCGGCATCGTCCGCGCCCAACGCGGCGCCGAGGGCGGCTACACCCTCGCGCGCCCACCACGCGAGGTGACCGTCGGCGCGGTGCTGCGCGCCGTCGAGGGCCCACTCGCCGGGGTACGCGGGCTGCGCCCCGAGGAAACCCGGTACGAGGGCTCGGCGGAGAACCTGCCCGGCCTGTGGGTGGCCGTGCGCGCCGCCGTGCGGCGGGTCGTCGACGAGGTGAGCCTCGCCGAGATCGTCAGTGGTCGACTGCCCGCGCACGTCCGCAAGCTCACCGCGCTGCCCGACGCGTGGGAGCCGCGCTGACGCCAGCCAGTGGGTGCTGTCCTCAGCGGCCGAAGAGCTTGCGCAGCCAGGCGAGTTGTTCGAGCTGCTGGTGCGCCTCGCCACCTTCGTGGTCGTTGAACTCGTACACGCGCACCTCCTTGTCGCCCCCGTAGCGGTGGTAGGCGGCGAAGCAGGTCGAGGGCGGGCAGATCTGGTCCATCATCGCGATGGAGAACAGCGCGGGCGCGGTCGCCCCGGATGCGAGCACGGCGGCGTCGACGTACGACAACGTACGGAACACGTGACTGCTCTGGTCACGGTGGAGCGCGAGATACTCGGCGACCTCGCCGTAGGGGCCTTCGGTGGCGACCCGGACGGCGCGCGGGAAGTCACACAGGAAGGGCACGTCGGGCATGGCCGCCGCCACGCCCGGGAACAGCGCGGCCACCGCCAGTGACAAGCCGCCTCCCTGGCTGATGCCGGTGACGACGACCCGGTCGGGGTCGACGGCGGGATGTTCCTGTGCAGCCTGGGCGAACCGGACCGCGTCGATGATCAGCCTGCGGTAGTAGAAGTCCTCCGGGCTGGTGACGCCGCGAGTGAGGAAACCCGGAACGGTGCCTGCTGGGTACCGGTGCGCATCGGCGGTGCTCCCGGGCGCGGCACTCCAGCCCTGACCCCGGGTGTCCATGATGAGATGCGCGAAGCCCGCCGAGGCCCAGAAGAGTTTCTCGTGCGGCAGCCCACGGCCTCGGCCGTACCCGAGGTACTCGACCACGCACGCCAACGGCTCGGTGGCATTCGCCGGCAGGTGCAGCCAGCCGTGCACCGGCTCGCCGCCGTAGCCGGGGACGGTGACCGAGAAGGTGTGGATCTGGGTGAGGCCGGTGTCGACGGGCTCGTACGTCGCCGCTGCGGCACTGGCAGCACCCAGCGTCCGCCCCCAGAAGGCGTCCAGGTCCTCCGGAACACTGAGGTCGGGTCGGTACGCCCAGCACTCGGCGAGGGTGAGATCGGTCAACGCCACAGCATGGCCTCCGCGACAGCAGGATTGTCAGTTGGTGCGGGGTGCCGCCCGGCTGTCCGTGCGGGACCGCCGGGCGGCGGGGTGCGCTACCGGGCGTCAGCCATCGCCGACGTGAACCAGCCGGTGATGGTGGTGGGGTGGGTGATGGCCGTGCCCACCACCACCGTCCACGCCCCGGCCCGCAGCGCCTGCGCCGCGTGGGCCGGTGTGTGGATCCGGCCCTCCGCGACCACCGGCACGTCGATCGCCGTGGAGAGCCGGGCGACCAGGTCCAGGTCGGGTCCGGGCTGCTTGCTGGTGTACGCGGTGTAACCGGACAGGGTGGTGCCGACCAGGTCAGCGCCCGCCGCGGCGGCGGCGATCCCCTCGGCGAGGGTGGAGCAGTCCGCCATCACCAGAGCCCCGGTCAGCTCGTGGACGGCCGTGATGGTGTCGCGGAGGGTTCGGCAGTCCGGCCGGGGCCGCGCGGTGCCGTCGAGGGCGACGACGTGCGCGCCGGCCCGAGCCACCGACAGCGCGTGCTCCAGCGTGGGGGTGATGAAGACGTCGTCGTCCCCGTCCTTCCACAGCCCGATCAGCGGCAGGTCGACCGCCTGCCGGATAGCCGCAATGTCGGCCAGACCCTGGGCGCGGATGCCGGCGGCACCGCCCTGGGCGGCGGCGAGGGCCACCCGGCGCATCGTGTCCGGGCTGCGCATCGGCTCACCGGGGTACGCCTGGCAGGAGACGACAAGGCGGTGGCGGAGCTGCTCGATCAGCTTGTTCATGCGGTGCCCTCCCAGGCGAGTGCTGCGGCGCCGAGAAGCGGGGCGTCCGATCCGAGGGTCGAGGCCAGCACCGGCACGTCGTCCAGGCTGGGCAGTGTCTCCCGCCGCACGGCGCCCCGGAGTGCCTGCCACCAGGTGTCGCCGAGACCGGCGACACCACCGCCGATGACGACGACAGCGGGGTCAAGCATGTTGACCAGCCCGCCGACCGCCGAGCCGACGGCGGCCCCGCCCAGCAGGACCACCTCCCGGGCTGTGGCGTCACCGTCCGCCGCGCGGGCAGCCACCGTGCGCAGGTCGCCGACCGGCTGACCGGTACGCCGCACGTACTCCTCGGTGAGGGCGGGCCCGGAGGCGATCGCCTCCAGGTGCCCCCGCCCGCCGCAGGTGCAGGGCAACTGCCCGGCGTACGGCGAGGGCTGGTGGCCGGCATGGCCGGCCACGGAGTGGGCGCCGGTCAGCACGGTGCCGTCGACGACGAACGAGGCACCGATACCGGTGCCGACCGCGATGAAGAGCATCGTCTGGTGGCCGACCGCCACGCCGTGTCGCGCCTCACCGAGGGCGTGCGCGTGCACGTCGTTGATGGCTGAGACGGGCAGGTCCAGCAGTGCCCGCAGTCGGCCGCTCAGGTCCGTGCCGGCCCAACCGGCCAGGGCGTCGGTGGCCGACAGCACCCGACCCGTCCGGTGGTCGATCACCCCGGCGCTACCGACGCCGAGGGCGCGGATGCGGGTTCCCGTCGCCCTCGCCCGCAGCCGACCGACGAGGTCGGCTGCGGTGTCGATGATGGCGGTCGCCCCGGCCCGGCCGGGGGTGGGGACGGTGATCTGGTCGACGACCTCACCGTCGCGGGTCACGATGGCAGCGGCCGTCTTGGTGCCCCCGATGTCGAGCGCGGCTACCGCCACGTCGACGACCGGAGGCTTGGGTGCCTCGGACATGGCTAGAGCAGTCCTGCCAGCTCCAGCTGGGCACGCACCCGGCTCGCCTCATCGGCGTCGAGCGCTCGCAGCGGAAGCGACACGGCGTTGCTGTCAATGACGCCGAGCAGGGCCAGGGCGGTCTTGAACGCGCCCACGCCCCGGGTCGCCCCTGCCGCCGTCGCCGGGTCGGCCGCGTCGACGATCCGGAACAACCGGGTCAGTCGGTCCTGCTCCGCGCGGGCGGTGTCCCAGTCGCCGGTCACGCAGGCCCGGTGGAGTCGCACGTAGCCCTCCGGGTCCACGTTGCCCAGGCCGGGGACGGAACCGGAGGCACCGGCGAGCATCATCGCGTCGACCACCACCTCGTGGCCGGTCAACAGGCTGAAGCCGGCGTTCGGCGCGTGTTCCGCGATGGACAGCACCAGTTGGCGGAACGAGACGTCGTCACCGCTGGAGTCCTTGACGCCGGCGAGGACGCCCTCCGCGGCGAGTCGGCTCAGCAGGCCCGGCGACAGCTTGGTGTGCACGCAGACCGGAATGTCGTACGCCAGCAGCGGAAGCTCGACCGAAGCGGCGAGGGACCGGAAGTGCCGCTCGACCTCGTGGGGGCCGACGATGGCGTAGAAGGGGGCGGTGGCCACCAGGCCGTCGACGCCCAGGCGCGTCGACGCGTCGGCCCGGTCGAGAACCCGGCGGGTGGTCGGCTCGATGCAGCCCGCGAGGACCGGTACGGTCCCGCCGACGGTCTTCACGACGGTCTCAAGAGCCTGGTCCCGCTGGCTGTCGGTGAGGAACACCGTCTCGCCGGAGCTGCCGAGGGCGAAGATGCCGTCGACGCCGGCGGTGAGCATCCGTTCGACGAGTCGCTCAAGGGAGGCGACGTCGACCGCACCCTCCTCGGTCAGGGGGGTGACGACCGGCGGCACGACTCCGGCGAACCGCGGGGTTGGGGTGGTCACGCTGACTCCTCGACGTGTAGGGGGGTGGTGCGGCCGGTCGCTGCTCTGGCGAGTTCGACCAGCTCTGTGTTGCTGAATCCAGCAGGAACGGGGTGGTAGCACCGGAACTCGTGGGAGCCGGCACCGCCGTCGCCCGACCGGACCGGCGGCATCTCGATGGCGCAGCCGTCGGTCGCCTTCCAGCAGCGGGTGCGGAACGGGCATCCGGTCGGCGGTTTCGTGGCGAGTGGAACGGGACCAACGAGCGGGATCGGGTCGAGTGGCGAGAGCAAACCCGGCG
Organism: Micromonospora arida; assembly: GCF_042873195.1. Lineage (NCBI taxonomy): Bacteria > Bacillati > Actinomycetota > Actinomycetes > Micromonosporales > Micromonosporaceae > Micromonospora > Micromonospora arida. The sequence goes on along the minus strand of NZ_JBIALC010000013.1, from coordinate 82,648 downwards.
TGGCGGAGAAGAGCGCCCGGGTGTACGGGTGCTGGGCGACCTCGGGGAGCCCGGCGGCGGGTGTCTGCTCCACGATCCGGCCGAGGTACATGGTGACCACGCGGTCACTGATCCGCTTGACCGTCTGGATGTCGTGCGAGACGAAGACCATGGCCAGGTTCAGACGCTCCTTGAGGTCCAGGAGCAGGTTGAGGATCTGCGCCCGGACCGACACGTCGAGGGCGCTGGTGGGCTCGTCGGCGATGACCAGCCCCGGCTCCAGGGCCAGGGCACGCGCGATGGACACCCGCTGACGTTGGCCGCCGGAGAGCTGGCTCGGCAGCACGTCGGCGACCGACCGGGGCAGCCCGACCAGCGCCATCAGCTCCCTGACGCGCTCCTCGCGCTCCTTGCGGGTGCCGCGACGGTGCACGTCGAGCGGGTCGCGCAGGATGTCGCGGACCGGCATGCGCCGGTTCAGCGACGTGGCCGGATCCTGGAAGATCATGCCGACGCCGGCGCCGATGTGCAGTCGGCGTTCCGCCGCGTTCATCGACCAGACGTCCTTGCCGGAGAAGGCGACCGTGCCGCTCGTCGGCCGCTGGAGGCCCACCAGCACCTTCGCCATCGTGGACTTGCCGCAGCCGGACTCGCCGACGACGCCGATGGTCTCGCCGGCACGCACGGTCAGGTCCGCGCCGGTGAGGGCGTACACCCGCTCGCGGCTGAACATGCCGCCACCACGGGTGCGGTGCACCACGTGCACGTCGCGCAGCTCGACGATCGACTGGTGTGGGACTGACGCGCTCATCGGGCCAGCTCCCCTTCCGTGACGGTGACGGCCGGGTGGTGGCAGGCGTACCGGTGGTCGGTGGCGCCCTCCAGGCGGGGCGTCTCCTCCCGGCAGACCTCGGTGGCCATGGGGCAGCGATCAGCGAACCGGCAGCCCGGTGGGAAGTCGGCCGGCGACGGCACCACGCCGCGGATCTGGGTGAGCCGCTCCGCGCCGGCCTCGAGAGAGAGCACGGAACCGAGAAGACCTCGGGCGTAGTGGTGCGCCGGCGCGCCGACCACGTCGGCGGTGACACCGCTCTCGACGATCTGCCCGCCGTACATCACCACGACCCGGTCCGCGACGTCGCTGACCAGCGCGAGGTCGTGGCTGACCAGGATCAGCGCGAACCCGAGCTGGCCGCGCAGCCGCAGCAGCAGCTCCATGACCTGCGCCTGGACGGTGACGTCGAGCGCGGTGGTCGGCTCGTCGGCGATGATCAGGCGCGGATCCCGGGACAGCGCCATGGCGATCACCACGCGCTGCCGCTGCCCACCGGAGAGTTCGTGCGGGTACGCGGACAGGGTGCGCTGCGAGTCCAGGCCCACGAGTTCCATCAGCTCCTCGGCGGACCGGGTGCCGCCACGGCTGATCATCTGGGCGAGCTGAGGGCCGATGCGCAGTGAGGGATTCAGGGCCGAGAGGGCGTCCTGGTAGACCATCGCGATCTCGCGCCCCATCAGGGCACGGCGTCGTTTGGTGCTCATCGTCAGCAGGTCGGTGCCCGCGAAGCGGACCTCGCCGCGGACCCGGGCGCCCTGCGGCAGCAGGCCCATCACGGCGAGGGAGGTCAGCGACTTACCGGAGCCGGACTCCCCCACCAGGCCGAGGACCTCGCCGGGGCGGATGTCGAAGGTCAGGTCGTCGACGATGTCGACGCCGCTGTGGCGTCCCTCGAACCCGATCGACAGGTTCCGGACCTCCAGGACGGGCTCCCCGTCCGGGAGAGGGCGGGCACGCTCGCGCAGCCGCTGCGCGGCCTCGGCCAGGCCGGGCAGTTGCACCACCTCACCGGAGCCGGGCTGCGCCTCCTCCTGCGCGTCCCCGATCTTCGTGGCGGTGGCACGCCGCGCCGCCGGGGCGGCCCAGGCGTCGGACATCCCTTCGGAGAGCACGTTCAGGGCGAGCACGGTGAGCAGGATCAGCAGGCCGGGGAAGAACGTGGCCCACCAGCCACCGATCTGCACCATTTCCTTGCCGAAGGCGATGACCGAGCCCCACGAGGAGGCGGCTTCCTGGGGTGCCAGCCCGCCACCGATGAACGAGAGCGACGCCTCGAACACGATGGCGTCGGCCACCATGACGGTGACGAAGACGAGGATCGGGGCGGCGCAGTTACGCAGGATGTGCCGCCAGAGGATGTGCGGTCGCCGCGCGCCGATGATCCGTTCGGCCGAGACGTAGTCCTCGCGGTACTGCGAGAGCACGTTGGCGCGCACGATACGTGCGATCGAGGGCACGAAGACGAAACCGATCGCAACCACGAGGACCAGGAGGCTGTTCTTGCCGAACGAGATGATCAGCAGGGCGGAGAGCACGATGGCGGGGAAGGCCATGACGACGTCGAGGCACCGCATCACCACCTCGTCGACAGCGGGCCGGCTGGTTCCGGCCAGCGCGCCCAGGATCGCGCCGATCACCAGGGCGATGCCGGCGCTGCCGAAGCCCACGATCAACGAACGCCGGGTGCCGGCGACCAGCCGCGAGAACACGTCGCGTCCGAGCTTGTCCAGGCCGAACCAATAGTCGCCGTTCGGGCCGGTCAGCGCGGGACCGAGCCCGGCCTGCGCGGGGTCGTGCCGCAGGATCAGCGGCGCGAAGATGCCCACCACGACGATGAGCAGGACGAAGCTCAGTGCGATTCGAGCCGTGACGCTGAGCCGTTTGAAGGCGATGCCGGGAGCCGACAGCCGGGCGGTGAGTGTTCGACGCATCAGTGGGCTCCGCGCAGTCGAGGGTTGGCGAAGAGGTAGAGGATGTCGACCACCAGGTTCACGAGGACGAAGCAGATGGCGATCGTCAGCACGGTTCCCTGGGCGAGGGCGGTGTCGTTCTGCTGGACCGCGCTCATGATCTGGGTGCCCATGCCGGGCAGCGAGAAGATGGCCTCGATGACGACCGTGCCGCCCAGCAGGTAGCCGATTCGCAGGCCCAGCACGGTGAGCGGGTTGACCAGCGCGTTGCGCAGCACGTTGCGTCCGACCACCACGCGGGGCGGCAGCCCGGCGCCGATCGCCGTCCGCACGTAGTCCTTGTCGAGCTCCTCGACCATTGACGTCCGCACGATTCTGGCCAGTGAGCAGCCGACCGGCACGGCGAGGGCCAGCGCGGGCATGGCGAGGGACTGCAGCCAGAGGGAGAACGAGTCGCCGGGGTTGACGTACCCGCCGGTCGGGAAGACGGGGCGGCGGACCGACAGCTCCTGGATGAGCAGGAGGGCCAGCCAGAACGACGGCATGGCGATACCGGCCATCGAGACGAACCGGATGACCTGGTCGGGCCAGCGGTCGCGGTACAGCGCGGCGGGGATGCCGAGGGCCAACGCGATGACCAGCGCGCCGACGATGCCGAGGGCCGTCAGCTGGATGGTCAGCGGCAGCGCGGTGGCGATCTTGTCGGCGACCGGGACGGACGGCGGGAAGGTCACGCCGAGATCGCCCCGGAGCAGGTCGCCCAGGAAGTGCAGGTACCGCAGGGGCAGCGGATCGTCGAGACCGTTGGCGGCCTTGAACGCGGCCACCTGCGCGGGGGTCGCCTGATCGCCCAGGACGGACAGCGCGGGATCGATCGGGGAGAACTGCATGATCACGAAGACGAAGATCGTGATACCCAGCACCAGGGGTATCAGGGTCAGGAGTCGTCGCGCGACCAGGCTCAGAACGCTCAGCATGGTGTCTTTCTCTCGTCGAGGGCCGCCGGGACGTCCCGCCCAGCCCCCAAGGACTGAGGGCCGGGCGGGACGCGGAGGGGCCAGGGTGGGGCCCCCGAGGTGGAGCTCAGCCCTTTCGGCTGGCGCCCAGGAAGTACAGGCCGGTGGTCGACGCACCCGAGAAGTCGGAGAGCTTCGCGGGGTCGTACGCGGTGACGACCTTGGTGTGCAGGATCGGGTACAGGGGGGCCTCGTCGGCCACCTTGTCCAGGGCCTGCTTCCACAGAGCCTTGCGGGCCGCCTCGTCGGAGGTCTGCGCCGCCTTGTCGAGCAGGTCGGCCATGGCCTTGCGGTCCGCGGCGCTCCACCGGTAGCGCTGCCCCGGCCAGGTCTCGCCGTAGTAGAACCAGCGCATCAGCAGGTCGGTGTCGACGCCGAAGACGCTGGGGTCACCGGTGGCCATCAGCACCCGGAAGGTGTCCTTCGGAACGATGTCGCCGTAGATGGCCGAGGACGGCACCGTGTTGAGGCTGGCGGTGACGCCGATCTTCTTCCACTGCTCGATGACCAGCGGCGCGACATCCTTCACGACCGAGTTGTCAGTGGTGTCGAGCTGGAACGACAGGTTCGTGACACCGGCCTCCTGGAGCAGGCTCTTGGCCTTTTCCAGGTTGTAGTCGTAGACGGTGGCGGCCTTCTGGTAGTCCTTGTTGCCCTCGTCCAGGTAGCTCGTCGCCGGGCTGCCGTAGCCGTTGAGGGCGGTCTTGATGACCTCGTCCTTGTTGATCGCGTAGTGCAGCGCCTGGCGCACCCGCTTGTCGTTGAACGGCGCCGCCGACGAGTTGAACATGAGGAAGACCTGGTTGAAGGCCTGCTTCACATCGACGGTGTACTTGTCCTTGAGCGAGTCGACGTTCAGGTACGGCACCGACTCGATGGCCTGGACCCGGCCGCCCTGAAGGTCCGACACCCGGGCGGAAGCCTCCGAGGTGGTGTTCCAGGTCATCGTCTCGACCTTGGCCGGGCGCGGGCCGTTGTAGTTCGGATTCTTGCTGAGCTTGACACCCGACTCCTTGGACGCGCTGTCCAACTTGAACGGGCCGGAGCCGATCGGCGCGGTGTCAAAGGCCTTCGACGCGGCCGCGTCCGCGGTCTTCGCCTTCGGCAGGATCTTGATGACGGCGATCCGCTCCGCGAACAGGGCGAACGGGTACTTGAGCTTGAACTCGGCCGTCGTCGCGTCCTTCGCCGTCACCGAGTCGATGAACGACACGAACCCCTGCATCAGCGGCGGGGCCTTGGGGTCGGCCGGCTTCAGCACGCGGGTGAAGGACCAGGCGACGTCCTCGGCGGTGACGGGGGTGCCGTCGGAGAACTTGGCACCGTCACGCACCGCCACGGTGTAGGTGAGCCCGTCTGCGCTGGCCACCGGGTCTTCCTTGGCGAGTGCGCGGTATGGTTCCCGGGTAACCGGGTCAAGATCGATCAGACCCTCGAAGGTGTGCTGGTTGACCGCCGTCGCCACCGCCGACGAGGCGTTCCCCGGGTCGAACCCGCTAGAGAGGGTGAACGCGAGGGTGGTCTCGATCGACGTCTTCCCCCCGCTTCCCTCGACGGCGTTGGTCGAGGCCGGGCCGCCGCTGCAGGCGACCAGTCCGAGAGCGAGGGTTGCCGCGGTGGACGCGACCGCCAACGAACGGAACCGGCGCGGGGGGCGGCGCCGACTCTCCCTTGGCTCAACGGTGGTGCTCACGTAGCTGCCTCCATAGGCTCTTCATGCGCTCGCGTTACCGCTCGCGCTGAGGGATTCGAAGATAATGGGGTCTGACGTCAGACATCTGATGCCGATAGGGTGAGAGTGTCAGATCCGTGAACGAAGGGCAAGTGGCAGATGACGACCATTGACGCATCCCCGCTACGCGGTGCGGAGCGCCCAGGTCCCCGCCGGCAGGAGGTGGGGGCAAAGATCAAGGAGTACATCCTCCGCAACCGCCTCAAGCCGGGAGACATCCTGCCCACCGAGGCGGAGCTGTGTGAGGCGGTGGGCGCGAGCCGCTCAAGCGTCCGCGAGGCCGTCAAGATCCTCTCCGCCCTCGACATCGTCGAGGTGCGGCACGGCCACGGCACCTTCGTCGGCCGCATGTCCCTCGCCGCCCTCGTGGAGGGTCTGACCTTCCGCGGCCTCCTCAGCGGCGAGGAGGACCATCACGTGCTGGGACAGGTCGTCGACGTCCGGCAGACCCTCGAACAGGGGCTCGCGGCCCAGGTCATCGCCGTTCTCGACAGCGAGCACCAGGCCGCTCTCTCCGCGCTCGCCGACGAGATGGAGAGTCTGGCCGCCCAGGGCATGGACTTCCTCGACGTCGACCGGACCTTCCACGTGAAGCTGCTGGAACCCCTCGGCAACGACCTGATCCTCCAACTGACCGAGGCGTTCTGGCAGGTACAGGCCATCGTCGCCCCCACACTGCGTACTCAGCAGGAGGACCGGTTGATCACCGCCCAGCGGCATCGGGCAATCGTGCACGCGGTCGCAGCCGGAAACGTGGAGGGCCTACAGGCTGCCATCGCCGAGCACTACGCACCCATCCGGGCGAGCATCGCCCGCGTCGTGCAGTCCTGAATCAACAACGACATCGCCGTCCGATCCGAGATCGGACTGATATCCCGGGCCGCGATCCCGACTAGACGGAAGGTCCAGACGGCCCGCGCCACGTCGTCACGTGGCGGGGCCGCCACGACGGTACGGATGCTCCACGGTCACGACCCGAAGCGCGGCTCCGCACCACCCTGGCGGACCGAAACACACGTCGCGCTGCGGGTGCCCACGTAGACCTGCCGATGCCCCGAGGTCGCAGTGCGGGTAACACCGTCCACCCTGTCCGTACACAGGAGACTGTCGCCGCACTCGGCTACTGTGCCGACTCGACCAAGAACGCGGCCCGATGCGATCGGCCGCAGAATCGGAGAGCGGCCGATGGCGTGGATGGCTGTTGCTGGTGGCTACGAGGTGACACTTCGTCGCGGTGCCGTCGTCTGCCGGAACTCGGCAGGCGAGGAACTCCGGTCGTTGCCCCGGACGGTCCGGGGGACCCGGTGGTGACCGAGCTCGAGCAGCTCGCGGAGTGGCTGGAGCAGCACGAGCGTGACTGCCGGGCCGATGCGGAACGCTGGATGATCCGCTCCCTGCCGATCCCCGCGATCGCCCTGACCGAGGTCTGGGCAGACGAGGCGTGGCGCACCGCGCTCACCGACCTCGTGGTCGCCGGCCTGAACGAGGACGACAGCTGGGACCCCGACGCCGTGGGCTTCCTGCGCGACGTCGACGACAACGGCGTCGGCGTGGTCAACCGTGACGGCGAGAGCGTCCGGTTGTCCGCCGACCGGATGCTCATCCCGCATCCCGTGCTGCTGGCCGACCTCGACGACCTGCGCGCACTCGCCGCCGATCTCATCGTCACGCAGCCGGTCGACCAGCTCTTCCGCGAGACGTGGCAGCGACCGACGTCCCTCGACCCCGCCGCCATGTCCGTCGACGACTTCGCCGGTGGCCGGTTCGACGAGCTGCGGGACCTGCTCGCCCGGGCCGCTTCGCTCGGCTACCCGGTGCAGGGTGGCTTCGCCTTCTGCCGGATCTTCGAGGGCGGCGAGAACGTCGAGGCCTGCTCGTGGGTCGGCTCCGACCGCCCCGAGAACGAGGCCGAGACGGGGAGGCTGGTCTTCAGCGATGGCACCGGCACCAACCGACCGCTCACCGCGGTCGGCCCGGTGGCCTGGTCGGAAGGCATGCGGATGGCGGCCGCGCTCTACGCCGGTCGAGTCGTGGAGACGTCGGAGGAGCAGCAGTGAGCGTGACGACCGAGGCGTTGCTGGAGGCGGGGGCTGTCGTACCGCTGGGAAGCACCGTGGTCAGGGCCGACCTGGCCGACGAGCTGCGGGCACGGTCCTACCGCCATCCCGGGCTGGCCGACCGGGCCGTGGTCCGGCTGGTCCCCTCGACACTGTCGGAGGCCGAGGACCTGTCGATGGAGTTCCTCGGCTTCGACCGGCCGGACCGGGTCACCTCGGTGGGCCTCACCCGCCAGCGCGCCGTCGGCTTCCCGGCCTGGGTGCTGGTGCACGATCCGGCCAACGGCCACCACGCTCTGGCCCTGGTCAAGGACATCGATCGGCTGTCGCGGTTGGCGATGTCGCGGGTCGGCCCGGCCAAGAACGGCTTCGACACCCTCGGCGACCGGCTCGCCCGGTCCGTGCCGCACTTCCTGCCGACGTTCTACGAGCAGGCCGGTCGCGCGTTCCTGGCCGCCGACAGCCTCTCCTACGCCGCGATGATGTTCGACAAGGCCCGTCAGGCGGAGAAGACGTTCTCGTTGAGCGTCGATGAGGAGCGCGTCCACGCGGCCTTCGTGGAGTTCGGGCTCGCCAACGCGGTCAGCGCGCAGGCACTGTCGGCGCACTCCCGTGACCTCGCTGCCCGCAGCGCCGACCCCGAGGTGGCCCTGGACCGGTTCCGTCGGCTGTGCACCGAACGGATCCTCGGCGGCCTGCCACCACACGCCACAATGCACGCCGACCTGCGCCGCCTGGCGAAGGCCGCCGGGCTCGACCCGATCACTGTCGACCGGCAGGTGCTCACGGAGGTCCTCACCGCGCCTGCGCTGCGACGCGCGCCCGAGGTGTTCTGGACCGCCTACGGTCCCGCCCTCGCCGCTCTCGCCGCCGACAATCCGGCCGTCCGCGGACACCTGCTCTCCTTCCTGCCGCCCGACGTCCACGGCGTGGCCTGGTTGGCGCTGCTGGAGACGACCGGGGCGACCGCCGCCCTGACGGCCCCCGCCGGTGAGACGCCCCGCGAGGCCGAGCCGTCGGAGGGTCCGGCCGGGTGGCTCGGCCGATTCGCCCGGCACTGCGTGCAGAGGTGGCCCGACGACCGGATTCCCGGTCTGTACGGTCTCGCGGAGCGGATGGCGCCCCGGCTCGTCGCCGACGGCGTACCGGTGCGCCTCGTCCAGAGATCGCACAACGACGTCGAACTGCTCGACGTCTGCCTCGCGGCCGGGGTCCCGGTCGCCGACCCACCCCGCACCTACGGCCTCCCGGTGAACCGCCTGTTCCCGCAGCACAGGCCGATCACCCGCGACCTGACCGCCGTCGCCGCGGATCCCCGTTTCCTCACCGCCCTGTTCCGGGCCGTCGAGCGACACCTGCCCGCCGGGGCCAACCCCGACGAGGTACGCCGGGTGCTGGCTGTTCCGGGGTTGCGGCTCGCCGTCCGCGCATGGCTCGACGAGCTTGCCGACACCGTGGCCGCCCAGGGTCTGCCCACACTCGACTGGCATCTCACCCGGGCCCAGAAGGTCGCCACCCCCGAGGGCCGTGCGACCAACCCCGACGCGATAAGTCGCATCGCCGGGCACGACCTCGCCCCGGTGCTCGCCGCCACGCTGCGCGCCGGCATCCTCGACGAGTACGGATGGCCGGCGTTCGAGCGGGCGGCGGGCGAACTGCTCGACCTCCCCTTGAAGGACGAGCGGCTCGTCCTGACCCCGCAGTGGCCAGCCCTGGTGCTGCGCCGCGGCGGCGCCGTGCGGGTCGTCGGGCCGGACGACGTCCTGCTGGAGCACCAGTTGCCCGTCCAGGCCGCGCGGCACTTCAGCGGACTCGTCCTGCGCTTCGTCGACTGTCAACTCCTGGTGTCCTGGCTCGAAGGGCCCGGCCGCTCGGCCTACTGGAGCGGCACCCCCACCGACGTCCGCACCGGGCTTCCTGACGACGCGTTCACGGACGAGCACTACTCCTACTCCTACTCTCTGGCCCTGCCCGGGGGTGGACGGACCGACGGCGGGCGCCCCCTGCGCGTCGGTGACTGGGACGAGCACCACGGGGGCCGGGCCGTCACGGACGGCACCACGTTCTGGGTCCACCAACGCGGTCACGAAGACATACGGGAGTACGACCCGCTGACCGGCGAGCCCGGACGAGAGTCGATGCCCGCGTTCTTCCAGAGCGGCATGGTCGAGGGCCAACCGCTCAGGCTGACGTACAGCATGATGCGGGTTGCGCCGGAGGGCGCCGAGGCCAGCCCGCACGGTGCCGCCGACGGGCTGATCGGATGGCGGGTGCGCGCTGCCCTCGGCCATGCCGACGTCGGCGACGGCATCGACGCCGCCTTCCACCTGGGGGTGGGCGCCGCCACCGCCGATGATCAGGTTGGCGAGGGCGTCGACGGTCGCGCGTTCCGATACAGCCTCCACTCGCGCAGCCCGTTCGGCGGCGCCGCCGGCCCCGGGGTCCGCTTCCCCGGCTCCGACACCGTCCACGGATTGCGGTCCTGGCTGAACTCCGGCGGCGACGGGATCACTCTGTGGGCCGCCGAGGGACGGGCGATCGGCGTCTACACCGGGGCCCGTCACTCCTCGGACTTCGCGGCTGGCACCGTCGTCGTCACGCCCGCAGGCTTCTGGCACCACCTACGTCCGCGTGACCCGGCCGGCTCCGCGGTGCTGCGCGGGCTCTCCGACGGGGTGGCCGCCACGCTGATCACCGAGGCCGGAAAGCTGCGTCCGCCCGCGAACGAGACCCGGGTGCCACTTGCCGCCGTGGTCGAGCTGGTCCGCCGTGCCATCCCGGAGCTGAGCAACGAGGCCATGGTGAAGGGGGTGGCCGGCGTGGTCCGGTACGCCGCCGAACGGGTCACCGCGCACCGGGTGGCGGTTGAGGCGCTCACCGGCTCCGCCCCCGCCGACGACCGCGCCGTCCCCGTAGAGGTGAAGGAATACCTCATCTCCTCGGCGCTCATGCCGTTCCTCCGCTCGCCGAGCTTGACCGGCACGGCCCGGATGGTGGCTGCCGCCGGGGCCACCCTCACCGCGAGCGCACCTGCGGAGGGGACCGTGCTGCCGGTGGAGGCTGACCGCGGATGGTTCCCCTCGCTCGCCCTGGTACGCCCGATCATGTATCTGGCGGTATCGCCGTCGGTCGACCCCGAGCGCCGCGAGGCGTGCCTGGCGCTGTTAACCGTCTTCGCCGACTCGGGCCTGTTCGCCACCGGCGCTCGGTTGCGTCAGCTGACCATGGTCACCGACCTGCAGCCACCGCCGAAGAAGAACACGATCGTCTCCATCGGAGGGTGTCGGGTGCTGGTAGCCAGCGCCGAGAGGGAACACTCCGTGCAGGGCACGTTGACCAGAGTCGAGGCACTGGAATACTCCGCCGACGGCACGTTCGAAGCGGTGCTCGGCTGTCAGCACGTCGAGGAGGAGATCCTCCTCGACGGCACGGTGGACGCCTCGGTGCTCACCACCTTCGTGGCGACGGCCCGCGAGCGAGGCCCGATACCGCTGCGGCACGGCCAGGTGGAAACCCTCTCGCAGACCGCCGGGATCAGCCGGGCCGAGGCTGCTCTGCTCCTCGCCGGCATCCACGTCGACCGAGCCGATCCCGGCTGGAGCCCACCCGACCTGGTGGCCGACAGCCCGGCGATCACGATTGCCAGAAACCGCTGGTACCGACTCGGGCACTCGCTCAACCGCACTCTCGTCGGGTCGCTGGTCCCGGCCGACCCGACCGCGCTGTGGAGCACCGGACCGGTGCTGGACGGGGTCGTGGCGTGGGCCGACCGTCGAGGCGCGCGGCGACCGCTCTCTGACGATCTCATCGTCATGGCCGACCGGTACCTCGCCAATCCCCTCATCGACACCTCGGAGCTGCTGCACGGCCTCGCCAACCCGGACACCTGCCGATGGCTTGCCGGGCCCGCCGAGGGGATCCGAGACCGGAACGTGCTCATTCACGTGGCGCGTACGCTGCCGTGGTTGGTCTACTACCTGCCGCCCGACGATCCGATCCGGGTGGGCCTACCGTGGATCGTCGAGAGGCTGCGGCCTCGCATGGCCGACCCCGCCTTCGCGCTGCGGTTGACAGCCATCGAGAGCGGGTCGATCGAGGAACTCAGCACCGAGATCGGTGTGACACCGGTCGTCGAGCAGGGCTTCACCCGGCACGGTCCACTGACGTACGTGAAATCGCGCGGCCACACGATGGTCGAGCTGTACCCGGCCCTGCTCTCCGGGCCGACCGACCCGGTCCTCTCGCTGCTGAGAAAGCGTGGCTACCACTACGTCGACGACGCGGGCGCGGCATTGGGGATGATGCTCGACGGCAGTCTGGCCCTTCTCGCCGCGCCGACGGCCCATGAGTACCCGCAGCAGGATCCGACGCGGTCGGTGCCGCACGTCGTCGCCGAGGCTGCCGAGTCACTCGGCGTCGGGCCGGACGCGGCCGCGCTCTACCTCCAGTTGCTCGCCCTGCCGGACCCGACCGACCGCAACGTGGCGGTGTGGACGGGATGGAAACCCGCCCGGCTCAAGCAGGCCCGGCAGGAGCTGGTCGACGCGGGCGACCTGGTGGTGGAGGCGAAGCGCCCTCGGGCCGGTCGAAGTCTCTTCCTGCCGTGCGGCTGGCTCGCCCTCAAGGCGCCACACCTGCCGGTGGAGACCTGGAAGGCACCGCTGCTGACCATGGACGAGCAGGGCAACCCCACGTTCGACGTCATCGTGCCGCGCATCCCCGTTGCCCGGCTGTTCGAGCAGGCGTGGGCGCGGGTGCGCGACGGCGACCGACCGACGTTCGACGAGCTCGTCACGAAAGGGCCGAGGCGTCGATGACCTAGACCGTCACCGGGCCGCCGCACGGGCGTCAGGCGGAGCTGTCGCCCGTCGGCTGACGGTCGCCGGGATCGCCGCGGTTCTGAGTGGCTCGGTCACAGCGCCCGGCGGAGCCACTCCTCGACACCGGCGACGTGCACGGTGGCCCAGGAACGCGCAAGATCGGCCTGCCCGAGCGTGATCGCGTCGACGATCGCCTGGTGCTGCTCGCGGGTCCGGGTGACGGCGCCCTCCTGGGTGACACCGCGCCAGATGCGGGCCCGGGTGGTGGGCCCCGAGAGCCCGTCGAGCAGCGAGCACAGCACCGTGTTTCCGGAGCCGACGGCGATGAGGCGGTGGAATTCCAGGTCGTTGGCGACCAGTGCCTCGACGTCGCGGGTGTCGTCGAGGCTGTCGAGCACCGCCTGGAGGTCGGCGATGTCCTCGGCACCCATCCGCTGCGCGGCCAGCGCCGTGGCGGCGGGCTCAAGGATGCGCCGGACCTCGAGGAACTCCAGCACGGTGTCGTCGCGGTGGAAGTCCACGACGAAGCCGAGCGTGTCGAGCAGCAACTGTGGGGCAAGGCTGGTGACATAGGTGCCGTCGCCCTGGCGGACATCCAGAATGCGGATGATGGACAGCGCCTTCACCGCTTCGCGCAGGGAGTTGCGGGACAGACCGAGCCGCCGGGCCAGGTCCGCCTCCTTGGGTAGTCGATCGCCGGGGCCGAGCTCGCCCGAGGTGATCATCGTCTTGATCTTGCCGATCGCCTCGTCGGTGAGAGCCATCGCTGCCTCCGCAAAATCTTCAGGGTAGGGCCCGTCGCCACGATCGCAGGGTCACACCCCTAACCACACCCACACAGACATCGGGTGTTTCTGAACGTATGAGCTCCGACATCTGACGTCTAGCAGATCTCTGCCGATTCGGCAATAGGTCGATATGTGCTGGCGGGTCGCCATTTGGGCCACGGCCTCGTTCGCGGATGACCACATCAGACCGTGGAGTCCAAGCCATTGACAAAAATATACATCCCACGTTAACTCCCATGGCATAGAGGAGGCCCTATGCCTGTGAGCGGCAGTATCCGGACAGTCCTGCGGGCCGCAGCCGCGGCCCTTCTCGTGGCCGCGTGCCTGACATCCGTATCCGGCTTCGCTCCAGCCGAGGCGGCGGCCGAGGCCGAAGCCGCCGCCGATCCCGGGCTCGCGCTCTGGTACGACGAGCCCGCCGCCAACTGGGAGAGCAACGCGCTACCGCTGGGCAACGGCGCGCTCGGCGCCATGGTCTTCGGTGGCGTCCAGACCGAGCGCCTGCAGCTCAACGAGAAGACACTGTGGACAGGCGGGCCCGGCGCCACCGGATACAACCACGGCAATTGGACCTCACCACGGCCCGGAGCCCTGGCCGGGGTGCAAGCGCAGATCGACCGGGACACCCGGATGGCACCCGGCGCGGTCGCCACCGCGCTCGGCCAGCCGGCGACCGGATTCGGCTCGTACCAGAACCTGGCCGACATGTACCTCGACATGTCCGGCACACCCACCACCGTGAGCGGCTACCGGCGCGAGTTGGACCTCGCCGAGGGCACGGCCCGCGTCGGATACTCCCACGGCGGGGTGACCTACCAGCGCGAGTACGTCGCCAGCTACCCCCGCAACGTGATCGTCGCCCGGCTGTCGGCCAGCCAGGCCGGGAAGATCTCCTTCGTCCTTCGCACCGTCTCGGCCCAGCCCGGCAGCACCGTCACGGTGGCGAACGGCCGGATCACCGTCCGGGGCACACTGCCCGGCAACGGGCTGATCCACGAGACCCAGTACCGGGTGGTGACCACCGGCGGCAGCCGGACCGACGGCACCGACCGGATCACGGTCGCCGGCGCCGACTCGGCTCTCGTCGTGCTGTCCGCCGCGACGTCGTACGCCGACACCTACCCCACCTATCGCGGCGTCGACCCCCACACCCGGGTGACCCAGGCGGTCGACGGCGCGGCGAGCTCGACCTGGGCGGCGCTGCGCGCGGCCCACCTGGCCGACTACAAGAAGCTCTTCGACCGCGTCCGGCTCGACGTGGGCGGGCAGATGCCGAACATCCCCACCGACGACCTGCGGTCGGCCTACACGGGTGCCGCCGGACGGGCCCAGGACCGCGCGTTGGAGTCGCTGTACTTCTCCTTCGGCCGGTACCTGCTCATCGCGTCGTCGCGCGGCGGCTCCCTGCCGGCCAACCTCCAGGGCGTCTGGAACAACTCCAACAGCCCGCCCTGGCAGGCCGACTACCACACCAACATCAACGTCCAGATGAACTACTGGCCGGCGGAGACCACCAATCTGTCCGAGACGGCCACGCCGCTGTTCGACTTCATCGACGCGCTGCGGGCGCCCGGCCGGGTGACCGCGCAAAACATCTACGGTACGACCGGCTGGGTCACCCACCTCAGCACCAACCCGTACGGCTTCACCGGCGTGCAGGACTGGGCCACCGCCTTCTGGTTCCCGGAGGCAGCGGCCTGGCTGTGCCAGCACCTCTACGAGCACTACCGCTTCACCCGTGACACCGCGTTCCTGCGCGATCAGGCGTACCCGGCGATGAAGGAGGCCGCCGAGTTCTGGCGGGCCAACCTGCGCGCCGACCCGCGCGACGGCAAGCTGGTCGTCTCGCCCAGCTACTCACCCGAGCAGGGTGACTTCTCGGCCGGCGCGGCGATGAGCGAGCAGATCGTGTGGGATCTGCTCACCAACACCATCGAGGCCAGCACCACGCTCGGCGTCGACGCCACCCTGCGCACACAGTGGCAGACCACGCTGAACAAGCTCGACCCCGGCCTGCGGGTCGGGTCCTGGGGTCAGTTGCAGGAGTGGAAGGCGGACTGGGACAGCCCCACGAACGACCACCGGCACGTCTCGCACCTGTACGCCCTGCACCCGGGCCGGCAGATCTCGCCGCTGACCACCCCGGCCCTGGCCAACGCCGCCAAGGTGTCCCTCACGGCACGCGGCGACGGTGGCACCGGTTGGAGCAAGGCCTGGAAGATCAACTTCTGGGCTCGGCTGCTCGACGGCGACCACGCACACAAGATGCTCAGCGAACAGCTCAAGAGCAGTACGCTCGCCAACCTGTTCGACACCCACCCGCCGTTCCAGATCGACGGCAACTTCGGTGCCACCGCCGGCGTCGCCGAGATGCTGTTGCAGAGCCAGAACGGTGTCGTCGACGTCCTTCCGGCGGTGCCGACGGCCTGGCCCACCGGCTCGGTCAGCGGCCTGAAGGCACGCGGCAACGTGACTGTGGACGCCGAGTGGCGCAACCGCCTGGCCAGCCGGATCACGCTCACCGCCGGCAGCAGCGGCACCCTCACCATCCGGAACCCGATGCTGGCCACCACGTCGCTGGTGGACCTCACCACCAACCAGACCGTGCCGGTGACCCGCACGGGTGAGCGGGTGACGTTCACGGCCGAGGCCGGGCACCGCTACCAGGCCGTCTCCACGGCCGCGACCGGCACGATCGCCGGTGTGGCGAGTGGCCGCTGCGTCGACGTACCGGGTGCGGCCACCGCCGACGGCACCGCCCTCATCCTCTGGGACTGCTCCGGGGCGGCCAACCAGATCTGGACCCGCGAGGCCGACACCACCATCCGCAACCGCGGCAAGTGCCTCACCGCCGCCAGCACCACCAACGGCGCCGCCGCCACCATCACCACCTGCGGCACCGCCACCAACCAACGCTGGACCTACGACACCACAGCGAAAACCCTGCGCAACCAGGCCACCGGCACCTGCCTCGACGCCAACGGCGGCGGCACCACCAACAACACCGCCGTCATCCTCTGGCCCTGCACCACAGCCACCAACCAACAGTGGCTGATGTAGCACCGATCGGGCCGCCGGCCCGCGCACGCCACCCACCGCACCACCCCTCCCTGCCCGTTCTCGGAGAGGACGTCCGATGACCCGTACCCTGCGCCGCCACCGTCCGCGTGCGAGCGGGGCCGCCCTGACCGCCCTGGCCCTGTTCGCCACCTGTCTGATCGAGCTCACTTCACCGGCGGCACCGGCCGTCGCGGCTCCGGGGGACGGCGCCATCACGGGGGTGGCCAGCGGTCGCTGCGTCGACGTACCCGGCGCGGCCACCACCGACGGCACCGCCCTGATCCTCTGGGACTGCACCGGCGCCACCAACCAGATCTGGACCCGCCAGGCCGACACCACCATCCGCAACCGCGGCAAGTGCCTCACCGCCGCCAGCACCACCAACGGCGCCGCCGCCACCATCACCACGTGCGGCACCGCCACCAACCAACGCTGGACCTACGACACCACCACCAAGACCCTGCGCAACCAGGCCACCGGCACCTGCCTCGACGCCAACGGCGGCGGCACCACCAACAACACCACCCTCATCCTCTGGCCCTGCACCACCGCCGCCAACCAGCAGTGGCGCGTCGCCGCCGCCGACTACCAACCGCTGCTCGATGTCGGCTTCAGTGGCACGTTCACCTCCACCACCGGCTACACGCCGTCGACCGGTGAACTGGTCGACGGGCAGCTCACCCGGCTGGCCGGCAGCGAGACGATCAGCGGTCCGGCCGTCACGCTCACCGGAGGGGGCACCGGCATCGGGTTCACCCCACGAATCCCGGTGACCAGTGCGAAGTACGTCAACAAGAGCCTGCTGGCCGAGGCTGTGGTACGCCGTCAGAGCGGCGCCACGATCACCTTCGACACGGTGCTCAGCCTCGCCGGTGGGGGCTACCACCGCTACGCCAGCGGCTCGCAGACCACCACGGAGTTCGGCATGTACGGGCCGGACGCCCCGTACTACGACACCCGGCAGAGCGGGCCGAACCTGTCCGACACGCAGGACACCCACGTGGCGTTGGCCTACGAGTACGTGAACGACTCGGCGGCCCGGCTGGTCGCGTACGTCAACGGCTGCCAGGTGGGCACCACCGTCACCACTCCGGTCGCCGCGGCCAACGCGTCGCAGGGCCTGCTGACGTTCGGCAACGACGCCGGGACCCGTAACCGTGGCTGGCACGGCACTGTGGACGCCATCGCCCTCGCGACGATGACCGGCGCCGCCGGTCCGGTCGACTTCCAGCTCGACGCGCCGGTCTGCGGGGGCACGCCACCGCCGCCCGGCTGCGCCGGCAACCCCGGCAGCAGCGGCCCGGTCAGCCCGGCCAACGTCATCGCCGTCGACCCCTGCGACACCCTCGACCGGATCCGGCAGAAGGCCGCCCAGGTCACCCCCACCGCCGGCCAGCTGGCCTGGCAGCAGCGGGAGCTGACGGCGTTCCTGCACTACGGCATGAACACCTTCACCGACGTCGAGTGGGGCAGCGGGAACGAAGACCCGGCCCAGTTCAACCCGACGACGGTCAACCCCGCTCAGTGGATCGACGTGCTCAAGCGCAACGGGTTCAAGCAGGTCATCCTCACCGTCAAGCACCACGACGGGTTCCTGCTCTACCCGTCGCGCTACAGCACCCACTCGGTGCGCAGCAGCCCCTGGTGGGGTCGGACCAGCCAGAGCGACATCCTGCGCTCCACAGTCGATGCCGCCCGCGCGGCCGGTCTCGCCGTCGGTTTCTACCTCTCCCCCGCCGACGGCGCGGAGATCCCCGGCCGACGCGGCGGTGAGCGGTTCGGCAACGGCAGCGCCAAGCGGGCGGTGACCATCCCGACGCTCGTCGCCGGGGACACCCGCACCCCGACCCAGACGTACGCGTACCAGGCCGACGACTACAACGCCTACTTCCTCAACCAGCTCTACGAGCTGCTCACCGAGTACGGGCCGATGGCCGAGGTGTGGTTCGACGGCGCCAACCCGTACACCGCGTACCCGCAGCCGTACCAGGTCGCCGACTGGTACCGGCTGATCCGGACCCTGCAACCGAACGCCACGATCGCGATCAACGGCCCGGACGTGCGCTGGGTCGGCTCCGAGTCCGGGGCGTTCCGGGCCGACGAGTGGAGCGCACTGCCGTTCAAGGGCACCGATCCCGGCGCGCTGAACCGCGACGACGACATGCTCACCGGTGCCGCGTCGAGCGACCTGGGGTCCAGCGCGCTGATCGGCCGCAACCTGGGGACGGTCACGTACCTGTCGTGGTACCCGGCCGAGGCGGACGTGTCGATCCGGCCCGGCTGGTTCTGGCACTCCGGCCAGAACGGCTCGGTCAAGCAGCCGGCCGCGCTGATGCAGCTCTACGAGAATGCGGTGGGCCGCAACGCCAACCTGCTGCTCAACGTCCCACCGAACCGGGCCGGCGTGATCGACACGCCGGACGTCACAGCCCTCGACGGGTTCGGCACCGCGCAACGCTCACGGTACGGCCGGGAGCTGTTCGCCAAGGCCGGCGCGACCGGCACCCACGCCGCCCTCACCGACGCGGCACTGGGCACGTACTGGTCGCCCTCGGGTGGTGCCGTCACCGGCGCGGTCGAGCTGACCGCCTGCCGGGCCCGCACGTTCGACCGGGTCCTGGTGCAGGAGTCGGTCGGCAACGGCCAGCGCATCGAGGCGTTCGCCGTGGACGCCTGGATCAACGGCGGCTGGCAACAGGTCGCCGCCGCCGGAACGGTCGGTTACAAGCGGATCGTTCCGCTGTCCACCGCCGTGACGAGTGACCGGCTGCGGCTGCGGGTCACCGCCGCACGCGGCGTACCGCAGGTCGCGACGCTCACCGCGTACGCGACCGACAGCACCGCCAACCCGGCGTCCTGCTGATTTCCCAACCCTTTCCCGAGAGGAACGGTTCATGCGTCTTCGACGTATCAGCGTCACCGGAGCGGTGGGAGCACTGGCCGCCGCACTGCTGACAGTGCCGGTCACACCGGCCGCCGCCGTACCGGGTGACCTCCAGGTGATCCCGGCGCTGAAGCAGTGGACGGCGGGCACCGGCAGCTACACCTTCGGCGCCGCGACCCGGATCGTGGTGGATCCCGCGTACACCGCCCAGCTCAACGACGACGCTGCCACCTTCGCCGCGGACCTGCGGGATCTGACCGGCCGCACCGTTCCGGTCACCACCGGAGCCGCGGCGACGGGCGACATCCGGCTGACCCTGGGCGGCAGCCAACCCGCCGAGGGCTACACGATGACTGTCGGGTCGAGCATCGCCATCCAGGGCTCGACCGACGCCGGCGCCTTCTACGGCACCCGGACGGTGCTGCAACTGCTCAAGCAGTCCAGCACGGTGCCGGCGGGCACGACCACCGACAGCCCGACCAAGTCCGAACGCGGCATGATGGTCGACGTCGGTCGCAAGTACTTCACCGTTGACTGGCTCCGTCGGCACGTCAAGGAGCTCGCCTACCTGAAGATGAACCGGTTGCACCTGCACCTGTCCGACACGTTCGGATTCCGGCTGGAGAGCACCATTCACCCGGAGGTGGTGTCGGAGCAGTTCTACACCAAGCAGCAGATCCGCGACCTCATCGCCCTGGCGGCCCAGTACCACATCGAGGTCATTCCCGAGATCGACATGCCCGGTCACATGAACGCCATCCTGGCCGACCACCCGGACCTGCAACTCGCCGACACCAACGGCAACCGCAACCCCTACTACCTCGACCTGTCCAAGCCGGGTGCCTACACCCTGACCCGGGACCTCATCACCGAGTTCCTGCCGCTGTTCCCCGGCCGCTACTGGCACATCGGCGCGGACGAGTACGTCGGCAACTACG
The DNA here is from genome assembly GCF_042873195.1 of Micromonospora arida. Classification (NCBI taxonomy): domain Bacteria; kingdom Bacillati; phylum Actinomycetota; class Actinomycetes; order Micromonosporales; family Micromonosporaceae; genus Micromonospora; species Micromonospora arida. The sequence goes on along the minus strand of NZ_JBIALC010000013.1, from coordinate 62,629 downwards.
CGGCCTACCCGCAGCTGCTGACGTACGCCCGCGCGACCTACGGGCCGAACGCCACAGCGAAGGACGCGTACTACGGCTTCATCAACTGGGCGAACGACATCGTCCGCGCCGGCGGCAAGACCACCCGGATGTGGAACGACGGAATCGGCACCGACGGCACCATCCGTCCGGCGTCGAACATCCACGTCGAGGTCTGGTACAACTACGGCATCACCCCGCAGGCCCTGCTGGACCGGGGGCACACGATCTCCAACCAGGCGTGGAACCCCACCTACTACATCCTCGGCGTCGGTAAGCCGAACGTGACGTGGGGCTACGAGAGCTGGAACCCGGATCTGTTCCAGGGCAACAACACCGTCAACGCCCCCTCCCGCAACCTCGGCACTGTCGTGCACGTCTGGTGTGACTACCCGGACGCCGAAACCGAGGAGCAGGTCACCGCGGGCATCCGGACGATCCTGCGCGTGGTGGCCCAGCAGACCTGGGGCTCGCCCAAGCCGGCCGCCACGTACACCGCCTTCACCCCGATCATCGACCGCATCGGCCGGGCTCCCGGCGGCCCGGCCGTGGCGAGCGGCAACCTGGCGACCAACCGCCCGGTGACCGCGTCGTCGACCGAGACGGCCAGCTTCCCGGCGGCGGCGGCGGTAGACGGCGACATCAGCACCCGCTGGTCGTCGGCCTACACCGACCCGAGCTGGATCCAGGTCGACCTCGGCAGCAGCCAGGAACTCTCCCGCGTCGCCCTGCGCTGGGAGGCCGCCTACGCGCGGGCGTACCAGATCCAGACCTCCACCAACGGCACCACCTGGACCACGGCGGTGACAGTCACCGCCGGGGACGGCGGCACCGACGAACACGTCCTCAACACCACCGCCCGGTACGTGCGCATGCAGGGCACGCAACGGGCCACCACGTTCGGCTACTCGCTGTGGGAGTTCGAGGTCTACGGGCCGAAGAAGGGCGCGATCACCGGCACCGCCAGTAGCCGCTGCATCGACATTCCTGGCAGCAACACCACCGACGGCACGGCGGTGAACCTCTGGGACTGCAACAGCGGCGGTAACCAGACGTGGACCCACCGCAACGACGGCACCCTCACCGCCCTGGGCAAGTGCCTGGAGCCGGCGAACGGAAGCCTCACCGACGGCACCGCGATCGTGGTCCGCACCTGTTCCACCGCCACGTACCAGCGCTGGACCTACGACGCCGCCACCAGCAGCTACCGCACCGGTGGCAAGTGCCTCGACGCCAACGGCGGCGGGACCGCCAACGGCACCCGCCTCATCCTCTGGCCCTGCACCAACGGCGCCAACCAACGCTGGAGCACCCCCACCGCCTGAACCACCGATGGAGGCACGATGCAGCACGCCATGCCCCTGCCATCTTCGTCGACAGCACGGCCACGGCGGCTCGTCGTGCCCGCCATCGTTCTGGGTCTGATCGCCGGTGCCGTCGCTACGGTCGGGGGCCATCCGGCCCCGGCCGGCGCGGCGGTCCCGGCGGACCCGACCTACACCGACGCCGCCGGACTGGTCTTCCCCGGTGTCCAGCCGGGCGCGGCGACGGCGTCGCTCTCCGGCGGCAGCTTCACCCTGGCCAACGCGGCGCTGTCGACCGCGTGGAGCGTGCAGGGCAGCACGGTGTCGCTGACCCGGTTCGACAACCGGGCGGCGAACGCCACAGTGCCGATGAGCCTGCGTGGGCTCTTCACCCTCACCCTGGCCGACGGCAGCACCATCACGACGGCGAACACGACCGTCTCCGCCGCCCCGGTGGTCAGCGACCTGCCGGCGAACCCGGCGTCGGCACGGCTGGCGGAACGTTTCGCCGGCAAGGCGGTGACCACCACCTTCCGGTACGGCGGTGGCACTCGGACACTCGACGTGCAGTGGCAGGTGCGGCTGCGCGGCGGCGCCAACTCCGTGCAGCACAGCTTCACGGTGCGCTCGGTGGCCGGCACGTTCGACGTGGCCTCCCTGCGCCTGGTGGAACTCAACCTGGCAAACGCCCGGGTGCTCGGCAACGACGACGGCAGCCCGGTGGCGCACGGCACGACCGGCAGCGAGACGGTGTTCGTCGGCATCGAGAACCCGATGGCGAAGGCCACCGTGGCCGGGTCGGCGGTCGACATCGCGGTGCCCCGCGCCGGGGACCTCACCGTCGGCACCTCCTGGGTGTACACGGCATCCACCGGTGTCTCGCCGGCCGGGCAGCTGCGCCGCTCGTTCCAGTACTACCTGCAACGCGAACGGGCTCACGACCGCCGGACGTTCCTGCACTACCAGAGTTGGCTGGACCTCAAGCCACCGGGCGAGGTCATCAACAGCGCCGAGCTCACCCGGGCCATCAACCTGTTCGGCACCCAGCTGCGCAACCGCGGCGCCACCATCGACAGCTTCTGGGTCGACGACGGCTGGGACTACCTGCGTTCACCACGGGTCGACGAGACGAATCTGAACGTCTGGTCGTTCGACCCGACCCAGTTCGCCACCGGCTTCGCACCGCAGAAGGCCGCCGCCGCGCAGTACGGCGCGTCGATGTCGGTGTGGATGTCACCCTTCGGCGGGTACGGCACCAGCGCCGCCACCCGCCAGGCCATCAACGCGAGCAAGCCGGCCGACCAGCGACTGGAGACCCACAGCGGCGGTCAGTTCAAACTCGGCGGCAGCCGCTACTACGACCGGTTCCGGTCGGTCGCCTTCGACATGATGGACAACCAGGGGGTACGCGGCTTCAAGCTCGACGGCATCGGCGGCGGGCTCTACCAGTCCGGGCCGAACGCGAACTACATCGCCGACTACGAGGCACTGCTCGGGCTGACGGGGGATCTGCGGGCGCACCAGAAGGACGTGTTCGTCAACGCCACCGTCGGCACCTGGGGATCGCCGTACTGGTTGTGGTACACCGACTCGATCTGGCGTGACGGGCACGACGCGGGCCTGGTCGGCGCGGGCAGCGCACAGCAGCGCTACGTCAACTACCGCGACTCGGAGACGTTCCGCAACAACACCGTGCAGAACCCGCTGTTCCCGATCCCGAGCCTGATGAACCACGGGATCATCTTCTCCGACCGGACACCGCAGTTCACCGCCGACTACGACCTGACCAAGGCCAGCGTGCAGGCCGAGGTGTCGCAGGACATCCGTGCCTACTTCGCGCTCGGCCTGAGCCTTCAGGAGCTGTACGTCCGCAACACGCTCGTCGACGCCAGCAGGCCGGGCGCTGCCTGGTTCTGGGACACCGTGGCGGCCAACGCCAAGTGGGCTCGCGCCAACCAGGGACTGCTCAGCGACGTGCACTGGGTCGGCGGTGACCCGGCCGCCGGGACGGTCTACGGCACGGCCGCCTGGAACTCCTCGGCCGGCGCGTCGAAGGGGATGCTGATGCTGCGCAACCCGTCGGCATCCGCGCAGAGCTTCACGGTCAACCCGCAGACGGTCTTCGAGCTGCCCGGCGGGACCCACCAGCGGTACAAGTTCACCGAACGCGACGGGCGCCGATCCGGCTTCGTGTCGGGTCCCGCCGCACCGGTGAGCATCACCCTCGCACCGTTCGAGGTGGCCGTCTTCCAGGCCGCGCCGACCGACGAGGCGATCGGCGGTGGAGACAGCCCGCAGCTGTCGCGCGCCCGCTGGACCGCAACGGCGGACAGCGTCGAGACGGTCGGCGAGAACGGCGCCGCCGCCAATGCCATCGACGGCAACCCCGCCACCATCTGGCACACCCGCTACGTCGGCGGTGTCGCCGCCATGCCGCACCAGATCACCATCGACCTCGGCGGCACCTTCCGCGTCGACAAACTCGACTACCTGCCCCGCCAGGACGGTGGCACCAACGGCACCATCGCCGACTACCAGATCCAGACCAGCACCGACGGCACCACCTGGACCCAGGTCACCGCCGGCACCTTCGGCTCCGGCAGCACCCTGAAGACAGCGGTCTTCGCGCCCACCACGGCCCGGCACGTACGCCTGCGCACCACCCGCGCCGCGAACGGGGCCGGCTACGCCTCCGCCGCCGAGATCAACCTGTACGGCTCGACGGCCTGACCGCCCTCGCCGTCCCGGGGCGCCCCTATCGCCGCCCCGGGACGGCAGCACTCGTCGCCCTCAGCGGGCGAGGACGTGGGCGAGAATCGCCACACCGCCGACCGCCACCAACGTTCCGGTAGCAGCCAGCAGTGCGGCACCTTCCGGCTGACCCAGGTGGGTGGGCAGTCGGACGGTCCGATACCGACGCCGCGCCAGGACGGCCACCGCGACGGCGAGCGGAGCGCAGGCCAGCACAAGTCCGGCCGCAAACGGATGACGCGGCACCAGTTCCCGTCCGACGGCCACCAGCACGGTGGCCGTCGCCAACGCCGTACGAAGCCACGCCAGCAGGGTGCGTTCGGCCTGTGCTCCCCGGTCGGCGAGCCGCGGTGGCTCCGTCACATCAGCACCACGACATCAGATCAGCACCGACATCAGATCAGCACCACGACGAGGATGGTCAGGCCGGCCACGACCACCCCCGCCGCCGACACGACCGCGACGGGGGTGGACGGCAACGGCAGCTGGAGCCGCAGCGCCCGTTCGTTGCGGCTCCAACGAGGGAACGCCTCGACGGCCACCCCGACGGCGAGCACCGCCAGCACGGCCGCCGCCCACTGCGAGCCTTCCGTGCCGAATGCCTTCACCGCCGCGGCGGCCACCATGAGACCCAGCGCGGTCCGCAGCCACGCGAGGAAGGTGCGCTCGTTGGCGAGGGTGAACCGCGGGTCCGGCTCCGTGCCCACCCCGTAGACCCGGCGTGGCCAGCGGCGGTCGGCTGGTCCGGTCGGCTCAATCGGGGTGACTGACTCGTCCGTCACCCGGTGACCGACGTCGGGGGCTGCCACGGGGCGTCACCACACTCCTGCTGGACCCGGGCGAGCTCGTCGGTGAGCGTCGTCCGGATCCGCGCGTACGCCGGGTCGTCGTAGACGCTGCGCATCTCCCACGGGTCGGCGCGCAGGTCGAACAGCTCCCACTCCGGCTCCTGCGCCGTGGCGGAGGTGCCGGGCAGACCCAGCCCGTCGGCGTAGTAGTAGACGAGTTTGTGGTCGTGGGTGCGTACGCCGTAGTGCGCCCACACGTGGTGCTCGTCGTCGTCGTGTTCCCAGTAGCGGTAGTACACCGACTGCCGCCAGTCGTCGACGTCCTCGCCACGCAGCAGCGGTCGCAGCGAGCGTCCCTGCATGCGGGCATCGGCCGGCACGTCGGCGTAGTCGAGGAACGTCTGGGCGAAGTCGACGTTCATGGCGAGCGCGTTGGTGGTGGAGCCGGCCGGGATCTCCGCCGGGTAGCGGATCAGGAACGGCATCCGCAGCGACTCCTCGTACATGAACCGCTTGTCGTACCAGCCGTGGTCACCGAGGAAGAAGCCCTGGTCCGACGTGTAGACGACGATGGTGTCGTCGGTCAGTCCGTGCTCGTCGAGATAGTCGAGCAGGCGGCCGACGTTGTCGTCGACGCTGGCGACGCAGCGCAGATAGTCCTTGATGTAGCGCTGGTAGGTCCAGAGGGCGGCCTCGTCGGGGTCCAGGTGTGGTGGCAGCATCTCCTTGATGTCGTTGGCGGTGAGGTCCCGGTCCACCCGCATCCGGGCGGCCCGGGCGGCGGCGGCGTGCCCGGAGTGGTCGTCGTCGAACGAGCCCGGCACGGCCACGTCGTCGACGTACATGTCGCGGTGTTTGTCGTCGGGCTCCCAGTTGCGGTGCGGCGCCTTGTGGTGCACCAGCAGGCAGAAGGGTCGCTGCGGGTCGCGCTGGTCGAGCCAGTCGACGGCCAGGTCGGTGATGATGTTCGTGCAGTAGCCGGGGCGGACCTGCTCGGTGCCGTCCATGCCGATGAACACTGGATCGCGGTACCGGCCCTGGCCGGGCACGACCTCCCAGTAGTCGAACCCCCGGGGGTCGTGCTCCGGGCCGTGCCCGAGGTGCCACTTACCGACCAGGGCCGTCTGGTAACCGGCGCGGCGCAGCAGCTCCGGGAAGACGAGCTGCCGGTTGTCGAACTCGGTCGACAACGTCTGCACGCCGTTGACGTGGTTGTAGGTGCCGGTGAGGATGGTGGCCCGGCTGGGCGCGCAGAGCGAGTTGGTGCAGAAGCAGTTCTCCAGGAGGGCACCACCGGCCGCGATACGGTCGATGTGTGGAGTCTCGTTGATCTTGCTTCCGTAGGCGCCCACCGCGTGCGCGGCGTGGTCGTCGGCCATGATGAAGACGATGTTGGGCCGCACGTGCTGATCCTTTCTCACGCGACTCGACTCAGGACGCGTACGCGGCGGCGTCGTAGTAGGTGCTCGGGTCGACCGCGTTCGGCAGCTTCCCCAGGTCCTTGAAGAGCCCGTTGAGACCGGTGAGCCAACCCGCGACGGTGCCGTCGGTGGACTTGGCGGCGAGCTCGGCGGACGGCAGGAACCGGGCGTTGGCGGCTTCGGCGCGCAACTGGTCGACCGGGGCCGACTTGAGGAACTTCGCGGTGACCTCGACCGCGCGGTCCACGTTGGCCGCCCGCTCGTCGTTGGCGGCACGCAGCACCGCGAGCACCTTCTTCACCAGGTCCGGCTTGCCGGTCACCACGTCGTTGCGGCCCACGTAGGCGGACGGGAAACTGATGGCCGGGTAGAAGTCGTCGTTCTTGGCCAGCTCGGTCAGCTTCGGCACCCGCTTGCTGATGGTGCCGATGAGCGGGTACCAGATGCCGGCCGCGTCGATCTGACCCGACCCGAACGCGGTGACGACCGTACTCGGGTCCATCGCGACCTTCTCGACGTCGTCGATGGAAAGGCCGGCGCGCTGCAGGGCCAGCCGCACGATCATGTCGCCGGAGGTGCCTTCCGGCACGCCGACCTTCTTACCCTTGAGCGCGGCCAAGGAGGTGATGCCCGGCTGGGCGATGACCCGGTCGGCGAAACCGAGCGAGTTGATGGCGATGACCCGGGCCTTGCCGGAGGCCGGCAACCACATCGCGCCAGGGCCCAGGTAGCCGAAGTCGAGGTCGCCGGCGCCGAGCGCCTGCACCTGCAGGGGGCCGTTGGTGAAGACCTTCAGGTCCGGCTTGAGACCGTGTTCGGCCCACAGCTTCCTGTCGTCGGCGATCGCCATGAGGCTCGCGCCGGTGAAGTCGGCGATGTAGCCCAGCTTCACCGGCTCGGTGCCGGAGCCGCCGGATCCGGACTCGTCGTCGCCGCAGGCGCTGAGGGCTGCGGCGGTGCCCAGGCCGGCGAGGCCGGTCAGCAGGGAGCGACGGGAGAGAGGGCTCATCGTGATGCACCTTCCTGAGGGTTCTGGTGGTAGACGGCGCGCCAGACCCGATTGCGGATCCGGGAGAACTCCGGTGACAGGCGAACCGCTTCGGTGCGGGGGCACGGCAGGTCGACGTCGATGACCTCGTGCACCCGGCCGGGCCGGGCAGCCATGACGACGACCCGGTTGGCGAGGTAGACGGCCTCGTCGACGTCGTGGGTGATGAACATGACGGTGCGTCGCTCGGAGCCCCAGGTGGCCAGGAGCTGATCCTGCATCTGCACCCGGGTGAGGGCGTCCAGGGCGCCGAAGGGTTCGTCCATGAGCAGGACGCCGGGGTCGACGGCGTACGCGCGGGCGATGGCGCACCGCTGCCGCATGCCCCCGGACAGCATCCGGGGCAGCGCGTCCGCGAAGTCGGTGAGGCCCACCAGGTCGATGAAGTGCTGCGCCCGTCGCCGCCGCTCCGCTCGCCCGACCTTGGCGATCTGGAGACCGAACTCGACGTTCTGCCGCACGGTCAGCCAGGGGAACAGCGCGTACTGCTGAAAGATGACGCCGCGTTCCGGGCCGGGCCCACGCACCGGTCGCGAGTCGACGAGCACCTCACCGCCGGTGGGTTCGACCAGGCCGGCCGCGATGTTCAGCAGGGTCGACTTGCCACAACCGGACGGGCCGACCACGGTGACGAACTCGCAGTCGGCGATGTCCAGGTCGACGTTCTGCAGCGCGTGGAACGGTTTGCCGCCCACCTCGAAGGTGCGGCTGGTGGAGCGGAAGGAGATCTTCTCGGTCATCGGCGTTCCTGCCATCCGGTGAGGCGCTTCTCCGTGGTGAGCAGGAGCCGGTCCATGATCAGGCCGAGCACGCCGATGGTGATCAGGCCGACGAAGATGCTCGGCAGGTCGTAGTAGATCTGCGCCTGCTGCATGCGGTAGCCGAGGCCTTCCTGCGCGGCGATCAGCTCGGCGGCCACCAGGGTCGCCCACGCCGCGCCGAGGCCGACGCGCATGCCGACCAGGATGAACGGGGTGGACGCGGGGACGATGACCCGGCGGAACACCACAGCGTCGTTGGCGCCGAGCACCCGGGCCGCGTTGATCATGGTGCGGTCGACGCTCACCACGCCCTGGAATGTCGACACGACGCAGGACAGGAACGCGGCCAGGAAGATGACGAAGATCTTCGGCGTCTCCCCGATGCCCATGAGCAGGATGGCCAACGGGATGACGGCCAGGGGCGGGATCGTGCGGAAGAACTGCACGTAGGGCTCGATGAGGCCACGTGCCGTCTGGTACCACCCCATCAGGAAGCCGACCGGAATCGCGAGGGCGGTGCCGAGCGCGAATCCGATGAGCACCCGGCGCAGGCTGGCGAGGCTGTCGTCGAGCAGGGTGCCGTCCATGGCGAGTTCACCGGCGCGGACGGCGACCGCCTGCGGGCCGGGAAGGCCCGACACCCCGACCCGGGCGAGCACGGTCCAGATGCCGATGCCGAGCACGACGGCGATCACGTTCCACGCCAGCAGCGGTATGGCGCGGCGTGGTGGCGACGCCGCGCGGGTGGTTTCCGGCCCGCGGGTCCGGGGCGGCTGAACGTCTATCGGCACGGTGGCCCTCCGTAGCCCAGGTCGGATTGCGCGCGCCTTCCCTGGCGGGTGGCGCTCAAGGTAAGGGAATCTTTGGTGAACCGACTAATCATGTCAACCCTCCGGACTAAAATGACCGAGCTGGGGGCGCTGTCTCGATTCATAAGACATCCGATGTCTGCTGACCAGCAACCCTATGGGTGATGGCGCTGCGATGACAACGCCCGCCACCCCACCGGGGTGCCGGATATTGTTCGACGCATTGACTAAATTGATGACTCTCGTCAGGCTGCGGCGTACCGAGCCATCCCAGCCGCCCGGCGCTCCGGGCGACGGCCCAAGGAGTCCCATGTCGATTCCACGCTCCCGCCACAGCACCGGATCGAGACGCCGGTTGATCGCCGCCCCCGTCGCCCTGCTGATCGCCGCGACGCTCGTCGCGCCGGTCACCTCCGGCACGCCGGCCGCGGCTGCCGCCGCGCCGGTGAATCTGGCCCGGACCGGCACGGCCACGGCGTCGAGCGTCGAGCTCGACCGGGCCGACTTCGTCGCCGCGCACGTGAACGACGGCGACCGCAACACCCGGTGGTCGTCGAAGTACCAGGACGCCAACTGGGTGCAGGTACGGCTGGCGACCCCTGCCACGGTCGACCACGTCGTGCTCGCCTGGCCCAACGCGTGCGCCCGTGACTTCACGCTGCAGACCTCGGCCAACGGCACCACCTGGACAGACGTCGCCCGCGTCCAACGCGACACCTGCCCCCGGACGGACGTCATCGCGGTGAACTCGGCGCAGCCGGTGTCCCACGTGCGCATGCAGGGGCACCAGCGGTGGGCGGGTTACGGCTACTCGATCTCCGAATTCGAGATCTGGAACGAGACGGCGCCCCCACCCGCGCCCTCGCTGGGCCTGCTGCCCAGACCCGCGTCGATGACGGAGAACGGCGGCACGCCGTACACGCTGGACCGGAACACGCCCATCGTCGCGGTCGGGGCGCAGGCGACCGCGCCCGCGACGTACCTCGCCGGCCAGCTACGCCCGGCCACCGGGTATGGCCTGCCGGTGGTCACCCAGAGCACAGCGCCCGCGCCCATCGTCATCGAGGTCGGCGCCGGCAAGGGCCCAGCCGGGCATGCCGCCGAGGGGTATCGGCTCGTCGTCACCACCGCGAAGGTCCAGATCAGCGCCGACACGGCGAACGGCGCACTCAACGGCGTGCAGACGCTGCGGCAACTCCTCCCCCAGTGGGTGGAGTCCGACACTTTCGTCGACGCCACGTGGAGGGTGCCGGCGGTGACGATCTCCGACTACCCACGCTTCGCCCACCGCGGAATGATGCTCGACGTCGCTCGCAGCTTCTACCCGGTGAACGAGATCAAGGCGTACATCGACGGCGCCGCCCAATACAAGATCAACCGCCTGCACCTGCACCTGACCGACGACCAGGGCTGGCGGATCGCCCTCGACAACCCGGCGAGCAACCCGGCGGGCATCGACTACGGCCTGCTCACCACGGTCAGTGGCCGTACCGCCATGACCTACAACGACAGCGGCCAGTTGATGGGCACCGAGCTGGGTGTCACCGGCTTCTACACCAAGGCCGACTACGCCGAGATCGTGCGCTACGCCGGCGTGAACGGCATGACGGTCATTCCGGAGATCGACATGCCGGGGCACACCAACGCGGCGCTGCACGCCATCCCCCAGCTGAACACGACCGGGGCCCAGCCCAAGCCGGCCGCCGGACAGCGGACCGCCCCGGCCAACGGCACCGGCAACGTCGGCTACTCGACGTTCGACTCGGCCAGCGCGACGACGTACGAGTTCGTCACGCGGGTCCTGACCCAGATCGCCGCCATGACCCCGGGGCCGTACCTGCACATCGGCGGCGACGAGGCCCACGTGACCAGCCACGCGAACTACACCACGATGGTGAACGCCTTCACCTCGACTGTCGCCTCGCTCGGGAAGACGGTGGTCGGCTGGAACGAGTACGCCGGCACGACGCTGCCACAGAACAGGGCCGTCGTGCAGTACTGGAACGGCGACCGCACCGCGGTGGCCAACGCGGTGACCGGCCGCGGCGCCCAGGTCGTCCTCTCCCCCGCCCCCCACACGTACGTGCCGCAGAAGCAGGACTTCCGCCAGCCGCTCGGCGGCAGTTGGGCGTGCGGCGGACCATGCGGGCTGGACCGGCACTACAACTGGGACCCCGGCACCTTCATCCCGAACATCGCCGAGACCAGCGTGCTCGGGGTCGAATCGGCGCTCTGGGGCGAGTTCATCCGTCGCATCGGCCAGGCGCAGTACTACAGCTTCCCGCGCCTCGTGGCCACCGCCGAGGTCGGATGGACGCCGCAGGCACAGCGCGACTACGCCGACTTCACCACGCGCCTGTCGGTGGCCGGGGGCCGGTTGACGGTCCAGGGCGTCAACTTCTTCCCCACCGCCGACGTGCCGTGGCGCAAGCAGGCGATCGGCCGTCCGGCCACCGCGATAGTCGGCGCACCGGCCGGCGCCACCTGGACGGTCACCGCCCCCGGACTCCGCTCCGCCGACCTGGGCGCCACGGTCACCTGGAGTGACGGACGGGTGGAGGCGCTGACGCCGACCGCCACGCGCGAGCCGAGCATCCCGGCGATGCAGATCAACAGCGCGTTCACCATGGTGTCCCGGCGCACGTTCGGCACGCCGGGGACGTACACCGGGACGCTGTCGGCGCGCTCGGCCGGGGCTTCCCCCGTCGAGGCGGCGCTGACCGTCACGGTCCGAGCACCCTGACCACCGGCCGGCGCCGTCACCTCGCACTGGTGACGGCGCCGGCCACCGCGCCCGTACACTGCCGCAACGACGTGGGAAACGAGGCATCGGTCATGATGGTCCGGTGATCGAACGCCCGGATGCCATGCAGCGTGTGCGGCTGGCACACACCGAGGTGCTGCTGGCCCAGCTCCGCAGCGTCGGCCCGCTCAGCCGGGCCGAGCTCATCCGACTGACCGGGCTGTCGCGCACCACTCTGTTCGACATCATCGGCGACCTCATCGCCCGCGGTGTGGTCGTCGAGCGCGAGCCTTCGCTGTCCGGCCACCGGGGCCGGGGACGGCCGTCCACGACCGTCAGCCTCAACCCGTCCGCCGGCCGCATCGTCGGCATCGACCTCGGCCGGGCGACGATCACTGTCATCGTCGCCACCCTGGGTCACGACATCCTGGCCCGGGGCAGCCGCCCCATCACGCTGACGGCGGGGCCGGCCCGACGAGCCAACGCCGCGATCAAGCTGATCGACGACCTCGTTCAGGAGCACGACATCGACCTGCGGGCGCTGGAGGCGATCGGCCTCGGCCTGCCCGGCCTGGTGTTCGGTCGGAGCCGTTCGGCGGGCGGCGGCGGCAGCCCTTCGGTAGCCGCGAAGCAGGTCAGCACGCGAATCCAGGACCGGTACGGCGTCGCCGTCGTCACCGACAACAACTCCCGACTGGCCGCGCTGGCCGAAGGCACCTGGGGGGCGACCCGTGACGTACGGGACGCCATCTACGTCCGGTGGAGTGACGGCGTGGGCGGCGGGCTCATCGTCGACGGCCGGCTCGCCCGGGGCGCGCACGGCGCGGCCGGCGAGATCGGTCACGTCAGCGTCGAGCCCGACGGCGACCCCTGTCCGTGCGGTGGCCGTGGCTGCCTTGAGCTGCTGATCCGCCCGTCGGCACTGATCGAGCAGTGCGCCCGGCGCGGTGTCACCGTCGCGGACCCGGCCGATCTGGTCGCGCGGGCACTCGCCGGCGAGCCGATCGTCTCCGACGTGGTGCGGCACGCCGCGACGCTGCTCGGCCGAGTCCTGTCGGGAATGGTGGTGCAGTTGGACCCGGGCAAGGTGGCCATCGGTGGCACCCTCGCCCATGCCGGTGAAGCGGTGCTCGAACCGGTCCGGACGGCCATCGGTCAGCTGGCGATCCCCGGACACACCCGCCGCCTGGACGTCGTGACGGCCCAGTTCGGCGACGAGGGCGGTGCCCTGGGCGCCGTCGCGGCCGCCCTGCGGCTCAACATGTCAGAGCCCTTGCCGACCCTCCCCACGGCGTAGGAGCAGCGCGCGGCCCGGCAATGCGGCACAGGACCAGCGCACCGCCCGGCCACGCGGCGGACGGTTACGGCGTCGCGGGCAGGAGCGTGAGCAGTCGTTCGACAACGCCGGTCACCGCGCTGCGTCCCGCTGCTAGGTAGCGACGCGGGTCCCGAGACGCCGGCAGAGCGCCACGGACCGCGTCGGTGAACGCCACGTTGAGGGCCGTACCGACGTTGATCTTCACCATGCCATGACCGACCGCGGCGCGGATCTGGTCCAGCGGCACCCCGGAGGAACCGTGCAGCACCAGGGGCACGGGTACGGCTTCGCGGATCGCGGCCACCAGGTCGAGATCCAACGAGGCGGTGCGGTCGGCCATCGCGTGCGAGCTGCCCACCGCGACGGCCAGGGCGTCGACGCCGGTCTCGGCCACGTACCGGGCGGCCTCGGACGGGTCGGTGCGGACGCCGGCGGTGTGGGCGCTCGCCGGAGCGTCCGGCTTACCGCCGACGTAGCCGAGTTCGGCCTCCACCCACAGCCGGTGCTCGTGCGCCCACTCGGTCGCCTTGCGGGTGGTGGCCACGTTGGCGGCGTACGCCAGCGCGGACGCGTCGACCATCACGGAGCTGAAGCCCGAGTCGGGAGCCTGCTCCAGCAGACTGATGTCGTCGACGTGGTCCAGGTGCAGCGACAGGGTCGCGCTGGACCTCCAGGCGACCTCGGCCGTCGCAGCGGCGATAGCCGACAGGCCCGAGTGGTAGCGCGCGGCGTTCTGGCTGATCTGCAGGATCGCCGGCCGGCCGGCACGCTCCGCCGCGACGGCGATCGCCTGGGCGTACTCGATCGTGATCACGTTGAAGGCGAGCACGCCGGTGCCGGCGGCTCGGGCCGCCGCCACCAGGTCGGCGGTGGGCACGAGGGTCATCAGTGGTCCTCAGGCAACCGGCGCGGTCAGGACGACGGACCGGGTGAGCAGCCGGGGCTGGTCCGGGTGCAGGCCACGACGGTTCGCGAGCTCGACCGCGAGCCGCTGCGCGGTGGTGAGGTGCGCCATGGCGTCGACGTCCTCGTGCACGACGATCGCGCCCGTGGCGGCCAGATCGTCGCGGAGGCCGGGCACCACCGGCCCGAAGATCCAGACCACGGACCGGTGGTCCACCACGCTGATCGGGCCGTGCCGGAACTCCATCGCCGGGTACGACTCGGCCCACATCTGTGCGGCCTCCCGCAGCTTGAGGGCCGCCTCGTGCGCCACCCCCACGGTCCAGCCGGTGCCGAGGAAGGTGAACTGGCTCCGACCGACGACGTCCGGGTCGACCGGCGTGTTCAGCTGGGCCCGCGCCTGTTCGATCGGCTCGGTCAGGTCCTCTCCGAGACCGGCGCGCCAAGCGGCGAGCGCGGTCGTGGCGAAGCGGGTCTGCACCACCGACTCCTCGTCGGCGAAGTCGAGGACGACGCAGTCGCTCACCAGCCGGGTCACCGGCCGGTCGGCATCGGTCGTGAGCACGGTCGAGCGGCTGCCGGGCGGCAACTGTTCGAGGAGCGCCATCACCTCGGTGGTGGTGCCGGAGCGGGTGATGGCGACCACCCGGTCGTAGCGCCGTCCGGCGGGGAATTCGGAGGCGGCGAAGGCGTCGGTCTCCCCCTGGCCCGCCGACTCCCGCAGCGCCGCGAAACTCTGCGCCATGAAGTACGACGTGCCACAGCCGACGACGGCGACCCGTTCGCCGGGCTGAGGCAGAGCCCGCGCTACCTCAGGTCGAGTGACCAGTTCCGCGGCGCGACGCCATGTCTCGGGTTGCGTGGCTATCTCGGAGGCGACGTGCGACATGGTTCCTGCTCTCTGTCGGCGCGGTGCTCTTGCAGCTCTTCCACTGTGGTTCCGGGCAGCAGCCGGGAAGCAACGTCGTCGTCGTACTCGCCCGCCCACGGGCAGGCCACGGCGGCCGCCGAGACGGCCGCGCCCCGGGCGAGGACGTCCGGCCAGGGCGCGCGGGTGAGGAGCCCGTACGCGAGCACGGCCGCGAGGGCGTCGCCGGCGCCGGTCGGGTTACCTGCCACCCGTTCGGGCGCACGCACGTTGTAGGCGGCCCCGCCGGTAACCGCCACGAATCCGTCCGCGCCGCGGGACACCACGCTGGCGCTGGCGCCGCTTCGGACGAGCCGGTGTGCCACCGCCACAGCGTCGTCGCGGCTGCGTACCGGGCGGCCGAGCAGGTCCGCTGCCTCGTGGGCGTTCGGTTTCGCCAGCGTCGGCGCGGCAGCCAGCGCGTGTCGGAGCGCCGATCCTTCGGCGTCCACGATGGTCTCGGCCCCGGCGACCTGCGCCATGGTGACGAGATCGGCGTACGCGGTGTCGGGCACGCCCGGCGGCCGGCTGCCGGACAGCACCACCACCCGCGCCGCGCGGACCCGCTCGGCGAACACGTCCCGGAACGCCGCCCACTGCGCCGCCGTGACGTGCGGGCCGGGTTCGTTGAGGACCGTCGCCGTGTCCTGCGCGAGGACGGTCACCGTCCGGCGGGTCTCGCCGCTGAGATGGGTGAACTGCGCCGGCAGGCCGGCCGTCGCCAGTTCGGCCTGGATGTGCTCGCCGGCGGCACCGCCGAGCAGGCCGAGGACGAGGGTATCGGCGCCCAGTTGACGCAGGACCCGGGCGACGTTGAGGCCCTTGCCTCCGGCCCGGGAAACCACGCTCGTCACCCGATGCGACGTGTCGGGCACCAGCTCGGGCACGACATAGGTGATGTCCAAGGCTGGATTGAGCGACACCGAGATGATCAGGTCACGGCGCTTGCGGGTCTGCGGCGCACCGTCTGCGGTCATGTGATTGATCCGCCCCTTTCGGAAGGTGCCGGTTACACGAGCACTCGTGATCTTTCGTGACACTGTGGCGACGGAACCAATCACGATATTGCAGACCCTAGGGATCTGGCCCGGCCGCCGTCAAGGCCCGTCGACCACGCTCCGATCCCCTCTTTACACGGGAAAGCCAGCCGTGCGGTCGATCAGCGATGGCAGCAGGAGCCTGTCGCGAATCCGGTGCGGCACGCGTCCAGCCCCAGGTTGATTGCAGAAAGTTGCAAGCGCGTCGGAGTGGCCGACCGATCCGCACCGCGGTCTTCCTGATGGCACGACGAACGCCTTGACGGACGTCGATAACGCTCGTAAGTTCGTCCGACATCTGACGTGGGACGTTCACCCCGCAGCCCGAAGGGCCACCATGACCACACGAATCCCCCGCCGCGCGGTCACCTTGGCGGGCGCCGCCGGCGCGCTCGCCGCCGTCGTGCCGCCCGGCCGGGCCGACGCCGCGATCGCCTCGACGTCCCTACCGGTCCTCGACGTCGCCGACGACTGGAACACCGCCCTGGCCCGCACGCCTCAGGTGCAGCTCACACCCGGCGCCACCTACACCCTGCCCGCCACGGTCGCCCTACCCGATCGCTGCCTCATCGTCGGCAACGGCGCGACGGTCACCGTTCCGACCGACCAGGCCGGCGCGCTGTCCATAGTGGGCCGCAACAACGTCAGCGTCAGCGGCGTCCACTTCCTCGGACGCCAGACCAGCCCCGTCGACTCGGCACCGCAGTTCGCGCACGTGGGCGTCCGGATCAGCCGCAGCAACAACGTACGGATCCTGGACTGCGACTTCACGAACTGGCGCGGCGCCGGCCTGGCGGTGACCGGATCGGCGGCGGACGACTACTTCGGCTACCGGCTCAAGGTGAGCGGCAACGCCTTTCACCGCTGCTACTTCGGTGTCTCACTGGCGGACCGCAGCGAATACTCGCAGTTGACCGCCAACAGCTTCACGTCCTGCCGACTCGCGATCTGGAACTCGTCCGGGAACTGGACCATCAACGGCAACGTCGTCGTCGGCTGCTACGGCGCCTACTACTCATTCGCCCAGACCAGCCCGTACGGGTCGCTGGCCAGTGACAACTGGGGGCACGGCAGTCTGACCGGCAACACCATCAACCACTGCAACGGCGGCGTACCAGTGCGATGGAGCAGCGCGCTGTCCTTCCCGATCGGCGGAGTCGGCCGCAATCCCGGCACCGGCGTGGTCGTCGACGGCGTCCTGCCGCCGACCTTCACCGGCAACACCCTCTGGTACAGCGACATCCGCGCCACGAACCTGCAGGGCACCCGCTGGATGCTGTCCGGCTGCACCCTGTCGAATCTCACAGTGAGCTGCACCGGCACCGCTCCGGTGCACCTGCTGGGCAATCAGGCCAACAGCGGCGGCCTGCCCGTGCTGCAGGGAAACGTCAAGGATCTCCTGCCGCTCTGAGCGTTTCCCGACCGGAGGTACGCAACAGTGTTCTCCACCCGCAAGAAGCGACTTCTTCTCGCACTCGCCGCCCTGCTGGCGGGCCTGGGGCTTCAGGTTCCGTCGGCGGCGCGCGCGGCCAACCCCGCGCCCCAGGTCGCACCGAGCGTCCGGGAGTGGACCGGGGGGACGGGGACCTGGACGCTGACCACAGCGTCCCGGATCCTGGTGGACCCCGCGCATGCCGCCCAGTTGTCGGTGGCGGCGACGTCGTTACGCGTCGACCTGGGCGCGATCAGCGGTGTCGACGTGCCGATCATCTCGTCGGCAACATCGGGGACCGGCGACATCCTGCTCACGCTCGCCGTCAGCGATGCCGGCATCGGCGACCAGGGATACCTGATGACCGTCGGGTCGCAGGTGGTGGTCCGCGCAAACGCCACGGCCGGTGTGTACTACGGGACCCAGACCCTGCTGCAAATGATCAAGCAGAGCGCGACGGCGACCACAGTGCCGGCGGGAACCATCCGCGACTACCCGCAGTACCGCGAACGCGGGGTGATGCTCGACGTCGGCCGGCACTTCTACGAGATGGACTACCTGGAGAATCTTCTCCGGCGCATGGCGTGGCTGCGTCTGAACACACTGCGCATGCACTTCACCGAGTGGAACGGTTTTCGTCTGCGCAGCGACCGGTACCCCGGCCTGGCCTCTGCCCAGTCCTACAGCAAGGCCGACCTGCGCCGCATGCAGGACGTCGCCAAGCGGTACCACATCACCATCGTTCCCGAGATCGACCTGCCGGGCCACGCGACCACGATGACGACGTACGACCCGACGATGCGGTTCTCCTGCGCGTCGATGGACTACGCGCCCTGGCCCGGTGGATCGAACGGCGGCTGGACGCTCAACCTGACCAAGGACTCCGCGCGAACGTTCGTCATGAACCTGCTGTCGGAGTTCGTGCCGCTGTTCGACGGCCCCTACTTCCATATCGGCGGCGACGAATACCAGACCGACGCCGCCAAGAACAGCTGTCCGGAGCTGGTCAGCTATGCACAGGCACGGGGCTTCCCCCACGCGGGTGACGTCTTCACCGAGTTCATGAACCTGATGAACGACAAGGTGCGGTCGTACGGCAAGACGGCCCAGCTCTGGAACTGGTGGGAGACGAACGGCCAGCAGACGAGCATCAAGCCGGCGACCAGCATCGTCCTCACGCCGTACACCGGGTCGCTGAACTACTTCTACAACCTGGGCTACACGGTGGTCGGCGTACCGGAGAGCACCCTGTACGTGACTCCCGGCCTGAACCTCTACGTCAACGCGAAGAACGTCTACGAGAGCTGGGCTCCGGACCCGAACGTGAAGGTCAACGGCTACAAGATCGCGCGCTGGTCGGATGCTGTGGAACACCAGACGGACGAGTGGTTCGACCAGTACGCGAAGCGGCCGACGGAGGTCCTCGCCGAGCGGCTGTGGGGCGGCCCGCGATCGAGCACCGTGGAGGCGTTCTTCACCCGGGTGGACGCAATCGGGGACGCCCCGGGCGTGCCGAGCGTGGTCCAGGTCAACGACAACACCACGGGAACCGGCGACAACCAGTTCAGCTACTCGGGCACCTGGCAGTACGGGACCAACGGCGCCCGACAGTTCCAGGGCGACGACCATTACAGCAGCACGCTCGACAGCGCGTACCAGGTCCGGTTCACCGGCAACAAGGTCAAGCTCTTCGCCGCCAGGGCGGCGAATCACGGGCGGGCGGGCATCTCGATCGACGGCGGTCCCGAGACGGTGGTCGACCTGTACTCCCCGACGCGGGTGGACCAGGCGATGGTCTTCACCAGTGGGCTGCTCGCCCAGGGCTCGCACGTCCTGCGGGTGCGGGTGTTGAACAGCAGGAACGCCAGTTCGTCC
This sequence comes from Micromonospora arida, assembly GCF_042873195.1. NCBI lineage: Bacteria > Bacillati > Actinomycetota > Actinomycetes > Micromonosporales > Micromonosporaceae > Micromonospora > Micromonospora arida. The sequence goes on along the minus strand of NZ_JBIALC010000013.1, from coordinate 43,514 downwards.
GGCACCGCGGTCACGGCGGACAAGGTCGAGGTGTCCCGGGCGGCGACCCCGGCCGCCGCGTTCGACCCGTCGACCGAGTACCGGGTCGTCAACCGCAACAGCACCAAGGTGCTCGAGGTGCCGGTCGGCAGTGGGGACGGCGGTGGCGCCATCCAGTGGTCGAGCAACGGTGCGGCGCACCAACGGTGGAATCTCGTCGAGGCCGGCGGCGGCTACCACCGCATCGTCAACCGCAGCAGCGGCAAGGTGTTGGACGTGTCGGGCTCGTCCACCGCCGACGGAGCGAGCGTCGTCCAGTGGACGAGCCACGGCGGCGCGAACCAGCTGTGGAGCGTCATTCCGGCCGGCACGCATTACAAGATCATCAACAGGAATTCCGGCAAGGCGCTCACCGTGGCGAATGCCGCGACCAACGACGGTGCCACCGTCGTCCAGTCGACCTACCGCGGAGGTACCGAACAGCAATGGACCATCACCCGATGAACGGCCGTTCGAGGGCGCGTCCGGGCCTGGCGGCCCGGGCCGGCACCGCCGCCGCAGTCGCGTTGGCGCTCCTCCTGAGCCTGCTGATGCCGGCATCCGCCGGACACGCGGCAACGGCGACTCTGAACTATCCGGTCAACCAGCCGTTCAACGGCAGCAGCACCTTCCTCGACAAGTCGGCCGACGTGTCCGGCGTGGCGAACCTGACCCAGGGGGCGATCGCGGTCCGGTTCCGGTCCACGAGTTCCGCCGTCGCGAAGAGCTTCTTCAGCGCGTCGCACACCGTCGACGAGTCCAGCAACCTGTCGTTCTCCCTCAACGGCGGATCGGTCTACTTCGAGAACCGGGAGAACGGGGCCTACGCCACCCAGGTGACGTCGACCGGCGGCCCCTACAACGACGGCGTCTGGCACACCGCCATCCTGACCGTCGGCGCCGAGGGCACCCGCCTCTACGTCGACGGATCGGTGCGCGCCACGCACCAATCCACCAGGTTCTTCGCGAACGTCCGAGACCTCAACGGAATGTGGATCGGCCGCAACGTCGACGCGCAGGGAGCCCAGTGGCACTACAGCGGTGACCTCGACTAAGTGCGCGTGTACGGCACCACGCTCTCGGCGGGTGAGATCAGCGACCTCAGCATGCGCATCGACTACACGATCCCGTTCCTGGACCTGAAGGACGACACGCGCCGCCAGGTGCTCACCGACCGCCAGGCAGGGCAGTACCTCGGGCACCCCGATTCCGTCCTGCTCGACGACGGACGCACGATCTTCACCGTCTACCCCATGGGCCACGGCACCGGCCAGATCATCCTGAAGCGCAGCGACGACGGTGGGCGCACCTGGTCGGGTCGCCTCCCCACGCCGGCGAGCTGGGCCACCAGCAAGGAGACCCCCACCCTCTACAAGGTGGTGAAGCCGACCGGGGGCACCCGACTGCTGCTGGTCAGCGGCCTTCCGGCGAGTCCCGGAGGGTTCAAGACCGCGTACTCCGACGACAACGGCCAGTCCTGGTCCGAATTCACCCACCACTTCGCCGACGCCGGCTTCAGCGGCTTCGTGGCCCACGCCACCCTGGTCCGCCTCAAGAAGGCCGACGGCTCCTGGGACTTCCGCTACATGGGCATCTTCCACGACGGCGGATACAACAACTGGAAGACCTACCTGACGTTCGACGCCGCCGGCAACGCCGTCTGGAGCACGCCGACCCGGCTCCTCGCCGCGCACAACACCATCGAGAAATATGCCGGCCTCTGCGAGATCGAGATCATCCGCTCGCCGAACGGTCGCCAGCTCGCGCTGCTCGCCCGGGCGCAGAACAAGCGCACCAACGCCATGGTGGCGTTCTCGAACGACGAGGGAACCACCTGGACCGAGCCGCGCGAGATGCAGGGAGCTCTCATGGGCGAACGCCACGCCGCGACGTACGACCCGGCCACCGGTCGGCTCGTCATCACCTTCCGCGACATCATCCGCAACAGCGTGAGCAACACCGGGGCGTGGGTGGCCGGCGACTGGGTGGCCTGGGTCGGGACCTACGACGATCTGGTCAACTCCCGCGAGGGTCAGTACCGGGTCCGACTGTTGGAGGACTTCACGCCTTCGGTCAAGAGCGGCGACACCGGCTACGCGGGCAACGTCGTGCTTCCGGACGGTACGTTCGTGCTGACGTCGTACGGATACTTCGACCCGACCGACACGAGCTACCCGTACATCATGACCACCCGGTTCAGCCTCAAGGAACTCGACGCCCTGAACGGCTCGTTCGACCCGAACGCGAACTACACATTCACCAACCGGGCCAGTGGAAAGGTCATGGAGGTCGCGGTCGCCGCGCCGGGTGACGGTGGCGACGCGGTGCAGTGGGCCGACAACGGTGCCCTGCACCAGAAGTGGTCGATCGTTCCCGTCGGCGACGGGTTCCACCGCATCGTCAACCGCCGTAGTGGCCGTGCCCTCGACGTGGCCGGCAACTCGACCGCGGACGGCGCCGACGTCATCCAGTGGACGTACACGGGTGCGGCCAACCAGCAGTGGCGCATCACGCGAGTCGGCACCCACTTCACCATCACGAACCGCAACAGTGGTCGAGCGCTCGATCTCGACGGAACGATCACGGACAACGGCGCTGACGTCATCCAGCGAACCGCCACCGGCGCGACCCGCCAACAGTGGTCATTGTCCTAGTCCGCGCGCCGGCACCAATCCCGGTCTCGGGATGCGCTGATGGCCCGTCGGACAGGGCGGCAACCCTGTCCGACGGGCCGCGCGGGGATCAACTCCCCGACGTCACCGCGGTTCCGGTGATCGCCAGGTCGGCCACCGTCGTCCACGGCCCCCGGGCACCGGCCTCACTCAACGCCCGCAGCCGCACGTACCGGCCGCTGCGGACAGCGCCGAACGGCACCACCTTCTGCGTCGACGTGTCGGCGAACGTCCCCGACGCCACCGCCGTGCCCCAGGCGCTCGGGCTGTCCGAGACGTACACCTCGTAGCGGCCGATGCGGCCGTTCACGCCCCCGTCCTGCCGTGGCAGGTACCGCAGCCCGTCCACCTGGTACGTGGCGCCCAGATCGATCTGGATCTCGTGCGGCAGGGGCGCGGGCGTGGACGACCAGGCGGTGTGCCAGAAAGTGCCCGGGTCTGCGTCGAACGCGTTGGTGGCCCTGCCGTTCTCCGCGCTCGTCTCCTCGCTGTCGGCGTACACGAGCCGCCAGCTGTCGTTCGGGATCGGCGGTGTCGCCGTGCCGGTGCCGGGGACCGGCAGCACGGCGCCGTCGATCCGGGTCTGGAACGCGGTGCTCCTCGCACCGGCCTTGATCCACAGGATCCCGTCCGCGTAGAACCAACCGCTGCTCGCCGAGTCGTACGCGGAGCGCGTGCTCAACCTCGGCAGCGTCTGGCCGGCGACCGTGACCGCCTGTGCGGCGGCCGACAGGTGCACGCTGAACTCGTAGGAGCGCGACGACGGCTTGCCGGCGTACGCACCGGTGGAGGCACCCACGTCGACGGTGACCGTTCCGGTGCCGGACGTCGGCGCGGCCATCCGGACCTGCTGGGTGGCGTAAGCCCCGCCCTGGTAGGCGCGGGTGATGCCGTCGTCCTCGTAGAGCGTGAAGCTCGACGAGCCGCGCGGGTACAGGTCGTAGGTGAGCGTGGAGACCGGCTTCTCACCTGTGTAGTTCATCTGCGGCCACATCGGCACGATCGAGCCGCCCTTGACGAACAGGGGCAGCCGGTCCAGCGGTGCCGCGTACCCGTTGAGGGTGAGCGGTCCCTGGTACACCCGCCCGGTCCAGTAGTCGGTCCAGGTGCCGGCCGGCAGGTAGATGCCGTCGCGCAGCTCGGTGTCGGAGACCACAGGCGCCACGAGGAACGCGTCGCCCGCCATGAACTCACCAGACGTGGCGTTGCCCCGGGCGACCGGGTCGTTCGGGTACTCCAGCACCAGGGCCCGAGTCGCCGGCACGCCTGTCACGCTTGCCACCCGGCTCATCGTGTAGTGGTACGGCATCAGCCGCATCTTGAGTTGCAGGTAACGGCGGTTGATCGACAGGTACGGTTCGGCGTAGCGCCAGGGCTGCTTGTCCTGGTAGCCGGGCGCCGGATTGGTCGCGCCCCAGCCGGACATCGTCATGAACGCCGGTGTGAACGACTTCCACTGCAGGTCCCGCACGTAGGTGTTCGGGCTGCCACCGAAGATCCCGTCGACGTCACCCGTTGCGTAGTTGAGGCCGGACAACCCGGCGCCCGCGACGGCAGGCACGGTCCACCGCATGTCGTCCCAACTGCCGTACGTGTCACCGGTCCAGACGACGGCGTTGCGGTGGGTACCGGCCCAGCCGTCGACGGTCCACACGTAGCGGCGGGCGTCGGAGTTCCGCTCGATGCCGTCGACCGCCTGCTGGACACCACGGAACGCGTTCTGGTAACCGCCGCCGATCCACGCGACGTCGGTCTTCACGCCACGCGTACCGGCGGTGCCGACCTCGTAGTCGATGGACCCGAGCCCCGTGGAGGTCCACAGGCCGGTCTGGAAACCGAGCGCCTTGGCGCCTGCCACTGTCGCGGGCAGGTCGGCGTAGCCGCAGCCGTACCCGTCGTTGGGCAGGAACCACCCCGACGGCATGTCCTTGGCCCGGGCCTCCCGGGCGTACGCCAGCACATCGGGAGTCCGCTGGTGCCCGGCCCGGTTGTGGTCGCCCTGATAGGCCGGGTTGGACGCGTTGAAGCAGTCCGCGTTGCCGAGTTCGAGGCCCCACATCGGGCTCAGGAACGGCTTGCCCGTCACGTCGGTGTACGCGCCGAGCACAGCCTTGAGCGAATCGCCCACGAAGTAGTACGCGTCGAAGCGTTCCTCGTTGTGGGTGGTGGTGACCGGTGCGGTGAAGCCGTACGAGCCGGGCGCCCACGTGTTGCGCAGGACGCCGTAGCCGTTCGTGGACAGGTAGAAGGGCGCCGGACTGGCGTTCGTGTTCTCCCGCCACCTGTTGTCCACGGCGATCGGCACCGTCTTGTCGCGCAGCGCCCACTCCCCCAGGCGCAGGCCGGTGCCGTAGAACTGCTCGTCGGCGTCGCGCGCCAAGCGCTGCGTCGTACGGCCGGCGGACCAGTCGAGCGGTTGCGCCTCCCGCCAGATCAGCCGCCCGTCCGGACGCTGGACCTGCATCGTCAGGGGGTCCTTGTTGATCCGGATGACAACCGCCGCGGTGGCGATGCGGAAGGCGGTGCCGTCGTCGGTCGCCGTGCTGGCCACCGCACCGAAGTCGGTCCGCACGGTGATCTCGTTCGCCGCCGGTTCGGTGAAGGTGCCGTTCGGCGCTGCCCAGACCCGGAAGATGTCCGCACGGACCAGCGTGAGCCGGATGCGGGCGGCGGTGCTGGTGGCGATGGTGTAGGTGTTCCCGGTCCGGGTGAGGCCGGTCGCGCTTCCCGGTGTGCTCGCGCGAGCGGGTAGGGCCTGCAGCATCGCGGCGAACAGGATGAGAACCACGATGGCAGCCCGGACGGCGGTACGGCGGCGATGGGCAGGCAGCGGTGACCAGATCATCGTTTTCTCCGGTGTGGTGAGGGACGATGCGGCCCAGACATTTACGAAGGGCGATAAGATCGGATGGTGCACCCGCCTGACTCAAGATGCAAGAATCAGCCCGTAATTTTGCACCGGGTTCCATCTTTTGCCGATCGCAGCGCCCGTCAGACCTGGAGCACCGTGACCCCGGCCTGTTCGACGAGGCTCACCTGCTGCGGGTCCGCCGACCGATCGGTGATCAGAGTGTCGATGTTGCCCAGCGGACAGATCCGGTTGAAGCTCCGGCGGCCCAGCTTCGAGGCGTCCGCGACGACGATCGTCCGCGCCGCGCTGGTCACCATGACGTGGTTGACCGCCGCCTCGCCGTCGTTATGGGCGCTGGCGCCGTGCTGGTGGTCGATCGCGTCCACCCCGAGCACGACGACATCCAGCGCCACGGACGCGAGCATCGTCTCCGCGATGCGACCGACCAACTCGTACGACTGCGGGCGGGCCGTCCCACCGGTGAGCACCACCCGGATGTGCGGACGCACGATGAGCTCGTGGGCGATGTTCAGCGCATTGGTCACCACCGTGGCCGCCGACAGCTGCCCGCTCGGGTCGGTGCGCAGCGCGAGCGCCCGGGCCACCTCGGTCGTCGTGGTGCCGCCGTTGAGCCCGACCGTGCTGCCCGGTGGGATCAGTGCGAGGGCGGCCGCGGCGATCCGCTGCTTCTCCGATGCCTGCCGCACCGCCTTGTAGCGCAGCGGCAGGTCGTAGGAGACATTGGTGACGACCACGCCGCCCCGGGTGCGGGTCACCAACCGCTGGGTGGCCAACTCGTCGAAGTCACGACGAATGGTCGCCGTACTCACGCCCAACTCGCGGGCTGTGGACTCGATGTCGAGTTGACCCTCGACGGCGACCATCTCCAGGAGCCGGTGCCACCGCTCGCGCTGGTTCACGTCTCACTCCGGTCGCTCCGCCCGCCCATGCGGCCATCTTTGCATCTCCGATGCAACGCCCGTACCGCACCACGACATGGACGGTTGACCGCAACGGGTGAGGGTCGGCAGGCGACCCGCGGCGGCCGCCGCACCGCAACAGGTCACCCACCGACCCTCACCTACCCGGCCCGACCCATGGTCAGCCGGGCGTCAGATGGCCCGACGACGTCACCCCGGCGTGAGGCGCCAGTGTTGGGTGGTGGCGCCGGTGTCGCTCTGCTGCACGATCGCGGCGCCGTCGGTCGTCGCACCGCCGGCCACAGCGAGGACCTTTCCGGTCTGCACGTTGACGAGCCTCACGAACTCACCGGACGCGGTCACGACCCGCCACTGCTGGTTGCCGCCGCCGGTCGCGGTCCACTGGATGACCCGCGCCCCCTCCGCCGTGGAGCCGGCCTCGACGTCAGCGAGCAGACCCGAACTGACGCTGGTCATCGTGGTGACGCCGCCCACCGCGCCAGCCATCAGCCACGCCTGGTTGGCACCGCCGTTGGGGGTCCACTGGATCAACTGCACGCCGGTGGCCCGGGACAGGTCCGGCACGTCGAGGGCCTTTCCGCTGGCCCGGTTGACCACCGTGTGGCGGACGGCGCCCGACTGGCCGCTCAGGGTGGCTTCGAAGGAGATCGGCTGGGCCTGCACCTGGTGCAGGTCGAAAACCACGATCTCATTGGCGCCGACCCGCAGCCACGGCGCCGGACAGTAGAGCCGCTGCTGTGGCCCCACCTTCCAGTAGCGGCCCAGGTTGCGGCCGTTGACCCAGACCACACCCTTGGTCCACCGGGACATGTCGAGGTACGTGTCGCCGGTCTGGGTGAGGTTCACCGTGGCCTTGAAGAAGATGCCGGGCCGCGAACTGTTGGTGATCACCGGACGGAGGCCGGCCACGAACGCCTCGTCGACGGGCAGCAGATGGGTCTGCCAGTTGGTCAACGTGCCGGTCAGGGTGCCCGCGTCGACCAGTGACACCCGCTCGGTGATGCCCTTGCGGTCGACCAGCGCCTGGCCGAAGTTGTTCCGACCCATGCCCTCGACCAGGATGTCGAGCGTGGGGCTGCCACTCGCCGAGGTCTTCAACGCCAGCGGCGCGTCCTGCACGGTCACGCCGAGCGGAGTCGTGTAGGCCGCCGGGAGGCTGCTCCGAGACAGGCCGCCCTGGTAGACGCCGTCGAGGAACACCGTGGCGTAGTCGCGCACCGACCTGATGTCCAGTGTCGCCCGGGTGTAGCCAGGCAGGACGCGGCGGTAGAGCATGAAGCCGGAGTTCTGGCCGTACATCTCCATCGGCTGTGGATTCGTCTGGGTCGACAGCGCGGCCGGCAGGTTGTCCCACAGCGAGGCGTACGCCGCCGGCAGGACGGCCTGGCCGCCGGTGCGCACGATGGTGGGGATCGGTGCGGGTACGGCCGGCAGCGTCACCCCGAGGGCGGTGCCGATGATCTCCCGGTAGGCGGGGTACAGGCGGGCCGGGGCACCCTGTTCGTTGATCGGCGCGCCGTAGTCGTAGGTGGTGATGTCCGCCTGGTAACCCGACCCGTTGTCGGCGGCGTTGGCGCCCGCGGAGTATCCGAAGTTCGTGCCGCCGTGGATCATGTAGAGGTTGAACGACAACCGGCCGGCCATCAGGCCCCGCAGCTGGCTGGAGATGTCGGTGTTCGATCCGGCGAAGCCGCCGTCGCCCCAGTGGGTCAACCAGCCCGGGTAGAGCTCGCCGGACATGGCCGGAACGGTCGGGAACGACCGGCGTGCCGCGGCGATGGCTGCCGCGTCACCGCCGCTGAGCGCGATCGCGCCGCCGGTGACGACCGTCCGGTTGCCCTGCACCTGGCCGAGGCCGTCCTCGGTGTAGAACGGTCCGGTGATCCCGGCCCGCAGCCACAGTTGCCGCAGCTCCTCGAGATAGACGACGTCGTTGCCGTACGACCCGTACTCGTTCTCGATCTGGACCATCAGGATCGGTCCTCCGTTGCCCACCATGAGCGGCTTGACCAGCGCGGCGAGCGCGTTGATGTAGCGCGTGACGGCCGCCATGTAGTTGGGGTCGGCGGCGGTGCGGACCCGCAGCCTGATGTTCGGGTTGCGCAACAGGTACGGCGGTAGACCGCCGAGGTCCCATTCGCCGCAGACGTAGGGGCCGGGGCGCAGCAGCACGTACATGCCCTCGGCCTGGCACAGCCTGATGAAGCCCGCGATGTCACGCCGGTCGGTGGTGAAGTCGAAGACACCGGGCCGTTCCTCGACGTGGTTCCACATCACGTAGATGGCGATCGTGTTCATGCCCATGGCCTTGGCCATCTGGATCCGGTGCCGCCAGTACTGCACCGGGATGCGGGCCGGGTGCATCTCGCCGCTGCGGATCTGGAACGGCTGGCCGTCGAGCAGGAAGTTGCTGCCGTCGGCGGAGAACCCGAAGGTCTGCGCCGCAGCCGCGGCGCTGGCCGGGCCGCCCGACGCCAGCATCGCCGCGAACGGACTGAGCACGCCGAGGGTGAGGAGTTGACGCCGTTGCATGGTGTCTCCTTCGGACAGGCGTCGCCGGCGGCGGTCGCGGGCCGGGACGGGCCCGATCGCCGAGATGACGAAGGTGGTCGATGCAGCCGAGCCTGCCAGACGACGCAACATGATGTAAATATCCACGCTCTATCCGGCATCTTCGATCAGGCAAGCGCCATGACTGCACCGTCCACCCCGGACTACCACGTCGTCGCGCACCGCCCCGCGTCGATCTATTGACGACCCGCGCGCAGCCCTTTAACGTCACGACATCAGATATCCGACGTCTTATGCCCATCGACTTTCCCTGCCCCACCCCCGTCCCGGAAGGACATCCCCCGTGTCCCCTGCCCGAGCACTGCCGCGTCGAGTGATAGCGGTCATGGCCGCCGTCCTCGGGGTGGCCGCGATCCTGCCCGCCACGCCCGCTCACGCCGCCCCCGCCGGTGTGAGCGCGACCGCCAGCTCCGACTGCACGACCGGCCGCCTCAACCTGCGGCTCACCAACGGCAGCGCCACCGCGCAGACCTTCACCGTCACCTGGCCGGGCCGCACCAACTCCCCCTGGACCCGGACAGTCGCCGCCGGCAGCAGCAGCAACGAGCTGTACTGGACCCTCCCGGCGGGCACGGCGTACACCCTGCGCACGACCACCCCGACCGGCCTGGACGACACCGCGACCGGCATCTTCCACTGTGGCACCGGCATGTCCGCGGTCGCCAGCTACGACTGCACGGCCGGCCGGCTCCAGCTCGCGCTGGAGAACCGCACCACGACCGCCCGGGACTTCACCGTCACCTGGCCCGGCCGCACCGGGTCCCCCTGGACCCGCACCATCGCCGCTGGCGGCAACTACCTGCACTACTGGACCGTTGGCGCTGGCACCGCGTACACCCTGCGGGTCACCGCCCCCGGGTTCGACAGCACCCTGCGGGGCACCGCCGGTTGCGGCCTGGCCGCCGGCACCCCGCAGATGAACGCCACGACGGTCATCAGCACGCAGTCCGTCATCCGCAACCTCAACGGGCCCAACGGCCGTTACGACGGCACCTCCGCCTCGGTCCGCATCCCGGGCATGGCCGTCACCAACAACGGCACCGTGATCGCCGTCGCCGACGCCCGGATCAACGGCTCGTACGACCTCGGTGGCGGCACCAACAACATCCAGATCGCGATGACCCGCAGCACCGACGGCGGCCGCACCTTCGACCAGCCGCGGATCATCCACGCCCCCGCCACCACGAGCGAGGGAGCGGGCGACCCGAGCCTGCTGGTGGACCGCAGGACCGGCACCGTCTACTGCTTCTACACCTACTCCCCCAAGCCGGGCATCAGCTTCTGGTCCGGCTCCTCCGGTCTCAACACCGCCAACGACCCGAACAGCCTGCACCTGCAATACATCACCAGCCGGGACAACGGTGCCACCTGGAGCGCCCCGGTGGAGCTGAACCCGACGATCAAGGTCCCCACCTGGCAGCAGGCGTTCTTCTCCTCCGGGCACGGCATCCAGACCAGCACCGGGCGCCTGATCCAGCCGTTCGTCTACCGGGACGGGGCGGGTCTCACCCAGACCGGCAACATCTACAGCGACGACAGCGGCGTGACGTGGAAGCGCGGCGGCCCCGCCGGCGGAAACATCAACGAGAGCAAGGCAATCGAACGCGGCACCGGCGCGATCGTGCAGAACATGCGGCACAACAGCACCCGTAGCCGGTTCTACTCCACGTCCACCGACGGCGGCGTGACGTTCGGCCCGGCCACGGCCAGCGCCCTGCTGACCGATCCGCTCTGCAACGCTGACGAGATCTCGTACCTGCGCCCGTCGGAGGTGGGTGCGAACGGCGCACCGGTGCGCACCCGTACCGCACTGTTCAGCAACAACGCGGCCCCGGCCGCGCGCAACGACCTCACCGTCCGACTCTCCACCGACGATGGTGCCAGCTGGCCGGCGCGGGCACTGGTCAAGCCGGGCGGCGCGGGCTACTCCACGATGGCCGTCCTGAACGACGGCACGATCGGCAACCTGTACGAGGTGGGCAACACCGGAGGTATCTTCTTCGCCCGCTTCACGCTGGACTGGGTCAAGGGCGCCTGACCCGCAACCTTCCGCCCCCGGTGCTGGCGCTACGCCGGCACCGGGGGCAGTCCCGTTCGTCGCTCAGCCCTCGAGGGTGCGGATCACCTCCCCGGTGGCCAGCCGGGGCAGGCGGGTCGGCCCGGTGTGCGGTCCCGGGTGCCCGAGGTTGAGCAGAAGCAGCACCTCGTGGCGCCCGTCGGGGAGGAACTCACGCTGCACGCCCGCGGTGTCGAAGCCCGCCATCGGGCCGGCCGCGAGACCCGCCGCGCGGACACCGACGATGAGGTAGCCGATCTGCAGGGTCGCGTTGAACCGGGCCTGCTCGACCCGCGCCGCGCGGTCCGCCAGCCAGTCCCGGGCCTGCGGACGGTGCGGATACAGCTCGGGCAGCCGCTCGTGGAAGTCCACGTCGGCGGCGAGCACCGCCACCAGTGGCGCGCTGGCCGTCTTCGCCCGGTTGCTCGACGAGACGTACGGCAGCAGCCGGGCCCGGGACTCCGGCGAACGCAGCAGCAGCACCCGCAACGGCTGGCCGTTGTACGCGGTCGGCCCGTACCGGATCAGGTCGTGGATCGCCGCGACCTGGGCGTCGGTGACCGGCTCGTCGGTGAACGTGTTGGCCGTGCGGGCCGCCCGGAACAGCAGGTCCTGGGCGGCCCGGTCCAACGCGAGCAGGTCGGCCGTGGTCGGTGCCGTCACGTCGGCACTCCGCTTCCCCGCGTTCCGCCGCGACGCGCCACGTGCCCGATGGTTCGCTCGCTCACGTCGGCACGGCGGTGGTGTAGCCGCCCCGGTGGTGCACCAGCGGTGCGCCGTCGCCGCCGTCGCCGAGCGCCAGTGGTTCGGCGATCACCAGCGTGTGGTCGCCGGCCGGGACCCGGTGCACCACCCGGCAGAGCAGCCGGGCCAGAACCCCGTCGAGCAGCGGCACCCCGAACGGTCCGGGCGTCCAGTCCGGGTACGCGGCGAACCGGTCGATGCCGCTGGTCGCGAAGACCGTGGCGGCCTCCCGCTGCCCGGCGCTGAGCAGGTGCACGGCGACGTGCTCGGCGCGGGCGAGCACCGGCCAACTCGACGACGCCACCCCGAGGCAGAACGAGACCAGCGGTGGGTCCAGCGACACCGACGTGAACGAGGTCGCTGTGAAGCCCGCCCGGATGGGCGCGCCGATCCCACCGAGGCAGGCGGGGTCGGTGGCGCGGGCGACCGCGGTGACCACCGTGACGGTGCTGGCCTGCCGCCGCAGCAGCGCGCGGAACAGATCCGGGTTCACCGGTCGCAGCTCGGCGATGTCCGCCGAGGGGCGCTCCACGGTGGTCATGCCGGCACCAGGGCCGACGCGGCGTACGCGCTGGCCGGTCGGGGCAGGCCGTAGTGCTCGCGCAGCGTCCGACCCGAGTACTCGGTGCGGAACAGCCCACGGGAGCGCAACACCGGCACCACGTGGTCGACGAAGTCGGCGAGCCCGCCGGGCAGGTGCGGCGGCATGATGTTGAACCCGTCGGCGGCGCCCTGGGTGAACCACAGCTCGATCTGGTCGGCGACCTGCTCCGGCGTACCGGCCACGACCCGGTGACCCCGCCCGCCGCCGAGTCGGCCGATCAGCTGGCGGATGGTGAGCTGTTCCCGGCGGGCCAGCTCGGTGACGAGCTGGTAGCGGCTCTGGTGGGCCTGCACGGTGCCGGCGGCCGGCAGCTCCGGCAGCGGCCCGTCCAGCGGCAGGCCGGTCAGGTCGATGCCGAGCATCCCGGAGAGCTGGGCCAGGGCGTAGTCGGGGACGATCAGCTCCTCCAGCTCCGCGGCGAGCGCCCGCGCCTCGGCCTCGGTGCCGCCGAGCACCGGCGCGATGCCGGGCAGGACCTTCACCAGGTCCGGGTCCCGGCCGGCGGCGGTGACCTGCCGGCGCAGCTCGGCGTAGAAGCTCTGCCCGTCGGCGAGGGTCTGCTGCGCGGTGAAGACCGCCTCGGCGTAGCGGGCGGCGAAGGCTGTCCCGTCCGGCGACGAGCCGGCCTGCACCAGCAGCGGTCGACCCTGCGGCCCCCGGGGGATGTTCAGCGGGCCACGTACCTGGAACTCCGGCCCGCGGTGCGCCACCTCGTGCACCCGGTCGGTGTCGGCGAACACCCCGGCCGTGGTGTCGAAGACCAGCGCGTCGTCCTCCCAGCTGTCCCAGAGCTTGATCGCCACGTCGACGAACTCGGCGGCCCGCCGGTAACGGTCGGCGTGTGCGGGGTGGCTGTCCCGGTTGAAGTTGACCGCCTCCCGTTCCTGCGCGGAGGTGACGATGTTCCAGCCGGCCCGACCGCCGCTGAGGTGGTCCAACGAGGCGAACTTGCGGGCGACGTGGAACGGCTCGTTGTAGGTGGTGGAGACCGTCGCGATGAGACCGATGTGCTCGGTCACCGCGGCGAGCGACGCGAGCAGGGTCAGCGGCTCGAAGACGGCCTGGATGTTGTGCCGGGGGTTCGGCCCGACCGAGAGACCGTCGGCGAGGAAGAGCGAGTCGAGGGTGCCGCGTTCGGCGATCCGGGCCAGCTCCTGGAAGTGCCGTACGTCGGTGACCCGACGCGGGTCGGTGCGGGGGTGCCGCCAGGCGGCCTCGTGGTGGCCTACGCCCATCAGGAACGCATTGAGGTGCAGGGTACGGGTCATTGGTGTCCGTCCTATCCGGCAGAGACGTCGACGCGCCACGTGGAGAAGCGACGTTCGAGGGCGACGAGGAGCTGGTTGATGACCAGGCCGATGGCGGAGATCGTGATGATCCCGGAGTACATGTCGGCGATCGCGAAGTTGTACTGCGCGTAGTTGATGAGGTAGCCGAGCCCGGCCTTCGCGCCGACCATCTCGGCCGCGACCAGCACCAGGATCGAGTACGCCCCGGCCAGCCGGACGCCGGTGAAGATGGTCGGCACCGCGGCCGGCAGGATCACCTTCTGGAACAGCCGCAGGTGGTTGAGCCCCATCGAGCGGGCCGACCGGATCAGCAGCGGGTCGACGCCCTTCACCCCGGCGATGGTGTTCAGCAGGATCGGCCAGGAGCACGCGTACAGCACCAGGGCGATCTTGGAGGTCTCCCCCAGGCCGAGGATGAGCACGAACACCGGCAGCAGGGCCAGTGCGGCGGTGTTGCGGAACACCTCCAGCAGCGGGCTGAGCAGCTCAGCGAGCGGCCGGTACCAGCCGATCAGCAGCCCGAGCGGGATGGCGGTGAGCACCGCGAGGCCGAGCCCGGCCAGCGACCGGGTGAGGCTGGCGCCCACGTGCTCGGCGAGCTGCCCGCTGCGCAACAACTCCCACCAGGCCACCAGCACCTCCGACAGCGGCGGCAGGAAGACCCGGTCCACCAGCCCGAGCCGGGGTGCGCCCTCCCAGATCGCGGCCAGCGTGGCGATGGCGACGGTACGGTGCAACACCTTCGCGCCGATGCCGAGCAGTCGACCGGCGCGACCAGGAACGGCCCGGTCGGCCGCAGCGCGGGGCACTGTGGGTGGGCCGACGAGTCGGGTGGGACGTTCGGCGATGTCAACCAACGCGGGCCTCCTCGGTGTGGCGGACGCCGGTGCCCTCGGCCGCCTGGGCGGCCCGCACCTCGTCCCGCAGCAGGGTCCAGATCTGGTGGCGGTGGTGGCGGAACGCGTCGGTGGAGCGGACGTCCTCGACCGCGTCCCGGTCGCCGAGGTCGATGTCGATGACCTGTTTGAGCCGCCCCGGCCGGGACGTCAGCACCGCCACCCGCTGACCCAGGTAGACGGCCTCGTCGATGCCGTGGGTGATGAACACGATCGTCTTGCCGGTGCGGGCCCAGATCCGCACCAGCTCGTCCTGCAACGAGTCGCGGGTCTGCGCGTCCAGGGCGGCGAACGGCTCGTCCATCAGCAGCACGTCCGGGTCGTACGCGAGACTGCGGGCGATGGCCACCCGCTGCTTCATCCCGCCGGACAGCTCGTGCGGGTAGCGATCGGCGAACCCGCGCAGCCCCACCAGGTCGAGGTGGTGCTCGATCAGGGCAGCGCGTTCGGCGCGTGGCACCCCCTTGGCCTCCAGGCCGAACGCGACGTTGCCGGCGGCGGTGCGCCAGGGCAGCAGCGCGTACTGCTGGAAGACGATGCCCCGGTCCAGGCCGGGACCGGTGACCGGCCGACCGTCGACGAGCACCCGCCCCGAGGTCGGCTCGGTGAGCCCGCCGAGCAGGTCGAGCAGCGTGGACTTACCGCAACCGCTGGGGCCGACGACGACCAGGAACTCGCCGGGGCGTACCCCGAGGGTGACCTCGTCCAGCGCGGTCACCGCGCCGGCGCCGCCACGCCGGCTGGCGCGGACCGGGAAGGTCTTGCTCACCCGATCAAAGAGGATCTTGTCGGTGCTCACGCGCTCCCCCCGTCCACGAAGGGGTTGAACCGGTTGGTGTAGATGTCGCCGGGCTTCGGACGGTCGCCCTTGAGCTCACCCTCGGCGGCGAGCCAGTCGATCCAGGTGCCGAACTCCTGCTCGCCGATCACGCCACCACGGCCGGCGACGCCACTGCTCTTCCAGTACGCGACCAGCGACGGGTCCTCGTTGCGGCCGCGCTTGCCGATGATGTCCCGCATCCGGGCGACCACTGTCTCCCGGGGTTGGGTGCGGGCCCACTCGATGGCCTTGCCGACCCCGGTGACGAACGCCTTGACGGTCTCCGGGTTGCGCTTGATGAAGTCGTCGCGGAAGACGTAGGTGCCGCCGCTGAAGGCGCCGAGCAGCTCGTAGTCGGTGAAGATGGTGCGGATGCCGCCGCTGGCGACCGCCTTGTCCCGGATCACCCCGCCGAGCACCGCGACGTCGATCTGCCGCTGCCGCAGCGACTGCTCGGTGTTGACCGGTGGCAGGGCGACCAACTCGACCTGCTTGATCTCGGCGGGGGCGAGGCCGCCGCGGGCGAGCCAGGTCTTGAGCACGGCCTCGGCGTGCGCGCCGAGGGTGTTCATGCCGACCTTCCTGCCGATCAGGTCGCGGGGGCTGCGGACCGGGCTGTCGTCGAGCACGTAGTAGCCCTGGAAGGTCTGCGCGTCCGAGCCGTAGTAGCTGACCACGGCGGTGATCGGGGCGTTGGCGGTGGCGAGCTTGACGATGGCGCCGTTGAACGCGCCGCCGAAGTCGCTCTGCCCGGTGGCCGTGGCCTGGATGTCCTGCGGGCCACCCGTGACGTTGCCGATCCACTTGAGCTTGACGTCGCCGAGGTAGCCGAGGTCGGCGGCGAGTTCGGGGAGGGTGACCTGACCGACCGAGCCCTGGTAGCGCAGCTCGCCGGCCTGGGCGCCGTCGGCTGCCGCGTCACCGCCGCAGCCGGCGGTGGCGGTGAGCACGACCAGCGCCGCAACCGCGGCGAGGGTACGCGGAATGGCACGGGGTGGGGACATGAGGAGTCTCCTGATCTGTCCACGATGGGAGCGGGGACGCCCGGATGAGGGCGTGCGGGCACGCTGCTCCGCGTTGAGCGGGCGGGCGATGGGAGTGCGGCGCTGGAGCCGAGCCGGATGGACCGGTCAGCTCAACAGAGCGCGCTCGCGTGCCGGACCAGGTCGACGTGCACACGAGCGGTGAGGAGAAGCTCATCCCGCTGCGACATGACCCCATGCTGCCCGGGACCGGAACGAGCGGTCAACGGTCTTCCAGAAGATGAGACTTCAATCGCTGCCGATGTTACGAAGCGCCACGAGCAGCGTTTACCGTGCCGCAACACCTATCTGGTGGATAGAGATTGGACGTCCGGTGAGCGACCGTCCAGGACGGACAGCGAGAGGGTTTCAAAAGTTGTCGGTTCGGGCATGTTCGATCTCGACACGGCAGGAAACGGTGACGAGGGGAGACCTCCGATGGGCCTCATGTTTCGCAAGCGCAAGAAGTACGGTCCGATCATCCTGAACTTCACCGAGAACGGCTTCTCCTCGTGGAGCATCAAGATCGGTCGCTGGTCCTGGAACTCCAAGGCGCGTGCGCACCGGGTCGACCTGCCGGGTCCGCTCTCCTGGAAGCAGGACAAGTCCCGGTCGTAGACATCCCGGGAGTCGAGCGGGGTGCCGGTGATCCACCGGCACCCCGCTCGGCGTCTGCGGGGTGGGGCGCTCAGCGCGCCAGGGTGATGATCTCGTCGCCGGCCAGCCGCCCGGACTCGCGATCGCGGCGCAGGGCCCCGGCGTCGATCAGGTCGACGAGCGCCTGGTTGGCGTCGGCGGCCCGATAGACGGTCGCGGTGAGGGTGTGCCGACGCAGCTCGGTGACCGACCGTGGCCCACCTGCCCGCAACTCGGCCAGCAAATCGTGGGCCAGCGGTTCGAGGTCGGGATCGCCGGCCACGTCGACAGTCGTGCCGGTCGGGTCGAGCGGGTCGCGGTAGCGCACGTCGAGGTCCGCGCCGACCGCCCAGAGCGCGTCACGGACAACCTCCAGACTCCGGTCGGAGCGGCTGCCGAACGCGATCACCCCGGCAGCCTCGCCGCCGGGGAGCACCGGTGCCACCTCGGCGACCAGGGGGAAGCCGGCGGAGACGAGCACGTCTCGGGCGCTGTCGCCGGTGTGCAGCAGCAACTCTCCGGTCCGACCGTTGGTCGCGGCGGTGAGCAGCTTCGGCGTCACAGCGCCCGGCAGGTCCACGAAGGAGAACAGCGGCGCGCCGGCCGCCCCGGCGGCCTTCACCGCGACGGGCAGCCGGTACGGCTCGCCGGGCAGCAGGTGCACGGTGACCTCGGCGGGCAGCTCCGCCTCGATCGGGCCGAGTCGGGTTGGCAGGTCGTCGGCGGCGTCGGTCAGCACCAGCACCGTCACCTGCCGGCCGCGCACCTGGTCGCCGTGCGTGGCGACCAGGCGCAGCGCGGCCTCCGCGCTGCCCGCGTCGGCGCCCGCGAGGGCTATGGTGGCCCGCCGGGAGCGGTGCAGGGCCGCGGGCAGCCAGGTCGTCAACTGGCGGACCAGCAGCTCGCGGAGGAAATCAGTGGTCCGGTCGGTCGGCATCGGTCCGTTCTACCGTACGGGCGGTCAGGCCGGGACGGAGATCCCCACCCCGCCCCGGGTCTGGCCGCCGTAACGCTGCCGCTCGGCGTCCAGGTCGAGCCGACCGATCTGCTTGCGGGCGGCCAGCGCGGTGTCGTCGAGCAGGTCGGCAGGGATCAGCCAGACCACCTCGAACTCCAGACCGTCCGGGTCCTTGCCGTAGAGGCTCTTGGTCGTGCCGTGGTCGGAGGTGCCGGCCAGTGCGCCGGCCGCGGCGAGCCGCTCGGCGGTGGCGGCCAGCTCGTCGAGCGTGTCCACCTCCCAGGCGAGGTGGTAGAGGCCGACGGTGGATCGGCCGGCGGTCGACCGCCCGGCGCCCACGCCGATCTCGAAGAGGCCGAGGTCGTGGTCGTTGGTGGAGTCGGGGGCCTGGAGGAAGGTGGCGCCCCGGAAGCCGTCCGGGGTCATCGCCACCGGGCGGAAGCCCAGCACGTCGCGGTAGAACGCGACGCTGCGGGCGAGGTCACTGACGTAGAGGACCGCGTGGTTGAGCCGATGAATACCCATGACCCGAGACTAGCGCGGTTTAGTTGAACATTCAACCATCGGGAGTATGATGGCGGTCATGACCCGCTGGTTGGACCCCGACGAGCAGCGCACGTGGCGCGCGTACCTCACCGCCTCCCGGGTGCTGATGGACAATCTCGACCGTGAGCTGCAACGCGACGCCGGCATGCCGCACGCGTACTACGAGATCCTGGTCCAGCTCTCCGAGGCCCCCGGTCGTCAACTGCGGATGAGCCAGTTGGCGCAGGCTGCGGGGTCGTCCCGCAGCCGGCTCTCGCACGCCGTGGCCCGGCTGGAGGCCGCCGGCTGGGTGCGCCGCGAGGACTGCCCCACCGACCGGCGCGGGCAGATCGCGCTGCTCACCGACGAGGGTTTCGCCACCCTCGCGGCCGCCGCACCCGGCCACGTCGAGGGGGTACGCCGACACCTGTTCGACGCGTTGAGCCCCGCCCAGGTCGACCAGCTACGCCGGATCAGCGAGACCCTGGCCGAGCACCTGACCGGATCCTGACCAATCGACACCGGCGCGGGTCTTGTACTTACCGTCGTCGGATGAGCACGATGGGGCGTGTCTTCCGGCTTCGGTGAACTGACTGATCAGGCGCACCACCTCGTGTCCTCCGGCGATCTGGCCGGCGCACAGCAACTGCTGTCCGACGCGCTCACCGACGCCGACCCCCGCCCGGCCAACGCCACCCCCGAGCTGGCCGAGGCGGCCAGCCTCCAGGCGCGGGTGCTGATCGCCCTCGGCGAGCCGCACTCGGCACGCGGGTGGGCCGCCTTCGCGTACGCGGCCACCACCCGCCTGCACGGCCGCGCCGACCCGCGCACGGTGGCCGCGGCGGCGACTCTGGCCGCGGTGCTGCACCGGGTCGGCAGCCACTCCCGGGCGGCGCGGCTCTACCAGGAAGTCATCATCGAGCTGACCGCGCAGGACGGCCCGGAGTCCCTGCGGGTGCTCGCCGCGCACGCCGACCTGGCCACCGTCGAGTACGCGCGCGGCCAGTGCACGGTGGCCCGCGACCGCCTCCAGGACGCCTGGGAGCTGCACCGCGAGGTGTACGGCGACGGGCACCCCAGCGGCATCAAGATGCTGGCGCGGCTCGGAGCGATGCAGCGCGACTGCGGGCAGTTCGCCGAGGCACACGACAACCTGGCGCTCGCCCGTGAGCTGTGCCGCCAGCACCTGCCCGCCGACGACCCGCTGGCCACCCAGGTGGCGGCGCTGGCCCGGGCGGCGGCCAGTCCCGACCACGCCTGCGCCGACAACCCGCCCACAGCTCGGGACACGCCGGTCGTGCCGGCCGCCCGCGTCCCACCGCACGGCGACGGGCCGGCCGAATCCGGCTACCACCCGCAGGCAGCCGCAACCCACCACGCCGGGGCGGTGCCGAATCCCCGGCTGCCCTCCGACGAGGCGCTCGGGTCGACGGGCAGCAGATGGTCGACCGAAGCGTCGGACGAGCCGTCGCCCCACCCCACCGACCCTCCGGTGCCCCCGTCGGTGGTCGGGCTGGCCGGCGGCACGGAGGAGCAGCCCGGGGTTTACCGGCTGCACCGACCCGCCGACCCGTACGGCTCGCCCGACCCGAACCCGCCGTCCGACCAGCCGCAACCGTCCGACCCGTACGCGCAGCCCGACCCGTACCAATCGTCCGACCCGTCCGCGCAGATCGAGCCGTACACGCCGTCGCGGCTGCTGCCGGTGCCCGTGCACCGCGCGCCGCCGGAGCAGCGCAACCGGCTGGTACCGGTGCTGGTGGCCGGCGTGGTCGTGGTGCTCCTCGGCGCGGCAGCGGTGATCGCCGGGGTGGCCCGGGTCGACGGCGACGACGAACCGAACCCGCCGCCCGCCAGCGCCTCCCCCACCGCCGGCACGCCGGCCGGCACCGCGCCCGCCCCGGGCGGCACGGCACCCACGTCGGCTGCCGCCGCGGCGCCACCCGGCACCCCACCCAGCGCGGTGACCCTGCGCGACAACCGGGACAGCATCGCGCTGAACTGGACCTATCCGACCGGCGGCGAGGGCCCGGTGGTCATCGCTGGCGGTCGCACCGGCCAGACCCACAACATCTTCGCGACGCTGCCCGCCGGCACCACCAGCTTCGTCATCTACGCGCTCAACCGCACCACCGACTTCTGTTTCACCGTCGCCGTCGCCTGGTCCACCGACACCGTGGCCCGTTCCAAGCAGGTCTGCACCCGCCGCCGCTGACCCGCAAGCCACTGCCCCGCCCGCCACTGCCCCGCCCGCCACTGCCCCGCCCGCCACTGCCCTGCCCACCACTGCCCCGCCCGCCACTGCCCCGCCCACCACTGCCCCGCCGGCTACGCCCCGCAGACCTCACTCAGCGTGGGCTACCCGTTGACGAGCCCGTCGTGACACGCCGTCACGCCCGACGCCCCGCCCACAACTCCGGCCCAGGCTTTGCTCTGCTTACCTATACGCACCACCTCGGATGAGCAGCTGAAACGTCGCGACCGCCGCTACAACACGCGTCGGCAATGATCACGTTGCGTAGCTGTCGCATCCGCGGGTGCAGAGCAAAGGGGGATCGGTGGGCGGTTGGGGGGAGGCCGCCGTCACGGACCGTCTACCTTTGGCCGTCCTCGGCCGGCAACGCTGGCAGCAGCAGGCCCACCCGTAGTCCTCGCTGCTCCGGCGCGTCGGTCAGGGTGATGCTGCCGCCCGCGCGTCGGACCAACTCCCGGACGATGGCCAGCCCCAGACCGGCGCCCCCGTCGTCGCGGGCCCGTCCGTCATCCAGCCGGGTGAACCGGTCGAAGACCCGCTCCCGGTCCGCCAACGCGATCCCCGGGCCGTCGTCGGTCACCGTCACCAGGTGGTACGCCCCGACGCCAGGCCTGACCGCGGAGCCCTCCGTCGACGTCGCCTCGGCGGCGAGCACGACACTGCCGGACGCGTGCCGTACCGCGTTGTCGACCAGGTTGGCCAGCACGCGACGCAACTCCTCGACGGTGCCGATCGTCCAGAGCGGGCCGGCCGGCAGCCTCACCCGCACCGGCGGCGACGGGTAGCGGGCGGCGACCTCGGTCAGCAACGCGCCCAGCTCCACCGGGCCGGTCCCCCGGGTTGGCGGGGCCTCGTCCAGCCGCGCCAGCAGCAGGAGATCGTCGACCAGACGGCTCAACCGGTCGGTGTCGGCGAGCAGGTTGGCGGTCAACGCCGTCCAGTCCGTCCGGTCGGCGAGGCGCTGGGCAACCTCCAGCTCGGTCCGGATGTTGGTCAACGGGCTGCGCAGCTCGTGTGCGGCGTCGGAGACGAAGGCCCGCTGCCGGACGCGGGCGGACTCCAGCCGGCCCAGCATGCCGTTGAGGGTGACCGCCAGACGGTGGATCTCGTCGGCCGACGCCGGCACCGGCAGCCGGCCGGCGCCGGCCCTCCCGGTGATCTCCTCGGCACCTCGACGTAACGCCTCGACCGGCCGCAGGGTCGCCCCCACCACCCGCCACGCCACTCCGGCCAGCACGGCCACCAGCAGCGGGAACGCCACCAGCAGGATGGTCCGGACCACATGGGTGCTGTGCCGCACGTCGGCCATCGAGCGGGCGACCAGCACGGTGAGCGGGTCGGCCGCGGTGCCGGCGGGTACGGCGACCACCCGGACCGGGCCGACGAGCCCGACCCGCTCGGCCGGCACCTCCAACCGCTGCCGACCGTCGCGGTTCAGTCGCTCCGGTCGGACCATCGGCACCAGACGGTCGGCGTCGATCGAGGCCGCCCGGATTCGTCCCTGCCCGTCGACGACCTGCACCCGGACCTGCCCCCCAGCCACCGGCAGCGGGTCGGGCAGCGCGTCCTCGGCGGCGAGCAGGGCGACCGCGTCGGCGGTGCGGAACGCCTCGGTGTCGACCGTGCGCTGGAGCACGAAGCTGAGCGCGCCGAGCAGCACCACCCCGCCCAGGGCCAGCCCGATGGTGAGACCGACCACACCGATCGCCATGAGCCGCCCGCGCAGCCCGAGGACCGGCATCCAGCCGAGCCTGGCCCGGGTGGGTGCCGGGCCGTCGGCGGTCACGTCGCCAGCCGGTAGCCGGCGCCCCGGACCGTCTCCAGCCGGTCCCGGCCGAGCTTGCGGCGCAGGTAGCCGACGTAGACCTCGACGGCGTTCGGCGCGGTCTCCAGGCTCGCGTCCCAGACGTGGTCCAACAACTCGACCTTGGAAATCACCTGGCCTGGCCGGCGCATCAGGTAGTCCAGCAGCGCGAACTCCCGCGCGGTCAGCGCCACCTCGGCGTCCGCCCGGGTCACCCGCCGGCGGGCCGGGTCCAGCCGCAGGTCACCAACCGCCAGCACGGTCGGGCGCTCCGGCGCGCCCCGACGCAGCAGGGCCCGCAGCCGGGCCAGCAGCACCACGTACGAGAAGGGTTTGGTCAGGTAGTCGTCGGCGCCGCAGTCGAGGCCGTCGGCCTGGTCGTACTCGCCGTCCTTGGCGGACAGCATCAGCACCGGCAACCAGTGCTGCTCCGCGCGCAGCCGCCGGACCAACTCGTACCCGGAGAGGCCGGGCAGCATCACGTCGAGGATCATGGCGTCGTACCCGCCGTGCCGGGCCGCGTCCAGGCCCGCCGGGCCGGTTGCCGCCACGTCCACCGCGAACCCCTCCGCCTGGAGACCGCGTTGCAGGGCGGCCGCCAACCGGGCCTCGTCCTCCACCACCAGCACCCGCACAGCTCAAGGGTGCCACCCGGGTCAATCGGCGCGGTTCGGTGTCCTCAGCGCGTTCACAGCACGGGCGAGGCAAGATGGCCGCAGGAGGTGCCACCATGTCCGTCCTGAGAAGCCGTCCCGTCCTTCGCTGGCTGGTTCCGGCCACCGCGGCCGTCGCCGTCATCGGCGGTGGCGCGGCGATCGGCACGTTCGCCGCCGAGGCCGAGCCGAGCCTGCCGCCCCGAACCGCCGCTCAGCTCCTGGTCGACCTGCAGACATCCCGGCTGGAGGGTTTGTCCGGGACCGTCGTGCAACGCGCCGACCTCGGCCTGCCGCCCCTCGTCGGGCTGGTTCCCGGCAACGAGCTGACCACCCTGCTGACCGGCACCCACACCCTGCGGGTCTGGTATTCCGGGCCGGACCAGCAGCGGGTCGCGCTGATGGACACGCTGGGCGAGCAGGACATCATCCGCAACGGCCGGGACCTGTGGACGTGGCAGAGTCGCAGCAACACCGCCACCCACCGCACGCTGGGCGGAGACGCCGGGGCCTGGAAGCCCGCCCCCGAGCCGGCGGCGAGCCTGCCGGCCACCCCGCAGCAGGCCGCCGACCTGGCGTTGGACGCGATCGACCCGACCACCGAGGTCAGCGTGGGCCGGTCGGCCACCGTCGCCGGCCGCGACGCGTACGAGTTGGTGCTCCAGCCGCGCGACCAGGACTCCCTGGTGCACCAGTTGCGGATCGCCATCGACGCCAAGCAGCATGTGCCGCTGCGCTTCGAGGTGCTCGCGAAGGGCAGCGACCGGCCGGCGTTCGAGGTGGCCTTCACCCAGGTCGACTACCGCCGCCCCGACGCTGACCAGTTCCGCTTCAACCCGCCGCCCGGCGTGACGGTCAACGAGGAGAAGGCCGAACGCCCCACGGGCAAGCCCGGTCACGTCGAGCCGAAGGGTGACCCGCAGGTCCGCGCGGTCGGCGACGGCTGGACGACCGTGCTGGTTGGCCGCCTCGACGGGGCCGATGTCGGCCGCAAGCCCGCCACGAAGCCGGCCGCTCCCCCGGCCGGCGCCGGGCCGGACCTGGACATGTCG
Source organism: Micromonospora arida (assembly GCF_042873195.1). Taxonomy (NCBI): domain Bacteria; kingdom Bacillati; phylum Actinomycetota; class Actinomycetes; order Micromonosporales; family Micromonosporaceae; genus Micromonospora; species Micromonospora arida. The sequence continues at coordinate 19,148 of NZ_JBIALC010000013.1, read as the reverse complement.
AAGCTGCTCGGCGGGCTGCCGGCGGTCAGTGGTGACTGGGGCAGCGGTCGGCTCCTCACCAGCAAACTGTTCAGCGTCCTGCTCACCGACGACGGCCGGGTGCTGGCCGGAGCGGTGACGCCGGAGCGGCTCTACCAGGCCGCGCGCGGCTGATCTCCGCGGTGTTCGCGCCGGGTCGACCTGACGGTCGGTCCGGCGCTTTTTCTCTGGGTCAGGCCGAGGTCAGGAGACGCCGAGGGCGCTGAGGTACGCGTCGGCGAGGACCGCGTGGCCGGGCAGGTGCGGGTGGACGCGGTCATCGGCCCAGCGCGTCGCCGGACTCACCGCCAGCACCCGGTCGAACGCCGCCTGGTTGGGCACGTGCACCGCGTCGAACTCGGTGGCCAGCCCCGCCACGACCGCCGCGTACCGGTCGGTGTCGGCGCGTTGCGGGACGCTCCGGTCGGCCTCGATGAAGAACGGGTCGCCGAGGATCAGTCGGCAGCCGGTGGCGTCGACCGCCCGACGGAGCAGGTCACGCAGGGTTCGCTCGTACTCCTCGATGCCGACGGCCTCATCCGGCCGGTCACCGTAGTGCCGCCAGATGTCGTTGATGCCGATCAGCACCGCGAGCCAGTCGGGGCGCTCGGCGATGGCGTCGTCGTCCCAGCGGGCGGCCAGGTCGCGCACGGTGTCGCCGCCCACACCCCGGTTGACCCACTCCAGCTCCAACTCCGGGTGCCGCGCGTCGACCAGGGCGCGCACGAGACTCACATATCCGCTGCCGTAGGGCGCGGCGACGTCACGTCGACCACAATCGGTGATGCTGTCCCCGATGAAAACCATCCGTTGCCCGGTCCGCAGGATCATCCGCCGCCACCTCGCGATCACCGGCGCGCCGGACCGCCCGGCTTGGTGAGAACCGGCGGAACGCGCTATCTTCAACAGTTCGAAGGCACAAAAAAGAACGGCTGAAAGCCGTTCCTGCAAAGGATTCTAATCTTTAGGGAGACGGCTTGTCAAGGCACTCCGGCGGTTCCGGCGAATTGCCGCTCGACGACGAGATCGGTCGCGAGCAGGAGTACGTCTCGATGCTCTACAACCGGCTGGACCAACTGCGTGAGCAGGCCGCCCACCGGCTCACCGCCGAGCTGCACAACACCGGCGGCACCCTCCAGGACCGCTCGCAGCGCGACAGCTCGGTAGCGATGTACGCCGATCAGGTCGAACAGTTCTCCGCCGTGGAGAACGGGCTCTGCTTCGGCCGTCTCGACGGCGATGACGACTCCCGCCGCTACATCGGCCGGATCGGCATCTTCGACACCAGGGGCGACTACGACCCGCTGCTGATGGACTGGAGGGCACCCGCCGCACGCCCGTTCTACCTCGCCACCGCCGCGAACCCGCAGGGCGTACGCCGTCGCCGGCACCTGCGCACCCGGCAGCGCAAGGTGACCGGGCTCAACGACGAGGTCCTCGACATCGACACCGCCTCCCCCGGCGCCCACGAGGAGCTGACCGGTGAGGCGTCGCTGCTCGCCGCACTCAACGCGGGCCGTACCGGCCGGATGCGCGACATCGTCGAGACCATCCAGGCCGAGCAGGACGAGGTCATCCGCGCGGAACTCCCGGGCGTGATGGTGGTCCAGGGCGGTCCCGGTACCGGCAAGACCGCTGTCGCGCTGCACCGTGCGGCGTACCTGCTCTACACGCACCGCCGGGAACTCTCCAGCCGCGGTGTGCTGCTGGTCGGCCCGAACGCGACCTTCCTGCGCTACATCTCCCAGGTGCTGCCGACGCTGGCCGAGACCGGCGTGCTGCTGCGTACCCAGGGGGATCTCTTTCCCGGGGTGAGTGCGCAACGGACCGAGCCGGCCGAGACCGCGGCGCTCAAGGGCCGGGCGGTGTTGGCCGAGGTGTTGGCGCTGGCCGTACGGGACCGGCAGTGGGTGCCGGACGAGCCGCTGGAGATCGAGGTCGAGCGGGAGACGCTGACCCTCGACCCGGAGATCGTGCGCGCGGCCCGGGACCGGGTCCGCCGCGCCGACCGACCGCACAACCTGTCCCGCGCGCTGTTCGACGTGGAGATCGTCCACGCGCTCGCCGACCAGGTGGCCGAACGGATCGGCGCCGACCCGCTCGGCGGGGACAACCTCCTCGACGAGGCGGACCGGGCCGAGATCCGCCGCGAACTGCGCGAGGAGACGGAGATCCAGGCCGCCCTGGACCGGCTGTGGCCGGTGCTCACCCCACAGCGGCTGCTCGCCGACCTGTACGCCGACCCGGACCGGATCGCCGCCGCCGCGCCGATGCTCAGCGAGGACGAGCGGGCGCTGCTGCGGCGCGAGCGCGGTGGCTGGACGCCGGCCGACGTCCCGCTGCTGGACGAGGCCGCCGAACTGCTCGGTGAGGACGAACGCGCCGCCGCCGCCCGGCGGGACCGCATCCGGATGATGGAACGGGAGTACGCCGAGGGCGTGCTGGAGATCGCCCGGGGTTCCCGCTCGATCGACGTCGAGGACGAGGCCGAGGGCGGTGAGATCCTCGGCGTGACCGACCTGATCGACGCGGATCGGCTGCTGGAGCGGCAGGAGGAGGCCGACCGGCTGACCACCGCGCAGCGGGCCGCCGCCGACCGTACCTGGGCGTTCGGCCACGTGATCGTGGACGAGGCGCAGGAGCTCTCGCCGATGGCCTGGCGACTGCTGATGCGCCGCTGCCCGAGCCGGTCGATGACAATTGTCGGGGATGTGGCACAGACCGGCGCGCTGAGCGGCACGCCGTCCTGGGCGGATGCCCTCGCCCCGTACGTCGAGCAGCGGTGGCGGCTCACCGAGCTGACGGTCAGCTACCGCACTCCCGCCGAGATCATGGCGGTCGCCGCCGACGTACTGGCCGAGATCGACCCGGCGCTGCGACCGCCGCGCTCGGTGCGGGAGAGCGGCGTACCGCCGTGGGACCGGACGGTGCCCGACGGTCGGTTGGCGGCGGAGTTGGTCGCCGAGGCCACCCGGGAGGCGGCCGGGCTGACCGAAGGGCGGCTCGGTGTGCTCGTGCCCGCCGGCCGGGTGGGCGAGTTGGGCGCGGCGGTGACCGCCGCCCTGCCGGAGGCCGCCGTCGGCGAGCATCCGGAGCTGGAGAGCCGGGTGGTGGTGTTGACAGTCGCGCAGGCCAAGGGGTTGGAGTTCGACTCGGTGCTGGTGGTCGACCCGGACCGGATGGTGGCCGAGTCCCCCCGCGGGCGCAGCGACCTGTACGTAGCCCTCACCCGCGCCACCCAACGCCTAGGAGTCCTCCGCCCCACCCCCACCCCCACCCCCACCCTCTGAGTCGATCATGAGGTTGACGTGGACTGTGATCTCCGTAAGCCACGTCAACCTCATGATCACGCCGCCAAGGGGGCGGGTGGGTGGGTGGGGTTAGTCGTTGGATTTGTCCCTGATGGACTTTGCCGGGGCGGTTGCGGACGTGGACTGGTCGCTGGTGCCACCGCCCATCGGGGTGCTCAGACCGCCGGTGGTGGCATCACCGGTGGTGGTCGGTGCGACAGTGCCCGGGTGTCGCTCCGGCTGTCGGGCCACCCGGCGTACGCTCGCCGGCCCGGCGGTGCCACCGGTGGTGGTCACCGCGCCCTGCCCGCCGACGGGACCACCGTCGCGCAGCACCTGCGGGTCGATCCGTTCCTTCGCCGGGTCGAACGGGTCATCGCGCTGGATCTGACTCTCCACATCGGTGCGGGGCACCGTCACCTCTTCGACGGCTCCCTTGCCGTACACGCCTCCGGCGATCCGATCCTCGGCCTGGCGGGCGGCGTCCTGCCGCATGTCGTCCTCACGCACGATCATCACCTCGCAGAAGCTGTGGAACTGACTGCGTGCCCGGCCACCGGCCGACCAAACCCGGCGTGACCGGGGAGGTCGCCCACGGCGGTTCACCGTCGCGCCGCCCGCTGGCCGCCTGCCCGCAGCCCGAGATGTCCATGCTGTCCCGCGACCGGTGGGAGATGCCCGCCGGCAGGAGGGGATGACAGCGTGCGCACAGTACGCCGTACCGCCGTCGCGGCCCTGGTGGCCGCGACGGTGACGACCGGGCTCGCGGTGCCCGCCCAGGCGAAGCCACGACCGGACCGGACATTCGACGTGCAGGCCCACCGGGGCGGCCTCGGGTTGCGGGTGGAGAACACCCTCGCCTCCTTCGGCAACGCCCTCCAGCTCGGGGTGAGCACCCTCGAACTGGACGTGCAGATCACCGAGGACGGCCAGGCCGTCGTCACCCACGACCGCAAGGTCACCGGCACCAAGTGCGTCGACACCACCCCGGTGACGCCCGGCGACCCGGAGTTCCCTTACGTCGGTAAGTACATCAACACGCTCAGCCTGGCCCAGGTGCGCTCGCTCGACTGCGGCTCCAAGACGCTGCCGGACAAGCCCGGTCAGCTCGCCGTCCCCGGTGCCCGGATGCCGCTGCTGCGTGAGGTCTTCGCGCTCGTCAACCGCTACCGGGCGAAGGACGTGAAGCTCAACGTCGAAACCAAGGTCGAGGCTGGCGCGCCGACCGAGACCGCCCCCCGCGAGCAGTTCGTCCGGGTCACCGCGGCCGAGATCCGCGCGGCCGGGCTGCTCAAGCAGGTCACCATCCAGAGCTTCGACTGGGGCGCGCTGATGCGCATGCGTCAGGTCGAGCCGAAGCTGCCCCTGGTCGCCCTGACCAACTACGACTTCCTCCAGACCGGTCAGCAGGGTGCGTCCCCGTGGCTGGGCGGGCTGGACATCGACGACTTCGGCGGCGACCCGATCAAGGCGATTCGCAGCTTCGGCGCCAGCGCCTTCTCGCCGGTGCACGGGTCCCCGCAGAACGGCACGGTCACCGATCCGGGCTACAAGCCGTACGTCACGAAGGAGATGGTCGCCCAGGCCCACCGCTACGGGATCAAGGTGATCCCGTGGACGGTCGACGACGTGCCGACGATGACCAAGCTGATCGACGACGGCGTGGACGGCATGATCACCGACTACCCGGACCGGTTGCGCGGCGTGCTGGCGCAGCGTGGTTACCGGCTGCCGAAGGCGTACACCGCGCCGTTCGACATCCAGGCGCACCGGGGCGGTCGGGCCACCCGGCCGGAGAACACCCTGCCGGCGTTCGCGAACGCGCTGTCCAACCGGGCCATCTCCACCCTCGAGCTGGACACCAACGTGACGGCCGACGGCAGGCTGGTGGTGCTGCACGATCGCACCGTGAACGGGTCGCACTGCGTCGACACCGCCCCGGTGCGCCCGGGAGACCGGAAGTTCCCGTACGTGGGCAAGCCGGTGCACGAGTTGACCCTGGCGCAGCTCAAGACCGTGGACTGCGGCACGAAGACCCTGCCCGAGTTGCCCGCCCAGGTGCCCGCGCCCGGTGCCCGGATCCCGACCCTGGACGAGGTCTTCGCCCTGGTGAAGGCGAGTGGCCGCACCGACATCGGAATGAACATCGAAACGAAGATCAGTCCGGTGGTGAACGACACCGAGCCGTACCGCAGCTTCACCCGCAAGCTCGTCGACGCGATCCAGCGGGCCGGCTTCACCAGCCGGGCCACCATCCAGTCGTTCGACTGGCGCACCATCACGTACGCCCGGCAGCTCGACCGGCGGATCGGCACGGTAGGCCTGGTCTGGCAGTACGGCCCGGACGAGTGCGCGACCCTCGCCGACGAGTGCTCGCTGGAGGCGGTCTACGGCAACCCGTCGGTGAAGAGCCCGTGGACCGGTGGACTGGACTGGTGGAAGTACCAGGACCTGGGCAAGCTGACCCGGGCGGCGGGCGCTGGCACGGTCTCCGCCAACTGGCAGGTGCACGACCCGAAGCAGGGCACCGTCGCCTCGACCGACTGGTACCTGCGGGAGAACCCGGCATACTTCCACGGACCGGACGTCCGAACCCTGCAGACGCGGTACGCCCTGAAGGTGATCCCGTACACCGTGGATGACGCGACGATCATGCAGCGGGTCATCGACCTGGGCGTCGACGGCATCATCACCGACGACCCGGGCCTTCTGGTGAGCGTGGCGACCCGTAACGGCCTGCGCTGACCCCGTCGACCACCCGATCGCCGGCCGGATTCTCGGCCGGCGATCGGTGTTACCTGCTCTGGGGCCTCGGGTAGTCGGGGGTTGTCCCCGCCACGAAAGCGAACCGTGCCGTGGCCGAAACGCGGTAGCGGGGCGAGGGAATGCAGGTACGACTCATCGCATCCTGAGGAGGACCAGATGAGCACGCAGGCTGCTTCCACCCGGCCGATGAACCGGCCCATGAACGACCCGCAGAACCCCGCTCAGATGCGGGACATGCAGACCCAGCAGATGCCGGTCATGCATGACGGGCGCCGCAACGACATGCAGGCACCCGGTACGGAGACCAAGCAGGCGTTCAAGACCACCGAGTTCTGGATCTACCTGATCGCGGTGGCCGCCGTACTGGGCGCGTCGCAGGTCGTCGGTCAGAACTCCGCCGGGGTGGACATCTTCCGGGCCGACAACGCCTGGTTCCTGATCACCCTGCTGACGCTTGGCTACCTCGGTAGCCGTGGCCTGGCCAAGGCCGGCAGCAACTGGCGCAGCGGCGAGGAGCGCAAGGCCCGGCACTGACCGGTTCACAGTGCACAGTGGCCTCCGGGAGATCCTCCCGGAGGCCACTGTCATGGTTGTAACGGCTACTCGTCGCCGCCGAAGTCGCCGAAGTCACCCTCGAACGATTCCTCGATCATCTCGCCGGCGATCATGCCGCCGGCGACACCCAGCGCGGCGCCGGCCACCATGCCGCCCATGCCGTGCCCGCGGCTGTGACCGTGGCCGTGGCTCGGGCCGTACTGGGAGCGCAGGCTGCCGTAGCGGGACGTGGTCTCGCGCAGCCAACCGTCGACGACCTGCGCCCAGTCCACGCGGTCAACGTCGGTGTGCGACACCTGGTAGCGGCCGAACGCGTCGTGCCCGGCGCTGAGGAACCCACCGCGCTTGTCGCACTCCAGGATGACTTCCACACCACGCTGGCTGGTCACGAAGGTCAGCTCGACCTCCCGGATTGTGCTCGCGTACTGCGGGGAGGCGAAGAACTCGATCTCCTGGTAGAACGGCAGCGTCTGCTGCACGCCCCGGATGTGACCACGCTCCAGGTCGGCGTGCTTGAACCGGAAGCCGAGCCGCTGGAACGCCTCCAGGATCCGCTCGTGCACCGGCAGCGGGTGCACCGCCACCTGGTCCAGGTCGCTCTTGTCGACCGCGCGGGCGATCGCCAGCTCGGTACGCAGACCCATCGTCATGCCGTGCAGGCGCTGGCCGTACACGTCGGTGATCGGGGTTTCCCACGGCACCGGCAGCTGGAAGGGGATCGAGAGCTGCTGCTTCGGGGCGAGCTGGAGCGGACCGCTGACCGCCATGCGGTGGAACTCCATCGTGCCCGCGTACTCGGTGTCGTGTCCCTCGACCTCGACCCGGGTGACCAGGCCGATCACCACCTGCTCGATGGCTGCCTCAGCGTCGCCACCGACGAGGTTGACCTGCCCGTCGAGGGTCAGGCCGGGGCGGGTGTTGGGGTTGGTCAGCACGGTGTCCACGCTGGGACCGCCCACACCGAACGCGCTCAACATCTTCTTGAAGACCATCGGAACTCCTGTGCGACGCCGACCGCTCCAGGCTGGAGTCGGACGTTGACTCGAACGGCACCTTATCCAGCACCCCTGTGAGGTGGCTGTGAAGCGCCGGCGCCGAGTCGATCAGCGCGTTCCCGCTCAGCGCCTTCCGGCTCAGCGTCAGCCCAGGGCTGATGTCGGTCGACGAGCCTTTGGAGCTGATGTCGCAAGCGAATCAGGCGTTCGACCCTCGGCTGCGCAGCCCACCGGACCGGCGACTGGCCGGATCGTCGACGGCGGCGCGATCCGCCGAGCGCCGATGCGCGGGAGGCCGGCCACGTCGGTCTGCCTGCCTGACGACGGTCCACACACGGATCTACAGTCTGGGCGATGAAGACGGGGAGACGGGCACGTCCAGCCGTGCTCGCTGCGGCGGTGGCGCTGCTGTTGGTGGCGGGATGCGACGCGGCAGCCGTGGACGAGACGCGTGGATGCCAGGAGCAACGACAGGCCGACGAGGCGAAGCTCCGGGTCAGCCGCTGGGGTCCACCGGAGGACCCTCCGCATGTCGGTGAGTATTCGGAGGTTCACTGGCAGGCGCGCGCGTTGGGCGATCCGTGCTCACGGGTGCCAGGTCCGACGGACTGGGAGTACCAGGGCGTCATCGCGCTGCGTCCGCAGGACGCGCACAGGTTGGCCGAGCAGTTCGCGTTCGTTCCGTTCCCATCCATCGACCCGGCTGAGCTGGGACACTCACACACGCCCACGGACGTGCGACCGGACCTCGTACCGTTCCTCCCGGCCAAGCCCCGCTGGCTGCACAGTGAGATCTACAACGAGACACTGCCGTCGCCACGCCGGCGGGTGGTGTTCGTGGACCTGGAGCATCGAACGCTCCTGTTCATGCTGAACGACCACTAGAGGGCCGGGCGGGGTCCGGCAACCGGTGCGGCACGCGTGCTGTCAGGCGGGCGTGGCGCTCGACTCTGCCGGCGCGCTCGGCGCCCCGGGTCTGGTCGGCGGGCCACGCGCCGGCCAGCCAACTCAGCATCCCGACCAGGGCCAGGCCCACGACGACGATCGCAGCGAGTCGCACCTTGAGGGCAATCATGGCCGTACTCCCTTGTTCGCGTCCTGGTCTGCCGTATAGGTGGGTGTACAGACCGTCCGGCGAGGATGCGTGGTCAGTCGGGTTCCACGATCACCAGTTCGCCGACCTGTTCGCCGATCGTGGTGCGGGCCTCCGTCGGCAGTCCGACGTCGGTGATCAGCACGTCGGCGGCCTCCAGTGGGGCGATGGTGGCGATGCCGATCGTCTCCCACTTGGTGTGGTCGGCGAGCACCACGAGCCGGCGGGCCGCACCGATGAGGCAACGGTTGACGCCGGCCTCCAGCAGGTTGGGCGTGGTGAAGCCGGTCCGTGGGCTGAGGCCGTGCACACCGAGGAACAGCAGGTCGACGTTGAGCGCGCTGATCGCCGCCTCGGCCACCGGACCGGTCAACGCGTCCGACGGGGTGCGGATGCCACCGGTCAACACGACGGTCTGGTCGGCGCGCGGGTTCTGGTAGAGCGCGTCGGCCACCGGGATCGAGTTGGTCACCACGGTCAGCCCGCGTACGTCGGAGAGGAGCGTGGCCAGCGCGGCGGTGGTGGTGCCGGCGGAGAGCGCGATGGCCATTCCCGGCTCCACCATCGTCGCCGCCCGCTCGGCGATGGCCCGCTTCTCCGCCTGCTGGCGGATCGACTTCGCGGCGAAACCGGGCTCCTCGGCGGAGCCCGGACCGGCGAGGGTCGCGCCACCGTGCACCTTGTCGACCAGGCCGCGCTCGGCCAGCACCTCCAGGTCACGCCGGATCGTCATGTCGGACACACCGAACCGACTGACCAACTGGCTCACCCGCACACCACCGCGTTGGCGGATCAGATCGAGGATGGCGGTCTGCCGTTGTTGGGCGAGCAACTCAGAGAACCTCTCTCACAGCGAAGGCATCGGCCCGGTCCTCTCGGACGACGGCAACCTCACCGGCCGGCACCGTCAGCTCACCGGCACATGGTGCGCCAGTCAGCAGCTCGACGCCGTGCACCGGCAGGCGTACCTCGGTGTCGGTGTGGTTGATGGCGAACAGCCAGGTCCGGTCGCCGTCACGGCGGCGGACCACCTCCACCCCGGACGGCGCCGACACCGTCGGGCTGACGCCGGCCTCGGCGAGCAGCCGAGCCACCAGTCGATCGGTGGCCGGCTCGTCCAGGCGGGTGCCGACATACCAGGCGGCGCCGTCGCCCACCCGGCGCCGGGTCAGCGCCGGCACGCCCGGCAAGGGCCCATCGGTGTACGAGGCGAGCACCTCGGCGCCGTTGGGGTGCACCCACTCGGTCCACACGTCGGCGGTGCTTCCGTCGTCCAATCGGACCTGCTCGCCCTCGCGCAGCGGGAAGAACTCCTCGGTCCGGACGCCGAGCAACTCCCGGAACGCGCCCGGGTAGCCGCCCAGCCGGATGTGGTCGTTGGCGTCGACGATGCCGCTGAAGTAGGTGACCGCCGCCGTGCCACCGGCTTCGACGAACCGGTGCAGCGCGTCGACGTCGGCGTCGCGGACCAGGTAGAGGGTCGGCACCAGGACCAGCCGGTAGCCGCTGAGGTCGGTCGACGGGTGGACGATGTCGGCGGTCACGCCGGCCCGCCAGAGCGAGTCGTACAGGGCCTTGAGCCGGTCGGTGTAGGTGACGTCGACGCTGGGGTGCGAATCCAACTCGACACCCCACCACGCCTCCCAGTCGAACAGGATCGCCACGTCGGCGTCCACCCGGCTGCCGCGTATCTCCGCGAGGGCCTTGAGGTCCGCGCCGAGCTGGCAGACCTCGCGGAACACCTTGGTGTCCGGCCCGGCGTGCGGCACCAGCGCGGAGTGGAACTTCTCCGCGCCGGCCCGGGAGGCACGCCACTGGAAGAAGAGCACCCCGTCGGCGCCGCGGGCGACGTGCGCGAGGCTGTTGCGGCGCAGTTGCCCGGGCAGCTTGGCCACGTTGCGCGGCTGCCAGTTGACCGCGCTGGTGGAGTGCTCCATCAGCAACCACGGGTCACCGCCGGCGACGCCCCGGGTGTGGTCGGCGGCGAACGCCAGCCCGAGGTGCGCCTGCGGATCGGCGGCGGCCAGGTAGTGGTCGTTGGAGACGAGGTCCACGTCGGACGCCCAGGAGTTGTAGTCCATGTGCTTGATGCCCAAGCCGATCATGAAGTTGGTGGTGACCGGCTGCCGGACCAGCGTCTGCAACACCTCGCGCTCGGCGCGCAGTTGGGCGCGTTGCTCGTCGGAGGAGAACCGCAGGAAGTCCAGCTGCTGCGTCGGGTTGGCGAAGGTCAGCGCGGCGCGCGGCGGGTTGACCTCGGCCCAGTCGCCGTAGCGCTGGCTCCAGAACGCGGTGCCCCAGGCGTCGTTGAGCCTGTCCAGGTCGCCGTAGCGCTCGCGCAGCCAGCCGCGGAACGCCTCGGCGCTGACATCGCAGTAACAGTGCACGTTGTGGCAGCCCAGCTCGTTGGAGATGTGCCACATGACCACGGCGGGATGGTCGGCGTACCGGCCGGCGACCGCGCGCACCAGCTCCAGCGACCGCTCGCGGAAAACCGGTGAGCTGGGGCAGTACGCCTGTCGTCCCCCCGGCCAGAGGATCGCGCCGTCGGCCCGGCGGGGCAGCGTCTCCGGGTGCTCGCGGGCCAACCACGGCGGTGGGCTGGCCGTGGCGGTGGCCAGGTCGACCTGGATGCCACCGGCGTGCAGCAGGTCCAGCACCCGGTCCAGCCAGCCGAACTCGAACCGCCCCGGGGTGGGCTCCAGCAACGCCCAGGAGAAGATGCCGACGGAGACCAGGTTGACCCCGGCCAGGCGCATCAGGTCGACGTCCTCGGACCAGGTTTCCTCGGGCCACTGCTCGGGGTTGTAGTCGCCGCCGAAATAGATGCTGTCACCCTGCCATCGCCGCATGACAGCTGAGGGTGCACCCGCCTGAGCACGGAAGTCAACAGGTTCCAACATCGAGCTTCTTTCCAACGTTTACCAGGTAACGGCCGTGTCACGACTGGGTTATCAGAGGCGAACTGCCCTCTTGACAGCGCCCGGCCGCAGGGTAGCTTGAGGCCCCAATGGCCGTTCGTGTTCGCCAATGTGGATTCTCGGTGGATCTCAATGTGTGATCACAACGCTGGACCTGCCTTCACCACCCTGAGGCCCTTGGGCGTAGCTCCTTCTCATCCGCAGGAGGCACAGATGTCCCGTCCCCAATCCCAAGCCGAGTACCTGGCTCGGCTCGTACCGCCCTCAGTCGCCGGCATCAACCGACGATCGTTGCTGGCCGGCGCGGCCGGCACGGGCGCGCTGCTCGGTACCGGCCTGCTCGCCGGCTGCGGCGACGACTCCGGCTCCGGCGGGTCCAGCAAGGACGTGTCGCTCGGCTCGAACCAGTCCGACCCGAAGCCGAAGGACGTTCTGGTCAAGGTCACCGACGGCTTCAAGACCTCGTCCGGCGTGCAGGTCGCGGTCAATACGGTCGACCACAACACGTTCCAGGAGAACATCAACAATTACCTACAGGGCAAGCCGGACGACGTGTTCACCTGGTTCGCCGGCTACCGGATGCGCTTCTTCGCGCAGAAGGGCCTGGCCAGCGACATCAGCGACGTGTGGGGCAAGCTCTCCGGCTACTCCGACGCCTTCAAGAAGGCATCCACCGGCGACGACGGCAAACAGTACTTCGTACCGGCGACGTATTACCCGTGGGCGGTCTTCTACCGCAAGTCGGTGTGGCAGCAGTACGGCTACCAGGTGCCGAAGACCATCACCGAGTTCACCGACCTCGGCGCGCGGATGAAGAAGGACGGCCTCATCCCGATCGCCTTCGCCGACAAGGACGGCTGGCCGGCGATGGGCACCTTCGACATCCTCAACCTGCGCATCAACGGCTACCAGTTCCACATCGACCTGATGGCCGGCAAGGAGGCCTGGACCTCCGACAAGGTCAAGAAGGTCTTCGACACCTGGGCCGGCCTGCTCCCCCTGCACCAGCCGGACAGCCTCGGCCGCACCTGGCAGGAGGCCGCGCAGTCGTTGCAGCAGAAGAAGAGCGGCATGTACCTGCTCGGCCTCTTCGTCGGTCAGCAGTTCAGCAACGAGGAGCAGAGCGACCTCGACTTCTTCACCTTCCCCGAGATCGACCCGGCCATCGGTGCCAAGGCGCTCGACGCGCCGATCGACGGCTACATGATGGCCCGCAAGCCCAAGAACGAGGACAACGCGCGCAAGCTGCTGGAGTACTTCGGTGGCAAGGACGCCGCGGACATCACCGTCAAGAACGACCCGGCCACCCTGGTGGCCAACACCAGCGCGGACGTCAGCGGCTACACCGCCCTGCAGAAGAAGGCCGCCGAGCTGGTCGGGTCGGCCACCGAGATCGCCCAGTTCCTCGACCGGGACACCCGGCCGGACTTCGCCTCGACGGTGATCATCCCGGCGCTCCAGCAGTTCATCAAGAACCCCAAGGACATCGGCGGGCTCACCTCGTCCATCGAGAACCAGAAAAAGTCGATCTTCACTGACTGACGGCGGAAGGGGGAGGACATCGTGTCCGACCTGCCCCTGATCCAAGCGGATCGCGCCGTGCCGCCGCCGGCGACGACCACCTCCACGGGTGGTCGTCGCCGACGGCTACGGCTCCTGTCCCGCACCGACCGCGTGGTCATCACGCTGATGGTGCTCGTCCCACTGCTGCTCGTCACCGGGTTCGTCTGGTTGCCGGCGGCGGCCACCGTGCTGCTCTCCGGCACCAACTGGGACGGCATCGGCCCCCTCAACGAGATCGAGTTCGTCGGCGCCCGCAACTACAGCGACGTGGTGAACATCTACCCGCCGTTCGTGCCGGCGGTCCAGCACAACCTGCTCTGGCTGGCGGCGCTGTTCGTGGTCGCCACCCCCTTCGGCATGTTCCTGGCCGTGCTGTTGGACAAGGAACTGCGCGGCAGTCGCTTCTACCAGACCGCGCTCTACCTGCCGGTGGTGCTCTCGCTGGCGCTGATCGGCTTCGTCTGGCAGCTGCTCTACTCCCGGGACCAGGGGCTGATCAACGCCGTCTTCGGCACCAGCATCGACTGGTACGGCGACTCGAACGTCAACATCTGGGCCGTGATGGTTGCCTCCGGGTGGCGGCACGTCGGGTACATCATGCTGCTCTACCTGGCCGGCCTGAAGGGCGTCGACCCGTCGCTGCGCGAGGCCGCAGCGGTCGACGGCGCATCGGAGAGCCGGGCGTTCTTCCGGGTCGTGTTCCCGGTCATGCGACCCATCAACATCATCGTGCTGGTGGTGACCGTGATCGAGTCGCTGCGCGCGTTCGACCTGGTCTGGGTGGTCAACAAGGGCCGCAACGGGCTGGAGCTGATCTCCGCGCTGGTCACCCAGAACGTGGTGGGTGAGGCGAGCCGGATCGGCTTCGGCTCGGCACTGGCAACGATCATGCTGGTCGTCTCGCTGGTCTTCATCACCATCTACCTGGCGACCGTGATGAGGGAGAACCGGGAATGAGCACCGCGACCGTCACCCGGCGTACCGAGGGCGGGGCCGACGCGCCGCCGCGCCGCCGCAAGCTGACCCCGTTACGGATCCTGCTGCACGGCTTCCTCATCGTCGTCTCGCTGGCCTGGCTCTTCCCGATCGCCTGGGCGGTGCTGACCTCGCTGCGCTCGTACGACTACACCGCCGCGAACGGCTATGTCTCCTTCGGCGGCTGGACCTTCGACAACTACGTCACCGCCTGGCGGACGGCGGAGTTCGGGCAGCACTTCCTCAACTCGGTGTACATCACAGTGCCGGCGGTGCTGCTGACCCTCTTCCTAGCCTCCTGCGTGGCGTTCGTCATCGCCCGGTTCAGTTGGAAGCTCAACCTCGTCCTGCTCGGGATCTTCACCGCGGCCAACCTGCTGCCCCAGCAGGCGCTGCTCATCCCGCTGTTCCGGCTGTTCACCGAGGTGCCGCTTCCGGAGTTCATGAGTGACTCGGAGCTGCTCTACGACAGCTACTGGGGCCTGATCCTGATCAACGTGGCCTTCCAGTGTGGTTTCTGTGTCTTCGTGCTCAGCAACTACATGAAGGCGCTGCCCCGTGACCTGTACGAGGCGGCGATGGTCGACGGGGCGAGCATCTGGCGGCAGTACTGGCAGGTCACCATGCCGCTGTGCCGACCGGCCCTGGCCGCGCTGGCGACGCTGGAGGTGACCTGGATCTACAACGAGTTCTTCTGGGCCACCGTCCTCATGCGCACCGGCGACAAGTTCCCGGTGACCAGCTCGCTCAACAACCTGCGCGGTGAGTTCTTCACCGACAACAACCTGGTCTCGGCGGGCAGCGTGCTCGTCGCGATCCCCACCCTGGTGATCTTCTTTATGCTCCAGCGGCACTTCGTTCGGGGCCTGACCTTGGGGGCCTCCAAAGGATGACGATCCTGCACCTGCGCCGCGCGCGGACCAGCCTGGTGCTCGACGCGCGCGGCCCGGGGCTGCCCCGGGTCGTGCACTGGGGCGGCGACGTCGGCGACCTCGACGACGACGGCCTGCGCCAGCTCACCGACGCGACCGTACCGCCGGTGGTGCCGAGCAGCTTCGACGAGCCGACCGTGCTGTCCCTGCTGCCGGAGGTGAGCGCCGGCTGGAGCGGGCGGCCCGGCCTGGCCGGGCACCGCGACGGCGCCGACTGGTCCACCGCGTTCCGGCTGGACGGTCTCAATGTCGACCAGCCCGCCGACGGACCGGCACGGGTGACCGTCCGGGCGTCGGACTCGGCCGCCGGGCTGACAGTGACCATCGAGATCACGCTCGACCCGTACGGCCTGCTGACCGTTCGACACCGGCTGTGCAACGACGGCGACAGCGCGTACGAGCTGCGGGAGCTGACGCCGGTGCTGCCGGTGCCGGCGGTCGCCACGGAACTGCTCGACCTGACCGGCCGGTGGTGTCGGGAACGGTCGCCGCAGCGGCACCCGTGGCAGCACGGCGCCTGGGTCCGCGAGGGGCGGCACGGCCGTACCGGGCACGACGCCACTCTGCTGCTGGTGGCCGGCACCACCGGGTTCGGCTTCGGCCACGGCGAGGTCTGGGCGGTGCACACCGCCTGGAGCGGCGACCACGTCACGTTCGCCGAACGTCGGCCCACCGGCGAGTCCACCCTTGGCGGCGGCGAGCTGCTGGCCCCCGGCGAGGTCCGGCTCGACCCCGGCGAGTCGTACGAGACTCCCCTGCTCTACGCGGTCTGGTCCGACACCGGTCTGGACGGGCTCAGCGACGTGCTGCACAGCCACCTCCGGGCCCGCCCCGGGCACCCGCGCTACCCCCGCCCGGTGACCCTCAACGTCTGGGAGGCGGTCTACTTCGACCACGACCTGGACCGGCTGCGGGCTCTCGCCGACCGGGCCGCGCAGATCGGCGTGGAGCGGTTCGTGCTCGACGACGGCTGGTTCCGCGGCCGGCGCGACGACACCGCCGGGCTCGGCGACTGGTACGTCGACGAGGGCGTCTGGCCGGACGGCCTGCAACCGCTGATCGACCACGTCACCGGCCAGGGCCTCCAGTTCGGCCTCTGGGTCGAGCCGGAGATGGTCAACCCCGACTCGGACGTGTTCCGCGCGCACCCCGACTGGGTCCTCGCCGTGCCGGGGCGGCTGCCGCCGGCCTGGCGTCACCAGCAGGTGCTCGACCTGGGCCGCCCCGAGGCGTACGACTATGTGCTGGAACGACTCGACACGCTGCTCACCGACCACCCCGGCATCCGGTACCTCAAGTGGGACCAGAACCGGGACCTCACCGAGGCCGGGCACCATGGCCGCCCCGGGGTGCACGGGCAGACCCTGGCGGTCTACCGGCTGTTCGACGAGTTGCGCAATCGGCACCCGGGTGTGGAGATCGAAAGCTGCTCGTCCGGCGGGGCCCGGGTGGACCTGGCCATCCTGGCGCGTACCGACCGGGTCTGGGCCAGCGACTGCAACGACGCCCTGGAGCGGCTCAGCATCCAACGCTGGACGGGGCTGCTGCTGCCACCGGAGCTGATCGGCACCCACGTCGGCCCGGAACGCTCGCACACCACCAACCGCGTACATGACCTGGGTTTCCGGGCGGCGACGGCGCTCTTCGGCCACCACGGCATCGAGTGGGACATCGCCTCGATCAGCGCCGCCGAGCAGACCGAGCTGGCCGCCTGGGTGGCGCTGCACAAGCGGCTGCGCCCGCTGCTGCACGCCGGTCGGGTGGTCCGGGTCGATCACCCGGACCCGGCCGTCTGGGCGCACGGCGTGGTTGATCACGACAACACCCGAGCGGTGTACGCGGTGGCCCGGCTGGCCACCTCGGTGACGCAGGTGCCCGGCGCGGTGCGGCTGCCCGGCCTCGACCCGGGCCGGCGGTACCGGGTGCGACAGGTGTCGGGCGTACCGGCCCCGGCGAGCATCGACCTGTCCCCACCCACCTGGCTGGCAGCTGGTCTCACCCTCAGCGGGGCGGCGCTGGCCCGGGTGGGTGTGCAGCTGCCCGCTCTGCACCCGGAGCAAAGTCTGGTGCTGGAGGTCGACGCCGTCGACTAGAAATTTCTTTGCTCGGGGTGTCGAGAACGGCGGTGCCGGCTTCTACCTCAGGGTGAGAGCACCGACGACGGTGCGCAGGCGTGAGGAGCCAACCATGAAGTACATGCTGCTGATGCAGTTCAGCGCCGCCGGGACCGACTTCCCGAGCATCGACACCTGGACCCAGGACGAGGTCCGGGCGCACATCGCCTTCATGGGCGAGGTCAACGCCAAGCTCACCGCCGCCGGCGAGTGGGTCGACGGGCAGGGCCTCGGCGGCCCGCACCAGGCCCGGATCGTCCGCGCCGGTGAGGGCGGGGCACCGGTGGTCACCGAGGGGCCGTTCGCCGAGACGAAGGAGTTCCTGGCCGGCTTCTGGATCGTCGACTGCGAGAGCCCGCAGCGGGCCGTGGAGCTGGCCGCGCACATCTCCACGGCACCCGGCCCCGGCGGCCGGCCGCTGAACATGCCGATCGAGGTGCACCCGGTGATGTCCGCCCCGGCAGAGGAGCTGTGAGGGGCTGAACACCGATCCCCGCATCGAGGACCTGCTGCGCGAGTTGGCGCCGCAGGTCCTCGGCGTGCTCAGCCGCCGCTTCGGTGACTTCGCCACGGCGGAGGACGCGGTGCAGGAGGCCCTGCTGGGCGCCGCCACCCAGTGGCCGACCGAGGGACTACCGGCGAACCCCCGTGGCTGGCTGATCCAGGTCGGTTACCGGCGGATGATCGAGCTGGTCCGCGGGGAGCAGGCCCGACGCCGCCGGGAGGACCTGGTCGCCCGCCGGGATCCGGACGACCAGCGGTACGCGCCAGCCCCGGACGAGGAGTTGACCGCCGAGCGGGACGACACGCTGGTCCTGCTCTTCCTCTGCTGCCACCCGGCGCTCGCGCCGACGTCGGCGGTGGCACTGACACTGCGCGCCGTCGGCGGGCTGACCACCGCCGAGATCGCCCGCGCGTTCCTGGTGCCCGAGGCGACGATGGCCCAGCGGATCAGCCGGGCCAAGCAGCGCATCCGGGCATCCGGGCTGCCGTTCCGGATGCCCGAGCCGGCGGAGCGGGCGGACCGGCTGATCGCCGTACGACAGGTGCTGTACCTGGTCTTCACCGAGGGGCACACCAGCACCACGGGCCCGGACCTGCGCCGCGTCGACCTCGCGGCCGAGGCGATCCGGCTGACCCGCGCACTGCACACGCTGCTGCCGAACGACAGCGAATCGGCCGGGCTGCTGGCGTTGATGCTGCTCACCGAGGCACGCGGCCCGGCGCGAACCGGGCCCTCCGGCGAGCTGATCTCACTGGCCGATCAGGACCGCAGCCGCTGGGACGCGACGGCGATCGCCGAGGGCATCGCACTGGTCACCCAGGCCCTGCCGCGCGGGCCGGTCGGTCCGTACCAGGTACAGGCCGCCATCGCCGCCCTGCACGACGAGGCGTCGAGCACCGAGCAGACCGACTGGCCGCAGATCCTGGCGCTCTACGAGGTGCTGGAACGCTTGGCCGGCAGCCCGGTGGTGGCCCTCAACCGGGCCGTGGCGACGGCCATGGTGCACGGACCCGCCGCCGGCCTGGCCGCCCTCGACGCGTTGACCCACGACCCGCAGTTGGCCGGACACCACCGGCTAGCCGCCGCCCGCGCCCACCTGCACGAGATGGCCGGCGACCAGGCCCAGGCGATCGCCGACTACCGGATCGCCGCCGCCCGCACGAGCAGCCGCCCAGAACAGCTCTACCTGACCATGCGAGCTGCCCGACTGGCCGCCGAGTCCGTTGATCTCCCGTGAAGACAGAGATCAACTGCTCGTCGGCGGCGCGACCCAGGCAGCTTCACCCGCCACAGCTCGCAATCTTGGACAGTTTCCGTCAGCACCTGACTATTCAGTCCCATGACATCTGTCAGTGGTGAAGTCCCGATACATGTGTCAGTTGGTAGGGATCTTGGGTGCGCTGGTAGATGGTGCCTGGCAT